>NZ_SODX01000003.1:0-416724 GCF_004366435.1 Flavobacterium sp. S87F.05.LMB.W.Kidney.N | reverse complement strand
AACTAACAACTAACAACTAACAACTAACAACTAACAACTAACAACTAACAACTAACAACTAACAACTAACAACTAACAACTAACAACTAACAACTAACAACTAACTTACTCATTCATTTCATCATAACGTTCTGGAACTTGCGGATCGTAAAGCGGACATTTGAATTCTTCCATGACATCTACTAATTTATTCATGGTTTTTCCTTCTGTTCCGTAGCAGTCAATTTTTACGCTTTGTGGTGTGGTAATTACTTGAAATGCACCTTTTCCTTTTGGATTTTTCCAGCTGTTTTCATCGACTCTTTCCCAATCTGAAAAAACGGAGTTGATTCGATTTACAATTACTTCTATTTGAAGAACAGCCAGACCATCTACTTTTTGTTTTTCTACAAGAGCTTCATAAACTTCTTGATTATTCAAGTAGATTTCATCTAGATATTTCCAAAAAAGTAATTCGTACATAATGAAGTATTTTTTAAAACCATATAAGTGATATAAGTTCATATTAAAAGTACTAAAAAATACTAAAATGAACTTATACCACTTATATGGTTATTTTTTTTAATAATTGAATGTTCCGTATTCGCTTGTAATAGTAAGTTTCTTCTCTTCTGAAGCTTCTACTCTACCAACGATTTGAGCCTCTACATTAAATGATTTTGAAATTTCAATAATGTCTTGTGCAATATTTTCTGGAACATAAATTTCCATTCTATGACCGCAGTTGAAAACTTGATACATTTCTTTCCAATCTGTTTTTGATTGTTCTTGAATTAATTTGAACAATGGCGGTACTGGAAATAAATTGTCTTTTATAACATGTAAATCTTTTACAAAATGTAAAATCTTAGTTTGCGCTCCTCCACTGCAGTGTACCATCCCGTGAATATCATTTGGAGTATATTTATCTAAAATTTTCTTGATAATTGGTGCGTATGTTCTCGTTGGAGAAAGTACTAATTGTCCCGCGTTGATTGGACTATTTTCTACTTCATCAGTCAAATTAACTTGTCCTGAATAGATTAATTCTTCTGGAACTGCTGCATCATAACTTTCTGGATACTTTTTAGCCAAATATTTCCCGAAAACATCATGACGTGCTGATGTTAGTCCGTTACTTCCCATTCCGCCGTTATAGCCTTTTTCATAAGAAGCCTGACCAAAAGAGGCTAAACCTACAATAACGTCTCCTGCTTTTATATTGGCATTATCTACAACATCGCTGCGTTTCATACGTGCTGTTACCGTAGAGTCTACAATAATAGTACGCACAACATCTCCAACATCTGCAGTTTCACCGCCTGTTGAGTGAATCGTTACACCAAACGATTTTAATTCGTTGATTAATTCTTCTGTTCCGTTGATGATTGCCGAAATAACTTCAGCTGGAATTAGGTTTTTATTTCTTCCAATTGTTGAAGAAAGCAAAATATTATCGGTTGCGCCAACACATAATAAATCATCAATATTCATGATTAATGCATCCTGAGCAATGCCTTTCCAAACTGAAAGATCTCCAGTTTCTTTCCAATACATATAAGCCAAAGAGGATTTTGTTCCTGCTCCGTCTGCGTGCATAATAAGGCAGTGTTCTGAATCTTGTGTTAAGTAATCTGGAACAATTTTACAAAATGCCTGCGGAAATAAACCTTTATCAATATTTTTTATGGCGTTGTGTACGTCTTCTTTTGATGCCGAAACACCTCTCTGTGCGTACCTTTTGCTAGAATCTGAACTCATGAAAATTAGTTTGTGTTGATGTGGTGCAAAGATAATCCCTTTTTTTAATTCTTTGGTTTATTTGATATTTGATTAATAAAAAAAATCGGCAGATTATATTTTCTGCCGATTTTCCTAAATAAAATTGGTTATGAAGCTTTTGGCTTTCTATTTTTAACTTTTAGTTTTCCTTATTAAATTTCATTGGAGACTTGAATTTATCTTCTCCGTTTCAGCAGTAAAATTAAAAAACTTATCCAAAAAACACCAAGTATAAACACCTATTTTCTAATAACTTACAGTTTTACCGATCAAATGTAAGACTACCTCGACGAAGTTCCTAAGTAGACTAAAATATAAACAGGAAATTACTTTCTTATTTTGGTATATAAAGTATAGAATTAAAAAAGCCTGTCTTTTTGAGACAGGCTTTTTATTTGTTTTCTGAGTTTTACTTCGTAAAAAGTAATTCTCTGTATTTAGTTAATGTCCAGCTTTCGTCATCAACTAATAATTCTAATTTATCACAGTGATTACGAATATCTTCAAAATATGGTTTTACTTTATTGCAATATGCTTCTGCCATTTTTTGGGCATCAGTCAATTGGTTTGCTTTCTTTCTTTCGTTTGTCATTGCCAATACTTTAGAATTTATACCTTCTATATGACCCGAAATTTCTTTGATTAAAACAATTTGTTCGCTTGCAATAGTTTCAAATTCTTTTCCGAAGATTTCTTTTAATCCTTTTACATTTTCAATTAATGTATTTTGGTAACGAATTGCAGTTGGAATTACGTGGTTTCTAGAAATATCTCCTAAAACTCTTCCTTCGATCTGGATTTTTTTAGTGTATTCTTCTAATTCAATTTCGTAACGAGCTTCAGCCTCAACGTGATTGAAAATTCCTAATTCGTCAAATAATTCCAACGCTTGTTTAGAAACTTTAGCTTTTATCGCTTCTGGAGTTGTTTTAAAGTTACTCAAACCTCTTTTTGCCGCTTCTTTTTCCCATGCCTCGCTGTAACCGTCTCCTTCAAAAAGAATCTTTTTAGATTGTTTAATGTATTCTCTCAAAACATTAAAAATAGCATCATCTTTTTTCATGTCTTTCGACTCGATAAGATTTTCTACTTCATTTTTAAAGTCTTTCAATTGTTTGGCCACAATCGCATTCAAAGTTGTCATTGCATTCGAACAGTTTGAATTGGATCCAACAGCTCTAAATTCAAATTTATTTCCTGTGAAAGCAAAAGGCGAAGTTCTGTTACGATCTGTATTGTCTAATAATACGTCTGGAATTTTACCAACAACATTTAGTTTTAAATCTGTTTTTTCTTCTGGCGATAATTTACCTGTTGTAACACTTTCTAATTCAGATAAAACTTTTGTCAGCTGTGCTCCAATAAAAACAGACATAATTGCTGGCGGTGCCTCATTAGCCCCTAACCTGTGATCGTTACTTGCTGTCGCAATAGAGGCTCTCAATAAAGTCTCGTAATCATTTACCGCTTTTATTGTATTAATGAAGAATGTCAAAAACTGTAAATTACTCATTGGCGTTTTACTTGGACTTAACAAATTAACCCCTGTATCTGTTGCCAGTGACCAGTTATTGTGTTTTCCAGAACCGTTTACACCTTTAAATGGTTTTTCGTGAAATAAAACTTTAAAATCATGACGCTCGGCAACTCTCTGCATCACATCCATTAATAAAGAGTTGTGATCGACTGCTAAATTCGTTTCTTCAAAAATTGGTGCCAATTCAAACTGATTTGGCGCAACTTCATTATGACGTGTTTTTACCGGAATTCCTAATAACATACATTCCTGCTCTAAATCTCTCATATAAGTAAGAGCGCGAGTTGGAATAGATCCGAAATAATGGTCGTCTAACTGCTGTCCTTTTGCAGACGTATGTCCTAATAAAGTCCTTCCAGTCATCATCAAATCTGGACGAGAATTTGCTAAAGCTTTATCAATTAAGAAATACTCCTGCTCCCAGCCCAAAGTTGCTGTTACTTTTTTTACGTTTTTGTCAAAATATTTACAAACTTCTGTTGCCGCTTCATCAATTGCAGACAATGCTCTTAATAAAGGAATTTTATTATCTAAAGCCTCACCTGTATAGGCAATAAAAACTGTCGGAATACACAATGTTGTACCATAAATAAATGCTGGAGAAGTTGGATCCCAGGCAGTATATCCGCGGGCTTCAAATGTATTTCTAATTCCGCCATTTGGGAAACTTGACGCATCTGGTTCTTGTTGTACCAATTGCGCGCCTCCAAATTTTTCTACAGGATCACTTCCGTCATAAGAAGTTTCAAAAAATGCATCATGCTTTTCTGCCGTTGTTCCTGTTAAAGGCTGAAACCAGTGTGTATAATGTGTAACTCCTTTTGCCAGCGCCCATTCTTTCATACCCATAGCAATATAATCTGCCAGCTTTCTGTCAATCTTCGTTCCATGTTGAATGGCATCTCTCACTCCTTTTAAAGCATCCGAAGTTAAATATTGCTTCATTGCTTTTTCATTAAACACATTTGAACCAAAAAGATTTGATTTTTTATCAATCTCTTCAAAATGTACCGGCTTTCTTGTAGAAGCTTCTTTTAAAGCTTGAAAACGTAATGTTGACATGTATGTAAATTTTAAAATTCGTAATAATTTTCACTGAAAAAATGAGGAACAAATATAAACAATAAAAAAGCCTATTTTAAATATAAATTGGAGAATTTTAGCCATCGATTTTTCAATATAAGATGCTTTTTTCAAAGAATAATGAATTCAATTTATAGAAATATAACAAAACTGTGCGGTAATATTGATTAAATAAACATTTTTTCATAATTTCTTAACTCAGAAATTCAAAAATGTGCCGTAATTATTACGAATTTATTTTTTTAAGGTAATTAAAATTGCTTTTTTAAAAATATACCCCTCTCAAAATTGCGCTTATCCAAAAAATTATACTTCGTTAAACAAAATAGCCCCCTAATTTTTAGGACTAAAAAAATAAATCTATATTTGACCCAACGAAAAAAAACAAAAAAATTAATTTATATTATTATGGCTAAAATTAAGTTAGAGTACATTTGGTTAGATGGATATGAACCAACTCAAAATCTTAGAAGTAAAACTAAAGTTGAAGAGCATGACAACTTCAAAGGAACATTAGAGGAACTTGGAAACTGGTCATTTGATGGATCATCTACAAGACAAGCTGAAGGAGGTTCTTCTGACTGTTTGTTAGTTCCAGTTGCAATTTATCCTGACCCAACTCGTATCAATGGATGGTTGGTAATGTGTGAAGTTATGTATGCTGATGGAACTCCACACCCTTCTAACGGTAGAGCTACAATTGATGATGATAATGATGATTTTTGGTTTGGATTCGAACAAGAGTATTTCATCATGGATACTAAAACTTTATTGCCATTAGGTTTCCCTGTTGGAGGTTATCCTGCTCCACAAGGTATGTACTACTGCTCTGTAGGTGGAAAAAATACTCACGGAAGAAAATTAGTAGAAGAGCATGCTGATTTATGTATCGCTGCTGGAATCAACTTTGAAGGTATTAACCAAGAGGTTGCCTGCGGACAATGGGAATTCCAATTATTCGCTAAAGGTGCTAAAAAAGCTGGAGACGAAATCTGGGTTGCTCGTTACCTATTAGATCGTTTGACTGAAAAATATGGTTACTATATTGAATACCACCCAAAACCTCTAGGAGACACAGACTGGAATGGTTCTGGAATGCACGCTAACTTCTCTAACAGTGTTTTAAGAACATGTGGAGATCAAGCAACTTACGAAAGAATCTGCGAAGCTTTTCGTCCTGTTACTGCTGAGCACATCGCTGTTTACGGAGCTTACAACGACCAACGTTTAACTGGTAAGCACGAAACTGCTTCTATCCACGATTTCTCTTATGGAGTTTCAGACAGAGGATGTTCTATCAGAATTCCTTTGATGACTGTTCAAAAAGGATGGAAAGGATGGTTGGAAGACAGAAGACCAGCTTCAAACGGAGATCCATACAAAATTGCTGCTAGAATTATCAAAACTGTTAACTCAGCGTTATAATTCTAAACTTATAATATATTCTAAAAAGCCGGCATAATTGCCGGCTTTTTTTTTACGTTGCCTTTATCATTCTGAGAAACGAGAATCACGCTAGAGAATCTACAAAGATTGGCGATTCATTGTGCAGAGTTACTCATATGATTCTCATTCCTCAAAATGACAAAACTAAAACCGAAAATTAATATATTTAATATCCAGACAGACAAAATCACCTTCAAAAACATCATAACTTTATAATAATTAACATTTTACAAATAACAAACATTACTTAATTTTAAGATTAAAATTAATTTTTAAGTTAAATTTCAAAACTTATCTTTGTAGATCAATTAAAAAAAATTATCATGATAGTCTGGACTCTCTTTTTACTTGCTGTAGTTTTTATTCTTGCCTTAGACTTAGGTGTCTTCAACAAAACACCACATATTATTAGTACTAAAGAAGCCAGCAAATGGACCTTAATATGGGTTACCTTATCCTTCCTTTTTTCTGGAGTAATTTATTGGCTGTATACCACAGATTATATTGCCAATCCCGATGGTTTAAAACCTGCAGTAGCTTCTATGAAGTTTATTACTGGTTACCTAATAGAACTTTCATTAAGCGTAGACAACATCTTTGTGATCGCTATAATCTTTGCTTCTTTTAAAATTCCGCAAAAATATCAGCACCGCGTTTTATTCTGGGGAATTCTAGGAGCGATTGTTTTCCGTGGATTAATGATTTTCTTCGGGGTAATGTTAATCAATAAATTTACCTGGACAACTTATGTATTTGGAATCTTCTTGATATTTACTGCTGTAAAAATGCTGTTTTCTGGTGAAGAAGAAGATTTTCACCCAAAAGATTCTTTTGTTTACAAAACATTGGGAAAAATTATTCCGATTACTTCACATATGGAGCATGAGAAATTTTTCGTTTTAACCGAAACAGGCAAAAAAGCCGCTACTCCACTTTTTGTTGCTTTGATTGTAATTGAAGTTATGGATGTTCTTTTTGCTGTAGACAGCGTTCCTGCTATTTTAGCTATTACATCTGATCCGTTTTTGGTATTTAGTTCAAATATATTTGCGATTTTAGGATTACGCTCTATGTATTTCTTCTTGGCAAATATGCTGGCAAAATTCAGCTATTTAGAATATAGTTTAGTTGCTATTTTAGCATTTGTGGGATTAAAAATGTTATTACATGATTTCTTCCACGTTCCAGAATGGGCTTCTTTAGGATTTATTGCTTTATCGCTTTTAGTTGGTATTTTGGTTTCTTTAAAGTTTGGAGAAGAAAAAGTTTTAAATGATTCGTCAAGTGAAGAATAGTTATTCTTGAAACATATATTCATAAAAAAAGGAAATCTTACGATTTCCTTTTTTTTATTATTGATAATTATAATTTTATTTTTTGAACATCACTTTCCTTAAGTTTCAGAACTGACATTACATCATTAAAATTATTTTTATTTACTGTTGTAGCTAAAGCAGAAGGAATTATAACAATTCGAAAAGATTGGTTATTTACATAACTTGGAGTCTCTGCAAGATCATAATTCGCTCCTGCATAAATTTGAAAATCTTTTCTACTAAAGTCATAATCATATGTTATTTCATCTCCATTATTAAAATACAGCGTAGTTGGAATTAATTGCCAAATTGGAGTTTGAGCATCTATTGTTCCTTTTAATCTATATATTAAAACTGTCTCATCATCAAATAAATCACCCCCAACTTTACTCTGAAAAGTTCCAGATATAAAATAACCGTCAGTAGCATTAAATGAAAAATTTGTGTTTAAAATCTCAAATGCTTCTCCAGTTAAACCATCTTGTCCTGGAGGCCCTTCTGGTCCTTCACAGCTTGAAAACGCTATTAAACCAACAACAGCGAATAAGGTAAGTATCTTTTTCATAATTTTATTTTTTTAAGGATTATACTATAAAGGTATTCCAAAAATTAAACCAAAAAAAGTAATTCGGCTTATTTTCGGTCAAAAAAACCTTTATTTTTTTGCAGTTACTTGATTTTTAAGCAATATTTTATTGAAAAATAATACATGGTATGGTAATGAGTTTTCCCAATAATCCCAAGTATGTGCTCCTGGGCGCTCTGTATAATCATGATCAACTTTATTATAAACCAATCTTCTATGAAGTTCTCTGTTTGGTTCAATTAAAAAATCATCTACACCACAATCTATAATTAGTGGTAATTTGTTAGCTTTTAATTTATCAGCCATTCTTAAAACAGAGTTTTGTTCATACAATTCTGTACTTCCGCTTTTATCTCCAAAAACAGGCTGCATTAATTTGACTACTTGAGCAGATGAATCTCTGTTAAGCATTACACTCATATCTACCGCTCCGCTCATACTTCCGGCTGCACAAAATAAATCAGGATGCCTTCCAGATAAATACAAAGCGCCGTGTCCGCCCATAGAAAGACCTGTTATTACTCTTCCGTTTCTATTGCTAATTGTTCGGTAGGTTTTATCTACTTTTTGAATAACTTCCTGCGTGATAAATGTCTCAAATTGACTTTCTTTATTTACTGGACTGTCCAAATAAAAGCTAAACGTTTCTCCTTCAGGCATTACAATAATCATATTGTATTGATCTGCCAGATTGTGGACTAATTTTTTATTTGGTGTATTTTTAAGCCAGTCACTAAAATGTCCGTAAGCTCCGTGTAACAAATACATAACCGGAAAAGCGGCTTTGCTTTTCGAATACGAATTGGGTAAAACGACCGCAGCTTTATAGGTTTTCCCCATAGCTGTGCTGGCAACTTGTAACGTATCTACTTTTGCTGCATATGTCATGGTGGTCATGCAAAGCAAAAATGCAGATAATAGCATTTTAAATTTCTTCATTTTGATATATTTTTTCTGATTAGGGTTTGTAAATATACCTTTTTTCAGAATAAAACATATGAAAAATCCGACTAGGTGTTTTTTTGTTTGCCGCGAATTTCACAAATTAGCACGGATTATTTTGCCACAGATTAAAGGATTTTCACAGATTAATCTGCTTGATCTGCTGAATCTGAGGGAAAAATTTACTCTCACAGATTTAGCAGATTATAGAGATAAAAAAAATCATTTTAATCTGTGGCAAAAAAATAAAAAATAAAAAAAAATCCGATTGAAATCATCAATCGGATTTATTTATTTTATTTATTCTTGCTATTAATGGTAAATCAGAAACTAGCTAATTATAATCTTATGCTCGTGACGGTATTGCGACGCGCTTTTACCCGTGTATTGTTTAAACGATTTACTGAAGTGACTGAAATTATTAAAACCGCTTTCATAGCAAACTTCGTTAATACTCATTGGCTGTTCTGCCAAAAGTTTAGAAGCATGAACCAGACGATATTCATTCACAAATTCAGTAAATGTTTTATTGGAGATCTTTTTAAAATAACGACAGAAAGAAGGTGTAGTCATACTCACCAAACTAGAAACTTCGTCTATTGAAATAGATTCCTGAAAATGATCTTTCACAAAATTAAAAACCACATTAATACGGTCGTTATCCTGCGTCTGCAATTCTAATGAAAATCCGTCAGCATTTAAAATGGTATAATCCTCAGCCGATTCTAATTCGTCCAAAACACTCAAAAGCGTGATCAAACGTTGAAACGGAGGTTCATTCTCCATCATTTCAATTTTCTTTCCTATTCTTTTTTTTGTTTCACCGCCAAAAGCGATTCCGCCTTTCGCCTGATTCAAAATATTCTGCACTTTTTTCATTTCAGGAGCAACGAAAAAGTCACTTCCTAAAAATTCAGGTTTTATATGAATTACAGTTTCATTTGTATTCCCTGTATTCTCATTTGTAAAACCGCAATGGGGCAAATTGGCTCCTATTAAAAGTAAACTACCATTCGTGTAATAAGAAACATGGCTTCCTATTTGTCTTTTTCCAGCCCCGCCATTAATATAAACCAACTCAATCTCTGGATGATAATGCCATAAATGAGCTTTGCTATTGGTCTTTTCGGCGTGTTTAGTGTAGGTAAAAGAACTTCCGTATGAGTTAGTTATCACTTCAAGAGCTGGGGCAATTGTCTTCATGATAATTTCTTTAAAAAATAATAGCAAATTTAACAAAAACACCTAAAATAATTTAAATTTTAACCTATAACGGTTTCGTAAATGCGAATTTTACATCAAAATCACATTTTTCAAACTGAGAAATTAATACCAAAACTGCCTTTTTTTTCAGGTCTCATTTTTTTTATCGGTATTTTTTTCAATAATCTTATTTAAAAGGCTAATTAATGTAAATATATTAATTTTTGTAAGAAATATAGAAATTTTAAGAAGTATTTAATTTTTACAAAACTTTGAAAAATAACAACCAAATTAACAGAAACATAACATTAAACTCAAATTTTAACCTATAACGGTTTCGTAAATGAGAATATAGCACATAAATTGGAAAATATAGTTGTTAAAATAACACACATGCTGCTATAACTTTGCCTCAGAGAAATGAACTAAAAATTTAAATACCACAGAATATGAAAAAGATTATGAAATTAAGTTTAGTATGTGCAGTGCTTTTAACTGGAATGAGTACTTATGCAATTGATGGAAATGAAGCTCTAAATCTTCATGTATTAAAAGGAAATGGCAAGGTAATTGCTTTTGGTATTAACCAACTTCAGAAAGCAGTTATTAGTATATATGATACAAACGGTAACTTAATCTATACTGAAAACGCTTCTGGTAAAGATGGTATTTTGAGAACTTTCAGCTTAGAAGAATTTCCACAAGGAAAATACATTTTAGAAGTTGCTGATACTTTCAAAAAAGTAAAATACGATATTACTGTAAATGCAAATAGTTCTGTTTTGTCTTCAAAAGGAACTACTTCAAATAACTAAGAAAATATTAAGGTTAAGTGCATACTTCACAGCACTTAAAAGTTTTATACTCTAATACAGTATAAAAAGTGAGGTTAGATAGTTAGTAAGTTAAAAACTTTCAAAAGTTTTAAAAACAGCTCTTTGTGGTTACTGAGCTGTTTTTTTTTGCTCTTTACTTTCGGGTCGCATAGTTTTTTAACCGCAAAGAGCGCTAAGATTTACACAAAGTTCGCAAAGTTTTATTTTACAAGCTTTGCGAATTTTGCGTTTTTATGACTAGCTATAAAAAATCTTTGGCCGCTTAACTGTTAACCTTTATTGTTCAATTCCTACAATTATTAAAGAAATCTTTAATTCAATGTAAACTAAAAATCATCAAAAACGTTGAAAAATAATAACCGAATTAACGAAAACGATAAAAATAATTCAAATTTTAACCTATAACGGTTTCGTAAATGAGAATACAGCATAGAAATAGGAAAATATAGTTGTGATTTTTTACTTACAACTGAAGTAATTTAGCATCAGAGAATTAGAACTATTAATTTTAAAACTAAATACTATGAAAAAGATTGTTAGATTGAGTTTAGTAGCTGCATTGCTTTTCACAGGAATTAGCACATATGCAATTGATGGAACGGAGTTTAATCTTCACGTATTAAAAGCTAATGGAAAATTAATCACTTTCGGTCTTAATCAGACTCAGAAAGCTAATTTATCTATTTATGATAAAGATGGATCTCTTATATATTCTGAAAGCGCTTCAGGTAAAGATGGAATCTTGAGAACTTTCAGCTTAGAAGAATTCCCAGAAGGAACTTATTTCTTAGAAGTGGAAGACAATATGAAAAAATCAAAATACGAAATTAAAGTAACTGATAATGTTTCTGTGTTATCTCAAAATGCAGTTTCTTCAGTTTATAAACCAGGTTTCGAAAAAAATACAAGTGTGGCGACACGCTAAAAAAGTTTATACTCTCATAAAGTATAAAAGTGAGGTTAGATAGTTAGTAAAGTTTAAAAACTTTTAAAGTTTTAAAAACAGCTCTTTGTGGTTATAGAGCTGTTTTTTTTTGCTCTTTACTTTTAGCTTTTACCGCAGAGCTTCACAAAGTAAAGCACGAAGATTCGCAAAAGCTTAGTAAAAAAAACTTTGTGAATCTCTGTGAAAACTTTGCGAATCTCTGCGATAAAAACCAATTCTTTTTGTAAATAAATCCTTAATTCAACGTAAATAAAAAATCAAGCAAAACTTTGAATAAAAACAACCGAATTAACAAAAACGTTAAAAATAATTCAAGTTTTAACCTATAACGGTTTCGTAAATGAGAATATAGCATAGAAATTGGAAAACACAGTTGCGCTTTTTTATCTATTTCGTAAGTAATTTAGCATCAGAGAATTAGAACTATTAATTTAAAAACTAAGTACCATGAAAAAGATTGCAAAATTGAGTTTAGTAGCAGCGTTGCTATTCACAGGAATAAGCACTTACGCAATTGACGGAAATGGAGAATTTAATCTTCACGTATTAAAAGCTAATGGAAAACTGATCACTTTCGCACTTAACAAAGTACAGAAAGCCAATTTAGCTATTTATGACAAAGATGGGACACTTATTTATTCTGAAACAGCTTCAGGTAAAGAAGGAATCTTAAGAACTTTCAGCCTAGAAGAATTTCCAGAAGGGACTTATTTCTTAGAAGTTGAAGACAACGTAAAAAAAGCAAAATACGAAATTACAATAACTGAAAATGCAGCTTTATCAAGAAGTGCGATTTCTTCTGTTTACAAAGCAGGTTTTGCTAAAAACACAAGCGTTGCAACACGTTAATATTTTATACTTTATACAGGTATAAAATAAGGTTAGAAAAAATTAGAATATTTTATTGTTGAAGAAGAAAAACAGCTCGCGGTTGGTTACGGAGCTGTTTTTTTTGCGTTAAAATATAAATGTAATTTTTACACTAATTTCTTTCTGAAAAAATATTCTTATTAATTCAAATGTTTGATTTTCAAGCATTAAAAAAAAACATAAAAAAAGTAATCCGCGAGCCCAGTAATTACGTACATAGTTCAAACAAAACACAGATCTGATTACAATTCAGCAACTTAAGCATCGAAAAATGCTAAAATTTTGCTAAAAATTAAATTTGTATTTGTAGTTTTACGCGTTCCACATTTAGTAATTAACAATTAAAAAAAACATGACAAAATTTACCAAAGCCGGTTTAGTTGCTGCCTTTTTTTTAGCGACTGTGTTTACCTATGCCATTGATGGGAAAGGTGATTTTATTTTAAACATCAAAACAGGAAACGGAAAAGTAGTTAGCTTTACTTTAGACACTGTTGAGAATTCATCTTTCTCGATCTACGACGAGAATCACAATTTACTTTATGCAGGAGACGCTGCAGCAAATAAATTGGAAGTTTCAAAAACAATTAGTTTAGAAAGTTTTCCTGCTGGAACTTATGTTCTAGAAGTGAAAGCAAACGACAAAGTTGCGAAACACGAAATTAAAGTTGCTGCAAAAAAGGTAAAAGCAGTGAAACTAGACGAATCTGCTAATCATAGCCCAGGATTCCGCCGTTAATCACTCTTTTTGCCCAAAAAGTTAAAAGCATCAGTCATTGGCTGGTGCTTTTTTTATTTAAAAATTGAAATGAAATTCATTTCCCGGCGGAGGATGCCCTGCGTTCCATTCTAAGGTTACAATTTTAGATGCATATTCTTGCATATTATCAAAACAATGCAATAAAATTGCTGAACCTCCATCTTTTACAATTCCTTCAACAATTTTAAAGGAATATTCATAGCCTTCATCATCCAGCGCACCCAAATCGAATACTATATTATTGCTTTTAGAAAGAGTCGCATATAAGGTTAAAAGCTTTTTAGGCGTTCCTGGAATTTTCTCCAATCTTGTTTCTGGCGTTATCCATTTCCACTTATCTTCAAATATTTTTTGAGATAATGGACTCTTAAGATTTGCATTCCGTTTAAGATACCTTTTAACTGTTAAAGGGAAAAAAGTATCTCTGAAGTACGATCTTTTAAAATACTCAACAAAGGTCATTTTTCTGTAAAGAATCACACTTTCATGTTTGGTTTTACCGCAAAAAATATCTCTGAGAAAAATCTCGGCATCATATAAATGCTTTCCGTTGTACAAATACAAAACCACTATCTCGCCTTCATACAAAGTAAAAGGCGGTATATAATAAGTGTCTGTTTTAATGCCTTTATTTTCTAATACTACTTTCAAAAATCAGATAGTTTTTTTTTAAATGAGAAAAGCATTCGTGTTGGCGAATGCTTTTTTATTTTTCACAATTACTATTTCTCTTTTAGCAATTTCTCTAAATATTCGATTTTATCTTGTTCCGCTTTCAGCAAACGTTCATAAAGCTTTTTATTCTCTTCTACAGTTTCCATTAATTTATCTAATGGATTGAAAGTGCAATTATTATTATTCCCAAAGTGACTATTATGAACAGCGTCATTAAAACTATTAAAATAATTAATTGCAGCTTCGTCTGAAAAATTCTTAATGGCTTCAACCGTTACACCAAGTGCTTTTGCAACCTCAACAAGTTTTTCTTCTTCTATCGTTTCGCTGTTTTCCATAGCCGAAATTGCTTGCTGGTTTGTTCCTAACGCCTGCGCCAAAGCTTCTTGTTTCATATCTCGCAGTTCACGAATACGGCTTATTTTTCGCCCTATATGATTTGGTTTTGTTAGTGTGCTCATAATTCAAAGATAATAATAAAGTGTCAAAATTGGTAAAATGTAAAAAACAGATTTTACCCCGTGCGATACAGCAAAAAATGATTTCGTACAGCAAAATCTATTTCTTCCTTCGCCGAATCAAACAAAAGTACAATTTTTCTTATACAAAATTTATAAAAGTCAAATTGTAAACCAATTAAAAATATACGCCTTATGGAAACCAATGCAACTGAAACTTTACAAAAGCTACAAAAATTAACCGCTCAGTATTTTACAACGCTAAAACCAACCAATGAAGCCAATTCTTATACCGCACAATTTAAAGTTGTCAATTATTTAGAACTCGGCTGTCTTATTACTGATTTACTAAAATTATGCATTCTTGCGCTTGATAATGACATGCACAATTTTTCTAAAGCAGATAAAAGTTCTGCTATTAATGTGAGTCTTATTTTGGAAACTGTTTTGCATTTGTTTCCTATGAATGAAATGGAGTTTTTGGGGTATGTTGGGGAGGTTGTTGGTTGATTTCTGTTTGCAGAGTTCTAATGTTAAAAAATCTCGCAAAGACGTTAAGTCGCAAAGTTTTTACACAATCTTGTCATTTCGACGGAGGAGAAATCTTCGCGAGTAGCTCCGCAACAGTGCGTGCTCAGCGGACGAAGATTTCTCCTCCGTCGAAATGACAAACTTTATGGAATTTTGTTGTGTTGCTGGTGCGAGAGTCTCGCTCGTACATTTCTTTGTATTCAATGGCGAGACGCTCACGCCATCGGGGCTACTTTATTTACTTGTACCTATAACAAATAAAAAACATATTGATAATGCAAATAGTAAAGAAAAAATACTGACAAATCCTAGTATTTGATAAATGTAGTCTTGATAACTCATACTTACTTAATTTAAAACTTTCTACAGCTACGATTGTTCTGCAAAGAAGCTTAATTCTATAATATAAATTTTAATTTTTCAAATAATCCATAATAAGAATCTTTTTGTTTTTTTTCCTTAATAACAAATGGTAAAATAGATGAATTACTTAAATAGTATTTCATTCCATTTTCCCAAGATAACCAAACTGATTCATCAATTCTTCCTTTTGAATACCAAAGATATTCCTCAGCACAAAAATTCAAATAATCCCTAATTAATTTAACTTCAATCAATGTTAATTGATATTTGTTGTTTTCTATATTTTTAGCAACAATTTCATTCAATAAATTATTAAACTTTTCGTCATACTTTTGATTAAATGATATAAATAACTCTTTAAATATTTTATCATTTTCAATCATACTTTGTCTAATTCCAAAAGATATCGAAATTCCAGTTGCTATTATTGCAATAGGAATTTCTGGCTTTTCTTTAAGGAGATAATAAATTAACATCGCTACAACAACAGCAATTACATTAATAAAAATTATGTCTGTATATTTTTTCATTTTTTTAAATCTCATTTTTTCTCATTTTTTCTTCAAGCAGATTTAGATATGATAAGCCAAATGCAGCTGAACATACTAATTCAGAAGCAGTCTTCTTGTCAATTTGCTTTTTCGTCTTACCTGTATGAGCCAAAGAATTTCTATGGCTTCTTAACTTATTTAAATTACCTCTAATAAAATCTGGAATTTTAGGAAAACCATTATAATGAGCTATTAAAGGCAGTAAAATATTTAATTGATAACTGTAAGTAGCACCGCTGCTTAAAAAATCTTCAACTTTATCTTTAGAGGCAAATGCTGAAAAGTATTTTGCCATAATATTGTTTAATGTAGACTCAACAGAGACATTTGATGGAATTACACAACTATTGTAATCCTTTAATGTAAAAGATTCGACTGCATTAATAAGATTTTCCCAAATTTGACTTGTATCTGATTTTTCTGCCCAGTTAATCTGTACTGCGACTGGAATTTCTTCATTAACCGAAATTTCTTCGATTACCTCACCAAATGGACGACCATATAAATTAATGACATTTGGAATATAATGCCTAGGCGGTGTATTTCCATGTAACTCAACAGGAAACAGACCAATTCCATTTGGAGTATAACTAGTTTGTAAAATTTTTGATTTTTCAGGAATACCAATCTGTCCTAAATCTAAGCTAAATATTTCATTTGGTTTCATAAAGATTCTTAAACTCGTAGTAAAACCGCCAACTATTGCATAGGTATATGAAGGAACTTCCCATTCAAAATGCCTTAATAATAAAGTCCACCAATCAAGATTTGTATCACATTTGGGACATTTCATTTTTATTCCATGAAAATAGTTTGCTAAATTTTCATGTGTAATCGGAAATGAAATAGCTTTACACTCTGGACATGGAGTTTGATATATTTCTGTATGTAATAAATCGTATTTCATATTTCAACTATATTCTTTGTACAAACGCTAATATATATAAACTAATTCCTTTAAAATTGAGGAAAACCGTAAAGAGCCAAAATTTCTGGTAATCAATTTTTTTTCAAACAAAAAAACCTCCCAAAAAATCTTGAGAGGTTTTCCATATCATTAAAAAATAAAAAAATTACATATTCCTTCTATACTGCCCACCCACTTCAAACAATGCTGAAGTAATCTGACCTAAAGAACAAATCTTTGTAGCTTCCATTAAATGGTCGAATAAGTTTTCGTTTTTAATAGCGGCTTGCTGTAGCGTATTTAAATGCTCGTTTACTTTTGCTTCGTGGAATTGATGCAGATTATCCAGCATGGTAATCTGGTACTGTTTTTCTTCTTCGGTTGCGCGAATAACTTCTGCCGGAATTACTGTTGGCGAACCTTTTGAACTCAAGAAAGTATTTACACCCACAATTGGGAAATCTCCGTTGTGTTTTAAGGTTTCGTAATACAAACTTTCTTCCTGGATTTTAGATCTTTGGTACATCGTTTCCATTGCTCCTAGAACTCCTCCTCTTTCTGTAATTCTGTCGAATTCTTGTAAAACTGCTGCTTCTACTAAATCGGTTAATTCCTCGATGATGAACGAACCTTGAATTGGGTTTTCGTTTTTCGCTAAACCTAATTCTTTATTAATAATCAGCTGAATTGCCATGGCACGACGTACAGATTCTTCTGTTGGCGTTGTAATCGCTTCGTCGTATGCATTGGTGTGCAATGAATTACAGTTGTCATAAATGGCGTATAAAGCCTGTAAAGTGGTTCTAATATCGTTGAAATCAATTTCCTGCGCGTGTAATGAACGTCCAGAAGTTTGAATATGATATTTCAGCATTTGTGCTCTTTCGTTGGCTCCGTATTTGTTTTTCATGGCTTTTGCCCAAATTTTACGCGCCACACGACCAATTACTGAATATTCTGGATCTACTCCGTTGGAGAAGAAGAATGATAAATTTGGTCCAAAATCATTGATGTTCATGCCACGGCTCAAATAATATTCCACGTAAGTGAAACCATTTGAAAGCGTAAATGCCAATTGCGTAATCGGGTTTGCTCCCGCCTCTGCAATATGATATCCTGAAATCGAAACCGAATAGAAATTACGAACGTTTTTGGTAATAAAATATTCTTGGACGTCGCCCATTAATCGCAACGCAAATTCGGTTGAGAAAATACAGGTATTTTGCGCCTGATCTTCTTTTAAAATATCGGCTTGAACTGTTCCGCGAACTTGCGATAAAGTTTTGGCTTTTATTTCATTATAAACTTCCAAAGGTAAAACCTGATCTCCCGTAACGCCTAAAAGCATTAATCCTAAACCGTTGTTTCCTTCCGGTAAATCGCCTTGGTATTTTGGTCTTTCGATTCCCTTGTCCTTATATATTTTGTTGATTTTTGCCTCAACTTCTTTTTCTAATTCGTTGGCTTTGATGTACAATTCGCATTGCTGATCGATTGCAGCGTTCATAAAGAAACCTAACAGCATTGGCGCTGGTCCGTTGATGGTCATACTTACAGAAGTCAAAGCGTGAACCAAATCGAAACCTGAATATAGTTTTTTGGCATCATCCAAACAGCAGATTGAAACTCCTGCATTTCCAATTTTGCCATAAATATCTGGACGCAAATCTGGATCGTTTCCGTATAAGGTTACGCTGTCAAAAGCAGTCGAAAGTCGTTTTGCAGGCATTCCAGCACTGACATAATGAAAACGTTTATTGGTTCTTTCTGGTCCGCCCTCTCCTGCAAACATTCTCGACGGATCTTCGCCTTCACGCTTAAACGGATACAATCCCGAAGCAAACGGAAATTCGCCAGGAACATTTTCCTGTAAATTCCAACGCAGAATATCGCCCCAGCCTTCATATTTAGGCAACGCAATTTTCGGAATCTGTAAATGCGATAAACTTTCAGAATGCGTGGCAATCTTGATTTCTTTATCACGAACTTTAAAACTATAAACTGGATTTTTATATTTCGCTACTTTTTCGTCCCAATTCAGGATAATTTCCCAATTGTAAGGATCTAAGTCCATTTTTACTTTATCAAACTGATTCAGTAAAAGATTTAAAAAGATTCGGTTTTCGTCGTGTTCTTGAAAGCCTGCAGTTAAAACAGTCGAATCGTCGATTCCAGCTTTAGTAATTTGCGGCACTTTACCAGAAACCGATTCGATGGTTTTAAAAATTCCGTATAATTTCTGGGCTACTTTTTGCTGTGAAAGTGCGATTTCATCATAACTCCTGTTATTCTCTGCAATTTCCGATAAATAACGTGTTCTTCCCGGCGGAATCACGAAGATCTTCTCGCTCATTTCTTTGGTAATTTCAAAAGTCGATTTCAAATCAGAATCGGTTTTCTCTACCACTTTATCCATAATCGCTTTGTAAAGCGTATTCATTCCAGGATCGTTAAACTGAGAAGCAATCGTTCCGAAAACTGGCATTTCATCAGGATTTTTATCCCAAAGATTATGATTTCTCTGATATTGTTTTTTTACATCGCGCAAAGCATCAAGCGCGCCGCGTTTATCAAATTTGTTTAAAGCCACTAAATCGGCAAAATCAAGCATGTCGATCTTTTCCAATTGAGTTGCCGCTCCAAATTCTGGTGTCATTACATATAAGGATACATCAGAATGATCCATAATTTCAGTATCAGACTGACCAATACCCGAAGTTTCCAAAATAATCAAATCGTATTTTGCGGCTTTTAAAACCTGAATCGCCTCGGCTACATATTTAGACAAAGCCAAATTCGACTGGCGAGTTGCCAGCGAACGCATATAAACACGAGGATTATTTATAGCATTCATACGGATTCTGTCTCCTAAAAGTGCTCCTCCTGTTTTTCTCTTAGAAGGGTCGACAGAAATTAATCCGATTGTTTTTTCTGGAAAATCAATTAAAAAACGGCGAACCAGTTCATCAACCAAAGATGATTTTCCTGCTCCACCAGTTCCTGTGATTCCTAAAACTGGAATTTTAGAACTCGCATTGCTTTCGTGAATTTTATCAAAAACAGGTTTTGCAATTTCTGGGAAATTTTCTGCAGCAGAAATCAAACGTGCGATGGCTGTAGGAACTTTATTTTCGATGTGATCTACTTCCCCATTCAATTGATCTCCTATAGGAAAATCAGAACGTTCAACCAAGTCATTAATCATTCCCTGCAAACCTAAAGAACGTCCGTCGTCTGGAGAATAAATTCTGGTAATACCATATTCATGCAATTCGGCAATTTCGCTTGGCAGAATTACACCGCCGCCGCCGCCGAATATTTTGATATGCCCCGCTCCTTTTTCATGAAGCAGATCATACATATATTTAAAGTATTCATTGTGCCCGCCTTGGTAAGATGTCATAGCAATAGCATTGGCATCTTCCTGAATGGCGGTATTTACCACTTCTTCAACGCTTCTGTCGTGGCCTAGGTGAATTACTTCAACTCCTGTTGACTGAATAATACGACGCATAATGTTTATGGCGGCATCATGTCCGTCGAAAAGTGAAGCAGCAGTGACAATTCTTACTTTATTTTTAGGAATATATGGTATTTGTTGTTCCATTTTATGAATATGATAATTTTATGAGGGCAATTTACAAAATATTTTAATATTCGATCCCTACTATAAGCTTATCTTAACAAAAATAAATCGATTTCGCAATCCAAAAGGGTAACATTTTACGTAACTAATTGATATAGTTAAAGAAAGCTTAAAGACATGGCAATTTCGCAACATTTAAACAAAATCAGGAAACATGTTACAAGATGTTCTAGAGTAATTTAGCATTGTAGAAAAGCCCCAAATTTTTACCAAACAACTTAACATAAAAAGTAATAACGTAAAAATTTAAAAAATGAAAACATATTATTCATTCGCCGTAATTTTAGGTTTGAGTTTCTTTATATCTTCTTTTAATAGAATTGAAAAAAACACTCTTTCAGATAAAAAAACATCAAACGCTTTGGTTGTTTACAACAATGATGATGTAAACGATAAAGTTTCCAATGACTTCTTTAAAAGATATTCTGATTTGAAAAAATACAAATCTGATGTAATGTCATTGTACAAAAACAGAACTCTAGGAACTATTTGGTTTGACGAAGATGATATTAACGAATTTGGAACTGTTTTGTATGAAAAAGCAAAAAAAACAAATGATTTAGTTATTCCTTACCAAAAAGAAATTGATCAACTTTTTGACCGATCATCTGAAACAAAGCTATCTAAAACAGATGCAGATATGCTTTTAAGTTCTTTATATGTAGTGTATGCTAAAAAAAGTAATGCAGATAAGAAAAAATTGTCTTACGACGCAATGTTGAAAGATTTCTTAAACTACAGTACTATCGAAGAAGCTACTGCTTCAACAACAACAGAAGACGTTAAAGTAGAATATGACCAATATTATAAATTACAAGACGTTCTAAAAAAATACAAAAGATTAGAACGATCAAATAAATGGAAACCAATTGTTCCAGAAGAAATACCTTATAAAGAGTTACGTCCAGATGCTGTTTCGAGCACTATCGCTCAAGTTAGAACCCGTTTGTATTTATTAGGAGATTTAAAAAGTGATTCTAAAAGCAACGTGTACGATCGTGAATTAATGGATGCTGTGATGAAATACAAAGTTCGTAACGGATTTAAACCTAACTATATTCTTGCAGAAGAGCATATTAATGAAATGAATATTCCGCTGTCTGACAGAGTGGAGACTTTGAAATTAAACATGGAAAGATGCCGAGCAATTTCGGCTCAAATTGCAGCCAGCGATGAGTATGTTTTAGTAAATGTTCCCTCTTTTGAATTGGTTTATGTGAAAAACGGAAAAGTAGAATTGACTTCGAGTGTGTTTGTTGGAGCACCTTTGACAAAAACAACCATTTTTAATGGAGAAATTGACAGAATCGTTTTCAGCCCATATTGGACAGTTCCTCAAAGTATTGTACAAAACGAACTGAAATCTAAAATCGCTGCAGATCCTAATTATCTTGCAGAAAAAAATATGGAAATGGTAAATGGCCAGGTGAGACAAAAACCAGGACCAGACAACTCTTTAGGGTTAGTGAAATTTATGTTTCCAAACCAAGACGATATTTACATGCACGATACGCCATCTAAAACTTTATTCGATTTTGAAAAAAGAACTTTCAGCCACGGTTGTATAAATGTAAAAATGGCAAAAGAATTGGCTGTTGCAATGCTTAAAGATTATCCAGAATGGACACCTGCAAAAATTGATAAGGCTATGGCTGGAAAAACAGAAAACAGTTTTAAATTGACTAAAAAAGTACCAATTTACATTACCTATTTTACTTCATTAGTAAATGAAAATGGTGAAATTGGTTTCTTCCAGGATGTTTATGAAAAAGACAAAGAGTTAACTGGCGAAAATGCTGTTGTAGCTCAATAATATAAATTCTATTAAATTTTAGAGAGAAGTTATCATTTTTTGATAGTTTCTCTCTTTTTTAGTCCCTTTTAGTAACCAAAAAAAACTTAAGTTATTACTATTAAAGCTTTTAGAGGCAATTCACTTCTGTAAACTTCACGAATTTTGCCCTGTAATTATACCACTAATTTTATAATACTTAAAACTAATTATTATGAAAACAAATAATATCGAAGGTCTAACAATGTTTGAGATAAATGTATTAGTGCAGCAAGGCGGAAGATTTGTGATTTTTCCTAATACTATTTCAAAACTGATGAAAAAATTTAAAGGCTCAAATATTTATTTTGTTCGCCCAGAAGAAAAAACTTTTAAATATGCCTTAAAACATTTCTTTAAAAATTTAGCCTTAGGCTGGAGAGCTTTCCCGTGGGGGCCAGTTTATGTCATTAAATCTTTCTATTTTTTAATTAAAGGTGGAAAAGATTATACCCAAATCATTCTGGCAGAATTGAATAAAAATAATCCAGTTTACAATCCTGAGTTTACTATTTAATAAATACGCTCACTTTAATATTGTCTTAAAATGATACTTTAAAAGCATATAAGGGCTAAAAGTGGTTTTAATTAAAAAGAGATTTGCCGAAATTTTTTTTAATTAAATCACAGTGAAAAAATACTTTTTTCTATTTACTGCAATATTAATGCTAATTTCTGGCTGCAATAATTCAAAAACACCTGAAAGTTTTATTGGAGCCCATAATATTCCCAGACCTAAAGCGCCTAAAGCTGTTGGCCCTCCGCGAATTTTATTTATGGGCAACAGCCAATTAGAATATTTTGTCAGCACTTCAACATTATTTCAAGAACTATGCAATGCCAATCAGCAGCATATTAATGTACAGCAGTTAGTGACAATGGGTGTTCCTCTTGACAAAGTTTACTACACCAATAAAACGGAAGCCAACCAAAATTTTTCTAATATAGACAAAGATGGAAATTACTACGATTATGTTGTGCTTCAAGAAGCAACACCAATTGCATTAAACGATCCTGAGAAGTATAAAAATAATTTAAAATTTATTGTTGAAAAAATACATACAAACAGTCCAGATGCTGCTATATATGTATACCAAGCAATGTCTCCAGTACCTTACACAGACTCCAACTATAACAATTACTATAACGAACTACGTAAAAATGCGATGGGAGCGGCAGCATTTTTAAAAAATGCAGGTTTATTGAGAATTGGTGACGCAGTTAAAGATGCTTACAATGGTAAAAGTGGTTACCAATACCTAAAAGACAATAAGGATCGTCTTCGCTTCGGAAGAGAAACACTGCATTTTTTAAATGATGGCGGATTTTTGCAGGCCGTTTTTATTATATACTTCTATTTTCGATGAAAAACCAATTATTCCTAAAAAACTTATTCTTAGTACAGGAACAAGTGATACTGATCATATGCGAAAACAAGAAGTCTATAAAGCCATCAGTAATCCAAAAGCTTTAGAAGAAATTGCTTTTAGTAATCGATGAAAAACTTTTCATATGATGATATTTTCTCTAAAAAAGTTTGTCCTAAACTAGTATTTTAAAAACTTATTAGGGTGATAATTGTGATTGATTAAAAAGAGATTTGCTGCCATTTTAAATCTCATAATTAATTAAACTCACAATGAAAAAACACATTTTATTTTTGGGTGTTGCTGCGATTCTTTTTTCTGCTTGCAACAACAAATCAAATTCAGCGGGGAATTCAAGTTCAGAAATTACACATCCTAAAGCTCCAAAAGCCGAAGGTTCT
Source organism: Flavobacterium sp. S87F.05.LMB.W.Kidney.N (assembly GCF_004366435.1). Classification (NCBI taxonomy): domain Bacteria; kingdom Pseudomonadati; phylum Bacteroidota; class Flavobacteriia; order Flavobacteriales; family Flavobacteriaceae; genus Flavobacterium; species Flavobacterium sp. S87F.05.LMB.W.Kidney.N. Next base: position 392,708 of record NZ_SODX01000003.1, on the reverse strand, counting down.
CCACGAATATTATTTATAGGAAACAGCCACACAGAATATTTTGTAAGCGCTCCAATTTTATTTGATGAAATTTGTAAAGCCAATAATCAACCCATGAATATTGATCAATTAGTTACAATGGGAGTTTCTATTGACAAAATTTATGACGATCATAAAACTGAAGCTGAAGAGAATTTTGCTAAGACAGATAAAGATGGTAATTATTACGATTATGTAATCATTCAGGAGTCAACACCTGTTGCGCTTGCAGAACCAGATAAATACGCAGCTAATGTTAAAATGATTGTAGATAAAATTCGCAAAAACAGTCCTGACGTTGCCATTTATATTTACGAAGGAATGTCTCCATTACCTTTTACAGAATCTGAATACAAAGAGTATTATGATGAAATGCGCAAAAATGCTATTTCAATTACAGAAGCTACAAAAAACGCAGGATTATTAAGAGTTGGTGACGCTGTTAATGATGCATACAATGGAAAAAATGATTATAAATATTTAGTTGCAAATAAAGATAATTTACGTTTTGGAGAAAACACACTTCATCTTTTAAACGATGGCGGATTTCTTCAGGCAGTTTTACTTTATTCTACCATTTTTGATAAAAAACCTGCAATCCCGAAAGAGCTTACTTTAAGTACTGGAACAGGAGATAATGACGATATGAAAAAACAAGAAGTGAGTAAAGCTATCAGTAATCCAAAAGCTTTAGAAGAAATTGCTTTTAGTAATCGTTAAAAAATAGCGCAACAAAAAACTCAAAATCATCTTATATTTTTATGAGATGATTTTTTTATTTAAGGTCAATAAAAGAAGGAATGAATCCATATTGAAAATAAATTATCAAGCAAGTGTTATTTATCAAACAAATTGTTTACCCTCTCAGAATATTTTTATGGCTTTATTTTTGAATAAGTAGTATTTTTGAAACTTAATAATCCCCAACAAATGAAAAAGATTTTATTATTAGCCGTTACATTTTCTCTTACGTCTTGTGCGCAGGTACAACAGACCTTAAATCAATTACCTCAAATATCATCCCAGATTCCTGGAGTTGGTGGTGTAGACATTGCTTCGGGTCTAAAAGAAGCTTTAAACAAAGGAATTACCCTACAAGTAAGTAAATTAACTGCAGTAGATGGCTTTTATAAAAATGAAGCTGTAAAAATTTTAATGCCGCAAGAATTACAAAAAGTAGATGCTACTCTAAGAAAAGTAGGTTTAAGCTCTCTTGCAGATGAAGGAATAAAAATGCTGAACCGTGCTGCAGAAGATGCAGTGAAAGAAGCTACGCCAATATTTGTTTCGGCAGTAAAAAATATGTCTTTTACAGACGCTAAAAATATTTTACTAGGAAACGACAGCGCTGCTACAAGCTATTTGCAAGGAAGTACAACTTCTGCTTTATATGGAAAATTTAATCCTGTGATTAAAAGTTCTTTCGAAAAAGTAGGCGCTGATGTTGTTTGGACAAAAATCATAAACAAATACAACACGATTCCATTAGTTAAAAAAGTAAATCCAGATTTGACTGACTATACAACAACTCAAGCTTTATCTGGAGTTTTTAAAATGATTGCTGTAGAAGAAAAAGAAATCCGTAATAATATAAGTGCAAGAACAACTCCTTTATTAAAAAGTGTATTTGCAATGCAGGACGGAAAATAATTTTTTCTGAAGTTACAAAGATTCAAAGGCACAAAGATACAAAGCAGCCTTTGCAACTTTGGACCTTTGCAACTTGTCACTAACCAAAATTAAATACCAAAATGCAAAAAATAACAATACTCATTCATTGTGGAGATCAAAAGAATATTATCGCCTCTGTGACTACTTTTATTGCTAAAGTAGAAGGAAATATTACCTATATTGATCAGCATGTTGATGTAGAGCAAAATGTATTTTTTATGCGATTGGAATGTGAATTTACCAATCCGCAAATTACTATTGAAAGTTTAAAAGAAGATTTTGATAAAACTCTCGCTGTCAAATTTAATATGTCTTGGGATTTGTACAGCCAGGAGCAAAAACCTAAAATGGCTTTGTTTGTTTCTAAATATGATCATTGTTTATTTGATATTTTAGGTCGTTACAGTGCTGGAGAACTAAATGTCGAAATTCCGCTTATCATTAGTAATCATAATGATTTAAGGTCAATTGCCGAACGTTTTGATATTCCGTTTCACTATGTGCCTTTTACCAAAGAGAATAAAGAAGAAGGTGAAGCAAGACAAATTGAGCTATTAAAGAGATATGAAATCAATTTTATTGTTTTGGCCCGTTACATGCAAATTGTCACTCCAAAATTGATTGCGCTTTACGAAAATAAAATTATCAATATTCATCATTCGTTTTTACCTGCTTTTCCAGGAGCGAAACCGTATCATTCAGCATTTAAACGCGGTGTAAAAATTATTGGTGCAACAAGTCACTATGTTACAGAAGAACTAGACGAAGGTCCGATTATTGAACAAGATATTGCGAGAGTTTCTCACATTCATTCGGTAGAAGATTTTATCATGAAAGGACGCGATCTAGAAAGAATTGTTTTAGCAAGGGCAATTAAATTGCATGCAGAAAGAAAAACAATGGTTTACAGCAATAAAACAGTAGTTTTTTCTTAGGCATGAAATTCTGAGATTTAATAAAACAAAATAAAAACCCGACAGTTTATAACGCTGTCGGGTTTTATGTTTTTAATAACTCTTCATCTTTTAAAAACAACCTCAAGAAACCTCATTGTATGTATTTTGGCAGGTTGAAAAACAGCTTTTTACAAGCAGTTGTTAATTTTACTTTAAATGTATTTTTCTGATTTCTAATATTTTATCATTATATTAAATCAAAACCAACTGAATTAATAAACAAATTTGATAGTTATTATATTTTAATAATTAAAAATTATTTTATGCTGCAGAAAGCTCAAAACAATGATTTTATAAATCTTAACTTATGCTCAACAAAGTAATAACAAAACCTTAACAGCATAAGATTGATATATGTCGGACATTTGTAATGTAATAAACTGGTTATTTATTATTTTGGTTTTGGTTAGTTAAATGATGCCGGCGTCTTCGAGATGCCGGCATTCTTTTTTTATAGATTTTCGTTACAGGTTACTTATACTTTGAGCATAATTTCTACCGCAAAGAACGCAAAGGTTTTTTCGCAAAGTTCGCAAAGCTATAATACAAACCTTTGTAAACTTTATGTTTTCTATAAACCTTGCATAAAAAGAATCTTTGCGTTCTTTGCATTAAAATCACGATCCATCAAAAAACTGCAAAGCTAATTCTTCAACCTTTCGTGTAGTAATTTGAAATAAGCAAAAGCCTTAAATAATCGGCTTCCGTGCCAAGAGAACATTTCGCCGTCGACGAAAATAGTTTTAGCGTGATGCGTAAATCTTCCAATTTCAAAAGCATCCTCTTCTTTAAAAGGATACGGCTCTGAAGAAAGGAAAACAATATCTGGATCTCCTTCTAAACGCATCTTCTTTAATTCAATTTCTGGATAACGTCCTTTATCTTCGTATATGTTTGTAAAATGATTCAGTTTTAATAATTCATTTATATAAGTATCGTTTCCAGCAACCATATATGGATTTTTCCAAATGAAATAAGCTGCTTTTTTAGACGGGATGTCTTTTATATAATTCTTGAAATCGCTTAAAGCAAAAGTCAGTTTATCATTCCATTTTTGGGCCTCGGTTCTACAATTAAATAATTGCCCGAAATCTGAAATCATTTGAAAGTTATCTTCAATAGTAATAATATTCGTAACCCAAACCGGACAAATTTCCTGTAACTGATTTACAATTTCTTCTGTGTTTTCTTCTTTATTGCAAATGATAATATCAGGCTGTAAAAGCTTTATTTTCTCGAAGTGAATTTTCTTTGTCCCACCAACAATCTTTTTAGTCGACTTAAAATGAAACGGATGTACACAAAACTTCGTAATTCCGATAATTTTATGTTCTAAACCTAGATCGTATAATAATTCGGTTTGAGAAGGAACTAAAGAAATTATACGCTTGGGATCTGATTCAAAAGAATGTAAAGTGCCCAGCTGGTCTTTAAGTTGTTTCATGTTTCAAGTTTTATTTGTTTGAAGTTAATTGGATCGTGGTTTTAACGCAAAGGTTTTACATTTAATAGGTTTTGTATAAAAACGCAAAGTTCGCAAAGCTTTGTAAATAAAGCGTTGCGACTTTGCGATAAAATTATGTTCAAAGTAATAAACTTGAAACCTTAAACCTGAAACTTTGTATTAATAATTCCTTCCATTTCCTGCTGTACTTTCAAAGCTTCTTCCCTAGCCTTTTCAGCAAAGTCAGTTCCGTTTGAAGCGTAAATAATTGCTCTTGCAGAATTTACCAAAAGACCAATTTTATCATTCATTCCGTATTTGCAAACTTCTGACAAACTTCCGCCTTGAGCGCCAATTCCAGGAACTAGTAAAAAGCTGTCTGGAACAATTTTTCTAATTTCTGTAAAATATTCTGCTTTTGTTGCGCCTACAACATACATTAAGTTTTCGCTGTTTTTCCACATTTTAGAAGTTTCCAAAACTTGTTTGTACAATTCTTTTCCGTTTGTGGTTAAAGTCTGAAAATCGAAAGCACCTTCATTTGATGTTAAAGCTAACATTATAGTGTGCTTGTTTTCGAAAGCCAAAAAAGGTTCAACAGAATCTTTTCCCATATATGGCGCAACGGTTACACTATCAAAATTTAAATCTTCAAAAAAAGCTTTTGCATACATACTCGAAGTATTCCCGATATCTCCGCGTTTCGCATCGGCAATCGTAAATATTTCAGGATAATTTTCGTTGATGTAATTAATTGTTTTCTGCAAAGACATCCATCCTTTTATTCCATATGCTTCAAAAAATGCTGTATTTGGCTTATAACCAACAGTTAAATCGTGTGTAGCATCGATTATCGCTTTATTAAATTCAAAAATAGGATCTTCTGTTTCTAATAAATGCTGCGGTAATTTTGCTAGGTCTGGATCTAAACCAACGCATAAAAATGATTTTTTCTGAAGAATTTGTTCGTGTAGTTGTTGTGTAGTCATATTGTATTTTGCTAGTGCGGCAAAATTACAAATAATATAATTGGTTTACCAAATTAGCTACGACATTGAATTCCTGTAACATCTCGCAAAAATTGTGTAAGAAAAAACAAGTTCTGGAAAAGTATCTTTGGAAGAAACCTTTAATACATACAAGTATGAGCCCAAATATCGGAATATCACCTAAAAATTTAAAAAAAAGCGCCACTATATTAGCCACGATTTTATCAAACGAAATGACACTGTATGTAAAAACTAGAAAATTTCACTGGAACATTTCTGGAAACAGCTTCATGGAATTACATAAGTTGTTTGAAGATCAGTACCGAATTTTAGAAGCTAACATTGATGAAGTTGCAGAACGCATCAGCCAGCTTGGAGAAAAAACAATTGGTACTATGAAAGAGTTTATTGAAAATTCTACTTTAAAGGAATCACCAAAAGAATATGCCTCTCAAAAACATATGTTATCTGAACTATTAGAAAACCATGAGCAGCTGGTAACAGAATTTAGAGATTATATTCCCGTTTTTGAAAATGAAACAAATGATGCAGGTTCTGCAGATTTTGTAACGGGACTTTTGCAAGAGCACGAAAAAATGGCTTGGATCTTGAGGAGGTATCAGGTTTAATTGTTAATTGTTAATTCTAATTTTTTAATTTTTAATTTTTAATTTTTAATTCTAGTTATAATTAAAATTTAAGTTATTCAAATTATTAAATTGGGATGAAAATTATACAACAGTCTTAAAAATTAATGTAACGCAAATCTCTTTTAGAAGTTGCAACTTTACATTATTAATAATTTCAAACAAAAGACACCATGAATACTACCGAGATAAAAGGAAACTGGAATGAGTTAAAAGGAAAATTAAAGCAAAAATATGCTGAATTAACAGATGACGATTTGATGTTTGCTGAAGGAAAAGAAGACGAAATGTACGGAAGACTTCAGCAAAAATTAGGAAAAACGAAAGAAGAATTCCATCAAATGCTGTCTGATTTGTAAATCCTTGCAACTCAATCAGGAAATACCGTCTAGTAAAAAATATTAGACGGTATTTTTTTGAAAATTTTATTTTAAAATGCATTCAACTTGTAATTCTAAGCTATTTTTACGCAAAAACACCAAATAAATTAAGTATCTTTAACCAAATTTCCATAAAATGAAACTATTTATAAAGTTTGACATTAACACGATTTGCTCTCTTTATTTAAAACAAAACCTGGAACAAAATAATATTAATTTTACAACTCTGGGATTTGGAGAAATTGAGATTGAAGATAATCTTGATGCCGAAGCACTAGAGAATTTAAAAAATAAATTAACTCCGTGCGGTTTTGAAGTAGTTGAAAATCAAAAAAGTGTATTAGTCCAAAAAATAAAAGACGCGATTATCGAGCTTGTTTTTATGGATGACAGTAATAATTATAAAAGTTCTGTGTTTTTAGCAGAGAAGCTAAATCATAGTTACGGCTATTTATCAAATGTTTTCTCAGAAGTGACATACTCTTCTATTGAAAACTTTATTATTTTACAAAAAATCGAAAGAGCAAAACAGTTGATAATTATCAACGAAATGAGTTTGACAGAAATAGCTTTTTTACTAAATTACTCCAGTGTTGCGCACTTGAGTACGCAGTTTAAAAACACAACTGGAATTACTCCATCTGCTTTTCAGAGAATTATTAAGAAACGAAGAGAAAATTTAAAATAAAAACCCAAATACCACGATCAAATGCAGAAAAACGCATTACACATTTTACTAGCTGATGATGATGAAGATGACCGTCTTTTTTTTAAAGATGCTTTTGAGGAAATCAAAATACAAACGAATGTAAGTTTCGTTCATGACGGAATGCAGCTGATGGATCATTTAATGAACACAGACAATAAACTTCCAGATATTTTGTTTCTAGATTTGAACATGCCGAAAAAAACAGGTAAAGAATGTTTAATTGAAATCAAAAAAACAGATCGTCTAAAAGATATAATCATTGCTATTTACTCAACATCTTCTTCTGAAGAAGATATCGAAGATACATTTATTCAAGGCGCAAATATTTACATTAAAAAACCGAGCGATTTCAATACGCTTAAAAAAATAATTAATGAAGTCGTGACCGTAAACTGGCATTATCATACTTCAGGTTTAAACCGTGATAATTTCTTGCTGCGACTAAAATAAGAGCATACTATAATGAAGTGGATACCAAATTTTAATTCTTCAAACTCTTTGAGAGTTATTTTTGTAATCGCAGTTTTCATCCTGTTATTTCTTTCTTCAATTGCTTACAAACATAATCAAGACTTGAACGAATCAAGTAAATTGGTTATGCATACTTACGAAATTAACATCCAGCTAGAGCGTTTAATGTCGGCTATTAAAGATGCAGAAACGGGCCAGCGAGGGTATATCATCACTCGCAATGCCCGTTTTTTAACCCCTTACATTTATTCGCGCGATAAAGTGAATACTTCTTTTATCACTTTAAAAAAACTAACTGCCGATAATCCGCAGCAACAGCGCAATCTTCAAAAACTTTTTAAACTCATTACCCAGCGATTTATTTCTTTTGAAAACTGTTTAAAATACAGCGATCCTAAAACATATGATAAAAGAAAATTAGACAATCATATGTTTGGCGGAAGAATCTTGATGGAAAACATTCGTTTTAAAGTAGATGAAATGAATGATATCGAAAAGACTTTTCTAAAAAAAAGACTTAAAATTTACGATTCAGAAATTTCATTAAGTCCTCTTTTTTCGATTTCCTTATTTTTAGCTGCATTGAGTTTCATTTTACTGGCTTACCGACAAATCAGCCGAGATTTTCAACGCCTAAAGATTTTCAACAAAAGACTTCTTATCTCAAATGGACTGATTGCAGAATCTGAAAGCATTGGTAATTTCAGTACTTGGCAATGGGATTTAGATGCCGATAAAATTGATTATTCAGACAATCAATATCGTTTGTTAGGTTTCGAACCAAAATCTTTTGTACCAAATAAAGCAACACTTTTAAAATTTGTTCATCCAGACGACAAAGAAACATTTGCTAAATATATGGATGGAGTTGTTGACAAAAAACAGCTTCCGTTTGTGTATTATAAAATTGTTCGATCAGATTATGAAGTTCGCTACTTCAAGACAACCGGTAAAATTGTAACTGACCAGCAAGGAAGTAAAATTTTACTTGGAATTAATTTCGATATTACTGATGAACATTTATTAAATATAGAACTTCAAGAACGAAATAAAGAATTAGAAAAAAGCAATAAAGAACTGGCTTCTTTTAATCATGTGGCAAGTCACGACTTACAGGAACCGCTTCGAAAAATCCAAACTTTTATTTCTAGAGTTTCTGATGCTGATAAGGATATAATGTCTGAAAGTGCTAAAAATTATATTTATAAAATCGAAAGCTCAGCAAAAAGAATGCGCGTTTTAATTGACGATCTTCTTTTATTTTCGAGAACGAATACAACCAAAAAGGAGTTTATTAAAATGAATTTGAATGAACTGCTGGATAATGCCGAATCTGAATTGGCTGAAATTATTGAAGAAAAGAAAGCAGTTATTCAAAGTAATAAACTTCCTAAGCTGGCTGTAATTCCTTATCAAATTGAACAATTGTTTATTAATTTAATTGGAAACTCATTAAAGTACAGCCGACCAAATGTTGAACCTGTAATTTCTATTTCAAGCGAAAAAGTAAGCTCATCTGATTATCCTGAAATACTGGAACAATCTGTAAAGAAATTTCATAAAATATCTTTTACAGATAACGGAATGGGATTTGATCCGCAGTTTAAAGAAACGATTTTTATTCTTTTTCAGCGTCTGCATTCTAAAACAGATTATCCTGGAACCGGAATCGGGTTAGCCATCTGTAAAAAAATTGTAGAGAACCATAAAGGACATATTATTGCCGACAGCACTATAGGCGAAGGATCTGTTTTTACTGTTTTTCTTCCAGACTAAAAATATAAAATTTGCAGTTTTCTTATACAATTATATAGGGCAATTAATAGCTACAAAACCTAATCTCAAGAACTGGCTGCGCAATTATACAATTGTAAGAAAAAAAATCAACGGTTTTAAGTAAAATAAAAAAAGAAATCATAGAAAATTCTGTGATTTCTTTTTTTTTTGCATTCTAGCAAACCCAACTAATCACCTGAATTTTAAAGGTTAAACTATAAAAATAATTCTACTATGGGAATTATATAAAGTTTCTTTTTTATGCTGTAAAGTAAAATGTTTCATTCGTTAGCATCTTTGTAATGTAATACTTTAAGAAGTGATAATGAAAGCAAAATCCCCCTTAAAAGCTTCAATTTTTAAAGTGTTTTTCTTACTGGTACTATTATTATGCATCACGTCTTGCAGAAAAATAAATCCGATAGAAAACACTTTTAAGAACCAAGCTTTAGCAATAACAGAAAGAGAAGAAACAGAAGCTTATTTCTTTATTTCAACGGCAAATGCTAGTAAGTCAATTATTTCTAAAAGTCAAATTGCACAACAAAAAAGTTCAGACACCATAGTTCAGGAATTGAGTAAGAGAATAGAAATTCATGAAAATCAAATCCTGGGCGAAATAACAAAAATGGCAACATTAAAGCTCATTGTTATTACTGAAATTAATGCCACACACAAAAGAGACCTGTACAACCTCATAGATGCAAATGGCAGTGAATTTAACGATGTTTATTTAAGCGCAATGAAAGATGCTTTAAGCGGCCAGATTAAGTTATTTGAAACTATATCTAGAGAAACAAAAGATAAAGAAATTCTAGAATTAGTATCAAGGTATTTACCTGAACAATATAAACTCTTAAGGGAAACCGAAAGAATAACAATACAAAACGTATAAGAGCCTATTTATCTATCAATTAACTAAATTTTTTAACTATGAAAATGCAAACAAATTTTTTATGCGCCTTAACACTTTTTTTATCAGCTTCATTTGGAATGCTGCACGCTCAAGACAATAATGTAAATACCGAGTTCGGTGTAAAAGGAGGATTCAACATGTCTAACCTTTATGGCAGTGGAGATGATGTAGATGACAATAATATTTTATACGGTTTTAACGCCGGGGTTTATGCTACACTTCCTATTTCAGATTTTGTAGCGATTCAGCCAGAGCTTTTGTTTACTACAAAAGGTGCTGAATTTGAATACAACAATGCTTTTGCAAGCGGGAATACAAAATTCAAATTAAATTATATTGAACTTCCGCTTTTAGTTAGAGTAAATATTACAAAAAACTTTAATGTACATGCGGGTGGTTATGCTTCTTACTTAGTAAGTTCTAAAGTAACAGGAGACGGATCTTTTGATTTTGACCAAGAAATTGACAGAGATGATTTAAACAAATTTGATGCAGGTATTGCTGCAGGTGTTGGAGTTGATTTTGATCCTATCAGCATTGGAGTTCGTTACAATTATGGTTTAACAACTGTAGGTAAAGAAAGAACTGTTGCAGGAACAACTTACACAATTCCAGATGCAAAAAACAGCAATTTGACATTATACCTTTCGTATAAGTTAAATTAAGAGAACTAATTATAAACCACTAAAATAAAAAGCCATGTCAAATTTATTATATACAATCGCAGTGATTCTGGTAATTCTTTGGGCTTTAGGGTTCTTTGTTTACAGTTTCGGAAGTATTATTCACATTCTGTTAGTTATTGCCATTATCGCAGTACTGCTAAGACTTATTAAAGGTCGAGAAATTTAAATTAAATATTAAATCAACAAATTTTAAATATTAATCCATTAAATCAATTATTATGAAAACTAGTAGCACAATTTTAGGAATTTTAGGAGCCGCAGCGGCGGGAGCGTTTATAGGAGTATTGTTTGCACCAGATAAAGGTTCAAATACAAGAAAAAAAATCAAAGATAAATCGAAAGATTACGGAGATAACCTTAAAACAAAATTTGATGGTATTGTAAGTACTATTACTTCAAACGGTAAAGATATTATCGAAGAAGGAAAATCTAAACTTAATCAAGTGAAAGATGATTTCAATTCTATCAAAGATGAAGCTAAAACTGTAAAAACAAACTATTAATATAATAGCTATTAATAAGTGAATTTTTCAAACCATAAAACCCTATATCATGGAACCAAATGCAACAACAAACGAGAACTTAAATCTATATGAAAAAGCTGAAAACTATGCTAAAACAAGTTTAGAATTATTAAAACTAAAAACAGTATGTTCAGTTGCCGACGGTGTTTCATCGCTAGCATCTAAGATAGCAATCGGGATTGTTGTTGCATTTTTTACTTTGTTCCTTAATATAGGGATTAGTTTATGGGTTGGACAACTGCTTGGAGAATATTATTATGGATTTTTTATCATGGCACTTTTTTACTTAATTGTTGCTGTTGTTATTGTAAAATCACATCATAAATTGATAAAAACACCTATTGGAAATACTATTATTTCAAGTATTTTAAAAGAAACAAAGAATTAAGATTTAATTAATTAATAATTATAAAAGACTAATCTATGGAGGCTATATACACTATTGATCAATTAAATCAAAAAATTCAAGAATTAGAAGTCCGTCAAGATTCAGAATGGTGCGCCATCAAAGATCATATCGAGGATGTCAAAGAGAATTTGAAACCAATAAATTTAATTAGAAATACTGTTGAAGAAATTAACGAAACAGTTGGTTTTAAAAGTCACATGGCACAGTCTGCAATTAGTATTGGAATTGGATATCTGGCAAAAAGATTCATCGTCGGAAAAGGCGATTCAATGTTCAAAGGAGTATTAGGATCACTTGTACAGCTTATCGTAACCAATCTGGTTTCTAAACCACATCACGATCATGAATCAGACGAATTTTCAAGTGAAACTTCAGAAGAAGAATCATCACAATATGAACCATCCAGAGAGTAATTGTCAAACTTAAATTTTATATTATGGAAAAGTTAAGCGAAATAGTATTAAAAAATGGTGTATACGTTTACTCTAATCTATATAAATGTTTTGAATATACGAGAGTATTTCTAGGTATCTAACTTTCATCATACGCTTATTGGGGAAAGCGGTTGATGAAGATAAGACCTTCACTATATTTTTTAGAGGTTCTGAGGTGCTAAGATTCTAAGTTATTAAGGTTTTTTATTTCGATAATCGAAATTTTGTAAAGTCTTTATAAATAATAGAAACTTAAATCTCAACCTTAACAAAAGAGACTGTTTACATTAGTAAGCAGTCTCTTTTACTTTATAGAATGAGCCAACGAAAAAAGCGTTGACAATATTCAAAAACAAAAAAATTGAAGTTTAATAAATTTAAAATTAATTAAACTTCAAAATAAAAAAAGCCGAACAAAGTTCGGCTTAAATTTTATATATAAGTTCAAGAAAAAACCTCTGAACCCTTGTACCTCTGCGACTTTGAACCTCAGATTAAAAAACCTCTGAACCTTAGTACCTCTACAACTTTGAACCTGAAGAAAAAAAACCTCAGAACCTTAGCACCTCAGAACCTCAGAACCTTCAAAAATTAAAATACCTCCGAAGCCTCTTTCAATTTCTCCATATTGTTAACCAATTGAAGCTCCGCAACAATTTTCTGAATATCACCATTCATGATGTTTCCTAAATCGTAAAGAGTCAAACCAACTCTATGATCAGTTACACGACCTTGAGCGTAGTTGTACGTACGAATTTTAGCAGAACGGTCACCAGAACTTACTTGAGAAGTACGTTTTGTAGCATCTTCAGCTTCTTTCTTAGCCAATTCCATTTCGTACAAACGAGAACGTAAAACCGTTAACGCTTTATCTTTATTTTTATGCTGCGATTTCTGATCCTGACATTGCGCCACCAATCCTGTCGGAATGTGCGTTAAACGTACAGCCGATTTCGTAGTATTTACCGATTGTCCTCCAGGTCCAGACGAACAGAAGAAATCTACACGAACATCGTTCATATCGATCTGTACATCAAACTCTTCTGCCTCTGGTAAAACCATAACAGTAGCAGCCGATGTATGCACACGACCCTGCGTTTCAGTCTGTGGTACACGTTGTACACGGTGAACACCCGCTTCAAACTTCAAAGTACCGTAAACATCCTCTCCCGAAACCTCAAAAATAACCTCTTTGAAACCTCCAGAAGTACCTTCGTTCATATCCACAACAGATGTTCTCCATCCTTGTGATTCACAATATTTAGTATACATTCTAAACAAATCCCCAGCAAAAATACTCGCTTCGTCCCCACCCGTTCCGGCGCGGATCTCCACCATAACATTTTTAGCATCTTCAGGATCTTTAGGAATCAACATAAATTTGATTTCCTCCTCTAGCTGCGGTAAACGTTCTTTTGCTTCATCCAACTGCATTTTGGCCATTTCAACCATATCTGCATCGCTTCCATCAGCAATAATTTCGTTTGCTTCGTCAATATTGGCTAAAACAAGAATGTATTCTTCTCTCTTTTCAACCAAAGCTTTTATGCTTTTATATTCTTGGTTGAGTTGCACATAACGCTTTTGATCAGCAATAACATCCGGCTGAATAATCAAATCCGAAATCTCATCGAAACGCTGCTTTACATATTGAAGTCTATCTAACATTTTCTAATTCCTTTTATTGGACTGCAAAATTACGAAATATTTATTGATTATTCTAGTGTTGATTTTTTGTGTTTTTTGTGGAGGATATTTAGTGGGATTTGGATTATTTTTTGGAGCTGATTCCTGCTCCCAAAGCCTCGGGACGCTATATCTTTTTGACAGAACTTTTTCGGTTTAATAAGATCTTTTTTTTGTTTGTCTAAAAGGATGACGCTTCTATCACGGTTAAGCTTTCGGTTTTATTTAGCTCATTTACGGATTTCCGTAAATTCACTGATTTTAAAAGGGTTACTTTTATCAAAAATAATTGGAATATCGTTTTTTATTAAAATCAGGTGTTTTTACTTGTTGGTTAGTTTGGATAAAATGCGATGTTTGTTAACAACATAATTTCTAAAATTAAAATTAATCTAAGAATATGACAGAAAAGCTTAATATGGTTGATAAATTATTTGAATCATATAACTACAAAATTGCCAAAAATTCAACCACAGATATCAGAATTTATACTTTACAATACGGAATGTATCACGCCGCAGAAATAATATCTTTCGATGAAAATACTGATGTTTCTAAATTTAAAAATGAATTATCCGATTTAGGATATGCCACTGATTTAAAGGTAGTTAAAAACCTAGATGAAGTTGAAGAATATTTATTTGAAGGTTTTTTTATAAAAACACCTCTAGGTAATGAATTAAAAAATAGATACAAAAACTTCGTTCGTAAACAACTTTTGAACTTACCCGAAGGAAGCAATTATCAATATATTGATAGCGATTTTGATTTGATAGTACAAAACAAACTTGGTGAAATCACGGAAGCAAAATCATACTCTTCGAAAGAAAATAGCATAATCTCTAAAATTAATGATTTATTTACTCAAACTAGAGGTGCGTTATTTATCATTATCGAAGCTCCAGCAGGTTTTGGAAAAACATGTACAGCAAATGAAATTTTAAACAGCATAACTCTTGAAAATTCCAATAAACTACCATTCTTTACTGAATTATCTAGAAATAGAGAAGCAAGAGTATTCAAACATATACTTTTAAATGAAATTGATGAACAATTTCCTAATGGTATTAAACAAAATGTTGTTTTAGAACAAATTTATAAAGGTCGAATTCCTTTAATTATTGATGGATTTGATGAGTTAATTACTAAAGACAGCAACAAAGAAGATGTAGAAAGTATGCTATCAACAATAGTTGATTTACTTCAAAATGATGCAAAAATAGTTATAACATCAAGAAAGACAGCAATTTTAAATAGTGATGAATTTATTGAAACAATTAATTCATCAATAGAGGATTTTTCTCTTGCTAGATTTGAGATTAAAGAACCAACTATTGAAAACTGGCTGCATCCAGAGCGAACAAAATTTATTGAAGAAAATGGCTTTCCTATAAATCAAATCTCTAACCCAGTCCTTTTATCTTATTTGAGAAATATCCCAATGGAAAGATTAAAGGATTTTCTTACTTCAAAAGAAAGTACATTAATTGATAAATATTTTGATTATTTATTGACAAGAGAACGTACAAGACAGAATTTAAAATTAGATAATCAAGCACAATTTAGAATTTTTAGGAAATTAAATAGATTCATGTGTGAATATAATTTTACTGCAGAAACAAAGGAAACTATTAAGGATTTTATTAAAGACTATAATATTAAAATTTTACAAGAAACTATTAAAGAATATAAATCTGAAGAAAAACCTTCAATTGAAGAATTGACTGAGACTTTATCAAATCACGTTTTTCTGGATAGAAAAACAGATGGTAATGTTGGTTTTATAAACGAATTTATATTCGGTTTTTTGGTCAGTGAAAATCTAATTTTAGAAAAATTTCAAGAACACTATAAAGATAAGTTTAGCAGAGTTATTCCCCAAGATTTTGCGCAAATATCTATTGAAGCCTCAAAAATACAAAGCACCGAAAATAAATTTAAATTATGGACAGTTTATAATAGTTATGATTTTGGCTATGATAGTGAATTTTATTTTGATGCAGATTATTTTTTGCAGAACGAAATCAAGCGGAATTTTAGTCAACTATTTTTAGCTGACAGAAATTTAAAAGAT
This sequence comes from Flavobacterium sp. S87F.05.LMB.W.Kidney.N, assembly GCF_004366435.1. Taxonomy (NCBI): domain Bacteria; kingdom Pseudomonadati; phylum Bacteroidota; class Flavobacteriia; order Flavobacteriales; family Flavobacteriaceae; genus Flavobacterium; species Flavobacterium sp. S87F.05.LMB.W.Kidney.N. The sequence goes on along the minus strand of NZ_SODX01000003.1, from coordinate 376,918 downwards.
TTAAGTTTTCAAAATTACATTTTTGAAAACTGTGTTTTTGCAGGCATTACTTTTGAAAACTGTACTTTTTCGACTTCTTCTTTTAAAAAATCATCATTTCAAAATTGTAAATTTTATAATTGTATACTAGAAAGTAGAACACAAATAATCTACGAAGACTTTGGAATCTACGTATGTCAAGATAACAATGACTTTCTAAGACAGATAAACTCATTATATTGCAAGGATAATGACGAAAATAAAGTTATTAAGCAAAATGAATTGACAGAACAACAGGTGTTGCATCAATTTTTACAAGTAGATAGCAAAAGGCCTAAACCTCGAAAATTTTCAGTGATAAAACTTCGATTAAATGAATATTCAGATAAGGAAATCAACACTATAATTGATTCCTTAATTCGTAAAGAATTTCTTCATTTCAAAGATGATGTTGGATTTATAACTAGAGAAGCAATGAATTATTTAAACCACAACAATCAATGAATAGAGATTTACAATTAATTGAAAAAGATATTTGCTCTACAATATGTGAAAGACTTGACAAAGTAGGAATATTATATCGAATCTTTAGTCGGGTCAAAGACATTAATTCTTCAATGGAAAAAATTAATAGAAAAAAACAACAGGGAGAGCCCTACAGTGAGAATGGAAAAAAAATGCAGGACATTATTGGAGTTCGAATTGTTACATATTTTTATGATGATGTTAATTTAGTAAAAAAAATTCTTTCTGATATTTTTGATTATGTTGATGATGAAATTGACGATATTGAGCTGACAGTTTTCAAACCAAAAAGGACAAATATTATATACTCGTTTAGTAAAGGTCAAAAAGAAATTTTTGATGGCGTAATTAATATAACTAAAAATGAAATCCTCCTTTTATCCGATAGTACTTTCGAATTACAGTTAAGAACAATATTATCTGAAGGTTGGCACGAAATAGACCATAGTTTAAGATATAAAACGAAAGGAGATTGGATAAACCACTCTGAGAAAGAGAGATTACTGAACGGAATTTATGCAAATTTAGAAGTAAATGATTTAGCAATGAAATCATTATTCAATGAGCTAGCTTACCAACACTTTAAACAAAAAAAATGGGAAGCTATGCTACGAAACAAATATAGACTCAAATTTCATTTTAGTATCATTAGAGAAGATTTAAGAAAAATATTAGATGAAGATAATACTTTAGCAAAACAAATTTTCAAAGCTGACAGAGCTTCTATTGTAGATAAACTTTCTAAGATTGAAATACCTCTGCCCATAAATTTTAATAATATTATCTTTTTTATTAATCATGTTTATATTAAGAATGATAAAATAAGTCAATTAACCCCCGATTTTATTAAAAGCAATATTTAAAAAAATTACTCTGCTATAAGAAGTGTTATTAATTCAAAATTAAAAGTAATTACTGTGAAGCGTACGAATTCGGGACATTTCCACGCCCTCTAGTATTTTGTAGATTTTGAAGATTGTAATCTACAATAATTAATCGTTTAATGCCATATTACAATTAAAAAAAAATTAACCGTGATGGAAAAACTAATAGAGCAAAAACTTTTCTTAGAAAAATATAATATAAATCCAGATAAATTCAAAGCTACAACTTTGGCTTGGAACGATTTAAAAGCAATTTATCAAGATTATTGTAAAGAAATTCCAAAACTAGAATCATCTGCGATATACATTTTTAATAGCCTCATGAAAACATCAAATGTTCATTCTGTTAGATATAGGATAAAAGATGCTGAACATGTAATAGAAAAAATCATTCGAAAAAGAATTAAAGATCCAAAACAAATTATTACAATTAAAAATTATAAATCTGAATTAACAGATTTAATTGGTCTTCGAGCTCTACATTTATTTAAAGAAGAATGGAGCTCTATTCATGAAGTAATAACTTCGACATGGGATTTAAAGGAAACTCCCGTTGCAAATTATAGGGATGGAGATTCATATGATTATAAAAAGGAATTTGAACAACTGGGTTGTGTAGTCAAAGAGCATAATTATGGTTACCGTTCTGTTCATTATATTATTCAAACGAAACCAGCTAAAGAAACATATTTTGCTGAAATTCAAGTCAGAACAATTTTTGAAGAAGCGTGGAGTGAAATCGATCATACAATTAGATATCCATATGACCAAGACAATCCTGTCTTTGGACAATTTCTATTAATCCTAAACAGACTTGCTGGTAGTGCTGATGAAATGGGAACTTTTATTCAGTATCTAAAAAAAGAGTTACAGAATAAAGAAAACAATTTCAAACAGGAAATGCTAGAAAAAGATAATTTAATTTTAGAATTAGAGACAAAAATTAAAGAACTGAAAGTAGCCGAATCAGATAAAAAATATTTAACAGAAGGATTAGAGAAATTAAAAATGCCTAAATTATCAACCGACTATATAAATATCAGTAATTCTGTTGCCAAGATGATAAGTGACATCTCAACTTTACCTAACTTTGCTGAAATTACTGCATTAAGTGAATTTGAGGGACCTATATCACCAATATTTCCCAGTTTATCCTCCTCCTTACCAATCAATTCTACAAACCTGAAAAAACCAGTATTTCCAAATATTACTGATAATAAAGATTTAGCTTCAATTACAAAAACAACAATTTCTAAAATAAATAATTCTTCTATTCTTGACGATATAAATATAAAAAAAGACTAAAGAGATCTAAATAAAACAAAAAAAATGCGTAAAAGCCTCAACCACTTTTGCCCCCGCTGGCGCGAGCTTAGCGATCGTGCATAATCTTTTTAATTGATTTTTATTGTGTTCACGAGCAGGACGCTCGCACTAGCGTAGGGGAGGCACGGATTGCAAATCCGCGCTATCATATTTCACAACAATTTCTAAAATATGAAAGAGACTAAACCAAAAAAGAAAAATTGGCTTAAAATTTTCATAGATATCTTACTAGATTTTATTTTAAAATAGAAATAAAAAATCTGCGCAAAAGTCTAAAAAAACCTTTTGCGTTTTTTTATACTCAAAACTCAACCCCAACCTTATAAACCTCATCCAACAACTCCATTTCATCTTCTGGCAATAACTGCAAGGCGATTTCAAGCAAAGTCATTACATTGACATTATTGTCTTTTGTAAAACTCGACAAACCGTTTGCATCTGGATTAAGTAAAATAATACTTGCTTTTAGCAAATCTGAAACCATTAGATTTAATTCATTATAAGAAGATACTTTTAGCGGTATGGTAAACGAGTTGGCTTCTTTAAGCTCTGGTTTTAGTTTGGTGAAATATCTTCCTTTATTTATTAATTCTAACAATTCTTCGGCTCTTTCTTTATTCTGTGTTTCCATCATTTTCCATTTTTATTTCAAAACGAAATTAGAAATAATAGATTATTTTTACGTGATTGTATACAATCGGTCGTATGCAACTGATATTATAAAAACCTAAACCATGGAAAATTTCGACTGGACCTCTTTCACCAAAAAAATAGCCGTTAAAGCTAAAATCAGCGATATTTATAACGCTTGGACAAAGGCTGGGGAACTTGAAAAATGGTTTCTCGAAAAAGTATCATTTTTTGATAGTAATCAAGAGCTGGTAAGTAAAGACCAAAATGTTTCTGAAGGCAATACCTATGAATGGCTTTGGTATTTGTATGATGACACAATGAAAGGAAAAATCATTGCTGCTAACGGAAAAGACCAACTGCAGTTTACATTTGAAGGAGATTGTCTTGTAGATGTAAAATTGAGCGAAAGCAATGATTACACGATAGTAGAACTTCGTCATCATAATATTCCAACAGATGATTCTTCGAAACAATATATAAGATTGGGCTGTTCCAATGGCTGGCATTTTTATCTCATCAATCTTAAATCGGTTTACGAAGGTGGTTTGGATTTACGCAATAAAGATGAGAATTTGAATCCGATGATAAATAATTAAGCTGAATAATATTTCAAAATTGATTTTTGTGAATCGGAAAAATTATAAAAAAACATCCCAAAAAGAAATCTCTTTTTAGGATGCTGCTGACTTAAAACGTAAACGGATATTAAACCTCCTCTTCTACTTTTAAAATTTCTAATTTTAAATTGCCTTTTTTTGGCAGTCTTTGAAAACAAACATAAATCATAAAACTTAGCGCCTTCGCGCCTTTGTGGCAAACCAAAAAAAAAATCCTAACTTCGCTCTTCAATAAGAAAAGAAAGAATGAAGGTCTGTATTGCTGAGAAACCAAGTGTAGCACGAGAAATCGCATCTGTTTTGGGCGCTAATACCAAACACGACGGATATTATGAAGGAAACGGTTACGCCGTAACCTACACTTTTGGGCATTTATGCACCTTAAAAGAACCCAACGATTACAAACCGCACTGGAAAAGCTGGGATTTGAACAATCTCCCAATGCTTCCTGAAAAATTTGAAACCAAAGTGGTTCAGAATTCAGGAATTCAAAAACAGTTTAAAATCATTAAAAGTCTTTTCGACAAAGCCGAATTGGTTATCAACTGCGGGGATGCCGGGCAGGAAGGAGAATTGATTCAGCGCTGGGTAATGAATGAAGCAAATTATAAAGGCGAAATAAAACGTCTTTGGATTTCGTCACTTACAACCGAAGCTATAAAAGAAGGTTTCGACAACTTAAAACCTTCTGAAAACTACGATAATTTATTTTATGCCGGATTCTCAAGAGCAATTGGCGACTGGCTTCTCGGAATGAATGCAACGCGTTTGTATACCGTAAAACACGGCGGTTACAAACAAGTTTTGTCTATTGGGCGCGTGCAGACACCAACATTGGCAATGGTTGTGGAAAGATTTAAAGAAATCGAAAATTTCAAACCGCAGCCGTATTGGGAATTACAGACTTTATACAGAGAAACGATTTTCAGTTATGAAGAGGGTCGTTTTCTAAACAAAGAAGACGGTGAAGTTCTGGCTGAAAAAGTCAAAGAAAGTGACTTCGAAATTGTTTCTGTTGACAAAAAAAACGGAAATGAATATGCGCCAAAGTTATTCGACTTGACAGGTTTACAAGTTTATTGTAATCAGAAATTTGGATTTTCGGCAGAGGAAACGCTTAAAATTGCGCAGACTTTGTACGAACAGAAAGCCATAACGTATCCGAGGGTTGATACGACTTTTCTTCCGGGCGACATTTATCCAAAAGTGTCTGGTATTCTGCAAAAACTAACGCATTATGCTCCTTTAACAGAACCGCTTTTAGGAAAGAAAATTAAAAAATCGCCTAAGGTTTTTAACGATAAAAAAGTAACCGATCACCACGCAATTATTCCAACTGGAATTGAAATTAATCTGCCGTACAATCAGCAGCAGGTTTATGATATTATCACCAAACGTTTTATTGCTGTTTTTTATGACGATTGTTTAGTCGCAAATACCACAGTTATCGGAAAAGCTGCCGATGTGACTTTTAAAGCCACTGGAAAAGAAATCTTGAAAAAAGGTTTCCGTGTGGTTTTTGAAGATCCGAATGCGAAAGAAAAAGAACCCGATTTACTGCCGAGTTTTGTTGTGGGCGAAAAAGGTCCGCACGAACCTTCTTTCCTTCAAAAAGAAACCAAACCGCCCAATCATTTTACCGAAGCAACTTTACTGCGTGCCATGGAAACGGCAGGAAAACAAGTCGATGACGAAGATTTACGCGAATTGATGAAAGAAAACGGAATCGGTCGTCCGTCAACGCGTGCGAATATTATCGAAACGCTTTTTAAACGGCAGTATATTGTCCGCAATAAAAAACAGGTTTTACCAACTGTAACTGGAATCCAGTTGATTGATACGATTCAGAATGAATTGATTAAATCGGCTGAACTTACGGGTTCTTGGGAAAAACAGCTGAAAGATATTGAGAAAGGAACTTTTACAGCCTCAGCGTTTATAAAAAACATGAAACGTATGGTTGAAGCTTTGGTTTATGAAGTAAGAAGTGAAACAAAACATGCCAACATTTCGCATGCGGCAACGGTACAAAAACCAGTTGTAAAAGCAGAAAAAAAGAAAGCAGCAGGGATTTTAGCCGAAACTTGTCCGAAATGCCAAAAAGGAAATTTCATAAAAGGAAAATCGGCTTTTGGATGCAGCGAATATAAATCGGGCTGTGATTTTGTATTGCCGTATGTTTTTGCCGATAAAAAAATTACCGAAAGCCAGTATTTACGATTGATTCAAAAAGGTTCAACTGTAAATATAAAAGGGTTTAAGACTGAGGATGGAACGGTTGAAGGTTTAATTCGTTTTGAAGAAAATTACAAACTGAAATTAGAACCTAAAAAAACAGCTCCAAAGACTGCAGCCACTCCAACATCGGATTCTCTAATATGTCCGAAATGTAAAAAAGGAACAATCTTAAAAGGAAAAACCGCTTACGGATGCGCAGCATACAAATCAGGATGCGATTTTAAAGTAACTTTTGATGAAGTTCGAGCTAAACTAAAAGATCAAAAGCCTACAAAAGAGTTGGTTTATTCGATTTTAGAGGAAAGCGTTTAATTTATTTTTTAGCCACAGATTAAAAGGATTGAAATGATTTTTTTGAACTGTGCTTTTTGCCGCGAATTACACTAATTTTCACTAATTTTTTTTTCACGCAGATTCTGCATATCTGAATTATTAAAATCTGCTGTAATTAGCCTAAACCCGCAGAATTTGCGAGAGAAAAATCACTTTAAGCCTCTTAATCTGTGGCAAGTAAACAATTCCAATTTTAAAAATAATTCGTGAAAATTAGTGTAATTCGTGGCAGCTTAAAATCCGCTTTAATTATGCGGGAGAAAAATCATTTCAATCCTTTTAATCTGTGGCAAAGTAAACAATTCCAATTTCAAAAATAATTCGTGAAAATTAGTGTAATTCGTGGCAACAAAATTTTTCATACTTTAGTACAATCAAAACCTTATAAATTATGTTTCAGAAAATTACTCTTATTGCACTTACAATAGCTTTTGTTTCCTGCCAGAAAAAAGAAACTGTTGAAAAAGACAAAATCAAAATAGCAGATTGGTTAATTGGAAATTGGGAAAACACAACTCCTGACGGTGTATTATCTGAAAACTGGCAAAAGTTAAACGATAGTACTTTCAGCGCATCTTCTTATTTCATAAAGGGAAAAGATACTTTGCATTTTGAAACTATTGTTTTAGCGCAATTAGGAGAAACTTTAACGTATAAAGCAACCGTAAAAGGACAAAATAACGATCAGCCTGTTTTCTTCCCTTCTACTTCAGAGTCAGAAAAACAATTGGTTTTCGAAAATCCGAAACACGATTATCCTCAAAAAATCACTTATACAAAAGGCGCAAATAATACTTTAACAGCTGAGATTTCTGGAAAATTGAATGGGAAGCCTAGTTCTGAGAAGTTTGTTATGACGAAGAAGTAATTTTACGCACTGACTTATTAGAATTTTAGAAGTAAAACGTTTAAATCCAAAATATTAATTTGATTGATTAAAACAAAAATCATAATGTATCATGAAACTAAACAGCATTTTATTTCCATTAATAGTAGTTTTAGGAATTTTCTCTTCCTGCAAAAAAGAAACCAAAACAGAAGCTCCTATAAAAACCTACCCTAAACTTGCAAAAGCAGAATGGTTTATTGGAGAATGGGGAAATAAATCGGCTGAAGGTGAACTTACCGAACGCTGGAAAAAAGAAAATGATTCAGTTTATCTAGGCGAATCTTATTTTGTGGTGGGGCAAAACGACACTGTTTTTGCAGAGCATGTTCGTTTAGTAGAAGCGAATGGTAAACTGGCTTATATTGTAACGGTTCCTGGACAAAATAAGGAATTACCGGTAAGTTTCGAAATGACCTCAGCAACAGAAAATCAAATAACTTTTGAAAACCCTAAACATGATTTTCCTAATAAAATTATTTATAATCTCGTAGAAAAAGATTCATTAATTGCAGAAATTTCAGGGCTAAAAAACGGCAAACCCAATACCGAAAGATTCGTTATGAAGAAACGCTGAAAACTTAGAACCTCAGTACCTCAGTACCTTAGCACCTTAAAAAAACCTACTCATTCTCCCCAATCTTATTCACCATAAAAATCATCAAAATACCTAAAAGCGCCATAATCAAAAACGCCCATTTCATACTTAGATATTCAGAGATAAAACCAACCATTGGCGGAACCAATAAAAAACCAAGATAACCAATTGTAGATATAGAAGTTAAGGCAGAACCACTGCTTAATTTAGATGATCTTCCTGCAATACTAAATACTAACGGAACAACGCAGGAAACCCCAAATCCGATTAAAACGTAGCCAAAAATAGTTGGATATGCATACGGAAGTACAAAACAGATTCCGAAACCTATTGTAATTAATATACCGCTGTACATGAGGATTTTTTTAGTTCCAAATTTCATTACCCCATAATCACCAAATATACGTCCTAAGGTTACTGCAGATGCGAAAAATACAAATGCTGCACTGGTTAATTTTGGAGAAGCTTTTAAGATGTTTTCGAAGTAAATTCCGCTCCAATCGTACATCGTATTTTCGCAAGCCATAGAAACAAAACAAATTAAGGCAAACTTAATTAAGTTTTTTTCAGGCATTGAGAAGAACTTCTTTTTAACGGGAACAGGTTCATTATGAATACTCATTGGATAAAAACAAGCTGTCAGTGCCAGCATAAAAACGCTCACACCTAATAGATGATGCGATGGTGCAATCTTCTGTGTCACCATTACATAGCCTAAACCAGCTCCAGAAAAAACGGCAATACTCCAAACTGCATGAAAACGAGTAATAATAGATTTTGGATATAATTTCTGTACTTCAAGCGACTGCGCATTAATCGATAAATTGAAAATATTGCGAGAGGCTCCAAAAATCAAAAGTACCATAACCAGCTGCCATACAAATGCAACTAAACCTGGTAAAGACAATACAATATTGAACATGATAGCTCCTAAAAGCATAATGTAACGGCTGCTGTATTTATTTAAAAGTTTTCCGGTGAAAGGCATTGTCAGCATTAAACCAATCGGAAAAGCAAATAAAACTGCTCCAAATTGTGCTTCGGATAAATGCAATTGTGCTTGTATATGCGGAATTCTTGAGACCCAAGAAGAATATCCAAAACCAGAAAGAAAAAAGAAAACAGTATTAGCTATACGGTATCCTCTTGGTGTATTTTGAATTTTTTTGAAGAAAGATAAAATCATGAAGTCATTTTTCAGACTGCAAAATTAAGGCTTTTCAAACAAATTATTGGTTGTTTTAGCTTTAATAAATACATACAATTTTCAGCTTTTATTTTAAAAAAATTAAAGACTTTTCTTCGCTTTAAAACTTATTGCATTAAAAAACTAAAATGAACTTCAATATTATTTGTTAAAAAAACAATAATCTCTACATTTGCACTGTTTTTATTTATTCTAAATAAAATTTAATTACAAACCAATTTTAAAAACCAATGAAATATTTTAATCCGAAAACATCACGTTTTCTATTGGCAATTAGTTTTGTCTTTTCGTTCTTTATCATGTCTGCCCAGCAAAATGGAAAAGTTAAAGGCACCATCACAACTTCAGATGGTGAACAGGCAGCGGGAGTCAATATCATCTTAAAAAACTCAAAATACTGGACCGTTTCTGATGAAAATGGAAACTTTGAATTCAACAGAGTAAAGCCAGGCAGCTATATTTTACAAGTGTCCTTAACAGGTTATGAAACTTCAGAAAGAGAAGTAATTGTTTCAGAAAGTGAAACCGCAGCTGTGGATTTGCAGTTAAAAGTTTCAAATAAAGAACTTAAAGAAGTTGTGGTAAATAGTAAAAAAAGCATTTTATCTAAAAAAACAGATTATGTTGCCAGAATGCCATTAACAAATCTTGAGAACCCACAGGTTTACAGTGTTATTCAGAAAGAACTTTTACAGGAACAAATTGCTGTAGATATTAAAAGCGCAGTTCAAAATTCGCCTGGTGTTGTTTCTATCAGCTTTCCTTCTGGAGGCGTTGGGGTAATTTTTAGAGGTTTTTCTACAGGAGTTAATGCAAGAAACGGAATGGAAACAGCTTCCGGCCGTTCTTCTGTTGATCTTGGTAACGTAGAGCGTATCGAAATCATGAAAGGGCCTTCTGGAACTTTATTTGGTTCGTCTGTTTCTTCATTTGGAGGTGTTGTAAACCTTGTTACGAAAAAACCTTTTGAAACTACCGCTGCCGAAGTATCTTACACAACAGGAAGTTTCAATTTAAACCGTCTTACAGCAGATGTGAATACGCCGCTAAATCAAGATAAAACAGTTCTATTCAGAATTAATCTTGCTGTAAATAGAGAGAAGAGTTTTCTGGATTATGGTTTTAACAATACTCTTCTTTTTGCACCGAGTCTTACTTATAAAGCTTCTGAAAAACTGACTTTTAATTTTGATGCAGAACTTTATAACGTTAACAATACAAGACGTACTTACAATACGTATGCTGCAACTTCTGGAATTACCAATCCGAACGATTTGAAAATCGATTATAAAAAATCGATGTTTCATGATGATAACGATGCGAAATCAACTGCAACAAAATTTTTCGCTCAGGCCGAATATGAAATATCAGAGAACTGGAAATCTACAACGGTTTTTTCATTTGTAGGAGAAGATGTAGAACGCAGTTATCAGAGTTATGCTGTTTGGAGTTCTCCAACACAAACGGCAAGAAGAGTTGGTTTGTGGGGACCAATTTTTAATAACTATACCAACATTCAAGAAAATATCAACGGAAAATTTTCTACAGGAAGTATCAAACATAAATTCTTAACTGGTGTAAACTACCGCCTTTACAGCTCTAATTTCTCAGGTGGATCTACTTTTACGCTTGACAATATAGATGTAACAGCTCCTTTCTCACCAATTAGAAGAAAAGCAGTAGATGCAGGCCTTGTATTAACAACGTCACCAGTTGCAGATCAAAAAACTTTTAGTGTTTATGCCTGCGATGTAGTAAATTTTACAGACAAACTTTCTGTAATGTTGAGCTTACGTTTGGATAATTTTGAACGTGCGAAAGTAGGAACTGTAGAAGGTTACAGCCAGACTGCTCTTTCTCCGAAATTAGGATTAGTGTATGAAGTTGTAAAAGATCAAGTTTCTGTATTTGGAAATTATATGAACGGTTTCCAAAACATGCAGCCGGTCACCCAGCCAGATGCAACACAATTAGTTTTAGATCCAATTTATGCAGTTCAGTATGAAGGAGGAATTAAAGCTGACGCATTCAACAAAAAATTAAGCGGATCTGTAAGCTATTACAACATTACGATTGACAATGCTACAAGAACTGATGCTGCCGGTTTTACTGTACAAGATGGTAAGCAAGTTAGTAAAGGTGTAGATTTTGAATTAATGGCTACTCCATTTAATGGATTAAGTATTGTTTCGGGTTATGCTTACAATGATAACCGAATTGTAAAAGCTTCTGTTGCCGCAATTGAAGGAAATAAAGCAACATCTTCTCCAGAAAATGTAGTTAACTTTTGGACAACTTATACTTTTCAAAATAAATTAAAAGGTTTAGGACTTGGTGCGGGTGCTAACTATGTTGACAAAAATTATTTTACAGCCGAAAACACGTTTTATATGCCATCTTATACTGTTTACAATGCAACAGTATATTACGAAAAACCGTCATGGAGATTAGGTTTAAAGTTTAATAATTTAACCAATAAAAAATACTGGGATTTCTGGGGTTCATCGCAGGCACCAACCAGCATATTAGCAAATTTAACAGTCAAATTTTAAAAACCTGATATACTAAACCAACGCCTCAATTCAAAAAATTGAGGCGCTTTTTAATTATAATCTTTTCAGAATATCTCATCTGGCATTTAAAAAAACTCATTCTTAAATTCATGGCTTAGCTTATCTGGTCTAATTGACCTAGAAAATTCGTTTGAGTTTAAACAAGAATAATATTATACGACTAAAGATTATTTCAATGGGATTCTAGTTTTTTTTATGATTTTTTATTTTTAATTATTCTAAATAAGAGTTATGTTTGTAAAAAATATCATTCTAATAATTTTAAACTTGATCTTATGAAATCAAATACTTTAAAAACATTAACCTTTTTATTCCTAATGTTATTCGCAGCACCACAAATATTTGCTCACGCACTTTGGATCGAAACTAAAGCAACTGGAACAAAAGGAAAAGCTCAGGAAATCTCTGTTTACTTTGGAGAATTCTCTGATAATGACATTACAAAAGCAGATAAATGGTTTTCGGATTTAAAGGATTTCACTTTGATAGTAATTTCACCTTCAAAAAAAGAAACTAAACTTACTTCTAAAGCTTTGGACAATAAATATCAAGCATTCTTTACACCAGACGAAGATGGAGTTTATACTATTGTAATGCAGCATACAGTAAAAGATGTTTATGGTACAATGAAGTTAGATTACAATTCAAGTGCAACTGTGGTAGTTGGAAACAAAGCTTCGGGAAACTATGCGACAGCAAACAAAAATCAAATTGGTTTATTTTCTGAAAATGCTGACGTTGCTAAAAAGAATGAAAAAGTAACTGGATTTGCTATCTATGATGGTGCCTCTGCAAAAGAAACAAAAATTAAAGTAATCGCTCCAAACGGATGGGAGAAAGAGTTATGGACAAATGATAAAGGAGAATTCTCTTTTACACCTATCTGGTCTGGAAACTACATGGTAGAATATGCTCATACTGAAAAAGCTTCTGGAGATCATAATGGGAAAAAATACGACGAAATCTGGAAAATGGCTACTTACCAAATAACAGTAAAATAATTCTAGAAAAATTCATTCTTAGATTAATTTCAATTCAAGAAACCTTGCTTAACGGCGAGGTTTTTTTGTGTTTATAATTCGATTAATACAAAATTAAAACATCAATGTAAAATTCTTAAGCTAATCTTAAGAAAAAAATAAGCAAAATTTAAGCAAGAAAATCACTTCTTAATTTCCTGTTAAAGATGCTGTCTCTTTATATTTGCATTCGATAATTTTTATTGAATCTAAATAAATACCATGAAATATAATTTACTGTTAGCACTAGGATTATTGAGTTTTGCCTCTTACGGTCAAGATTATTCAAGTAACGAAACTACTTCTTCAATAACTGATACTGTAAAAAATAAAAAAGGACAAATTTTAAATGAAGTTGTAGTTACTAAAAACAAGGAACCAAAATCTGTAACAGCAGTGCGCTCAGGATTAAAACCAATGGATAATCCGCAATCAATACAAGTTATAGGATCTGAAGTTATCGAACAGCAGCAAGCCATCAGATTAAGTGAGGTTTTAAAAAATGCTAATGGTGTCTACGTTGGTTCTGCGCGTGGAGGTGCACAAGAATCTTTTTTCTCTAGAGGTTATGACATGTCTGCCAACAATATGTTTAAAAACGGATTTCGCTATAATGCAGGTTCTATTCCAGATGTTTCTGGTTTAGACAAAGTAGAATTTCTTAAAGGAGGTTCTGCCCTATTATTTGGAAATGTAGCTCCTGGAGGAATCTTAAATCTGGTAACAAAAACGCCTCAATTTAAAAGTGGAGGAGAAATCTCAATGCAAATAGGAAGCTATGCATATTACAAACCAGCATTTGATTTTTATGGAGGTTTAACGAAATCAATCGCATTTAGAATTAATGGTTCTTACGAAAACTCAGAAAGCTTTAGAGATGTTGTAAAAAACGAACGTTTATATATTAATCCATCGTTGCTTTTTGTTATTAATCCAAAAACACAAATTACAGTTCAGGGAGATTATTTAAGTGCAGACTGGACTCCAGATTTTGGAACTGGAATTATTGGTACCAAAATTCTTGATTTACCTCGAAATGCTTTCTACGGATCGCTTTGGTCGAATGGTACAACTAAATCTGCCAGCGCTTCTGTATTATTAAATCATGATTTCAATAAAAACTGGAAGCTTAACTTCAACAGTTCTTTTCAGTCTTATGACAGGGCTTCAAAATCTACAGCGCAATTATCTACAATAAAAGATAACGGAGACTGGACAAGACCATTAGTTCAAAATGAAAATTTAGAACAAATTTTAGGAGATCAGTTAAGTCTTCAAGGAAACTTTAGTACTGGATCTGTAAAGCATCAAATATTTACAGGTGCAGACTGGGAAAACTCTTTTGCTACAGCTTATACTTTTGCGTTTAATCCTGCAAATTATGACACTATCAATCTTTTCAATTTTGATCCGTCAACGCAAAGAAATGATATACCTGACGCGAGAGCAACTCAAATTGCAAAAACAGAAACCAATCGTTTTGGTATTTACCTCCAAGATTTGATTTCAATTACTGAAAAATTTAAAGTATTAGCGGGTATGCGCTGGTCATGGCAGGAAGCTGAAGTTACTACTTACAAGGAAACTGCGGTTTCAGGAGTACAGACAGTTCGTCCAGAAAATGCAGTCCCAACTGTTGGTGCAAAAAAATTAGATAATGCATTTTCTCCAAAATTTGGTTTGATATACCAGCCAAGAAAAGACGTTTCAATATTCGGAAGTTATTCAACTTCGTTTACTCCAAATACAGGAACAACAGCTGATTTAAAACCAATTGAACCATCTATTATTGACCAATATGAAGCTGGTATTAAAACCGATTTTTTAAAAGGATTATTAAGCACAAATGTTACTGTTTATCAAATCGTAAACAGCAATCTAGCCCAAACAGCTGAATTTAAAGCTGATGGAAGTTTAAACACTGATACAAACGTAAAAGTTTTAAGCGGTGAAACTAAAAGTAAAGGAGTGGAAATTGATGTTACAGCAAGACCCGTTGAAGGTTTAAGTATTATTGCCGGTTATAGCTATAACGATATGCGTTATTCTAAAACATCTGGTTTAAATGGAAGTTTTATAGAAGGCGATCGTTTGGTTAGAACTCCTGCGAATACGGCAAACTTAAGCTTTTTTTACACAGTACAAGATGGTTTCTTTAAAGGAATATCTTTAGGAGCTGTTGGAAATTACATTGGCGACCGTTTAGGTGGATGGAATGACCAACACAGTACTGATACTACCAAATATCCTGATGGCATTTACCATAGAGAAATACCTTTAGAAGGGTATGTTACAATTGATGCTTCTGTGGGATATACTTGGAACAAGTTCTCTATTCTTTGCAAATTATCGAACATTACAAACGAATTAAATTATACCGTTCACGAAAATTACAGTGTCAATCCTATTGCGCCGCGTCAGATAATGACTAGTTTACGTTATAAATTCTAAAATTTTTGAATTAGATTTCTCTTTCTGAGTTCTTGAGAATTTAAACCTCATCTTACAAAAGGTGAGGTTTTTTATTTTGTTAAAAATGTGTCTTTATTTATAAGTACTTTTGTCATCAAATACCATTTAAATTTAAAATTCATATATGTCAGATTCCACCAAAAACCAATTAAAGAAAAGTTTAGGCCTTAGTTTTAACATTGCCGTATTAATTGGAGGAACAATCGGCGTTGGAATTTTACGAACTCCAGGAACAATCGCAGAAATGCTTAATAATTACTGGCTCATAATCGCTTCATGGCTTTTTGGCGGTTTTTATGTTTTGCTTGGTGCTAATTCTTATGCAGAACTGGCTACAATGTTACCAAAAGCCGGAGGATCTTATAATTATATTAAAAGAGCTTTTGGCGAATATGCAGGTTTTCTATCCGGCTGGTTTGATTATATAACAAATGTTATTCCGCCTGCATTTTATTGCATCGTAATCAGTGAATATCTTATCATTTTATTTCCAGCATTGGCTAGTTATTCAACAGTAATAGCGATTTCACTTCTGACTGCTTTTGTATTAATTCATTTAAGTGGCGTCAAAAACGGAAGTGTTATACAACAGATTACCAGTTTTTTAAAAGTGATTTGTTTTGTGGCTTTAGTTGTAGCTTGTTTCATGTATTCTGGTGTTGAAGTGCCAGCGATTCAAACAGACAGCAGCTTCTTTCAAATCGGATTAATCTTTGGATTTTTTAAATCATTACAACTTATTATCGGAACTTATAATGGCTGGAACAGCGCTTGTTTTTTTGCCGAAGAAAATGATAATCCAAGTAAAAATATTCCGAAGTCACTATATAGTGGAGTTTTACTCGTTATGGCAATTTATGTTTTGGTAAATGCTGCATTTTTCCACGTACTGCCAATCGAAACTTTAGCTCAATCAAATCTCGCGGCGGCCGATGTGGCTAAAATTCTTTTTGGAGAAAATGGCGCTGTAATCGTTACTGTAATTTCTATCTTTTCACTAATTAGTATTTTGAATGCTTTTATGATGATTCCGCCCCGAATTCTTTACGGATTAAGCCGTGATGGATTTTTTATCGAAAAAGGAACACAAATCAATAAAGGAGGAACACCAATTGTTGCATTGTTAGTTTCATCTTTCGTAAGTTTATTTTTGATCTGCATCGGTTCTTTTGAAGTGCTGTTTTCATTTGCTGCTTTTATCTCGATTATCGTTTGGGGACTTGCCTACTTTTCTCTTTTAAAACTAAGAACATCAGAGCCCAATTTGCCAAGACCTTACCGCTCATTTTGGTATCCGTGGACAACGATAATTGCTATTGTAGCTTCTATTGCTTTGTTAGTGGGATTCATTTACAGTGATCCTAAAAGTTTTATAATTATTATCGGAATTACGATTGTTTCTTATCCTTTATTTTTGGCTTTGAGGAAAACTAAAAAGGGTTAATTTGAAATTTTCAAACGTCCCGAAGGGACGATACGATTATGATTTTATTTTTTTCTACCGATGAAATGTTCCTACGGGACATATATTGAATCTTTAGATATTACGATGAAACAGTAGTACTTTAGTCTTTTTTCTGCCAATTATTACTCTGTTCTATCGGAACATTTCGTCGGTAGAAAAAGGTTAAACAAAACGTATTTACGTTCCGTAGAAACGTCTGATTATTTTAATTATTTATATTTTTTAGACCTTTAAGAAGTTAGCCGATGAAGGAATAGATGAATTCCAAACATTAGGTTTTCATAATAATAGAAGTACACAGAAGTGGATAGAAAATAACTTAAAACAAAACCCGACAGGTTTTTGAAATCTGTCGGGTCCATTACTAAAATATATTGCTATCTCCTTGCTTTAAAATATTCTTCTAAACTTTCACATCCCGATAAATCTGAAGTGAATTCAGGAAATTGTTTTTTAACTCGTTTTGAACTAGAATATTCATTCTTTTCAGCATAATCCATCATTCGCAAACAAAGTGCCTTGAATTTATCTGTTTTGGCATTTTGATAAGCTAATTTATAATTTGCGATAGCTTTACTTCTACTTCTATATTCAATGTCATCAATATAGGATTCATTATTGTATTTGTCCCAATATGATCTACTCGAATAACGGCGCATCATCCAGGAATTCCCATAATCTGTCATATTGTAATAGCAATTTGCAACTAAAAAATAGTAATAATCCCGATCTTTTGTTTTTGAGTTATTTGCCAAATTGGTATATTTAATCAAATGCTCAGTTATAGAAAGTTTGGTTACAAAATATTTTTCTTCATGCTGAATAAAGTTTTTTGTATGCTTAAAATCATAAAACGGATTTTGGTCAAACAGATAATACTCATCATATTTTCCTCTTTCCCAACCATTATAATTATCCTGCCAGTATTTTTCAGGTAATTCTTTGAAAGTGGTTAAAGCCTTATTTAATTGATCTTCGCGAATGTATTTTGTTCCCAGTAAATCTTTGAGATAATCTTTATCACGAATAAGCTTAGCATAGATTTTCTTTTCAAAATCAGTTGTATTGTTCTCTTCTATTTTATTTACTATTTTTTGAAGATCATTTGCCGAATAAACAAAATCTAAATAATCAAAATAGGTGTAAAATTCTTCTAGATTTCCAGAAGTTTTAATTCTATTAGAACGCCATTCCACATTATCGTAATTATAACCATAATCTTGTTTATTACTAATTAAAGATATTAAAGCTAATCCATCTTCAATATTACCTCTAAATTCTAATTCACGCCCTAAAGCAAAAATAAAACGTTCATCATCTTTATATTTTAAAATAATATCTTCTATTTGAGGTTTTATAACAGCATTTCCATTTTCCTGATTCGCAGTAAGACAAAGTGCCTTTATCTTTTCAATTTCTTCTGTTATTTTCTCATTGGGATATTCTTTTTCAAAAGATTCAATTCTCTTTAAACAAGAAGAATAATCCTTAGATATAAATTGGAAATTAATCTGAATCGCTTTCCAAACTAAGGGATTTTGAGTTTTATTGATTTCAACCGAATTTATGAAATCCAGAACTTCTTTTGCATACAATCTGTCTTTTTCAGAACGTTTTCTTAAAGTTTCAGTTGTTATTTTATCACCCTCATTGATCCACCAAGATGATCCAAATTCAGTGGAAGGCGAATAATTAGAGTAATATGGAGTATAAACCCAATCTTCAATCTTATTAGCTTCACGTAAAATCAGAAAATCCAGAATTTCAGATTTTGGATTATTTATATAAATCTTTTTTAAATAATTAAGGTTTTTATCTACTTTCTGTACAGAAGCATAGGCATATATATTTGCTATTTCTTCTTTGCTTTTGGCATATTTTAAAGCTTCCTTAACTTCAAAATCAAAAAAATAATAACTTGCATATCTTTTCTCAGCAGAATTTGCCATCAAATTAACGACATCAATTATTTTCCCTGGATCTGAATTTCTCATTGTATAAAAAAACAGGCTCCAATAATAGAGATAATCTTTTTGTTTATTTCTGAAATTTGATTCAAATACGGATTCTAACTTCTCGCTTCTTAGTGAATAATAGGCAAGCCGAATTGCCAAAAAAGCATACTTACGCTTAAAATATTGGTTTTGTTCTTTTTGTATAATGTGAATTATTTTATCTAATAACGCACTTCGATCATGATCCAAAAATTCATTTCGTTCCCAAACGTCTTCTTCATAAGGATTTATTTCGCTGTTTTTAGCTATTTTTAAATAAGCAATAGCCTCTTTTTTATTGTTTTCATATAAATACCTGATAAATTCGTTATTACTTTTTGGATTAATATCTGTAAATGATAAATTGAAATTAAAATCCTCTATTTCATTTATTGAAACTTTTTTATTGGTATAATTATACCAATCTATAATATTAGCATCAATTGCTTTATTACTATTTTTTTCATCATAATTATATCCCAAAATATTAGCATTATAATAAAATGCTCCGAATCCGGAAAATTTAAAATACTCTGGTTTAAGAATAGAATACCGAATGTCCTCGCCATACGGAGAATAACCGCAAGCAAAGCTCTTGAAAAAGCTACTTACTAAAAGAGCTGTAAAAACTAGAAATTTCTGCATTGCTGTATTTTTTAAAAGTACTTTCGCCTAAATCAAATAATGAAATTGTGGTGTTTTTATCCAGCTCAACATTATTTTTTATAATTGAAATTGCCTCCATTATTTTTTTTGAATCTACTTCTTCACATTTTATCTGGTCACCAATTCTAAAATAATTCTTATCATTATAAGTAGTATCTTTTGTTACTTCATACCACATTGGCTTAACTTCTTTTGTAAATGTTTTCATATCGGCAGAATTTATATTCAACAAGCCAGAAAAACGATCATTTTGATACCATTGTGTCCAATAAAAAACGGGTAATGCTACATCCAAATGTAATGGATAACTTCTTCTTTTATTTAAATATGACTTTAATTCATCCAGATCTAAAATGGAATTTTTTGTTTTGTTTTCTAATGGTTTTATTAAGTTGTAACACATAAGCATTGCTTTATCTACTGGTGGAACTCCCATAATATCTGGATATTTATAAGGATAAAGACGAAGTGTACAACTTATTTGTTTTTTTGAGAGTTCTTTAATCTTTTTCAGCAAATAAAAATACTTGTCTTTAGTTGATTTTGTCCAATCGCAATCAATTTGAATTTCATCATATTCAAAAATTACCTTTTCTTGACTATTGTAATATGATTCCTTATGATATTTATCAATTAGAAAAACAATATTATCTGCAAGCTTATCAAGCGATCTTTCATCATTATATTGAAATATCTCATTTCTTATAAAAACAGTCGGCACAATATTTAGAGAATCCAGATTACGAAACATATATTCATTTGGTGAATTTTTTTGATAAGGAAAATTACCCATCGCCTCATTGTAATCGACTTCAAATAATTTATAGTATATTTTTTTTACCTTTAATTTATTGATCCCTTTAACAGATTCATCATCAAAATACGAACTACTTTTCCAGTAGTAAAAGGCCCTTTCAACATTTTCAATCTTGTTTTCTTTATTCGAACAAGACCAAAATACGATTGAAATAAAAAGAAGTAAAATACTGTTTTTCATTATAAATGAGAATAAAATTAAAGAGATAAGTTGTACTTAAAATTATAGATTTTTAATATACTTATATTTAAAAATCATAAACTATTTATCAAACGAAAAAGTAATACATTTATTACAAATAAAAAACCCGACAAATTTTAAAAATTTATCGGGTTTTTATCTTTATACCTAACAGGTTTTAGAAACCTGTTAGGATAGCCATTTATTATTTCAAACCAGCAATACTTTGCTCGATTGTAGCAATTTTTGCTAAAGCATCTGCTTCTTTTTGTTTTTCATTTGCTAAAACTTTCTCTGGCGCTCCGGCAACAAATTTTTCGTTTGATAATTTTGCCTGAACCGATTTTAAGAAACCTTGCGTGTAAACCAACTCTGCAGTTAGTTTTGCAATTTCTGCTTCAACATCAATATTTCCTGAAATCGGGATGAAATATTCGTTTGATTTTACACGGAAAGATAATGCCCCGTCAACTTTTGCAGTAACATATTCGAAAGCAGAAACGTTTCCTAATTTCGTCACAATTGAATCAAAATGCGTTGTCAGGTTCTCGCTGTTAATTGCTTTTAATTCGATTGCATCTTTAAACGGAATATTTTTATCTTTTCTGATCGTTCTAATTCCAGAAATTACTTCTGTAATATTATCAAAATCAGTAATTAAATCTGCATTGAATGGTTTTAATTCTGGCCAAGTCGAAACAATTAAAGCTTCTTCTGGAGTTCTCTCTGCAATAAACTGCCAAATTTCCTCTGTTAAGAAAGGCATGAAAGGATGTAACAACTTCAAGTTGCTTTCTAACATTTCAATTGCTTTGTCAAACGTTGCTTTATCAATTGGCTGTTGATACGCCGGTTTGATCATCTCTAAAAACCAAGAACAGAAATCATCCCAAACCAATTTATAAATTGCCATTAATGAATCTGAAATTCTGTATTTCTCAAAGTTATCTTCAATGTCAACTAAAGTCTGCTGTAATTTCGCTTCGTACCATTCGATTGCCACTTTTGATGATTCAGGCTGAGCGATAGTTTCTGAAACTTCCCATCCTTTAATCAGTTTGAAGGCATTCCAAATCTTGTTTGAGAATGCTTTTCCTTGATTACATAATTCTTCATCAAACATAATGTCGTTTCCTGCAGAAGCGCTTAAAAGCAACCCTACACGAACACCGTCAGCTCCGAATTTATCGATCAAGTCTAAAGGATCAGGGGAATTTCCTAAAGATTTAGACATTTTACGACGTTGTTTGTCACGAACTAAACCAGTTAAATATACGTTTGTAAATGGTTTTTCGCCTGCATATTCGTAACCTGCGATAATCATTCTCGCAACCCAGAAAAATAAAATATCTGGACCTGTTACCAAGTCATTTGTTGGATAGTAATATTTGAAATCTGGACTTTCTGGATCCATGATTCCTCCAAAAACTGACATTGGCCACAACCAAGATGAAAACCAAGTATCTAGAGCATCAACATCTTGTTTTAAGTCAGCTGTTGTAAGTGAGTTGTTAGATGTTTTTTCTTTTGCTAAAGCTAAAGCATCTTCGATATTTTCAGCCACTACAAAATCTTCTTTTCCGTCTCCGTAATAATAAGCTGGGATTTGTTGTCCCCACCATAACTGACGAGAAATGTTCCAATCGCGAATATTGTTTAACCAGTGCGCATAAGTATTTTCGAAACGTTTTGGATGTAATTTAATATCTCCCGTTTCTAAAACTGACTTAATTGCCGGTTTTACCAATTCTTCCATTTTCAAGAACCATTGGTCTGATAATCTTGGTTCGATTACCGCTTTTGTTCTTTCAGAAGTTCCTACTTTATTCAAGTGGATTTCTGTTTTTGCTAAAGCTCCAATTTCTTCTAATTCTTTTGCAATTTCAGTACGAACCACAAAACGATCTTTTCCTTGATAATGCAATCCGAAACTATTTAATGTCGCATCTTCATTAAAAATATCAACGATTTCTAGATTGTGTTTTTCACCCAGCGTTTTGTCATTCATATCGTGAGCAGGCGTTACTTTTAAACATCCTGTTCCGAATTCTACATCTACATATTCGTCTTCAATAATCGGAATTACTCTGCCACAAATTGGAACGATTGCTTTTTTACCTTTTAAATGTGTAAAACGCTCATCGTTCGGGTTGATGCAAATTGCAGTATCTCCGAAGATAGTCTCTGGACGTGTTGTTGCAATCGTCAAGAAATCTTCTGAACCTTCAATTTTATATTTTAAGAAAAATAATTTTCCTTGTTGTTCTTCGTAAATAACTTCTTCGTCTGACAAAGTTGTTTTAGCTTCTGGATCCCAGTTCACCATTCGGTAACCTCTGTAGATCAAACCTTTGTTGTATAAATCTACAAACGATTTAATTACAGATGCAGACATATCTGGATCCATCGTAAACTTAGTACGTTCCCAATCGCATGAGGCACCTAATTTTTTAAGCTGCTCCAAAATTGTTCCGCCGTATTTATCTGTCCATTCCCAAGCATGTTTTAGGAATTCTTCACGTGTTAAATCATTTTTATTGATTCCTTCTGCTTTTAATTTAGCTACAACTTTTGCTTCAGTTGCAATAGATGCGTGATCCGTTCCTGGAACCCAGCAGGCATTGAAACCTTTAAGTCGTGCTCTACGAATTAATACATCCTGAATTGTATTGTTCAGCATATGTCCCATGTGAAGGACTCCAGTGACGTTTGGCGGCGGAATTACAATTGTATAAGGTGTTCTATGATCTGGCTCAGAATGAAAATAGTTATTTTTCATCCAGTAATCATACCATTTGTTCTCGATCGTCTTAGCGTCAAATTGTGCTGGAATTGTCATTTATATAGGTTGTTTATTCGTTTAACTGTTTAATCGTTTATTTGGCTAACTGTTTAATTGTTAATTGGTCTTCGGATCAATTATTAATCCTCATTCGATTAAACGAATTAACGATTAAACAATTAAACACCAAAATTGGTTCAATTTTTGTAATTATAACTGAGAGCAAAAGTAAATAATTAAGTACACTATAAAAAGAGAAATAATAATTTGTGTGTTAATTAAAAGAATGTATATTTACTTACAATTAAAAACTAATTTCATATGAAAAATGCAGCCACTTTTATTGCAGTTTTATTGTTTAGTGCAATAAGTTATGCACAAAACGGCCCAAAAATTGAATTTGCAGCCCCTGACAATACAATTGATTATGGAAAAATTTCTAAAGGTGATAATGGGCTTCGCTCTTTTGAATTTACAAATACAGGAGATGCTCCTTTATTAATTACTGGTGCAGAATCAACAGTAAGTTCAATTATAGTAACAAAACCTTCGGCAGCAATTATGCCAGGTAAAAAAGGAAAAATCGATGTAAAATACAACATGGCTTCTGGACCAATTCGTAAAACAATTACTGTTGAAACAAATGCAGTAAATTATCCTGACGGAAGAGTCGCCCTTAAAATTAAAGGTGAAGTTTTATAAAATTTAATCTTATAAATAACAAAAGCCGTTTCTATTTAAAGAAACGGCTTTTTTTTTATTATAAATCTTGTCATTTCGAAGAAGGAGAAATGACAAAATTGTGTAATTACTTTGATATTATTTTTTCTCAGCACATTCTGCACTATCAAATTTATATTTTACACGTTCAAAATCGATTGGTTTGTCTTTTACTAAATAGGTAACACCCATCGTAGTCTGCATTGTTCCGTTTCCTAAAATAAGTTGTTTGTCACGTTTTAAAAGTGCCATTGGATTTTTGAAAATTTTGTCCTTAGTGGCTGCTTCTTTAAAAGTATAATCTATAAACAAAGTATCTCCGTGAAATTCTCCTGCAACTTCACCGGTTCTTACTGTCACAGGCGCAACCTTCATTATCATGTTACCCGATACTTTTCCGTTTTTTAAATTATTTAATTTTAAATCGACTGTATCCTTTTCGTATATCGCTCTATAGCATTCAGTACTTACAATCTTTTCTCCATCAGCTTTTGCTGCTTCGGCTTCTTTTTGTTTTTCTTCATTTTTACAACTTTGTAATCCAATACAGATTACAAGCATACAAGGCAAAATTAGGTTTTTCATATTTTAAATATTTTGTTTCGAGGTTATTCTATAAAATTAAATAAAAAAGAAATCAACAGAAAGTATTTTGCAAAATTTTCTGTAAAAAACAAAAACCCGACAGGGTTAAAAAACCTGTCGGGCTGGATGATTTGTTTATAAAATGCTTACAAATTCTTAATTACAAATTCAGACCTTCTGTTTAATTCGTGTTCTTCTTCAGAACAAGATTCATCGGTTTTACATTTTATAATTGGCACAGATTCTCCGTACCCTTTTGCAGAAACTCTCTTGGCATCAATTCCAGATTGAATTATAAATTCTCGTGTAGAATTGGCTCTTTTTTGAGATAGATCTTCATTGAATTTTGCATTTCCGCGAGAGTCTGTATGTGATCCAATCTCGATTACCATTCCTGGATATTTATTCATTAAATCGACAACTCGCCCTAAAACAACTTTTGATTCTTTACGAATGTACCACATATTGTAATCAAAATAAATCGGATCGGTTTTGATGATTAATCGGTCTTTATCTCTTACAACATCTTTTTCTGTCGCTAAAATTTCTTTTACTTTTTCCTGTTTTTTAACTTCTGCCGCAGCTATTGCAGCTTCTTTGGCTTTTTTCTCTTTTTGTTTTAATTCTATTGCAGCAAGTTCAGCTTTTTTCTTGTTTTCTTCTTCGATAATGATTTCCTGCTTTCTCTTGTTTTCTGCAATTTGTTTTTCTTCCTGCTTAATGGCTTCTAAAGATTTTAATGCTAAAGATGCATCGCTTACAGCATCTCTAGTTTTTCCTAAAGTCAACGATTTAGACTCATTAGTATACTTCTCCTTAAAAGCCGAAACTTTATAAGAAGCTTCGCAGGCCACTGTAAAACTGAATTTTCCATCGGCTGCAGTTGTTATTGTATTTAAAGTTTTATTCTCTGCATCTTGTAAAATTACCGTTGCATTTTCTAAAGCCAATTTCGTATCAACATCTGTAATTATTCCTGTGATAAATTGTTTACAATCTTCTACAATTAAATCTTTAATTTCTTTGAATTGATAAATATCGTCACTTCCCTTTCCTCCTTCTCTATTCGATGCAAAAAAGCCTTCTTTGGTATTGGAATCAATATTAAATGCAAAATCATCTAGATTTGAATTTAACGGCAAACCAATATTAACTGGTTTTGAATATTCATTTCCATTTATTTCAGAAACAAAAACATCTAAAGATCCGTAACCTAAATGTCCATCTGAAGAAAAATAAAGTTTATTATCTGCAGATGCAAAAGGAAATTGTTCTCTTTTATCTGTATTTACTAATGAACCTAAATTCTTTGGATTATCGAATGCTCCTTTATTTACATTTACAGCATAAATATCAAACGAACCAAGAGAACCCGGCATATCAGAAGCAAAATACAATACTTTTTCGTCGGCACTTAAAGCTGGATGTTCAACAGAATAGTTCGGACTATTGAACGGAAGCGATGTAATATTGGTCCATTTCCCGTTCACTAATTCAGCTTTAAAAATCTGAAGATTAGAGATTTTTTTGTCGTCTTTCTTTTTCTTTCCGTTTTTAGAATTGTTTCGGGTAAAATACATTGTTTTACCATCTTTGGTAAAAACAGCATTTGATTCGTGCATTCCTGTTTTTAATTCTTTAGCAAAATAGTGTACAATAGAATCCGACGCATTAATATTTTTTAACGGAATGGTAACTAAATTCAAATAGGTTTCATTGTCCCATTTGTATTTTTTATCAAACCAGCCCGGCTTTAATTTAACTCCTGCAAAAACAAGATTCTCTTTATATTTTACGGCTCCAAATTCAGAGTTGGGAGTATTTATGGGCAAGTTTTTAATCTCGAAACGCTTTCCTATTGCGGTAACATTTTCTAATGTTTTAAGCTCTTTTTCGAAATTAATAATGTCTTCTGCATTAGTAGATTTAGAATAATATTCTTTTAAGGCTGCATTGGCATCATCAGCACTATTGGTTGCTTTTAGAGTTTGCGCATATCTAAAATAATAAGCTCTATCTAAATTATTACCATAATTATTAATTAGTAGACGATAATAGCGCTGTGCTTTTACCAAGTCGTTGGTATAGAAATAAGAATCGGCTAGATTTTTTATTACTTCTTGCGAAGGTTTTTCGTCAGCTAATTTTTGGTATAAAACAATTGCTTCGCTGTAATACGTTTTATCAAAAAATCGTTTTGCACGAGCTAATTCCTGATCTTGGGCATTTATAAACTGTATTGAAAATACGAATATAATAACGAGTAGTTTTTTCATATTTTTCATTTTAAAAGAATCTTGGTGATTTATCAAATCCTTTTCCTAGTAAATCTAAATCGAATAACAGCATAATTTCGTGCGTTCCTGAATTAAACTGACCGAAGTTCGTAAGTGTATAATCGTAAGCATAACCCACTCTTAGTGTTGGTGTAACATTTATATTGAACAGTGCACTTACCGAATCGTCAATTCTATAAGCTGCACCAAATTCAAACTTTTCGTTGTACAAAACATTTGCTGTAACATCTAAAGTTATTGGTGAACCTTTTACAAATTTGGACATAAATGCCGGTTTTAATTTCAACACATCATTGAGCTGAAAAACATAACCTGCCGTTAAAAAAGTGTGTATTTCTTCAGAACCAAAAGCATTTACTCCTGATTTTTCTTCGATATATTTAGATTTTAGCAAATTAGGAACAGATAATCCAACATACAAATTGTCTCTAAAATAGTAAGCTCCAACTCCAATATTGGGTTTAGTGGCATTTATGTTTTCTGAAAAAGCAAAATCAGTTTGCGGGTCTGTGAAACGAAAACCATTAAAATTGCTTTGCATAGATGAAAATCCAGCTTTTAAACCTAGTGAAAGTTTATTTTGTCCGCCTAGTTTTAAGACATAAGCAAAATCGGCGTAGACATTATTTTCTTTTTTGGCACCATCTCCAATATCATCTGAGATGAACGAGATTCCTGCTTCTACTTTATCTGTAATGGCAGTGTGCCCGAAAAATGTAAATGTTTTTGGAGCTCCAACTGCACCAACCCATTGTGTTCTATATAGTCCGCCAAAATTCATCATTGCGGGAACTCCTGTTGCATACGCGGGATTTACGACACTCATATTGTACATGTAATGTGTATATTCTGGATCCTGCTGTGCAGAAACTGATAAGTAGAAAAGGAAATTTATAAAGAGTAGTATTTTTTTCATTTGAAAATTATATTAGAAATATAAAAAGAGATTTATCGATTTAAATAAAGACGGCCTTGCTGCGGCGGTTTATTATCTTTATTAAAATGAAGCACATAAAAATAAACTCCGTTGGGTGCAACTCCGCCGGCGATACCACTCTTTTCATAGTTCATTCCGTCCCAAGCAGGTTTATTTTTATCTCCTTTATACATTCCGTTTCCGTATCTATTATAAATTTCAAGTGTGTAATTTGGGTATAAGAATTCAATATCTTTTATCACAAATGAATCGTTTGTACCATCCCCGTTTGGAGAAAATCCATCGGGAACAAAAAAGTCATTTGGCACATTATCACATCCTGTTAATGTAACAGTGACTTCGATATATTCTGAAGAGAAACAGTCTGTACTTGGAAAATTAAATCCATAATATCTGCCTTGTTCAATCAGATGAGTTGTACTAGATAATAAATTTCCATTATTCGGAGCATCATACCAAACCACACTTGAAGGAACATTGGTATTATTGGATAAATCTGCAATCGTTGGATTATTTAATCCGCAGAAGTTTTGCCCATCTGAATTTAATACGGGAGATGGTGAATCGTTTATGGTAACTATAACTACGGCAGCTTCAGAAGTACATCCCGCGAGCGAAGTTTCTCTTACATAATAATTACCAGATTCTAAAATCAAAGTACCTGCCAATGGCGTGGTTGATGTTGCTGAATTGTACCATTTATATTGATTTCCGTTGGGAACTAAATTAGCAACTGCAGCTTCATCAACTTTACAAAAAAATTGAGGATTAACTGTTGGCGGAACTGGTATTGGGTTGATAATAAAACTGTCTAAAACATTAGTTAAATTAATATCACAACCGGTAATATCGTTCTTTAAATTTGTTAATGAAATAATTGTTGAACCTGTATTTAAAAGTAAACCTGCAGGAATCTGAAATTCTGCTTTTCCGTTAACAGCCGTCAAAGTAATTGTTTCTGAAGCAATATTATCTCCAAGAAGCATATAATTAATTGTAATATTAGTTAGATTTCCTAATCCTGAAATTGTTGCTGAAACGGGATCATTTAAACAATGATCGCTTACTGCTACACTAACTGTCGCAGCATTTGGAAGCGGATTTATAATTAAATTCCCTCTTACATTTGCTGTATTGGTACAAGTAGTAACGGTATTGGTTATATTAGTTATTACTATAGATGAAGCGCCGCTGTTTCTATTTAAGTTTCCTGGAATTACAAAATTTCCTTCTCCCCCAGATACTGTTATATTCCGTGTCTGCCCTAATGCAAAATTATCTCCTGTAACATTGTATACAATATTATAATTGCCATCTGGCAGTAAAGCTGCATTTTTTAAATAAGCCAAAGCATCTTTATTTTGGCATGTTGGATCAAGCGTTAACACTGCACCATCTAAGCGTGGAATTGGATGAACTTCAAGAACATCAGATAAATTATTGACAATATTTACACAGGCTCTTTTACTTGTAGTTGCTACAATATTGGTAATAGTCAGCGTAAATTTACCTACTTGTCTAAAGTAAGAAGACGAAACTGGAAAATTAAGAACTCCATTCACAAAACTAGAAGTAATCGTTTGACTTCCTCCGTTTGGTCCAGATACATTAAAGGTTACTTCGTATTGTCCGTTTGGAATAGGGTGAGCCCCTTGTGTCAATGTTGCAGAGTAAACCGCTGTTGGAATTTCTGGTTCACATATATCTTTAACGACATCAACTTTTGCTCCTGTAAAATCAAGTCTTTTTTCTATCGTTACCTTAACAGCTGCAGTTTTATCTGGGCAAACTTTATTATTTGGAGTAGCATAAACAGTATAGTTAAACTGATATTCTCCTGGTCCGCGTGCATTGTATAAATCCTCTAAATTCACATTATGATCTGTTGGAGAAGTAATTCCAGGACCGCTCCATTCACCGCCACCGTCTTGACCAGAAAGTCTAGTATTTAAATCTAAGTCTGTATAATTTGAAATCTCCGTATCAGCACAAATTAATAAGTCGCTCGGAGTTCCTTCTTTTGGTGCTCTAACAACAGTTATAATTACTGTAGAAGAAGGCGAATCTGTCGAACAAGCAAGCACAGGCGGAACGGTATAAGTATATTGATAAGCTCCTTTTTTATCAGTTATCGGGATAGATGATTCTGGTAAAGTCTGTCCGTTGCTGTCTGTCCAAACTCCATTAGTGTGCGGAGCCATAACGGTACCATTGAAAGCGGTAAAGAGATTAAAAAAATTTTCGTCGCTACACACGGTTGCATAAGGAGCTGGTACACCAGCATACGCGCCAATTCTTATCGTGATCTTAGCGGTTCTGTTGGTACATCCTGCTGTAACTGGGGCAGTATAAGTGTATACATAAGTACCTCCACTGCTTATAACTTGAGCATTCAGCGTTCCATTTACTGCGTCTAATCCTCGAGGGTTAGTATTTGCAGTCCATGTCCCTCCTGGCACTGGAGTTCCTCCTAATAAAGAAAACAAAGAAATATTTTGATTTACTGGATCTGCAATTGTAGTACATAAATCTAATTGTGCATCAGATCCTGCACATTGTGCAGCAACTTTTGTGGGTAAAACCAATAAACAAGTAAAAACAAATAGTATTTGTAAGAAATTAAAGTAGTTTTTGGCCATAGATTAAATTTTTGTTAAACATAATAAAATATCTAGGCAAAAATCTAATTTTAACAAACATTTTTTCACAAAAAATAAAAATTTCTTTAAAATAATTTTATAAAAACCAATTTTACTTAAGGTTAAGTTATTCTTTGTCAATTTCAAAGTTCATCTTCTAATTTGAATCTGAATTTGAGTACTACACTATTTCTTTCTATTTCTAAATTTATCCAAATATCATCTTCAGATTTTAAAAGATTGTTTATCTGCTGTAAACTGTATCTGTATGGCTGCGTATTATTTATGCTTATTATGATATCACCTTTGCGTAAACCACATTTTTCTGCGGCTGAGTTCTTGCGCACATTCACTATTTCGTAAACCGGCTTAAGGGCAAATTTGTATTTAAAATTGTTATTATTTTTGTCTTTTTCCTGTAATTCATCAATGGTCGAGGCCACTTGTACAGTTTCAAGATGAACGGTCTCCTGTACCCACTGCAAGCCGTTATGCTGAACCGTAATCCCACTTTTATTATAAGTAAACGGCTCGTTAAATTTGCTGTTTTTCTTTAAGTATAATTTTTTCTCCTTATAATCAAGTACAACGGTAAAACGTTTTAGAACCTCTCCTCCAACAGAACCAATACGTCCTGGAACCATCTTCACATTTCGGATGGAAACTGAATCGGGAAATGAAACAATTGGTTTTTTAAAATCAAATTCATCAATCGAAAATTTATCGATTTTAGCGCGATGTCCTTCAATATCACCGCTGAAGCCTTTTCCTAAGAAATCAGGAAAGTTTTTGTCTGGAAGTCTGATTGTATTATTCTCAAAAATCCAGAAAGCATCACTATTTCCAATATCAATTAAAAGTTTTGCCGGAATATCAACATTATTTACTGTAGCTGTAGTTAGAATATAAGGTTTTGATCTTTCTATAGTTATCGGGATTTGTTTGAATTTCTTATCCAATTTGTCCTGAAATTTATTATTTCTGGCATAAACTATAATTTTCTTTTTTTGATAATTAATTTCGACTACATTATTTCGAAAGAATTTATGACCAATGATTCCGTTAACAGGGATTCCGATATGAGAAGATAAATTGAAACTTTGATCCAAAATAATAAAAACCATATGGTCGTCTGATCTTAAACCATGTGTTTCTAAAATATTTTTTGTTGATTTTAAACCCTCAATTTCTTCTTCACTTCCAAGACCCCTAAGTTTTATTTTTTCGACATTATTAAAGCTTACTTCCTGCTTGTCTTCCATACTGAACAAAATAGTTTCTTCAACACCCGAATCCAATAGAAAATTTAGTTCTACTCCGTTTACTTTAATGGGAATAAAAATAAGATTATTAATCAATTTAAAAGGGACTGTAGCCTTTGCTGCATTGTTTTGTAATAAAAAATCGCCTTGTCCGAAAAGCAAAAAAGGTAAGAATAACCCAAAAAACAATACTATATATTTTTTCATTGGCAATATTTTATTATAAAATTAGTAAATATATTTATTATTGTTACATTTTTGCAAGTACCCTTATTGTTTACGTTAAATTCGAAAAAAAAATGCAAATTTGCACTTCAATAATTTATACTCATGCCTACAATTTCACACAAGGGAAGAAACATGCCCGAATCTCCGATACGTAAGCTTGCTCCTTTTGCAGATCTAGCAAAGAAAAAAGGACACAAGGTGTATCACTTAAACATTGGTCAACCGGATATCAAGACACCGGAAGTGGCCATCGAGGCGGTAAAAAATATTGATTTAACTCTTATAGAATACAGTCCGTCTGCCGGATATGAAAGCTATAGAAAGAAATTAGCTCATTTTTACCAGCGCCAAAATGTAAACGTTAACACAGAAGACATCATTGTAACTACTGGTGGTTCTGAAGCCTTACTATTTGCGCTGGCCACAATAACAGATCCTGGAGATGAAATTATTATCCCAGAACCTTTTTATGCTAATTATCACGCATTTGCATCGTCTACGAGCGCAACTGTAGTACCACTTGTTTCTACTATTGAAACTGCATTTGCTTTACCAAGTATAGACGAAGTTGAAAAATTAATAACACCCAAAACAAAAGCCATTCTGATTTGCAACCCTGGAAATCCGACTGGATATTTATATTCTGAAGCTGAAATTAAGCAATTGGCTGGTTTGATTAAAAAACACGACTTGTACTTAATTGCTGATGAAGTGTATCGTGAATTTTTATACGACGGAGATGATGTACATTTTTCTGTAATGAATTTAGAAGATGTGCAGCAAAACGTAATTATGGTCGATTCTGTTTCTAAACGTTACAGTATGTGCGGGGCAAGAATTGGCTGTTTGGTTACTAAAAACAAAGATGTTTTAGCAACGGTAATGAAATTTGCTCAAGCACGTTTGAGTCCGCCTACAATTGAACAGATTGCCTGCGAAGCTGCTATTGATACGCCTCAAAGTTATTTTGATGAAGTAATTGCAGAATACAAAGAACGCCGCAACACGCTAATTGCCGAATTAAATAAAATTGAAGGAGTTATTGTTACAAAACCTAAAGGCGCTTTTTATTGTATTGCTGAGCTTCCAATAAAAGATTCTGATGATTTTGCACAATGGCTTTTAGAAAGCTATAATTTAAACGGTGAAACTGTAATGATTGCTCCTGCCAAAGGTTTTTATTCAACCCCTGGCATGGGATTAAATCAAGTGAGAATTGCATATGTATTGAATAAGCAAGATTTAATTACTGCCGTAAATATTTTAAAAGAAGCATTATTGGTTTATAATAACAGATAATCAAGATTTTAAAAACAAAATTCAAAAAGACAATAACCCTTTCGTTATTGTCTTTTGTGTTTTAAATTAGAATATTATGATCGTTAATTTAGATTATATCCAAAAAGGAACAATTAAATCGTAAAAACCATAGAAAAGGTTTCCTATTTATTAATTATCTTTACCGCCTTAAAAAGATATACCCAATATAATAGTAGTTTTTAATGATAAATAACGAAGATTTTTTAGACGAAATAGGTGACAGTCATTTCAGCAGTAACGCCAAAAACCCTTTAAGAGAAGATGCTTTTGACTTAACTGATGAAGAAAAAATAGAAAAAATAAAAAAAGATGTCGAAAACATTCTACAAACTCTTGGAATGGATTTGACAGACGACAGCATTAAAGGAACTCCAAATCGAGTTGCAAAGATGTTTGTAAAAGAAATTTTTGGAGGTCTTAATCCTGCAAAACAGCCAAAAGCTTCTACTTTTGACAATAATTATAAATACGGTGAAATGTTAGTAGAAAAAAACATTACTGTTTATTCTACCTGCGAACACCATTTACTTCCAATTATCGGACGCGCTCACGTGGCTTATATCTCAAGCGGAAGAGTTATTGGTCTCTCTAAAATGAATCGTATTGTTGAATATTATGCTAAAAGACCTCAGGTTCAAGAGCGTTTAACAATGCAGATTGTACAAGAACTTCAAAAAGCTTTAGGAACCGAAGATGTTGCCTGCGTTATAGATGCAAAACATCTTTGTGTAAATTCACGCGGAATCAAAGATATCGAAAGCAGTACTGTAACTTCTGAATTCGGCGGAAAATTCAAAGACCCTCAAACGAAAAGAGAATTTTTGGACTATATTAAATTAGAAACACAGTTTTAAAAGTTCATTGTTTTTAGTTAATAGTTTGTTACTCTGATGGCGAAAGTAGAAAAATTGAGGATTTGAATTGAGATTAGCTAGATAAATCTGTCAGTTAATTGAATTTTAATTCAAAAACCTCATTTAAAAACAAACCTTTTTCTTAGAGACCAAAGTAATAGAAGTTCAAACTTGATTGCAACTAAAATGCAATCAGATAAATAGTTTAAAAAAATACTATCTTTCTAAAGAATAAAAAAAGTTATTAGAAACGATTAAACGTTTTACATAATCAAAAAAACCAACATTTAAACGATTAAACAAATTAACGGTTAAACGATTAAACAATAAAAAATATGCCACTATATAGCAGTCAGCCCTTAAAAATATACAATTCACTTTCGGGTGAAAAAGAAGATTTCAAACCAATCCATGATGGAAATGTTGGAATGTATGTTTGTGGACCTACAGTATATAGTAATGTTCACTTGGGAAATGTGAGAACTTTTATGTCTTTTGATGTCATCTTTAGATATTTTCTGCACTTAGATTATAAAGTGCGTTATGTTCGAAATATTACCGATGTAGGACATATTGTTGACGATGTTGATGAAGGTGAAGATAAAATTGCAAAAAAAGCCCGTTTAGAACAATTAGAACCAATGGAGGTTGTACAGCGCTATACTGTAGATTTCCATAACATTCTAAAAGCTTTCAACTTTTTACCACCAAGTATTGAGCCAACAGCGACGGGACATATTATTGAGCAGATTGAAATCATCAAAAAAATTATTGATAAAGGCATTGGTTATGTTGCCAACGGATCGGTATATTTTGATGTTGTAAAATACAACGAAACCAATAATTACGGCATTCTAAGCGGTAGAAATATCGATGATATGCTTGCAAACACGAGAGATCTTGACGGACAATCTGACAAAAGAAATCCGCAGGATTTTGCACTTTGGAAGAAAGCAGAACCAGAACATATCATGAGATGGCCTTCACCTTGGAGTGATGGTTTTCCAGGCTGGCATCTTGAATGTACTGCTATGAGTACCAAATATCTTGGAAATCATTTTGACATTCACGGAGGCGGAATGGATTTAAAATTCCCTCACCACGAATGTGAAATTGCTCAAAATGAAGCTTGTACTGGCCAATCTCCTGTAAATTACTGGATGCATGCTAATATGCTGACTTTAAACGGAAAGAAAATGGCTAAATCGACTGGAAATAATATTTTACCAGGCGAAATTCTTAGCGGAGACAATAACATTCTAAGCAAACCATTTTCTGCTTCTGTAACTCGTTTTTTCATGCTTCAGGCACATTACAGAAGTATATTAGATTTTTCTGATGATGCAATTGTTGCTGCAGAAAAAGGATATAAAAGATTGATGGAAGCAGTTGATGCTTTACCAAATATTAATCCAGGAAATACAAGTTCTATAGATTTTGCAGCATGGAAACAGCTTTGCTATGACGCAATGAATGACGATTTCAATACACCCATTTTAATCGCTCAGTTGTTTGAAGCCGTTCGTTATATCAACTTATTAAAAGACGGAAAAGAAACTATTTCTGCAAATGATTTAGCAGATTTTACAACAGCTGTAAATGCTTTTGTGTTTGATGTTTTAGGACTTAGCGATGAAAAAAGTGCTGAAGGAGACAATGATAAATTAGAAGGAGTAGTTAATATGCTTATCGGAATGAGAAATCAGGCGAGAGCAGATAAAAACTTTGCCCTTTCTGACCAGATTAGAGACCAATTAATTGCTTTAGGAATACAACTAAAAGACGGAAAAGAAGGAACATCTTTTAGCATTCAGTAAAGAAATTAAAACTTTGGATGTAACAAAATTCTTTTAAAGACAACAAATAGAAGTCTGGAAAAACTAGACAATAAGTATTGATAAAATGTTATCCAAAATTCTAATATATCCATTTGTACTCTTGGTTCGTTTTTATCAAACGGCAATTTCTCCGTTTACACCGGCGTCCTGCAGATTTGAACCTACATGTTCGACTTACATGATCCAAGCTTTGCAGACTCATGGATTATTCTACGGCGGATTTTTAGGACTAAAACGTATTTTAAGCTGTCATCCTTGGGGAAGAAGCGGTTACGATCCTGTACCAGAAAAGAAATGCAATCATAAACATTAACCTTTTATAAAACGGTACTTTACATTAAATATTTATTTTTACAATATATAAAACATTTTACATGACACACGCCTTAAATTTTGTTTGGAATCCCTCAGAAGGAATCAATTTAGGATTTTTTATGATTCGTTATTACAGCTTAATGTTTGTAATTGCTTTTCTTTTAGGATGGTTCTTAATGAAAAAGATTTTCGAAAGAGAAAACGAATCACTAGAAAAATTAGATTCATTATTTGTTTGGACAGTTCTTGCAACTTTAATTGGTGCACGTTTAGGACATGTTTTCTTTTACGATTGGGAATATTTCAGAAACCATTTACTGGAGATCTTCCTTCCTTTTAGATTCGAACCAAAATTCGAATTCACAGGTTTCCAAGGATTAGCGAGTCATGGTGCAGCAATTGCTATTATTGTTGCTATGTATTATTATAGTAAAAAGATTCTAAAACGTCCTTTATTATGGATTTTAGACCGTATAGTAATTCCTGTTGCCAGTGGAGCTATTTTTGTTCGTTTAGGTAATTTCTTCAACTCAGAAATTATTGGTAACGAAACTACATCTGCATTTGGGATCCGTTTTTTACATGATAAATTCAGTAAAAATGAAGCTGTACAAAAAACTGGAATTGCCGATCCTGTAGAAGCCTACAATGCAATTGCTACAAATCCAAAATTTGCTGATTTATTAGCTCAGGTTCCAGCAAGACATCCTGCACAATTATACGAAGGGTTCTCTTATATTTTTGTCTTTGCAATTTTGTACTTCTTATACTGGAAAACAAATACTAGACTTAAATCTGGTTATTTATTCGGATTGTTTTTAGTTCTTTTATTTGTTGTTCGATTTGTTGTTGAATTTGTAAAACAAAGCCAAGGCGGTATAGAAGAAGATTTAGGTTATTTTTCAACAGGACAATGGCTGAGTATCCCATTCATAATCATTGGACTTTTCTTCATAATTAGAGCACAAAGAAATCCTCTTGCAGAATCATAATAATTTTACATTATATCAAAACGCCCAATATCTAAGATATTGGGCGTTTATTTTTTATAATTGATACGAAATACCAAACTCAATATTCTTTGTATTATAGCCCGCATTTGAGCTTCCTAAACCTGCATTTGATACATGTCGCAAACTCGGA
Source organism: Flavobacterium sp. S87F.05.LMB.W.Kidney.N (assembly GCF_004366435.1). Taxonomy (NCBI): domain Bacteria; kingdom Pseudomonadati; phylum Bacteroidota; class Flavobacteriia; order Flavobacteriales; family Flavobacteriaceae; genus Flavobacterium; species Flavobacterium sp. S87F.05.LMB.W.Kidney.N. The sequence goes on along the minus strand of NZ_SODX01000003.1, from coordinate 339,586 downwards.
CGAATATCAAGCTGGAATTGATCATAAGCAGCCGTAAAACCAACCGCCAAAACATCTGCAAACGCAAAACCTTTAGACATACGCTCAGTTTCTGTATCTGTTATCATTGGTCCAATACTTCCTAATACGTAACAGGAGAATACTTTTCCTATTGGTTTTCTCAACATAAAGCCCAAATTAAGAACATATTCGTGAACGTTTTTCAATTGCATATACTCAACTCTTTTCTGTTCAAAATTTGGCGTCTCCGGCTTTACGAAGTATAAATTCAATAACTGATGTTTTCCAAAATTTATTTCTGGCTGTACTAAAATATTATATTCAAAATTTCGAGTTTTCTTCAGTCTATAATACAACTGCGCTTTATAAAAATGATTGGTAAAAGTATAATCAGTATTATTGAATTCGCTTCCGAAACCATAACTCATTCCTATTCTAAAGTCACTGCTTTTCTGCTGAGCATTGATATTCAGTACTGCAAACAGAAGAACTACCGTGAATATTCTTTTTCTACTCATAAATAGGATTTGGATCTGAGATACAAACATAAAAAAAAGATCCAGTTTTCACTGGATCTTTTTTATTTTAAAAACAAAGTTTAATTACGCTTTGTTGTGTTTGTCTTCGATTGTATGCTTCTCATCTTTAGAAATCGTATCAACCAATACTGGAGTAGCGATAAATAATGAAGAATAAGTACCCACGATAATACCAATTAACATAGCAAAGATAAATCCTCTAATTGATTCTCCACCAAAAATAAACATTGTTAATAATACAATGATCATCATTAATGAAGTATTCAACGTTCTTGATAATGTAGTATTAATAGAAGCGTTTACGATATCTTCGAAACTACCTTTACGGTTTCCGATGATAAACTCTCTCACCCTGTCAAATACAATTACAGTATCGTTCATAGAATAACCGATTACAGTTAAAATCGCAGCGATAAAGTGCTGATCCATTTCCATGTGGAATGGCATGAATTTGTAGCATAAAGAGTAAATTCCTAATACGAAGATCACGTCATGCGCAACAGCCGCAATCGCACCTAATGAATACTGCCATTTACGGAAAGAAACCATTAAGTATAAGAAAATAACTGCCATCGCACCAAGAACTGCCCAGTATGAGTTAGTTTTAATATCCTCAGAGATAGAAGCTCCAACTTTAGAAGCTTGTAATACACCTACTCTTTTTCCATCAAATGAATTGATGAATTTATCGTAAGTAGTATTTGGGAAATATTTCTGTAAAGAAGCATATAATTTTTGGTTCACTTCTTCATCAATAGCAACACCATCTTCTTTAATTTTATATTTAGTAGTGATTTTTAATTGATCATCATCACCTAAAATTTTAGCCTCAACCGGAGTTCCAAAAGCAGCAGATAACTCATCTGAAACTGCAGTAGCATCTACAGGTTTTTCAAATTTAACTTGGAAAGTTCTACCTCCAACAAAATCCACACCTTCATCTAATCCGTTAACGAAGAAGATAGAAATTAAACTTACTACAACTACAATTGAAGAGAAGATGTAAGTGAATTTTTTAATCTTGATAAAGTCAAAATGGAAATTAGTAAACCAGTTTTTAGTAATATTTGTAGAGAAAGTTAAATCTCCTTTTCCTGCAATATTTCTATCAATAAAGATTCTAGCAATAAAGATTGATGTAAACAATGAAGTTACAATACCAATTAATAATGTTAAAGCGAAACCTTTAATAGGACCTGTTCCAAAAATGAATAAGATAGCTCCAGTTAAAACGTGAGTAACGTTAGCATCAATAATAGAACGCATTGCACCGTGCCATCCGTAAGAAGCTGCAACTGCTTCAGAAAGTGATTTTCCTTCACGTAATTCCTCTTTTGCTCTTTCGTATATAATAATGTTAGCATCTACCGCTGTACCTAATGTTAACACGATACCTGCAATACCTGGTAATGTTAATACAAAACCAAAACTTGCCATAATTCCGAATAAGAAAAGTAAGTTTAATAATAAAGCAAGGTTTGCATACCATCCAGCTTTACCATAATAGAATACCATCCAAACGCAAACTAATAAGAATCCTAATACAGAAGAAATTGTACCTGCATCAATAGCTGCCTGCCCTAAAGATGGACCAACAACAGTTGATTGAATAATATCTGCAGAAGCTGGTAATTTACCTGCGTTTAAAACGTTAGCTAAATCTTTAGTTTCAGCAACATCAAATGAACCTGTAATTTCAGATCTTCCTCCAGCAATAGGACCACTTGTTACACCTGGAGCAGAATATACGATATCATCTAAAACAATAGCGATATAACTTTTTTGAGCGAATGCTCTACCTGTTAACTCTTCCCAAACTTTAGCACCTTGGCTGTTCATCTGCATAGAAACTGCAGGTTTACCCATCTGGTCAAAAGTATCTTTTGCATCAGTAACAACACCACCGCTCATTGCTGGGTTATTGTCTCTGTTTCCTTTTAAAGCATATAATTCAACAACTTCAATATCTTTAGCACTTGCTAAATCTTTTGCTTTTTGATCTTTTATAGTAGTTGGTTTACTCCAAACAAATTTTGCATAATGCTGGTCAGCGGCCAATAAAACTCTAATTTCTGGTCTTTTAAAATAAGCATTGATAGTAGCAGTATCTTTTGGTGCGAAGTAACCTAAAACTGGTCCACCACCTTGACCTACAATTTTATCAAATAAAGGATTATTTCCTTTTTTAGTATCAGCAGAATCTTTAGCATCTGTTAATAAAGCATTCAATGAATCTTTAGCAACAGTTTTAGTTTCAGTTTTCTTAACTTCAGTTTTCTTCAAAGCTTCGTTAGCTGCAACTAAGAAATTACCAATTTCTTCAACTTTATAAGTTTCCCAGAACTCTAATTGAGCTTTTCCACCTAATAATTTCTTAATTCTATCAACATCTTTAGCACCTGGAAGCTCTACTAAGATTCTTCCTGTTTCTCCTAATTTTTGGATGTTTGGCTGTGTTACACCAAATTTGTCAATACGCTCTCTTAATACTTTAAAAGCACTTTCTACAGACTCATCAACTTTTCTTTTGATAACTTTTTGAACCTGTGCGTCAGACATTTGAAAATCTACACCACCTTCTCCTTGAAGACTTCTGTTAGCAAAAATATCTGGAGAAGCTAATTTTACGCTTCCTTTTGAGTTTGCATCAAAAGCTTCAAAAAACTTATTTAAATATGTTTTGTTACCTTCTAAATTTGCAGATGCATCAGCTAATGATTTATTAAAAACTGGATTTTTAGAATTATTAGCTAAACCTTTTAAAACATCTTTAATAGAAATTTGAAGAATAACGTTGATTCCTCCTTCTAAGTCAAGACCTTTATTAAGCTGCTTGTTTTTCACTTCGTTATAAGTGAAATCAGTAAAACCAAGATTTAATACTTTCTCTTTACCAATAGAATCTAAATATTTCAGCTCCTTATCAGGATTATCTCCTGCAAAAGCTTTAGCTTCACTTTTGACACCATTTGCCACAAAAGTGAATGATAGTTGGTAAATACTCACCAATGCAAATAGAATTGCGAAAAATTTAATAAGTCCTTTATTCTGCATTATTACTAAAAATTAATTATGTTTTATTTTTGTTTTTGTTTTAAAGTCCCATAAAATAAGCCCTGACATGATTTTTTAAAACAAAAATACGAGATCACGAATTACCAATTTTTTTTTAAACCGAGCAAATATATAATTAACGAAAATATTAACCAATTTATTTATTAATTAATCTCAAAAAAAAAGCTGCAAAAGTGCAGCCTTTTCTCTTTTTTGCCGTTTTTATTATACTAAAATCGTTTTTAGAGCATCATTCATGCTTCGAACTGCATCTGCACTTTTAGCAAATAATGCTTTTTCCTGATCGTTTAGGTTAATATCTAAAATTTCTTCTACTCCGTTTTTACCAATTATACATGGCACTCCTATACATATATCGTTTTGACCATATTCTCCTTCTACGAAAACAGAACATGCAATCATTTTCTTTTGATCGTTCAAAATACTATCTACTAAATAGGCTACAGAAGCTCCTGGCGCGTACCAAGCAGATGTTCCCAATAAACCTGTAAGAGTTGCACCTCCTACCATAGTGTCTGCTGCTACTTTTTGCAATACTTCTTCTGAAAGAAATTCTGATACTGGAATTCCATTATAAGATGCCAAACGAGTTAGCGGAATCATAGTTGTATCACCATGCCCTCCAATTACCATTGCTGAAATATCATTTGCAGGTTTATCTAAAGCTAATGAAAGATATGTTCTAAAACGAGAACTATCCAAAGCCCCGCCCATTCCTATAATTCTATTTTTTGGAAGACCAGTCGCTTTTAAAGCCAAATACGTCATAGTATCCATCGGATTCGAAACTACAACAATTATTGTATCTGGAGAATATTTTAATACATTTTCAGCAACTGTTTTAACAATTCCTGCATTTATACCAATTAATTCTTCTCTTGTCATTCCTGGTTTTCTTGGAATTCCTGATGTAATAACTACAACATCACTTCCAGCAGTTTTAGAATAATCGTTGGTAACGCCAGATACTTTAGTATTAAAACCAGTATTTGTCGCGCATTGTGTAATATCCAATGCTTTACCTTCGGCAAAACCTTCTTTAATATCCAACAATACTACTTCGCTGGCAATTCCTCTATAAGAAATAACATCAGCACATGTAGCTCCAACATTTCCTGCTCCTACAATGGTAACTTTCATATTTTATACTTTATCGGTTATTAATTATTTGTCTATCCCTTAAAAAGACAATTCGTTTAATTGTCTAGTAAATTTAAACAATTAAACGAATTGAAATTATTAATTTTTTATTTTATGCGTCGATATTTGCGTAAACTGCATTTTTCTCGATAAATTCTCTACGAGGCGGTACTTCGTCACCCATTAACATAGAGAAAACTCTATCTGCTTCTGCTAAACTATCAATGGTTACCTGACGTAATGTTCTGAAGTTTGGATCCATTGTAGTTTCCCACAATTGCTCCGCATTCATCTCTCCAAGACCTTTATAACGTTGAATAGCGGCGCTTCCACCCATTCTCTCGTTAGCTTGATCACGCTGCACATCATTCCAAGCATATTCTTTTTTGTTTCCTTTCTTAACTAAATACAAAGGAGGCGCTGCAATGTAAACGTGGCCTTCTTCGATTAGCTCTTTCATGAAACGGAAGAAGAACGTTAATATTAAGGTAGAAATGTGACTACCATCGACATCGGCATCACACATGATGATTACTTTGTGGTAGCGTAATTTTTCAATATTAAGGGCTTTACTATCTTCTGCAGTTCCTACAGTTACTCCTAAAGCAGTAAATATATTTCTGATCTCTTCGTTTTCGAATACTTTATGATGCATTGCTTTTTCAACATTCAAAATCTTACCACGTAAGGGCAGAATTGCTTGAAAGTTACGATCACGTCCTTGTTTTGCTGTTCCACCAGCCGAATCTCCCTCGACTAAGTAAACCTCACATCTTGCAGGATCCTGCTCAGAACAATCTGATAATTTTCCTGGAAGTCCACCGCCGCCCATAACGGTTTTACGCTGTACCATTTCACGAGCTTTTTTCGCTGCGTGACGTGCCTGAGCCGCTAAAATTACTTTTTGGATAATTACGCGAGCATCATTTGGATTTTCTTCCAAATAATTCTCAAGCATTTCTCCAACAGCCTGTGAAACTGGAGAAACTACTTCTCTGTTTCCAAGTTTAGTTTTAGTTTGTCCTTCGAATTGTGGTTCTGCAACTTTTACCGAAATAATAGCTGTTAATCCTTCACGGAAGTCATCTCCCGCAATTTCGAATTTCAATTTATCCAACATTCCAGATGCATCTGCGTATTTTTTAAGTGTTCTTGTCAAACCACTTCTAAAACCTTGCAAATGCGTTCCTCCTTCGTGTGTATTAATATTATTTACGTAAGAAAAAATATTCTCTGTATAACTTGTATTGTAAATCAAGGCAACCTCAACTGGAATTTCACCTTTATCGTGATCCATGCTGATTACATGAGAAATAATTGGCTCACGGTTTCCATCTAAATAACGAATATATTCTTTAAGACCTTCGTCTGAATGGAATACTTCACTTTTAAATTCACCTTTTTCGTCAACTTCTCTTTTATCTGTAAATGTAATTGTGATTCCTTTATTCAAGAAAGAAAGCTCACGCATACGTGCTGAAAGCGTATCGTATGAAAACTCAGTAGTCTGAGTAAAAATAGTGTTATCTGGATAAAAAGTCTGGCGTGTACCTCTCTTATCTGTTTCTCCAATTTGTTTTACAGGATACAAAGACTTTCCTCTTTCATACTCCTGCTCATAAATCTTACCATCTCTAAATACAGTAGATTTCATGTGAACTGAAAGGGCATTTACAACCGAAACCCCTACCCCGTGTAAACCTCCAGAAACTTTATATGAATCTTTGTCGAATTTACCACCGGCTCCAATTTTCGTCATTACAACTTCAAGTGCCGAAACACCTTCTTTTTTATGTAAATCAACTGGAATACCACGTCCATTATCTTCAACTGTAATCGAACCATCTTCGTTAATTGCAACACCAATGGTATCACAATGCCCTCCCATGGCCTCATCAATAGAGTTATCAACAACCTCATAAACTAAATGATGCAGTCCTCGAACTCCTACATCTCCAATATACATCGATGGACGCATTCTTACGTGCTCCATTCCTTCTAATGCCTGAATACTATCTGCTGAATAATTGTTCTTCTTGATTTCTTCGCTCATATAATTTATTCTAATAAATGTATTTACTGTCTAACACGCAAATATATAAAAACGCAGGCTATATACCCATTAAAATACGACTTAAAGCACTTAAGTTATTAACACAATTGTCTGAAAAACCTAAAAATAACTTCAAAAATGAATTTAAATTCAAATTTTCTTTAATTCCAAATTCCAAAAATGGAAATAACGTAAAAAAGGCTCTTTTTTAAATTCCAATCTCTTAAATCCCAAATTCCAAAAATTAGAAATAAAAAAATCAATTTTGAAATTCCAAATTCCAAAAATTAAAACATAGAACATAAAAAAATAAAAAAAACCGAAACTACAATGGATTGCATTTCGGTTTTGTTTGCTAATCCCAAATTGGAATTTGGAATTTATTTATTTGAGATTTAAAAGTTTGGGATTTAAACTGCAACTCCAGATTTTACGCTTTCAAAGTTTCCTTGTAAGTGTGCAGCATTTGCTCTTCCACTTGGATCAAGGTTTTCCTGCCATTTTGGAATCCACTTACGCACTGTTTGCGCGGCACTTACCTGCGGATAGAATTTATGGAAAATTGATCGATATAAATACGCTTCTTTTGTCGTTGGCGAATTGTATGGAAATTCTGCGCTTGCACCAGCCAATTGTTCATCTGTAACTTGTGAAGCACAATATTCAATTAATTCATCAACCCAATTATACCCAACTCCATCTGAAAATTGTTCTTTCTGGCGCCATAAAACATCTGCCGGCAAGTATGGATCTTCGGGAGTATCAAAGGCTTTTCTTAAAATGTATTTTTCAACTCCATCATAAGTCTTAGGCTGTTTTTCTTCTGTTTTAATACGGATATTTACATCTAAGAATTCTGTATCTAAAAACGGAAATCTCACTTCTAGTCCGTGTGCCATTGTCGTTTTATCTGCACGAAGTAAATCTGCCGTAAACAACTTCTGAACTCTTTCTATTGTTTCATCCTGAAATTCTTCTGCCGATGGTGCATTTCTAAAATACAAATGTCCTCCAAAAACCTCATCTGCTCCTTCTCCTGATAAAATCACTTTAACACCTTGATCGGCAATTGCTTTAGACAATAGATACATCGGAACACCAGATCTTACACAAATAATATCGTAGGTTTCGATATGATAAATTACTTTTTCTAAAATCTGGACACCTTCTTCTACAGAAAAATGAACTTCATGATGTTCTGTTCCTAAAAATTCTGCTGCTTTTCTCGCCGCAATATTATCTGGTGAATCTGCATCTAATCCGATTGAAAACGAATGCAGTTTTTCTTCGTTTCCTTTTAATAAACGAGAAGTTATAGCAGATGTCAAAGAGGAATCTAATCCTCCTGATAGTATAACACCTACAGGAACATTTGCTAATAAACGTTTGCTTGTTGCGTTTATTAAACTTTGGCGAATTGAATCTAAATCTAAAGAATGATCTGCTTTTTTATGATCTTCATATTCTGGATGGTAATATTTTACAAAACCAGTTTTTGCCGTATAATAATGTCCTGGAGGAAAAGTAGAAAATGATTTGCATTGATCTGCAATTGATTTCATTTCTGAAGAAAAATAAATCCTTCCTCTTTCATCTAAACCATAATATAAGGGCTTAACTCCAATTGGGTCACGACCTGCAATATATTTATCGCCATCAATTACCACAAAAGCAAAATCACCATCAAGTTTGTTACAAAAATCATAACCAAACTCTTCATAAAGATGTACAATAACCTCAGAATCTGATTCTGTTCTAAAAGTATGTTCTTTTAAAACCGTTTCCTTCAGTTCTTTATAATTATAAATCTCTCCATCATGCACCATCCAAGCTTTTTGAGTTCCCTGAATAGGCTGTTTTCCGGAGTGAAGATCAATAATAGACAGACTTTCATGACAAAGTATGCTGCCATTTTCCATAATATGAATATCACTTTCATCAGGACCGCGATGGGACATTCTCTCTGAAAGTTCTTTTACAAGCTTAGGGTCTTTTCCTTTACCAATAACGGCCAATAATCCAGACATATTATTCTATTTTTTATTTTTATTCTTATGTACCCAACTCTAAAGTAAGCTGTACATTAAAAAATCATTAAAATTTCTGTTGAAAGCAAAACTAAATATTATTTTTTGCTTTCCTAAATTTTCTATATTAAAATTTCGGGGATTTAACTTTATTCGGGGAATGTCAAATATAAAAAAAGTAAGTTAAATAAATGCCAAAAACTTTTTCCAAAGAACTGAAATAGAGAATTTAACAATTTTAGACAAGAAAGACGCCCTTATTAGGACGTCTTTCTGCAATATATATACTAATTCTAAAAATTAAACTCGTTTTTTAAGCTTTAACATAAGCATCATCGTGAACACTTGCTACCGCTCTACCAGAAGGATCATTCATGTTTTTGAAAGCTTCATCCCACTCCAAAGCAATTTTTGTACTACAAGCAACACTTGCTTCCTGAGGCACACATAAAGCCGCTGCATCACTAGGAAAATGTTCTGTAAAGATCGAACGATAGTAATATTCTTCTTTTGAAGTTGGTGTCTGCAATGGGAATTTGAATCTGGCGTTTGCCAATTGTTCGTCTGAAACTTCTCTAGCTACCACTTCTTTCAAAGTATCGATCCAGCTGTATCCTACTCCATCAGAAAATTGTTCTTTTTGTCTCCAAGCTACACTTTCCGGAAGCATATCTTCAAAAGCTTTACGAACTACCCATTTTTCCATCGGATGTTCTTTGTTGATCATTTTATCTTGCGGGTTGATGCGCATTGCAACATCCATAAATTCTTTGTCTAAGAAAGGAACACGTCCTTCGATTCCCCACGCTGCCAAACTTTTGTTGGCACGTAAACAATCGTACATATGAAGTTTTCCTAATTTACGAACGTTTTCTTCGTGAAATTCTCTAGCATTTGGCGCTTTGTGGAAATATAAATAACCTCCAAATAACTCATCTGCACCTTCACCAGAAAGAACCATTTTGATTCCCATTGATTTGATAACTCTCGCCATCAACCACATTGGAGTTGAAGCTCTAACTGTAGTTACATCATATGTTTCTAAGTTGTAAATTACATCACGAACAGCATCTAAACCTTCTTGGATTGTAAATTTAATTTCGTGGTGAATGGTTCCGATATGATCTGCAACTTTACGCGCAGCAGCTAAATCTGGAGAACCTTCTAAACCTACTGAGAAAGAGTGTAATTGCGGATACCAAGCATCTGTCGTATCATCTGACTCAATACGTTTTTGTGCAAATTTTTTGGCTACAGCCGAAGTAATAGAAGAATCTAAACCTCCTGAAAGTAAAACTCCGTAAGGTACATCACTCATTAATTGTCTGTGAACCGCAGCTTCTAACGCTTTTTTGATTTCTGGAATGCTTGTTTCGTTATCTTTTACAGCATCATATTCTGTCCAGTCTCTTTTATACCATTGTACAAATTCACCGTCTTTGCTTGATAAATAGTGTCCTGGAGGGAATAATTCAATTTTGGTACAATATCCTTCTAAGGCTTTTAATTCAGAAGCTACATAGAAAGTCCCATGTTGATCCCATCCAATGTATAATGGAATAATTCCCATATGGTCGCGAGCAACAAAATACTCATCTTTATCAACATCGTAAATAGCAAATCCGAAGATTCCGTTTAATTCGTCAACGAAGCTTACGCCTTTTTCTTTATATAAAGCTAAAATAACTTCGCAGTCACTTTCAGTTTGAAAGTTATATTTTCCTTCGAATTGTTTGCGCAGGTCTCTGTGATTGTAAATTTCACCATTTGCAGCCAAAACCAATTTTTTATCTTCTGTAAATAAAGGTTGTTTTCCTGAAGCTGGATCTACAATTGCCAAACGCTCGTGAGAAAGAATCGCTTTATCATTGCTGTAAATTCCGCTCCAGTCTGGTCCGCGGTGACGAATGATTTTAGACATTTCTAATACTTGAGGTCTTAACGCTTCGGCTTTTTGTTTTAGATCAAAGGCACATACAATTCCACACATAATTCTATATTTTTATTTTTAAATTTTATTTTGATAGGGCAAAGATGCGGTATTGGTTACAATTGAAAAACACAAATAGTCATTTCAATTACAAATTTCAATCATATTTGTATTTTTACATACAAAATGTAAAATTTAGAAGTAAAAATTAGCTCCAAACTTGAAAATTTTAATTTGGAACAAAAAAAAGGTTTAAAACTGAAAGTTAGATGTAATTCTTTGAATTAAATTATGAGATTTTAAAGAAACCTTAAAATATCTTCAATAACTAATTTAAATCATGTTTTAAGATTATCATATAGTTAGTAATTCACATTCGTTTGTCATTCCAAAGAACGAGGAATGACAATATTAAGGAGAATACTTTTTGGTTAATTCAACTTTGTCAAAGTTTAAAACTTTGACAAAGTTCTTCGTAAACTTAAAACAGATTATTCAATGCTTTCAATTGTATAATGGGTTTTATTAATCTCAAACTGAAATCCAACTTTATTTCCCATCAAATGATTTCCAAGCGGAGACTGTGGCGAAAGCGCAATAACATTAATTCCGTCAATTGTTATTTTAGGAAGTGCAACACTCACGTACAAATAGATTCCGTTTGCTTTTACTAAACTTCCTAAAACTATATTTTCAGTAGTTTTAAGCGGATCTATTTTGTCTAAAATTGCTTTTTGTTCAATCGCCTCTTTTAGTTTAGTAGTCAGCTTTTCTTGTTCAATATGCATCATCGACAAAGCAGTTTCGTGTTTATCTCCCGCAGAACCTTTGGCATCGTTTTTAGAATCTTCGGTTAAGTTCGTAATCATGTCTCTAAAAACATCCATTCGGTCTTGAACCATTTGTGTATAATGGGAATATATTTTTTCTTTAAAAGTCATTTTTTTGAGGTACTGTGGTTCTAAGGCACAAAGATGCAAAGGTTTTTCCTTTATTAAAAAAAACAGCCACGAATTCACGAATCTACTCCAAAAAATTCATGAGTTCATGGCTGAAAAAAAAGGCACTTTTATATTATATATAATTTTTGTGCCTTGGTGTCTTTGTGGTTATGCTTTAAAAATCAAATTTATAATTTGCACCTCCTAAAACTTGGAATCCTTGTACAGGATAATTTAACCATTTTTCGTAAGCTTGATTTCCAATGTTATTTAATTTTAGGAAAAATGTTAAACGCTCGTTGAACTTGTAACCTAAATGAGCATTTGCATCAAAATAACTTTTTAAAGTAATTGGCTCAGCATTTACTCCTAAAGAGGTATTCGTCTGCATATCTTTTCTTTCTCCTACGTAAAATACATTTAATCCTGCATACCATTGCTTAGTAATATTAACGTCTAAAGTTGAACTTAATTTCATTGTTGGTAAATTCCATGCTTCAACTGCGTTATCTGTATTGTAACTATTGAATGTTCCATTGATTCCGAAAGTAACATTCTGCGAAAAATCGGCTTTTAATTCTCCGTAAAAACGGAAAGTTCTAATATCCTCATAAACTACCCCAAATGAATTTCCAAAAGCATAATCTTCATTTGTAATTACTTCTGTGTAATCATTTGCTTTAAATAATGCTTTATCTTTTTCATTCATATAAGAACCTGTCAAGTTATAATTGACATTATTTGCCAGCTTTCCTTTCAAACCTGCAAAAACATTGTATTGTGTGCTAGACGGACGCATGTTTAAAGTTGGAGACAAAAATGGATTTTCATTCACAAAATCGGCGTAAGAATTCTGAGTTAAACCTCCATTTACTCCCGTGTAGAAAATCATTAGATCACCAACCAATTTATAAGAAGCATTTACTTTTGGATAAATGTAGAATTTGTTGCCGCTGTTTTCAGAATCTGCGCTGTAGAAAACTCCAGCTCCTAATTCTAATGTCCAGTCATTTTCATTAATTACAAAACTCGGTTCAATTCCAACATTTGTAAAACTGTATTTTAAAGCTTCTGTATTATCTTGTAAATAATTATTTTTAAAAGAACCGCTTACATGATCTACAATTACATTTGTTTTGATCGCCTGATCCATTACATCGACAGTAAACGTAGGTTTCACAAAAAATCTATTTTCTGATGAAGAATAGCTGTCTGAAAAATGAGTGAATTTTGCAGCAAGATTACTAAAAATACTTTCTGTAAATTCAGCATTTCCACCCAACCAAATTGTGTTATAAGAATGATCTGGATTTATACTATTTACTAAATCATAACGCTGATCTGGAATTGTAGAACCAAAATCTGACGGAAGTCCGTACCAATTGTAAATCTGATTTTGATATCCTAAATCAACATTCCACGAATTATCTCTATTGTTTTGGCCGTAGCCAACATTAATTGCGGTATCGTAAAATTCATCATTTAACTCCACATCTTTTATCCCTCCCTGCGAAGAATGATGACGGAACATTCCTGCCAGATAATCATTATTCCCTAAATCCTGATTTACGAATAATTCTGCGTTTAAAGTACTGTAATTTCCAAGTCCTAAAGTGGCATAATTATTAAACAATCTTTCTTTTTTAGCTTTTTCAACACCTTCTGCTTTTCCTTTAGACGGCGTAAAAGTCGAAGCAACAGGAACAGATAAAATACTATATTTAATAACTTCTTTCGGCTGATTGCCGCTGTCGTCAAGCGAAGGAGTTTCTTTTACTTTAAAAGCATCAGAAATAGTCGGCGAATAAGGTTTTACTACGTTTACAGTCTCCGTTCCGATACTTTCATTTTTCTTCTGCGCAATCGAAAACTGAGCTGTAAATAACACTAACAAAATGATTATTTTATGTCGGCAGTTTAATTTCATATTTCTTTCTTTTTTAGAGAAAAGAATATAGAAGAAAGAATATAGACTTCTCTTCTTTTTCTAATTTCCTCTATATACTGTTTTTATTTCTTGATTTTATAATCTATCTTCTTTACTCTTTATTCTATTATGTTAGAGCTAAGCTTCCCACTCTCCTTTAGCAATAAATTGAGCTTTTCCTCCAATGTTTATATCGAACTGATCGTCAATTAATTTCCCTTTAAAATAAATTTGAGACGGACGCCCTATATAATCTCCTTGATAATTAATCAATTCAAATTCAGGTTTATGATACTTTAATAGAAAAGCCTGAAGACAAGTACTTGCACTTCCAGTTGCTGCATCTTCCACCAATTGGTTATGTTCAATACATAGCATTCTGCTAAACAATTTTGAACCTTCTAAATAATAAAAATACAGGGCTCTATGTGTTGTTTTACAGTTCTTTTTAAGCCAATCATCTGTTTTATCTTTATCTAAAACTAAATTTTCAAGGGCTCTTTTACTGCTTAATCCAACCATAACAAAGGCACTTCCAGTTGTTACTTCCTGAATTGGAAATTGATTTTCAAAATCGCTTACTTGTAAATTACTGAAAAGTGTAAAATCTTCTTTTGAAAAAATATCCCAAAATTTTGGCTGAGCTGCTTTTAACCAAATCAAATCTTCTGTTTGGTGAATTGGAATTTCCCCAATGGGAACTTTAAGTTTGATTTCGTTTGGTGAATTTTCAAATACTTTATTTATCAAAACCCATGAAGTTCCAATAATTGGATGTCCTGCAAACTGCATTTCATTAGCCGGAGTAAAAATTTTAATCTCAGCTTTATTGTTTTCTCTGTCCAATTTGGTTACAAATGTGCTTTCTGCGAAATTAATTTCACGAGCAATTTGCTGCATTTGTTCAGAACTTAGATTCTCTGCATCCATAAAAACTGCCAGCTGATTTCCAGCATATTTTTTATCGGCAAAAACATCAACTATATAAAAGGGTAAACTCATAACTTGTAAAATGTGTTTTGTGAGATGTAAAATGTAAAGACATTTATCGTTTCACTTCTAACTTATTTATTAATCGACGAATTTGTTTTAGATTCTTCTAATTTTATCGCGCTCAATTCTTTTTTAGCTTCTTCAACTACATCTGGATAATCGGTAAAATTGTTGATTACGTTATCTAAAATGTAAGTTGCTTGATAACTGTCTTTTAATCCGTAGAAGTTTTTCGCCATCAATACCAAACCTTTTGCGCCATAATATTTATAAGCAGAATAGCTTTTTGCTAATTTTTGAACGGCAGTGTTTGAGGCATCAAATTTTCCTTCTTTTGTTTTAAAATAAGCATCGTAATACAACGCTTCTGCCGCTAATTCTCCTTTAGAAGTTGTCGCTAATTTTGCATAAGCTGTTTTTGCTTTATCCTCATTTCCAGTTTGTATTGCTGCTCTGGCAACTATAATTTGTGCATCTGCTTTTACACCTGCATCTGCTTTTGGATTTTCTAATACTTTCTCTGCAGAAACAACTGAATTATCATAATCTTTTTTATCATAATAACACTTCATCAAATTCGCTTGTGCAAAGTTTTTATTCTGAGGAAAATCTGCTTCACTTTCTAAACGCACTAAAACTGGAATTGCTTTATCGCAGTCTTTGGCTTTTAAATAAATTTGAGCTAATCTGTTTAATGCCTGTTCTGTAAATTCATTTCTCGGCTGATCAATTACAAATTGATAATTCGCAATAGATTTAGTTTCAGAACCTTCTGTGTAGTACAATTGTGCCAAATAGAAGTTAGCTTCAAGCGCATGCATTCCGTTCGGGAATTTACTCACATAACCAGCAAAACCAGTTATTGCATTTTTAGCATTGTTTTGACTGTATTGTTTGAAAGCAGCATCGTATGTATCGTTGTCTAAGTCAGCATCTGTCACGGCAACAAAATCAAGAGTGCGGACCCAAGTTGCGTATTCATCTACTTTTCCTGAATCAACATAAATTAATCTTGCTGTAGAAACTGCTTCTAAAGCCTCTGGAGTTTTTGGAAATTCTGCAGCAACTTTTTTGAACTTTGTTAAAGCCTGCTCATCACGATCAGAATTATAATAAATTAAACCTTGTTTTAAAATTGCTTTTGAAGTAAATGATCCGTTTTTAAATTCAGAAATCAATTGATCGTAAGCTTTTAAAGCCTGGTCGTTTTTCTTTTCTGCAACATACGTATTTCCTAATTCGTACAAAGCATCGTCACGGTAAGATGATTTGTTGTACATCTTAACAAAATTGTTCAGTTCATCAATTTTTTTCGCATTATTTGACATGAATCCGTAAGAAAGTGCTTTTTGAAATTGAGCATAATCTGCATCTACACCTTTTGCTGCAATTGCTTTTCCATAAGCTTCATTTGCTGCACTGTATTTTGAAGTCACAAAACGGCAGTCTCCCAAACGTAAGTAAGAATCGTTTAAACGAACTTTATCTGAAGGAGAATTATCAATTTGCGCTTGAAAAGAATTAGCCGCCTGATCGTATTCTTTTAGTTTAAAATACGTATAACCAATATTATAATTGATGTTTTTATATTCATCTGTAGATTTTGCCGCTGCCATTCCTGCAAACTGTTTGTAGGTTAACAATGCATTTTGCATATCATCATTAAGATATTCTGTTTCTGCTTTCCAGAAAGTAGCACGGGCTGTAAATTCTGGAGTTTTTTGCTCACTTACAGCGCTTTTGAACATTTTGCCAGCTTCTTGATAATTAGACTCATTATACAACTCTAATCCGCGGTAAAACAATACTTTTTGGTACGCAGCTTTATTTTCAGCCGTTCTGTTTTTTTCTAATAAAGTCAGCGCTTCTTTGTAGTTTTTAGAAGAAATATAAGAATCAACCAATAATTTCTCTACTTCTGAGCGACTTGAATTGTTTGGATATTTTTTCAAGAAATCAAGCAAAATTCCAGGAACAGCCTGATAAGCATTTCCGATATCATAACTTAATTTAGCATAATTCAAAGCCGCATCTTCTTGAATCTGCGCATTGAAATCCATTTCTGAAGCGTTTTTAAAAGCGTTTAAAGCTTCCTGTTTTTTACCTATATTTAAATAACTTAAACCTAAATGGTAATAGGCGTTTTGTGCGACGAAATCTCTTCCTTCAATAATTTTATTGAATTGAGAAATTGCTTTTTCGTAGTTTTTCTGCTCGTAATATGCGTAACCTAACTGATAAAAATCGGTATTATTCCACTTCCCTTTTTTACCTTCATATTTTTCTAAAAACGGAATTGCTTTGTCGTATTGTTTTAAATTGAAATAACTTTCTCCAATAATTTTATTCAATTCTGATTGTTCTAAAGCATTCGATTTAGCCATTGCAGTCTGCCCTAAGTCAATTGCTTTTTGGAAATTTCCAAGTTTGAAATTCATATCAGCCTGATAATAGGAAAGCTTTTCTTTGTATTTTTCTTCGCCAGAAACTTCGTCAAAATATTTAGTCGCTTCTTTATAATCGTCGCCTTCATAAGCCATAAATCCTAAATAATATTTGGCTTGAGAACCGTATTCTTTAGAATTCACTACTTTATTAAAATAATTGGTGGCTTCTTTTTTCTTTTTTGCATTAAAATAGCTGTAACCTTTCATGAAATTAAACTTATCAGACTCGGTTTTACTCATGTAACTTTCGTCTACTTTGTCAAACCACTGCAGAGCTTTTGGATAATTTCCCTGATCGAAAAAATACTGCGCTGCTTCTATATAAGCCTGATTTTGTTTGGTGCTCGTTGGATAATCGCTGACAAATTTTTCTACTAAAGCATCAGCATTTGCCTGATTGGTTCTTATCGCACAATTAGCAATGTAAAACGCGCAGTCTGACTCCACTTCCTCGGTCGTCGCATTGCTCTTTACGTGTTGAAAAATAAGCTGTGCCGAAGCATATTGTTTGTCATTATATAAAGCCAGTGCTTTGTCAAAATCCTTTAAATCGTAGGTATATATAGCTGATTTTTGTGCCGAAACTGTGGTCGAAATAAGGATAATTTGGAATAAAAAGAACCAGGAAAGTTTACGCATTTTTGTAATATTTAGTATTCAAATGTATCATTTTATAACGTTTATAACGAAACGTTTTGAGGTTTTATTATGAACAAATTATTAAACGGCTGTGATTTTTTGCATTACAAAACTTCAAAATATTGGTTCTCAAACTTTCTAAAAAGCAAATAAATCAAAACCGTCTAAGCAATATAAGCATTAAAAGCTTTACTTGGAATTTATTAAAATGAACTTATGGCACTAATGGTTTAATTTTTTAAACTTTTTCTTAAGAAATGATTGAAATTTATTTTGAATACAAGCGTTATCTTATTACTTTTACGATTCAAATCAATTTATTATGTCACAAACCGTACTATCTCTTAAAGAAGTCACTATATATCAAGAAGGAAGAAAAATTATCTCTCATATTAATTTAGACGTTAACCACGGTGAATTTATCTACATCATCGGAAAAACTGGCTCTGGAAAAAGTAGTTTCCTAAAAACTTTATACGCTGATTTACCATTAGTTGAAGGAGAAGGACATATCGTTGAATTTGATTTGGCAGGGATAAAAGAAAACGACATTCCATTCTTGAGACGTAAAATCGGAATTGTTTTCCAAGATTTTAAATTGCTTCCAGACCGTTCAATCAAAGACAATATGCTTTTTGTTTTAAGAGCAACCGGCTGGCACGAAAAAGATGCAATGCTGCACAAAATTGATGAAGTTTTGGATAAAGTTGGCATGAAAGATTTCGTTAACAAAATGCCGCATCAGCTTTCTGGAGGAGAACAACAGCGTGTTGCAATTGCAAGAGCACTTCTTAATGATCCAGAATTTATTTTGGCCGATGAGCCAACAGGAAATCTTGATCCGCAGACAAGTTCTGAAGTTTTAGAAGTATTAAAAGCAATTAATGCAACTGGAAAAACCATCATTATGGCAACACACGATTATGCTTTATTGATGAAATTCCCTTCTAAAACACTAAAATGTGAAGATGAAAGAATCTTCGAAGTGGTGCAAAGAAGCGTGTAATGCTTTCGATTTTAATTCCGGTTTACAATTACAACATTTTTACTCTCGTAGAAACGCTGCGTAAACAAACTTTGGAATGTAATATTCCTTTTGAAATTATTTGTTTAGACGACGCTTCGCAAGATTTTATAATTGAAAACCAAAGAATTAATCAATTTAATAACAGCTCTTTTTCTATTTTAGAAAAAAATATTGGCCGTAGTACCATTCGAAATTTATTAGCACAAAAAGCAGTTTATGAAAATTTGCTTTTTTTGGATGCTGATACATTTCCTGTTCATAATCAATTCATTTCTAATTATATTGAAGCAATAAAAAAGAATAAAAAAGTTGTTTTTGGAGGGATTTTATACGAAAATAAAAAACCTGCAAAAGAGCTGCTTTTACGATGGATATATGGCAGAAAAAGAGAAGCTTTAAGCTTAGCTGACAGAATTCAGAATCCATCTGATTTTGCATTGGTTTCTAATTTATTAATTAAAAAAGAAATCGTTGTTCGTTTTCCTTTTGACGAAAATCTGACAAAATACGGTTATGAAGATTTACTTTTTTTCTCCGTCTTAAAATCCAATCTTATTGCGATTACACATATTGAAAATCCTGTTTTTCATTTAAATCTAGAATCCTCTGCCCTATTTTTAAGTAAAACAAAAACGGCATTACAAAATCTGGTATTTTTAGATGCTTCAAATAAAATTTCAAAAAAGGAAAGTAAAATTATTGCATCATTTGAATTTTTAAACAGATTAAAACTAATCTCTGTTTTTAATTTTGTCTTTAGAAAATTGGAAACTAAAATTGAGCGAAATTTAGTTTCAGAAAAACCGTCACTATTTTTATTTGACATTTATAAATTAGGCTGTTATTGCTTTTTAAAATCAAAATAAATGGCTTTCTTTTCTATCATAATTCCGCTTTACAACAAAGAAGATTTTATCGAAAACACGATACAAAGTGTCTTGAATCAAACATTTCAAGATTTTGAAATCATTGTAGTAAATGACGGATCAACAGATAAAAGCGAAGAAAAATTATTGCAGTTTAATGATGCTAGAATTAATTATTATAGCAAAAAAAACGAAGGTGCTTCTACCGCAAGAAATTACGGAATCGAAAAAGCAGCTGCCGATTTTATAACATTTCTCGATGCAGACGATTATTGGTATCCGACGTTTTTAGAAACAATGTTTAATCTTATTTCCAAGATTCCAGATCAAAAAGTATTTTCTGCTGCAATTGAATTTGATACTTCAAAAAAAATAATTCCAGTACAATATTCGATTTCAAAATCTAATGACGAATTTGAAATTGTAAACTACTTTCAAGCCAGTTTAAAAGAAACTGTTCTTTGTACTTCCTGCGCTGTTTTCCATAAAACTGTTTTCTCAGATGCTGGAAATTTTGATACAAAAATTAAAAGCGGTCAAGACACCGATTTATGGATTAGAATTGGTCTTATTTATCCTGTAGTTTTTTCTTGGAAAATATTAGCCCGATACGTTTACGATCCTGAAAGCCTTTCGAAAAATAACAAACTGATTCACGAAAAAATGGATTTTTCGAAATATGAGAAAATAGAAAAAACCAATTTAGATTTGAAAAAGTTTCTCGATTTGAATCGGTTTTCATTGGCTGTAAAAAGTAAAATAGCTGGAGAAAAAGCACTTTTTACTAAATATTCTCAACCAATTGATATGAAGAATTTAGGTTTGAAAAAACAAATTTTATTGTTTCTTCCTTCTTTTGCTTTAGTTTTTTTAACCAAAGTAAAAACTTCATTAGCCAATTTAGGTTTAGGCTCATCTGTTTTTAAATAACTTGAATTTTTTATATTCTCGAATATAATCTTCTTCATTAAATTCCGCTGAAGAAAGAACCAAACAAACACTTCCTGAAGAAAAATTCTGAAGTTCTCTCCAAATTCCTGAAACAATAAGCAAACCAACATTTGGCTTATTAAGGGTAATGATTTCTTTATTCTTCCCGTCTTTTAAAATCACATCAAAACTGCCGCTTAAAGGAATCAAAAATTCCTGCTGCTCTATATGTGCATGTCCGCCTCTTTTGCTTCCGCTTGGGACATCGTATAAATAATACACTCTTTTGGAAACAAACGGAATCGTATTTCCTTCAACAACTGAAAGATTCCCTCTTCTGTCCTGAATTTTAGGAATTTCGATTAATTGAATATCTGAAATACTGGTCATTTTTGATTGGCTAGAAGATTTTTCCATTGTTCAGAAATATTTTTTAAAGACAAATGTTTAACGCTTTCTGAGGCGTTCTTTTTGCAAAAATGATACAATTCGTTGTCATCTGCAAACCGTTTTATGGCTTTGGATAAAGCTTTAATATTGTTGTTTTCAACCAATAAACCATTAAATTCATTCTGAATAATTTCTCGTGGCCCAGAATTACAATCAACAGCCACAACAGGCGTTCCTAAAGCTAATGATTCTATTATGGAAAGTGGAAACCCTTCGTAATGACTTGTCAGAATGGTAAATTTAGCTTTACGAACTTCATCAAATGGATTCTGTTTGAAAGGAAATGTTTTAACGTAATTATTTAAATCTAAACTTTCAAGTTTTTGTGTTATAAAATCCAAATCATTACCAGAACCTAAAAGATGTAATTCATATCCTTTCAAAAAAATTTGAGAATTAGAAAAAGCTTCCAGCATTAGTGTAAAATTTTTTACTTTTTCATCAAATCGTCCAAAAAACAAAATCACTTTTTGGGTTTCTAAAGTCTCTTTTTTTAATTCTTCTTCGGCAATAAAAAAAGGATTGTAAATTGTAATGGTGTTTTTAAACTTATAAAGCTGATTTATTTTTTCTTCGATTGCTTTTGAGACACAAATTAAAGCCTCAGTATTTTTATACATTATTTTCGACCAAAATACCGACGAAGGAAAATAATTTTTAAAATTATAACTATGCACAACGTAATAGATTTTTGTGTTTTGATAAATTAATCTTGTAATTAATTCTCTCAGCAATACATTTCTAGTTCTGCTGTCTATGACAATTTCTATATTATTTTTGGTCAAATAGCGACGTAGTAAAATTCCTTTTTTTAATTTTTTGAGGAAAGAAAAAGAGCCTAAGCTTTCTTTTTCTAAATTGAATAAAGTTCCTGTATATGAATAATCTACAACATTATTTACAACAATAGAATGGACTTCAAACCCAGATTCTTCTAACATAAAAGTCAGTAAAGCTGCGAAACGTTCTGCTCCTCCTTTTCCTAAAGAATTTGAAACAATTGCAACTTTCTTTTTATTCATGTTTTTAACTAAAAAAGTAAATATATTTGTCAAATATACACATAAATGAAAGTTTTACTGGTAGGCGAATACAGTCATTTGCACAATTCTTTGAAAGATGGTTTGCGAAAATTGGGACATGATGTTTTTATTATTGGTCAGAGCGACGGTTTTAAAAACTTCCCAGTCGACTTTCCTATTCAGAAAAAATGGGATTCTGGTTTTCTAAAAAAAGTAAAAATTGCAGTATATAAACTTTCTGGATTCGATATTACCTCGTATTTAACGTATCGCCAGTTTCTAACATTCGAAAAACAATGTTCAGGATTTGATGTCGTGCAGTTAATTAACGAAAACAGCTTTCATTGCACGTATCATTTCGAGAAGAAAATCATTTCGAGCCTTTTAAAAAACAATAAGAAATTGTTTTTACTGAGTTGTGGCTACGACTATTTAAATGTGAAATATTGCTTTGAAAACCCTGATTTTAAATCTGTAATTCCGTTATATCAAAATCATAAAATAGATAAAAAATCTTTCGCGAATGTTTTAAAATTCCGCAAGAAAGAGTTCCTCAAACTGCATCAATTTATCTACAAAAACTGCAGGGGCATTATTGCTTCAGATTTAGATTATCATCTTCCATTAATAGGAAACAGTAAATATCTGGGAATGATTCCAAACCCAATTAATATTGACAACCTTCAATTTGAATCTTTATATATTTCTGATAAAATCATCATTTTCCATGGCATCAACAATGATAATTATTTAAAAAAGGGAAATGATTATTTTGAAAAAGCTCTGGAAATAATTGAGAAAAAATACGGTTCAAAAGTTGAAATAATCACTGTTCGAAGTATTCCATATTCTCAATATATCGATTTGTATAATAGATCACATATTTTATTAGATCAAATTTATGGATACGATCAAGGATACAATGCACTTGAAGCAATGGCAAAAGGAAAAGTCGTTTTTACCAACGCCGAAACTGAATTTAAGGAATATTACAATCTTACTGAAAAAGTATGTATAAACGCTATTCCAAATGTAGATTACCTAGTAAATGAATTGTCTTTTTTAATTGAAAATCCAGCAGAAATTACGGCAATAGCACAACGTGCCAGAACTTTTATAGAAGAACATCATAATTATATGAATATTGCTCAAAAATACGTGCAGAAATGGAACGAAAACTAAAACAAACTTTTCCTAAAATAGATCGCAAGGACTATCAAATAACTCAAATTTTGAAAAGCGTAAGCTATTACAACTCCTTCTATTTGAAATATTTGAATATAATAAACACTAGCCGTATACAGAATAAATAAGGAAAATAATTCTGTAAGTATAAAAGCCAAAGTCAATTTTTTGGCAAAAAACTGGTAGCCTAATATCAGTGAACAAACTTTAAAAATATCTCCGAGAAACTGCCAAAAAAACAAATCTGTTACAGGTAAAAATTCTTTACTAAAAAGCAGTTTAACCACAAAAAATCTAGCCAAATAAAGCACAATTAAACCCAAAACAAAAACAGGCAGAATGAACTTATAAAACTCCCAAAAAACACTTTTTGTTTCCTGATTAGTGGATGCTTTTGATAGTTTCGGCAAAAAATAAACGGTTAGAATAGTGCTGATAAATAAGAGATAATAAGACGAAATTCTCGTCATGGTTTCCCAATATCCAGCTTGATCAATTCCTAAATCATGTATAATATGATTTCTAATTGCTAAGAACACAAAAGGCCCTAGAACCGAAGAAACCAAAGCCATTAAGGAATACGAGGAAAGATTTTTGATGATTTTAAAGTCAAATAAATCCAGTTTAATAATTTGAAAAAAGTTAATTTCTTTTTGAACTAGATAAAAAGTAACGAAAAACAAAAGCGCGGGCGCAATCACAATAGCCATTAAAGCTCCAATCGTTTGGTATTGTAAAATCAAAAAGAGAGAAACCGCTAAACCAATGATGTTTCCGATGATATTGATCCATATTACTTTTTGAAATTTCCCTAAACCATTAATTAATGCAACAAAAAAAATTGAAACGGCATAAAAAGGCAAAGCCAAAGCCAAAACTTTAAAAACTGGTAAATATTCGGTGTTATTTCCAAAAATTCTGGTATTCCAATATTGGGCTGTAAAAAACAAAACAAAACCTAGAAGAACGGCTATGAATGAGAGGCTTATAAAAACAGTTGTAATTATTTTTTGAAGTTCAACTTTGTTTTTCTCATTTTCGGCGGTGTATTTTACGATGCCATTTTGAAATCCTAAAGTGGAAATATTTTCTAATGAAGTTAAAAAATTACGAAGATTTCCAACCAAAGCCATGCCGCTTGGTCCGACAAAAACGGCAAGTATTTTTGATGTAATTAATCCAATTCCGATTTTTAGAACAATGCTGAAACTGTTTAAAGAAGTTATCTTAAACAAACTGGTTTGACCTATTTTTTTATAGAAATTCAATTTAGAAGTGATTTAATTTTTTTTTAATACTAAATCATAATTTAATTAGATTTTTCGCCGATGTTACTTCTTCTTTTCTTAAAACATACCAGAAATTATGTAAGACTGCTTTCCATTTTTTCTGAAACATAATTTCATTTGATCAATTTATTTTTTGATTAAAAAACAGTATCATTTTATACTAATTTTATAGAATTCCTGTCCATAAACAGAACACCCTAATTCTTCTTTTTGCTTCAAAAGCCCTTCATTATAACCTGATTCATTATCTTCATCAACAATACCCATATCGAAAAAGCACTTCCCATTTTGATTATACATCTGTATTAGATTAATGAATAAAAAATCGAGTGCTCTAAATTCTTCTCCTGTTTTTGAAGTTGCACCATACTGTGATTTAACGACATTTTTGGTTTCAAAAATCGTTATTCCGGCAATTATTTGATCATTTTTATATGCAGAAAACTGTTTGATATTTTGAGGAAATTTAGATTTTAAAAGTGTAATTTCTCCTTTAGAATGAACAGGTTTTACGCCAAATTTTTTTAGTAATCGTGGCGCTAAAATTTTTTCCCAAAAAGGATAAAAATTTTGTTCTTCAACAATATATAAATCATTTTTTTTTTCAATTCTTCTAAAGTGCTTTAATTTACTTTTCGAAATCTTTAAAGGCATAGACAAATTAACCGCCAGATTCATTTCTTTTCTTTCTAAAACAGCGCCTCTTTTGATTAGAAAAAACTCGATTTCTTTATTTCCTTCCGAAAAATAAAAATCTGGAATTGGTTTATAATAAAAGGTTTGTATTTTATTTTCTTTCAAAAAATGTAAAATTTCGTCTAAAATCAATGATACTTTTTCTGCCTTCAATTTAGATAAATAGACCAAACCACCGTAAGTAAGTCCTTGATGAGAATACACGGCATTTTCTCGTTTATTGGCTGGAAGAATGGCACGTAGTTTTTCTTCTTCAAAAATTAAAAGAGAGAAGTCTTCAAAACGATCGCGATGATATTCCATAAAATCACGGTGAAATAGAAACGTGGCATTTTTTGCCTGAGCGACAAAATCGTTCCAAATGGCAAAATCATTTTGATTGTATTTTTTTACAGTATATTTTGTCATCAATTATTTATGATCAAATGCTTTTAAATGCCATTTGTATTTTACTGCCAGCAGTCTAATTACAATAATTACAAGTGAAGTAACTAAATATAAAACATCGACGTTTAAATTTAGTGCTCTTAAACCAAAGAATACGAATCCGCCAAAAATACAGATTGTAGCATATATTTCTTCTCTAAAAACGTTCGGAATTTCGTTGCATAAAATATCTCGAATTACACCACCAAAACACGCGGTCATTGTTCCTAAAGCAATACAAATTCCGGGATGAAGTCCAATCACAATTCCTTTTTCGAGACCAATTAAAGTAAAAACTCCCAAACCAATTGTATCAAACAAAAATAATGAAGTTCTGAGTTTATCGAATTTTTTTCTAAAAATAATGGCTAGAAAAAATCCTAAAATAATCACGTAAACATACTGCATATCACGCATCCAGCCTACTGGAGTTCGTCCAATAAGAACATCACGGAGCGTTCCTCCTCCTACCGCGGTGACAAATGCAATGATAAAAACCCCAAACGGATCTAGTTTTTTATGCATCGCGGTTAAAGCGCCAGACATAGCAAACGCCATTGTCCCAATAATATCTAGTAAGTGAAACATTTTTTCTTAAGCTACAAAGATTTAAAGGTACAAAGGTGCAGAGATTTTTATAATTGTTTCTATTTTTTTAGTACTATTTTTATTTCAGGATTTATTCTCTTGATTGCTTCTAAAAATCTGTTTTTATCCTTTGGAGAAATTAAAAGCGTATCATATTTATTATATAAAATTTCTAATCGGTTAAAAGAAAGTGCAGGCGAACTTATAATATTAAAAGTCTCCGATATTGTTTTTATCTCCTTAACTTCAATTAAAAAATTAAAGAAATAGCCGCATTTTATTTTCAGTTTATCGCCTTCAATACTATACATCGTTGTTGAAAATGAATAGATGACATAACTAATTACAAAAATTATGAAAATAAAACCAAACCAATTTTGATCATACGCTAATCGTATTAGAATCAGCGTAAATAATATGCTTACCAGAATTACAAACCATAAATCAATTTTAGATTTGAATTTTTCCATCTATTATTCTATTATTTTTTAACGTAAATAGGACTTCTTTTTAGTAAATAAGTAACAGAATCCATCCAGCTGTCTTTTACTGCTAAAAGCGGTTTACGAGTTTGAGAATATATTTTGGTCGTATTTCTATACATGTCAAAATAAACGGTATAGTAATAATAAACCTGCGTGTTTGCTGTAGTTGTAGAAATATCGTTTGTTTTTATTTTTTTGTTATTGTCGCTTACTTTTGCATTTCCGCTATTATAAGTAGTGGCTGTAGTACCAGAATTTATAGTATAAGAAACTTTTGCAGCAACAATATTATCAACTCCTAATATTTTCTCAAGATCTTCAATTGGAGTTTCATCAATATTATTATGATCTATTCCAGCTTTATGAAGTAAACTATTTGTGGTTCTTAAATCTTGAACTGTTAACGGAAAAATATTTGATGATTTGTCCAGCAGTTTATTGTAAAGATCGTTTTGAGCAAATTTAGCCATGTCTCCTGAGCTTTCCTGCGTATCTGAATTCACGTAAGGAACTGGAAGCACCGCAATTGTATTGGGCTTCATTTCTGACGCTGTAATTGTTGACGAACCTGAAGACGGCGAACTATTCCCAGAACTTACATCAAAAGTTTGTGATCTTCCGCTGGCAAAATCAATTCTTGCAATCTGCGAAATGTCAAGTGAAATTACTAATGTTTCGCCTGGAAGTGAATATTCTACGGTTTTATCAGACATTTTTGAAATCGTACATTCAATAACCTGATAATCTCTTTTTATTATTTTATCCAATTTTTTTCCGCCTTGAGCGAAACTAAAAGCAACGGTAAATAACATTAATATAATGAGGAGTGGCTTTTTACTTTTCATGTTCAGAGTTTTTAATTAAAAATATCATAACTAAATAATCAGTTAAATATAAAAAATTAAAATCTAAAGATTCAAAATAATTCTAATTCCTTAAAGAAAATTTTTACATATGCTGTGTGTAGAAATTGTAGTCTTTTAAAATTACTCGGATAAAATCGCTGTTATTTCCAGATTGATTTTTAATTCCGGTTACACTTTCTATTTTTGCTACCAATTTATAAATGATTTCATGATCATTTTTGGCTTCGGCTTTTTGGTATGTTTCCTTGATGATTCGCATATCATTGTCTGAAAGTTTTATCACTAAAGGATAAGTGGGAACATACGAATCTCCTATTTCTTCTAAAATTGTGTGGCTAATATTAATTTTATTTTTTAACGTTATAACTGCCGTACCCGCAGCCATATCACCCAGGCGCTGAGATTTCTGACTGGTAATTACTGCAATCATTCCTGGTAAACCAAAAAGACTGAAAAAGTCTATTACTCTAAAAAACCATCTCACTAAATAATCGCCAAAACCAGCTTGATAACCGTCAATTTTTACCACTTTAATTTTTACTAATTTTTTTCCAAGCGATTGTCCTTCAAAAATACTTTCAAGAACTAAGGAGTAAACTATAATTGGTGAATACAAGATTAAATATACTGCGCCGCGAGACCAGCTGTCTAAACTAGCCATCAAGCGATCTAATTGAAGCCAGTCAAATAGAACTACTGAAATTGCCGTAGAATAACAGATTATAATGAACAAATCAATGAAAAAAGCACCTAATCTTTCGCCTACAGAAGCAGCAATAAAATTTATTTTGACATTTTGTGTCGTATTAATAGATAATTCTGACATATTTTATATTTTAGCCAACAATGAGAGAAATCGCCTTTATAAAACAAAACAAAGAAAAATGGCTCGAATTTGAGCTGGCAATTTTTGGTAAAGCTAAAAAAAATCCTGATGAATTAGCTAATTTATACATTCAAATGATGAATGATTTGTCGTACGCTCAAACGTATTACCCTAAAAGTAAAACGGTTGTCTACTTGAATCATCTTGCCTCTCAAATTTATCAGAAGATTTACAAAACCAAACGAACAGACAGAAATCAGATTATTGATTTTTTTAAAATTGATGTTCCGCTTTTGGTCTACGAGTACAAAAGGTATTTGCTTTATGCATTTGCTTTATTTTTTGTGACGGTTTCTATTGGAGTACTTTCTGCCCGTTACGATCAAGATTTTGTTCGTTTAATTTTAGGAGACGAATATGTCAATATGACGTTGGAGAATATCAAAAAAGGTAATCCAATGGCCGTATACGGTTCTGGAAGCAATTGGGGAAGTTTTATTGGCATTACTGTCAACAATCTTTTTGTTGGTGCTCGATGCTATTTTTACGGAATTTTTGCTGGTATCGGAACTTTTAATATTTTCCTTCAAAACTGTATTATGCTGGGTTCTTTTCAGTATTTCTTTTACGAGCAAGGTGTTTTCTGGAAAAGCGTTCGAGGAATTTGGATTCATGGTTCTATGGAAATTTTTGCCATTGTTATAGAAACTACTGCTGGATTTATTTTAGGTGCATCTATCCTATTTCCTAAAACCTTCTCGAGAATAAATTCATTTAAGATTGGATTTAAAAACAGTTTTAAAATATTTTTGAGTACTTTTCCATTCACGATAAGCGCTGGATTTTTAGAAGGTTTTATTACCAGATATTCTATCGATATGCCCAATTGGTTAAGCTTTTTTATTATTCTGGTTACACTTGCGATTATCTCATTCTATTACTTGATTTATCCTTTTATTGTGCACAAAAAAATACATTCTTTAACCGCCAAAAATCTTTAAGACCAAGTAATGACAAGATTATTATTTATTTTATCTTTTCTTTTTTGCTGCGGCGTTTCTAAGGCTCAGGATTCAATTGTTATACCACAGGATCCACCAAAAATTGCTGGAATTAAATATACTGAAAAGGACATTCAAATTGATTCGAATTCTGTCGAAGCGAAACATTTTGAGAAAAATTTCAAAAAAAAATACACCGATCCCGAATTTATCTACGAATATAAAGCGCCAGAAAAAAGCTGGTGGGATCATTTTATGCATTGGCTGGCTGGAGTATTTGCCAGTCTTTTCAATTTCAAAAGCGTTAAAACCTCACTGACTTTTGTTGGTATTTTATTTCGGATTTTAGCCGTTTTAATAGTTATTGTATTGATTTACTTGATAGCAAGGAATCTGACAAAACAAGATGGGAGATGGATTTTTGGAAAAAATGCCAATAAGAAAGCGATCTTTTATTCTGATGCCGAAAAAAATATACATCTTTTAGATTTCGAAAAATTAATAAAAGAGAGTATCGAAGCTGGCGAAAGAAGAATTGCTGTACGATATTATTATCTGTGGCTTTTAAAAGTAATGGCGCAGCATAATTATATTGAATGGGATATCGAAAAAACAAATTCAGATTACTTATACGAGTTACAGCAGCCTGCCCATAAAGAAGAGTTTACCTATCTTTCTTATTTGTATAATTACATTTGGTACGGCGAATTTGAAATTGATGATGCAATATTCCAAAAAACTGAAAACAGATTTAAAAAAGCTTTAAAAACCTTCGGCAATGGATAAAAATATGAAAATCTACATTGCGATTCTGGTTTTAATATTAGGCATCGTATTATTAACAGACAAGGGACAGCAAAAACCAATTGACTGGACTCCAACTTATTCTGTCAATGATAAAATTCCATTTGGTTTATACATTTTTGATCATGAAGTTAACGTCTTTTTTAAGAAACAAAAAATCCAAAAAATTTCAACCGAAACGCCTTATGAGTATCTAGATTCTCAATATGATGAAAATGAAAATGTAGAGAATTATAAAATTAAAGGTACTTTCATCAATATTTCTGAAGCCAATAATATTGACGATCAATCTATGAAAGAGATTTTATATTTTGTTTCGCATGGAAATAAGGCTTTTTTAAGCATGAGAGCATTTCCAAAATTATTACTAGATTCTTTAAAAGTAGAATTAAAAACAGATTTTATGCCATCTGAAAATGTTTCAATCTGGATGGCCAATAAAAAAGTCAGTACCAAAAAATATACTTTTAATACTGGTTTAAGCGATTATTTTTCCAAAATAGATACTCTAACTACAAAAGTTTTAGGCTATCAAAACAGCAATAAAAATAAAAGACAGATTAATTTTATTGAAGTTCCTTATAAAAATGGATATGTCTATTTGCATACGCAGCCGGTAGCGTTTACAAATTATAACCTGCTGAAAAAAGACCATTATCAATATGCCGAAAATGTTTTGTCGTACTTTACAAAAGGAGATATATTTTGGTACAATAAAAGTCTTAACGATAAGCGAATTTCAAATTCTCCGATGCGCTATATTTTATCGCAGCCAGCTTTAAAATGGGCATGGTATTTAGCTTTACTTGGTATTTTGATTTTTATGATCTTTAATGCAAAACGTAAGCAGCGTATCGTACCAATTATAAAACCATTGCAGAATTTAACGGTTGATTTTACCAAAACCATTGGAAATTTATATTATCAGGAAGGAGATCACACTAATATTATTGATAAAAAGATTATTTATTTCCTAGAAAAAATCAGAACCGATTATTTGATTGATACGTCAAAATTAGACGATGATTTTATCAAAAAATTGCATTATAAAACAGGAAAAGACGAAAAAGACATTCAAGAACTTATCGACTTAATAAACAATCACAGAAAGAGTTATCACGGAAGTCTGGAAGAAGATTTAATCCGAATAAATACAGCAATAGAAAAGATTTTACATTAATATTTTAGCCACATATTAAAAGATTAACAGAGATTAGTCAAAATCATTTTAATCCTTTAATCTGTGGCAAAAAACAAATAAAAAAAACACCAAATTATGGACGATATCAATACATCAAACGAAATCACAAATGAAAATGTGAATTTTGAAACCAGAATTAATTTAGGACCTCTTTTAGAGCACGTAAATACAATCAAAAAAGAGATTGAAACTGTAATTGTCGGGCAGCATAAAATGGTGGACCAGCTTTTGGTTGCAATTTTGTCAAACGGGCATGTTCTTTTGGAAGGTGTTCCTGGAGTTGCGAAAACTATCACAGCCAAATTATTATCAAAAACATTAAATATTGGTTTCAGCAGAATTCAATTTACGCCAGATTTAATGCCTTCTGATATTTTAGGAACTTCGATTTTTAACCTAAAAACTTCAGAATTTGAATTCAAAAAAGGACCAATTTTCTCTAATTTAATTTTAATTGATGAGATAAATCGTGCTCCTGCCAAAACACAAGCGGCGCTTTTTGAAGTTATGGAAGAACGTCAAATTACAATCGACGGATCTGGTTATCAATTAGAAACGCCGTTTTTGGTAATTGCAACCCAAAACCCAATCGAGCAAGAAGGAACTTATCGTCTTCCAGAAGCGCAATTAGACCGTTTCCTTTTCAAAATCACTATCGATTATCCAAAATTAAATGAAGAGATTTTGATCATTCAAAGAGAACATTCTTTACAAGATCATGGAAAACTAGATGCGATAAAAACAATTCTTTCTTCTGATGAAATCAAAGAATATCAAGGTTTGGTAAAACAAATTAGAGTAGAACAAAATTTACTGGAATACATTGCTCGAATCGTGGTTAATACGCGCGAAAATGCCTTTTTATATTTAGGAGCTTCTCCTCGTGCTTCGATCGCTATTTTGAATGCTGCTAAAGGTTTTGCCGCCATCCGAGGACGTGATTTTGTTACGCCAGAAGATATTAAAGAAGCTGCGATTCCTGTTTTACAGCATCGTGTTATTGTAACGCCAGAACGTGAAATGGAAGGTATTACAAGCTCAGAAATTATTAAACAAATTATCGAAACTGTAGAAATTCCACGATAATTATTAATTATAAATTGTTAATGGTTAATGTTGGGATAAACTTGAAACCTGAAACTTGAAACTTGAAACATCGAACAAATGAAGTTCATAAAAAGTCTATATCTGAATAATTTCTTCTTCTATTTGCTTTTAGGCATAATAGGAATGTTTATTTGTGCTTTTATTTTTCCGAATCTTTATAATGCGGTTTGGCTTATTGTTTTAGGTTTGGTGACTTTTTTAGGTCTTGATATCCTGATTTTATATTTGGCAAGAACTGGACTTGAAGCAGAAAGAATTACGCCGGAAAAATTATCTAATGGAGATTTAAATCCTATTCGAATCAACTTAAAAAATCATTACAATTTTACTGTTTCGGTTAAGATAATTGATGAAATTCCGTTTCAGTTTCAAGTTCGTGATTTCAAGATTGTAAAATCGATCAAAGCATCAACGCAAAAAGAAATTAGCTACGAACTTCGTCCGACAGAACGAGGCGAATATCATTTTGGAGCTTTAAATGTCTACGTATCTTCGCCTTTAAAACTAATTGCTAGAAGATTTGCTTTTGACAAAGACCAAATGGTTCCGACGTATCCATCTTATATTCAGTTAAGAAAATACGATTTAATTGCTTTTTCTAATAATCTTTTTCAATACGGAATTAAAAAAATCCGCCGAATTGGACACACAATGGAATTTGAGCAGATTAAAGAATATGTACAAGGCGATGATTTAAGAACATTAAACTGGAAGGCTACTGCCAAAAGAAATTCTTTGATGGTCAATCAGTTTCAAGACGAAAAATCGCAAACTGTTTATATGGCAATTGACAAAGGCCGTGTCATGCAAATGCCTTTTGACGGATTGAGTTTGTTAGATTATGCTATAAATTCGGCTTTGGTTTTATCAAATGTCATTCTGAAAAAACAAGATAAAGCAGGACTTTTTTCATTTTCTAAAAAGGTAGAAAACAGAGTTTTTGCCGAAAGAAGAGCTTCTCAAATGCAAAAGATCTTAGAAACTTTATACAATGTAAAAACCGATTTTTTCGAAAGCGATTACAGCCGATTATATGTTGATATTAAGAAAAATATCAATCAAAGAAGTTTAATTATTCTGTACACCAACTTTGAAACAATGGACGGATTGAATCGCCAGTTACCTTATTTAAAAGGAATTGCAAAAAGTCACTTATTGGTTGTTGTTTTCTTTCAAAATACCGAACTGAATTCGATCATCAATAAGAAAACAACTACTATTCAGGAAGTTTATGACAAAGTAATTGCTGAAAAATTTATGTTCGAAAAACGATTAATCGTAAACGAACTGAAAAAATACGGAATCCATTCGGTTTTGACACAGCCAGAAAATCTTACGCTTGACGCCATTAACAAATATTTGGAAATTAAGTCTAGAGGAATTTTATAAATTTTCCCTTCTATTAAGTTAAAGTTACCATACGTTATCACGTAAAAATTAATTGATTAAATTAATTAGTTTTGAAAAAAAATCAAAACGATTCATTGTAATTTCAATTAATAAAAAATGAAAAAATTAATCCCAATTCTGTTCATTTTATTAAGCTTTAAATCTCTGGCACAAAAAACAGAAAACATAATCATCATTACTACAGATGGTTTTAGATGGCAGGAAGTTTTTAAAGGAATTGACCCAGCGATTGCCAATGATAAAAAATTCAATCAGGGGGACAGCGCCTATATTTATAAAAAATATTCCAATCCCGATATCAAAGAAGCACGTAAAAAATTAATGCCTTTTTTCTGGTCCGAAATCGCTTCAAAAGGTCAGATTTACGGTAATCGAGATTTAGGAAATAAGGTCGATGTTGCCAATCCGTATTGGTTTAGTTATCCAGGCTACAGCGAAATAATGACTGGAAATGTTGACCTGAAAGTCAATTCAAACAGTTACAAAGCCAACCCAAATGTCAATGTTTTAGAGTTCTTGAACCAGCAGCCTAAACTAAAAGGAAAAGTAGTCGCTTTTGGTGCTTGGGATGCTTTTGATAGAATTTTAAATGAAGAAAGAAGCGGGTTTCCTGTCATTTCTGCCTTTGATAAAGTTGGCGGTAATAAACCTACATCGGCTCAAAAATTACTAAATGAAATGCGTGACAACTCCTATAAGCCTTTCCATCAGGATGAATGTCTCGATGTTTTTACGCATTATCAGGCAATGGATGAACTTAAAACGAAAAAGCCAAAAGTATTGTACATCGCGTATGGCGAAACCGATGAATGGGCACATCATGCACAATATCGTTCGTATTTAGACGCTGCAAACCAAGTCGATAAATGGATCGAGGAAATTTGGAATTTTGTTCAAAATGACCCGCAGTACAAAAACAAAACTACTTTATTTATAACGGTTGACCACGGCCGAGGCGACAAAGTAAAAGCACAATGGACAGACCATGGTTCAGACGTTCCTGGTGCATCTGAAATTTGGTTTGCTGCAATGGGACCTGAAATTGCTCCAAAAGGCGAAATTAAAACCGACTCTCAAGTGTATCAAAAACAATTTGCTCAGACTTTAGCAAAAATTATGGGATACGATTTTAAAACGTCCCATCCTGTAGAAAAAGAAATTTCAGAATTATTCTAACGAAACCAAAAACCCAAAATAATTAACCATTTTAAACCAATTCAATGAAAAAAACATTACTAGTCGTTTTGTTATGGACGATCTCTATTTTCAAAATGGCTGCACAACAGCTGGACACGCTCACAGCTTATTACGACAAAATTGAAAAATCCTTCAATTACGAATCGGGAAAAATTACACTTCCTGAAGGCGACGGAACTTTAAATGTTCCTAAAGGTTTCAAGTTTTTAAATGCAGAGCAAACCCAAAATGTTCTAAGTAATTTATGGGGAAATCCAGAGGATAAATCCATTCTGGGTTCATTAGTTCCTGACGGAAAAGGTGTCACACACATGGACAGCTGGATGTTTGTAATCAGCTATCAAGGTGATGGTTATGTAAAAGATGATGATGCCGATGATATTGATTATGATGATCTTCTTAAAACTATGAAAGAAGATGTTGCAACTGCAAATGTAGAGCGAAAAAACGCTGGTTATCCTGAAGTTCAATTAATTGGATGGGCTTCTAAACCTTTTTACGACAACAAGTTAAAAGTACTTCACTGGGCAAAAGAATTGCAGTTTGGCGTTGATAAAAACCACACTTTAAACTACGATTTAAGGGTTCTGGGAAGAAAAGGAATGTACAATATTTCGGCTGTTGCTGGTGTAAATCAGTTAGAAGAAGTAAAAGCAAGTATTCCTGGAATTATCAAAAGTGTTGAGTTTAATGATGGAAACAAATATTTAGATTTTGATGCCGATACAGACACAGTCGCTGCTTGGACAATTGGCGGTTTAGTTGCTGGAAAAGTATTAGCAAAAGTTGGATTTTTCGCCATTTTAGCAAAATTCGGAAAGTTCATCGTAATCGGAATTATTGCCGCTTTTGCAGCCGTAAAGAAATTTCTTTTTGGTAGCAAAGACCAAGTTGTTGCTAGACCTGCAGAAGAAGAAACTGCACTTTTAGAAGAAAATAATTCTACAGAAGAATAGTTTTTTGCCGCGAATTTCACGAATTTACACGAATTCATTTTTGCATTACTGCGAGAAAAAATTAGTGGAAATTCGTGAAATTCGCGGCAAACTTTTTTATAAGACTTACAAGGTTTTAAAAACCTTGCAGGAAGAAAAAAACTCTGTACCTTTGCCCCTCTGCAACTTTGAGCCTTTAAAAAAATGAAACAAATCACTTCAATTCAAAATCCGTTTATAAAATCTTTGGTTTTACTTCAAGAAAAATCCAAAGCCAGAAAACAAACCGGAACATTTTTAATTGAAGGTTTAAGAGAAATTTCATTAGCAATAAAAGGCGGTTATGAAATTGAAACGGTTTTATTTTTACCAGAATTAGTTTCTGAAAATGAAATCAACAAACTGATTCAGAATCCGTTTCAAATTATCGAAATCAATAAAGAAGTTTATCAAAAACTGGCTTATCGCGATACTACCGAAGGAATTTTGGCTGTAGCTAAAAGCAAATCACTAAAATTATCCGATTTAAAATTATCGGAAAACCCATTAATTCTAGTTGTTGAATCACTGGAAAAACCAGGAAATATTGGTGCCGTTTTACGTACTGCAGATGCAGCCAATTTAGACGCTGTTTTAATTGCCAATCCAAAAAGTGATTTATACAATCCGAATATTGTGCGTTCAAGTGTGGGCTGTCTTTTTACCAATCAAATTGCAAGCGGAACCACTTCTGAAATTATTGCTTTTTTAAAAGAAAAAAAGATTAATTTCTATAGCGCAACTTTACAAAATTCAACTTCTTATCATACTCAAGATTTTACTGCTCCAACCGCTTTGGTTGTTGGCACAGAAGCAACAGGTCTAACGCAGGAATGGCGTGAAGCTGCTACTCAAAATATTATTATTCCGATGCGGGGCGAAATTGACAGTATGAATGTTTCTGTAGCTGCCGCGATTTTAATTTTTGAAGCGAAGCGCCAGAGAGGATTCTGATTTTAGATTTTAGTCCCGAAGCCTCGGGATAGATTTTAGATTTTCTAAAAGTCGCTTCGCTCCTTTTTGGAATTTGGGATTTAAAAAATTTGGAATTTTACCCCTTCAAAAATCTACAATCTTTCCCGAGGCTTCGGGACTAAAATCTACAACCGCAAAACCTTGTGTATATAGAAACTAATTCTTATTTTTAGTACTTGAACTATGCCGTTATGACAGAAATAGATATTGAAAAAGAAAATAAAGCTATTGCGCAGGAATACAAGGAATTACTTCGAATAAGTTACCAAACTTTAAGCCCAGCTGATAAAAAATTAATTCGAAAAGCTTTTGATGTTGCTGTTGATGCCCACAAAGAGCAGAGACGCAAATCGGGAGAAGCGTATATCTTTCATCCTATTGCAGTTGCAAAAATTGTTGCCTCAGAAATTGGTCTGGGAGCGACTTCTATTGCCGCGGCTTTACTTCACGATGTTGTAGAAGATACTCCAATTACAGTTGAAGATATTGAGCGTTTGTTTAATCCGAAAGTAGCGCAATTGGTTGAAGGCCTTACTAAGATTTCGTTAGTTCAAAAAGATTTGAATGCTTCAATGCAGGCTGAAAATTTCAGAAAAATGATTCTGACATTGAATGATGATGTCCGCGTTATTCTCATTAAATTGGCCGATCGTCTTCATAATATGCAGACAATGGATTCGATGGCGGAATATAAACAAACCAAAATCGCATCTGAAACTTTATATATTTATGCTCCTCTAGCCCACCGTTTGGGACTTTACAATATAAAAACCAAACTTGAAGATTTAGGCTTAAAATATACCGAACCAGCTGTTTACAATGATATTGTCAGTAAAATTCGTGAAACCAAGGAAGAACAAGATGCTTACATCAAAGATATTTCTGATGTTTTAAAGAAATCTCTAGACAATGAAGGTATTGATTATATCATCAAAGGCCGACCAAAATCTATTTATTCTATCCGTAGAAAAATGCGTGCTCAAAATGTAAGCTTTGATGAAGTTTACGACAAATTTGCACTTAGAATCGTTTATAAATCGGATGCCCACGATGAAAAATTTGTGGCATGGAAAATCTATTCAATCGTAACCGACCATTACAGACCAAGCCCGAGCCGTTTACGTGATTGGATTTCGTCACCAAAATCTACCGGTTACGAAGCACTTCACATTACAGTAATGGGACCAAAAGGACGCTGGGTTGAAGTTCAGGTGCGAAGCGAACGTATGGACGAAATTGCTGAGAAAGGATATGCTGCACATTATAAATATAAAAATGGAGCAACAGAAGAAAGTGGTTTAGATGTTTGGCTGAATCTTTTGAGAGAAGCATTAGAAAACCCTGAAACCAATGCAGTAGATTTTGTTGAAGATTTCAAAATGAATTTATATTCAAAAGAAATTTTCATTTTTACGCCAAAAGGAGAAATCAAATCACTGCCTAAAGGAGCGACTTCTTTGGATTTTGCTTTTAGCATTCACTCTGAAATCGGAATTAAGACTCGAGGAACACGTGTAAACGGAAGATTAGTTCCTTTGAATTACGAACTTAAAAGTGGTGATCAGGTTGAAGTAATTACTTCTCCAAATCAGAAACCAACGGTAAACTGGCTGGAATACGTAACGACTTCTAGAGCAAAAAATAAGATCAAGAATGTTCTGAACGAGAACACTAAAAAGATCGCAGAAGAAGGAAAAGAATTGCTTATTAGAAAACTGAAACATTTAAAAATTACTTTTAACGAACAGGTTACAAACGAGTTAGTTAACTTTTTTAAACTCAAAACGAGCTTAGATTTATTTTATAGAGTCGGAATCGGCGCGATTGAAAATCAGCAGTTAAAAGATTATGCCGCTCAGAAAAGCAATTCGTTTATCAATTTCTTTAAAAATAAAATCAAAAGAAATAAAGATACGACTGCAGCTGAGGATATTCATAAACCAGTTATCAGCAGTAATTACGACATGCTGGTTTTTGGAACTGAACATGACAAACTCGATTACAAACTTTCACAATGCTGTAACCCTATTCCTGGTGACGATGTTTTTGGTTTTGTGACTATTAATGAAGGAATTAAAGTACATAAAAAAGATTGTCCAAACGCAATTGGAATGCAGTCTAATTATGCGTATCGAATCATGAGCGCTAAATGGATTGACTCGTCGCAAGAGGAATTCAAAGCGATTATCAATATTACGGGAATGGATGTTTTAGGACTTACCAACCAATTGACAAGAGTAATTTCGAACAATATGAGCGTAAATATCCAGAGTATTTCGCTGAGTACAGATGCAGGAATTTTTCACGGTCAGATTGCTGTAATTGTAAAAAATAACACCATTTTGAAGAAAATGATTAATGCAATTAAGAAAATTGACGGAGTTGATAAAGTTACCAGAGAATACAGAACCTAACTTTTTAACCTATCTATAAGGGTTTTATAACTAAACTTTAAACCCGAAACTTTTATTGATTAAAAATAAAAATTTATCTTTGCCGGATATGACACTCATTTCAACTGACAACACTAAAAATCAAGAAATTGTAAAAAACGTATTTACAATGTATCTTGAACAAAAAGGGCATCGCAAAACTCCTGAGCGTTATGCTATACTTCAGGAAATTTACGACAGCGAGGAACATTTTGACATAGAAAATCTTTATATCAAAATGAAAAACAAAAACTATCGTGTGAGTAGAGCTACTTTGTACAACACGATTGAGTTATTGTTAGACTGTGCTTTGGTTAGAAAACATCAATTTGGGCAAAATCAAGCTTACTACGAAAAATCATATTTCGACAAACAGCACGATCACATTATCATGACTGATTCTGGCGAAGTAATTGAATTTTGTGACCCAAGAATTCAAACCATCAAAAAAACAATCGAAGAAATATTTGATATCGAAATTACGAATCACTCACTTTATTTCTACGGAAACAAAAAAGAAAAACAATAATCCAGAAAGGAATTATTCAAAAAAATAAAAAAAAGAAAAATTAACTACATAATCAGTAGGACAAATTAGATTGTCCCAACGCAAATTAAAACAGAATGACCGTAGATTTATTACTAGGATTACAATGGGGAGATGAAGGTAAAGGAAAAATTGTTGACGTTCTTACCTCAAATTATGATATTATTGCACGTTTTCAAGGAGGACCAAATGCAGGACATACATTAGAATTTGACGGAATCAAACACGTACTTAGAACAATTCCTTCTGGAATTTTTCATAAAAATTCAGTAAATATCATCGGAAATGGTGTTGTAATTGACCCAGTAGTTTTTCAAAAAGAAATTGAAGGTTTAGAGAAATTCAATCTTGATATCAAAAGCAAATTGATCATTTCTAGAAAAGCGCATTTAATTTTACCAACACACCGTTTGCTTGACGCCGCTTCTGAAGCATCAAAAGGAAAAGCAAAAATTGGTTCTACACTTAAAGGTATTGGGCCAACTTACATGGACAAAACTGGTAGAAATGGTTTGCGTGTTGGAGATATCGAATTAGAAGACTTCAAAGAGCGTTACAGAGCATTAGCAGACAAACACGAAGCTATGATTGCTTTTTACGACGTTAATATTCAATATAATTTAGCTGAATTAGAAAAAGAATTCTTCGAAGCTATTGAAGAGCTTAAAAAATTAGATTTTATTGATAGTGAAGAATACATGCACCAAGCTCAAAAAGCTGGTAAATCTATTCTTTGTGAAGGTGCTCAGGGATCTTTATTAGATGTTGATTTCGGAACTTATCCTTTCGTAACTTCATCAAACACTACTGCAGCTGGAGCTTGTACTGGTTTAGGAATTGCTCCTAACAAAATCAAAGAGGTTTACGGAATTTTCAAAGCTTACGTTACACGTGTAGGAAGCGGACCTTTCCCAACTGAACTTTTTGACGAAGTTGGTGCTACAATGGCAAGAGTGGGTAACGAATTTGGATCTGTAACAGGAAGACAAAGACGTTGCGGATGGTTAGATTTAGTAGCTTTAAAATATGCTGTACAAGTAAATGGAGTTACTCAATTAATGATGATGAAAGGTGATGTACTTTCTGGTTTTGAAACTTTAAAAGTTTGTACTGAATACAACTACAAAGGACAAAATATCTCTCACTTCCCTTACAACATTGAACCAGAAAATGTTACTCCAATTTACAAAGAGTTTAAAGGATGGAAGCAAGATTTAACAGGACTTACAACTTACGATCAATTACCTGTTGAGCTAAAAGAATATATTGAGTTTATTGAGAAAGAAATCGAAGTGCCAATCAAAATTGTATCGGTTGGACCTGATAGAAAACAAACAATAACAAAATAATACATTTAAAAACGCTCTGATAATCAGGGCGTTTTTTTTGAATAATATTGATATGAGAAAAAATCCAGAAATAGAAATTAAAGAAACTAAGTTATTATCCGATAATTGGTATATTTTAAACCGTGTTTCATTCAGCTATAAAAAAGAAAACGAAGAACCTGAAATACACAACCGCGAAGTTTACGACCGCGGAAATGGCGCAGGAATCTTATTATATAATTCAACTAAAAAAACGGTTATTTTAACACGTCAATTTCGTTTACCAACTTTCCTTAACGGAAATAAATCTGGAATGATGATTGAAGTCTGCGCAGGACTTTTAGACAAAGACAATCCTGAAACTGCGATCATTCGTGAAACTGAAGAAGAAACTGGTTATCGCATTTCTAAAGTCCAAAAAGTTTTTGAAACTTATATGTCTCCAGGCGCCGTAACAGAGATTTTATATTTATTTGTTGGTGAATACGACGAAAGTATGAAAGTTAGCGAAGGCGGCGGATTAGATGCCGAACAGGAAAATATCGAAGTTTTAGAATATACTTTTGATGAAGCTTACAAAATGATTGAATCTGGAGAAATTACAGATGCTAAGACTATTTTGCTTTTACAACATGCTAAAATAAAAGGTTTGATTTAGCACGATTTATTTACTCAAATGTAAATCAAACAAACAATTCAAAAAATTATGTAACCCTTTTCAGCTATCACATTTATAACTTTACAATCATAAAAATACAACCTATGAAAAAGTTATATTACACAGCAAACGCGTTACTTATTTTGATTTTGACTTTAGCAGTTTCCTGCAAAAAAAGCGATACAATCAATTTAACTGAGAATAATAAAACTACTAAAAAAGCAATTGAGTATAAAAAACCGGAATCTGCTATTACATATAAAGTTGAAAACACTAAAGACTGGCTGAAAATTAATGAAGCTGACAGCAGTAAAATGGATATTGTATATGCACTAAACAGGACTGATAAAGCCAACTTTAAAAAACTAGATTCTGTTGTAATTCCTGGAGATTTTACTGGCGATTTAGTATATTATCTTCCATTTCCATTGCATGTTTCAGCTTTACAGGAAGTTTCAAAGATTATTCTTTTTTCATATCCGACACAAACTTTTGCCGCTTACGAAAATGGCGAGTTAGTTTACACAGGGCCAACAAATATGGGAAGAAAAAAAGATCCTACACCAACTGGACTATTTTTCACGAATTGGAAAGCAGAAAAAACTACCAGTACATTTAATGACGAATGGGATTTGAAATGGAATTTCAATATCGAAAATAAACTTGGAGTTGGTTTTCACCAATATGAACTGCCAGGTTATCCTGCCTCGCATTCTTGTTTAAGATTATTAGAGAAAGATGCTAAATACCTTTACAAATTTGCTGATGAATGGATTTTAAAAGACAAGGAAAATGTAAAAGTAAAAGGAACTCCAGTTGTAGTTTTTGGAAGCTATGATTTTGACGGACCAAAACCTTGGCTAAAATTAGCCACTGATCCCGAAGCTTTAAAAATATCAGAATCGGAAATTGAAACTCAGGTAAAACCGTTTCTAAAAGAGATCCTAGAAAATCAAAATCTAAGAGAAGCCGAGCCAACAAAAACTATGTAAAATATATTTATTTAGTAAAAAAGTCAGCTGAAACGATTAAATATTGTTTCAGCTGACTTTTTTTATGCCTTTCAAAATTACAAAGTATTCGGCTAAAGCCTTTCCCCTATTTTTTCCAAAATCTCCAGCTAAAGCTGGAGCCTATTCAATTGATTATAGCCAATCGCACAAAACCTCAAACAAAATCATCAACCACGAACAAATCAACCTTTAATAATCAATAACCAATCATTATCCATTATCCATTAACCATTAACCACCAACCATTAACCACC
Organism: Flavobacterium sp. S87F.05.LMB.W.Kidney.N; assembly: GCF_004366435.1. Classification (NCBI taxonomy): domain Bacteria; kingdom Pseudomonadati; phylum Bacteroidota; class Flavobacteriia; order Flavobacteriales; family Flavobacteriaceae; genus Flavobacterium; species Flavobacterium sp. S87F.05.LMB.W.Kidney.N. The sequence continues at coordinate 296,318 of NZ_SODX01000003.1, read as the reverse complement.
AACCATAAACCACCAACCATCAACCACCAATAAAACCTCAGTCCCTCAGCACCCTTGTCTCTCTGCACCTATAAAAATAATAAATAAGCGATCGTTCATTTATTATTTATTTATATCTTTGCATCATAATTAATTTAGAATTATGAGGACAAGAGATATTAACAAAGAAGAAATTGTAAAACAGAAAGCAATAGAAATGATTGTTAAGCAAGGTGTTGAAGGTTTTGGAATGAACCGTTTAGCAAAAGAATGTGGGGTTTCTGTTGCTACGCTTTACATTTACTACTCAGATAAAGAAGATTTGATCCGGAAGATTGGAATTGAAATTGGCAGTAATCTTTTCAATAAAATGCTTAACGGGTTTTCTCCAGAAATGTCTTTTAAAGACGGATTGAGAAATCAATGGGAAAATCGGATTGACTTCCTGCTTAATTTTACTTTAGAAGCAACTTGTTTTGAACTCTTGAAACACTCTACTTACGGTGATGCAATTTTAGCAGAAATTACCGGCGAATTTAAACAAACTATGTCACAATTTATGCTTTCTTCAATTGAAAAAAAAGAACTTGTTCCTGTCACTTTTGAAGTTTTTTGGAGCATTGCTTACGGTTCACTTTATTCTCTTTTAGAACTTCATAGAGAGGGAAAATCGATGTCTGGAAAATCTTTTGTACTTAATGACGATCTAAAAAATGAAACTTTTAATTTGGTTTTAAAAGCACTGACACCTTAACATTATCAAAATGCAATTTTAAATTTCAATATCATATTAAATTCAATTTTAATAAAATGAAAACTTCAATTATAGAAAATAAAAAAATAGCCATTATTGGCGGCGGTCCTGTTGGACTTACAACTGCCCGAATTTTACAAATAAATGGTGCCGATGTTACGGTTTATGAAAGAGATATAAATGCTCAAGCTCGAACTTCGGGCGGAACGCTTGATATACATTCAAATTCTGGTCAGTTGGCAATTCAAAAAGCAGGCTTAATGGAGGAATTTCTTAAATATGCCCGACCGACTGGCGAAAAAATGGCCGATATGGACGGAAATATAACATCTGACGAAATGCCAGATGAAACAAATGCTTTTTCACGCCCAGAAATTGACCGAAATGATCTCCGAAAAATAATGCTGGATAATCTTGAAGAAAATACAGTTGTCTGGAACAGTCAATTAATTAATATTGAAAAAACTGAAAATCAATATTTTTTAGAATTCAAAAATGGAAAAACTGCAGTCGCTGATTTCGTAATTGTGGCAAACGGAGGAAGATCGAATGCTAGAAAATTTGTAAGCGATCAAGAACCGCAGCTTTCTGGAACCTATATAATTCAGGGAGAAATATCAAATCCAGATCAAGAGTATCCTGAATTTAAACCTAAGTATGGTAACGGAAATGTGATGGCAATGGGTGATCATAAAATGTTTTACACCCATACCATGCGAGATGGATCAGTACATTTCGGGGTTTCTTTTAAAGCCGATGAAAACTGGATTCTGAACAACGGAATTGATTTTGAAGATGATCAAGCTGTAATTTCATTTTTAAACGAAAAGTTTAAAAACTGGGGAGACGATTATAAAAAATTCTTTACTGCTTCTAGTGAATTTTCAGGTTTACCTTTAAGATTGTTTTCACTAGAAGAACCTTGGAAACAACATTCTAACATTACTCTTGTCGGCGATGCAGCGCATTTAATGCCGCCGTTTGCAGGTGAAGGTGTAAACATGGGATTATTTGATGCTTATCATTTAACTAAAAACCTAACCGAAGGAAAATTCGAAACAATTGACGATGCAATTGCTGATTACGAGAAAAAGATGTTTGGTTATGCTCTAGAAGCACAGCGTATGACGAAGAAAATGGAAGATTTACTGCATTCTGATATTGTTGCACAAGATATTTTAGATAGCAGGTTTTAATAATTATGAAATTAATTTGAGTATTTTTCAATAATTTTGAAAGATTGAAACTATAATCAAAGATTAAAATGTCAAAACAATCGCTCGATATTTTTGGAGAATTCTTAGTTAAAAATTTAAGAGACAATGGAATTGAAAATGCAGAAACCCTTTTAAACAATAAATCTAAAGCGCCTTCAAATTTAAAAATACAAACTGAAATTAGTAAATTTAATGAATCACAAAAAGAGTTAATCAAAGAAATTATTATTAAAAGTATTGATACAGCAATTCATAATTTTCTTTTTTCATTACAAGAATTGGCTGATTTTGAAAACAATATTCAAATATCAGTAAATGGGGAAAACATCGTTGAACTTAGCGATGGAATTCATGGGGAATCTTATTCAGAAGATGGATGGAATGCTAAATTTAGTAAGTACAAATCAAAAGAATAAATTCAAAAATGACTTCTTCAGAAAATAATAGAACTTGCAAAAAAGGGCATCGCTATACCAAAACTAGTGACTGCCCTACTTGTCCTATTTGCGAAGCGCAGAGAAAACCAAAATCAGGACTTTTATCTGTTCTATCAGCTCCCGCTCGAAGAGCTTTAGAAAGTAAAAATATAAATACGGTCGAAGATTTATCTAAGTATAGTCAAGCAGAAATTTTATCTTGGCATGGAATTGGTCCAAGCAGCATTCCAAAATTATTAGAAGAATTAAAAAAGAATGGTATTAGTTTTAAAGATTAACAACTAAAAAAGGCGTAAGAACTAAATCTTACGCCTTTTGCTTTTATATAAAAAACTAAAAATTATCTAGAATAATTTGGAGCTTCTTTTGTAATAGTTACGTTATGTGGATGACTTTCAGTGATTCCGCTTGAAGTAATTCTAACGAAACGCCCAGATTCTTGTAAAGTTGGAATATCTTTTGAACCACAGTATCCCATTCCAGCACGAAGACCTCCAATAAATTGAAGCATACTTTCGTTTAATTCACCTTTATAAGGAACACGTCCAACAATTCCTTCTGGAACTAATTTTTTAACATCGTCTTCAACATCTTGGAAATAACGATCTTTAGAACCTGTCTGCATAGCTTCAACAGACCCCATTCCGCGGTAAGATTTGAATTTTCTTCCTTCGAAAATGATAGTTTCACCTGGAGATTCTTTTGTTCCTGCTAATAATGACCCTAACATTACACAGTCAGCACCGGCAGCGATTGCTTTAGGAATATCACCTGTATAACGAATTCCACCATCAGCAATAACTGGAACTCCAGTTCCTTTAATAGCTGCAGCAACTTCTAAAACTGCTGAGAATTGAGGAAAACCAACACCTGCAACGATACGTGTCGTACAGATAGAACCAGGACCGATTCCAACTTTTACACCGTCAGCACCGTTTTCTACTAAATATTTAGCAGCTTCTGGTGTTGCAATGTTTCCAACGATAACATCTATTTGAGGGAATTTTGATTTTACTTCTTTTAATGTGTTTACCACACCTTCTGTATGTCCGTGTGCTGTATCGATAATGATTGCATCTACACCTGCATTTACCAAAGCTTCAGCTCTTTGAACTGCATCTCCAGTAACTCCAATAGCAGCTGCAACTCTTAAACGACCAAATGAATCTTTGTTAGCGATTGGTTTTTGGGTCAGTTTTGTAATATCTCTAAACGTAATTAAACCAACTAATTCGTTTTTCTCGTTTACAACTGGTAATTTTTCGATTTTATGACCTTGTAATACCACTTCTGCCTGCTCTAATGAAGTTCCTTCAGAAACAGTTACTAAGTTTTGGCTTGTCATAACCTCAGCGATTGGTCTTGCACCATTTTTCTCGAAACGTAAGTCACGATTGGTAACAATTCCTTTAAGGATTTTGTTTTCGTCAACGATTGGAATACCTCCGATTCCGAATTCTTTCATGGCATTTTTAGCGTCAGCGATTGTAGAGTTCATTGGTAATGTTACCGGATCGATAATCATTCCTGCTTCAGCACGTTTTACTTTTCGAACTTTTCCTGCCTGTTGTTCGATAGTCATATTTTTATGTAAAACACCTATTCCGCCTTCTTGCGCCATAGCAATTGCCATTGCACTTTCTGTAACAGTATCCATAGCAGCAGATACAATCGGAACGTTTAATGTAATGTTTCTTGAGAATTTTGATTTGATACTCACTTCGCGGGGAAGCACATTCGAGTAGTTAGGTACTAATAATACATCGTCGTAAGTTAAACCTTCGCCGATAATCTTGGAGTTGTGTGCTATCATGTTGCAATTTCTAGTTGAATTGCGTGCAAATATAGTGAATAAATTGGAAACTTGAATACTAACTTATTCATAAATTTAACTTTACAAGAATAGTTTTACAAATTTTCAATTTGAAATTTTCATTCTTTTAAATTTCAAATTCCAATCTTTTTGAATCCCAAATCCCAATCTAATTGGAATTTGGAATTTAAAAAATTGAAAGTTTTTTGAATTAATCCTCTCGATCTTGGAATACAAAATTGATTCCGATCTGGAATGCCGCGCTTCTGGCTTTGGACAAATCTTTGTATTCGAGAATATTATTTACCAAAGCATAAAGATTGACTGAACCAATTGTTCCCGCCAGTCCTAATCCGATATTTTTGTTTGAAAATGTATCGAAGGTATAAGTGGCTTTTACATCTAATTTTCTAAAAATATTTCTTCTATAAAAAGCAGTCAAAGCAACTAAAGGTTCACGTGGCGTTGTCATGGCAAAAAGCTGTGCTCCTACTGCATTTTTATAATATTTTTCGACTTGTCCTCTGCAATTACATTCGTCATCTGGACGCGCTTCTCCAAATGAATATTGAATTGAGGAATAAAATTTAGTAGGACGCCAAGTTGTATATTTATTGTAAAGTGTTTCTTCTGGTATGGCTTCTTTAAATTCATCAAAAACATTTTCTGGGTTATCAGTACCCATAAAATCAGGATTTACACCATTGTATTGATACGTTCCCTTGTAGGTGCGTGTTTCAATATCTTTTGTCTGCCTTATAAAACCTAGATCGACTATACTTGCTGTAAGCTGTAAATTTTCTTTTATATAATAGGTAATTCCAGCATCTAATCCGAGTCCTAAACTTCCATTAAAGAAGGTATTATGAGCAATATCTCGGACTACATTTCCTTCGTATTCATCTTTTGTGAATTTAGAAATTCCAGAAGTTTTTAATTCTAAATTTGAAGAAATGATTTGATTGTACAAATTTGGAGTTCCAGCATTCTGTCCTGTATAGATATAACCGGAATTTTTAGTTGAAGTAGCATTTGCACCACTTGAATAGATTTTGGCGCGTCCTCCAAATACAAATTTATCGCTTACTTTTTTATGATATCCGACATGAAATACAGAAAGCACCTCAGCTTTAGCACTTATATCTCCGAGATTAAATGATTTTCCAATGTAATCTCTATTTCCGTTTAACGCCAATAAAGCCGGGTCTTTTGGAACGTACATGAAAAAATCAAATTCCTGATACAATCCGAACGAAACGTACGAACGGCTTTCTCTGCCTCCAACTCTAAAGCCACCAGAGAATATTTCTAACTGTTGATTGGTTACTACTTTATCATTACTAGACGATCTATTAATTACGTCTCGAACTTTTTGATTAAAATCTACTCCATTATCGGCAAATAAATCATACGCCGAAAAGCTGTTTGAACCTACATTGGCAGAAATTCCAGATAGAACTGGGAAACCAAAATAGTATTTATACGATACGTCGGCTCCAGGATTCACGAGAGAGGATTGTGGAATAGAAGTGAAATTATACAACAGTTCTTTATTTTGACAAAAACAAGAAAGCTGAAAAACGATGCAGAAAATCAGATATATTTTTCTCATTCGATCACTAAATAAGCTGTTGCACTTGATCTCAATTTTAAATTTCCTAAACTTTCATTATTTAATGGCGGCCCAGCGGCGATTATAACTACAAAACCAATTTTGGTCGTTTGTTTTAAAAGATTTAATCGCTCGTTTTCAAACACTTCTGTCGGATATTTTATAACATTCGTCATTCCTTGATAAGCCGGAACGGTATAAGATATGGTTTGCAATATTTGATTATCATCGTTCATCAACAGCAGATTCACAATAAAAGTTCTATCAATATTATTCTCAATTTCGAAATTAAATTCTGCTTTCTTCAAACGGTTGGTAAAAAAGCTTTCTTTAAAAACGTCAAAGCTTCTTGTATCAAAAGCAATGTGAGTTCCCCCATCATCTATAAGCTGATTAGCAGGAATATCAAAATAAGCAAGATTTGCTACGAAGACGGGCTCTAACTTTAAATCTTTTACCTGATCGAAATCTAAATCACTTGAACAGGAAAAAAATAAAAAAGCCAAAAGTATTATGCTTGAAATTTTGCGCGAAGAATTCGATTTCATAACAAAAATTATATGAATAATAAATGTAACGCTTAATGTTTACATTCATTATCTAAGGTAAGAAAAATAACTATTTTTTAATGAAACTTTCCGAACAATTTTGAAGCTTCATTATAAGCGCTTTCAAAACTTAGAGCGTTTAAGCCTGTAGTTTTTTTATTAGCAGTGAAGTAAGAAATTAGTTTTTCTGTCGGCATATTTCCGGTTAATTTATCGGTTGCCATAGGACAGCCTCCAAAACCTTGTATTGCACCATCAAAACGAGTACAGCCTGCTTTTGCGGCAGCATCGATTTTCTCGAACCAGCTGTCAGGTGTGGTGTGCAGGTGAGCGCCAAATTCTACTTGAGGATATTTAGGAATTAAATGCGAAAACAAATACGTAATAACGTCTGGGGTAGAACTTCCAACAGTATCTGAAAGTGATAAAATTTTCACTCCCATTCCAACAAGTTTTTCCGTCCATTCTCCCACAATTTCAACATTCCAAGGGTCTCCGTAAGGATTTCCAAAACCCATTGAAAGATAGGTGACTACTTCTTTATTTTTCTTAGAAGCAACTTCTAAAATTTCTTCAAGCGTAACTAAAGATTCTGTAATCGTTTTATGTGTATTACGCATCTGGAAATTCTCGGAAATAGAAAACGGAAATCCTAAATATTGAATCTGCTCATATTCTGATGCTTTAACCGCTCCTTGAGTATTGGCAATTATAGAAAGTAGTTTACTTGAAGTTTGAGACAAATCAAGCTGTGCTAAAACCTCAGCAGTATCCTGCATTTGCGGAATAGCTTTTGGAGAAACAAAACTTCCAAAATCAATAGTATCAAAGCCTACTCTAAGCAAAGCTTGTATGTAGGAAACTTTATTTTTGGTCGGAATAAAATCCCTAATGCCTTGCATGGCATCTCTAGGGCATTCAATAATTTTGATTTCTTTATTCAAAGCTTACTCATTTGTAAAAGGCTAAGTTAGTTTCTTTTTTAAATAAATAAAAGATAATTTTAGATAATGCAGTTATTACCTAATATCGTAATAGAAAGAATTATTACCTAAAAATGTAATAATTTTAAATATTACCAAAAAGAGTAATAATTAATTTTATTACTTATATTTGTAATACAAAGTTTATTATTTTTTAATTATATTTGATTATGACTAGCGTAATTACAGGCGATATAATTGGCTCAAGACAGCAGAAATCAGATCATTGGGTAGATGATTTAAAAAACATCTTAGCTCCATTTGGATCAACACCCAATAAATGGGAGGTTTACCGCGGAGATGAATTTCAAATTGAGATTCCAAATCCAGAAGACGCTATATTAGCTGCCATTTTGGTAAAAGCGCATTTACGAGCTATAAAATCAGATGCGCGAATGAGTATTGGCTTTGGAGATAAAACTCATAATGCCAAAAGAATATCCGAAAGTAATGGTTCTGCCTTTATACATTCTGGAGAACTTTTTGAGACTTTAAAAAAACAGAAAGTCACATTGGCACTTCGAACTGGAAACAATGATTTTGACGAAAAACTAAATTTAATGCTGCAGTTAGCTTTAACTTTTATGGACAGCTGGCTGGTGCAATCGGCAGAATTTGTGGCCGTCGCGATAGAAAATCCCACTTTGTCTCAAGAAGAATTAGGACAAAAACTAGGAATTAATCAAGCTGCGGTAAGCCGAAGACAAAAACGCGCTCAGTTTGATTTGGTTATGAATTTAGACCGCTATTTTAGAAAAGAAATAAAACAAATTACAGCCTCATGATTTTATTTATAAAACTGCTTTTAGCTCATTTACTGGGAGATTTTATCTGGCAGCCTAATTCTTGGGTAGCCGATAAAGAAATTAAAAAACATAAAAGTATTTACTTGTATGTTCATATTTTACTTCACGGAGTTTTAGCTGCGCTTGTGGCTGGAAAAGTCAGTTTTATACCTTATGCGGTTTTAATTGCTGTTACCCACGGTATCATTGACTTAATTAAACTCAATTTTCAAAAAGCAAAAACAAAGCGAACTTGGTTTGTTGCAGACCAAATTGCGCACATTATTATATTAATTGCCGTTGTAATGCTTTACGAAAATAATGGCATTATCGACTTTTGGGTTATGAATGAATTCTGGATTTTAATCACCGGAATTTTATTGGTAACCAAGCCCACTTCTATTTTCATAAAAACCATTATTTCGATCTGGAGTCCAGAAAGTCAAAACAGCCATCAAGACAATTCTCTTGCCAGTGCAGGAAATTACATTGGCATATTAGAACGTTTATTTATACTTTGCTTTATCCTAACTGCTCATTTTGAAGCAATAGGGTTTTTATTGGCCGCAAAATCTATCTTTCGATTTGGAGATTTAAAAGAAGCCAAAGACCGCAAGCTCACCGAATACGTGATGATTGGTACTTTAATTAGTTTCGGAATCGCGATAATAGTCGGATTAATTCTTCAGGCGCTTCTTTTACAACTGCCCTAAAACTTTTTTATTGATTGCTTTAATCAGCGCTGGACCTTCATAAATAAAACCTGTATACAATTGCACTAAACTTGCTCCTGCATTTAGTTTTTCGATCGCATCATCTGCAGAATGAATTCCGCCTACTCCAATAATTGGAAATGCTTTATTGCTTTTTTCAGAAAGAAAACGAATTACTTCTGTAGAGCGTTTTGTCAATGGTTTTCCAGACAAACCTCCCATTTCTGACTGATTTGCAGATTGTAAACCGTCTCTTGAAATTGTAGTATTGGTTGCAATTACTCCAGCAATCTGGGTAGTTTTTACAATATCTATGATATCTAACAACTGCTCATCTGTAAGATCTGGAGCAATTTTTAATAAAATTGGTTTTACTTTCTGCGTACTTGTTTTCTGCTTTTCAATGTTTCTGTTTTGCAAAGTCTGCAGCAAAGCAGTTAAAGGTTCTTTGTCTTGTAAAGCTCTTAAATTTGGTGTATTTGGCGAACTTACATTCACTACAAAATAATCTACATGATCAAACAAAGCATCAAAACAAATGATATAATCGTCTACAGCATTTTCGTTTGGAGTTACTTTGTTTTTTCCAATATTTCCTCCAATCAAAACTCCAGAATTTTTCTTCAAACGTTCTACAGCTTCCAAAACGCCGCCATTATTAAAACCCATTCGGTTAATAATTGCCTGATCTTCTTTTAAACGAAATAAACGTTTTTTTGGATTTCCTTCCTGACCAACCGGCGTAACGGTTCCAATTTCAATAAAACCAAAACCAAAATCAGAAAGTTCTTTGTACAACTTTGCATCTTTGTCAAATCCTGCTGCAAGTCCAACGGGATTTTTGAATTTAATTCCGAAAACTTCTCTTTCTAATCGAGAATCTTTTACTTCATAAATTGATCTTATAATTGACGAAACTCCTGGGATTTTTGAAATGAATTTAACAAATGAAAAAGTAAAGTAATGCACTTCTTCAGGATCAAACCAGAAAAGTATCGGACGAATTATCAATTTATACATGAGTGTGTTGTTGTTATTTTGGGTGCAAATTTAAATATTATAGTTTAAAAAGGTGCTTTTTTACAAAAACAAATAATTTCAATTTTGTTTCATTCTTCAAAAACATAATTAAAAACATAAAGTCAAAAATTCAATTTTTAAGGTTGCAAGTTATAATATGAAACAACTTCAAGCACTTAAACTACCTGCTTCAGATTTTTTATTAATTAATTTTGAAGCAATTAAGAATCTTTTATACAAATCAATGCAACTATATGTATAAAGAATATCCAACAAATCGAAACCCAATCATTCTGTCATTAATTCTCATATTATTAATTGGTTTTAAAGGCTTTTCGCAGCATGAAAAAGACACTACAAAACTGATGACTGTCCGTTATGGCAACAAGGGAATCGAATTACAAACACGAGATAATAAATTTCTATTTCAATTACAAAGCAGATTTCAGTTTCGTTTTTCTACTCCTTACGATGCAGATCCAGTTACTTACGATGATTATGCTCAAGATGCACAAACGGTTTTTAAAATAAATCGTGCCAGATTAAAAGTCGGCGGACATGCTTTTGAACCTTGGCTAAAATACTATTGGGAATACGAATTAAGTCAGTCCAACTTACTTGACTTTAGAATTATGATCGAAAAATGGGAGTGGCTGAGTTTTAAAGTCGGGCAATGGAAAACAGAATTTACCCGCGAACGTTTCATTAGCAGCGGCGAACAGCAAATGGCAGAGCGGTCTTTAATTAATCGTCCGTTTACAGTAGACAGACAATTGGGAGTCGAAGTTTACGGACATTTGAAAGGCAGCGGCATAGCTGACTTTAATTACTGGGCGGCTGCGCTGACAGGAACTGGACGAGGAAGTTCGGTAAATGATGACAGCCATTTAATGTATTTTGGAAGAGCGCAATGGAATTTTTTGGGTCGATTTTTGGATTTTGAAGGCTGTGATTTAGAATTTCACGAAAAACTTACACCAATTATTGCTTTTTCAGCCATAACAAATAGAAGTCCATACACTCGTTTTTCTCAAGCTGGTGGAGGTTCCTTAGAAGGATACGAAAATGGTTTGCCAGGTCAATATAGAGTTAATCAATGGAATGTAGAAACGGCTTTTATGTATCGTGGTTTTTCTTGGCAGAGCGAATGGCATACTAAAGAAATTATTGATAAATTAAACAATAATGAAACAACAACGCTAAAAGGATATTATGTTCAGGCTGGATATTTCTTTCATAATGTTTTCGATTGGTGGCCAAAACATTTGGAAATGGCAGGAAGACATGCTGCTTACAGACCAGATAATTCAATAAGACAAAATAGACAAGATGAGTCGACATTGGCTTTTAATTGGTTTTTTAAAGGCCATAAAAATAAACTAACTTCTGAAGTAAGTTATTTTAGTTTTCAGGATAAAACTTTACCGCTTGAGCAAGGCTGGCGTTTTAGAATACAATGGGATATTTCATTGTAAGAATATTCTATTTTTTAAATCAAAAATACTTGCCTAAATCTTAAATACAAATTCTTTTTTTTAATAACTTTATCTAACTTAAAATACTGAAAATGAAAAATATAAATAAAACAATACGAAAAGCAGTACTAACTTGTTTAGCTGGATCGTTTTTTTTGATTTCTATTGACAGCATGGCGCAGCGACGAGTTGGAGGAAATGGCGGAGGAGTTCACAGACCGAGTGGAGGAACTCAAACAAGGCCTGCGGCAACAAGACCCGCAAACCAATCCCGACCAGCTGTAAACAGACCTTCTACAAACAAACCAGCAGTAACTAGACCTGGATCTAATGGCTCGGGAACTAAAGTAACCAGACCTACAAATAGCTCGAACACTAGCATTAACAACAGAAACAATACAACAAACCGTAATTCTAATAACACCATAAATTCAGGCAATAGAAATACAAACATAAGCGGCAATACAAGAAATGTTGACCGAAGTAGAGATATAACGATAAATAATAACCGAAACACTGTCGTGAGAAGAAATACTGTTGTGTATGCACGTCCTCCGTATGTATATGGCGGTTATAGATATCATGCTTATAATCCATATTATTTTCATCCTTACAGACCTTATTACTATGGACCAACATGGCATCCTTGGGGATTTTTTGTAGCAACCTTAGCGGTTACAGCAATAGTAGTAAGCGTCGAAAGTTCACAATATCATTATGATCAGGGAGTTTGGTATGCACCTTCTAACGGAGGTTACACGGCTGTTCCGGCTCCAGTTGGAGGAACTGTTAATAATATTCCAAGCGGCGCACAAACTGTTAATACAGGAACAGTAAATAATTATTACTATGGAGGAACTTATTATGAAAAAGACGGCAATACTTATAAGGTTGTGCCTCCAACAGCAGGAACAATAGTTGATAATTTACCAGAAGGCGGCGAAGAAGTTACGATTGGAGATGTAAAATATGTAAAATTTGGAGAAACTTATTATCAACCCGTTCAAGTTGACGGCAAAGAAAAATATGAAGTAGTTCTTGTTGAAAAAGACAAATAATTTATTAATCCTATATAATTACTATAGTATTAATAATTATTTTTATAATTTTATCCCATCAATTTGACAACCAATTCAGATCAAAATCAATTACCATGAAAAATAAAACCTTTTGGATTTTTGCTGTCCTGACAATTTCTATTATTTCTCTTGCTTACGGTTATACCAAATTAATGGTGCCTAAAAAAGAAATAGCTGAAACTGCAGAATGTCATGAAATTCCAAACACTTCAGCACCCTCAGTATTTAAGCCAACTATCGAAAATAAAGATAAACCTGCAGGAAAAGCTCCAGAAGGTATGGTTTGGATTCCAGGCGGAGAATTCTCAATGGGAAGCAATGTCGAAGATGAAAGTTTATGTAGTATCAAAGGTGTAACGAAAGATGCAGCTCCTATTCACCGCGTATATGTTGATGGATATTATATGGATAAAACCGAAGTTACCAATGAAGAGTTCGAAAAATTTGTAAAAGCAACTGGTTATGTTACGGTTGCAGAGCAAAAACCAACCAAAGAAGAATTTCCTGGTGCGAATGAAAACGATCTTGTAACGGGTTCGGTTGTCTTTACACCTACTCCATCTGCTGTTAATTTAAACAATTTCCTGCAATGGTGGCGTTATGAGCCAGGTGCCGACTGGAGACATCCTGATGGTCCTCAAAGTACAATTAAAGGCAAAGAAAAATATCCTGTGGTACATGTAGTATACGAAGATGCAGCAGCTTATGCAAAATGGGCTGGAAAAAGACTTCCGACAGAAGCAGAATGGGAATTTGCTGCTAGAGGTGGTAAAACAGGAAATCTATATGCTTGGGGAAATGATTTAAAACCGAAAGGGAAATTTCAAGCCAATATTTATCAAGGGCATTTCCCAATTAAAGATGGCGATACTGGCGAAGACGGATTTAAAGGAATTGCTCCTACAGCTCAATATGCACCAAATGCTTATGGCTTATATGATATGGCAGGAAATGTATGGGAATGGGTAAATGACTGGTATAGTGTTGACTATTACAAATCATTGGCCGATAGCGGCAAAACAGTAAAAAATCCGCAAGGACCTGATGCTTATAATGATCCAAATGATCCGACAGAAGTTAAACGAGTTCATCGAGGCGGTTCATTTTTATGTACCGACCAATATTGCACACGATACATGGTTGGAACGAGAGGAAAAGGCGAAATTAGATCTGCGGCAAATCATGTGGGTTTTAGATGCGTCAAAAGCAAATAATAGTAAAAAAACAAATGAAAGGGATTCTGCACAGAATCCCTTTTTTTATTAATTCAGATATGGAAAGCTAAATTATGCAGGAGAAAAATTTTCTATATTTGCTAAAAAATCAAAGAAATGCAACATATCATAGATCGTTTTATTAGTTATATAACAATTGATACAGAATCAGATCCAAATTCGCAAACAACGCCAAGTACTGAAAAGCAGTGGAATTTGGCCAATAAATTAGTTGAAGAACTAAAAACAATCGGACTTGAAGATGTAACTATTGATGATAAAGCGTATATCATGGCAACGCTGCCAAGCAACGTAGATCACGAAGTTCCAACAGTAGGTTTTGTTTCTCACTTTGATACTTCGCCAGATTTTAGCGGTGCCAATGTGAAGCCTCAAATTGTTGAAAATTACGACGGAAAAGATATTGTTTTGAATGCAGAAAAAAACATTGTTTTATCTCCAAATTATTTCAAAGATTTACTGCAATACAAAGGGCAAACCATTATTACAACCGACGGAACAACACTTCTTGGTGCCGATGACAAAGCGGGAATTACAGAAATTGTTTCGGCAATGGAATATCTAATTCAGCATCCAGAAATTAAACATGGAAAAATCAGAATTGGATTTACTCCAGATGAAGAAATTGGACGTGGTGCGCATCATTTTGATGTAGAAAAATTTGGAGCGCAATGGGCTTATACGATGGACGGAAGTCAGATTGGCGAGTTAGAATATGAAAATTTCAACGCAGCTGGAGCTAAAATTACTTTTAAAGGAAAAAGTGTTCATCCTGGTTATGCAAAAGGAAAAATGATTAATTCTATGCTTTTGGCAAATGAATTTATCAATGAACTTCCAAAAGGAGAAACCCCAGAAGAAACAAAAGGTTACGAAGGATTTTTTCACGTTCATCACATAAAAGGAAACATCGAAGAAACAGTTTTAGAATTGATTATACGTGATCATAATAAAAAGAAATTCGAAAAGCGAAAAGAGCTTATCGAAAAAATTGCCAAAAAATTCAATAAAAAATTTGCTAAGAAATTTGGTGAAGATATCGTAATTGCAGTCGTAAAAGATCAATATTACAATATGAAAGAAAAGGTTCTGCCAGTAAAACATATTGTTGATATCGCTGAAAAAGCGATGCGAGAATTAAACATCAAACCGATCATCAAACCAATCCGCGGCGGAACTGACGGTTCTCAATTATCTTTTATGGGATTACCTTGCCCAAATATTTTTGCGGGCGGACATAATTTCCACGGAAAATATGAATATGTTCCTGCCGAAAGCATTCAAAAAGCGACAGACGTAATCGTAAAAATTGCTGAGCTTACTGCAATTCCAGGAATTTTTGATGTAACTGAAAAACCTAAAAGAAAAAGATAAAGTGGAACCGAATTCTGATAAAAAGCACGTTTGGGACAAAGTCAATCAGTGGGAAGAAGAACTTCTTTTTCTTAAATCAATTATTGACAAAACTGAACTGGTTGAGACCATAAAATGGGGAGGACCTATTTATGTTTACAACAAAAAAAATGTTATCGGAATTGGAGGTTTTAAAAACTATTTTGCAATCTGGTTTTTAAACGGTGTTTTTCTGAAAGATGAGAAAAAGAGGTTGATCAATGCTCAGGAAGACAAAACAAAATCAATGCGTCAATGGCGTTTTACTTCGAAGGATGAAATAAACGAAAAAGAAGTCTTAGAATACATTCACGAAGCGATTGAAAACGAAAAGCAAGGAAAAGTTATTAAACCTTCTAAAAAAGAAGCAATTGTTTCTGAACTTTTAGATCAAGAAATGACAAAAAATCCAGCTTTAAAAGAAGCATTTGCCAAGTTTTCGCCCTATAAACAATATGAGTTTTTAGAATATATTGAAACGGCAAAACAGGAAAAAACAAAACTTTCGAGAATTGAAAAAGTGATTCCCATGATTTTGAATAATGTTGGATTGAATGATAAATACAGGTAAGTTAAATTTCAATATTTAAAATCCAAATTCCAAGTAATCAGAGACCTTTGTCAAAGTTTAAAACTTTGACAAAGGTTTTTTTATGCGCAAAAATGTCATTGCGAGGAACGAAGCAACCTTACTAACAAAAGATAATTTTTGAAATAGTAAATGAGATTGCTTCGTTCCTCGCAATGACAATGCAGCTCGTTAATTTCAAAACAAAAAAAATCCCAAACTCCTTTTGGAATTTGGGATTTAAAATATTGTAATTTAAAATTATGCTTTCTTATTCAAAGCAGCACTCAATTCAAGAGAAATAGCTGAACGCTCTAATTTTAATTTTCCAGACATTGTTTCGATTACAACTGTAGTTTCTGCTAATTCTGCAATTTTACCGTGGAAACCGCTTTTAGTAACTATTCTATCACCTACTTTTAGGCTGTTTTCAAATTCTTTTTCGTTTTTAGCTCTTTTTTGTTGTGGTCTAATCATGAAGAAATAGATTACCACAAACATCAATAGAAATGGCGCAAATTGAGTTAATTGTCCCATAATTTAAATTTGTTTTTGATTTATTATTAATATCTTTTTTAATATCTGTGACTTCGCTCATAGAGACAAAGCCATTGGAATTTGGATTTTTCTTTTTGAAATTTCGTTGTTTTTACATTAACCCTCTTCCTACTTTCACCATTTTTTTATTGGCTGTAAGTTCCTTAACAAGGTTATCTAAAATTCCGTTGATAAAAATACTACTTTTTGGTGTAGAATACTCTTTTGCAATTTCTAAATATTCGTTAAGAGTTACTTTTACTGGAATTGAAGGGAATTTTAAAAATTCGCAAATTGCCATTTTTAAGATAATTGTATCAATTTCAGCAATACGATCACTGTCCCAGTTTGGCGTTTTATCTTCATATTCTTTTGCAAAAGCAGCTTCATTCAAAACAGTTCTTCTAAATAAATCTTTTGCAAAATCTTTATCTTCAACATCTTTGTACAATTTCGGAACTCTAAAATCGTCTGGATCTTCTGTTTTAATTGCTTTTAATTGTTTTACGATATGCGTATTTACAACAGGAATATCATCAACCCAAGTCAATTTATCATCTTCCAAATACTCGTATAATTTTTCGTTTGGAACAATAACATTTTCGAACAAATCAATAATAAATTGTCTGTCTTCTTCGAATGTATTTACATTATTGCTCATGTAGTTTTTGTACAAATCACTGGCTTTTACATCATTTAAAAGTAAAATGATATAATCATCGTTTAATGACCAGTTATTGATTTTACGATTTTCTAGAGCGATACTAAGAGAATTGCTTTCGGCAAGAAGTTGAAAAATTTTGTTCTTTACAAACTTTTCATTCGGATTACGTTCTGCGGCAGTTGCCAGGTGTTTTTTACTTGAAAGATGCAAATAGACAGCTTCTTTTTTGCAGATTTCTATCAATGAAGAAAGCATTATAAGATATAAGTCCTGAATATTATCAATACTATAAAAAAGAAATTTTTCTTCTTTTTCCATATTATCAGAACCGCTTTGGTGCATTGCATAAATGGATTGCATTACTTTAACGCGTATGTGTCTTCTATTTACCACCTTGTAAGAACATTTAAAAATTAGTCTGCAAAATTAGGAATTTCAATCCTGATATTAAAATTAATTCGTAAAAAAGTATTCAGTTTTAGCCGCGGTATTCAGTCGCGGTCGCGGTATTCAGTCGCAGTATTCAGCAAAATAATGAAGTCCTCAAAAAAAATGTAAACTGCGACTGGGACTATAAACTAAAAAAAATCCCAGCTTCCAGAAAAACCTGAAAACTGAGACTGCGACTGTAAACTAAAAAAATTACTTCGCAGCGTTCTCGATTCTTCTTTGATCGATACGATTTTGAGCAATTGTAAGAGCCGCTTTATGAGTTGTCATATTATTTTGAGCAGCAAAATCAATAATTTCTAAAGTTGTATTGTAGATATTTTCTGTTTTCATCATGATTTCAGCTTTACCGTAGTTCGCTAATTCAGCGTAAACATTGATAATTCCACCCGCGTTGATCAAGAAATCTGGAGCGTATAAAATACCTCTTTCCTGCAATCTTGCACCGTGAACATTCTCATCAGCTAATTGATTGTTGGCTGCACCAGCAATAACTTTAGCTTTAATTTTGTTTACTGTATTATCATTAATTGTTGCTCCCATTGCACACGGCGCATAGATATCAACATCTGCTGTATATAAATCTTCGCCGGTATAAATTGTTGCATTGTATTTTGAAGCAACTTGATATAATTTTTCTTCATTAATATCAGTAATAGTTACCTGAGCTCCTTCCTTAGTCAAATACTCCACCAATGTTTCACCCACGTGTCCAATTCCTTGAACCAAAACTTTTTTACCATCTAAAACATCAGTTCCAAACTGACTTTTAGCAGCAGCTTTCATTCCTAAATAAACTCCGTAAGCAGTTACAGGAGAAGGATTTCCAGACCCGCCTCTTTCTTCAGAGATACCAGTCACATAAGGCGTTACATCTCTTACAGTATCCATGTCTTTTGTTTCCATTCCGACATCTTCTGCAGTAATATATCTTCCGCTTAATGAATGTACAAATTCACCAAACTTACGCATCAATTCAGGTGTTTTTTGAGTTTTAGCATCGCCAATAATAACAGCTTTACCTCCACCAATATTAAGTCCAGTAATGGCAGATTTAAAAGTCATACCTCTTGAAAGACGTAAAACATCATTTAAAGCTTCCCATTCTGTGTTATAATTCCACATTCTAGTTCCTCCCAAAGCTGGACCCATAACCGAATTATGAATACCAATAATTGCTTTTAAACCTGTATCTTTGTCATTGCAAAATACAATTTGTTCGTGATCGTCAAAAGATAATTGACCAAAAACAGGATCCATTTTTTGAAGTTCCTTTCCAGTTGCGAAAGTTGCATCCATAGCGCTAGTATTAATTAGGTTAAAATTATGAATTTGTCAAAAAGACTTCTCAAACATAATTAAAAAATACACATGTGCTAATTTTTTATCTTTAAAATAACAATTTTACAATATAATTGTTTTGATTAAATTGCAATTTATTATAATTTTAATTAGTAATAATTCACAATTTCAAATCAATTCTATATCATATTTCTTAAAAAAATGAAAGAATTAAGCTATTTAAACAAATATTTCATTAAGTATAAATACAGTTTTTCGCTGGGTATTTTAATCACCATAATCGCACAAATATTTTCGTTATTTACTCCAAAATTAATCAGTAAGTCTTTAAACGCTATTGAGAATTTTGACAAATTATCTCCGACTGACCAAAAATCAGAAGTCGTAATTGCAGCTTTCAGACAAGATTTGATTCATAACGTATTGCTAATCATAGCTACTACGATAGTAGCTGGATTTTTAACTTTTTTAATGCGCCAGACTTTAATTGTAATGTCACGCCATATTGAGTTTGATTTAAAAAATGAAGTTTTTAGACAATATGAAAATCTTTCTCAGACTTTTTACAAGCAAAACAGAACAGGAGATTTAATGAACCGAATAAGTGAAGACGTTTCTAAAGTCCGTATGTATGTTGGGCCGGCGGTTATGTATACTATTAATACATTTATTCGTTTCGCGATTGTTATACTATATATGTATAATGTTTCGCCGCTTCTTACCTTATATACTATATTACCGCTTCCTATACTTTCGTATTGTATTTTTAAATTAAGTTCAGAAATCAATAAACGAAGCACCACCTTTCAGCAATACTTATCAAAAGTTTCGAGTTTTACTCAAGAAATATTTTCTGGAATTCGTGTCATCAAAGCTTATTCGTTAGAAAACCAGCATCAAAACAATATGGTAGATCTTGCGGAAGAAAGCAAACGCAAAAGTTTAAGCTTAGCGAGAGTACAGTCTTTATTTGGTCCTTTAATGATTGCCCTAATCGGAATCAGTAATTTAGTAGTAATCTATTTTGGAGGCGTAATGTACATCAACGGAACCATTCCGAATATTGGGACTATTGCCGAATTTATTTTATATGTAAATATGCTGACTTGGCCTGTTGCTTCTTTAGGATGGGTTTCGTCAATGGTGCAAGAAGCGGAAGCTTCTCAAAAACGTCTAAATGAATTTTTGAAAATCGAACCAGAAATAAAAAATAATAACGAAAATTCATCAGATATTCAAGGAACAATAACTTTCGATAATGTTTCTTTCACTTATCAAGACACGAATATTGAAGCTTTAAAAAATGTTTCATTTACGGTAAAAAAAGGAGAAACACTGGCCATTTTAGGAAAAACAGGTTCTGGAAAATCGACCATTCTTTCCTTAATTTCAAGATTGTATGATGTAACAGAAGGTGAACTTAGGATTGATGCAAACGAAATCAGCACTTTAAATTTAAATGATTTAAGAAATAATATCGGAATTGTCCCTCAGGATGCTTTTCTGTTTTCGGATACTATTAAAAATAATATCAAATTCGGAAATCAAAATGCTACTGACGAAGAGGTATTCCAAGCTGCTAAAAATGCTGTTGTTCACGATAATATTATTGCGTTTAACAAACAGTATGATACTATTTTAGGAGAAAGAGGAATTACGCTTTCGGGCGGACAGAAACAGCGTGTTTCGATTGCAAGAGCGATAATTAAGAACCCTGCTATTTTACTTTTTGACGATTGTTTGTCTGCCGTTGATACCGAAACAGAAGAAATGATTTTGAATAATTTGTTTGAAATTTCTAAAGATAAAACAACTATAATTGTAAGCCATCGTGTATCATCTGCAAAGAATGCAGACAAAATTATTATACTAGAAGATGGCCGCATCATTCAACAAGGTTCTCATAATCAATTAATAAATCAGGAAGGATATTATGCATCGTTATATTTAAAACAACTTTCGGAAAAAGAATTACTTTAATTGTTGCGTAATAGATAATTTTTTATGATTTTTGAGTACTATTAATTCCAAAAATGATAGAACGTATTATGAGAGAAAATGACATGTTAGAAAAAGAAGAGATTTTTTCTAAAGTATTACGAGCAGGAAGAAGAACTTATTTCTTTGATGTGAGAGCTACCAAAGCTGATGATTACTATATCACTATTACCGAAAGCAAAAAATTTACTGAGGAAGATGGTTCATTTCATTTCAAGAAACACAAAATTTACTTATACAAAGAAGATTTTAGTGCTTTTGCCGAAATACTAGAAGAAATGACATCTTATGTTTTGAACCACAAAGGCGAAGAAGTAATTTCTGAAAGACATCAAAAAGATTTTAAGAAAGAATACAGTTCTGAAAAATCTGAAAGCCAAAGATCTAGCTTTACAGATATTGATTTTGACGATATTTAATTCAAAATAAACTTTTTATAAAGTACGAGTCCAATTTGTTCTGCATTTTGGACTTTTTTTATATATTTATTTTATTGTGAAATGTGATTTGTAAAATGTGAAATAAAACAAACGAATTTTAAGATGCTTCTCTTTCACATTTAACATCTTACTTAAAACTTCTAACAAACTAAAATGAAAAAATTAATTATCCTTCTAACTTTCTTTCTATACGGAATTTCATTGTCTGCACAGAATGTAGAATATGAAACCAAAAATAACATTCAATATTACAGTTCAGCACTAAATAAATCTGATAAATACATTAATGAAAGATGTGTTTTGGATATTTATTATCCTAAAAACAAAATTGGATTCGCAACTATCGTATGGTTTCACGGCGGTGGACTAACAGGCGGAAATAAAGAAATTCCTGAAGCTTTAAAAAATAAAGGTTTTGCTATTATTGGTGTAAATTACAGATTGTCACCAAAAGCAAAAGCTGAAAAAGCGATCGAAGATGCAGCAGCAGCAGTTGCTTGGACTTTTAATAATATATCAAATTATGGAGGTGACAAATCTCAGATTTTCGTTTCTGGACATTCTGCCGGAGGTTACTTAGTAATGATGATTGGTCTGGACAAAAAATGGCTGCAAAAAGAAAATATAGATGCTGATAAAATCGCCGGACTTATTCCGTTCAGCGGACAATGTATTACTCATTTTGAAATTAGAAGAGAAAATGGAATTCCAGAAAAACAGCCAACTATTGACGCTTTTGCACCTTTATACCACGTTCGTGCCGACGCTCCGCCAATGTTGCTAATTACCGGAGATCGTGAATTAGAAATGCTGGGACGTTATGAAGAAAACGCCTATATGGCAAGAATGATGAAACTGGTTGGACACAAACAAACAAAACTTTACGAACTTGACGGTTATGGCCACGGAATGACCGAACCTGGTTTTCCGCTCTTAGTTAATGAAGTAAACCGCATTATTAAAGAAAATAAAAAATAATCACTAAATAAATCCACGGCAATGGAGACACAACTATTAATTATTCCAGGACTTGGAGATTCTGGAGAAAAACACTGGCAGACTTTTTGGCATAAAAAATTCGAAAACTCAATTCGTGTTGTACAAGACAATTGGGACGAACCGCTTCGAGAAGATTGGCTTGCAAGATTAAACGAAAATATTTTAAAACTTGATAAACCTACAATATTAGTTGCACACAGTTTAGCAGTTTCACTGGTATTACACTGGGCAGAAAAAAACAATAATCCAAATATAGTTGGAGCTTTTTTAGTCGCTCCTGCAGATGTAGATTCACCCGAACATACACCAGAATGTACAAGAAACTTTTCGCCAATTCCTCTATACAAACTTCCTTTTCCTTCTGTAGTTGTAGCCAGCGAAAATGATCCTTATGCTTCTTTTGAAAGAAAAAAATATTTTGCCGAAAAATGGGGAAGCGATTTCGTAAACGTTGGTCAGCAAGGCCACATCAACTCCGATTCTGATTTAAAATATTGGGAAGAAGGACAGTTGATTCTTAAAAAGCTTATTGAAAAAACAGAACTCTAATTTAACCGCAAAGCACGCAGAGATTTACACAAAGATCGCAAGGCTTTTTGAAAAGTTTTTGTCGATAAAGTTCACAAAGCTTTGCGAACTTTAACCTTTTCCAAAAACACCACTTACAAAAAAACTTTGCGTGCTTTGCGGAATATATTGACTAAAAAACTACCCTATACGTAATCCATTAGGAATCTTAAAATCAGGAGCTAATAAAATCACATCTCCTTCCTCTCCTACAGCTCCTAAAACAAGACATTCACTCATAAATTTTCCGATTTGCTTTCTTGGAAAGTTAACAACCGCAACAATCTGGCGGTCTATTAAATCTTCTTTTTGATATCTTTTAGTAATTTGTGCAGATGATTTTCTAATTCCGATTTCTGAACCAAAATCGATTGTTAATTGAAAAGCAGGTTTTCTTGCTTCAGGAAAATCATTTACTTCTATAATAGTTCCTACGCGCATATCGGTGCGTTCAAATTCATTCCAAGTTAAATCCATTATTAATTATTTAGTCTTACAAACCTATTAATTTTGTAATTAATCCTCCTAATTCTATAACCATTTTCTTTTACTTACAATCTAATTTTACTTGAGGAAAATTATACACTCACGTAAAAAAACATATAACATGGAACATACTGAACCAAATGCATGCATGTCAATAAAAGATTTTGAATCTAATTTAAAACAGGTTCATACAGATAAATATATAGAAACAGCACAAAACGTCAGACTCTATGTGAAAGATTACGGTCAGGGAAAACCAGTAATTCTTATTCATGGCTGGCCTCTTTCTAATGAAATGTGGGAATATCAAATTGATCATTTAGTACAAAATAACTATCGCGTTATTGCTTATGACCGACGCGGATTTGGTAAATCATCTCAGCCTTGGGATGGTTATGACTATGATACTTTAAGCGATGACCTTAAAGAAATCATTGAACAATTGGAATTAGAAAACGTTACGCTGGTTGGATTCTCAATGGGAGGCGGCGAAGTTGTACGTTATTTCAGCCGTCACGGCGGAAAAGGCGTTATTAAAGCAGCTTTAATTTCATCTATTATTCCATTCCTTTTAAAAACTCACGATAACCCGGACGGGCATCCGAAAGAGAAAAGCGAAACTACTGCAGCAGCAATTAAAGAAGATCGTATTGGCTTTGTAGACAATTTCGGGAAAACATTCTTTGGAATCAATATTATCAACAAACCTATAAGCACTCCATTGTTAGAATATTACAGAACGTTATGTTCTCTTGCTTCTCCAAGAGCTACTTTAAAATGTGCTGAATCTTTTTCGTTTACAGATTTTAGAGACGAACTTGATTTTGTAAAAGTTCCAACATTAATCATTCATGGAAATGATGACAAAATTGTCCCAATAGACCTTACTTCAAGAAAAGCGGCAGAAGGAATTGCCAATAATACTTTTATTGAATACGAAGGCGCTCCTCACGGTCTGTTTTACACAGAAAAAGAAAAATTAAATGAAGATTTACTTCAGTTTTTAAATTCATAAAAAAATATAAAAAAGCATCCAAAGAAGCAAGCTGATAAAGCTAACTGCTTCTTTGGGTATTTTTTTATTCTTGTGCTCTTTTATTTACAGATATTTAAAACTATTTTTGGAATTCAAATATCTTGCAAAAATGGCACAAACTGCATCCGCAATGCTTCCTTTAGGAACTATTGCACCTGATTTTTATTTAAAGGACACTAATTCAAATGACATGCTTTCATTTGAAGATTTGAAAGGTTCTAAAGGTACTTTGGTTATGTTTATCTGCAACCACTGTCCGTTTGTGATTCATTCTATAAAAGAAGTTGTAATGATTGCTAATGATTACCGCGTGCAGGGAATCGGCATTGTTGCTATTTCCAGCAATGATATTGTAAAGTATCCGCAGGATTCTCCAGAATTGATGACAGAATTTGCTATAGAAAACAAAATTGATTTTCCTTATCTTTATGATGAGACTCAAGAAACCGCTAAAGCTTACAATGCAGCCTGCACTCCTGACTTCTATTTATTTGACAACCAAGACAAATTATTTTACCGCGGACAGCTTGACGATTCTAGGCCGGGCAACGGAATTTCACTCAGCGGAAGTGACCTTAGAGGCGCTATAGATGCTTTAATTTACAACAGAAGTTTAAAAGAACCGCAAAAACCAAGTATTGGCTGCAGCATTAAATGGAAGTAAAACCTCACTAAATTCAAAAAGATTACCTATCTTTGCTGATCAATTTAATTATCCTTATGGGAAATAGAATACCATTTACAGCGCCTGCAAAGTTGTTTTCCTTTTCTGGAGAACCACTACCTGCTGTAATTATTTCGCATAATAAGGCCTTTATTAATTAGGCCTCCGTCTATTTCAATTTCTTCTTTCTGACGGAGGATTACATCAAACTTAAACATCTATTTATTTGACAAAATCAATTTTGTTCAGATATCTTTTTGTTTTTCAAATTAAACATTTAAAATTTTTCTCTTTCTCATGAACTGAGAAACAAACAGTTTTTAAACAATACAAAAGAAGAAAATCATTTCAAATAGTATAACAATAAATTCAATAGATATGAAACCAACACCCACTTTCTGTAAATCAGATTATCAATTTTTAAGAGAATTGATTTTAAAAAGTAAAAATTCAACAAATACTAAAGAAGCCAATCAGCTTTCGCAAGAATTAGATCGTGCTGTTATAAGCAAAGAAAGCGAACTTGACAGTACCGTTATCAGGATCAATTCTTTTGTAACGATTGAAGATGTAAAAGCCAACAAACAAATGAAAATTCAAATCGTTTTACCTTCTGCTGCAGATGTAAAGCAATCTAAGATCTCAATTCTAGCTCCTTTAAGTGTTGCTATTATTGGTTTTAAAGAAAATGACCAAGTAGATTGGGAATTACCGGCAGGTATAAAAACTTTAAAAGTAATTGCTGTAGATAATTCGGCTGTACATCATTCTTAACTTTTTAAACACCTCATTATGTGAAGGTGTTTTTTTATATCTAATTGAAAACAAAAAAACGATTCAATAAATCATTGAATCGTTTTTTTTTATTTTTTGAAATACGAATTACAATTGAGAATCAATAAAATTAGTTATTGAAGCCATTTGCATATCATCAAGTTTCGCCTTTTTCTGCATTCTTACTAAAATTGGTTTCCACTCTTCTTTGCTAAATTGTTTTGGTTCGTACCATTTATGACATTTTGCACAATTATTATCATACAATTGTTTTCCTTGTGCCAAAGCTGGATCTCCAAATACAAGATCTTTAGCAGATACTTCCTTTGAAGGAGGTGGTGGAGGTGGCGGAGGAGCTTCAGCCATTGATTGTTTAGCACCACACGCTACTAAAACTAAAACCGTTCCTGCCAAAATTAAAATTTTTCTCATTATAATGTTTTTTAGTAAATATAAAAAAAATCCCATACGCCACAGCGCATGGGATTATTATTTAAAACAATAGTAAATTGCTTCTAAAGTCTTATTTTACGTCCATTAATTCAACGTCAAAAATCAAGGTTGCGTTTGGCGGAATAACTCCTCCTGCACCTGATGGTCCGTATCCTAAATCAGATGGAATTACAAAACGAGCTTTGTCTCCAACTTGTAATAAAGCAATACCTTCGTCCCATCCTTCAATAACTTGTCCAATTCCTAATTTAAATTCGATTGGTTTTTTACGCGGGTAAGATGAATCAAAAACTTTTCCGTTTTCTAAAGATCCTTCGTAGTGAACAGAAACTGTTTTTCCAGCTTCAGCTCTCTTACCATCACCTTTTTGTATCATTTTGTAACGTAAACCGCTTTCTGTTTTATCAAAACCAGCAGCTAATTGTTCCATTTTCGCTTCAGATTCTGCTTTTAAAGCTGCTTCACGTTTTAGACGAGCACCTTTTAAACCAATAAAAGCTTCGATAGCATTCCATTTTTGAGCTTCTTCACCAACTCTGATGATTTCTACTGAATCCAGATTATCACCTTGAGCTACAGCGTCAACGATGTCTTGTCCTTCAACAACATAACCAAAAACACTGTGTTTTCCATCTAACCAAGGAGTTGGAACGTGAGTGATAAAAAATTGAGAACCATTGCTTCCAGGTCCAGAGTTTGCCATAGATAAAACTCCTGGGCGATCGTGTTTTAAAGTTGGGTGAAATTCATCATCAAATTTATAACCTGGATCTCCAGTTCCAGTTCCTTTAGGACATCCACCTTGAATCATGAAATCAGCAATTACTCTGTGGAATGTTAATCCGTCGTAGAATTTTTGTCCTTGAGGTTTAACTTTATTTTCCATATTACCTTCTGCAAGAGCTACAAAGTTCCCTACAGTACCAGGTGTTAAATCGTGTGTTAGTTTTACTAAAATCGAACCTTTGCTAGTGTTGAATTTAGCGTATATTCCGTTTTCCATGTTGTTATTTTTAATTTGAACGCAAATTTACAAATTAATTTTTTAATCAATTTGTGCTTTTGCTTTTTAGTCCCGACGTTTCGGGGTCGATTTATAAGTCAGTCCATAAATTGCCAATGAAATTAACGATAAAACCATACAGCCAATAGCTACAGCATGCCATCCGCCCAATTTCCATAATAATAATCCGTATGCAGATCCTGCAGCAGTTCCTAAGAAACTGAAAGACATAAATACGGTATTCAATCTATTTCTAGCTTCTGGCAAAAGTGAATAAACCCTCGTTTGGTTTGAAATATGAACACCTTGGATTCCGATATCAATAAATACAATTCCAATCGCAATTCCGATTACACTTTCTATTGAAAAATAAAAAACCAAAAAGCTTATCAAGATCAGCAAACATCCATAACCCACTGCAATTCTTGAATTTCCTTTATCTCCAAGTTTACCAACCAAAGGCGCTGCCAATGCTCCAGATGCACCGACAATTCCGAATAATCCAATTGTCGCACTATTAAAGTGAAAAGGTTCTCCAGATAGCAGTAAAACCATTGTCGTCCAGAAAGCTCCAAACTGAGCAAAACTAAAAACATTAATTGCTGTTGCCTCACGCAAAACCGGCTGCGTTTTTATAAGTGTAAATAAGGATTTAATTAATTGGCCGTAAGTTCCTTGAAACTGTGGTTTATTAACTGGAAATTTACTTTGAATTACAAAAAAGATCAAAAGACAAATTCCTGCCGCGATATAAAACATTGATCTCCAACCTAGAACTTCACCAATAAAACCGCTTAAAGTTCGCGAAAGCAAAATTCCAACCAAAAGACCACTCATAATGGTTCCAACAACTTTTCCGCGTTGTTCGGGAGCGCTCAAAGAAGCTGCTAAAGGCAGAATAAGCTGTGGTACAATAGATGTGATTCCGATTAGCAATGAAGCAATTTGTAAAATCAAAAAACTTTTTGCTGTTGCTGCAATCAATAATGCAATTACAGATGCAAAAGTGGTCATTAAAATCTGCCTTTTTCTTTCTATTTTATCACCAAGAGGAACCATAAAAAACAATCCAATAGCATAACCGGCCTGCGTTAAATACGTAATAGTTCCGGCGCTGGCTTCTGGAATTTTAAATTCGTTGGCAATTAAAACAATCAAAGGCTGGCAGTAGTAAAGATTTGCAACTATAAGACCAGTGCAAACTGCCATAAACAGGACGTTGGTTTTAGATAAATTCATTTTGCAAAAATACCATCAATATTTATAATTAAAGTTATTTTTTTTATAAAATCTGTCTAAATCTGCGTCTTCCCGATAGCGAATCCGTTTAATCAGCGTCAATTTTTAGGACACAATTTACTCAGATTCACTATCAGGAAGACACTCATACTTATTGATTTTCTATTTAATCTATTTTAAGAAATCTTCTCTCGCTGGGCCAAAAACATCGGTAAGCATACCGCTTTCCAAGCAAACCACTCCATGCACTGCGTGAGGCGGAATATAAAAACTATCGCCTTCTTTTAAAGTTTCTGTTACACCATTTATTGTAACATCAAATTTACCGCTTGCCACATAAGTGACTTGTGTATGGTAATGTTCGTGCAAAACACCAATTCCTCCAGTTTCAAAATGCACATTTACGAGCATTACTCTATCGTCATAAGCTAGGATTTTGCGTTTGATTCCTTCACCAACTACTTCCCATTCAATATCATCTCCTTTTATAAATTCTTTGCTTGTTCCTATGTTCTGCATAACTTTAAAATTGATTTTTTACAAAAATAAGCATTTTAACTAGTCATTTTAAAGCAATTTTTTAGAAATGAAATCACAGCTTTTCTTAATAGAATCAAAAGAATTTACGGCAAAATTATTCTCTTGTTCCACAAAAAAATGAATCATTCCAGATTGTTTTGCTGCCGCAAACAGAGACTTAAAATCTATAGTTCCGCTACCAACTTCAGTATTTAAATCATTATTATTTTTATCCTTGTCTTTTACGTGCCACATTTTAAAACGTCCCGGATTTTCTTTAAATAATTTTAGAGGATCATTTCCAGAATGAATCACCCAGTATAAATCTAATTCAAAATAAACCAAATCTTTATCGGTTTCATTTAATAAGATTTCAAAACCAGTAGCTCCATCATGTTTTTGAAATTCAAAATCATGGTTATGATAGGCCAGTTTCAAACCTTCTTTTTTGCACATTACAGCTGCTTCATTTACTCGGGCAGCGATCTTTTTATAATCTGCTATATTTCTTCTAAAAGGTTCGTCGACCCACGGAATGGTTAAAAATTCACTTTTTAGAATTTTTGCAGCTTCTATTGAAGCTACTAGTTCTTCGATATTTCCATCATATAAAAAGCTCCCTAAATTATAATGGCCGCTTACTGCTTTAAGTCCATTATCATCCAAAATCTTTTTCAATTCTTTTGGCGTTAATCCCCAAAACTGATCTTTAATTGAAAAACCATATGTTTCGACAGTTGTAAATCCTGCTTTCGCTACTTTTTCTAAAGTTGCTTTTACATCTTTCGGAAGCTCTTCACGAAGTGTATACAATTGTAAACCTATTTCTTTTTTATTCATAGAAAATGCGAATGACGGCGAAGCCAGAACTGCTGTTGCAGCCAGACCCGTATTAATTATAAAATTTCTTCTAGTAATCATTTTTTAGTAAATCCAAATAATTATAAATCGTTTTTTGTTGAAACAGCCTCAGCATCCTTTTTCATTGCCAAAAATTCGGGAGTCATATTATTTCGTTTAAAATAATCCTCTAAATCTGCCAGCCTCTTCCTGTCATCGTATTTTATACAAGAACTTAATTTTTGCTGACAGACAGAACATAATCGTATAGATTGTTTGTCTGTTTCGCTCATGCTGTTAGATCCATTCATTACACAATCGGCATTGATACAATGATGTAATCCAAACATATGACCTATTTCATGAGAACTTATTTT
Organism: Flavobacterium sp. S87F.05.LMB.W.Kidney.N; assembly: GCF_004366435.1. Classification (NCBI taxonomy): domain Bacteria; kingdom Pseudomonadati; phylum Bacteroidota; class Flavobacteriia; order Flavobacteriales; family Flavobacteriaceae; genus Flavobacterium; species Flavobacterium sp. S87F.05.LMB.W.Kidney.N. The sequence continues at coordinate 266,360 of NZ_SODX01000003.1, read as the reverse complement.
GAGTAATCGAGACAAACAAACATTAAAATTTTCAGAAGTCAGTTCTCCATCCTGCAGTCTGTAAATTGAACTCACACCAACTTTGTCGCGGTAAGAAGCCAAACCAAAAACATAGTTCCATTCTGGTTTAGGATATAGATCAAGTTCTGAAAGTCCCATTAACGCAATTCTATTTGCAGGTTTTTCTTTCTTTAATACATCATCTAAAAGATAACCAGCCAATAATTGTTCGTGCCCAAACATCATTCTTCTTGCAGAATTTGGCACTACATCATTAGAAATGGATTTTAGAGTTTTTGTTTTTAATTGAAAAAAAATTGCTAAATATTCATTTAACAATTCAATTTGTTTCTTTTGTAAAGAATTAAAATTCCCAATTGGTCGTATATAAATAATATTTTCATCCTTTGTCGGAACGATATGTTTAGATAAAAAGTATTGTTCAAAAGTTTGTCCTTTTTCTTTGCGGGAAAACAGCCAATCCCCATAAACAGGTTTTCCTAGTTTGACATCATTACCTTTGATCTGCGTAAAATATAATGCTGCTTTAGGAATATCTTTTCGGATCTCTTTTGCAGTATTTTTTAGTTTTTCCTTATTACAAGAACATAATAATATAAAAACAATAATAGCTATTTTTTTCATATACTTTTTGCTAAATATATTCAAAAAACAGCTACAATTTAAGTCAAATAAAAAATATTTTAACAATTTGATTCACCGTTAAAATATTTCAATTTTAGAATACCATCACTTCGAAGTTAACAATTTCATCCCTTCCATTTTTTGTGAGTCAATAGCCTGAGGAGGATAATTCTGTTTTTCTTGTCTTGTTGAAGTAACTTTACCTTCTTTATTTACATATATATAATTATAAGTCCAATAATTTTGACCAGCTATTTTTGAACCATCAGAATTATCTTCATTCGTAAAAACTTGGTCCGCGTATACAAGAATTTGTCCATCTTGATTATCAGCCAAAGTCCGCACAGGAGATCCCCAAGTTTTTATCAATTTCGCTTTGGTTTCTCCAACAGAATTATTCATTGCGTTTTTCGAACTTGAGCATGAAAGCTGCAAAAGTATTGCGGTAAACAGTATTAATTTTTTCATATAGATACGTTTTTGGAATTTGTAAAACTTTAATTATATAATTAGGTAGTGTAATGGTACTTAAAATTACAAAATAAAAAATTACATAATTACATTTTAGTGTTATATAATTATTACATAACGAATTAAAAAGCAATAAGTTGTAGTATAAATATTTTTACTCAACACTAATAATGAGTTCATATTTAAAAACATTTCTAAGGATTTGAATTTTGTTTTTTTATTGCCAAATATTAACTTGTATCTTTGCACTTTAGAATAACTTACAGAAAATGCGAATTGATATCATTACACTTTTACCAGAATTATTAAGAAGTCCATTTGAGGCTTCGATTATGAAACGTGCCATTGACAAAGGTTTAGTCGAAGTACATTTTCACAATCTTCGTGACTACAGCACGAACAGACAGAAAAGTGTTGATGATTATCCGTTTGGGGGCGGTGCTGGAATGGTAATGACAATTCAGCCAATTGATGACTGTATTACCCATTTGAAAAGTCAGCGAGAATATGATGAAATCATTTATATGTCGCCTGACGGTGAAACTTTAAATCAAAAAATGGCCAATAAAATGTCTATGTACGAAAACATTATCATTTTATGCGGGCATTATAAAGGTGTTGACCAAAGAGTTAGAGATCATTTTATTACTAAAGAAATTTCGATTGGTGATTATGTTTTATCAGGAGGAGAATTAGGAGCTTTGGTTTTATCTGATGCTTTAATTCGATTAATTCCTGGTGTATTGAGCGACGAAACCTCAGCATTAACAGACAGCTTTCAAGATAATTTACTTTCTGGACCTATATATACAAGGCCTGCAGATTATAAAGGATGGAAAGTCCCAGAAGTTTTAACCAGCGGCCATTTTGCCAAAATCGATAAATGGCGAGAAGATATGGCGTATGAACACACTAAAAACAGGCGACCAGATTTATTAGAATAAATTTGAAACTCAAAAAATCCCAAATCCCAAATAATCAGTTCATTAAAAAATTTGAATTTGGAATTTTATTTCTTGGATTTTTATTTTTTTAATTTATCTTTGCACCCGAATTAGACTAACCTCTGGCGAAATCCGTGAATGTTACTCTATCTAAACTATAATAATAAAATTATCATGGCAGATTTATTAAAATTCGTTCAAAACGAATTCGTTGCTAAAAAAGATTTCCCTGAATTTGGAGCTGGAGACACAATCACAGTTTTCTACGAAATTAAAGAGGGTGAAAAAACTAGAACTCAGTTTTTTAAAGGAGTTGTAATTCAAAGAAGAGGTTCTGGTAACACAGAAACTTTTACTATTCGTAAAATGTCTGGAGCTATTGGAGTTGAGCGTATCTTCCCAGTAAACTTACCAGCTTTACAAAAAATCGAAATCAACAAGAAAGGTGCTGTACGTAGAGCTAGAATTTTCTACTTCAGACAACTTACTGGTAAAAAAGCTAAGATTAAAGATAAAAGAAGATAATCATTTATCGAATTGTTATAAAAAACTCGTTTCATATTATTTGAAACGAGTTTTTTTTATGTTCTATTTTCATCACTATCAAAACTGTAATTTTTTAATATCAAAATCATCAATTTAGCAATTTAAGGAGCTCGAATTAACAATCTGTTAATTTCTCCTTTTCTCAGGAAAACTCAACCGTTTTCGTTGTGATTTTATTATATTTGCTCCGCTCATTTTGAGCCGAATATATCTTTTACATCGTTAACTCCTGACGATACGATTATAAAAAAAAAAGAAAATGAATAAATCAAAAATTTTTTACACCTTAACTGATGAGGCGCCGTTATTGGCAACTTACTCTTTGTTACCAATTGTTCAAGCTTTTACAGCAACAGCTGGAATTGAAATCGAAACCAGAGATATTTCGCTGGCAGGAAGAATTTTATCAAACTTCCCAGATTCTTTGACAGATGCTCAAAAAACTGGAGATGCATTGGCAGAATTAGGCCAATTAGCAACTCAGCCAGAAGCAAACATTATTAAATTACCTAACATTTCAGCATCCGTACCTCAATTAAAAGCGGCTATTGCTGAATTACAATCTCACGGATATAACGTGCCAAATTTCCCAGAAGATCCTCAAAACGATGCTGAAAAGGAAATAAAAGCAAAATATGCAAAAGTTTTAGGCTCTGCTGTAAACCCAGTTTTACGTGAAGGAAACTCTGATCGTAGAGCTCCAAGAGCAGTTAAAAACTTCGCAAAAGCAAACCCGCACTCAATGGGTGCTTGGTCTGCTGACTCAAAAACTAAAGTTGCTTCTATGCCAAATGGTGATTTTTACGGAAGTGAAAAATCATTGACTGTTGCAGATGCAAATGATGTTAAAATCGAATTTGTTGCAAAAGACGGAACAACTACTGTTTTAAAAGCAAGTACTCCGCTAAAAGCAGGCGAAATTATCGACAGCTCTGTTTTAAGTGTAAAAAAATTAAAAGAATTTGCTGCTAATGCAATTGCTGAAGCAAAAAAAGAAGGTGTTTTACTTTCTGTGCATTTAAAAGCTACAATGATGAAAGTTTCTGATCCAATTATCTTTGGCGCTATCGTTGAAGTATATTTTGCAGATCTTTTCAAAAAATACGAAACTTTATTTGCTGAGTTAAATGTGGATACTAAAAATGGTTTAGGTGATATCTATGCTAAAATTGCTGGAAGACCTGAGCAGGCTGAAGTTGAAGCTGACATTACTAAAGCGATCGAAAACGGACCAGCTTTGGCAATGGTTAATTCTGATAAAGGAATTACAAACTTACACGTTCCTTCGGATGTTATTGTTGATGCTTCTATGCCGGCAATGATTCGTACTTCTGGACAAATGTGGAACAAAGATGGTAAAGCGCAAGATACAATTGCTGTTATTCCAGACCGTTCTTACGCGGGAGTTTATACTGCAACAATCGATTTCTGTAAAAAACACGGTGCTTTTGATCCTAAAACAATGGGAAGTGTTCCTAACGTCGGATTAATGGCTCAAAAAGCTGAAGAATACGGATCTCACGATAAAACTTTCCAAATAAAAGCTGACGGAGTTGTTCGTGTTGTAGATCAAAATGGAAATGTTTTAATGGAACAAAACGTTGAAACAAATGATATTTTCAGAATGTGTCAGGCAAAAGATGCTCCTATTCAGGACTGGGTTAAACTGGCTGTAAACAGAGCTCGTTTATCTAGTACGCCTGCTGTTTTCTGGTTAGACGAAAACAGAGCACATGATAGAGAATTGATCGTAAAAGTTGAAAAATACCTTAAAGATTACGATACTACAAACTTAGATATCCGTATTTTAAACCCAGTTGCTGCCACTGAATTTACTTTAGACAGAATCATCAAAGGTTTAGATACTATTTCTGTAACAGGAAACGTGTTACGTGATTACTTAACAGATTTATTCCCAATTTTAGAATTAGGAACTTCAGCAAAAATGTTATCTATCGTTCCATTAATGAATGGTGGTGGATTGTTCGAAACTGGTGCTGGAGGTTCTGCTCCTAAACACGTTGAACAATTTACAGAAGAAGGATATTTACGTTGGGATTCATTAGGAGAATTTTTAGCTCTTGGTGCTTCATTAGAGCATTTAGGACAAACTTTAGATAATTCTAAAGCAATTGTTTTAGCTGAAACTCTTGACGAAGCAAACGATAAGTTCTTAGCAAACGATAAATCTCCTGCTCGTAAAGTTGGACAAATTGACAACCGTGGTTCTCATTTCTATTTAGCATTCTATTGGGCTCAAGCTTTGGCTGCTCAAAACAAAGATGCTGAATTGAAAGCAATCTTTACTCCAATTGCTGCTGATTTTGAAGCTAACGAAGCAAAAATCGATGCAGAATTAATTGGTGCTCAAGGAAAACCTCAAACTCTTGGCGGTTATTACCAGCCAACTCCTGAGTTAGTAAGTAAAGCAATGCGTCCGAGCGAAACATTCAACGCTATTATTGCAAAAATTAAATAATTGTCAAAATGTACTAATAGTGCATTTTTCAATGATATTAAAAAGGACAACTCAAAAAGTTGTCCTTTTTTTATCTTAACTTATGTTTAACAAAAGTTCCGCTAAAATGTTAAGTAAGAATTGTTAACTATGTATATCAAAATCAATGTAATGATTACAAAAAATACCTGCGCATTTTTTCTTTTTATTTTAACGATTTTTACATCCTTTTCACAGGAACGATTCACTTTAAGCGGTACTGTCAGCGACAGCAAAAACAACGAAACTTTAATTGGAGTAAATATTTATATTCCAACTCTTAAAATAGGAACTACAACAAACGAATACGGATTTTATTCTCTTTCTATCCCAAAAGGAGAATACGAAATTGAGATTAGCTATGTTGGCTACCAAACCATTCAAAAAAATATCCTTTTAAATCAGAATACCAAAAATAACTTTTCTATCAGCGAAAACGGTGAAGAACTTCAAGAAGTTGTCATTACAGATAACAGAAGCAAAATCAACATCAAATCGCCAGAAATGAGTGCCAATAAACTTTCTATTGCCACTATAAAAAAAATGCCGGTTGTTTTAGGAGAAGTCGATGTACTTAAATCTATCTTATTACTTCCAGGCGTTACAAATGCCGGAGAAGGCGCTTCTGGATTTAATGTCCGCGGAGGCGGCGCAGATCAAAACTTGATTCTTTTAGACGAAGCCACAATATTTAATTCATCGCATGTTTTCGGCTTCTTTTCTGTTTTTAATCCCGATGCAATCAAAGATTTAAAATTGTATAAAGGGGGAATTCCTGCGCGTTACGGCGGAAGAGCTTCTTCTGTTTTAGACATTTACCAAAAAGACGGAAGCAGTAAGGATTTCCATATGAACGGAGGTATCGGATTAATTTCAAGCCGTATTCTTGCCGAAGGTCCAATTGTAAAAGACAAAGGCTCTTTTTTAATTGGAGGAAGAGCTTCTTATGCTCATTTATTTTTAAAACTTTCCGAAGATGACAAAAACAATGCTGCTTATTTTTACGATTTAAACACCAAATTAAGTTATAAACTCAACGATAATAACAGTTTATATTTATCAGGTTATTTTGGCCGTGATGTTTTCAGTTTAAATAAAAGTTTCACCAATATATACGGAAATTCGATCTTGAATTTAAGATGGAATCATTTATATTCTGATAAATTATTTTCAAATCTTTCTTTGATTTACAGCGATTACTATTACGGATTAGATCTTGATTTTGTAGGTTTTAAATGGGATTCTGGAATTAAAAATTATAACATCAAATACGATTTCAAACATTATCTTTCGGATAAATTAAAACTTAATTATGGTTTAAACGCAACTTATTATGAGTTTAATCCAGGAACCATAAAACCAAGCAGCACAGATTCTGGAATTAACCCCGATCAATTAGACAAAAAATATGCTTTTGAACCATCTGTTTATCTAGATGCGGAAAGTCAGCTTTCAAATAAAATTACTGTTGCTTACGGATTACGCTACAGCCTTTTTTATAGATTAGGTTCCTCAACTATTAATTATTATGACAATAATCAAGCAGTCGTTTTTAATAGCGATATTCAGATTTACGAAAAAGGAACACCAACTTCTACACGATATTTTGGCAAAAATAAAGTGATAAAAGATTATAATAATTTTGAACCTAGGTTTTCAGTTTCTTATCAATTAAATGACGACCAAGCCATAAAAGCAAGTTACAATCGTATGGCGCAGTATCTTCAATTAATTTCAAATACCTCATCTCCTACTCCATTAGATGTATGGATGCCGAGCGACAAATACATTAAACCGCAGCTTGCAGATCAAGTTGCATTAGGATATTTTAGAAATATCAGCAGCGGAGCATATTCATTTGAAGTTGAAACCTATTACAAGGAAGTTAAAAATAGACTCGATTATATTGATGGAGCCGACTTAATTGCTAATGATGCTATTGAACAAGTAATTTTAAATGGCCGTATGAGGGCGTATGGTTTAGAAATTATGGTTAAGAAAAATACAGGCAAGTTTAATGGCTGGGTTTCTTATACATTGTCAAAATCAGAACAGCAGACTCCTGGCAGAACACCAGAAGAAATTGGAATTAATAACGGACAATGGTATGCTTCGGCTTATGACAAAACACACAACTTAGCTATCACATCCGCTTATAATTTAAATGAAAAATGGTCATTTGGGGCCAATTTTGCATTGCAGTCTGGACAGCCGGTTACATATCCGAATGGGCAATATGAATATTTGGGAATTACCGTTCCAAGCTACGGATTACGTAACGAAAACCGACTTCCTGCTTATCATCATTTGGATATTTCTGCGACTTTAACTCCAAGAAAAAATAAGGATAGGAATTGGAAAGGCGAATGGGTTTTCAGTATTTACAATCTCTATAATCGTATGAATGCTGCGTCTATAAATTTTAGACAAAATGTAGACACTGGTGATAACGAAGCTGTTAAAACATCCATTTTTGGAATTGTACCAGCCGTTAGTTATAATTTTAAGTTCTAAAAATACTTTCTGTCAAAGAAATAAAAGATATATTATGAAAAAAGCAACCTTATTAATCGTGTTTTTTATATCATTCTTCTTCGCAAGTTGTGAAGAGGTGGTTGATGTTGATTTAGATACAGCGCCTCCAAAATTAGTAATAGAAGCTGCCATTAATTGGGAAAAAGGCACAACAGGAAATGAACAGACAATTAGATTAACTACAACAACTGGTTATTTTGAAAACACAATCCCAACGGTTTCTGGTGCAATTGTCTATATAACAAATAGTCATAACGAACAATTTAATTTTATAGAAGTTAAAAAAACCGGCCAATATGTATGTATTAATTTTAAGCCAGTTATCGACGAACAATACACGTTAACTGTAATTAGCAGAGGCAGTAGATATATCGCAAATGAAACCTTAAAATCAGTAGCACCCATTACCCGAATAGATCAGAATAATGAAGGCGGGTTTACAGGAAAAGATATTGAAATAAAAGCGTTTTATAATGATCCTGCCGATGCAGATAATTATTATTTATACAAATATGTTTACCCTAATAAAGTCAAATCAACTTATTATGTAGATGAGGATAAATTTTTCAACGGTAATGAATTTTTCAGTCTTTCTGATGATGATGATTTAGAAATTGGAAATGAAATTGAAATCACACATTCTGGAATCTCAAAACAATACTTTAATTATATGAGTATTTTAGTAAGTATTGCTGGTAGTAATTTTGGAGGACCATTTCAATCTCCTCCGGCAACTGTAAAAGGAAATATTGTCAATGTAACTACTAAAGAAAATTATCCTTTAGGCTATTTTTCACTTTGCGAAACGTACACAGTCAAGTATAAAATAACTTCAAAATAAAAATGGAAGTACAAATTAAAACCTTAGCCGAAAAAAAACTTATCGGTCATTCTATTGAAATGTCTTTCATAGAAAATAAAACATTTCAACTGTGGAGTGGTTTTATGCCCAAAAGAAAAGAGATAAAAAACGTAGTAAACCCTAATTTATATTCTTTAGAGGTTTATCCTGAAAATCATTTTGATAATTTTGATCCTAATGACAATTTTCAAAAATGGGCGGCTGTAAAAGTTTCAGATTTTGATGATCATCCTACACCAATGAAAACACTAATTGTGCCAAGTGGCTTATATGCCGTTTTTCTTCATTTAGGACCAGCAGCAGAAGCGCATAAAACCTATCATTATATTTTCACAGAATGGCTTCCAAACTCCGAATATGTTGTAGACGAGAGACCTCATTTTGCTGTTATGGATGAAAAGTATAAAAAAGATGATCCCGATTCTGAAGAAAAAATCTGGATTCCCATAAAAAACAGAAATTGATATGCTAATCGAAACACTAAAAATACTTTTCAATAGAGATTTAAATAAACTCAAATTTGAAATTGAATCGTATGAATACGAAAATCAAATGTGGACTGTTAATAACGACATTTCTAATTCTGGCAGTAATCTCTGTCTTCATTTAATAGGTAATTTGAATACTTACATTGGAGCAGAAATTGGAAAAACAGGATACATTAGAAATCGTCCTTTAGAATTTTCATTAAAAGACATTCCAAAATCAGAATTGATTCAGAAAATTGAAGATACTATCATAGTGGTAAATAATGCCTTTGAGGTTTTAACTGAAGAAGATTTGAATGCAATTTATCCACAAATTGTTTTTGAAAAAGAAATGACAACTGGATTTTTCTTAGTGCATCTTGCGACACATCTTGCCTATCATTTAGGTCAAATTAATTACCATCGAAGACTTCTTGATTTTTAATTTTTTTGCCACAGATTAAAAGAATTAAAGAGATTAATCCTTTTAATCTGTGAAATCTGTGGCAAAAAACTAGAAATCTAAAATTCTAAATGTAACTTAGCACCACATTCAAAAAAAATCACATGTCATCACACCATATAGTTCGAGACGATCAGGAACCTGCTTTAATAATTGCAAATGGAGCCTCCTGCGATCCTGAATTATTAGGGCAATTGTTAGAATGGTCTCCGCTAGTTATCGTTTTAGATTCTGCTATCGAAAGAGTGATTGAATTGGGCATAAAAGTCGACGTACTTTTGGGCGATTTTGATCGTGGTTTTGATCCTGAGATTTATAAAACTTCTCAATTTCCTATCGAAATCGTTCACACCCCAGATCAAGACAAAACAGATTTAGAAAAAGCGTTTGATTATCTTGTTGATAGAAAAATTCCTGCTGTAAATGTTGTTTGGGCAACTGGCAGACGTGCCGATCACACGATTACCAATCTTACCAATATCGTTCGTTACCGCAATTTACTTAAAATTGTAATTCTCGACGATCATTCGAAAATATTCCTTTTACCATCAAAATTCGAAAAATGGTATACGGCAAAAACTCCAATTTCCCTTATTCCAATTGGAGTTGTAAACGGAATTAATTCCAGCAATTTAAAATACGAATTGAACAACGACACCCTAACAATGGGTTATCGAACCGGGAGCAGTAATTCTGTCGAAAAAGATGGCATCGTAACCATAACACATCGCGGAGGTGATTTGCTTTTGATGGAGTGTTTTGATTAGAAGCTGATCATGCTGTCATTTTCATAATATCTTTTTGTAAAAAAAGGAATACCTATCTTTGCATAGAAATAAAGAAAAATGAAAGCAGAAAACAATTCACAAAAAGACAATTTACATCCAAAAAACCTTCATCGTTCCCGTTATGATTTTGAACTTCTTATTTCAAATTGTCCCGAATTAAAAGCTTTCGTTTCCATCAACAAGCATGGAATTGAAACTGTAGATTTCAGTAATCCTCTTGCTGTAAAAACTTTAAATAAAGCATTACTGCAGACATATTACGATATTCAAAACTGGGATATTCCGAAAAATTACCTTTGTCCGCCAATTCCCGGACGCGCAGATTACATTCATTACATTGCTGATTTATTGGCAGAAACCCATAACAATCAAATCCCAGAAACATCCAACATATTAGGTTTAGATATCGGAACAGGTGCAAATCTAATCTATCCGATATTAGGAAATTCGATTTACAATTGGAGTTTTGTAGCAACAGATATTGATCAAAAAGCTATCGAAAACTGCAGTAAAATCATTGAAGCAAACCCAAAACTAATTGAAGCTATAAGTCTGCAGCAGCAAACAGAATCTCGTTTTATATTTAAAAATATTATAACGCCGGAAGATCGATTTACATTTACAATGTGCAATCCGCCTTTTCATGCCTCTGCAGAAGAAGCGAATAAAAGTACCTCTAGAAAAGTTTCCAATCTAAATCCCAAAGAAAAAAGAAACACAAATCCTGTTTTAAATTTTGGAGGTCAAAATGCCGAATTATGGTGCAACGGCGGCGAAATCGGTTTTATAACCCAAATGATTTATGAAAGTGCCAAATATGCCTCGCAGGTTTTATGGTTTACCACTTTGGTTTCTAAAAAAGAAAATCTTTCTTCTATTTATAAAATTCTGAAAAAAGTAAATGCCGTTTCTGTAAAAACAATTGAAATGTCACAAGGGCAAAAAAACAGCCGTATTGTGGCGTGGAGTTTTATAACCGATGCAGATTATAGCACTTGGAAATTTTAAGAATTTCAAAACTCATATATCCTTTTTGTTTTGTAACTTCGATAAAATTATTCAATTATGAACACTCTTCAACTCAAAAATATTCTAATTTCTGAAATCGAAAAAATTGATGACGATACATTTTTATCTGCATTAAAAACAATCTTGGAAAGTCGTAAAACTTTACCTAAAAATTATTCTGAGCGATATAATGAAGATCTAAACACTGCAGAAGAGGAAATTCAAAGTGGAAATTTTTATTCCCACGATGAAATTAAAGATAAAATTGAACAATGGAAAAAGAAATAATTTGGTCAAGAACTGCTCAAAATCAGCTTGAAAAAATTTACTCTTATTTATACAAAGAAACCAAAAGTAAAAATATCCCTAACAAAGTAATTGACAGCATTTATAATTCCGCTGTTATCTTAAGGACTAATTGGGAAATTTATGAATTGGATGAAATGAAAATTCCTAATGACAAAAATTATCGTGCTTACGAAATTTATAATTATCGAATAACCTATAAATTACCCCAAAAGAAATTCAGATTTTAAGAATTAGACACACTAGTCAAAATCCTAAAAAAATATAATTTACTTTTTACTTCAAACAAAAAAACATTTTAAACGCCTGATTTCCAAAACAAAATCTTGATTATATAATTTGCTTTCGCTACATTTATTGTAAGCAATTTAAAATCAAGATCATGGCAGAATATATTGGTTATCTCGCATCAGTATTTATTGTTGGCGGTTTCATGCTGAAAAACCTTAGAACCATCCGTTTCATTAATATGTTTGGATGCATTTGTTTTGTAATCTATGGCATTTTTTTAATCGACTACCGTGATTTTAGCAAATGGCTTTTACCAGTGATTATTCCTAATGCCATTTTAGCATTTGTCCAAATTTATTATCTCACTTTGAAAGATGATAAATCGTAAAATTATGATACTTTAAAATAAAATTCTGATACACTATTCGCTTACCATACCCGTAACTTTAAGCTAAATTGAATTTTATAACTATGTTGAAACTATATTCTCGTTTGGTAATCGTACTATTTTTAATTACAAGTTGTGCTTCTAAAAAAGCAAAATTTGAAGATTATGTTTTTAAAACTAAAAGCGAAGAGCTGAAATATGAAACTGCCTACGATAAAGCCCTAAAACTTTGGAATATCCCGTATACCGAGGAAAATGTTAAAACAACTTTTGGAACAGCACACGTAGTTATTGCAGGGCCAAAAAACGGGAAAGATTTAGTTTTACTTCACGGAATGGACGCCAGCTCTACCATGTGGTATCCAAACATTCAGGCTTTAGCCAAAAACCACCGTATATATGCCATTGACTTTTTGATGGAACCCGGGAAATCTAACTTAACTGCAAAACCTCTTTCGACCGAAGAAATTGCGATTTGGTATAACGAAATTTTCGATCATTATAAATTAAAGAAATTTGATATTATAGGCGCTTCTCGCGGCGGTTGGATTGCAACATTATTAGCAACACAAAAACCAAATTCGATTGATAAAATCGTTTTGTTAAGTCCAGCACAAACTTTTAAATTTATTGATAAAGTTGGAAAAACAACGTCAGCTTTGATGTTGAAATTATTTCCAAGTGAAAAGAAATTTGGCAAAACATTGACCACATTTTCTACGCATCCAGAAAAAATAAGCCAAATCTATAAAAGGCAGTTTTATCTCGCCAACAAATATGCAAAATCAAATTCGAGCATGCTTAAAATGCATCCATTTTCAGATAAAGAATTACAATCAATTCAAAATCCTGTTTTGGTATTAATTGGTGATAGAGACGTAATTAACTCTGACGAAAGCCTAAAAAGAGCACAAAAATATTTAAAAAACAGCCAAACAAAAACTATAAAAGATGCTGGTCATTTTTTATCGATAGACCAATCTAAAATCACCAATGATGCAATCATTAATTTTTTAGAATAGCAGTCAAACTTTGTATCTTTACAAAACCAAATTTTCAGCGTAAACACATGAAATTTCAAGTTTCCTCAGAATATAGTCCAAAAGGAGATCAGCCTCAAGCCATACAGAAACTGGCACAAGGTGTAATCGACGGAGAAAAATATCAAACTTTATTGGGAGTTACAGGATCTGGTAAAACATTTACTGTGGCTAATGTAATTGAAGAAGTACAAAGACCTACTCTGGTTTTGGCACATAACAAAACCTTGGCCGCACAATTATACTCTGAATTCAAGCAGTTTTTCCCAAACAATGCCGTTGAATATTTCGTTTCTTACTACGACTATTATCAGCCCGAAGCTTTTATGCCGGTAACTGGGGTTTTTATTGAAAAAGATTTATCTATCAATGAAGAGCTTGAAAAAATGCGTTTGAGCACTACTTCTTCCCTCCTTTCTGGTCGTCGAGATGTTTTAGTAGTTGCCTCAGTTTCTTGTTTGTATGGTATTGGAAACCCTGTCGAATTTAAAAAGAACGTAATTGAGGTAACCAGAGATCAGGTAATTTCGAGAACGAAACTGCTTCACAGCCTTGTACAAAGTTTGTACGCCAGAACAGAAGCAGATTTTAACCCTGGAAATTTTAGAATAAAAGTTGACACGGTTGAAGTATATCCAAGTTATGCTGACGACGCTTACAGAATTCACTTTTTTGGAGATGAAATTGAGGAAATTGAATCTTTTGATGTTAAGACTTCACAAGTCATTGAAAAGTTCAAAAGACTGACTATTTATCCAGCAAACATGTTTGTAACTTCTCCAGAAGTACTGCAAGGTGCAATTTGGGAAATTCAGCAGGATTTGGTTAAACAAGTTGATTACTTTAAAGAAATAGGCAAACATTTAGAAGCCAAACGTCTGGAAGAAAGAACCAATTTCGACTTAGAAATGATTCGGGAACTAGGTTACTGTTCTGGAATTGAAAATTATTCTCGTTACCTAGACGGCAGACAGCCTGGAACAAGACCTTTCTGCTTATTGGATTATTTCCCAAGTGATTATTTAATGGTTGTTGACGAAAGTCACGTTACCGTTTCGCAGGTTCATGCGATGTACGGAGGTGACCGCTCGCGTAAGGAAAACTTAGTAGAATATGGTTTCCGTTTACCTGCTGCAATGGACAACCGTCCTTTGAAATTTGAAGAATTTGAAGCTCTTCAAAATCAGGTAATTTACGTTTCTGCAACTCCTGCTGATTATGAATTACAAAAATCAGATGGTATTTATGTTGAACAGATTATTCGCCCGACTGGATTAATAGATCCTGTTATCGAAGTTAGACCAAGTTTAAACCAGATTGATGATTTAATTGAAGAAATTCAGGTTCGCTGCGAATTAGACGAAAGGGTTTTAGTAACTACTCTAACCAAAAGAATGGCTGAAGAATTAGCCAAATATTTGACGAAAGTAAGCATTCGCTGCCGTTACATCCATTCTGAAGTCGACACTTTAGAAAGAATAGAAATCATGCAGGATTTGCGTAAAGGTATTTTTGATGTTTTAATTGGAGTAAACTTACTTCGTGAAGGTTTAGATTTACCCGAAGTTTCGCTTGTTGCTATTTTAGATGCCGATAAAGAAGGTTTCTTAAGAAATCACAGATCTTTAACGCAGACTATTGGCCGTGCGGCAAGAAACTTAAACGGAAAAGCAATTTTGTATGCCGATAAAATTACTGCCAGCATGCAGAGAACAATTGACGAAACTGAATATCGAAGAACGAAACAAATTAATTTCAACGTTGAAAATAACATAACTCCTCAGGCTTTAAATAAAAAAATCGAAAGCGCTTTCACCAAAAATCCGTTGGTAGAATACGAATTAGGACATCCTATCCCTGTTGCTGCTGAACCTGAAACAGCTTATTTATCTAAAGGTGAATTGGAAAAAATGATTCGGGAAAAACGTAAAACGATGGAAAAAGCAGCTAAAGAATTAGACTTTTTACAAGCAGCTAAACTGAGAGACGAAATTAAAAAATTACAAGAACAGCTGGCTTAATTATGCTGTTCTTGAAAAACTTGTAAAACAACAGTTGGATTGATAACGGTTTTAGGGGCTTTTTTCATCATTTCCAAAACACGTTTTACAGCAGATGGATTTAGCCCCATTTCTAATGCAATCTGCTGAATTGCTTTGAATTCCCTTTCGTGTAAAACACCATCGCAATGCATTAATAAAGCCAATCTATAAAATTGGTTGATACGTTGCATTTCAGATTTGATAGGAATCGTTTTGGTTTCCTGATGAAATAAATCTTGAAATTCTTCTTCGCTAATACTCAATTCCAAAGCTACAAGTCTTAAAAATTCAAGCTCACGTTTATGCAAATGTCCATCGACAGTAGCGAACATAATCATTTCTAAAAGTAAACTTCTTTTTTCTGCTTCTGTATTCATCAATTTATTATTTTTAGCTAAAATATTGCTTTTAAACAAAAATACAAAACACAGATAATGAAGAGGATTTTCCTAGCAGTTTTACTTCTATTTGCTCTTATCGGAAAAGCACAAAGTACAGCTTCAAAAAATGTATCTACTTTTACAATTGAAGCTCCTCAACTCCATACTTCAAAAAAAATCTGGATTTATCTTCCTGAAAACTATTCAAAAACTATTCAAAAAAAATACAGTGTTATTTACATGCACGATGCGCAGAATTTATTTGATGCTAAAACTTCTTTTTCTGGCGAATGGAATATCGATGAAAAATTAGACAGCTTAAAAGCTCCCGTAATTGTTGTGGGAATTGAACATGGAAATGAAAAACGCATCGATGAACTTACTCCGTTTAAAAACGAAAAATACGGTGGCGGAAACGCTGACAATTATCTGGAATTTATTGCAAAAACGCTAAAACCGCATATCGACAAGAATTACAGAACCAAAACAAAACCTAAAAACACCATTCTTTTCGGAAGTTCATTGGGCGGTTTGGTTTCTTATTACGGTGCTTTGAAATATCCAGACGTTTTTGGTAAAGCAGGTGTTTTTTCTCCCTCTTTTTGGTTTTCTAATGATATTTATACTTTCACAGAAAAACAATCCAAAATCAAAACTAAAATTTATTTTCTGTGCGGTGATAAAGAAAGTGACGATATGGTAAAAGATTTAACTAAAATGAAACGTTTACTAGATACCAAACGTTGTTACTGCCTTCATCTGGACAAAACCAAAATTGTAAAAAATGGTGAACACAATGAAAAACTTTGGCGCGATCATTTTGCTGAAGCTTTAATTTGGCTGGGTTATTAATAAAAAAATACTTTTATAAAAATGAAATTAATTTTAAGAGAATACAATCTCAAACTAAAACATACTTTCACGATTTCAAGAGAATCAATTGATTTTCAGCCTTCGCTAATTGTTGAATTACAAAGCGACGGTCTTTCTGGTTTTGGAGAAGCAACTTCAAATCCGTATTACAATACAACGGTTCCGATGATGATGCAGGATTTAGAAAAAATTAGAAGCATTATTGAAAGTACAGAAAATGAAACTCCGGAGGTATTTTGGGCAAAAATCCATCCATATTTAAAAGATGACATGTTTGCTTTATGCGCTTTAGATTTGGCTTATAATGATTTATATGCCCGAAAAAAAGGTAAAAAGTTATACGAATTATGGAACTACACAACCGAAAGAAACCCGATGACAGATTATACTATCGGAATTGCTTCTATCGACAAAATGGTTTCAAAAATGCAGGAACTTCCTTGGCCTATTTATAAAATTAAACTCGGAACAAAAGAAGATATTGAAATTGTAAAAGAACTACGAAAACATACCAATGCCGTTTTTAGAATTGATGCCAACTGCGGCTGGGGAGTTGAGGAAACAATCAACAATGCGGTTGAATTAAAAAAACTAGGGGTCGAATTTCTAGAACAGCCCATGAAAGCTGATAATTGGGAAGGACATAAAGAAGTTTTTAAACATTCTGTTCTTCCTGTAATTGCAGACGAAAGTTGTATTATTGAAGAAGATGTTGCAAAGTGCTTCAATCATTTTCATGGCGTGAACGTTAAATTGGTAAAATGCGGCGGCCTAACTCCTGGAAAACGCATGATCGAAGAAGCTAAAAAATTGGGATTAAAAACCATGGTAGGCTGCATGACCGAATCTACTGTTGGAATTTCTGCAATCGCACATTTACTGCCTCAATTGGATTATGTGGATATGGATGGCGCACTTCTATTGGCTGAAGATATTGCAACCGGCGTCACTATAAAAGACGGTGTTGTAAGTTATTCTGATCTTAACGGAACTGGAGTTACACTTTTATAAAAATGAAAGTCGAACAATTTCCAGATCGAATTATTCAAATTGACCAAAAGCAATATTTGTATTTTGGCGGAACTGCCTATTTAGGTTTACCAACAAACAAAGAATTTCAAGATTTAGTAATCCACAACATTCGCACTTGGGGAACTACATATGGAAGCTCCAGAACTGCCAATGTCAAATTAAGTGCTTATGATAGCGGTGAAAAGTTTCTAGCATCGCATATTGGATCAGAAAATGCTGTTACGGTTTCCTCAGGAATGCTGGCTGGAAAATTGGTCATAGATTTAATGAAAAAACAAACGGATTGTTTCTTTCATTTTAATGATACACATGCCGCAATTAGAATCGAAAACAGTCTTTCCTTATTTGAAAATGGTAAATTAAATGATCGATTACTGAATCCGAAATCTGAAAAAATAACGATTCTAACGGATGGAGTTCCTTCTTTTGAAACAAAACCTGTTGATTTCTCTTTCTTGAAAGAAATCCCCGATCATAAAGAAATCACACTAATTGTTGATGAATCCCATTCTTTCGGAATTATTGGAAAAAATGGCTCAGGAATTTTCAATTCAATTCAATATCCAATTAAAAGAAAAATCATGGTTTCTTCTTTGGGGAAAGCTTTTGGTTTAACCGGAGGTGTTATTGCGGCCGATGCTGCCACTATCAACCAAATAAAAGAAATGGAAGTTTTTACAAGTGCAGCAGGAATGAATCCTTCTTTTGTTCAGAGTATTTCTGATGCTTCCGAAATTTATGCTAAGCAGCATCAAAAACTTAGAGATAACTTAAGTTACTTAGATTCGATATTAAACGAAAACATCAATATTAAATTTGATAAAAGCTATCCTTTAATTTATCTTCTATCAAATGATCTAGTAGAAAAATTAAAACAGGAAAAGATAATTATTGCCAGTTTTAAATACACAAAAGATGCCGAACCTCTCAATCGTATTGTAGTTACAGCCAATCATCTTAAAGAAGATTTGGACAAATTGGTTAGTATTTTAAATGAATTTAATTCTCAATTTTAATCATTTAAAAAAACTACCTTTGCAAAAAATAAATAATGAGTTTAACTTGGAGTAAAGATTGGAAAAACTTAAATCCTAAACTTGAAACAAAAAAACCTGAAACAAAAATTATGACGAATAACGATATACTTAAAAAACTTCGCGTGGCTTTGATGCTCCGTGATGACCAAATAGTTGAAATTTTAGAATTGGTAGATTTTAGAATTACAAAATCAGAATTAGGTGCTTTTTTTAGAGCAGAAGATCACCCAAATTACATGGAATGCGGCGATCAGGTTTTGCGTAATTTCTTAAACGGATTGGTAATTCATTTAAGAGGAACGAAAGAAAACCCTAAAAACCCAAATGACGTTTTGGCGAAACATAAGGCTGAAATTCCGAAGAAGGAAACGTCTAAAGAAAGACCAGAATTTAAAGCAGCTCCAAAAGATTCAGAAAAATACAGAGGCGATCAAAGTTCTTCAAAGTCAGGTTCATCAGTTGGAAAACCTAAAAAGAAAGCATTCCCAAAAGGAAATGGAAAACCAGTTGTTGTAGAAAAAGTAGTTTTCAAAAACGGTAAGAATAAAAAATAATTAATAACTGTTAAAGTTTAACAGCAAAGGGCACAAGGATTTACGCTAAGTTCGCAAAGTTTTTATTGATAAAGCTTTGCGAACTTTGCGGTTATATTAAATCCTATAAATAAAAAACTTTGCGCTCTTTGCGGTTAAATTGCCCACAAAAAAAATCCCTCCGAATATCGAAGGGATTTTCTATATAAATTGATTTCTTATTTGATTAAGAAAGTGCAGCTTTAACTTGGTCAGCAGCTTCTTGGAATTGAACTGCAGATAAGATTGGCATACCAGAGTTGTCAATTAATTCTTTTGCAATTTCAGCATTTGTTCCTTGCAAACGAACGATAATTGGCACATTGATAGCGTCTCCCATGTTTTTGTAAGCATCAACAACACCTTGAGCAACACGGTCACAACGAACGATACCTCCAAAGATGTTAATCAAAATAGCTTTTACGTTTGGATCTTTCAAGATAATTCTGAAAGCTGTTTCAACACGTTTAGCATCAGCAGTTCCACCAACGTCAAGGAAGTTAGCAGGCTCAAAACCAGCGTATTTAATTAAGTCCATAGTTGCCATTGCAAGACCAGCTCCGTTTACCATGCATCCTACAGTACCGTCAAGGTCAACATAGTTTAGACCAACTTCTTTAGCTTCAACTTCAATTGGATTCTCCTCACGGATATCTCTCATTTCAGCATATTTAGGTTGTCTGTATAAAGCGTTATCGTCGATATTTACTTTAGCATCAACAGCTAAGATTTTGTTATCAGAAGTTTTTAAAACTGGGTTGATTTCAAACATAGAAGCATCAGAACCAATGTAAGCATTGTATAACGCATCGATGAATTTCACCATTTCTTTGAAAGCATTTCCAGAAAGACCTAAGTTGAAAGCAACTCTTCTAGCTTGGAAACCTTGTAATCCAACAGATGGATCAATTTCTTCAGTAAAGATTAAGTGTGGAGTATGCTCAGCAACTTCTTCGATATCCATTCCACCTTCAGTAGAATACATAATCATGTTGCGTCCTGTACCTCTATTCAATAAAACAGAAACATAAAATTCAGAAGTTTCGCTTTCACCTGGATAGTAAACATCTTCTGCAACTAATATTTTGTTTACTTTTTTACCTTCAGGCGGAGTCTGAGGCGTGATCAATTGCATTCCGATGATTTGTTCTGCTAACTCTTCAACTTGTTGTAAGTTTTTTGCCAGCTTAACTCCACCACCTTTTCCACGACCACCTGCGTGAATTTGCGCTTTTATTACATGCCATCCTGTACCAGTTTCGGCAGTTAATTGTTTTGCAGCAGCTACAGCTTCAACCGCATTGTTAGCCACAATTCCGCGTTGTACGCGTACTCCGTAACTCGCTAAAATTTCTTTTCCTTGATATTCGTGTATGTTCATAATATAGAATTTGTCTGGTTCTGAATTTATTTCAGAATAAAAGTGCGACAAAAGTAACAAAATACAACTTAATAGTAAAATCTTTTTCAATTAAATAAATGTTACCCATAGGTATTAAACGTTGAAACTTTTTGAAAGCAAACAAATAGTTAACGAAACACTTTGTTAATGTTAACACAAAACCGCTAAAACGTTTGATATTTAACAAAAACTTCACTGAATTCAATACCTTAGAGACGATTTTTCTTAATATATTTTATTGTCAATTATGATTTTGATAATTCGCAATCGTTTATATAATAATATTATCATTTAAGAACCCTTTTTCTAATATTACTATAAAAATGAAAGCGAATACATAATTTCAATACATTATGTTTAACGAAATCTTTATTTTTGTAGAAAAAATATCAAGAATGAGAGTTAAAGAACAAGGGCTTTATCTGCCTGAATTTGAACACGACAATTGTGGTGCAGGATTTATTTGTAATTTGAATGGTATTAAGTCAAATGACATCATTCACAAAGCATTAGACATCTTAATTAAATTGGAACATCGTGGTGCAGTTAGTTCTGATGGACGAACTGGTGACGGGGCCGGAATTTTATTCGACATCCCTCATGATTTTTTTAAGAAAGTTTGTGACTTTGAAATCCCAGAAGCGCGTGAGTATGCAGTAGGAATGGTTTTTTTACCAAAAAGCAAAAACCAGGTTTCTTTTTGTATTAATGCATTTGAAGCAACTATTAAAGATCAAAACTTAAAGATCTTAGGTTGGAGAGATGTACCTGTTGACGTTGAAAATTTAGGGCAAATCGCCGCAGAAAAAGAACCAACAGTTAAACAAGTTTTCGTTTCTAAAAACGGACAAAACTTAACTGAACAAGAATTTAATGCAAAACTTTTTGCAGCTAGAAAAATTGCTGAACATGCCGTAAGAGGATCTAAAACCTCAGAAAGCCACATGTTTTATTTTACTAGTTTATCGACAACTACTATAATATATAAAGGTCTATTGATGCCGGAAGACATCAGCCGTTATTATATAGATTTGAAAGATCCAGACTTGGTGACTCGTTTAGCACTTGTACACCAGCGTTTCTCTACAAATACATTCCCTTCTTGGGACTTAGCTCAACCGTTTAGATACATGTGTCATAATGGTGAGATCAACACACTTCGTGGAAACGTTAGCCGTATGCGTGCTCGTGAAGAGCTTATGCAGAGTGCTGTTTTTGGCGATGATATCAAAAAATTATTCCCAATTATCTTAGAAGGAAAATCAGATTCTGCTTCTATGGATATGGTGGTTGAACTTTTATTAATGACTGGCCGTTCTCTTCCTGAGGCAATGATGATGGTTGTTCCAGAAGCTTGGGAGAAACATCAGACAATGTCTCCAGAAAAAAGAGCATTTTACGAGTTCAACGCTTGTATTATGGAGCCTTGGGATGGTCCTGCTTCTATTCCGTTTACAGATGGTAACGTTATTGGTGCCTTGTTAGACAGAAATGGTCTGCGTCCTTCTCGTTATACTTTAACAAAAAGCGGATTCGTAATTATGTCATCTGAAATTGGTGTACTAGATATCGATCCAGAAGATGTAATTCAGCACGGTCGTTTAGAGCCAGGAAAAATGTTCTTGGTTGATATGAACGAAGGTCGTATTATTGAAGACGAAGAAGTTAAAAAAGCAATTGTAACAAAACGTCCTTACCAAGAATGGTTAGATGCTAACTTATTGCCTTTAGCTAAAATTCCATACACAAATAACCCAACTCCTGTTGAAAAATTAGATTTCGTAACTAGACAAAAGTTATTTGGTTATACTATTGAAGATTTAAAAACAATCATCAACCCAATGGGAGGCCAGGGAGCTGAAGCAATCAGTTCCATGGGTAACGATACGCCTTTGGCAGTATTGTCAGACCAGCCTCAATTGTTGTATAACTATTTCAAACAATTATTTGCTCAGGTTACTAATCCGCCTTTGGATGGTATTCGTGAAGAAATTATTACGGATATCAGTTTAGCAGTGGGCGGCGATTTCAATATTTTTGAAATTGAATCTAAGCAGTGTAAAAAACTAAAAATCCAAAATCCAGTTATTTCTAACGAGGATTTGGATAAAATCAGAAACATTGATCACCCAGATTTCAAATCGGCTACTATCTCTACTTTATACAAAATAGAAAAAGGAGTTAACGGTTTAGAGCGTGCGCTAGAAAAATGTGTTCAGGCAACTTACAAAGCTGTTTCTGAAGGATGTAATATCATTATTTTATCAGATAGAGGTGTAAGCGAAGAATTAGCTCCAATTCCTATGTTATTGGCTTGTTCATACATTCATCACTCTTTGAACATTTTACAGGTTCGTTCTAAATTCGGAATCATTATCGAATCTGCAGAGCCTCGCGAACCTCATCATTTTGCTTTATTGTTTGGATACGGTGCAAGCGCGATCAATCCATACATGGTAAACGAAATCATTTATGATCAAGTTGCTCAAGGATTTATTACAGGTGTAAAAGCTGATTATGCAATTGTAAATTACAATAAAGCAATTGCAAAAGGTATCGTAAAAATCATGAACAAAATTGGTATCTCTACATTACATTCGTACAGAGCTGCCCAAATTTTCGAGATTTTAGGTTTAAACAAAACATTTACATCAAAATATTTCCCTTATACTCCATCTAGAATTGAAGGAATTGGTTTAATGGAAGTTGAAAAAGAGGTTAAAAAACGTTTCCAAAAAGCTTTCCCAAATTCAAAAATTGCAAACTTGCTTTCTCTTGAAATTGGAGGTATTTACAGATGGAGACGCGGTGGTGAAAAACACATGTTTAACCCAACCACTATTTCTAAATTACAACAAGCGGTTCGTTTAAATAGCCCAGAAAGTTATAAAGAATACTCTAATGCCGTTAACGAGCAAAGCTCAAACTTAATGACTATAAGAGGTTTATTTGAATTCAACAATTTAGATCCAATTTCTATTGACGAGGTAGAACCTTGGACAGAAATTGTTAAGAAATTCAAAACCGGAGCAATGTCTTACGGTTCTATCAGTCAAGAAGCGCATGAGAATTTAGCAATTGCCATGAACAGAATCGGTGGTAAAAGTAATTCTGGAGAAGGTGGAGAAGATCCAAGACGTTTCCAAAAAGAAATTAACGGAGATTCTAGAAACTCTGCAATTAAACAAGTTGCTTCGGGACGTTTTGGTGTTTCAATCAACTATTTAACAAACGCTAAAGAAATCCAGATTAAAATGGCTCAGGGAGCGAAACCTGGTGAAGGTGGTCAGCTTCCTGGAGAAAAAGTGGTGCCTTGGATTGCTGAGACAAGAAACTCTACACCTTATGTAGGTTTGATTTCGCCTCCTCCTCACCACGATATTTATTCTATTGAGGATTTATCTCAATTGATTTACGACTTGAAAAATGCCAATCGTGAAGCGCGTGTAAACGTAAAATTAGTTTCTGAGGTTGGAGTTGGAACTATTGCTGCCGGTGTTGCGAAAGCAAAAGCTGACGTTATCTTAATTTCTGGTTATGACGGAGGAACTGGAGCTGCTCCATTAACATCTTTACAGCACACAGGTATTCCTTGGGAACTTGGTTTAGCTGAAGCACAACAAACTTTGATCTTAAATGATTTAAGAAGCCGTGTCGTTTTAGAATGTGACGGACAGTTGAAAACTGGTCGTGACGTTGCTATCGCTGCATTATTAGGAGCAGAAGAATTTGGTTTTGCAACTGCACCTCTTGTTGCTTCTGGATGTATCATGATGAGAGCTTGTCACTTAAATACTTGTCCAGTTGGTATTGCAACTCAGGATCCAGAATTAAGAAAAAATTTCAAAGGAACTCCAGAGCACGTAATCAACTTCATGTATTTTATTGCTGAAGAACTGAGAGAAATCATGGCGCAGTTAGGTTTCAGAACTTTAAAAGAAATGGTAGGACAGTCACAAAAATTAAATGTGAACAAAGCCATTAAACATTATAAAGCAAATGGTTTAGACTTGTCTACAATTCTATACAAACCGGAAAAAGCCAAAACAGAGCCAAATCATAATACAACTACTCAAGATCACCAACTTGAAAACGTATTGGATTTTGACATCATCAAAGAAGCAATTCCGTCAATCTATAGAAAAGAGAAAACAAGAGTAACCTTTAAAATTAAAAATACAGACCGTTCTGTAGGTGCGATTTTGAGTAACGAAATCTCAAAAATATATGGCGCACAAGGTTTACCTGAAGACACTATTTTAGTTGATTTTGAAGGTTCTGCCGGACAAAGTTTTGGTGCTTTTGCAACAAACGGATTGTCGTTTAAAATTCACGGAAACTGTAATGATTACTTAGGAAAAGGTCTTTCTGGAGGAAAACTAATTGTAAAAGTACCTCCTACTGCAACCTTCAAACCTGAAGATAACATCATTATTGGAAACGTTGCCCTTTACGGAGCTATTACCGGAGAGGCTTATATTAATGGAATGGCCGGTGAGCGTTTTTGTGTGAGAAATTCTGGAGCAACAGCAGTTGTTGAAGGAATTGGAGATCACGGATGCGAATACATGACCGGTGGTACAGTGGTAGTTTTAGGAAAAACAGGAAGAAACTTCGCAGCTGGTATGAGCGGTGGTGTTGCTTATGTTTACGATCCAAATAAGAAATTCGATTCGACAGTATGTAACATGGAAATGGTTGCATTCGACCCGATGGAAGAAGAGGACGTTACCAAACTAAGACGATTGATCAAAAATCATTCATTGTACACAAGCAGTCCATTAGCAAAAAGAATTTTAGCAGACTGGGAAAATGAACAAAAACACTTCGTAAAAGTAATGCCAACTGATTACAAAAAAGCATTACAAAGAATTGCAGAAGAGAAAAAAATAGAAGAATTAATAGCTGGATAAAAATCAATTTCAAAAAATAAAATTCCAAATTCCAATGGCAATGTCAATGCCAATGAAAATGTCTTCCTGAGCGAAGTCGAAGGATTGGAATTTGGAATTTAAAGAAATTGGAATTTAATTTAAAATGTCATGGGTAAAATAGGCGGATTTAAAGAATATAATAGAGCCGACGAAAGTAATTTAGCAGTAGCAGAACGTGTTTCTAACTACAACGAATTTACTATTCCGTTAGCAAAAGATAAAATAAAAGAACAAGGTTCAAGATGTATGGATTGTGGTATTCCTTTTTGCCACAGCGGTTGTCCATTAGGAAATTTAATTCCGGACTTCAACGATATGGTGCATCAGGAAGAATGGCAAAGTGCATTAGAGATTTTACAGTCTACTAATAACTTTCCAGAATTTACAGGACGCTTATGCCCTGCTCCATGCGAAAAAGCATGTGTATTAGGTATTATTAAAGATCCTGTATCTATCGAAAACATCGAGAAAAACATTGTTGAAAGAGGTTTTGCTGAAGGATGGATAAAACCACAAGCTCCAAAAACAAGAACTGGTAAAACAGTTGCCGTTATTGGTTCTGGACCTGCAGGATTAGCAGCTGCACAGCAATTAAACAGAGCGGGTCACACCGTTACAGTTTTTGAAAGAGACAATGCTATTGGAGGTTTACTACGTTACGGGATTCCGAATTTCAAATTAGAAAAAGAAATTATCGACAGACGTGTAGTAATTCTTGAAGCAGAAGGAATCACTTTCAAAACTAACGTAAATGTTGGTGTAAATTTCAGTGTTGAAGAATTAAACCAATTCGATTCTATCGTTTTATGCGGAGGAGCAACAGAAAGAAGAAGCTTGCCAACTAAAGGAATCGAAAGCAAAGGCGTTGTTCAGGCAATGGATTTCTTAACGCAGCAGACTAAAGTTTTATATGGAGAATCTATTCCAGACCAAATTAAAGCAACTGGAAAAGATGTAATCGTTATTGGTGGTGGAGATACTGGTTCTGACTGTATTGGAACTTCAAACAGACACGGAGCTAAATCGGTGACTAACTTTGAGATTTTACCAAAGCCTCCAGTTGGAAGAAGCGAGTCAACTCCTTGGCCTTTCTGGCCGTTGCAGTTAAAAACATCTTCTTCTCACGAAGAAGGCTGTGACAGAAACTGGCTAATCAATACTAAAGAATTTATTTCTAATGATAAAGGAGAATTAACTGGACTAAAAACCGTTGAAGTACAATGGAAAATGACTCCAGGACAAAGACCTGAATTAATCGAAAAAGAAGGTTCTGAAAAAATCTGGCCTTGCGATTTAGCGTTATTGGCTCTTGGATTTACAGGTCCAGAGAAAACGTTAAGCGAGCAGTTAGGAATTGAAACTGATGCAAGAAGCAATTACAAAGCGCATAACTATCAGACAAACATACCTCACATTTTCACTGCTGGTGATATGAGAAGAGGACAATCATTAATCGTGTGGGCTATTTCAGAAGGTCGCGAAGCAGCAAGAGAGGTAGATTTATTCCTTATGGGATCTACTAACCTGCCTACTAAAGGAAAAGGAGATTTACCGAGTCTTTAATTTTAAGGTTCTGAGGTTCTAAGATGCTAAGTTTTTTCCTTGCATTTTATTTAATCTTTATTCCTATAAACAACATAACTACTTACAAACCCTTGAATTTATATTCAGGGGTTTTGTTTTTTTTTTTGCCACAGATAACATGGATTAAATGTTTTTTTGTTTGCAGCGAATTACACTAATTTCCACTAATTTATTTTTTTTCAATTTAACTTAATTCTTAAAAATAATCTGTGCTAATCAGTAAAATCTGTGGCAAAAAATTCTCAGCAGCATTTAAGAATTAGTCAAATTCGTGAATTCATTGCAAAAAAACTTATTATCTTTATATCTCAGAACCTTAGTATCGTAAAGGTTATAAAAATCCAAAACAACCAACTTTTTGTTTAAAAACAAACAATTTGTTATAATTTGTTATTTTTCTACAAATTATTTGTCAGTAGATAAAAGTGTAATAACTTTGCCCAAAATGATTTAAAAATGCAAGCAAAAGATTTACTGCAGTTAGCAGACCAATTTGGAAGTCCATTATATGTTTATGATGCCGAAAAAATCCAATCTCAGTACAATAGGTTAACTAAAGCTTTCTCTAAGGTAGAAAACTTAAGAGTTAATTATGCCATGAAGGCATTGTCAAACGTTGCGATTCTTCAGTTATTAAAGAACATGGGGTCTGGTTTAGATACTGTATCAATTCAAGAAGTTTTATTGGGACTTCATGCTGGCTATGATCCTGACAAAATTTTCTTTACACCAAACGGAGTTTCTCTAGAAGAAATCGAAGAAGTTGCCGCGATGGGTGTTCAAATCAATATTGATAACTTATCTATTCTGGAGCAATTCGGAACAAAATATCCGCAGATTCCGGTATGTATTCGTATCAATCCGCACGTAATGGCGGGTGGAAATGCTAACATTTCTGTTGGCCATATCGACAGTAAATTCGGAATCTCTGTTCACCAAATTCCTCATATCTTACGAATTGTGGAGAACACAAAAATGAGTATTGTTGGAATTCACATGCACACAGGATCTGATATTTTAGATATCGAAGTATTCTTGTATGCTGCTGAAATTTTGTTCGATACAGCGAAAAACTTCAAAGATCTAGAATTCTTAGATTTCGGAAGCGGATTCAAAGTTCCTTACAAAAAAGACGATATCGAAACAGATATCGAAGAATTAGGTAAAAAATTATCTAAAAGATTCAATGCTTTCTGTGCAGAATATGGCAGAGATTTAACTTTGATTTTCGAACCAGGAAAATTCTTGGTGAGCGAAGCAGGTCATTTCCTAGTAAAAGTAAACGTAGTAAAACAAACAACGTCAACGGTTTTCGCTGGAGTTGATAGTGGTTTCAACCACTTAATTCGCCCAATGTTATACGGATCTTCACACCATATTGAAAACATCTCAAATCCGAAAGGAAAAGAGCGTTTTTACTCAGTTGTAGGATACATTTGCGAAACGGATACTTTTGCCAACAACCGCAGAATTTCAGAAATCACAGAAGGAGACATTTTAGCGTTCAGAAACGCTGGAGCTTATTGTTTCTCAATGTCTTCGAACTACAATTCAAGATACAAACCAGCCGAAGTTCTTTGGATGAACGGACAAGGAATCTTGATTCGCCAAGCCGAAACTTTCGAAGATTTACTTAAAAATCAAATTCCGTTGCCAGAAGAAATTGCTGCAACAGTTTAAAATAAAAAAAAAGAGAATATCTACGAAGTCCCGTTTCTTAATTGAAGCGGGATTTTTTTTGCCAATATTGTCAGTAAAAAATTAACAACTCAAAGGATATTTTATAATTTTTAATTTACCTAAATTAAATTTATTTTTTACTTGATCTAAATAGTCCATAAAAACCATAAAATCAAAGAACAATGTTCAAGCAGAAAATGTTTTTTATTAAAAAAAAAGAAAAATCATGTTAATATTGTAAAAAAAAAATAATTATTTTAGCAAAAACCAAAGAAGCAACCACTAATTATTATCTAACCAAAAACTATATGACAGAACTAGAAATTTTGAATCAACTACAACAGAAATTTCAAGAAGCTGATTTAAATGAAGCAGATACGAGATTTCAAATAATTGACACGTTACTTGTGGACATACTAAAATGGCCAAAAGAAACAATTACAACGGAAAAGTATATTAATGGCAACAGAGCTGATTATGTTTTAAAAGACAAAAATGATCGCCCATTAATTATAATAGAAAGCAAAAAAAATGAAGTATATTTTGAATTACCATTGTCCGCTAATAGCAAAGAATCTTTTCAAAAAATTACAATTGAAAAACTTTTAACTGACGTTGCTATAAAAGACGCTATTTTACAAGTAAAAGAATATGCCGAAGACTTATTATGTAATTTTGCTGCAATTTGTAATGGTAAAGTATGGATAATTTTTAGAATTCATTCAAAATTAAAACCTTGGAAAAAATTACCTGCGTATGTCATTAAGGATCTTAATTATTTTGAAAAGAATTTTACAACCGCAATAAATCTTATTGGATATCAAGCTGTAAATACTTCTGATTCATTGAACACGAATATTGGGGTCACAAAAAAAACATATTCTGAAATTTTTTATCCAAAAAATAATATTGTAGCATATAATACCCCTGTAAATAGTAACACATATGCCGGAGCATTAAAATCAATTTCATTAAAATATTTAGGACCGATACCCGAATCAGACAAAGATTTTATGGATTCTTGTTATGTAACAAACAAAGGACTATATGATTCTCTTCAAAAAGATATGCAAGGTTTTCTACACGACTCTTTGACTCCTTACTTTAAAAATCTTGGATTTCGAGATTTTTCTGATGATAAAAAGGGAGGAGCTTTCGGAATACGAATCGCTGAAATAATAAAAAAAGAAAAATTAAACAATGTAATGATTCTCTTTGGCGGGAGAGGCGCTGGCAAATCAACTTTTATTAAACGTTTCTTATATCATACACAACCAATTGAAATTAAGATGCATTCCCAAGTTGGATTAATTACACTACTATATGCAGCCCAAACAAAAGAACAGTTAAGTGAAGAAATTTGGCAAAAATTACTAGAAAGTATTGACACATTAAATTTAAGAAATGGAACTCGTGAAGAAGTATTAGATTTATTTTCGGATGAATTTAATGTTTATAAAAAACAAATGCTTGCTGAATTAGATGAAACAGATAATGAATATCACAAATTAGTAAGAGAATTTATCTCTAAAAACTTAAAGAATACAAAGTTAATATGCGAAAAGATTAGCTTAAAATGGAAAGATAAAAATAAAGCATTAGTTATTTTTATTGATAATATGGATCAATTACCGCCTGAACTGCAAGATGTTTGTTTTTTAACAGCAAGTGAAATATCAGACAAATTAAGTTGTTTAGCAATTGTTTCAATGCGAGAAGAAAGATATGCTGAAGCAAGTTCACGAGGTGTATTGGATGCATATCAGAGCCCTGGGTTTCATCTTTCTTCTCCGGTTATTACTGAAGTAATAATTAAAAGAATAAATTATATATTAAACAAAATTAATTTTACTATTGATATTGATTCTGAATTCGCAATAAAAGATACCAAAGAATTAAAGACTTTAGTTGCATTTTTAAATATATGTAAAACACAACTTATTAGAAAAACATCACCTTTAAGTTATTTTCTGAGATATGCCACACATGGTGACGTGAGACAAGCTTTAGAATTTTTCAAAGGTTTTTTAACATCGGGTTATACAAATATTAATGAAATGGCACCACATCCAGACTGGGTATTCCAAGTTCATCAAGTAGTTAAACCAATGATGATTCCAGATAGGTTTTTTTATGATGAGCGTCATAGCAGAATACCAAATCTATATCAACTTAGAAATGACACTAATAGCTCTCATTTTACTGGATTACGAATTATGAGTTATCTACATAATAAAGCTGGTGACAACATTTCAAATGGCTTTATTGATGCAAAATTTCTTATTCATAATTTTGATGTTAAATATGATTCGAAAGAAGATTGTATAGCACATCTAGATTTATATCTAGAAAAAGGTTTAATAGAAGCGAATAATAGATTAGAAAAATTTTCCGAAGATGTAAATCAAATTAAAATTACAGCTTTAGGAAATTATATTTTTGAATATTTAGCATTTAATTTTGCATATATAGACTTAATAAGTTTTGACACAGGAATATACGATGAGAGCTTAAATAATTCATTTGTAAAATCTGCAGGAAAAGAGCTTAAACTTTATTACGAAAGAGAGTTTATGTCGAGAATTAAACTACGGATAAAAAGAGTAAAAGAGTTTATTGATTACTTATCAAAAATTGAAAATCAAGAATTTTTTGATTTAGGTTTAGATTCATCAGAAGTAAATTTTTCACAAAAATTAAATGATTCAATTGAATTGCAAATAAAAAAAGTTTTAAATAGTGCAGGTAATAAAGAAAGAATTGAAGAAGAATACAATTAAATTTTATTTACGCAAGAAATTAAATCGCTCCACAAATATTAGTCGTTATCAGAAAAAACATATTTTTATTTCATTCAAATAAATAAAAAATTAAATACCTTTGAAATATGAGCACAACACTAAAACCAAAACATATTGGCAGAAACATAAGCCGAATCAGAGAACTTCGAGGTATGAAGCAGGAAGCACTTGCGCAGGCAATTGGCACAAATCAACAGGCGATTTCTGGTATTGAAGGAAGCGAAACTATCGACGAAACAAAACTTACGAAAATTGCAGAAGCGCTAGGCGTTACAGTAGAAGCAATTGAAAGTTTTTCTGAAGAAAATGTATTTAATTATTTTAATACATTTAATGATTCCGTTTCAAACAGCAATTTTGGTCATAATAATATTTGTAATTTCAATCCGCTTGATAAAGTTATAGAACTTTACGAACGTTTGGTCCAGGCTGAAAAAGACAAAGTTGAGTATTTAGAAAAATTATTAAAAGGTAAATAATTTTCTAAAATATAAATTCTAAAAAGCACAAGTAACACTTTACTCTGTGCTTTTTTTATAAACAAAAAAACATGAATCCAATTCTACATTTAATAACCGAAACATTCAATAAAAAAGAAACTGAGAATTTAAATAACAATGAACTTCAAACAAATCGATATTCGTAAAGTAGATTCTACAGGAAATTTCAAATTAAATCACGATTACGTTCTTTCTTATGACCATTTTGATGGCTGGTCTGAAAGATCATTGGGAGTAGGAATCTATATTGATCTAATTTTCGAATGCAAAGTTGATATTGATTTTCGCACATGGAATCGCGATAGCACCAGATATGAAAAGCAATTTGGATGCGAAGTCCCTTTAGAGATTAAAAATATAATTTCTGAATTAATGAATCTTGATCCTTTAACATTAAAATATTATTACGCAGATATGAGTATGGATGATATGAGCACTCAGCATTTTGTTATTAATCATGGCGGTGTATCTCATAATGTTGGAATCGGAATTTTACTTAAAAAACCGCAGCCAGAAAATCCATCCGAAAAGCTATTTTTCGATTTAATTGAACTTTTTAAAAAATGGCGTGAAAAAATTTATCAAGAATGTCTAAAGGAAATTAAATAGCTTGACACAGATTTTTCTCTACACATCAAACTCAATAAACTCAAATAAAAAATATTATTTTAGCCTTCCCAAATCAATCCCCAAAAATCAATGAAACTTACAATTACCCTATCAACCCTACTCCTACTACTTACAACTAATTTATTCAGCCAAACCCTTGCTGATTTAAAACTAAAACCAAAAGAAATTCCAAAAGGCGGTTATATGGTAAGTGACGGAAATATTTGTATTACGCCGCAAGCCTGCAATTTTTATAATGATATTGAAACCTACAGCAATATTGTTGGAACTGTAAAAAGTAAAGCCATTCAAAGTTTTAAAAGCAAAGCAGACCGCGGTTCTATTATGTATTTTGAATTTGATCACGTTTTCAAAGGCGATCGATTTTTGCAAGGTTTGCTTTGGGGAAAAGCAGGCGAACCAACAGCTGAACATCCAGAAGAATATCTGGCAAAAGGAAAATTTCTAATTATTTGGAGTTTGCAGGCAGATAGTCCGTTAAAAGAAAAGTCTGAAACTAAGATCGAAGCTCTTTTACAATAAATCCTAATCACAGCTTCATTTTAAATGCTTAATTTTGCTGGATAAAAAAACACAAAATGAAACCACAAATACGAATTCTTCTTTACTCCATCTTATTCTTTTTATATCTGACTTCGACACCTTTCTTACTGTCGTTAAACGAAAAAATAAAAGGCGATCCGTTTGTAGTTTTAGGAGTTGGTTTTGGAGTTTTAAATCTCATCTATGCTTTTTTTGCCCTAAAATGGAAACCTTTGCTTAACGTACTTTGCGCTGTCGGGATTGCGGCTTTAGCTATGTTCCTAGCTCTACAGTTTACCAATCTGCATCTGCTTGTAAATTACGATCCATATCAGGTTAAAACGGCCATTTTTGCTAATGCGGTTCTTTCTATTATTTTTTGGGAGATTGTGTATCAGATAAAAATTAGAAAGCAATAATCTTTCAATTGCCTCCAGCTTTAGCTTGAGGTTCATATAGTTAGACTAGAATAGGCTTTAACCAAATGAATAAATTTTATTTTGGCTAAAGCCATTTTTTTTTGCTATAGGTGACCTCCCGCTAAAGCTGGAGGCAATTCATTTTACTTTATCATTTAATAATTTTAAAGTCAAAATATTGATTATAAAACTTAAAAAATAATTCATAGTTTTACCCTTAAGTATTTAAAAATCAAAAACATGAAACGACAACCTTCGATAGACATTGTACGCGGAATTGTAATGATTATTATGGCTCTTGACCATGTTCGGGATTTAATGCATGTCGATTCGATTACACAAAGCCCAACCGATTTGGCAACGACTTCTCCTTTGTTGTTTTGTACACGCTGGATTACACATTTGTGCGCGCCTATTTTTGTTTTCTTGGCGGGAACTTCGGTCTATCTTTCGCTTCAAAACAAAAACAATGCTGCCGAAACCAGACAGCTTTTATTGAAAAGAGGTTTTTGGTTAATCCTGCTTGAATTTACAGTTGTCAATTTTGGATTGTTTTTCGATATTGGTTTTCATACCCTTTTATTTGAAGTCATAGCCGCAATAGGCTTTGGGTTTGTCGTTTTGAGTTTATTATTAAAAGTCCGTTCTCAAACTTTAGGTATTGTGGGACTTGTAATTATCTTTTTCCATAATCTCCTGCCAATTATTCCATTTGCAGAAAATTCAGTTTTAAAAACCATCTTAACTCCCCTCTTTGGACCAGCGGTTTTTCCATTTGCAGGAAAAGCATTTATTATGGGTTATCCGCCAATTCCGTGGCTTGGAATTATGCTCGTTGGTTTTGCAGCAGGAAAATTCTTTGAACTGGCACAAGGACAAAGAAAAAAACTATTCTTAAAAATCGGTTTGAGTGCTTTAGCTTTATTTACGGTAATTCGATTGGTAAATATTTATGGTGATCCCGCTTTATGGACTACACAAAAAGACTCAACTTTCACCTTTTTATCATTTATGAATGTAACCAAATATCCGCCTTCTCTCCTATTCTGTTTGGTTACTTTAGGCATTATGTTTTTACTGCTCGCTTTTGCAGAACAATTTCATAATACGGTTAAAAAAGCAACTATGGTTTACGGAAAAGTGCCCTTATTTTATTTCGTTGTTCACTTTTATGTCATTCATATTCTAACACTTTTTATGCTTTTGGCACAAGGTTTTAATTGGTCCCAATTGGAATTTGCTTCGGGAACTTTTGGCAGACCTAAAAGCGTTGAAAGTGGTTTACCTCTTTGGGCAATTTATTGTATCTGGATTTTTGTTGTTGCGCTACTTTATAAACCTTGTCAATGGTTCGGAAAATATAAGACTGAAAATAATCATTGGTGGCTGAAATATATTTAAGTGATACGTCTTTATGACATGATAAATTGTAGAATTTCGTAGGTATTTTTTT
Source organism: Flavobacterium sp. S87F.05.LMB.W.Kidney.N (assembly GCF_004366435.1). Lineage (NCBI taxonomy): Bacteria > Pseudomonadati > Bacteroidota > Flavobacteriia > Flavobacteriales > Flavobacteriaceae > Flavobacterium > Flavobacterium sp. S87F.05.LMB.W.Kidney.N. Next base: position 231,308 of record NZ_SODX01000003.1, on the reverse strand, counting down.
ATATTAGCATTTTAAAATTCCAAGCCAAAAATTCTAATATGAAAACCAGAATTTTAATTCTCCTTTCTTTAATTGCTGTGTCTTGTAAAAAGGAAATCAAAACCGAAACTTTTCCAGTTGTACAAAAAGATAGTGTACAGAGTATTCCTGAATCTGAAACCGAAAAAACAGACACTATCGTAATTTCAAAAAAACATAAAACGAACCAAATTTTCTGCGATCTCGATGGAGATGGAAAAAATGAAACCGTAGAAATTGTAAGAAGTACAAACAACAACAAAAGTGGGATAAAAATTACTTACGGAAACGGGAAAAGAACAGATTATTTCGGTCTGGGAAATACAATTTTAGATCAAGGTTTTGACGAAATTGATTGGGCTGGAATATTTGAAAAAGCACCGAAAGGTGAAATTTACTGGAATAATATAAATGACGACGGCGAAATTATGGCCGACGAAGAAGTAAAAGAAGAAGATAAAATAAAATTGCCAAATGATGGAATCTTTATTCACGCCGAAGAAAGCTGCGGAGGCGGGATTATTTATCTAGATAACGGAAAATACAACTGGATTCAGCAGGAATAAAATTGTAATAAATTAACTTCTAAACTATTTTGATTATGAAAAACAATACAGAAATAGCGAATCGTTTTAGAGAAGTCATTTTAAACGGAACTTGGATTGCCAACACAAATTACAAAGACCAACTACAGAATCTAAATTGGGAAATTGCAGTTACTCCATTTCAAAATTTAAATACGATCGCACTTTTAGCGCAGCACATTCATTATTACATTAACGGAATAAATAATGTTTTTAAAGGCGGAACGCTGGATATAAAAGATAAATTCAGCTTCGACTTTCCTCCTATTCATTCACAGCAAGAATGGGAAAACTTTTTAATTAAATTTTGGAATGAAGCTGAAGAATTCGCTTCGCTGGTTGAGCAAATCCCTGACGAAAAATTAGATCATGCTTTTGTTGATGAAAAATACGGAACTTACAAAAGAAATATCGAAGCTATGCTGGAACATAGTTATTATCATTTAGGACAAATTGTATTGATCAAAAAACTATTAACAAATTAAAATATTTAAAAGCCAAAAACTATCCATGAAAAAAATTGCCATTTTGTTAGTGGGTTTTATTTTCTTTTCAAGTTGTAAAGATGAGAAGAAAGCAGAAACAAAAGAATCGACAAACCAAGAATTAAATAAAACTGAAAACGAAAACTTTATTTTAAACGTACAAAAAATCGATTCAACACAATTTCCATCTTCTATTAAATATGAAGGTTTTGTAAAAAATGCCGTTCGATGGAAAGACAAATTGGGCGATAATATTGTTATTACTACCGAAACAGGATATCATATCAACAAAAAATTCGAGCATGAATTTGAAGACAGTTCTGATGCTGAATTGTTTGCTTATCATTTTATAATTTCTGGAAATGAAGTAAAACAAACTTGGAAAGTTTACGATTTTATTGCAGACTGCCCAGTTGATATTGTGGCTTCGTTTGTAAAAGATACTTTTCAAGTAACTGATTTAAACAATAACGGAATCGCTGAAACTTGGATGATGTACAAAACAACCTGCCACGGTGATGTGAGTCCGTGTGACATGAAAATTATTATGTATGAAGGAAGCACAAAATATGCGGTGCGCGGCGAAAGCAGAGTTCAAGTTGGAGTTCTCGACAACGGCGAAAAACAATTTATTGGCGGTGAATATAAATTGGATGAAAATTTCAAAAAAGGTCCAAAAGTTTTTAAAGAATTTGCCCAAAAATTATGGAAAGATAATTTGATTGAAAATTGGGAGGATTAAAGGATTTTATATAATTCGGAAATTCACTAAATTTATTCTTCAATCCTAATCTATTTAAAATGAGAAAATTAATTTTAGCTTTTGTTCTTTTAATTGGTTTATCGACAAGTGCACAGACTTCTAAAGAGCTTATTGGAAAATGGCAATTGGTAAAATGGACCAAAAACGGTAAGGACAAAAATATTCAGGAATATTATAAAACCGATCAGGTTTTTCAGGTTTTTAAAGAAAATGGTGATTTTGAAAGTTTGGTTGGCGACGAATCGCACAAAGCGAAATGGAAGTTGTCTAAAGACAATAAAGAGCTTACTATTATTGCAATCTTAATGCCTGTAAAATTTAGTATTGACTACTTTGATACTCAGAAAAGAATTATTACAACTCCACAAATTGGTACTTTTGAGTATAAAAAAGTAATCGAATAATCGAATTTAAAAAGGATTTTATGAAAACAAAATGTTCTATTCTAGCCCCGATAGAGCCGATATCCTCGTAATGAAATGGAGAGATAAAGGTGAAAGCGGGACTAAAAGTTCTTGTGAAAACCTGTATTTCTGCTTCTAAAAATAAATCAAAAAAAGGCATAGTTGTTGAAAGTTAAAAAAGATATATTTACACCTTCAAAAGAAATACTATGCAAAAAACTACTTTACTATTTTTTATATTCTTTTTGGCTCTTTCTTCCTGCGGCGTAAAAACGACTCAGGCATTGATAAGCGACGGAAATTATGATGGTGCTATTGACCGCGCTCTTGAAGCATTGAGAACTAATAAGGATTCGAAAGGAAAACAAGATTATGTGTATTTACTCGAAGAGGCTTTTGCAAAAGCGAAAGACCGAGATCTGCGTGATCTGGAAATACTGTCGAAAGATGCAAATCCTGCCAATGCAGAGCGTATTTATAATACTTATTTACAGCTGAATAGCCGTCAGGAAAAAATTAGTCCGATTTTGCCTTTGAAATTAATAAAGCAAGGCAGAAATGCGAATTTTGCATTTGACAATTATTCAAATGAGATTGTGAACAGTAAAAATGCACTTTCGAAATATTTGTATGAGAATGCTTCTGCACTTCTGAAATCGAATAACAAAATGGATTTTAGAAAAGCGTATGATGATTTTTCGTATTTGGAAAGTATTAATCCTGGGTATAAAAATACCAAAAAATTAATGGATGATGCACTTTTTAAAGGAACCGATTTTGTGGATGTTTATGCAAAAAACGAAACCAATATGGTAATTCCTAAGATGCTTCAGGATGATTTGCTGGATTTTAAAACTTACGGATTAAATGATAAATGGACAGTTTATCATAGTGCAAGACAAAAAAATGTGAACTATGATTATAGTTTGATTATTAATTTTAGGGATATATATATTTCTCCAGAACAAATTAAAGAAAAAGAATTTAGCAAAGAGAGACAGATAAAAGATGGTGTAAAAACGCTTTTGGACAACCGCGGAAGACCTGTAAAAGATAGTTTGGGCAGAGAAATAAAAGTAGATAATTATAAAATTCTTCGTGCTACAGTTTATGAATTTAGACAATTTAAATCGTGTCAGGTAACGGCAAAAATCGATTATGTGGATTTAAAATCGAATCAGCTGGTGCAAACGTTTCCAATAAGCAGCGAATTTGTTTTTGAGAATATTTATTCGAAATATAAAGGGGATCGAAATGCTTGTGAAGACAATTATCAAACTTATTTTGCAAAACGACCAGTTCCGTTTCCTAATAACGAACAAATGGTTTTTGATACAGGTGAAGACCTGAAAGCTAAGCTAAAAGATATTATTGTTCGCAATAAATTTAGAAGATAATTACCTCATATTAAAATACATAAAAGGCGCTTTTTTAATGCGCCTTTTTTTGTTTTCAAAATTAATCAATAAAAAATATTGTTTTTTTTATTGCGCAACCAAAAAGTTGCGTATATTTGCAACTAATTAGTTGCGCAAATATAAAAAAAATGAAACGAGATATTTTTCAGGCTATTGCCGATCCGACACGTAGAGCAATTTTAGTTTTGATTTCTTCGACTGCATTAACCCCAAATGCTATCGCAGAACAGTTTCAAACTACAAGACAAGCCGTTTCTAAACACATCAAAATATTGAATGAATGTGATTTATTGGAAGAAAAAAAATTAGGAAGAGAAATTTACTATCAACTTAAAATAGATAAAATGAAAGAAATAGATCACTGGCTGGAGCAATTCAAAAAGATTTGGGAACAGCGTTTTGATCAATTGGATCAGGTATTAATGAATTTAAAATCTAAAGAAAATGAAATCTAATCTCTTAATGAATTTTTCTGTAGACAAGGAAAATAAAACTGTCAATGTAAAACGCGAATTTAATGCTTCATTATCAAACGTTTGGTCTGCTTGGACAGATGCCGCAATTTTAGATTTGTGGTGGGCGCCGGCTCCATTTAAATCTAAAACAAAGTTTATGGAGTTTAGAGAAGGCGGCAAAAGATTATACGCCATGGTAAGTCCAGAAGGAGAAGAACGCTGGGCTGTTTTTGAATATACTTCAATTTCTCCTAAAACAAATTTTAAACACTCATCTACTTTCTGCGATGCAGAAGGGGTTCCTAATTCTGATTTAGGCAGTTCTTACTGGGACATTAATTTCTCTGAAAATGGCGATTCTACAATTGTGGATATTGCTATTAAGCGCGGCAGTTTAGAAGAATTAGAAAAAATAATTGAAATGGGATTCAAAGAAGGCTTTACAAGCGCACTGCAAGGATTAGAAAAAATTCTGAAAGCAAAAAAATAAAATCTTTCTACAAAATAACTATTAATGAATTTAAAATCTAAAGAAAATGAAATCGAATCTATTAATGAATTTTACTGTAAATAAGGAAAATAATACCGTAAATGTAAAACGTGAGTTTAATGCCCCGTTGTCAAATGTATGGTCTGCTTGGACAGAAGCTGCTATTTTAGATCAATGGTGGGCGCCTGCTCCTTGGAAATCACGCACAAAAAGCATGGATTTTAAAGAAGGCGGAAGAAGATTATATGCAATGGTTGGTCCCGAAGGTGAAGAACATTGGGCAATTGCAGATTTTACTTCTATTAGTCCAAAAACTAATTTTAAATATAAGGATGCTTTTAGCGATAGTGAAGGAAATTTGAACACAGATTTTCCACGCTCAAATTGGGATGTGACTTTTTCGGAAGAAGGAGATCATACTTTTGTTGATATAGTAATCAAACACGAAAAACTTTCTGATTTGGAAGCAATCATTCAAATGGGCTTTAAAGAAGGCTTTACTATTGCAATGGAAGGTTTGGATGAGATTTTTGCTAAACAAGCATGAGCAATTTTGGTTGTGCAATTATATTTAATCCTGCGTATGCAGGATTTTTTTGTATTTTCGATTTGAAAACATAAACTATCTTGTGACCACTTAAACAGACAAATAATGAAATTCTTGAGTTTACTTTTTTTATTCGTTTCAGTTACCGCTTTTTCTCAAAACAGATATGAGCTTTCGGATGAAGGCAAAGATAAATTCTATCTTTCAGATTCTATTTCGGATCTTGCTAATGCCGGCAAAATTACGCCTCATCCAATAGTAGTTGTTGATGGAATTCCTCATCGTTATCAGGATTTAGAAAAAGAAAAACTAGTACTTTCTAAAATTGAAATCAAAAAAATTATTACCTTCGAAAAGCAAGCTGGCTTAAAAATTTATGGAAATTACGGCGAAGCAGGAGTTATAGTTATAACTACAAATAGAAACAGTTACCATAAGCCGGAACAAGAAATAAGACCAGATCAAATACAGCAACATATTGAAAAATAATGAACAAATTCAAAGAAGTAAGCAAACTTAAACTAGCATAAATAAAAAACCTCGAAAAGTAATTTCGAGGTTTGAAATTTTAAACAGACAATCTAATCATAAATTTCAACAATTGGATTCACTTTAATAAACTCTGTTTTATCATTTTTTCTTTTAACTAGATAAACCGTAGAGTTACTAAAAAAGTTTACCAATTCAGAGTTATTCAATTTGTTCTTTTTGTTTTTATTGTAGTATTTTGAAGTTCTTACAAAATCTTTAAGACACAGCACTTCTTTAGGTTTTAAGTCATTTACAATTTCGACTCCTTTAAAATAAAATACTTCATCTTCATTTTTGTCTTTTAATAAAAACTTATTTGGGCTAGTTTTGGATTCGACAATGTATGAATCATCTAATTTAAAAAAAAATGTGCCATTCGATTTTTCTTGAGCATATAAACTGAATCCAAATAAGAATGCCGCATATAAATATATATATTTTTTCATAACTCGATTTTAAAAATAGGTAATTGAATTTTGGTACATAATATAAAAGTACAATTATTTTGCACTTTTTATGGACAAGAAACTGTTTTACCTAAAATAGGCACTCTACTTGCTAACGAATTAATCGAAGTTTTTTTGTCTTCAGGCAAATCCGTCCAAGCTTTTACATTACTATCCTTTAAACCTCCCCAAGCCATAGCCTCATAGAAAGCGTCGCTTGGCTCTTCTCCATAATAATTAGTATAATTGTTATAATCAGCACTTAAAACTGTTTTATGAAATGCTTTTAAAGCATCTTTCATACTACTAAGATAGACCTGAGCCATTGCATTATGCTGATTTTCGTAAGTTTCAAAAACTTGTTTAAAATTACTCGCATCAATATCATTAGAATTTGTCGTATTTAACTTTCGATAAATATCTGCGTGTATGTATTCGTGCAAGATAATCCTAGCAGATTCTAAAGCTGCCAATCCATCCAATCTATTTGTACTTATTTCTATCGTTATAAGTCTATTCACCTTATCAAAACTTGTAGTCCCATTTACTTCTTGAGTGGTTGATGAATAAACATTCGGAAGTGAAACAATTTGAATATTAAATTCTGAATTCCCTGCAAATTGATTAAATATATTTTGGACAAAATTGTTTCCATTACTACTCAATAAACTATTTAGACATTTTGCCTTACCAGTAAGATTATCAATAATTTGTGGTTTAACTGGAGTACTTGCTCCAGGATTTGAACCAGCGCCGCCCCCGCCGCCATAGCTTGGAGGAATGTCTTCTTCTCCTGTTGGTCCTCCACCTTCACAATACAACAATTGAATCGGATGAAAACCATCTTCCTTCCACCATCCAATCCAAACACAAGTTATTGCTTCTTCACGCATTTTTGCAGTTTGCGAAGGTAAAACTTTATTTCCATCTTTAAATTGCAATTGAGTATTCACACCATTAGACAAGTCTTGTAAAAAAACTTTTCCATCAAAATTTTCGTTAATATTATAATAATTGAAGTTATTATTATCAACATTTGATTGCTTAGAATCTGTAAAAATCTGAACATAAAAAACACGAAACTTATTTTGGTCATTTTTTAAGAACATCAATCGGTGATGGTCGTTAAATAAACTAGCTTTTTCATTTGAAGATTGCAATTGGCTTTGTAAAGTAAATGGAACTTCAATTACAACACCATCTGCACCATCTGAAATTATAGCATTTTCCCATTCTAGTGCGTCTATATATTCAAAGATTGGTGAATTAAGTTCATTTTTGTGTAAACCATACCAATTTTTCACTTCATTTACTGCGCTAGCAGTCGAATTATCTTCAATTTCATTTATACCACAATTTGAAAGGAGTAAAAGAAAGCACAAAAGCGTAAAGCTTTTGAGAAGGAGTGTAATTTTTCTCATTTAATATCGTTTAATTAGTTTGCTAATTTAAAAATTTTAATAAATAAAAGATTACAGAAAACCGTAAATACATAAAATAAAACTTTCAACTTTATTTTTTTAGTCACCTTTAAACAAATTTACAATCATTTTTTTTCACTAAAAACTAAGTGATAATGCATATATTTGTAAGTAAAGACCAGTAAAATGAACAACATATTTACTAACATCTTAAGCTATTCGATTATTTCAACATTGATTACTTTAATCATTACACGAATTATTCAGGGAAGGATTCAAAGCTTATTTGATAAGAAGCTTGAAAGCGTCAAAAAAGAACATACTTTAGAAATCGCACAATTTCAAGTTCTTTAAAAATTGCTAAAGAATTGGTTTGTCTTCAAATGATTATTCATGAAAAAATTCAACTAAAAATCGACAATGAAATCATCAAACTGACGGATGATTATAAGCACGAATTATTGGATTTGGTCAATTTAGTGCAACCAGGGTATTTTTAAACCAAAAACAACTTCACTGGGAAATTATTACGGAATCTTTGTAGATCAAAAATTAGTTGCTGTCGCAGGTGAACGAATGAAAATGAATGATTTTACAGAAGTCAGCGCTATTATCACACATCCCGATTATACTGGAAAAGGATATGCCAAACAATTGACTGCATATGTTGTAAACCAAATTTTTACAGAAAACAAAACTCCTTTTTTACATGTTGTTGAGAGTAATATTGGTGCAATCAACTTATATGAAAAACTTGGTTTTGTTACCAGAAGAAAAATGCGTTTCTGGAATATTACAAAATACGAAGATTGATACTTTAAAAAATATAGTCCTGATATTATTTATCAGGACTATACTAACTTATCCCAGCCACCCTTCTCGATCTAAACTTCTATATTGAATTGCTTCTGCAATATGCGATGAAACTATATTGGGTGCATTATCTAAATCGGCAATTGTTCTGGAGACTTTTAGAATCCTGTCGTAAGCTCGCGCCGAAAGATTTAGTCTTTCCATTGCCGTTTTCAGTAATTCTTTTGAGGGTTCGTCTAAAACACAATATTCTCTAATCAATTTACTGCTCATTTGTGCATTGTAATGAACATTTTCAACAGATTCAAATCGCTTGGTTTGTATTTCTCTTGCTGCGGTTACGCGTTTACGAATCTCTACACTGCTTTCTGCTTTTCGTTCATCTGCCAATTTCTCAAAGGGAACTGGTGTAACTTCAATATGAATGTCTATTCGGTCTAATAATGGACCTGAAATTTTACTCATATAACGCTGCATTTCGTGTGGCGAAGAAGTATTAGGCACACTCGGATCATTAAAAAATCCGCTCGGACTTGGGTTCATACTGGCCACAAGCATAAACGATGAAGGATACGTAATAGTAAACTTGGCACGCGAAATCGTAACTTCTCGGTCTTCCAAAGGCTGACGCATTACCTCTAAAACATCTCGTTTAAATTCTGGCAATTCATCTAAAAACAAGACCCCATTATGTGCCATCGAAATTTCTCCCGGCTGTGGGTAACTGCCGCCGCCAACAAGCGCAACATTACTTGCAGTGGCAAAGTGGGTGGTAAATATTTATAGATAATTCTATTTAATTTATTTACAATATCTCGAAATAAAATTTTATAGAAAGTTAATTAACTTTCTATACTGCCTTTAGTAAATTATTCTTGTAAGGGAAAAACGGCAAGTGAAGCGATTAAGGAGTAAAGAATTAACGATTTCAAAACTGACAAATTATTGAGCTTTCTTGTAATAAATGGCCGTGTAGAAGAGCATCGTTCTTTTTCAGGTCAAGCTATTTTGTTGTATTTAGCGTATAAAGCATCACGCTTATTATTTTTACTAATGTTGGTCAAGAAATCTGCTTTGAATTAGGAATATCAATTCCTGTAAAAAATTCTTGTAGACTTACATCCAACAATCTGCAGATTTTTATCAGTGTTTTTAATTCAAAATTCGCTCCAGATTCAAGTCGCCAGTATGCCGAGCGACTCATTTCTAAGGCGTATGCAATATGCTCGTAATTGGTATATCCCTTTGCCTTCCTTAATTCTTTTAGTCGAATAGCAATAGCGTCTAATTCTTGAATACTATCTTTTTTTCTTGAGTTTTCCATACACAAATCTCAAGTTTTTGTCCTTTGTATGGTACTCCTGTAAATAGTACACTATAAAATAGAATTTTTTTAAATATATTTGTTAGCGAAACCTAAAATTGTAAAACCAAAAATCTAATTTAATATGAGAAAAAATACTAGCAACTTTCTAATTTCACTATGTGTTATATTGTTCAGCAGTCTTTTACAAATGAGCGTTAGCTGTTCAAACAATGAACGAGATGCCGAAAAAGTAACCATTGATAACGAAATAACTGAAATTACCAATATTACTGAAACTTCCGCGGTCGTAAGTGCTGATTTAAATTCGAATGGAAACGAAAATGTTTTGTTTCGCGGCATTTGTATCGGCACGCAAACTAATCCAACGATTAATGACACAAAGCATCAAGAGCAAGGGAATGTTTTGGGATTGTATACAGCTAAATTTGAAAATCTGCCGTACAATACCAAATTCTATGCAAGACCTTTCATTACAACAAATTCGAAAACTATTTATGGGAACGAAATTACATTTACGACCAAAAACATTAGCGTTCCCACTGTAAGCACTTTGGAAGTTTCCTCGGTTACGCAAAATAGTGCTGTATTCAATGGAAAGATTGAAAATGATGATTCTTCCAAGCTATTATCTAAAGGATTCTATTTCAGCAAAACAAACTCTAAACCTGAGTATAAAGATCAAAAAATTGAAAGCAACGAAAATTTTGAATTCTCTAATTCGGTTACAGATTTGGAACCTAATACAATCTACTATGTACGTGCATTTGCAAGTAATCTTGCAGGAACAGCATTAGGAGAAGTTGTTTCGTTTAAAACAACATCTTTCGTACTTCCAACGGTTTCAACAACGGTCGCTACATCAATACTTGAAAATACTGCTGTCTCAGGTGGTGTAGTCTTACAGGAAGGAAGTAATCCAGTAACAGAAAGGGGTGTCTGCTGGGATACTGCTCCTAACCCTACTATAACTTATGACAGAACTAAAGACGGAAATGGTGCAGGTTCTTTTACCTCTAATTTAAAAAGCTTAAAACCATTTACTCAGTATTATGTTCGAGCATATGCGACGAGTGCAGCTGGTACTAGTTATGGACAGCAAATTTGGGTAAAGACGATCGGTGGTGACAAACCTACGGTTGAAGCTTCAGTCAGCGCAAGTAAAAACACTGTTTATATTACTGTAAAGGTGCTAAAACAAGGAAGTGATAATATCACAGCGATTAATGCAAAATGCTTTGATATGGACGGTAATAATGTCGGAAAATTAGTTAGTGGTAGTGGATGGAGCAATAGCAACATTTACGCACCAGTGACATTTGAAATTTCCGGGTTATCGTCAAAAAGCAAATATTACATAGTCGGATCTGCTACAAATAGTCTGGGAACAAGTACTAGTGAAAAAATCTATATTACAACATTGTAATGAAAGAGTATCTTGTCGGCGACACTAATAGTTTTTTTGATGCTATTACAGAAATACAAAATAAAGATCTTAAAGAGGCTTCAATAGCTATAAATGGCAGTGTAAATCATTGCCATCTGTTTCGTCACTTAAAAGATGTGAAACTCAATGTAAATGGAGATAATAGCAGTTATAATATTTATCTCGATCCCAAGGAATTAAACTCAAATCCTAAATGGAAATTTAATTCAACTCTATTTTTTCACTCGGATAATAATGATATTACATATTCTAGTCTAAATTTTATTTACACAATTGAACAGTATGAGTTTATTGATAACCCGGTATTAAATTCTTTTGGGATTGTGTTGATGGAATTTTACGATTCAGAGGTAAAATTTAAAGATTGCACATTCGAAAATAATACTGATCGAACTTTTGAAATTATTGCCAAGAAAAAATCAAATGTCACTTTTGAAAAGTGTCTTTTCAAAGGGGATTTTAATTTCATTATTGATATTGGGACAAACGTAATTACTAAATAAACTAACAATAACCTTTTAAATCTTTTAAATATGAATATTTGCAAGTGGTGCAATAAGAAAGTGTCGGATCACGACACGGTTTGGTATCGTAGGAATTTGATCTTAGGTTATTCTTTTTGCAGTAACAGGTGCGCAACACAATGGAAAAATTCCAGTCAGGATTCTAATTCTAAGTCAAATAACAGTTCCAAGTCGATTAGTGAGGATGTATCTAATCAAAGTTTTGAGTATGGTAACTTTACAGCGAAAAAACCAAAACATATCAAGGACTATAGTGATGAATTAAAGTCAATCCAAAGTCTGCAAAACCAACTTAGTGGTAAAAGCTATAATAATAACAATGATGTAGAAAGCGCAAAGAAAGTAATGTCTATTGTTAGAAAGTTAGTGCCACGTTGGAAAGTAATTGTTCCGATCTTAATAGGTTTATTAGCTGTTGCATTTTATTTAAATACTATCTACGGCCAGATTCTTTCGTATATCATTATTACATTAATAGCAAGCGCTATATGGGCATACTTTACTGAGCGTCGAGACTGATGCCAGGTAAATTATGCAACTAGAAAGTCAGTCTTTAGAGACTGACTTTTTATTTTCTATAGATTATTAACAATTCATGCACTAACAAATTATCTGCACTATTGAAGGATTAGGTATAAAAAGTAGGGAAGCCCTTCATTTCAATAATGTTAAGTAATCTATAAGTACAAACCGAATTTATATTTTGTATATATCAATTTGATTTCTTATAAAATTGCGTTGGACATATTAGTTCCAAAAATCAAAATCGCCAGAATTAAAATCATCTTCATCGTCGAACGAAATGTTCTGCTCATCGTAATCAAACTCGGATAAAATATTGTTATTATTTTTTGGTTTATCGATAAATGTAAAATCCAGTTCTGATATTTCCTGAACTTTCTTTTTCCAATTTCTCTGGACTGTTTTTTCAGAAATTCCCAGCTCTTCTGCAATCTTTTTCTTGGTTACTTTGATGTTAGATGCTTCAAGTTTAGATATTGCTGTCTCAATTAACATCTTTGTCTTATTTAATTTAAGTGCGCCATTTACCTTTGCACCAATACTTTGTTTTTGATTTCTTGACAATTTCGATTCTTTACTGAAGTGTATTATCTTCGTTCGAGTTTTAATGAAGATTTGTCCTGTACTTTCAATTCTATTTCCAATATTTGTTACCAGTGATTTTAGTTTAAGTGGGCACATTTTGTTTTCGGCAAAATTGTTGACATGGTAAATATAAGAAAAAACCTGATGTTGACTAATTTCGTCGTTTAAGTAATATAGCGCATTAATTATTCGGATATAAGTTTTATGCTTTGTGCCGTCTTTGATATGGAGGGGATGGATAATCCTATAGTACTCCATTGCGTCAATACTAAAATCACCCGCTATTAAGCCTTGATACTCTGTTTCAGTTTTGATCTCTGTGCATAATTGCAAATAAGGTATGGGATGATCAATAGAATTCGCACAAATGGGCGCTGGATCTCTTCTTTTTATTTTTGTGGCCGGCGCGATTTTGTGAACCACAGTAAACTTTTTAAATTCAGCCTCATCAATTTTATATTCGTGATCGCGATTATAAATAACGTCTGGGTCGTAGCTTACGACCCACTTCCTGATTAATCCTCCAGCTGCGTCATCAATATCATATCCTTTCTCTTTAAATTGATGCCGAATAAAAGAATGCATTATTTGAAAGTTGTCTTTTGTAACTCCGTCAACCTTTAAAAGGAATGCAATACCTTTTCCACCGCAACTTTTACAAATAATAGTCAATGGAAATTCTGTATTAAGTTTCTGTATACTGTCATTAAGTTGATCAGTCGATGCAAAACCATCGATGTCAAAATAAAGATATCCAGAAAGATTCTCAATACTTTCTTTTTTTGAATCAGCAAATGTTCCATGGGGGGTTATTACTGGTAATTTCAGTTTCAATTTATTATAATAAGATGATTTGTATACCAAAGATCTCAAATGTAGAATTTCCTTCTTCTTCGGATTATCTAGTATGGAAATAAAAAGCTGGTCCAGTGTAATTTTCTCATTAGAAAATTTTTTGCAATTTGCGTACTTGTTGAAGATCATTTTTACCTAATATATTTATATGTGAGCCGGGAGCTATTGTATCTTTAAAAATCAGTTACTATTATATATATATATTAAGATTGATGTCCCTCATTGAAATTAACTGTTATTTTGACGAACAAATAAAAGGGGGACATATGGTTTAGTATGTCTTTTCCCTCTCTCTCTCACTCTGATTGTTTTAGCCTTACACTTATACAATTTTCAACTCATTAAGTTTAGATATAGTTATTACTTTTAACATATTTAAAAAATTGACAACATCCAGAGAAAAAGATTTCTAATTGATTATTATACATTTAACGACCAGAAATTGTTCATTTTTGTTTATTTTTTACCGGTGGACTGGTATATATTTTAAGGGAGGACTATATTTGCTTAAAACACTTCCATGAGCAAAGGTATAGTTACAAGAGAACAGGTCGGATACATTAAAAAAAAATACAATATACGCATCTCGAGTTTCGCTCTTAGAGATAATAAGATCGATGTAAATGGCAATGTGATTATTACCAATACATTACTGAGGAAGTTGCCTCTAAAGTTCGGGAAGGTCTATGGTGACTTTATTTGCAGTCATAATAAGTTAGAAACATTAGAAGGTGCTCCCTATTTTGTTGGTGGTAATTTCAGTTGTGCCAACAACCAGTTAAAATCGCTTAAATACGCACCGCTCGAAGTAGGAGGTAGTTACTCATGCAACGAAAACTCTTTAAAAGCGTTAAGAGGTGTCCCTATGCATATAAAAGGTGATTTCAATGCTTTTCTTAATGAATTAGAGTCAATGGAGTGTGGACCTGAACTCGTCGAAAAGAGCTGCTTTTTAAATATGAATAAATTGAAGACTCTAATAGGCTCACCTAAGTATGTTGGTAACTCTATACATCTAACTGGAAATTTACTTGATAATTTACTCGGTCTACCGAATCATATTGGGGATATTTTATCCATTGATAGCACAATAAAATCATTATATACCGGAGGTAAAAACTGCAAAGTGAAAAGAGTTGAAATTGACGGTTCTAATTTTCATAAAATGAATCAATTTTTACCAGAAAGTATAATCGCGCATAAAAAGTACCTTCCGGGAATCTTTCGTTATATGCAATATTTGGATCTTTTTACGAATGACGACGATTTTAATGAGCTAAACTTTAATGATATAATTTATGATCTGCAAACGGGCTTACGATAAAACTAAAAGTACAAAATGGAAGATTCAGGGATGTCCGTAATACTTTGTTTGATTAAAGTGATGACTCACGTTATTATAAAAGAAAATTGGAAGATAATTTCAGAAAAATATATATTAATTAAGACAGAAGTGCTGACTTAAACGGAAGCGTTAACTTTCAGAATCTTCTTCTTTAGTCAGAAAGCTCGCGTTGGAATTCATTTATGAGCTTGTGACTATTACTGCACAGATTAACTACAAACGCATAAATTGTCCTATTGAAGCGGGAAGGGCTATTGATTTTTCTTATATTAATCTCACAATATTTAGAGTTAAGTCTCACATTGCTGAATTATTAATCATCGATATAAAAGTGCAATTTTTGACGGATCCAATAATAAATATATGCAAATTAAAGTTTTAAATAGATACATTCATTCTTCGGTTCCAAATAGTTTGTACGAAAATCTAATTGACTCTTCAATAAAATGTAAATATTAAAACTACTATATTTTGTGGCTTGATCATCTATAAAACGGGATTTTTTTGTAATACGCATTTTTCATTAACAAAACTTCATTTTTTTAAGATAAGAATAGCACAGCAGAATGCATACTTTTAAAACCTGTAAGTCAGTATATTACGAAAAATATTTAATTTTTAGCTCTCATATTGATTTTCTACCTCGTTTTTTAGTACTAATTTATATCCAAAATCATAATAGCCTATATTTATTGCAGATTTTATCCGGCAGTTGTAAAGCCCATGTCAATGCACAAAAAATTACGAACAAACTTAATTTATTGCTAAAATCTGAATGGTTTTTTCATCGACTTCTCCGTTATAAAACTTTTGCAATACAAGCTCAAAACAAGGTGATGAATTTGGCAGCAGACTAAATAAAGTCATACTGGATTTCAATTTTCTTTCGTCCGGCCTGCCCATAATTTCAACTGCGCTTTTGTTTTCAATTTCAAGTAATGCACAGGTAATCTCGATGAGTCTTTTTCCAAGAACAGGATGATCATAATATAACTGCGCTTCCTTCAGATCTTCAATGCCGAAAAAAATATTGTACTGTGTAAAACCCAGCCCTTTTACCTGAGGAAAAATAAACCACATCCAATGCGACTTCTTCTCTCCATTTTGGATTTCATGCATTGCCTGATGGTATACATTGTCCTGCGCTTCTAAGAATCGATTAAGGTTGTTCATGATAAATATTAGTATTTTAACAGGTTGTGCATAATTAAAGTTAATCATTTTTTTAAATATTAAAAAATCAATTAGATAAGGACCTATTTAAAACATTACCATTTCTTAAATTATAAAAGAAGGATCAGAATTTAGAATAGCGTAAATTCTGAATAAAGCCGATTTTGGTGTTATTTGAAGATTTTCAAACCTATTGAAAAATAAGGATTTTTTAAAGTTGTTATTATTAATAACAAAATATTTTTGAATCATTGTTCCAATCTGTACTAATTTTGACAAGTATAAAATGGACGAGATTATGGAGAGATCAATTGTACACATAGATATGAACACCTTTTTTGTTTCCTGTGAGAGGCTTTCAAATTCAGGACTTAATAGCATTCCGCTGATTATTGGCGGAGGAGAACGCGGCGTTGTGGCTTCGTGTTCCTACGAAGCCAGACGCTTTGGCGTACGATCGGCCATGCCAATACAAATGGCATTGCGATTGTGCCCCCAAGCCAAAGTGATGAAGGGTGATATGGAACTTTATTCAAGATTATCACACGACATTACCGAGATAATCCAGGAAAAAGCGCCAGTGGTAGAAAAAGCAAGTATCGATGAATTTTATCTTGACATTACCGGCATGGATAAATTTTACGGAAGCTACAAGTGGACCGATGAGCTTGCGCAAAAAATAATAAAAGAAACCGGGCTTCCCCTCACCTTTGCCCTGTCAATAAATAAAACTGTTTCCAAGATAGGCACAGGAGAAGGAAAACAAAAACAGAATTTGGAAATTCCTGAACATGTGGTGCAGTCCTTTTTAAATCCGCTGTCAATCCAGAAAATACCTATGGTAGGGGAAAAAACATTCCAGCTTTTATCGCGTATTGGCATCCGAACCATTGAAAATCTTTCTAAAATGCCTCTGGATGTGCTTGAGCAGATGATCGGGAAAAACGGGGGAGAGTTATGGAAAAAGGCAAATGGGATTGACAACAATCCGGTTGAACCTTACACCGAGCGTAAATCCATTTCAACCGAACATACATTCCTGCAAGATACTATTGACATCCCTAAACTAAACAGGGTCCTTTTGGGTATGGTCGAAAAACTGGCTTTTCAGCTTCGTTCAGAAGAATGGCTGACCTCAACGGTTACCGTTAAAATCAGGTATGCCAACTTTGACACTGAAACCAAACAGTGCAGGGTGCACTATACCTCAGCGGATCATATATTGACGCAAACCGTACAGGAACTTTTTGACAAACTCTACCAGCGCCGCATGCGTCTTCGCTTAATTGGTATACGTTTCAGCGGACTTGTCAGAGGAACCTATCAGATAGATCTTTTTCAGGATACTGAAGAAATGCTTGCCCTATACCAGGCTATGGACCGCATGAAAAGCCGTTATGGTTTCGATGCCGTAATGCGATGTGCAGGAGCATCTTTCAAGCCCAATACTAAAAATGAAATCTTAAAACGTAAACCCTGAGAAGCCATGTACCTCAACTGTCACTCCTATCACTCCCTGCGCTATGGAACCATACCGCTGGACGAGCTGGTGCCTCAGGCTTTAGCCTGCGGGGTCAAGGCTATGGCGCTTACCGATATCAATACAGTAACGGGAATTTACGATTTTATAAAACAATGTCACCAGGCGGGTATTAAGCCAATAGTCGGGATGGAATTCCGCTGCGAATTTCAGCTGCGTTTTATCGGACTTGCTAAAAATGCGACGGGACTCTCACAAATGAACCGTTTTTTAACTGGTTACAATTTTGAAAAGAAACCGCTCCCGGAGCATGCCCCTTCTTTTACAGATGTTTTCGTGATCTATCCTTTAGCAAACGCACCAGAAAAACTTCTTCCTAATGAATTCATCGGCATACGTCCCGACCAGTTGCAAAAGCTGGTGCTTTCAGAATGGAGAAAACGCATCGCTGAAATGGTCATCCTTCAGCCGGTCACGTTCCGTACCAAAAAGGAATTCAATCTGCATCGCATCTTAAGTGCTATTGACCGTAATGTAATCCTCTCCAGACTGGAACCCGGGGATACCTGCAGTACTTCGGACAAGATGATGCCGCTTGGTGAACTTCTGGAATTCTATAAAGAATATCCGCAGATCATTGAAAATACACAGAAAATTATAGAAGGGTGTAATTTCACCTATGACTTCCAGACACCAAAAAACAAAAAATACTATACTAACAGCAAAAAAAGCGATATAGACCTCTTGACCTCATTGGCGAAACAGGGACTGGTATGGCGTTATGGCGCAAAAAATATAAAGGCAAGGGAGCGGATGGAAAAGGAACTCAAGGTAATTAGCCAGCTTGAGTTCAGTGGTTACTTTCTTATCACATGGGATATTATCCGTTTCAGTAACAGCCAAGGCTTTCTTCATATTGGAAGGGGAAGCGGCGCAAACAGTATTGTGGCCTACTGTCTGGGTATAACGGACATCTGTCCACTCGAACTTGATTTATATTTTGAGCGTTTTTTAAATGAGAACCGTAAGAGCCCTCCGGATTTCGATATCGACTGGAGTTGGAAAGAACGAGATGTCATTCTGGAATATATTTTTAATCGTTATACCTATGAACATGTGGCATTCTGTGGGACAAATGTCGAATTCAAGTACCGCTCCATTTTCAGGGAGGTTGGAAAAGTATTCGGTCTTCCTAAGGAAGAACTCGATATGCTGGCGAAAAATCCCATGAAATTCCATGAGTCAAATTCAATTGTAAAATTCGTGCAGGAGTACGGAATGATGCTCGAGAAATATCCCAACCAAAGAAGTATGCATTCGTGCGGCATCCTGATATCCGAAGAGCCAATCACCAACTATACACCTCTGGAAATGCCACCGAAGGGTTTTCCCATTGCGCTTTTTGATATGCACGTTGCCGAGGACATCGGCTTTGAGAAATTTGACATCCTAAGTCAGCGCGGTATCGGGCATATTGACGAGAGTGTGAAACTGATCGAAAAAAACAGGGGCATCCGCATCAATATCCGTGATACGTCAATCTCTAAAAATGAATCCTCCGCCAATAAATTTCTATCCGAGGGGAAAACCATCGGCTGCTTCTACATAGAGAGCCCTGCCATGCGTGGACTGCTGAGAAGATTAAAATGCGACAATTATAAGACCCTTGTAGCTGCCTCCTCCATTATACGTCCCGGCGTGGCACAGTCAGGTATGATGAAGGAATACATTTTCCGTCACAACCACCCTTCAAAATTTGAATACTTCCATCCAGTATTTCAGCAGCAGCTTGGCGAGACTTATGGTATCATGGTTTATCAGGAAGACGTGATTAAAATCGCGCTTCACTATGGCGGGCTTCCCGCAGCAGATGGTGACATTCTCAGACGTGCCATGTCGGGAAAAGGGAGATCTAAATCGGCACTTCAGAAAGTGAAAGATAATTTCTTTGCCTGCTGCGCGCAAAAGGGCCACCCGAAACAGCTCAGCGAGGAAATATACCGCCAGATCGAGTCCTTTGCCGGTTACTCTTTCTGTAAGGCGCACTCAGCTTCTTACGCGGTTGAAAGCTACCAAAGTCTTTACTTAAAAGTTCACTACCCAATTGAATTCATGGTAGCAGTTATAAACAACGGTGGCGGTTTTTACAGGCTTGAGATATATATCCATGAGGCAAGGATGGCAGGTGCCGTGATCCATAATCCATGTGTAAATAAAAGCACTTTTGAGACCACACTTTATGGGGATGACATTTATCTGGGCTTTATGCACCTGATGAACCTGGACTCTAAGATGGCACAGTTTATAGAATCTGAACGGGAAAGAAACGGTTTGTATCAATCACTGGAAGATTTCATAAACCGAGTCCCGATGGGTATTGAAAGTGTAAAGATCCTCATTTTTATCGGCGCTTTCCGCTTTACCAGCAAAACCAAAAATCAGCTGCTTGTAATTGCCAGCCTGCTTTTAAACAATTTCAAACCCGAAAACAGGGCACCAATGCTGCTGCAGGAACCGGTAAAAGAGTATAACCTGCCTACAATCGAAAGGTCAATATTTGAAGATGCCTTTGATGAAATTGAGCTTCTAAGCTTCCCTGTTTCCTGTACAGTTTTTGACCTGCTGCAGACCAAACATCGAGGGGATATAAAAGTGCGCGACCTGCCCTCCTGCCATAAAAGACAGGTAAGGATGCTTGCCTACCTGATTTCTACTAAGCAAGTCCCGACAAAAAAGGGAAATATGTATTTCGGCACTTGGATCGACAACGAGGGGGCGTATTTTGATACGGCCCACTTTCCCGATTCCCTTGTGGAGTATCCCTTTAAGGGAGGCGGCTGTTATTTATTGCTTGGCACAGTGGAAATTGACTATCACTTCCCCACTATTACCATTCACAAAATGGCAAAAATGCCCTTTATCCCTGATCCGCGCTATATGGATGCCAAGGATCAATACAGGACACAGGAGCTTATCCGGGAAGACGTAAGCACAACAGAAAGACTTCCTTATCCGCAGGAGCATGAAATTAACCTGCCAAGGCATAAAATGAATTCTTAAAACAAATTCCAAATTATTTAGAAAGGATTTTTTAATGATATAGAAATTTACACTAACTTTAATAAAGGCAACGTTATACTTATAAATCAATACTAGAAAGATGTGTTATTATACGCAGCAGATGGCCACTATCGAGGCAGTAAAAGGAAGGTTTAAAGCCGAAGTGGACAATGAGGAAAACTTCCTCCAATCAGATTTTATAACGGGATTTAAATTTCCAAACATACCTGTGATACTCGATACCTCGCCCGCTGTAATAACAACGGGTCATAACTGGGGCCTGCTTCCGTCATGGGCAGATCCTGCAACTTTTGCCAGAAGGAAAACCCTTAACGCGAGAATTGAAACTCTGGACAGCAGGAGTTCATACAAGGACATTATTCAAAACAGGTGTTTAATCATTGCTACTGGTTACTATGAGTGGCACTGGAATGATAAACAGGGAAAGTCAAAGGAAAAACATCAGATTGTATCAAATGATGACGATATTTTTACTTTTGCCGGACTCTACACTTCATGGACCGATACAAATTTTGGCCATACGGTAAACAGTTTCACCATGGTTACAACGGAAGGTAATGATATTATGAAATATGTACACAATAGCAAATCCATAAAATCAGGAAATATTCATGATGCCAGAATGCCAATTATGCTAAATAAACAGGATGAGTGCGCGTGGCTTAATCAGAGCGTTAAAATATCCGAATTCGCATTTCCATATAGCGGAAGCCTCAATGCTATAAATCTCGACCTGCCAATGCAGTACGAATTGTTCTAGGAGTTATTTGATTTATTGTTGATCAACCAGAAGTGGAATAATAAAATATTCCTCTTCGTCTAGAAGATGTGCCTCAACATCATGCCACAGAGAACAAACAGACAATGCATCATTAGGTATTAGGTTATTTTTGATGCAATATAGCTCATCTATACCAAGATTCCTCAAATCGTCCAATGCATACTGGTCATAAAATTTAACTGCACTTCCTCCTTCTTCGAAATCATCCCTCCATATACAAAAATCCTCGAATTCACCTGCGGGCTGAATCACTACAAACTCTTTGTAAAATGACAAATCCGATTCTCCCAGTACTAAGACATAATCCGGTCCGCTGGATTGCTGCATTTTATAGAGTTCACGAGTTATACCCTCCCCTGACACTTTTCCGTTTTCATGCTCAACCGCGCACCTCAACTTTAAGGCGAAGTGCTCCGCAAGCTTTTCCAGCGTATAGTCGTCTGGCAGTTTGTAAGGTGCTATTAAAACAGCTTCTGTGCCATAGTCACAATTCTCTTTTAAGGATTCAGATACGTCGCTCATAATCTTTAACTTATATTATAGGTACTTTTTAGAAAGTGCAGCTCTCGTCAACTCCTGCTGTCTTGCTACAAGAAAAAATATACAGCCCAATGACTCGCTCCATTATAGACCATCGACAAAACGTGCCCACAGTTGCAAAGTCTATTTATAAATAGATCGTTATGTCTTTCTCATCTTTTCGTATTTCCGGACTGCAGTCCCCAAGCAGGTTTGTTGCGAGGTTAAATACATCAGTTTGATCAAATTCCTCGTAGTTGATTGGCGTGTCGGAATCAAAGTGCATGTCAATGTACGTGATTTCCTTGGTCACTGCTTCCATATCCTCACTAACAATATCGCAATGATGATCGATTTCACAGCCGAAATATTCCACCTGGGTTAGTCCCCTGTTAATAAGGCCAGAAACAAAATCAATTGAAACACTATCGGGCAGTGAAATTTTTGCTGTCGACAAAACAAGAGTATGCTGTACCATGATATTCTTCTTTTTATTCAATATCCTAATTTACAAAATATTGGATAGCTTTTCAAGAAAATATCAGAAGAATTATATTTTAATATTTAAAAGCAATGTTTTCATTGTCCGACCTGTGCTGTCATGCATGTTAATTTAATAACATCTGAAAATATTCCTGTAAGCCGCGTTCGCATAATCTGCATAACTTTAAAGTACATAATTTCAAATACTAATATCATGGAAAATATAGATAACTTCAACGAAGAAGAATTGCAAAAATGTCCATACCATCAACGTGCGCAAGGTGGTAAAGATGATCCAAACGAAAATACCGGTGACTGGGGTGATATTGAAGATGACCAGAAGGGATCAAATCCGGAACCTAATGAAAATGGCGGGAACAATAACTCAGGAGGTGCAGGAAGCACTGGAAGCGCAGCTACAAACAGCTGATATTTAAAATTATTAAATCAAAAATAAGAAATCATGAGCGACGATTTAAATAAAAAAGGCCAACAGGACAGGTCACGTATCAATATGAATGAGGATCACGAGGTAGCCTACTGGACAGATAAGTTCAATGTCAGCAGGGAAGAACTGCAAAGAGCCGTTGACCAGGCAGGTAGTTCTGCAGACGCTGTTGCGCAGGTGCTGCGCTCCAAATAGCAAAGCCCATCACACATCCAAATCCCCGGCATATTCGAATATATGTACTGGGGATTTTTTGTCTCGTAATCCGCGGGGCAGGCTCTACAGTATTTTACCACAGATGCGCCTGCACCTTTTATTTATTATATTTAAAACAATGAAAATGGCAAAGAAGAAAGATATCTCAAATAGCGTGCAGGAATTAAAAGCACTCCTAAAAACCGGTACTGCCTCAAACATGCCTGCCGGTATAAAGCCGATGCTGGCAACACTTGTAAACGAACCTTTTGACGATCCGCTTTGGAGCTATGAAGTAAAATGGGACGGTTACCGCTCGATTGCCTATATCAAAAAAGGTGAAGTTTCACTTTCCTCAAGGAACAACAAACCTTTTACCGACAAATATTATCCCATAACGCAGGCATTACAGCAATGGAAAAACGATGCAGTACTGGATGGGGAAATCCTTGTAATAAAAGAGGATGGTAAAGCAGATTTCAGTGCGCTACAGAACTGGCGCAGTGAAGCGGACGGACACCTTGTCCTGTACGTGTTTGACATTCTGTGGTACAATGGAATTAAACTTATGGATCTGGAACTCTCCCAGCGGCAGCTAATCCTAAAACACATTCTGCCGACAGACGACGACAGGATTCGCCTGAGCCAAACCTTTAGCGAAGGCATCGACTTTTTTGAGACTGCAGCAAAAATGGGACTTGAGGGCATCATGGCAAAAAGGAAAGATTCCTTGTACAGCCCGGACAGTCGAAACAAGCAGTGGCTTAAAATAAAAGCAAACAAAAGACAGGAAGTCGTTATTGCGGGATATACCAAAAATGATTCTTCTTCCAAGCTTTTCAGCTCACTCCTCTTAGGGGTCTACCAGAATGGAAAGCTAGTCTATACCGGAAAAGTCGGAACGGGATTCTCAGATAAAATTCAGAGGGAAATGATGGACCAGTTCAAACCACTCATAACCAAAACAATTCCTTTTGAATCAGAGCCGGATATCAATAAACCGTCCCGCTTCCGCCCTAACCCTCCCCATGCGCAGGCAGTCTGGCTGAAACCTGTACTGGTCTGCGAGGTCAGCTTTGCAGAAATAACATCAGACGGCGTTTTCCGCCACCCATCTTTCGAAGGCATGCGATGCGATAAAAATGCAGGTGATGTTGTGCTGGAAAAAGAAGACTCTGCTTCATCTATCGTTAAAGATGGCAAAAAGAGCCAGAAGAAGTCAGGGTCCTCACCGCTTACAGCACCTGGGAAATCGTCGCGCGGGACACTGCTGAACCCGTCAGAGGAAACCCAGACAAAGAAAATAAAAGGCGTTAATATAACCTTTTCGAATTTAAGTAAAATCTACTGGCCTGAGGTCGGTTTCACCAAACGCGACATGTTCAATTACTATTATCAGGCGGCTGAATTTATACTTCCTTACCTTAAAGACAGACCGCTGTCGCTGAACCGCTTTCCCGGCGGCATCCACGGCAAGAGCTTTTACCAGAAAGATGTCAAAGGAAAAGCGCCCGATTGGGCAGATACTTTTCCATACATCACAAGTGACGGGGAAAGCAAGGAATTCCTTGTCGGCGGCGACGAAAAGACGCTTTTGTATATGGCCTCGCTGGGATGTATAGAAATGAACCCGTGGTTCAGCCGTGTGCAGCATCCTGAGAACCCTGACTACTGCGTCATAGACCTTGATCCCGATCAGAATACTTTTGAGCAGGTCATCCAAGCAGCGTGTGAAGTAAAAAACATACTTGACGCATTGGATATTACCGGTTATGTCAAGACATCAGGCTCAACGGGAATTCACATTTACATACCATTGGGCGCCAAATACAGCTACGACCAGTCGCAGATGTTCGGAAAGATGATTGTATCGATCGTGCATTCGCAGCTTCCGGATTTCACAAGTTTGGAGCGTCAGATTAAAAACCGGAACGGAAAAATGTACCTTGATTTTTTGCAGAACAGGCCCGGTGCCACAATCGCCTGCCCTTATTCGCTTCGCCCAAAAGTCGGAGCAACTGTATCGATGCCCCTACATTGGGAAGAGGTAAAAAAGGGACTGGCCATGAAAGATTTTACCATAGAGAATTCAATAGCCCGAATGAGATCTGAAGGTGATATTTTTAAAGGATCGCTCAAAAAAGGGATTGACATGAAAAAAGCGGTGGCGAAAGCCCAGAGTATCTTTTTTTAAATTACTGTTTTAATGTAATTTAAAGTGAAAAAATGCATTTTAATAAGTACTAATGATGACTACCGCCTACTTTCTTACCGGATCATTTAACGACCATGATAATGATTTTGAACTCAAAGTTACAGTTACAAAAACTGCCACCTCCGAACAGCAGAATAGTTATCAGGTTGTCCTGACTGACATAGCCGACAGCAGTAAATACCTCTGGGCAACCTCTCAGCCTACATTTCTAAAGTGCCTTGACGCACTGGATGAGTTCTTAAGTGACAATTTGATTGTCCTTTTCAGTAAGATACTCACATCGGTCGAGCGTGACCCGCTGATCGACAAGGAACTGGAAGGGTTTATTTTAAATCATCTGGAATATTAGGCATTTTTGCCGGTCTGAGAAAACTCTCTGCAATTGGCAGCTCAACACAATATTTTTAAGTTGTTGGCAAATTAACAATGTGATGAGATATTCTATCTTGTTTCCCTTCTTTACCCTGTTCTATAGTATAAAAACTTGCTCGACAAGTTATCACATCAGTCAAGAATACCTTTTCCAAATATCTTCTCTATCTGAAAGATATAGCTTTTCAATATCGGCGTTGAGAGGAAAAACCGGCTGACTGCCGCAGCATTCTGATCCAGCTTTTGATTATCAAAAGACCTTTCCAGTAGCCCTGTATAAACCTGGAGCTGACTCTCATCCAAAATTTTGCGCAGGTCCCTTTCGGTGTTGACGTAGGATTTCAGCATTGGAAAATCATTGTTGTTATCCATTTCATACTTTTCAAGTCCTGATTTTACTTCACGGAATTCTTTTCGGAAAAGTTCCAAGACTTCCTCCAAATTATGCCCATAAAAGATATTAGGTATCAGTCCTGCTTTATAATTCGCATAATGCTCCTGCGAGGAAATAGGAATCCCGAGGTAGTTTTCAAAAGTCTGGATTCGGAAAATATAATCTGTCTCAAAGATATTACAGTCCTGATAATCAATATTCATTAGATTGTTCTTAACGTTGAATAAATATAACTAAATTTTAAATGTTAATCGCATAAAATATCTATTCCCTTCAATTCCACAGATTGTATCTTTATAATGTTACAATTTCGAGGTTGCGAGAAGTGCAATGAAAAATGTAAACGATAGGTTAGCACGTGGGAATACCTAGACATACCACTATAGAATAATCTAGTTGCCACAATAAAATAACTGCTTTAAGTTTAATATTTTTTGCTTTCAAAAAAAGTATTAAACCATTAAATATCAAATCTTATGCATTTCTTTTTCTTCGCCAGAAATAAAAAAATTCAATAATTTGAAAAATAAATTAAACTTTTTCAAAACTTTCTTGTATAAGGTAGTGTAAAAGCACTGAAGCTTATTACTTAAATATTAAAATTATGGCTAAGAACAGCAAAATAGAATGGACCGATCATACAGCAAACCTTTGGTGGGGCTGCGATAAGGTGCATGCGGGATGTGACAATTGTTATGCG
The DNA here is from genome assembly GCF_004366435.1 of Flavobacterium sp. S87F.05.LMB.W.Kidney.N. Classification (NCBI taxonomy): domain Bacteria; kingdom Pseudomonadati; phylum Bacteroidota; class Flavobacteriia; order Flavobacteriales; family Flavobacteriaceae; genus Flavobacterium; species Flavobacterium sp. S87F.05.LMB.W.Kidney.N. The sequence continues at coordinate 204,490 of NZ_SODX01000003.1, read as the reverse complement.
TTGAATATTGCGAAGTGGAGGAATAATGACGTTTGGGGGAATGATAAACCAAGAAGAATAGTGAAGGATGTTTGGAAACAGATCGCTAAATTTCAAAAGGAGGCTGAAAAAGCAGGCGAGACTCATCGTGTTTTTGTCGGCAGCATGATGGATATTTTCGAAAAGTCCATGCCATTAGTCGACTATAAGGGAAATCCGCTACTGAGATCTGAGAGTGAATTCAGGCATACTGGTCAATTAAGGGAAAAGTTCTTCAATGAAATTGTTCCGAATTCACCAAATCTAATTTTCCTATTGCTAACTAAAAGACCTTCCAATATTAATAAGTTTATTCCACAAAGTTGGAAACATAATCCCCCGGCAAATGTTATGTTTGGCACTTCACCAGTTGATCAAAAAACGGCGAAAAACTTAACCTTCCAACTTTCAAAAGTGAACGGAAAAAAGTTTTTATCTATCGAACCTCAATTGGAGGAAGTTAATTTGATGGCTAAAGTTAAAAACGATAGTGAGGAAAACTTATTAGATATCGTGGATTGGGTAATAAATGGTGGAGAAAGCGGCTCTAAAAAAAGGCCTTTTAACTGTCAATGGGCTAGATTAATTAGAGATGACTGCAAGAAGAAACGTATTCCGTTTTTCTTTAAACAGATCGACAAGGTTAAAGAAATTCCTTCAGATTTACTTGTACGTCAATTTCCTGTTTAAAAATCAATATATACTGGCACTAAGACTAAAATTCGAAAATGAGCATGTCATAAATTATCAAATAATCATTAGCTACAAAATCATAGTTAACAATATAACGCTATTCAATGAATAAATTAACGAAAAATATTAACAACAGCTACATCGACTTTTCCAGTGATGTCCAAAAAAATATAAAATTAACAATTTTATATGGCGAACCAAAGAACAAAAGTTGGGGAGAATTAATTCACTTATATGACACACTCAAATATATTGAGAATGAGTATATAGATTTTAAAGACTATAAAATTGATACTCGAAAAATTATTCCTGGCAGTGTACTCCACATTCGTATTGAAAGACCTATATGGCGTAATGAGTGTCTGTTATTTGACGGGTTTTATATAATAATAAGTAAAAGCCGGACTGACATCGTAGTCGAAAAACATGCAACATTAGCAAAAGCTGTTCGAGAACAAAGAAAAAAATCTGCAACATTTGGCTTTGCACCTATTCCAAATAAAGGTAAATGGCAAAACTATCAAAAGCATAAATAATTAAAAAGTTTCACTTCTGATAGAAGTGAAACTTTTTCCTTTGATTGATTTGTTATCTGGAAGATTTGCCATAGCTTTAAAAGCTTCACTGATTTATGGCCAACCTGATTGCCTTTCGTATCATAACTCGAAGTGTATCGATTTAATATTTGAAACCAGTATATATTAATACAATATATGTATCTTTGTAATATAAAAGATTAAATCTTAATATAGAATCTAAATAATTAAAAAGCCCTTTATTTAGATATGGAAACGTTCTTGCAAAAGATTGAACAATTCTATAGTATTAAATTAATTACTTCTTAACCTAAAAAGGCAATAATCCTACCATCTCACTAACAGGCGTATTGATATTCCAAAATGCGAAACTGACCATATGCTCTGATTTAATTGCATTGTATACCGTTTCCGCCTTTCCATCGCAAGTAACAAAACAAGTAATCGTATTTTCATAAGAAGCTTGAGCAAATAATTTTGTATCATTAGGAATAATTGCTCTTATTTCTGCCCCTATATCTCCGTTTCTTTTATGTCTAAATACAGTTTCAGCAAAACATCCTGCCAAACCTGCGTGAGGCAAGTTAAAATTTAACACTTGTAAATTTCTAATTGGAATATCTTCAAGATTACCTCTCACACAGTACTCCGCTATTGAAATAGTTGAAATTTTCATTACTATCTTTTCCTTCACAAAATAACGAAAGTAATCTACCGCATTCTGATGTAAATCGCTATTTTTATCTAAAAGCTTAATTAAAAAACAAGTATCAATTAAAACTGCTTTATGCATCATAACCTCCTCTCATTTCATCAAGCCATGTGTCACTATCAAAATCTGACCAATTAGGAGTTGCTTTATTGATACAGTCATTTAGATATTCTTCATCTAGGTTGGAATCATATGGAATTAACTCCAAAAATACAATTGAAGTCTTATCTATTTCTCCAGTATTTACGTGCTGTTTAGTTTTAATACGTGCTCCAAAGTTTCGATATAAAGGATTTCCATTTAATTCCTTAATTACCTCTTTTGAAACTTGTATTGTCAAAGCTCCATAATCCAATGTATCTAAGTGTAAGTTGGGTTTTGTTTTTCCTCCTGCATCAGTTAATTCACCATATACATACAACTCTGTTTCTACAAAATAATCTTTAGCAATTATGAATTTTGTCTGAGGATTTATCTCTAGTATAACATTTTCAGATTCTGAAGAACTTATCTCAAATACATAATTCTTCTGATATGAAATTTTTTGAATAACCTCCAATGCCTTAGCTGTTTGGAGCTCTAAATGCTCCGTAGATTGTGCCTTCTGAACACTTGCGAAAATAGCAGTCGATGAAATGACAGCTTGTAAAGTAGTTTTAAATCTATGTAAAACAGAACCTTCACCCAACTCATATGCTATGAGAGGGCGTTGTTTTTGATTAGGATACAGCACATCTTCGATATTAGTTAAAAGGTTAACAATTTCTTTAATATCGTAGTTTGAAGGAGACAATTTTTCCCCATTTGAAGTACCTAAGACACGAATTATTAGTGTTCCTGTGTTTTCCATTTCAAGACAATTATACAACATTTTTTTATTTTAAAAACACATTTACAATCTATTTTGAACGTTTTAAGCTCAAAGTAAATTTATTTATCACGATAACTCCCTTTTAATTCTTATTAAAAGAAAGAACCTCATTATTATTTAAACACAAGTATTTATACCTGATTTTAACAGGATTTACTTTCGTATTTTCGTTTATAACTAAAAACAAAAACTATGAAAAAAATTTTACCCATATAATTAATGTATTTAACAACATTAATAAGTTATTCACAAGTCCAGACAGAGATTAATAATAGACAAACTCTTGTCGGAGGTCGATATTTAATTGTTGAAAGTAGAGAATTTAAAAAAGGTGACTATGGTATTCCTGAAGATGTTTCCATTATTAAAAATGATTTTGTTGAAATCATCAAAGAGGAAGGTGATAACATTACTTTTCAAAGTGTAAATACTAAGCAAGCAAAAGAGGCCAAAGTAGATATCTTTGAACAAACATTACCTAAATATTTGTTTTTCTATTATGCAAAACAACAGTTTCAAAGATACAAAGGAGTCAGCGTTGGTATGTATACTGTACCATATAAATTAAGAATTGCGAAAAATTGTGATTTTGAAGCTGCTCTTTCGTTATCCACTAATTTAGCTTTTGGCATCGGCACAAGAGATTCTCAAGAATCTTGGCTAGATGCCTCAGTTGGAATTGGAGTTACTAGTATAAATTTAACCAAAGATAATAGCGATGCAACAGAAAACAGAACTGCAACAGCATTAACGTTAAGCTTTGGTACCGTTTTTAAATTTGCTAAGAATGCTAATTTGGGTCTATTCTTAGGAGGTGATTTTTTAAATAAAAATGATCGAAAAATGAACTGGATTTATAATGAAAAACTTTGGGTTGGAGTAGGTATAAACGTCGCATTTAGTAATGCATCAACTAAAAAAGAAGCAGATAATAGCAAATCAAATATAGATAATATAACAGAGGTTGCCGGCAAGAAAGCGGCCATTTATGCAAAGAAAACCTCTACTGGCGGAACTCCTGCTGGTGGAACTCCTGCTGGTGGAACTCCTGCTGGTGGAACTCCTGCTGGTGGAACTATATAACTTTAAAAAAAGAGAAAGCGGTTTAAACAACCGCTTTCTCTTTTCGTATATTAAGTAGTTCTTTAACCTTTTTCACTGTATTAGGACTAGCCTTATATCCCCTATCTTTATCAACTGATAATTTAGAAAGATCTCTTAAAGATAATTTTGGATTTGCCCGTATTATTTTAACCAATGACTTGTGTTTTGCAAGAACCTCTTCTTCTGTATCAGTAGTCCCTTTCATCCTACCTTTATAAGTATCTGGATTTTTTCGAATAGCTGCCTCTATACCTTCACGTTGACGCTCGAGTAGAGATTCACGTTCCATTGACGCCACGTTGGCTAGAACATCGGTTATGATTTTAAAAATTGAACTTGGCTTTCCCTCAACAATCGAACAAATTCCAAGATTATCAATAAATACATTAACTCCCTTTTTGTTTATTTGATTTAACGTTGATTGTACATCAAAACTATTACGTCCAAGTCGATCAACACTTGAAACAGATAGTGATTTAATATTTCCTAAATTTATCTCATAATTTAATTTGCGTGCTTCTGGCCTTTCATTAAATGAAATAGAACCGGAACATATATCAATAAACAACATTTCATCTGGATGGGCCTTTACCAATTGCCTTAATACTGATTGTGTTCCTGAGCTTATTCTAATATATCTTGCCTTCATAGTTCTATTCTTCTCATTTTATTTTTCAAAGATATAAAATTTGAATATTTTGTGCAAATTTAGAGTAGTGTATTTTGCACAAAGTTTTGTTTCGTTTTTACAAAAATCCACTATGGACAAATTGTGCAACGTATAGGTATAATATAATTTTGCACAGAAAATTATATCATTTTTACTAGGAAAATAAATGTGACATTACGGCATTTATAGTTCTAACATTTTAAAGTTAATATCTAATGTTTATCCTTATCCTTATTTATATTTGTTAAATCATTAGTTTTTCTGCTAATATTATTTAATCCTTTCTTTGCAGACTCAGTACTTGCTTTTGAATATTTGTTTTGAGGCAAACCATTTATTTTGTTTAAAGCATTCGTAACTGGATAAAGGAAAATTACTTGTTTGTCTTTTACCTTATCCTTACTTGCATTTGAGTCCATAAAAAAAGAAGCAAAACTAAATACTAATAGTACTCCAATTAATGGATAATAGAAAAATCTAAATCTTTTATTAGAATTTAATGTAACTCCAAATTTTTTAAAAGACTTGAAATTAACGAAATAGTATTGATAAGTGCTTTGTTTTGAAATAGAAGTACTTAAATTCAATTCTGGAAGAAGTTTATTCCATTTGTTTTCAATACATGAAGCTTGAATACTAGCGCCGACTAAGTACTTATGATACCAATTTTTATCCATAAACAAAAAGCACCAAATGATTAATGCTCCTATAAGTGCAATGAGAGAAACTGCTTTAATTTCATAATTACCGACGTTAAAAATTAAATTCTCTTTTATTATATATCCTAATGTTGCGATAATAAAGGTAAATGCAGTTAACGATAAGTTTCTAATTCGAAGGCCTATATCATTAAAGTGTTGTTGAACTTTTACGGTGTCACTCCAAATACTCACTACTGTTGGAAGTAAATCTATATTTAATTTATCTTGATAAGATGAAAAAGAAAAATGAGATAATATTTCATTAAAAGAGTAATTTAGAGTATAATCTGGTGTAATTTCATCATTCTTGTGTTTGTTTTGAAATTCAATTTCTCGGGCTACATCTTCACTTGTCCAATGGGTTACTTCTTTTAAAAGTTGATATTTCTTATTATCAATTTCGCTTCCATATTTTGCATAAACACTAGTAACACCTGTATCAATTGCCATTCTAATATCTCTATCAATTTTATCTCCTATATAAATAGCATTTTCATTTTTAACTTTAAAATCTCTTAGAATTATTCCTAAAATTTCACTGTCAGGCTTTTTTGTACTTTTTGAAAGATATCTTATTTCAGTTAATTTAGGTTCCCAAAATTCGTCATCATAAACGCGATGGGTGTTTTGTGGAATCCCAGTGTCTAATGGGCTATAAATACAGTCAAAAATTCCATCTAATCCTAAATGCTTAATCCGATATTTTGTAAAAAAAGCATTTGATTCAGTAAAGCCAATTATAAGGACTCCTTTGGATTTTAATTCTACTAATGTTTCTAGAACTCCATCATAAAGTTTTAATTTAGACTTTTTATTAGAATTGTAGTTGTGGTATATGCTTTTTCCCTTTTTTGGTTTGGCAATTATATCTAATTTGTTCGCACTGCTTAATGAGGTTAGTTCATCATATGCAAATGACACTTCAGTAGTATTGTATTTTTGATGTAATTTTTTAAAATCAGCTTTTAAAATAGTGTCATCAATTTCATATCTTGTTTTAATCTCTTTAAAATAAGGATAGAACGAGCCGTACCACATATTGAGCCAATCCCAAATAGTATCATCTAAATCTGTCACAACACATTTTATTATTTTATCATTCATATTACTCACAATTAGCATTAATTATTAACAAAATCTAAAAACAACATTAATCAAGAATTAAACCTACATAATTGTATTAAAATAAAAAATCTTTAATTCTATTTACAAGTAACTGTAACTGAATGTCTTGTTCAATATTTTCCGGAGTTAATGGTATTGCACCCACACCTATAAATGTATCTATTTCATTTACCGACCTTTTTATAGAAGTATTATGTTGCTTTTCGTAAAATAAAAATTCTGTTCCTGGATAAACAACAATCGCAAATAAGGTATCTTTAATTGCATCAACATAAGCATGCATTTTGTGGATGTCATCAATTTTGACATGTCCTTCAGTATTATCTTCCCTCTCTTTGCGCTCAACTTTATATTTTGCATCAAATATTAGTTTCATAATTGAGCCATCTTTCGATTTTATAGCTACAGTTACATCAGGTCGAAACGATACGCTGTAAGAGGATTGTCTTGCTTTTGATTCAGTCCAGTTATAATAAACTGATATAGTTTCATTTTTAAAACAAACTCCATAAGATAAGTTTCCTTCTTCTGTTAGTATACTTTGTTGTTCAACTATTATATCATTTCCAAGAAAAGCCTTAGCAATTTTATAAAACACCCAATATTCATATAAATCAGAAATTCTTTTTAAGTCAACTGATAGTGCGTTTTTTTCAAATTCCTCAAAAATATGCATAATACCAAATTGGCTTCTTGAGTAATGTTGTAAAATGTCTTTATATCCGATTCTACTTTGTAGAACTGTTGAGTTTGTCGGTACTACGGTCATTTCGCCAATCTCTCTAAAAAAAGACTTATTTAATATATTCCTACAAACTTTTAATATGAGTTCTTTTTCATCATGCACTGAAGCGGGCAAATTTTTCACAAAATTTAATCTGTAAGCAAAACTTGCCACGTATCTAACGAAATGCTTTACAAATCTATTTTCAAGAGTGTCATAACTAAGTTTATTTTTCTCCATGAAGCTCTTTGTTGGAAAATAACTTTCAGAAGAGTTTCTTGATAAAAATTGTGTTAATGGAAGATTTAAAAGATGAGTATCTTGATTACGTAACTTAGTAACTTCATTAGTTTTATTAACTATAAGCTTAATTGTCTTGTTGTTTATTTTTTTAATCTTTTCTATTTTATCCTTTTCATATAACTTAGAATATTTAAAGTTTGGGTTTTTTAAAATTCTACTAATACTGGTTTCTAGATTAATTGTTGAATCCCAATCTAGTATTATTTTTTTGAAATAATTAAATATTAAAAGTGTAGATGGATTTGTGTTTTTATAATCAACCTCTCTTAAAATAAATGAAGGTGAATTATATGAAAAAATTATATTCTTTGAAAGCTGTTCTATTTCATTTAGAACCTTTTTAAATTGCTCAACTCCAGATAGTTCTTTTAAAAATTTAACACTTTTAACATTGTATGTTTTTTTAAAGAAATAAATATTGCCAATGTAGTTTGAGATACAAAGTTTTCCTAATCTGTTACCTTCTTGCCAATCAATAAAATTTGACAATTTGGCATTATTAATTTCTTTTAATATCAAGGAATAATCTTCAGACTGAAAATCTAATTTATACGTTTGATTTTCAATCAATTCATAATCTACTTCTTCTCCTGATAACTTGTAAATTTTCATAATATTACTCTATGAAACTTGCATAACCTGTTTTAGATAATTTACTGTAAATATTTTTCAATTTTTTGATCGTATTTGGGAAGTTTGTTTTTTGAGCTTCAACGTTTGAAATTTCTGAATCACCAGAAAGAAAAAGAATAACTTCTCTTAGAGGTTCCTCTAACGTTGCATAATCACCATTTAATTTAGGAAAAACCTTTTGGATAAGTTGGTAATCAATTGCTTGCATTAGTATTGTTGAATCTTCTCCAATAAACTTCTTCGTATTATGCAAATACAAAGCGATTTCATTTGCTACACGATATCCAAAATGAAGATTGTGATTTTTAAGAATTGCGTTCAGATCAACGAGAAAACTTTTAATTTCGTCAGATAGCAATTCATAATAGAATTTTGCAGGCACAGTGACCTGTGTAAAATCAGGAAATTTCTGCAAACTAAAACTACTAGTATCCTCAATTTCCTTACCACCATAAGCGAGTAGGTCAACATCATTAAATTCTATTACATTTGCTCTATCGAGAACTTTAGGACTAAACGAATATGTACTCTCGTCAATATTCACTGTACCAGTTATAAATAAATTAAATGGAATTTCAATCTTATTGCTAATAAATTCGAAATTTTCAGAATCTGTTTCCAGTCTATCAGTTCCATTATGCAAAACAATACTTTCTTGGGTAATTCCCTCAGCTGTTTGTATTCTACTTTCAGAACAACTTAGGATATCACTAAAGTAGTGCTCTACTTTTGATAAATTCATTTCGTCTAAAATTACAAAAAATGGATATTCAGGATTATTCCTTGCAGTTAAAACAAACTCAAGGAAGCTTGGAACATGATATTTTTTTTCAATAAGATTAAAATACCCTAGGAGTTCATTGTTATCAGTCCAATCACTTCGTACTGAAATGAAACAATGGTTTTCTATAGAGCTGATCTCAAATTCAGTTAGTTTCTTTTTTACTAAATCATTATTAACTGATTTTACTATGTATCTTTTATCTCCTGTTTTTTCAAGCTCTAAAACATCTCCTACCTTGTAAAATTTCGTTAAATGTTCAGTCGCATCATAGTCTGGAGAAGTTTTATCTCTGTTACTTTTAAAAAAACGCACTCTTAGCAATGGACTTACCGCTCTCTGTCCATAAAAGCCTAATTTAAAAGTTCCAAATTGATCTTCAACATTTAATATGTATGTATTTGTAAAATTACCAATATTGCCTCTTTGTTTATACTCCTCTGCTTTTGTTTCCCAATCTTGTAATTCTTCTTCAGTTAAAAGATCTGATAAAATTTGTTGAGGGAAATTAAAACGTCCGAATTCTGAGGTAACTTTAATTGATAGCGGATTAGCGTCTCTCACTGCATCAGGAAGTATGTCAGTATTAATTTTTGGAACACGAAAAAGTTGAGCGATTTTTGTTTTTCCAGTGCCACTGATTCCTGATAATATTACAAAAGGTTTTGATACCAATGATAAAGCATAGTTAGTTAATAAGGAATTTGGGAAGTGAAAGCCAGCGTCTTTATAGTTTTTAAAATATTGTTCTACTTCTGTCATAGTATATAATTAATATCCAATAAATATATATTCTTGAACTTGATTTTTATTATCGTCAACTTTATGCCCTTGATTTCCAAAACTGTATCTATAATCAATAGCAATCACATCAACATTATCCTTGTATTTAGACATTAATCCAACCATTTCATCTTTCGTAGGAAAAGAGTTGGATGAATATGATACAACTAGAATACTGTCTCTATATCTTTTAAACAATTTGTCAAACGCTTCATATGCACCAATTTTAGTGCTAAATGGAGTAGGATAATTTTTGAATTTTTTTGTTTTAGTTTCCCACTGCATTTCTACATTTTCCCAATTTCGAGCCAAGCCCTCTACAAAATGGTAACGTCTAACATATTCATTATCGGAAGTAGGGCTGTAATATGGCGGGTCTATGTACACTAAATCTGCTTTAACTTTTATTTCCATAGAATCTTGATTCAAGGCTTTACAGTCTTTACCATTGTCAAAAACGGCATTATTAAGCGTTCCTACAGCTATTCGAAATTGCTCCTCAAATGACATTTTTAAATCTTTTCTACCATCATCATACCTGAGTCCTGTGTATGTAAAAATACCTCTAGGACGTTTTTTTACACAACTTTTTATCAGAGCACACATAGCAATGTCTCTCTTTGTTTCGTTCCTTAATTTTGAAATATTGCTTCGAACTAAATCAATAAATTCATTATCTGAATCTGAATAATAAATACCCTTAAATGTTTTTGACACAAAGTAATCTACATCATCAGATTTTCTTAATAGCAATTCGATATCTTTATCTGACAAGATAGTTTTTGAGTTAGTAATAAGAGCAGAAGCTATCTTCGAATTCATTGTCATATAGTCATTAGAAATTACCTTTTTTCCTAATGTTTTAAATAAATAAGAAACCACTCCGCTTCCACTAAATAAATCAAGAACAGAATCAAAAGCAAAAGAGGAGGTAGCACTTGATATCTGCTTAAGCAGAGATTGCTTGCTCCCCATATATCTTGTTTGAGGAAATAAACTGTTTTGCTCTGGAATAGTATTATTCTGAGAATTAATTCTAAATCCAACTTTTGGAGGTGCACAAACTATAACATCTTCACCAATTCTTTTATTAGCATCACTATTTATAAAGCGTTTTGTTTTTATAACAGAAATGTCAAAATTGCTATATAAATCGTATACGAGCGGAGAATTTGAATTGGTTAAAATTACATGACAACCCATATTTGAAAGCTTTTTAACATAATCGGCTAATTCAAAGTGGTCTCCTTCAGTGAATCCTTCTTTAGTGTATCTTTTAAAATCTTCATTATTGTTGATAGGTAGATAAGGAGGGTCAAGAAATATTAAGTCCCCGGATTGGGCATATTTTTCTAACGTTTCTTTATAGTTTAAATTTACAATTTTTGCATTTTTTAATGCTTTTGATGCTTGTAAAAGTCCTTGTTCATTTACAAAATTAGGATTTTTATAATTACCGTAAGGAGTGTTAAATTCTCCTTTTTTATTAACTCTATACAATCCATTAAAACAAGTTTTATTTAGAAAAAGTGTCCTAGCAGCTTGCAAAGTATTTGAAAGCTCTTCTCTTTTCCAATTCCTGATTTCGTAAAAAAAATCTTCGTTATTATCGAAGCTTTTTAGAATTTTGATTACATCTTTTGGAGAATCTCGAATTACTGTATATAAATTTATTAACTCGGGATTTATGTCGGCAATAATTGATTTAGATGGCTGAGTATGGAAAAAAAGTGCTCCTCCACCTATAAATGGCTCGATGTAATTGTTGAAATTTTCTGGAAATCTTTTTAGAAGTTCTTGTATTAATTGAGTTTTCCCGCCTGCCCATTTTAAGATAGGTTTAGTGGATTTTGTATCGATATTATCAATAGTTTGAAAATTATCTGCTATATTTTGGGTTTGTTCAATAATCATTTAAAAATAAACTGAAAGGAGTTGCAACAAATATCGTTTTTTCTAAGGAGAATAATTTATATATCATAATCTAATTTTCAACAACCACTAAATATGTTATTTTTTGTAACAATTATATTAAATATCAAATAAACTACATATGGAATTTAAACAATTATTTAGAGCGCTATCACGATAAAAATTAGAAGATTTAGGAATAATGCCTTATTTGATTTTGAATAACGTCATTTACCGAAGGTTATCATCGGTTAAATATGCGATATAACATTACAAAAAAGTTTATATTGAATTAAGACCAGCAAAGGACTGCAACTATATTGATGGCAAAAACTAAAACTTGCAAACACAAAAGCGATTAATAATACAATTGAAGTTTGGAACATTCAAATTGATGGTAAAATCACTCAAGAGGAGATTGGTGAAAAATTAATTAAAACCCTGCTACTATTAAACGCAATTGATCCTGACTACTTATGAACAGAAAATAAAAAACGACTGGAAAGCGGTAAAATCATCGACTTTTTTCCAAAATACTAATAAGTTTCGTTAAAAATTGCAAACAGTTCCAGTATAATCTTAATTAAATTAAAAGGCTGTTATTGCATAATAATTCGCATCTTATATCATAATTTCATTATATTTTCGTCAGGAACTATGTATTTCCCTATACTGTAATCCCCGAATGATTTGTCAATTTCGTCCTCGGTTGTAATTAGAGTGCCTCGATCATCATATGTTGTCAACAAATGATGCCCTCTCAGCTTATAAGTATATTGCGTTTTTTCTTTGAACCTTGTTACGTTCAAATCTAGCATTAGCTTTAGTGACATTCCGGGTTTTTGTTTACCGATATTTAAATGGATATCAACTAACACGTTATTGTTACGTGTCATCTTGGTTATATAAATTTTTTTAATAAACTGTTTAAATATAGCGATAACTTCGGGCCTTTCAGATGACAAGCGAGCCAGAAATTGTACGTCTTTACTTTTGTTCGTAATTTTCTTCAATATTTCTGTTTGTTCGCTCAAATGTTTTGAAAGCAAATCAATTTTAGATTTGGTAATTGTAAGTTCTTTTGAATACTCTGCTGATATCATTTTGTATCGTTCAATGGTCATGTCAGTTGAAGTAAAAAGCAACTCGAGTTTATATTTTTTTTTAGTCTGCTTTTCGAGTGCAGATTCTGCAACCGAAAGCTGCCTTTTCAGAGTTTCAATGTCAGTTTTCACGGTGGGAATCAACTTATCAGATTGGTCGATATGATTATGAAGGGCTTTCGTACCGATTAGAATGTCATATACCACACTTTCCAGATAAGTTATATTAACGCCTTTGTTGCCGCAATTACCAGCACTTGTTAATCGTGACGAACATATATAAACCTTATCACCCCGAGGTGTTGGCTTGTATCTTGCAAAAACATTTCTGCCGCATATCCCACACGTAAGCAGGTCTTTCAACAGATAGCTATATTGATTTATTGAATTTCTATGTGTTTTTGTTTTTATCAGCTCATTACACCTATCAAACAACTCAGCGTTAATAATTGCAGGCGCATCCAATAACAATGTTTTAAATTTTTCTTGTCCGCGTTTTGTAATAATTCCATCATAATTTTTTTCTTCTTCGCTGGTAAGTTTTTCACCTTTGTAACGCCTTTGTCCTTTATAAAGTGGATTAGCAACAATATCATTAACGGTCTTACTACTCCAGATTACTTTGTCAGCAGTTTTCTCGGTTTGAAATTTCATTAACTGGGTACCAAATTTGTTTACTCTAGTTGGTACCTTTTCATTATTGAGAAAACCAGCAATTTTGTTAAAGCCGTTACCTTCTGAATACCACTTAAAGATCCTTCTGATAACTTCTGCTTCTTCATCATCAACGATCATCTTTTTGTCATCACCTTTTTTGTATCCATATGCGATGAATTTACCACCTCCTACATTCTGATTTTTTGCAGATTGCAGTAGCCCAGACTTACTTCTTTTTTTAGTAGTAATGCTTTCGTTGTTCGCAAATTCGATTAGAATCTGTATTATAATGTTCATTGTGGATGAGCGATCTCCATTGTCATCAAGTGTACATTGATTAATGGAAGTAAAATAAATTGGAATCTTAAGATCACTAAGGTAATCAACAAGATTTCTAACGGCGGATGGGTCACGACCTAGACGTGAAATTTCAGTCACATAAATACGATCGTAATACTTATTGTCTTGCTCGATGGTGTGTAGCATGCGAGTGAGTTCAGGACGTTCTCCATGTGCTTTATAACCAGAGATTTTTTCCTTATATACATCTATATCGTCAGAATGATAGCGATCGCCTATAGCTTCTAAGCAATCAGAAATCTGGCGACTATAATCTTGTCGATCAACTGTTGAAACTCTTGAATAAATGCAAATCCTACCCATAAATTAACTTTTAGTACAACAAATATAGTCCACATAGTTTAAGTATGCAACATTAGAAATCGTATGATGCGGACTTCGAAACGGACGCTGATTCATCAACCCAACCTCTTTTAATTTACCTGCAACACTATGAATTTTAGTGGTTTCAAGCGCTTCTCGCAAAGTCATTGGTGGCAAAATACTTGGAACACGTTTTGCAAGCATTGTCTTTCCTGCACCAGGAGGGCCAATCAAAATAATATTATGTCCGCCGGCTGCCGCAATTTCCATACAGCGTTTTATACTTTCCTGTCCGCGAACATCTGAAAAATCAAATTCGGGAAAATCTAAAGTTTTGTAGAATTCAGCACGGGTATCAATAACTGTCGGCTTTAAAGTTCCTTTACCTGCAAAAAAGTCAATGATTTCTTTTAAGTTCTCTACTCCATAAACATCTAAATCAGATACGATGGCAGCTTCTTTTACATTTTGAATAGGAAGAAAAAAGCCTTTGTAACCTTCTTCTTTTGCTTTAATGGCAATTGGTAAAGCACCGCGAATAGGCTGCAGACTTCCGTCTAAAGAAAGTTCACCCATTATAATATAACGTTCAATTTCGGGAGCTTTTATCTGATCTGAGCCTACCAAAATCCCCATGGCGAGGGTCAAATCATACGAAGAACCTTCTTTTCGAAGATCTGCAGGCGCCATATTGATGGTAATTTTTTTTCCTGGCAAACTGAAGCCATTATTTTTAAGCGCGGCTGCGATTCTATAACTGCTTTCTTTTATTGCATTGTCGGGAAGTCCAACTAAATGATAACCAATTCCTTTATCCATATGAACTTCAACAGTAATAGTTGTAGCTTCAACTCCAAAAACAGCACTTCCGTAAACTTTTGTCAACATAAATTAATCTTAAATGAAAAGGTAAAAATATTTAATTATAGACAAAAAATCATTATTTTTGTAAATATTCTATTACTTTTTACTAACTCTTTCAAAATTTATTATTTATATGAATGATCTCGAAAAAATAAAATCCAAACTTGCAAAAAGAGCATCAGGATTTATTACTGGAGGATTTAAGCCAACAAATTCAAATACAGAAAGTTGGATTGGAAGAGTTTATTTATATCGAGAAAATGAAGAAATTCCTGTCGATAATAACGGTGACTTAATGTTACCTTTATTTCAATTATGTTTAAATGAATTACCATTCGTCCCTGATATTCTCACAAATACTAAAATAATAACAGTATTCATTTCTAAAAATATTCCAATGGATCTAACTCCAAATGGAAATCATTGGGTTTTACGAGAATATAAAAATACTAATGAGATAATATTTAAAGATTTAAAAAATGAAAGTTCTCACATTAAACCTTTTCCATTGTCAAATAAATTAATTGAAGAAGATTATCCGGTTTGGGAAGATCGTGAAATTCCAGAAGATATATCAGATAAAATACTTCAACTTGAAGACGAAGGAATTATAGATTCTTATTATGATATAATTGAAAACAATTACGGTCATAAACTTGGGGGATACGCTACCTATTGTCAATCAGGAGTATATTTTGGAGATGATTACGAATTTGTTTTCCAAATATCTTCTGATGAAAAAGCTAATTTGAATATTGTAGATAATGGTAATATTTATTTAGCAAAAAATAGGAAAACCGAAGAATGGATGTACTATATTGATTTCTATTAAATTTTTAATGGAATATAATTATACGGAAATCGGATTAAGCAAAACTTAATCCGATTTGATTTTTAATTTCCTCCACAATCCTACTCAAATCCAAACTATTTTGATGCGACCAAAGTTTACTTTCTATTTGATTGTTTCGAATGCAATTGTGACATTCTATTATTTCGTGTGAATATCCTTTCCCTAAAGTTGGCAAAGTAAAAGCAGCTTCTTTTTCGTCATTTATAAATAAAGAATATCCGTCGGCAACAAACCAAGGCGAGTTCAATTCAATTCTTCCTTTTGATCCGCTTATAGATGCTTTCATATCAGATTCTGAAACTATCGAAGCATGCAAAACCGATTGAGCCGATTCATATTGCAATAGCATAGAAGTCTGTAGATCAATATCATTTTTGTGTTTGATGGCTTTTGCAATTATCTCTTTTGGATTTCCTAATAGTATATAAGAGAGGAATAATGGATAAACTCCAATATCAAATAAAGCTCCGCCACCTAATTCTTTGTCAAAAAGTCTTTTGTTTTCAGTTTCACTTCCGTGAAAAGCAAAATCGGCTTTTATGTAATTTACATCACCAATTATTCCGTTATCTACTTTTTGTAATATCTCTTGAATAGACGGAATAAAACGTGTCCAAAACGCTTCCATAAAAAATCTGTTATTTTTTGTAGAAGCTTCAATCATTCTCTCTGCATCATTATAAGATAGCGACATTGGTTTTTCGCATATCACATGTTTGCCTTTTTCAAGTGCTTTTATGGATAATTCTGCATGCGAGTTATGTGGTGTTGCGATATAGATAATTTCAACTTCACTGTCCTCAAAAAGTAGATCATAAGAATTATACATTCTTAAAGCACCAAATTTTTCTGCAAATAACTCTGCTTTAGAAATATCTCTTGAAGCAACTGCCGTTAGCTCAGCATCATCTATCAATAATAAATCTGACGCAAACTGGCTTGCAATATTACCCAGCCCAACTATTCCCCATTTAATTTTTCTATCAGCCATTGTATTTTAATCATCAAAATTGTTAAAAAACATTAAAAAACTATTTCGTTTAAAAAACATCAGACGTTTTTAAACAACAAATATCCAATATATCGTAAAAAGTAACAATCAATTAACCCAAAAATTATTAAAAGTCTTAATAAGACGAAAATAAATGTTGATGAATTACAAATTTTAAGTCTGTTTTAACAAATTCATGCAAAATTTACGGGGTCAAATTTTAAATTTAACAAAAATTAAACATTGAACCCTATTTTTTTAGGGGGTATGAAATCATTTTATACTTTTATAAAAAATTTTAAAACTAAATAACTATGCGAAAAATTATTTTAACTGTGATTCTTATCACTATTTTGGTACTAACCTTTATATCAAACTTTATAATTGCAGATAACCCAATTCCTGCTGAAGCGGTTAAGTTTGACACAGGAGATACAGCTTGGATGATCGTGGCAACTGCATTTGTATTGTTAATGACTCCTGGTTTAGGATTTTTCTACGGAGGAATGGTAGGTAAGAAAAACGTAATTAGTACTATGCTTCAGAGTTTTATGGCAATGGTAATTGTTACTATTTTATGGACTGTCGTTGCTTTCGGATTAGCTTTTGGACCAACTATTGGAGGAATTATTGGAGATCCGTCTCATAATTTATTCTTTGAAGGTGTTGGAACCAATACTGCATGGAGCCTTGCACCAACAATTCCTTTTATGTTATTCGCATTATTTCAAGCAAAATTTGCCATCATTACTCCTGCTTTAATTACAGGTGCTTTTGCAGAACGTGTACGTTTCTGGGCTTATTTATTATTCATGGTTTTATTTATATTATTAATATACGCTCCTTTAGCTCACATGACTTGGCATCCTGATGGAGTTTTCTTCAAAATGGGAGTTCTTGATTTCGCTGGTGGAACGGTAGTACACATGAGCGCTGGATGGGCTGCATTGGCTGGAGCAATCTTCTTAGGAAAAAGAAAAGTACAAAAAGTTAATCCTGCTAGAATTACTTACGTATTATTAGGTACTGGTTTACTTTGGTTTGGATGGTTTGGTTTCAATGCTGGATCTGCATTAGGAGCAAATGGTTTAGCCGTACAAGCTTTAGGAACAACTACTGTTGCTGCTGCAGCCGCTGCTATGGCATGGGTTTTCCTTGATAAAATCTTAGGACACAAATTATCTGCTCTTGGAGCTTGTATTGGAGCTGTTGTGGGTCTTGTAGCTATTACGCCTGCTGCTGGTTTCGTTAGTATTCCTCACGCAATTTTCATTGGTTTATTCTCTGCAATTGTAAGTAACCTTGTAGTTAGTAAATTCCCTAAAGGAAAAATTGATGATGCTTTAGATGTATTTGCTTGTCACGGTGTTGGTGGTATGGTAGGTATGTTATTAACGGGAGTTTTTGCTTCAAAAGCAATTAACCCAGCTGTTGGAGATAATCAAGGTTTAATCTTTGGAACTCCAACTTTATTCATCAACCAATTAACTGCTCTTGTTGTGGTATCAATCTTTGCTTTTGTTGGTTCTTACATTTTATTCTTTATTGTAAATAAAATTACACCTCTAAGAGTTACTGAAGAAAAAGAAGAATTAGGTTTAGATATTTCTCAACACGGAGAATTCCTATAAGAAATTAATTTTCAACTTTCAATCTTGATAAAAAAAACGCTCTAAGTAATTAGAGCGTTTTTTGTTTGAATTAATTTTTAAGCAATCTAAGAAGTCCTTTAAAGATTTAATTTTATGTATATCTTGAGTAAACACACACATATGTATGGAACTTTATTTATCTGAATTAATTTCACTACAGGCTAACAAATTAACAACCTTAATTATTCAACAAAAAAAACTCCTTTAAAAAACTTTAATCCGCTTAAATCTTGATCATAAAAAAACGCTCTAATTACTTAGAGCGCTTTTTGTTTTGAATTAATTTCAACCCCAATATATTTTAAATTTTAGTCCCGAAGCCTCGGGATAGATTTGAAATTTTAAAAGTCTAAAATCTATTTAAAATTAGAAATACCTTCTTTTAACCATTTTAAATATTCTTCTGTACTAACGTAACTAATAGTTGGTTTAGTACTATTTAAATTATTTCCTTCTAAATCTGTAATCACATATAAAGGCTGTGTATTAGTTTTATATTTAGAAATCATAAAATCTGTCCATTTATCTCCCGCTGTAATAATTTTATCTCCAGAGGCAGTTGTAAATTGTTCTTCTTTTGGAAGTTCACGTTTGTCATCAACATAAAGTGAAATCAAAACAACATCATTTTTTAGAATTGGTAAGACCGTAGGATCAGACCACACATTGTTTTCCATTTTTCGGCAGTTTACACAAGCGTAACCCGTAAAATCCAGCATTATAGGTTTATTGATTTCTTTCGCGTAAGCTACACCATCCTCATAATCGTGAAAAACCATAATTCCGTGAGGGCCTAATTCTGCTCCTTCTGGCAGCCCTTTTATTGGTTCTCCTGAAACGGCTCCATTTCCTGATCCTCCTACTCCAAACGGACTTTCGCTGTATTGCGGCGGCGGCGGGAATGCACTAATTAATTTTAATGGAGCTCCCCAAAGTCCAGGAATTAAATACATTGTAAATACTAAAGTAAGTAGTCCTAAATATAATCTCCCAACAGAAATATGATTCATTGGGCTATCATGAGGCAATGTAATTTTTCCGAATAAATATAAAGTCAAAGCTCCAAAAATTGCAATCCAGATTGCGATGAAAACTTCTCTTTCTAAGAAATGTAATTGTAAAACTAAATCTGCATTTGATAAAAATTTGAATGCCAAAGCCAATTCTAAAAATCCAAGAACCACTTTTACAGTATTTAACCATCCACCAGATTTTGGTAATGAGTTTAACCATCCTGGGAACATTGCAAATAACATAAACGGTAAAGCTAATGCAGATGAAAATCCTAACATTCCAACAACTGGAGCGATTCCTCCATTTGAAGCTGCTTCAACTAATAAAGTTCCAACAATTGGTCCTGTACAAGAAAAAGATACAATTGCCAAAGCCAAAGCCATGAATAATATTCCGATTATTCCGCCTTTATCCGCTTGCTGATCAGCCTTGTTTGCCCATGAATTTGGAAGCATAATTTCAAAAGCTCCTAAAAATGAAGTTGCAAAAACAACTAAGATTACAAAGAAAATTAGGTTAAACCAGACATCGGTAGACAAAGCATTTAACGCATCCGCACCAAATATTTTAGTTACAATAAGTCCTAAAATTACATAAATAGCAATAATAGAAAGTCCGTAAATTACTGCATTTCTAATTCCTTTTGCTCTGCTTTTACTTTGCTTAGTAAAGAAACTTACTGTCATTGGGATCATTGGGAAAACGCAAGGCGTTAACAATGCTGCAAATCCAGATAAAAAAGCAATAAAAAAGATTGACCACAAACTTCTTGCAGGTGCAGGAGCAGGAATTTCTGCTGCTTTAACTTCTTTTTCTGCTTTTACAGTTTGATCTTTAGCAGCATTAGTTTCTTTTTGAATAGTATCAACTGCTAAACCAACTACTTTAGTTTCGTCTTTTTGAGCTTCTGCTACAACTGGAACTTGATCCATTTTAAAAGTTGATGGAACTGCAATTGAGAACTTTTTGCTCGAATTGATACAAACTTCTTTACAAACCTGAAAATCGAAATCCACATCAACCGTTTTTAAGTTCGGGTTAATGATTTTTATTTCTTGTTCAATATGTGCTTTTCCTTCAAAATAGGTTTCATCTACACCAAATACATCATTAAAAGAAGTTTTCGTTTTTCCTTCTTTTGCTTTTCCTACTAATTCGTAATTACCTTTTTGATTTTTAAAAGCAATTTCCAGAGCAAGAGGTCCGCCTTCTGGTGTAAACTGCGAATACATATGCCAGTCTTTTTCGATAACAGCATCAAAAATTAATACAGCATTATTCCCTTTTTTTTCAATTTTTGAAGTCCATTTTACCGGCTCTAGAATTTGAGCGTTACCTTTTGCAAAAGCAAAGAAAAACAACAGCAGTAAAATAGTTTTAGTCCAAATATTTTTTGACAAGCTTGTCTGAAGATTTTGAGTAAAGTTCATTATTGTAGTTCTATTTTTAGTATTTTGTTTGTGGCTTTTTCAATTTTAAAACGTTCATCTTGCCTTATTCCGACAACCCAGACTATTTGGTCATTAGAACATAAAATCCATGTTTTTTCTTTTTCGATCAATGATAACTTTTCATCTTTAAAAAGTTTACTGACTTTTTTTGACTTACCATTCATGCCAAAAGGCTGAAAAACATCTCCTTCTTTCCATTTACGTAATATAAGAGGAAAGTGGATTTTATCGACGTCCACAAATATAACTCTATTTGAATCGAATGTTGTGTGACCTACGTTACAAAGGCTTAATTTTATGGGAAAATTAACTTCTGTATCGTTTGAATTAATTTCATATTCTTCTTTTTCTGACAACTCAGAAAGCGGACTCAAAATTAATGTTTCTCTGTTTTTTAATAATCTGAATTCTTCTGCAAAAACTTGTTTTCCCGATTGCCCTTCGACCAAATCGTAAATATCATTCCAAGCAGAAAAACCAAATTCATTCAGCCATTGATATAAATATGATTTATAATTGGGAAGTTTTTTTAACTGATTTAAATCAAAATGAATATCATCGCCTGCTTCTTTTGCAACTTGCTGATAAATCATAATCGAAGCATCTTCAACCATTTCTTTTGATTCCTGCAAAAATGATTGTGTCTTTTGAAATGCATCCAAAAAATTAGGATTGATTTCTTTTAAAACAGGAATTAAATCATGACGAATTTTATTTCGAAGATATTTAGTCGAAGCATTACTGCTGTCTTCGCGCCATTCTATATTATTTTCTTCCGCATATTTCAGAATTTCTTGTCTGGAAAATGGCAAAAGCGGACGAATGATTTTATCGTTCTGTTCTGGAATTCCCGTTAAACCTTCTAAACCTGTTCCTCGCGTCAAGTTGATTATAAAAGTTTCTAAATTGTCATCTGCGTGATGCGCCGTTAAAATAAAATCAAAGTTTTCTTCTTCTAAAAGTTCGTAAAACCAGCTGTATCTAAGTTCCCTTGCTGCAACCTGCGTAGATAATTTATAATCTTTAGCAAAAGCTTCGGTATCAAAGTGAGTCGTAAAAAACGGAATATTATTTTGATCGCAATAGTTTTGAATAAATTCCTGATCTCCAAAACTTTCTAATCCTCGAAGTTGAAAATTACAATGTAAAACTGCGATTTCATAAGGTAATTGATTGAACAAATGCAGTAAAACCATACTGTCTAAGCCACCGCTTACTGCCAGAAAAAGCTTTTTTTCTGCTAAAAAAGGAAATCTTGAAATTATATGATTTTGAAATTTTGAAAACATTTGATAAATGTAAAAAATTAAATTCGTTCTATTTTTAAATGAAATGTTAAGCGGTTATTTTTTCTGCCGGAATTAAATTTCCACTAATTGATTTGCAAAACTTTAAAAAAAAAAAGCCACAGCTTAGAAGATTAAAATAATTCTAAATCTGTGTAAATCTTAATAAACTATGGCAAAAAAATTTCTTGCAAATTCCGCTAATTCGCGACAAGTTCACTTTATTGTAAAACTTCGTGCATTGCCTTAGCTTTTAATAAACATTCTTCATATTCTTTTTCAGGATCGGATAGTGATGTAATGGCACTTCCAACCGAAAAAGAAATGTATTTATTTTCCTGATTATATAATATACTTCTAATGACCACATTAAAATCAAAATCTCCTTCAGGCGTAAAATATCCAATTGCACCGCTGTATAATCCTCTTTTTGTTTCTTCCAGATTTTCAATAATTTCCATGACAGAAATTTTTGGCGCGCCAGTCATGCTTCCCATTGGAAAAGTTGTTTTTAAAACATCTACAGCAGAATATTGCGCATCTAATTTTGAAGTTATGGTAGAAATCATTTGATGTACCTGCAAAAACGAATAAATCCCGCAAAGCTCTTCAACCTCAACCGAACCTTTCTGTGCAGTATGCGACAAATCGTTTCGAACCAAATCGGTTATCATGATATTTTCTGCACGTTCTTTTTCATCTGAAACCAAAATGTTTTTTGACTTTTCATCTTCAACCGGATCCAAAAATCGCTTAGAAGTTCCTTTAATGGGCTGAGAAATAATTTTATCTCCCACTTTTTTAATATAACGCTCTGGTGAAGCAGAAAGCAGATAGTGTTTGTAATTTTTAAAGAAAACCGAAAAAGGAGCTTTAGAAATTTCATTCAACTTTTGAAATTTTTCTAACGGCTTTATAAGGGCGTTTTCAGCGTAAAATTCCATACAAAAATTTGCCTCATACATATCTCCAATATGAATATGTTCGAGCATTTTATTTATTTTCTGAATATATAATTCTTTAGAAATACGTTGTTGAATATTCAATTTTTCGTCACTTTCGACTTTCGACTTTCGACTTTCGACTATTCCTTCAAAATCTTCTTCAACTTCGTCATCACAAAGCATTAAATATTGAATTTCAAGCTGATTCCCTTTTAGTATAAAAAGTTTTTTAGGTTGAAAGAAAAACAAATCAGGAAAATTCAATCCGTCAAAATTCTGGGAATGAAGATTTTCTATATCATTTTTTAGATCATAAGAAAGATAACCAAAAAGCCAGTCTTTAGTATTCTGCTGATATTGTTTTAAATCTTCAAAAGCGTTGTAATAGTCCGTTTTTAAAGAGGTAAAAGCATCTACCGCCAATAAACAATCAAAATTAGAATATTGCTGCGGATAGGAGTTGCTGTCTAAAAAAATAACTTCGCGAAACTGCTGCGCCCAACTTAATAGCTGTTCTTTAAACAGTTCTGGATTTGCAATATTTTTATGAATGGAAACTCTCAAAAATGGGTAAATTTTAAACTTCAAAATTACGACAAAATTCCTTTACTACTAGAACGCAAAAGAAATAATGAAACGATAATAACAGCAAAGCAAAAGTGTTAAAAAGACTTACTTTTTATAAGAAAAAATTCGTTATATTTGATATACTCTTAGATTAATCCCAAAATTGAATTAGTATGACTGTAAAATTCTTAAAAAAGAACCACAAAAAATGATTTGTGCTTTTAATTTTTGAGACCTTAGATTGTATCTTTTCCAATAACTTAATTATATTTTTTAACCTTAAAAAATCCTAAGTATTATGAAAATTGCCACAATTATTGTCCGCGTTTTAATTGGTCTTTTGTTACTTTTTGCCTCTATCAGTTACTTTTTTCATTTAATGCCTGAACCAGAAACTACAGGAAATTTTAAAGCTTTTAATGTAGGTTTGATGGCTTCAACTTATTTAATGCCACTTGCTAAATCAATTGAATTGCTGTGTGGAATTGCATTTATAACTGGGCGATATGTAACACTTGCTAATATTTTGATCCTGCCTATTACGGTAAATATTTTGTTTATCAATTATTTTCTTGCTCCAGAAGGCCTGCCAATTGCAGTGTTATTATTCTTAGCCAATTTATTTTTGATTTACAGATATTGGGGTAATTATAAAAGTATTTTCACACCATAAATTATTTTTCAAACTAAAAATAAAACCCGACAGCTATTTAAACTGTCGGGTTCTTTTTTAATTCGTTCTATCATGCTTAACCCAAATGAGATCGGTTACTTTGTATCCAATTTCTTGAGCTTTAATTAAATAGTCTGCCTTTATACTTTCTGGAATAGTTTTCTCACGCGAAAGGATCCACATGTATTTTAAACTTTCACCAGCAACAAGTGCATACTTGTAGTCAGGATCAATAGCTACTACATTGTATCCTGAATAAAAAGGACCAAAAAATGAGACTTTCAGCATACCAATATTGTCTTTTTTGACAAATTTAGCTTTCCCGACACTTTGTTCCCATTTGTCTTTTTTGACATTATAGCCCTTATTATCGACTTTTATAGTTTTATCTTCGTTTAAAGAATACTCAGCAGTTACATTGTCCAGATCTCTTTCCCATTTGTAATCTAATCTAGCGATTTCATACCATTTTCCGAGATACTTTTTGCTGTCAAAATTGGTTACAGCTTGTGCTTTTTTCGGAATACCTCCTCCACAAGATGTAAGGGCAATTCCTATTCCTGCTCCAATCAAAATCGGAACTATATATTTACTTTTCATAATGTTATCTTTTAATAATCATAAAGATAGCACTTGAAATACACATCTAATTTACAAAATTATTTTGAATTATTATATTATTAAGAAGCTAAAATAACGTATAAAAAAACCGCCAGATTGCTCTGACGGTTTAGTTAATATGATTTACGCAAATTATACGTGTAAAGCTCTATTTTCAGTAGCTGCCAATGCTGCTTCTTTTACCGCTTCCGCGAAAGTTGGGTGCGCATGACTCATTCTTGAAATATCTTCAGCAGAAGCTTTGAATTCCATTGCAGTAACCGCTTCAGCAATTAAATCTGCTGTACGGGCACCAATCATGTGAACTCCTAAAACCTCATCTGTTTTTTCATCAGCAAGGATTTTTACAAATCCGTCTAAGTCAGCACTTGCTCTTGCACGTCCTAACGCTTTGAAAGGGAAACTTCCAGATTTATATTTCACTCCCGCAGCTTTCAATTGCTCTTCAGTTTGTCCCACTGCTGCAACTTCCGGCCAAGTGTAAACCACACCAGGAATTAAATTGTAATCGATATGCGGTTTCTGACCTGCTAAAATTTCAGCAACTACTACTCCTTCTTCTTCCGCTTTATGCGCTAACATTGCTCCACGAACAACGTCACCAATTGCATAGATATTTGGAACATTTGTCTGTAAATGATCGTTTACTTCAACTTGTCCTCTGTCTGAAATTTTCACTCCAGCTTTGTCAGCATTTAATCCGTCTGTGTAAGGACGACGACCAACAGAAACTAATGAATAATCTCCTTCAAGAGTGATTGTTTCTCCTTTTGCATTTTCAGCCTGAACTACAACAGCATCGCCGTTTCTTTCAACTGATTTTACTTTGTGAGAAACGTAGAATTTCATTCCTTGTTTTTTCAATACTTTAGTCAATTCTTTAGAAAGAGAACCGTCCATTCCAGGAATAATTCTGTCCATGAATTCTACTACAGAAACCTGAGCTCCTAAACGCAAGTAAACTTGTCCAAGCTCGATTCCAATAACTCCTCCACCAATAATTACTAAGTGTTTTGGAACTTCTTTTAAAGCTAAAGCCTCAGTAGAAGTGATGATTCTTTCTTTATCAATTTTGATAAATGGTAAAGAAGATGGTTTTGAACCTGTAGCGATTACAGTATATTTTGCTTCGATAGTTTCTGTTGTCCCGTCAGCTTTTGCAATTGCGATATGCGTTGCGTCTACGAAAGAACCTAAACCAGTGAAAACAGTAATTTTATTTTTATCCATTAAGTAGTTGATTCCACCTACGGTTTGATCTACAACTGCTTGTTTGCGCGCGATCATTTTCTCTAAATTGATTTTTACATCTCCAGAAACTTCGATTCCGTGATCTGCAAAATGAGCAATTTCAGCATAATGATGAGAAGACGACAATAATGCTTTTGAAGGAATACAACCTACGTTAAGGCAAGTTCCGCCTAATGAATTATATTTTTCTATAATGGCAGTTTTGAAACCTAATTGTGCGCAACGAATTGCTGATACATATCCGCCAGGACCTGAACCTATAATGACTACGTCAAATGAACTCATAGTTTGTCTATTTTTAATTTTAGCGTCACAAATTTAAGGAATAAAGTTTTGTTTAAAGTTTAAATCTCAATGTTTTTTGTGTGAAATTTTGGAGGAAGGTTTTACCGCAAAGGACGCTAAGAATTATGCAAAGTTTTGTTTTTTAATCTCGCAAAGACGCAGAGTCGCAAAGTTTAAAGAATAAAGATTAGTTGCGTCAGCTAAAGTTGGACGCTATTAAAAAAACTTAGAACCTTAGTAACTTAGAATCTTAGTCTCTTTTTTAAAACCTTTGAACCTCCTAAAAAGAAATTACCGTCGAGTTCTTCACCTCACTAATCATAAACATACTTTGCGTACTGCCAATATGTTGAAGCGAAGTCAATTTGGTAACCAAAAATTCACGATACGCTTCCATATCTTTTACTAAAACTTTCAAGATATAATCGTAATCACCGCTTACATGATGGCATTCTAAAACTTCGTTTAGTTTGATGACTTCGCTTTCGAATTTGGTTAGGAACTCTTTAGTATGCTGAATAAGTTTTAGATGACAGAAAACTACAAACCCTTTCTCAATTTTGGATTTATCTACTAAGGCGACGTAGTTTTTAATTACCCCTTCGCGTTCTAATTTTTTAATTCTTTCATAAACTGCTGTAACAGAAAGATCAAGTTTTAAAGATAACTCTTTGGTTGTTTTTTTACTGTCGGTTTGAAGTAAAACCAGAAGTTTTTTATCTGTAGCGTCTAGAGTCATAGTTACGTCATTGCGAGGAACGAAGCAATCTCATCCTCTGATTAATATTTATTCTTTTTTTTTTTACTAGAAAGAAAATCTACTGGATTACATCTTTAACACCAAATTTAGATTAAAAATCATTAAAAATAAGTTTTTATAGTTTTAAAATCTAATTATTCAATTTATGATTGATTAATATTCTAAATAGATCTTATTTTGGATAGAATTTCTTAGAAACGAGCTTCCTCGCTCTCAACTTGAAACCTAAAACTTGAAACAAAACAAAAACCAACTATAATGAAAAACTTTAACCCAGCAGATAAAATTCAGGATTTGCAGTACTTTGGTGAATTTGGAGGTGTAAATCCTTCGATTTCTGATTCTTCTACTTATACTTTTCTTTCGGCCAAAACGATGTTTGATACTTTTGAAGGCAATATGGAAGGCTGTTATTTATACTCGCGTCATTCATCGCCAAGCAATTTGTATTTGGATCAGGCTTTGGCGGCAATGGAAGGAACGGAAACAGCAAATGTATCGGCTTCAGGAATGGGTGCGATTACGCCTACTCTATTACAGCTGTGCGGTGCGGGCGATCACATTGTTTCGAGCCGAACTATTTATGGCGGAACATACGCTTTTCTAAAAAACTTTACTCCAAGATTCGGAATTGAAACAAGCTTTGTTGACATTACTAAGTTGGACGTTGTACAAGCAGCAATTACATCAAAAACGAAAGTTTTATATTGCGAAACGGTTAGTAATCCACTTCTGGAAGTTGCCGATATTGCTGGTTTAGCTAAAATAGCCAAAAAGTACAATTTGAAATTGGTTGTTGATAATACATTTTCACCCTTATCTGTTTCTCCTGCAAAATTAGGCGCCGATATTGTCATTCATAGTTTGACAAAATACATTAACGGAAGCAGCGATACTGTCGGAGGTGTGACTTGTGCATCAAAAGAATTTATTAATTCGCTAAAAAATGTAAATTCTGGTGCAAGTATGCTGTTAGGGCCAACGATGGATAGTTTGCGTTCGGCTTCTGTAATGAAAAATCTTCGCACGCTTCACATCCGAATCAAACAGCACAGTCATAATGCGCATTTTCTTGCCGATCAATTTGAGAAAGATGGCTTAAAAACGGTTTATCCAGGATTGAAAAGCCATCCGAGTCATGAATTGTATAAAACGATGATTAATCCCGAATATGGTTTTGGAGGAATGCTAACGATTGATGTTGGAACTTTGGAAAAAGCTAATGAATTAATGGAATTGATGCAGGAACGAAACCTTGGATATTTGGCAGTAAGCTTAGGTTTTTATAAAACGTTATTCAGCGCACCCGGAACCTCTACTTCTAGTGAAATTCCGTTAGAAGAGCAAAAAGAAATGGGATTAACAGACGGTTTGATTCGCTTTTCTATTGGATTGGATAATGATATTGAACGCACTTACCAAATGATGAAAGCTTGTATGGTTGAGCTTGGTATTTTGAATTCCCCAGAGATTAGTAAAGAAGTTTACACAGAGGTTCACTAAGATTTCTCTCTCGCAGATTTGGCTGATCATGCTTATTGTTGTAGAAATCTATAAAAAAATCTGCTAGACCTGCACAATCTGCGCGAGAAAATTTGAGTGAATTTTATATGAAAAAAGCCGTTCTGAAATTATTCTCAGAACGGCTTTTCACATATAACGTTTTACTTCTAACTCACAACTTGAGTATTTAGTTTACTATTTTTTCTACTATAAGTAAAGTAAATAAACAATCCGATTAGTAACCAAATGGTGAAGTAAATCCAGTTCCAAACGCTTAATTCGGCCATCATATACAGGCAGCAAATTAATCCTAAAAGCGGAATTAAAGATAGATTTTTTCTGAATGCCCAAACGGCTAATCCAATCAAAACAAATAAGAAAATCCACATTGGAATTTTGTGTTTGAATAAGCTGAATCCTGATTCGTATTTTAAAGAATCGTTAATTGGTAATCCTTTTACAACCTCAGCATATTTTGCGTCGTCGTCTTGGTATTGACTTAGCAAATGCTCTAAATCTGATGTTTCTGCAGTTTTATTTTGAACGTCAATGCTTTCCAAATAATTAAAAACTTTTGCCGATTCTTCTTTATCTAAAGAAGTAATAATTGTTGTCGCATCATTCGTTTGCGCCTCATTATTTATAAAAGCCATTGTAGCTTTATTGTTGAACGTAAAAGCATAATACAATCCAGCAATCATTAAAACTGGTAAAATATATTTTGAATTTACATATGGCGTTTTGAATTTTCCTCTTGGAATTTCAGGTTTGTTTTGTAACACTAAAACCCCTGCACAAACTAATACAAAGGCAAACAAAGTTCCGATACTGCATAAATCAGTAACCATTGTAAGGTTTAAAAATAAAGCTGGAACTGCTACCACAAAACCAGTAACAATCGTAGCAAAAGATGGTGTTTTATATTTTGGGTGAACGGTAGAAAATTTCTTTGGCAATAAACCATCACGGCTCATGCTCATCCAGATACGAGGCTGTCCCATTTGGAAAACCAATAAAACGCTTGCCATAGCTACTACAGCACTTACAGCAATAATTCCCGACATCCATTTTAGGTCTAATTTATCGAAAACAAATGCAAGAGGATCTCCAACATTTAGTTCGTGGTATTTTACCATTCCCGTTAAAACTAAAGCAATAGCGATATATAAAATCGTACAAATGATAATTGCCCACATCATACCTCGTGGTAAATCACGCTGCGGATTTTTACATTCTTCGGCAGTTGTCGAAATCGCATCAAAACCAATATAAGCAAAGAAAACAGCAGAAACACCTTTTAAAACCCCGCCAACTCCATTTGGAGCAAACGGATCCCAGTTTGCTGTATCTACGTAAAATACACCCACAGCAATTACTAGAAGAACTACACAAAGTTTAACAACAACCATTAAAT
Source organism: Flavobacterium sp. S87F.05.LMB.W.Kidney.N (assembly GCF_004366435.1). NCBI lineage: Bacteria > Pseudomonadati > Bacteroidota > Flavobacteriia > Flavobacteriales > Flavobacteriaceae > Flavobacterium > Flavobacterium sp. S87F.05.LMB.W.Kidney.N. Next base: position 174,373 of record NZ_SODX01000003.1, on the reverse strand, counting down.
TACTGGCGTTACGAGATTCTTTCATTCCTCTGTAAACTAAGGCAGTAATCAAAATAATGATAAATAACGCCGGTAAATCAGTAACAAAATGGAAAGATCCTATTGTTGGCGCTGTTGTCCAAGCTGTATGGGCCTGCTGTAAAGCTGTACTTAAATTTTCGAATGATTTTCCGCCTCGCATTAAAGCTTCGGCATCTTTAAATCCGTTTGATGCCGTTAAATAATCCATCTGAATCCATTGCGGAAGATGTATACCGCCGCTCTGGAGCAGTCCCGTAAAATAATCACTCCATGATATGGCAACGGTTATATTTCCGACGGCATATTCCATAATCAAAGCCCAGCCGATTATCCAGGCGATTAATTCTCCAAAAGCAACATACGAATAGGTATAAGCACTTCCTGAAACCGGCACCATCGAAGCAAATTCCGCGTAAGCAAAAGCAGCAAAACTACAAGCTAAAGCTGTAAATAGAAACAAGAAAATAACAGCTGGTCCGCCGTCTGCACTGGCTTTTCCGATAGTACTAAAAATCCCTGCCCCAACAATAGCCGCAATTCCGAATGCAGTCAAATCTTTGGTCGTCAAATGTTTTCCTAATGCATTATGACCATCTGATTCGTTCTGAGCAACTTGCTTCAGAATATCCTGTACTGTTTTCTTTCGGAATAAACTTGAAAATGCCATATATGTTTTGCTATTATAAAATTAATTTACTTCGGACTTTATGGTTTTATTTTGCAAATAATGCAAAAATTATCCTGATTTCAAATATATAAAACGATTTTGTTTTTTGAGGGTGTTTTTTTGCCACGAATTTCTCGAATTTTCTCGAATTATTTTTTTGCCACAGATTAAATGATTTACGCAGATTTTATTTTTTATAAACTTAAAAGTAAATCTGCTAAAATCTGCCAAATCTGCGTGAAACAAAAAGAATCGTTTTATCTAAATTTATTCATTAAAATTAATCTGCTAGATCTGTGGAATCTGCGGGAAACAAAAACATCCTAAGTCAATAACATCAAACACAAATGTAACATTTATCAAAAACAGCTTACTAATAAATTGCTATTTAACTTAAAAGATAAATTATATGGAAAAAATTTCAAGAAGATCGTTTGTGAATAAATTTGGAATTGGCGTTGGCGCGTCTGTTGTGATGACAGCTCTTCCTTCTTTTTTATCTGCGCCGCAAACAAATAAAATGCCTTATACTGGAAAAAAACTAAATATTGCGCTTTGCGGCTTGGGAAATTACGCTTCACTTCTGGCGGAAGGTCTTCAAGTTTCTGAATACTGCCAGCTTGCGGGAATCGTGACAGGAACACCTGCTAAAGCCGAAAATTGGAAAAAGAAATATAATATACCAGAGAAGAACATTTACAATTATGAGAATTTCGATTCCATCGTAAAAAACAAAGATATTGATTTAGTTTATGTCGTAACTGCCAATTCACTGCACAAAGAACTTACCGTTAGGGCAGCAAAAGCTGGAAAACATGTTATTGTCGAAAAACCGATGGCAATTACTATCGAAGACTGCCAAGAAATGATTAAAGCCTGTAATGAAAACAATGTACAACTCGCAATGGGTTATCGTCTGCATTATGAACCTAATCATCTGGAAGTAAAGCGACTTGGGCAGGAAAAAGTTTTGGGTCAGGTTCGTTTTATTGAAGCCTCTCTTGGTTACAGCACGTATGATTTTCGTGATATTAATTCACCTGTAGATTTAAATGCCCGTAACCAATGGAGATTGAATAAAAAACTAGCTGGAGGCGGTACTTTAATCAATTTAGGCGTTTATTGTATTCAGGTTTCGCGTTATGTATTAGGCGAAGAACCAATTGCTGTAACGGCACAATTTGGAACTGTAAATAATAAAAATATGTTTGCTCAGGTGGAAGAAAATATTACCTGGCAAATGGAATTTCCAAGTGGTGCTGTGGCTAATTGCAGCAGTTCATATGGTTTTGGTATTGATAGATTTTTCGCTTCCGCAGATGAAGGCACATTTGAAATGAGTCCTGCTGTGAGCTATGGACCTTTTGTAGGTAAAAGATCTGATGGAAAAGCATTTAATTTTCCTGTGATAAACCAACAGCAAACCCAAATGGATGAAATTTGTAAAGTGATTTTAGCAAACAAAAAACTACCCAATCATATTACTGGAGAAGAAGGAATGAAAGACATGAAAATTATTAATGCGATTTATAAAGCAGCAGAAACCGGCAAGAAAATTTCATTAAAATAGTTTATTTCAATTCGTGAATTCGTGGCGGAAAAAATAGCCACGAATTCACGAATTATCTTTTATAAAAACTTTGCGAACTTTTCGGTCAAACTTATTTTAAGCAACTTCTCAAAATCGAAACAGGATGCTGCGCTTCACGTTTTGTTCCATCATAAATTTGATGACGACAGCTCGTTCCCGCAGCGGCGATTTTTACGTTTGAAGCAGTATTTCTAACTTTTGGGAAAAGAGTATCCTCTCCCATTTGCATACTTACTTTGTAATGTTCTTTTTCATATCCAAAAGAACCTGCCATTCCGCAGCAGCCTGAATTATAAATCGTAACAGTATTATTTTTAGGAAGATTCAGCATCGCGAAAGTTGCTTCAACAGAACTCAACGATTTTTGATGGCAATGTCCGTGAATTTTGATTTCTTTAGTTTCTTCAGAAAATGAATCTGGAGTTATTTTCCCGTCGATGATTTCTTTTTTAAAGAATTCTTCAATAGTAAAAGCATTTTGCGAAATTCTCTCTGCATTTTCTTTGTCCGATGCCAATCGCAGATATTCATCTCTAAAAGTTAAAATTGCCGAAGGTTCGATCCCGATTAACGGCGCATTACTTGAAATTAAATCTTTGAAGATATTGATATTGATATCGGTGATTTTTTTGGCTTCTTCCAAAAATCCTTTCGATAAATACGTTCTGCCGCTTTCTTCGTGATCTGCGATTAAAACCTGATATCCTAATTTCGTTAATAATTCAAAAGCGTCGATCCCGATAGTTACATCATAATAATTGGTGAATTCGTCGACAAACAAATACAATTTTCCGTTTGGAAAATCACTGGCTGCAGGCTTGTTATTTTCATACCATTTTCTGAAAGTCTTTTTCGCCAAAAGCGGAACTTGTCTTTCTGGCGCAATTCCCATTGACTTTTTAACAAGCGACTGATTCGAAATAAAATTAGTAATCGATGGAAACAAACTTCCCATTTTGTTCAATTTTGCATTGTTGGCAAAAATTTTACTTCGGGTCGAAAATCCGTTTGCTTTTTGATATTGGTATAAAAATTCGGCTTTTAGCGTTGCGACATCCACGTTACTCGGACATTCGCTTGCGCAGGCTTTACAACTCACACACAACTCAAAAACTTCGTATAATTCTTTCTGGTCAAATTTGTTTTCTTTTTCAGAATATGTCAAATATTCTCTTAAAGCATTTGCTCTGGCGCGCGTCGTTTCTTTTTCATTTCTGGTCGCGCGATAACTCGGACACATCGCTCCTCCCGCCGATGGCATTTTCCTGCAATCGCCGGAACCGTTGCATTTTTCGGCTGCACGAAGAATTCCTAAACTGTCTGAGAAATCCTGAAAGGTTTTAATATCCGGCTCTACTCTTCCTGAAATTACACGATGATTTTCGTCCATTTTCAAGGCGTTGACAATCTTTCCGATATTAAAAACCGAATTCGGGTCAAATGCCAATTTGATTCTTTTCAGCAATTCGTAGTTTTTCTCGCCAATCATAAACGGAATAAACTCCCCTCGCACAATTCCGTCACCATGTTCACCGCTCAATGAACCTCTATATTTTTTTACCAAATGCGCCACATCGGTTGCAATAGTTCTGAATAATTTTAAATCTTCCGTTTTTTTCAAATTCAAAACCGGACGCAAATGCAGTTCGCCTGCACCCGCATGCGCATAATAAATCGCTTCTTGTCCGTGGCTCAGCATCATCGCCGAAAACTCCGCAATATACGCTGGTAAATCACTTAATTCAACTGCTGTATCTTCAATAGAATCGGCTGCTTTATTGTCACCAACAATACTTCCCAAAAGTCCAAGACCGGCTTTTCTCAGTTCGTTAGCTTTATCAATATCTGGACCGTAAATCTTTACGCGGGCGTAACCAAAATTATGTTTTTCTAAATCGGCTATTAAATCATTAGCTTGTCTTTCGGCATCTTCTAGAGAATGAGAAGCCACTTCAAACAACATGATAGCTTTTGGTTCACCTACCAAAAAGAAACGATTTTTTATATGTTCGCGATTGGTTTTTGTACAATCCAAAATGGTATCGTCGATCATTTCACAAGTGTACAAATGATGTTTCATTGCCACCACCACAGATTCTAAAGATTCCTGAATCGTATGGTAATGTCCAACCACCATAATATTATGTACAGGTGGTAAATCGTCAACTTTCAAAGTGATTTCTGTTGTAAAGGCCAGAGTCCCCTCGCTTCCGCAAAGTAATTTTCCAACATTAATTGTAGGTTCTGTTCCTCCAAATAAATCGGATCTTAATAGGATATCAACGGCATAACCTGTATTTCTTCTGTGAATTTCTGGTTTCGGAAACTCTTTTATAATCTCTTCCTGATTTTCCTTTTCCGAAAGTTCATCGTAAAGTCGTTTGTAGATTTTATTTTCTAAAGAATCTCCTTTGGTTTTCTCCATAAATTCCGCCGAAGTCAGTTCGCCAAAAGCTACTTCAGAACCGTCGCTCAAAATTGCTTTAACCTCAACAATCTTATCGCGCGTAACACCATACCGAATCGAAGTTGTTCCAGATGAATTATTTCCAACCATTCCGCCAATCATAGCGCGGTTTGAGGTTGATGTAATTGGCGCGAAAAATACCCCGTGAGGTTTCAAGAATAAATTCAGTTCATCTCGAATAACACCAGGCTGTACCGTAACGGTTTTCTTTTCGGCATTGTACGAAATAATTTTGGTGAAATTTTTCGAAACATCCACCACAAGTCCGTCCCCTACCGCTTGTCCGGCCAGTGAAGTTCCAGCAGTTCTTGGCGTAATCGAAATATTATGTTGTGCTGCGAAGCGAATTAATTTGCTGATATCTTCTACCGTCTTAGGCACAGCCACTGCATTTGGCCGAATCCGATACACTGATGCATCTGTAGAATAAAGTGTTTTATGAAGATCATCGTATAAAAGTTTGCCTTCGAGAGTATCGGCTAATTGCTCTAAATGAGATTGGGTCAACATGTAAGTGGTGCTTTTTGATAAAATAGTTCTGAAAAAACTCAGACAGCAAATATAAAAATATAGCAGATTAAATTGATATAATTTGTGATTTTATCTGATTCCTCCATTAGATTTTATAAAATTCTAAGAGAATCCTGTAAAGTGTTCCACTTTCTAAATCTCTACTTTTAGAATTTAACTTTTTTATGCCAATTACTTATTTATTATGGAAGACTTTCTGCAAGACGTTGTCAAACATTTAGAAGGATATTATTATAGCATTGTCGATCTTACGCCAAAATTTATTCTGGCAGTTCTGGTCATTTTGGTTTCATGGTTTATTGCAAGCCGTGTCGGAATTTTTGCAGGCAACCGACTAAAAGTCAGAATGCACGATCGTCTTCTGGCAACTTTTATCGCTCGTTTAATTAAGTCTGTTCTTATTATTATCGGGATTCTTATTATGTTCCGAATTATCGGTCTTGACGGAATCGCTCAAAGCATGCTGGCCGGTGCCGGAATCTCTGCTTTTGTAATTGGTTTTGCGCTTAAAGATATTGGCGAAAATTTCCTTGCGGGAATTCTGCTGGCTTTTAAAAGACCTTTTAATATTGGAGATATTATTGAAAGTAATGGCGTTAAAGGCGAAGTAATTAACCTCAACCTGCGCGATACGGAAGTAAAAAGCGACTCGAAAATCATTTATATTCCAAACGCACTTTTAATAAAAAACACGCTCATTAACTACAACAGCGAAGGTTTTCTGCTCCAGACTTTCACAGTCGGACTCGAATACGGTTCTGATTACACACGTGCTATCGAACTCGTAAAAGAAGTTCTTGGAAACAGCGAAGACGTCACCGAAAAAGACCACGAAAACGCAGCCGTAATTACTGATGTCGCTGCTGCAGGTGTTATTCAGCTTAATATACGGTATTGGGTGAAAACTGCATCAACAACAGAAAATTCAGAATGCCGTTCTAAAATTATTGCTGCAGTCTTGAAAAAGTTAAAAGAAAATGAGTTTGTGTTGAAGTAAAGTGCAGAGGTCCAAAGTGGCAAAGGTTCAGAGATTTCTTCCAAACACAATTGTCAGCCTGAGCGTAGTCGAAGGATTATGACAAGTTAAACTTCCATTTTTTTGGAATTTGGGATTTAAAAAATTGGAATTTAAATAAAAAGATATCTTCGCAATAAGATTCTTACCCCTTCCCCCAAATCCTAGTATTCAAATCCAGTTCATGAACAATATCCTGCATAAACTGAACTATCGAAAGATCATCAGTAAGTAAATTAGGAACTAATAGCGAAGAATGGATAGGCGCTTCAAAGTAGTTATGAGACAGCGGAAAAGCAATATACATTTTCGAATCTATAAATGAGAGCGAAATAGTATCTTCTGATTTTTTGTTTAATTCTAAAATTCTTTCCATCATGGCTGGAGTTAAAATATATCTCGCCTCAATTTGATTTCTAGAATAGGTAACAAAAATCTCATCAAAAATGGTATTTTCTAAATGCACTAACTCACTGTTTCCAAAGCTAAAAACGTTTTTAGAAAACCACGCACCAATAGCATCTCCAACACCTTTTGGACGCACGACCGTCGACACTTCAAAGTTTTTATTGAAATCGGCTACGAAAATAATTCCTTTAAAAATTGTATGCCAAGTTGTTTTCGTTCCGTTTTTGGTGTGGGTTTCGGTTTTATATTCAGCGTGAACTTCGGCAAACCAAAAAGCAGTTTTATCGGCAGTTCCGCTTATTAAATCTTGGGTCTTATAACGATCTGGTTCGGTTGTAAAAAGTTCAGAGCTTATAAACTCATATTCGGGAAGTCCGCTTTGAGGCGTAATCGAAAAAGTTTCATTAATCTCTTTTAATGCTGATGAAACAACATTGGTTTTATAAACAAATTTGTATTTTTTGACTTCATCTTGTATTTGAAAATACATTACAACACCAATAACCAGAGGAACTAAAGCTCCAAAAAAGGCTAACATTGGAAACCTAATTAATAAACCAATAGCTAAAATTAATGCAGCAAGACCAAACAAGATATAGCAGGTTCTATAGGTTTCTGCTATTTTTTTTCGGTCAATTTCTAATGTATTTAAAACCTCCTGTAAAGCTTTATAAGTAGTATTTTCTGAATCCATTAATTATTAAAAAGCTCTTTTGCACTAATGTTTTTACGCTCTTCTGCTGGTGTTTCCAGAACATCAATTTTAGTATAATTGAGCATTCCCGCAAACATATTGCCTGGGAACATCATAATAGCATTATTGTAACTAGTAACCGAAGCATTATAAGTTCTTCTCGCAGCTGCGATTTGTTCTTCACTTTCTGTCCAAGTCGATTGTAAATTCAGGAAATTAGTATTGGCTTTTAAGTCTGGGTAGTTTTCAACGGTAACCATTAAACCTTTTACAGCTGTACTTAATTCCGTATCTAAACTTGCTTTTTCGGTTTCTGTAAGTGAACCTGAACCTGCTTTTGCGCGAAGTTCTACGATTTTAGTTAATGTACTTTGTTCGTAATTGGTGTATTGTTTAACAATCTCAACAAGATTGGGAATCAAATCAAAACGTTTTTTAAGCATGACATCAATTGCCGAAAAAGCATTAGTAACCTGATTTCTTCTTTCGATAAGAGAATTATAAATAAATACGCCAACTGCTAAAAAAACAACAAGGATTATAACTATAATCATAACTTAAAAAATTTAATTGGTTTGAAGGCAAATATATAGAAAAGCAAATAAGTTTTATACTTTATTTGTAGGATATACCACATTTTTTTAAAAACGCATAAAAATGCATTTTTAAATAATTCTACAATACTTTAATTCCAGAATCTACAAAATTCTTTATTTTCGGACTTGCAACATTTAGGTCTGTTACAACGGCGTAAAGTTTATCAAGATCACAAACTTTATGTGGCATTTTGCTGTTCATTTTTTCAGAGGTAAAAAGCGCAATTACCTTGTCTGATGCCCTAATCATCTCTTTTTTAATAACCGAAACTTCATAACCAATTTCGGTAAGTCCTTGATTTACATCGATACTGCTGACACCCATAAAACAAATGTCGGCTTTAATTTTGGAGAGCACCTGAACCACATCAATACCAACGGTTACCATTGCCTGCTTTTGCAATTTCCCGCCAATAAAAATCAATTCGATATTGGGGTGCTGCGATAACTGCATCGCAATTGGAAGACTGTAGGTATAAATCGTAGCGGTAAAATTTAGCGGAATAAGTTTGCAGAGAGTCAAATTTGTTGTTCCTCCGCTCATAATAATCACTTGACCTTCATTCAAAAAAGAAAGCGCTTTTTTAGCCACGCTTATTTTCTTATCCTCATTAATAATAGTAATGTCGAAAACATTTTTATGATTGTTTTTGGCTAAAAATGCGCCACCATACACCTTATTTATTAAGCCTTTATCATTTAACTCAATAAAATCCCTGCGAATAGTATCCTCAGAAATATTCAATTCTAAAGCTAAGTCGATCGTATTTATTTTTTCGACTTGTTGAAATTTATTCATAATGAATTGATGTCTTTCCTTTTTGAGCATAAGATCTTCTTTTTTACAAATTTAGAAAAACATCGCAGTTTTGAAAATCCTCAAAATAAAACTTTTTACGATTTCCATAATTCCAATTAATTCAAAGTTATTTGTGCGTTTTTATGCATTATTGAATAGGATTAATAAAAATACGACATAAAGTTGCAATTTTTTAAAAATATTTTATACATTTCGCATCTCTAACCATAAATTAACCCTTATGAAAAAAAAGCATTTAATTCTTTTACTTTTCATTTTTGGAATACTAACCAGTTATTCGCAAAACAATCTAGTAAAAGGTGTCGTTACAGATGGCAGCGGTAACACATTGCCAGGCGCAAACATTCTAGTACAGGGAACCAAAGATCAAACTTCGACTGGAGTTGATGGAACCTTTTCGATCAAAGCAAACCAAGGAGCAGTACTTCTTGTTTCTTACATTGGTTTTAATACCAAAGAAGTTATTGTAAATGGCAGCAATCTTAAAATTGTTATTTCAGAAAGTGCTCAAACGCTGAACAATGTAACTATTGTGGGTTCTATGGGTATTGTTAGAAACAAATCGTCTTTAGGATATGCGGTTCAGGAAGTAAAAGGAAAAGAAATCGCAGACACTCAGCGCCCAAACTTTGCTACGGCTTTGCAAGGTCGTGTTGCGGGTCTTACCGTAACGAGTACTTCTGGAGCACCGGGAGCCTCTGCTGCGATTCAGTTAAGAGGTGTAAATTCGCTTAGCGGGAGCAACTCTCCTTTGTATGTAGTTGACGGATTACCAGTGAATAACGAAACAATGGACCAAGGTGTAACAATTTCTAATGCTCCAAACAGAACGCAGGATTACACCAACAGAGGTGCAGACATTAACCCAGACGATATTGAATCTGTAGTTATCTTAAAAGGACCTGAGGCGGCAGCGCTTTACGGAATGCAGGCTGGAAATGGTGCGATCGTTATTACAACTAAAAAAGGTAAAAAAGGAGTTGGAAGACTAACCTACTCTACGAACACAAGATTTGATAATTTATATCGTTTCCCAGAAATTCAAAAAGTATATCAAAGAGGTTCTGATGGTGTAAACAATCCAGATTACAGAAGACAATTTGGAACGGCTTACGAACCAGGAACTAAATTTTATAATAATGTTGAAAATTTCTTTAAAACTGGAGTTTCAACCAATCATAATTTGTCATTTGAGGCGGGTACAGAAACTACTTCTTACCGTTTGTCTATTGCCAACTTAGATCAGGAAGGTGTTGTGCCAAATACAGGATACAGCCGTTTAACTGCTAATTTGAATGCTTCTGCAAAATTATCTTCAAAATTAAGATCAGAAGCTAGTTTTAATTTTACAAAATCAGACAATCAAAAAGCAGCAAAGGGAGCTGGATCTGCCATACAGATTCCAGGAGTAACAAATGCAGGTTATCTGCTTTCATTATTAACTTGGCCGGCAAATGATGATGCAAGTGTTTATCTAAATCCTGACGGAACGAGAAGAAAAATCACCAGCGGTGCTTTGGATAACGAAACCGATAATCCGTATTGGGAGGTAAACAAAAATTTATCGGAGGATTTCAATAATCGTTTTATTACGAATGTTGGATTAATCTATGATCCAACTTCTTGGTTAAACTTAACTGGCCGTGTGGGCTGGGATGTCAATTCTGCTCAAGGTTACAGAGCCATTCATCCAGAATCTGCTGCGGGTATTGCTTCTGGTGGTTATATCGAATCTTACTATTCGAATACGAGTAATTTAAACACGATTTTATTAGTTACAGCTAAGAAATCTTTCGGAAAATTCAATACCAAACTGATGGTGGGTAATTCGGTTAACGATAATGATTATAAAATTTTATCTACAACAGGAAGCAAATTTTTCGATCCTAACTTCTACTCTATCAACAATACAGATGCTACAACGCAAAGATCTCAAGAGAGAATTATCCAAAGCAGAATCATTGGTTTCTTTTCTGAGCTGAGTTTAGATTACGATAAAATTGTTTATCTGACTTTGACTGGACGTGAAGACTGGACTTCTGTATTACCTGATCCATTTTTCTATCCTTCTGTTTCAACGAGTTTTGTTTTCACAAACTTAAACGGATTGAAAGACAAAGAAATTCTTTCTTACGGAAAATTAAGAGCTTCGTATGCGGAAGCAGCTAATATTCCATCGCCTTATTCTGCAGAGCCGGTTTTCACACCGCAATTGACTACAGATGGAGGTTATGCATATGGAGTTACAGGTGCGAATCCGAATTTGAAACCTGAATTCCGTAAATCTTTTGAATTTGGTACAGAATTAAAATTCTTTAAAAACCGCGTTGGATTAGACGTTGCTGTTTACAGTACTAAAACGATCGATCCAATTTTGAAAAATATGCGTTTAAGCTACGGAACTGGATTCGTAGTAACTTCTGCAAACTTTGGAGATTTACAAAACCAAGGTTTAGAGATTACTTTAAGCGGAAGTCCAATTCAAAAAGATAATTTTTCTTGGAATGTAAGTGCGAACTTCAGCAAAACGCGTTCAGAATTATTAAATCTTCCTTCTGTAGTTTCTGAATATTATGTTTCAGATACTTGGCTTTACGGAAATGTTCGCGGCGGGGTAACCGTTGGAAATCCGTTAACAACTTTAACTGGAAATGATTATTTAAGAAATAATGCCGGAGAACCTTTAATTGATCCCAATACTGGTTTCCCTTTAAAAGATCCAAACTTTAAAATTGTTGGAGACAGAAATCCAGATTTTATGCTTGGTTTACAAAATACATTTACTTACAAAAACCTTAGTTTATCATTCTTGTTAGACATTAGAAAAGGCGGCGATATTTACAATGCAACGGAGTTTTATTTATACCAAAACGGATTGTCTACTAAAACTTTAGATCGCGATCAAACCCGAATTGTAAAAGGTGTGCTAAGAGATGGCTTAGAAAATTCAGCTACTCCAACACAAAATAATATTCCGGTAAGACCAAGTGTTCAAAACGAATATTATAGAACTGGAGCTATCGATGCCGATTTTATTGAAAAAGACATTAATTGGCTGCGAATGAGAGATATCACTTTAAGCTATCAAATGCCTTCAGAAATCTTGAAAAAAACATTCATCAACAATCTTTCGCTTTATTTAACAATGACCGATGTTTTCATCATCACTAATTACACTGGAGCAGATCCTTCTGTTAACGGAACTAATGCTTCGACTGGAGGTGCTGGAGGAACAGGTTTTGACTTTGGGGTAGTTTCTACGCCAAGAGGTGTAAACTTAGGATTGAAAATCGGACTTTAATTAATTGACCATGAAAAATATAAAAACATATATAGCCGCATTAGGTCTTGTAACCACAATGATTTCTTGCAATGATTTAGAGGATATAAACGTGAATCCTAGTTTTCCTGTTGATGTTTCTGCTCCAGCTTTACTACCGCCAATCGAACAACAAATGGCTGTTGGACTGCAATTTGACAACCGTTGTCTAGGACGATACATTCAAAATTTCAGTATTGCTACGGTTGGTGCAGTAGGAAGCGAATGGGATCGTTTTGGATATCAGGCAAACAGCGATACAGGCGGTGAAATCTGGAAAATGGCGTATTTTGCTATTGGTTTAAACTTAACCAAATTACAAGAAAAGGCCGTTGCAGAGCAGCGTCATGATATTACTGGAATTTCAAAAGTTATCAGAGCTTGGTCTTGGCAGGTTGCAACAGATTATCATTCAGAATTAATTGATTTTGATCAGGTTTTCACTTCACGTCTTTCTTTTGACTATGTTTCTCAGGATAAAGTTTATGCTGAAGTTGTTCGTTTATTAAACGAAGGTTTAGTCGATTTAGATCGTACAGATGGAAATGTTTCGCAGACTTACACGGCTTCAGGCGACAAAATGTACGGCGGCGACCGCTCTAAATGGGTGAAATTTGCGTACGGAGTTTTGGCTAGAAACCTAAATAATCAAATTAATAAAGCTTCTTACAATCCAGATAAAGTTATCGAATACTGCGATAAATCATTGGCTTCAAACGCAGACAATGCTTTAATTCGATACAACGGAACAGTAGCTGCCGATATCAATTTTTACGGTCCTGGAAGAAACAATTTCAATACGTACCGTCAAACTGATTTTGCAGTACGAACAATGGACGGAACTCTTTTTGGAAACGTAAAAGATCCTAGAATTTCTAGAGTTTTAGCGCCATCTGTAGGTCTTTCTGAAACTGCTCCGGCTTCTGCTGCAAATCCAGATCCGAGTAAATATACTTTTAATGGAAATCCTTTAAATACTACAGCTTCAACAGTTGCAACCAACGTAAGCAGAATCCCAAATATTTATGGAACCTATGTTGCGGGAACTATTACAACTCCTGGAAGATATCTTTTTAGAGATAAAGCGAATTTTCCTTTGATGACGTATTCTGAAATTCAATTTATTAAAGCTGAAGCAGCCTTCATTAAAGGAGACAAAGCGATGGCTTTAGATGCTTACAGAAAAGCAATTGACGCCAATATTGATTTTGTAAATGCAAATACGGTTGTAAGCACAACTTTCCCTATTACCTCAACAATTACAGCTGCAGAGAAAACAGCATTTTTAACGAATGTCAATATTGTTCCAGCGGCTGCAGACTTGACTATCAGTCATATTATGCTTCAAAAATATGTAGCTTTATTTGGTTATGGAATGTTAGAAACTTGGACAGATTTACGTAAATATCACTATAATACTGACATTTACAAATCAATGAATTTAACACCAAATGGAGGAATATTTGTTGACAATAATGGAAAATTACCTTACAGAGTTCGTCCGAGATTTAACTCAGAATATGTTTGGAATTTTGATGCTTTAAAAGCGATCGGAGCCGATAAAGTAGATTATCACACACAAGAAATGTGGTTTTCTCAACCGTAATTTTAAACTAAAAATCGAATCAGATGAAAAATATATTTAACCATTTTAAAAAGTTAATCATTCCCGTTTTTGGAGTACTTGCGTTTACATCCTGCGGTGACGAGAACGATCAAACTCCTTATCAAACTAAGGATGGAATAGCAAATGCTTCTAACGTAAAATTTGTTCATGCGGCTGTAGGTCCAAACGGAACTAATTTTCAAATCAATTACTTTACAGGAGCAGAAAAAATCTCTGCTGTCGGTGTTTCAACTGGAGTTCCAATTGGCATGAGTTATGGTGCGCAGTATCCAGTTCCAATCAATTATGTTTTGATGAAACCTGGAACACAGCCTTTGAGTATTGTAACTCCTGCAACTCCAGCAGTTACTATTTATGACGGAAATATTGTTACCGAAACAGGAAAATATTATACTAGTTTCCTGCTGTCAACTCCGCCTTCTGTTACGCCTCCAGTATATTCTCTTTATCAGTTAAATGACGATTTATCGGTAGCAGATTTAGACCCAACTAAGGCTTACATTCGTTTTATAAATGTCATCAGCAATTCTGCTCCAGCAGGTTATGATTTAGGATTACTAAAAGAAACTTCAATCTCTGGCGCAACACCTGTGACTACAAAAGAAGTTTACACTTATAGAAATGTGACTTTTAAAGGCGGTGACGAAAAATACATCCCGATTGAGCCTCAAGATCCAAAAGATACAAGAGGATATCAATTGCAGGTTCGTGTGGCTGGTTCACCAACAAATGTTCCAGGAACAACAACTGGAACAACAATTGCCAATCTTGCGAATTCACCGGCAAGTACCGCTTTTATTCCTAGAGCAGGACGAGTGTATACGATTTATTGCAGAGGAATTATCGGTGGACTGCCAACGGCGACATCAAATGCTCCGTCTGTTACTTTTATAACAAATAAATAAGCTAAAAAATCGAACCACTTTCTGATTAAAGTGGTTCGATTTAATTACCCAATTTAGTTTTTTGTCCTTTATTAAACGTAATTTTAATTGTAATTTAAACTTTTGTCTTATGTTTCAATCCTTTAAAAAAATCACTTTTATTTTATTTTTAATCATTTCAAATGCATCGAATGCCAATTCATCAACCGAAATAATTGAAAATAAAATCAATGATAGCAGTAATGAAATTAAAACAGGAGCTGATAATTTCGAGAAATATATTCCTTTACTAAAAGACAAAAAAGTTGGGATTGTCACCAATCAAACTGGAATTTTATCCAATAAAAAACATCTGGTTGATTTTTTATTAGAGAAAAAAATCAACATTAAAACCATTTTTGCACCAGAACACGGCTTTAGAGGAACTGCCGATGCAGGCGAGCATGTTATTGATGGAAAAGATGCCAAAACTGGACTTTCGATTGTTTCACTTTATGGAGAAAACAGAAAACCAAAAAAAGAACAATTAGCTGCAATTGATGTTTTAGTTTTTGACTTACAAGATGTTGGAGCTAGATTTTACACCTACATTTCTTCACTTCATTATGTGATGGAAGCCTGCGCAGAAAACAATATACCGTTAATTATTTTAGATCGCCCGAACCCAAACGGAAGCATCGTTGACGGACCTATTTTGGAAAAAGAATTTACCAGTTTTGTGGGAATGCACGCAATTCCAATTTTACACGGAATGACAATTGGCGAATACGGCCAAATGATTAATGGTGAAAAATGGCTTAAAAACGGCATACAATGTAAATTGATTGTAATTTCTTGTACCAATTACAAAAGAGACATGCCGTACAGTCTGCTTGTAAAACCTTCACCAAATCTTCCAAACGATCAGGCAATAAATTTATATGCCAGTTTATGTTTGTTTGAAGGAACAAATGTGAGCCTTGGACGAGGAACAGAAAAGCAATTCCAGATTTATGGTTCTCCTTATTTAACCAAAACCAATTTTAAATTTACGCCAAAACCAAATTTTGGAGCCAAAGATCCTGTTTATAACGGAAAAGAATGTTATGGCGAAGATCTTTCTAAAGCACCAAAAGTGAATCAATTAGAATTAAAATGGCTTTTAAAAGCATATCAAAACACCACTGATAAATCGAAATTTTTTATTCCGTTTTTTACCAAATTGGCCGGCACAAAAAAACTGCAGCAGCAAATCGAAGCTGGAGTTTCTGAAAAAGATATTCGAGACAGCTGGAAAAAAGGTTTAGAAGATTTTAAAACGATGAGAAAAGCTTATATGCTTTATTAAAAAAAACATTTTTACATCCCTAAATTTCCCCCAAATCAAACTATTTTTTAATAAAATAGAGACTACTAATGCAAAATATTGAAGCTTGAAATTAGAAAAAGAAGGGCTTCAAAATCAAAAAAAAAGAAAAATGAAAAATAAAAATCCTGAAACTGAACAAGAATCTTTATACAAAGATTTGGATCAAATGAGCGTGAAAGAACTTTTGACGAACATTAATACAGAAGACAAAAAAGTACCGCATATCATTGAAGGACAAATTCCTAAAATTGAAAAACTGGTTAAAGCAATCGTAAAAAAAATGCAGCTTGGCGGACGATTATTTTATATCGGTGCTGGAACTTCTGGCCGTATCGGAATTTTAGATGCATCGGAATGTCCGCCAACATTTGGCGTTCCACACGATATGATTATCGGAATAATTGCGGGCGGCGACACTGCGATTAGAAAAGCGGTAGAAAATGCCGAAGATGATACGGAACAAGCATGGAAAGATTTAGCTAAATTTGAGATTTCAAGTCTGGATTTTATTATCGGAATTGCGGCTTCTGGAAATACGCCTTATGTTTTGGGCGCTTTGAAAAAAGCCAAAGAACATAATATTAAAACTGGAAGTATTTCCTGCATCAGTAATGGACTTATTGCCCAAGAAGCAGATCATCCAATTGAATTAATTGTAGGACCTGAATTTTTAACTGGAAGTACCAGAATGAAAGCGGGAACGGCACAAAAACTGACGCTGAATATGATCTCAACTTCGGTTATGATTAAGCTTGGAAAAGTAAAAGGCAACAAAATGGTTGACATGCAATTATCGAATGAAAAACTGGTTAAACGAGGCATCAAAATGATTATGGAAGAACTGGAAATTGAATATGATTTAGCCGAAGAATTACTGCATAAACATAAAAGTGTACGCGCTGTGCTGCTGGATCATAACAGCAAAAAATAATATAATTTCTAAATCCAAAACCAAATGTCTTCTACCACCATTCTCATTTTCATCTTTGTTTACTTTGGTCTTTTGCTTTTTATTTCAAACATAATCAGTAAGAAAGGACAAGACAATGATTCTTTTTTCAAAGCAAATAAAAATTCTAAATGGTATTTAGTTGCTTTTGGTATGATTGGAACAGCGCTTTCAGGCGTAACATTTATTTCTGTACCCGGAGAAGTTGGTTCACCAAACGGAGAACAATTCAAATATTTTCAATTTGTTTTAGGAAATGCGATCGGATTTGTCATTATTGCAAAAGTCCTCCTACCGCTCTATTACAGAATGAATCTGACTTCGATTTACAGTTATATCGAGCAAAGAATGGGAGTTCGAAGTTACAAAACTGCAGCTTCTATATTTTTAGTCAGCAGAACCATTAGTTCCGCTTTTAGATTGTATTTGGTTGTTATTGTTTTACAGCGTTATGTTTTTAATGATTTTAATATTCCGTTTCCGGTTACTGTGCTTTTAGCGCTGGCACTTATATTTTTATATACGTTTAGAAGCGGTTTAAAAACCATTATTATTACAGATACCTTACAGACGTTTTTTTTAGTTAGTTCCGTGTTTATAACCATTTATTTTGTTTGTGACAGTCTTAACCTGACTGTTCTTGAGTCTGTTTCAACCATTCAAAAAAGCAATTATTCAAAGATTTTTTTCTTTGATGATTTCTTTACGAGCAAATATCACTTCGTAAAACAAATTTTAGGAGGAATGTTTGTTACGATCGCAATGGTTGGACTGGATCAGGATTTAATGCAAAAAAACCTGAGCTGTAAAAACATCGGCGAAGCGCAAAAAAACATGTTCACTTTTACGGGAATTTTTGTTTTAATCAACATTATATTTTTGAGTTTAGGCGCATTACTTTATATCTATGCCGATAAAAATGGCGTTGCGATTCCGCTAGATTTAGCAACAGGAAAACCAAGAACCGATTTACTTTTTCCAGAAATTGCCTTAAATCATTTGTCAATTGTTCCAGCGTTTGTTTTCCTGTTAGGAATTATCGCCGCGACTTTTGCTACAACCGATTCTGCGTTAACGGCACTTACAACTTCTTTTTGTGTGGACTTTCTCGGAATGGATAAATCTGAAAATTTAGGAAATAACAAAAATGTAAAAACAAGACATTGGGTACATTTCGGATTTTCCATATTACTTTTTCTCGTAATTATTGTGCTGAATTCCTTTAACGATGCCTCTGTTGTGGCTTTGATTTTCCGAGCCGCATCTTACACTTACGGCCCGTTATTAGGATTATATGCTTTTGGATTATTACAAAAATCAAGATTAGTAAACGACAAATTGATCCCGATAATCTGTATTATTTCGCCGATACTGACATATTTTTTAAGCGAAAATTCGGCTCAATTATTCGGTTATACATTTGATAATGAATTAATCATAATCAACGGCTTATTCACTTATATCGGAATTTATTTTACCAGTAAACGCACCTCAGAAAGAATCTCTTTTTAATTGCCCAAAAACTATTTCATGAAAAATGCTATTATCAAAATAGGCTTGTTTACAATAATGCTTTTTTTTATCATCAATTGTGGTGTTTCTAAAAAAAGTAAAACTGCGGTTGAAACAAATAAGCCTGTTTCTACCGAAAATAAAGAAGTTTATATACCCAAAACTCAAGCCGAGAAAAAACACTTCCTTCAAGATTCTGATGCCGAAAATCGCTGGACAGACAGCATTTACAGCAAAATGACTTTGGACGAAAAATTAGGGCAGTTGTTTTTTGTTTCGGCTTATTCCAATAAAGATTCTGTTCACGTAAATAAAATAAAAGATTTAGTTGCTAATTATAAAGTCGGCGGTCTTATTTTCTTTCAAGGCGGACCAGTTCGTCAGGCGAAATTAACTAACGAATATCAGGCGAAAGCTAAAATTCCTTTGTTCATAGGACTTGATGCCGAATGGGGATTAAGCATGCGTTTAGATTCGACTTACGCTTATCCTTGGAACATGACTTTGGGCGCCATTCAGGATTTGGATTTAATCGAAAAAGTTGGCCGTAATATGGGAATAGAATGCAAAAGAATGGGAATTCATTTCAATTTTGCTCCTGTTTTAGACATCAATACCAATCCGCTGAATCCTATTATCGGAAATCGCTCTTTCGGCGAAAGCAAAACAAACGTTGCCAACCGCGCGACTGCACTAATGAAAGGTATTCAAAGTCAAGGTGTTTTGTGCACAGGAAAACATTTTCCGGGTCATGGCGACACGGCTGTCGATTCTCATAAAGCACTTCCAACAGTTTCTTTTACCAAAGAACATATGGATGAAGTCGAATTATATCCTTACAAACAGCTTTTTGATGAAGGTCTGGCTTCGGTTATGGTCGCGCATCTTAATATTCCGAGTTTAGAACCGAAAGAAAATATTCCTTCCTCTGCTTCTTATAATGTGGTTACAGACCTGCTTCAAAAACAATTAGGCTTTGAAGGTCTGATTTTTACGGATGGTTTAGGTATGAAAGGCGCGAGTAATTTTAAAGGTGTCGGTGATCTGGAATTGGCCGTTTTAGAAGCTGGAAATGATATTTTCCTTTGTCCTGATGATGTTCCAGTGGCTTTAGAAAAATTAAAAACTTTTTTTTCTGAAGGAAAAATAACAGAGGAGCGTTTGGCACATTCGGTTAAAAAAATACTGCATTATAAATTCAAAGCTGGTTTAAATAAATACAAACCAATTGATTTGAATAATCTGCAAAAAGATTTGAACAGCCCTGATAAAGACGCACTTCAATATACTTTGTATGAAAATGCCGTTACGGTTTTAAAAAATGAAAAAGACATTCTTCCAATTAAAGATCTGGAACAAAAAATCGCTTACGTAAAATTGGGAGAAGATGTAAACAGTGATTTTATTACTACTTTAAAAAAGTATACCAATATTACAGAGATTTCTAATAGCAATATTGATGCTTTAAACGAAGAATTAAAAAAATACGATTTGGTAATTGTGAGTTATCACAAAGTGAATAAAGCTTGGGAAAAACAAGATTTCAGTTCAAACGAGTTGTTTTTTCTAAACAAAATCGCCGAAAACAATAAAGTTATTCTCGACATTTTTGCAAAACCTTACACATTACTTCCAATCCAGAATTTTGATGATCTGGAAGGATTGGTGGTTTCGTATCAAAATTCAAACATTTCTCAAATTGTTTCTGCTGAAATTTTATTTGGAGCGAAAGAAGCAAAAGGAAAACTGCCAGTTTCTATAAACGAAAATTTCAAAGTCAATGCTGGAATTAATACGCAGAAAATAGATCGTTTAGCTTTTGATACGCCAGAAAATCTCGGAATGAGTTCTGCTATTCTTTCTAAAATTGATGCCATTGCCCAAAAAGCAATTGATGGCAAAATGGCACCGGGAATGCAGGTTTTGGTGGCAAGGAAAGGAAATGTTGTTTTCCAGAAATCGTACGGATATCACACATATGATAAAGATGTAAAAGTTTCAAATACCGATTTGTACGATGTTGCTTCGATTTCAAAAATGATTTCGACACTGCCAAATGTGATGCAGTTGTATGACAAAAACAAAGTTACCTTAGAAACAAAATTAGGTACAATGCTGCCGTTGTTTGCGAAATCTAACAAAAAAGATATTTCGTTTAAAGATCTTTTAAATCATTATGCAGGACTTATTGCGTGGAGTCCGTTTTACAAATCGACAATTGATGCGAAAGGTTATCCTTTGGAGAAATATTACAGAAAAATTCCAGAGAAAAATTTCACGACCAAAGTAGCAGACAGTCTTTTTATTCGAAATGATTATCACGACACGATCATGAAGTTTATCGCCGACTCTCCTATTTCGCTTAAAAAAGAATACAAATACAGCGATTTTACTTTTATCATTCTAAAAGAATATCTAGAAAGAGTAACGCATCAAAAGTTAGAAGATTTAAGCCAAAATAACTTTTTCAATTCTATCGGAATGAATTACACGACATACAATCCGCTGCTGCGATTTGATAAAAATGAAATCGCTCCAACCGAAATTGATACTTATTTCAGACATCAACTTATTCAGGGTTATGTTCATGATATGGCGGCTGCAATGGAAGGCGGTGTCGCTGGTCACGCTGGCGTTTTTTCGAATGCAATGGACGTGGCTAAAATGATGCAGCTTTTTCTCCAAAAAGGAAGTTATGGTGGCGAACGTTATTTTTCTGAAGCAACATTTGACACTTTTAATACCTGCTTTTACTGTGCTCAAGGCGTAGAAAGAGGTTTAGGTTTTGATAAAAGATTAGGAAAAGACGGCCCGACTTGCCAATGCGCTTCTGCTTCAAGTTTTGGACACACGGGTTTTACAGGAAATATGGCATGGGTTGATCCAGAAAATGAAACGGTTTATGTGTTTTTATCAAACAGGACTTATCCAAAAATTGGCGAGGAAGGCAATAAATTAGCCAAAGAAAAAATTAGAGAAGATATTCAGAAAATAATTTATGAATCTATACTAAAATAACTTAGATTTTATTAAACACATAGAGCCGTGTGCTTTATTTTGAGTGAAAGGACTTTTTATAAAGTTAATAAAATCTATGTTTCTATGTGTTAGAATTAATGCTACCAACTGTTTAACTTTAGCAGCATTTTAAATGAACTTTTATGAACAAAAATATTAAAGCACTTTATCAAATTGCCCAAAAAGAAACGAGACGAATTATTGGGCTGATGTCGGGAACTTCTCTTGATGGACTTGATATTGCATTGTGTGAAATTTCGGGATCTGGTGTTGATACAGAAGTTAAACTTATTGAATTTGAAACGGTTGATTACTCAGATGAAATCAAAACAGAAATTCGTAAAGTTTTTGCTCAAAAAAATATTGATTTTCAGCATTTGGTTTTACTCAACGAATGGATCGGAATTCTTCATGCAGAGATGATTAATACCAGTTTAAAGAAATGGAATATTGCTGCTGCAGAAGTTGATTTAATTGCTTCGCACGGACAAACCGTTTTGCATGCGCCTAAATTTTTACATCAGCAGGAAAAGTTTCCAAATGCTACTTTACAAATTGGCGACGGCGATCATATTGCTGTAAAAACAGGAATTATTACGTTATCTGATTTTAGGCAGAAACACGTTGCCGCAGGAGGCGAAGGCGCGCCTTTGGCCGTTTATGGCGATTATTTTTTATTCGGAAAAGAAGGCGAAAACAGAATTATGCTCAATATCGGCGGTATTGCCAATTTCACTTATTTACCAGCTGCCATAACTACAGAAGACACTTTTGTAACCGATACAGGACCAGGAAATACTTTAATTGATCTTTTTGTAAAGCGTCATTTTCCAGAAAAAAGTTATGATAAAGATGCGGAGACAGCCAAAAAAGGAATTGTAAACCAATCGCTTTTGGAGCATTTAAAAGACAATGATTTCTTCAAAAAAGATTTTCCAAAAACAATTGGCCAGGAACTTTTTGGGTACGAATATGTCAATAAAAATCTGGAAAAGAGCGGGAATACAACTATTTCTATTGAAGATTTATTAGCAACCCTAACGCGATTTAGCGCCGAAACTATTGCCGAAGCAATTCAATTTGCTGTCAAAAATAGTTCTCATAAAATTGAGGATTTTAAAATTTATATGTCAGGCGGAGGTGCAAATAATCCTTTATTAGTGCAGTGGTTAAAAGAATTATTGCCGTGTTCTTTCTTCAAAAGCAATGATTTAGGAATTAACAGCGATGCAAAAGAAGCAATTTTGTTTGCCATTTTAGCCAACGAAACGGTTGCTGGAGGAGATTTCAAATTTAATTCTGTAAAAATTCCATCAGTAACTATGGGAAAAATTTCAATGCCCGATTAAAAATACTAACAACCCAATCTAACCACAAAACCACAAACAATGAAAGACCGTATAATTTCAGTTGATGTTTTAAGAGGACTGACTGTTTTATTAATGACTTTAGTGAACAATCCCGGAAGCTGGAGTTACGTTTACCCGATTTTAGACCACGCAAAATGGAATGGCTGTACCCTTGCAGATTTAGTGTTTCCGTTTTTCATTTTTATTGTGGGAATCGCAGTTCCATTGGCTATGCCAATAAAAAAAGACAATGCCGAAAATATCACTAAAGTTATAACGCGATCTTTACGTATTTTTTGTTTAGGATTATTTCTAAGCTATTTCTATTCAATTCATTTCATGGGATTGCAGCCTGGAATTACACTTTTGTGCATTCGTTTATTTTTCACTTTCTGCGTTGGTTATGCGTTAATTGGAGATTTCAATCCTAAAACAAAAAACATTCTTGCACTGATTATTTTTGCAATTCTAATTGGTTTGGCTTACAGCGGACATGAGAATTTTGCTAAAATTAGATTACTTGGTGTTTTACAACGAATTGGAATTGTTTACTTTTTTGTTTCTCTTATCTATTTAAAAACCAATATTAAAACTCAAATTATTTTGAGTGCTTCAATTTTATTAGGATATTGGGCTTTAATGACACTAGTTCCAGTTCCTGGTATTGGATATCCGAATTTAGAAGTTGGAACAAATTTAGCTTCTTGGTTAGACAGCGTTTTACTCGAAAATCATATGTATGTCGAAACCAAGACTTGGGATCCAGAAGGTTTATTAAGCACTTTGCCAGTAATTGGAAACGGTTTAATTGGTTTATTAATCGGACAGCTTTTAATCCAGCCAATCCAGAAAATAAAAATCAACAAAATTATGGCTGGAATTAGTTTAGTATTAATTCTTCTTGGCTTGCTGTGGTCATTGGCTTTTCCTATAAATAAATCCATCTGGACAAGTTCTTATGTTTTATTCACCGCAGGTTTGGCCTTATTATTGCTTTCACTAATTTATTACATAATAGATGTTCGAGGTTATAAAAAATGGACAACTTTTTTACTGACTTGGGGCGTTAATCCGATGATTGTGTTTTTTGTTTCTGGAATTTTACCGCGCACCTTAACAATGATTAAAATTCAAGACCCAGAAAATATTTCCGAACAAATAAACGTTAGAGATTATGCTTATAATTTTTGGATTAGTCCGCTGTTTGAAAATCAAATGCTTTCGTCCTTAACATATTCTATAATTTACATTTTATTATGGAGTTGTGTATTGTGGTATTTTTATAAAAATAAGATTATTTTCAAAGTCTAATTTTTGAAGAAAAACCATAATTATTATTGCAAAATTTAAATTTCTTATATCACCTAAAAAAACTATTTTTGGTTTCTGTTAAAAAACATTGAAATGCATAAAAATCAGTATTTAATATTCTCTATCCTATCTATATTTTTCTTTTCGACGATTTCTCAAGCGCAGGAAAACACAATGCACCCAAAAAATGAATTTAGAGGTGTTTGGATCGCAACCGTTGTAAATATCGATTGGCCAAAGGCAAGTATAGATAACGTAGAAAAAGAAAAAGCTGATTATCTTGAAATTTTAGAGGCTTACAAAAAACTGAACTACAATGCTGTAATTGTTCAGGTTAGAAGTGTTGGTGATGCTATTTATCCTTCAGAACTGGCGCCGTGGTCTCGTTTTTTAACAGGAAAAGAAGGTCTTGCTCCAAACCCTTATTATGATGCATTAGCATGGATGATCGAGCAGGCTCACGCTAGAGGATTTGAATTTCACGCTTGGTTAAATCCATACCGTGCGACTTTCGATTTAAATAAAAATCTTTTAAGTCCAGGACATGATGTTTTTAAGCACCCAGAATGGATGATCGAATATGGCGGAAAATATTATTACGATCCTGCTTTGCCAGAAGTTCAAGAACATTTGACTAAAGTGGTAAAAGAAGTTGTTGATAAATATGATATTGACGCGATTCATTTTGATGATTATTTTTATCCGTATGCCGTTCCTGGAAAAGTTTTTAACGACACGGCTTCTTATAAAAAATACGGCGCAGGTTTAAGCCTTGCCGATTGGCGCCGCGCAAATGTGAGCAACTTTGTACATACCATTTCAACTACTATAAAAGCCAGCAAACCTTGGGTTCAATTCGGAATTAGTCCGTTTGGGGTTTGGCGAAATAAATCGCAGGATCCAAGAGGCTCGGAGACACAATCAACATCAAATTACGACGATTTATATGCTGATCCGCTTTTGTGGATGGATCAAAAATGGATCGATTATATCCTGCCTCAATTGTATTGGAGTATGAATAATCCGAGAGCATCTTATTCAAAATTAGTAAAATGGTGGGCAGAAAATTCTAATAACACTGCCGTTTACATCGGACATGCATCATACAAAATTAGAGCTGACGGAGACAAAAACTGGAATTTTATGAACGAAATTCCAACGCAGATTGACTTTGCGAGAAGTTTCAAAAATGTTTCGGGAAGTGCCTATTTTAGTTCAAAATGGTTCATTAATAAGAATTTTGATGTCGTTCGTCATTTAGAAGAAAATCAATATAAATATCCAGCACTTCCTGCTGCTGTTCCTAATTTACGACATGTAATTATTGACACACCAAGAGCAATTGAATACAACAAAGACAGTATTCGTTATACTTTTACCTTCAAAAGTCCGCTGAATACCAAAGTTCGTTATATGGTAGTTTACGGAAGCGACCACGTTTCGAAAATCGATATTAATGATGCCACAAAAATTATCGAAAAAGTAACCGTAAAAGAAGTTGATGGAACAATTACTTTCTCAATTGCTGCCGGAAAACTAAATCTTTTCAAAGCATGTGCAGTCACTTTTATTGATTATTACGCTAACGAAAGTACACCAACAGCAATAGATCTAAAAAAACCATTTAAAAACTATATACCAGCTCAGCCAAATGAAAATAGATAATAAACCGTGGTTTTGGATTCCGCTTCTTAATTTTGCTTCTGGATTACCATACGCCATAATTATTTCGGTTTCGGTAATTATGTACAAAAATCTGGGAATTTCAAATGAAGACATTGGAGTTTACACCAGTTTATTATATCTTCCTTGGGTAATAAAACCACTTTGGAGTCCGCTAATTGAATTAGTTGGAACCAAAAGAAAATGGTTTTTAGCAATGCAGTTATTAATTTCAATCGCATTTTTACTGGTCGGATTTATAATTCCGCTCAACGGCTTTTTCATAATGTCATTGTCTATATTTTGGGTAGCTGCTTTTGCTTCTGCCTCAAACGATATTGCGAGCGACGGCTTTTATCTATTAGTTTTACCAGAAGACAAACAATCGTTTTTTATCGGAATCAGAAGTACTTTTTACAGACTTTCTATGCTCGCAGGAAATGGTTTGGTTGTATTATTTGCTGGATATTTGGAGCACAAATACGGCGACAATACAAAAGCTTGGTCCTATACTATGATTGCAGTTGGTTTACTAATGACATTTATAACTGTTTATAATTTCATCTTTACTCCAAAAAACGAAATTAATACAACTCAAAATAAGGAAACTCATAACCATCAAAACTTTGCAACTGTATTTACCAGCTTCTTCAAGAAAAAACAAATCGGATTGATCTTAGCTTTTATTTTGGTTTTCAGATTGGGAGAATCACAATTGCTTAAAATGTTAAGCCCCTTTTTATTGGATGGTAAAGAATTAGGCGGAATGGGATTGGATACTGAAGCTGTTGGAATAATTTACGGAACCTTTGGCGTTGGCGCTTTGACTTTAGGAGGAATTCTGGGAGGAATCGCAATCTCAAAACAAGGTCTTACGAAATGGATGCTTCCCATGTTTTTAGCAATGCATTTACCAATAATTGGATTTATTTTATTAGCATTTTTTCACCCATCATCTATTTATTATATTTATGCCGTTGTTATTGTAGAGCAATTTGGTTACGGTTTCGGATTTACAGCTTTCATGATGTTTTTGATTAATGTTGCCGAAGGAGAATCAAAAACCGCACACTATGCAATTGCAACTGGTTTTATGGCATTAGGAATGATGCTTCCAGGAATGTTAAGCGGTTTTATACAACAATATTTAGGCTATCAAAACTTCTTTATTTGGGTTTTCATTGCCACAATTCCAGGTCTTATTTTATCACGTTTTTTAATTTTCCCGAAAGATTTTGGGAAGAAAACAGAAGAAGTTTAATCCCAAATCAAACTTTTATATATGGAAATCAATGAAAATTTGCAGGCCGAACGCAATCTGAAAGGAGCTGAGTTCGAAAAAACCGGAGATCTTGACAAAGCAATTGAGTTGTATGAACAAAATGCTGCAGAAGGTTTTAAAGGAAATCACCCGTACGATCGATTAGCAACAATCTACAAAAACCAAAATGATCTGGAAAATGAAATTCGAGTTTTAGAAAAAGCCATTATCGTTTACGAAGAAATTACCATTGAAGACCGACTT
This sequence comes from Flavobacterium sp. S87F.05.LMB.W.Kidney.N, assembly GCF_004366435.1. Classification (NCBI taxonomy): domain Bacteria; kingdom Pseudomonadati; phylum Bacteroidota; class Flavobacteriia; order Flavobacteriales; family Flavobacteriaceae; genus Flavobacterium; species Flavobacterium sp. S87F.05.LMB.W.Kidney.N. The sequence continues at coordinate 147,059 of NZ_SODX01000003.1, read as the reverse complement.
GAAGGACTGCCAAAGCTTTTCCGTTTTAAAAATAGATTGGAAAAAGCTCTTGAAACCCAAAAACAATTGGCTAAACAAAAGAAAGCGAAATTGAAATAAAATTACTTTTTTACACAAAATCATGATTACCTTAAAACGAACAAACTCAGACGATATTGATTTTATAAATCTGGTTGTTTTATTAGATCAGGATTTAGCGATTAGAGACGGAGAAGATCATGCGTTTTACAATCAGTTTAATAAAACCGATAAAATAAAACATACGATTGTTTATTACGAAAACGGAATTCCTGTTGGCTGTGGCGCTTTTCGAGAAAAAGAACCAGGAACAACAGAAATCAAAAGAATGTACGTTCGTCCTGATCACAGAAAAAAAGGAATTGCATCTGCTGTTTTAGCAGCATTAGAAATCTGGGCAAAAGAAGTTGGTTACACTTACACCATTCTCGAAACTGGCAAAAATCAGCCGGAAGCTATTAACTTATATCAAAAATTAAATTACAGCATAATTCCAAATTATCCTCCTTATGAAAAGATGGATAACAGCGTCTGTATGAAAAAGACTTTATAATAATGAAAATGACAGCTCAAGCATTACGACAAAAAGTGGGACAATTCTTTTTTCCTGCTGTTTTTATCAACGACACAGAAGAAAACATTCAGGAAACCGAACGCCTTATTAAAGAACACAATATTGGCGGATTAACCTTTTTTCACAGTCGTGCAAGCGCTGCAACAAACTATGAAAGTAAAAAGAAAGTTGTATTTAACGATGACAGTTACGAAAAAATTAAAGCCTTAATTGTTCGTTACCAAAAAGCGGCTTCTACCCCGCTTTTAATCAGTATTGATGCAGAATGGGGATTGGCAATGCGAATTGAAAAAACACCTCAATATCCGTATGCCATTACGCTTGGTGCATTGCCTGAAAATAAATCAAATTTAATTTACGAAGTTGGAAAACAAATTGGTTTAGATTTAAAAGCTGCTGGAATTCAATATAATTTATCGCCTTTGGCAGACATCAATAATAATCCAAATAATCCTGTTATTGGTTATCGTTCTTTTGGTGAAAACAAAGAAAAAGTAGCCAATTTTGCAGTTGAATATTTAAAGGGAATGTCAGAAGTTGGCGTTCTAGGTTGCCTTAAACATTTTCCTGGACACGGAAACACCAATGTTGATTCGCATTTAGGACTTCCGGTTTTAAAAGAAACCTTGGAAGAATTATTAGAAAACGAATTGTATCCATTCATTAAGGGAATTGAAAATAATGTTGATTCGATTATGATTGGTCATTTGGCGGTTCCGAGTTTAAATGATGGAAAAGACACATCTGCAACATTATCAAAAGCTGTTATTCAAGATCTTTTGCGTGATAAATTAGGCTATGACGGTTTGGTAATTTCTGATGCTTTAAATATGCACAGCGTTTCAAAATTATATGAAACAAAAGGACATTTAGAATGGGAAGCTTTTAACGCTGGAAATGATGTTTTATGCTTCGCGGAAAATGTTCCTGAAGGAATTGAAGAAATTCTAAAAAATGCTTCACCAGAAAGAATCGAAGAAAGCTTCAACCGAATCATGAAAGCAAAAGAAAAAGCTGGAATTCTTTCTGAAAATACTTTTACTGCTGGTGAGTTAAATTTCGAAAGTGCATCAAAATTAAATCTTGAAATTGCAGGAAACTCAATTACAAAAATTATAGATAATTCAAATACAGAATTAGCATTTGACGCACAGAAAAACAATCAATTAGCGAAATTAAGTTTATATAAAAATAATGAAAATACTTTTTTCAAAACTTTAAATTCAAAATTACCTTCACCAGAATTTGCTTTTGAAAATTTAGAAGTTTCTGATATTTCATCAATCAAAAAAGAACTTGAAAATTTCGAAACGATTATTATTTCATTATTTGTTCCAAAGGCAAAACCTATGAATAATTTTGAAATTGACGATGAAGTTTTAGCGCTGCTTTCAGATTTGCTTCAAACCAAAAAATGTATCGTTTATGTTTTCGGAAATCCCTACGTTTTGCCCATAATTCCGAATCTAAAAAAGGCTTCAGGGCTGATTCAGGCGTATCAGGATTTTAACGAATTTCAAAAAACAGCAGGAAATCAATTTTTAGAAAATATTCCTTGCAATGGGACTCTTCCTGTAAATATTGATATCCAATAACTTACAGTTCTTAATAATCAAATACTATCAACTTATAAATATTAATAATCACATCTTATTGTAAGTACCTGTACTTATGCCCTACTTTTGCACCAGAAATAAATTTTTAACGTAAAACGAAAAATATGTCTTTAGTAGGAAAAAAATTCCCAAGTATTGCAGTAGATGCTATCTCAGAAATGGGTGACAATTTAAAAATCAACATTTTTGAAGAAGCAGTAAACAACAATAAAAAAGTACTTTTATTTTGGTACCCAAAAGATTTTACTTTTGTATGTCCAACTGAATTACACGCCTTTCAAGCTGCATTACCAGAATTTGAGCAAAGAAATACTATCGTAATTGGTGCTTCTTGTGACACAAATGAAGTTCACTTTGCTTGGTTAAATACTCCAAAAAACAATGGTGGAATCGAAGGTGTTACTTACCCAATTTTAGCTGATACAAACCGTAACTTAGCTAACATTTTAGGTATTCTTGATATCGAATCTACAAGCTACAGCGAAGATACTGATTCAGTTATCATCGAAGGTTCAAACGTAACTTACAGAGCTACTTACCTTATTGACGAAACTGGAAAAATCTTCCACGAAAGTGTAAACGATATGCCATTAGGACGTAACGTAAACGAATACTTAAGAATGGTTGACGCTTACACACACATTCAAACTAAAGGTGAAGTTTGCCCTGCAAACTGGGAAGCTGGTAAAGAAGCTATGTCTGCAGACAGAGTTAGTACTGCTGAATACTTAAGCGCTAATTAAGCTGCTAAGATACTAAGGTTCTAAGATGCTAAGTTTTTTAACTTAACTTTTGAATCTTAAATACAATTCTACAATAAAAGTCAAGAGATTCTAAGATTAAACTTAGATCTTAGAATCTCAACGACTTAAAAAAAATCAAATAAATCCACACAAAGTTATTCGGTTCGAGAGCAAACTTAGCCTCTTAGAACCTTAGCAACTTAGTGTCTTAAAATAAAAAACTATGTTAATCGACTTAAACGAAGATACGTTAGCAGATTTAGTTGCTAAAAACGAAAAAGTAGTAGTACAATATTCAGCTTCATGGTGTGGAAATTGCCGTATTATGAAACCAAAATTCAAAAAATTAGCAACAGAAAATGAAGCTATCACTTTTGTTTTGGTTGATGCAGAAAACTCTCCAGAATCAAGAAAATTAGCTAATGTGAGCAACCTGCCTACATTTGCAACTTTCGTAAACGGACAATTAGTTGGCGAAACTCAAACCAACAAACAAGAAGTTTTAATCGATTTAGTTAACGCAATTGCTTAAATTTAGATTAGTTAGACTGGCTTAGATTTTTAGACTTCTTAGAAGTTGTCTACAAACTTTAAAAAAGTCTAAGGAGTCTAAGAATGTCTAAAAATCTAAGAAGTCTAAAATTATGAAATTACCCGTAATAAAGCATTTAACGCAATTTATCGAAGAAAACGATCAAGATTATATTATCGAAACGATCGAAGTTTTGGAAGCGATGACTGAAATTCCTTCTCTTAAAGATGAAGAATTAGACGTGATTGGTGAATTGATTTCGAATATGTACGGTGCCCTTGAAGTACAAAAATTGGTTGCTCAAGGAACAGATAAAAAAGAAGCTCTAAATACGTTCATGAAACGTGTTTTAGGTTCTATCGATAAATAAATCGGCCTCTATATCACAAAAAAAAAAAAACATGACTGAGAAAGCGTTTCTATTTTAGAGACGCTTTTTTTTGGTTGTGTCAAATGGCACGCGGATGACACGGATTCACTTCGTAAAGTCACGGATCTAAACGAATTTTGTTGTTTCCTACTTAATAGTAAAAAGAAAAAAATCCGCTTAGATCCGCATTTTTGCGTAAGCAAATCCGTGTCATCGGGGTTCAATCTATGAGAAAAGCCAGATAAAAATTCACCTCCTTAATCTCTCCTTAAACCCCTAACAAATACTTTTAGATTCAAATATTAATCCTTACTTTTGAGCCTCATTAATTTTAAACAAAAATCATGGCATCTATCACATTAGGAGGAAATCCAGTTCATACATCAGGCGAGTTACCAGCAGTTGGATCACAATTAGCTGACTTCAAATTAGTTCAAAATGACTTATCTGTTGCTTCATTAAGTAACTTCGCTGGCAAAAAATTAGTTTTAAACATTTTTCCAAGTGTTGACACAGGAACTTGTGCTGCATCTGTTAGAAAATTCAACGAAAGTGCAAGCGGATTAGACAACACTACTGTTTTATGTATTTCTAGAGATTTACCTTTCGCTCAAAAACGTTTTTGTGGTGCTGAAGGTTTAGAAAATGTTGTAAACTTATCTGATTTTAAAACTGGTGATTTTGGAAAAGCAAATGGTTTAGAAATCGTTGACGGACCTTTAGCTGGTTTACATTCAAGAGCAATTATTGTTGTTGATGCTGATGGAAAAATCGTTCACACAGAACAAGTTGCTGAAATTGCAAACGAACCTAATTACGAAGCAGCTTTAGCAGCACTATAATATTTTCCCTTAAATGGAGTTTCAAAAAGATAATACTTTTGTTACAGGTCGATTAAAGAGCGTAACTTATGCTTTTAAAGGAGCTGTAAAATTGATTAAAACAGAACACAGCGTTATGGTTCAATTCTCATTGGGAATTATTATGACCATTGCGGGGTTCTATTTTCATATTTCACAAACCGAATGGCTTTGTCAAACAATGGCAATTGGTTTGGTTTTAAGTGTTGAAGGATTAAATACGGCAGTTGAAAAAATTGCCGATTTTATTCATCCCGATTACAGTAAAAGGATCGGTTTTATCAAAGATATTGCTGCAGGGGCAGTATTTTTTGCTGCAATGACTGCAATAGCAATAGGCTTGATTATTTATATTCCAAAATTTATTTAGGCAAAGGGAAACGCAAGAATGGCAAAAACTAGCAAAAAAGAAACTGTAGATAAAAAAAACGACAAACAGGAAGGAAATAAAAGATCTTTTAAGATATCTAAACAACAAAAATTTGTTTTAGGATGTCTTTTGGTTCTTTTTTCTATTGCACTATTAGTGGCATTTATTTCTTTTTATGTTAATGGACAATGGCAGAATGATCAAAGTGTTGTAGACCAGCTTGGCGACCGTACAGAAGTTGCTGAGAACTGGCTCGGAAAATTTGGAGCTTTTTTAGCAGATTTGATTATTTACAAAGGTTTTGGAATCGCCTCTTTCATTCTTGTACGTTTATTTTTCCTTACTGGAATGTTTTTAGCATTAGAACTTTCTACCCAAAAACTAAAAAATACTTGGTTTTGGGATATTTTTGCTATCATAGTTGTTTCTATTTTATTTGGTTTCTTTGCTACTTCTGCACCAGAATTAGGCGGTACAATTGGTTACGAACTAAATTTATTCCTGCAAGATTATATCGGAAAAACTGGCACTTTGCTTACACTGCTTTTTGGGTTAATTGTATATTTGATTTTCAAAATCAAATTATCTCCAGAAAAAATTCAATCGTATTTTGATTCTACTAAAAAAGAATTCAAATCAGAATTAGATGCTTTAAAACCTGCTGTTCAACAGCCAGAAAGCGCTTATAATTTAGAAGAATTTGCCGTTGAAGAACCAGAAAAAGATCCTGATTTAGATGATATTCATATCAAAACTGTCGATTCTCAATTTGAAATCAACAAAGAAGCATTAAAACCAACTATTTCTCATTCTTCAGAAATTGAATTGAATCCGATTTTAAAACCAATTACTCCAAAACAGGAATTACCGCTGGTTTCTCCTGATGAAGCGTTTGTAATTGAAAAAGCGGAAGAAGAAGATATTATTGAAGAAAACTTAGCTTCTCGCCTAGTTGCCGATTTTGGATTATTTGACCCAACTTTGGATTTATCCAATTACAAATTCCCAACCATCGATTTATTAAAAGAATATTCGACTGGCGGAATTACAATTAATCAAGAGGAATTAGAAGAAAATAAAAACAAAATTGTAGATACACTTCGTAATTACAAAATTGAAATTGCGCAGATTAAAGCAACCGTTGGACCATCGGTAACTTTATACGAAATTGTACCTGAAGCAGGAATTAGAATTTCTAAAATTAAGAGTTTAGAAGATGACATTGCCTTATCATTATCTGCATTAGGAATTCGTATTATTGCGCCAATTCCAGGAAAAGGAACGATTGGTATTGAGGTTCCAAACAAGAATCCAACTATGGTTTCTATGAAAAGTGTTATTGGAGCAGCGAAGTTCCAAGAAGCTGAAATGGAACTGCCAATTGCTTTAGGAAAAACCATTTCGAATGAAACTTTTGTTGTCGATTTAGCCAAAATGCCTCACTTATTGATGGCTGGAGCAACGGGACAAGGAAAATCTGTTGGATTAAATGCGGTTTTAACTTCATTATTATACAAAAAACATCCTGCAGAGGTAAAATTTGTTTTGGTCGATCCGAAAAAAGTAGAGCTTACTCTTTTCAATAAAATAGAAAGACATTATCTAGCCAAACTTCCAGACACAGAAGATGCTATCATTACAGATAATGCAAAAGTTGTAAATACTTTAAATTCACTTTGTGTGGAAATGGACAATCGTTATTCTTTACTAAAAGATGCGATGGTTCGTAATATTAAAGAGTACAACGAAAAATTCAAATCCAGAAAATTGAATCCAGAAGCTGGCCACCGATTTTTACCTTATATCGTTCTGGTTGTCGATGAGTTCGCCGATTTGATTATGACAGCTGGAAAAGAAGTCGAAATTCCTATTGCCCGTTTAGCACAATTAGCCCGTGCGATCGGAATTCACTTAATTATTGCAACACAAAGACCATCTGTAAACGTTATTACAGGTTTAATTAAAGCCAATTTCCCAGCGAGAATTGCTTTTAGGGTAACTTCTAAAATTGACTCGCGAACAATTCTTGATACCCAAGGAGCCGATCAGTTAATTGGACGTGGAGATTTATTATATACCAATGGAAATGATGTAGTACGTGTACAATGTGCCTTTATAGATACTCCAGAAGTTGAAAAAATTACAGATTTTATTGGAGGCCAGAAAGCGTATGCTACAGCTTATTTGCTTCCAGAGTTTGTTGGAGAAGAAAGTGGCATTAATCTTGATATAGATATTTCTGAAAGAGATACTTTATTTAGAGAAGCGGCAGAGATTATTGTCAATGCGCAGCAAGGTTCAGCTTCTTTATTGCAGCGAAAATTAAAATTAGGATACAACAGAGCCGGTCGTTTGATCGATCAACTGGAAGCAGCAGGAATCGTTGGTCCGTTCGAAGGCAGTAAAGCACGCAGTGTAAACATCTTAGATTTAAATGCTCTTGATCAATTTTTTAACAATGAACAAAATTAATCCAATCATGAAAGCAAAAATTCAAGAAATCAACAACAATTCTATCACAAACATGACCAAAAGATGTTTTCAAATGGCAGCTATATTGCTTTTGAGCTTCACTTCTGTTCAGGCTCAAGATAAAAAAGCTAAAGATTTATTGAACGAAGTAACTTCTAAAATAAAAAGCTACAATAATATTGTTATTGATTTTAAATACTCTTTGAACAATGCCAAAGAAAATATCAATCAAGACAGTAAAGGAAATGTTACCATGAAAGGCAACCAATATGTATTAAATTTCATGGGGGTTACTAAAATTTTTGACGGACAAAAAACATACACTATTGTTCCTGAAGACGAAGAAGTTACAGTTTCTAAAGTGAACGAGAAAGATGATAATGCTATCACTCCTTCAAAAATGCTTACTTTCTTTAATTCTGGTTATAAATACAATATGGATATTGTACAAAACGTAAAAGGAAGAAAAATTCAATACATTAAACTAGTACCAACTACTGGAAAAGACCAAAGAAAAGAAATTCTTTTAGGTATTGATGTTCAGACAAAACACATCTATAATTTGATTGAAACTGGAAAAAACGGAACAAAAACAACTTTAACCGTTAATTCTTTTAAAACCAATCAGCCTTTATCAAAAAATCAATTTACCTTTGTAGCGAGTAAATATCCGAAATACTACATCAATAAATTAGATTAATCAGAAGGTTGAAAATTCTAGACAAATACTTATTAAAAACATTCTTACTTACATTTACTACGGTATTTGTAATCTTATTTTTCATATTCATACTTCAAACAGTATGGCTATTTATATCAGAACTAGCAGGTAAAGATCTCGACTTAATATTGGTTGTGAAATTCCTGCTTTTTTCTATGCCTCGTATTATACCTCTGGTTTTACCCTTATCGGTTTTATTGGCCTCTATTATGACTTTCGGAAACTTAGCCGAAAACTATGAGTTTGCCGCAATGAAATCGTCAGGGATTTCGCTGCAGAGAGCGATGCGAGTCTTAATTATTTTTATTTTCGTTTTAAGTATTGTTGCATTTTGGTTTGCTAACAATGTTATTCCTTACGCTGAATATAAATTTGTCAACTTTAGAAAAAATATAGCACAAGCTAAACCTGCAATGGCGATTGCTGAGGGTCAGTTTAACGATGTTGGCTTCTATAATATCAAGGTCAATAAAAAAACAGGCGAAAACGGAAATCATCTTACAGGAGTAACCATTCATGAAAAGCCTAATAATATGGGCGAAAACAAAACAGTTATAAAATCTAAAACTGGCGAACTGGTAAGCAGCGAGCAGTCTAGTATTTTAAAACTGATTTTAAATGATGGTTATTATTATCAAGATGTCACTCCAAAAAAATACGAAGATCGCGCTAAACTTCCTTTTATAAAAGGAAAGTTCAAAAAACAGATCATCAACATAGATTTATCGGAATTAAACAAAGTGGATGACAGCAAGGAAAGTATCGCTGGTACAAATGCAATGTTGAATGTTAATGAATTACGATACACATTAGATTCATTAAACAAAAACTTAGACAACGAAATTATTTCTTTTTCAGAGAATATTAATCAGCGTGTCGGAATTAGAAAAGCTCCTCCAGTAACAGTAAAAAAAGATTTTAAGAAAAAACAACTTCCTAACGATCTTATGTCAATGTATTCTAACAAAGACCAAGTAGACATTTTAAAAATGGCTGCAAGCACTGTTACAAGTAATATTTATTCAATAGAAACTACTCAAAAAGATTTAAAGGACAAACAACGTGAAATCAACAAACATTTAAGTGCTTTTTACGAAAAGTTTGTTATTGCCTTTGCCTGTTTTTTAATGTTTTTTATTGGAGCTCCCCTCGGTGCTATTATTAGAAAAGGCGGACTTGGGCTTCCAATTGTTTTTGCCGTTTTAATCTTTATTACTTTTCACTTTATCAATACTTTCGGAAAAAGATTATCACAAGAGGGCGGTATGACTCCTTTTATGGGATCATGGATGTCGTCGTTTATTTTATTGCCGTTAGCAGTTCTTTTGACTTATAGAGCAACAAACGACAACGGATTAATTAATTTTGATGCGATTACAACTCCAATTTCACAACTATTTCAGAAAATTTCTGAGCGGTTCTCACCTGCTCAAAAGCAACAATAATTATGTCAACAACAAAAATACAACTGAATACCATTGAAGAAGCTATAGAAGATATTCGTCAAGGTAAAGTAATCATTGTAGTCGATGATGAAGATCGTGAAAATGAAGGTGATTTTTTAGCAGCAGCTGAAAAAATAACACCTGAAATGATCAATTTTATGGCTACCCACGGACGCGGTTTAATCTGTACACCATTGACAGAAAGCCGTTGTAAAGAACTAGACCTTCGCGCCATGGTTACTAACAATACAGATCATATGGAAACTGCTTTTACAGTTTCTGTTGATTTAAAAGGAAATGGAGTTACAACTGGAATTTCGGCTGCCGACCGTTCAAAAACAGTTGAAGCTTTGGTTGATCCTAATACAAAACCACACGATTTAGCTCGTCCTGGTCATATTTTTCCTTTGATCGCTAAACAAGGCGGTGTTTTAAGAAGAACAGGCCATACCGAAGCTGCAATTGATTTTGCTCGACTAGCAGGTTTTAAACCAGCTGGTGTAATCTGTGAAATCTTAAACGAAGACGGAACAATGTCTCGTTTACCTGAATTGATAAAAGTGGCGCAGAAATTTAATTTGAAATTAGTTTCGATTGAAGATTTGGTTGCTTACAGAATGCAGCACGATAGTTTGATCGTTAAAAAAGAAGATTTTGATATCGAAACTCGTTTTGGAACTTTTCGTTTGAGAGCTTACGAGCAGACTACCAATAAACAAATTCATATTGCATTAACAAAAGGAACGTGGAGTTCTGGAGAACCTATATTAACTAGAATCCACTCTTCTCAGGTAAATAATGATTTATTAGGAACATTGACTAATAATGCAGAACAGCAGTTAGACGACATGTTTAAAGTGATTAATGAAAACGGAAAAGGTGCTGTTATATTTATCAATCAAGATATGACCGCCGTAAATCTTTTAAACAGAATTTCAGAACTTAAATCCCTCCAATCGCAAGGAACATTAAAAGCTCCAAAAGTTATTATTGACAGCAAAGACTATGGAATTGGTGCTCAAATCCTTCATGATATTGATATTTCTAAAATTAGATTAGTTTCGAATACAGAGCAAACAAAACGTGTTGGTATGATTGGTTACGGACTTGAAATTACAGAATACGTTAATTACTAATATGGGGACAATAGAAGAAAGAATTCAGAAATCTGAGACACGTATATTCAAAGCCGTTTTTCCAAGCACAACTAACCATTATGATACTTTATTTGGAGGAACTGCACTTCATTTAATGGATGAAGTTGCTTTCATTTGCGCAACACGCTTTAGCCGTAAAAAAGTTGTTACAATATCTACAGGACAAATTGACTTTAAAAAAGCAATTCCGGCCGGTACTTTAATCGAATTAGTTGCAAAAGTAGACAGCGTTGGAAGAACCAGCTGTAAAATCCATGTTGATATTTTTATGGAACAAATGTATTCTGAGCTTCGCGAAACGGTAGTTTCGGGAACTTTTTCTTTTGTTGCAGTTGATGAGAACAAAAAACCGACCCCGATTTTGGACGATTTGGATTAATTTACAAAAAAATCGTGTTTCGGAAATACTGATAATTAGATACTTGAAAATTATATTAAAAAAACTCAGAAAAAAGTTTTTATAATCGGAAAAGCGCACTATATTTGCACTCGCAATCACGAAATGATAGCGACATATTGGAGAAATGGCAGAGCGGTCGAATGCGGCAGTCTTGAAAACTGTTGACTGTAACAGGTCCGGGGGTTCGAATCCCTCTTTCTCCGCTGAAAGCTTAAAATGAGACTTTTCAAAGTTTACAAAAAAGGCTAAAATTCACGGAAAACCCTGCAAATCAAACGATTTGCAGGGTTTCTTCTTTTATACCGCTTTTCAATATTTACAAAAACAAACAAAATCTTCGTGGCGCATTCATGGCACAGGCTAAGATTTTAAAATTGTGCCACAAAATTTCATCTTAAGTCCCGATATCAAAGGGGTTAAGCACGTTTACATCTTGTTTAAATAAGGTTATAATTCTACATTTACTAATCTAATAAGTTGAATTATGCTAGAGAACAGCTTTGGGTTAATTTTCTTTTTGAAAGTACCCCGCCATGCAAGTAACATTAGAACCGTTTATTTTAGGATTACAGTAGACGGTATCCCAAAAGAAGCATCTACCAGACGCCAGTGGGACATTGAACGCTGGAACAAAAGAACAGAGAGAGCAATAGGCACAAAAGAAGATGCAAAATCCTTGAATTTTTTCTTGGACTCACTTACCACAAAAATCCATGACATCAAAACAGAGATCCTCTACAGTGGAAAACCAATAACCTCTCAGAAAATAATGGATCATGTCATGGAAAGAAATTCTCCAAGGGTAAAAGTTCTTGAAGAATTTCAAAAACATAATGATGAATTGGAGGCACTGGTTGGCAATGGCTATACTGGTGCAACCCTGGAGAGGTTTAACATAACCAAAAATCATGTGTCCACATTTATAAAATTCAAGTATAATGCTGATGATTTTGAATTTGCCGATTTAGATCTTGAATTCGTAAAAGATTTTGAGTTTTACCTTCGATCTGTCCGCAAATGCAGCAATAATACATCCCTTAAATACATTGCCAACTTCAAAAAAATTGTAATACGAGCAATTGATAAAGAAATTATCGAAAAAGATCCATTCAAGAGCTTTAAAGGCAAAAAAACGAAAATTGTAAAAAAGCCTATCTCTGCAAAAGAATTAGCAGAACTGGAAGCACATCAATTTTCGATAGAAAGGCTCAATATAGTCCGCGATATATTTGTATTCCAATGCTACACGGGACTTGCATACATTGATGCCTATCAGCTCACAAGTGCTGATATAAAAGACGGAGTAGATGGAAAACCGTGGATTATCTCTGAAAGACAGAAAACGAACTCCACAGCAAAAATTCCACTTCTTCCGCACGCTGTCAAAATTCTTGAAAAATATAAAAATCATCCTGTCTGCATTAAACGAGGTACTCTACTGCCAGTTTATTCTAATCAGAAAATGAATGGCTATCTTAAAGAAATTGCCGTATTATGCGGGTTTCCATTCCCACTTAACACCCATATGGCACGCCGCACATTTGGAAGCACGGTAACATTGAACAATAATGTACCTATTAACGTAGTAAAAGAACTGCTTGGACACTCATCCGTAAAGCAGACAGAAGCGTATGCCATAACAGAACAAGCAACTATAGGAAGAGAAATGTCTCTACTAAATCAAAAACTCAATCCGCAGACAACTCAGATTTCTACAGAAGATTTAACCACGCTTGAAAAACTTGAAAAAGAAATTCAATTAATTAAAAATAAATATAAAAATGCATCACTTTAACATTAAAATGAGACGTAAACAATACACCAATTTGTAAGAATTATCAATTTTAAACTTATCCTTACATCAGCATCTTTAACATGTTGAAAAGATACCTCAAGGGTTCCAGTCCTGCTCTCCCCACGGAAAGGCCGAAAAGCCGTAAAACTTAAAGTTTTCAATCTTTTCAAAAAGCCTTAAAAAATGTCTTAAAGCCAGTAAATCCGATGATTTACTGGCTTTTTTGCTTTATGGGCTGTTTTCAATATTTATAAATGCTCACAAAATTAAAGGTGCAGAATCGGTGCACTTTCCGGCTGGAAGTGATACCTTTTTTGCCACAAAAAGTTAAGGCGGTTATTAAATATGTTTCACCAGTCTAAGTTTTGTGGTAGAATCCTGGCGCATGGAGTTTTTGAAAACTACAAGCTCAGCAAAATCAAGGTCTAAGAAGTTTAGGTTCGAAACTTTTAGAGGACGATATTTGGCATAATAAAATATTCAAATGGATCAACTAGATTCTGGGTGCAGAATCGGTGCAATTTTTTTACAAGGCAACGCAAAACACTATACAACTGTCACTTATAGACCTAGGTTCGAAACATTACTACAATAAAATGTTATAAAAATCATTAATCTGAGTTTTGTGGCAAAATCGTGGCACTTGTGATTTTAGGAAATGATAAACATAGGAAAATCAAGGCTTTCCGGCTTTAGGTTCGAAACTGTATACGGCAAAGAAAAACCCCTAAGTTACTTTTATATATTTTAGTTCATTTAAGGCAATATTAAAGCATAAAAGATGAGCATTTACTGCTCATCTTTAAATTGTTTTTCAATAATAATTATTCTATTTCAGTACGTCACAAATCTAAATTTCCATAATACTAACTTTTAAACACTACCACTCCCCATGATATCTTGTAGATTATCAAATCTCAACGCAATAAATAAACTATTAAAAATAAACTAACAGCCGAAAATAATGCATATGTCCTGTAAAAACCTATACCGTATTTAGGAACCCTTTCCTTTAGCTCTATTTTTTTCGCTGCTTTTAATCTATTGTACCAGACAAAATTGAAAACGAATATACTAACTGTTGTAACAATCAAATATTTATAATCAGTAATTCTAAAATCGACGAATTTAAATACTATTACAAGCAAAATATCTAAATTTATTGATTGTATAAAAGACGTATTCAAAAGAATATCTATTTCGGGATCATTATCATGTTTTTTTAATCTAACATAGTTTGAAACGGCGTAATCGAGCCAAAAATCCTTTAAAAATTTCATCTTTCTAATTTGAAAATTAATTTATCTTATCCAATTATCAAAATACCATCCATTCGAAATTCCTCTTTCTCTGTAAGTATCAGAATCTTTTCCGAAAAAAAACCTGTTGTACCATTCTGTCTGGCTAACATGTTTGTCCATAGCTACCCAAGTCAATTGAAAAGCAAGTCCGTATCCCCATCCATAGGAAGTGCCAATAGCGTCCGCAGCATAATTGGATCCTGCAGAAGCAGCGCCACCTGCTAAATCTCCTTGGCTTGCTTTATTTAAACCGTCTAAATAACCTAGATAATATCCTCCTTTAGCAACTATTTTGCCTGCCGAACCTATAACTTTCAGTTTTGAAAGGGATTCCACATATTCTTTTTCGTATATATTAAATTGGCCGGGTAGTATACTTTCAGTCAAATCAATAGCATTTTTCGGACTGTAAGTTCCAATTAAAAATCCTGATTTATCTAATGTATAACCATACATCTCTTTAAATCTAAGAAAATTTCCTGCCCAAGAACCAACCCCGACAGCAGTCAAAAAATCAATATTATCATTGGTTAATGTAACACTTTTTTCAGTATCACCGTACATTATACTTTTATTTTTATAAAATCCAGTCTTATCGTAAAGTCCATTAATACCTAACTCTGGTGGTTTGTTATAATTATCAAGGTAATTATTTGTAAAATTTGTTGCAACATTGCTGGCGCCTAATGAGACTGTACTTGAAGCAGCATTAATAAAACCTATCGAATTCCATTTAAATGGATTCAATTCACCTCCATTTGAATAAGCACCATGCACATAGGCGCTGAAAAGATAACCAAATACAACATTCCAGAATTCGCCACTTTGATCTGTATATTTTAATGGATTATTCATTACATATGCATAACGGTTATAGTTCTGGACACTGAGCGGATCCTGTATATTATTATCTGGCTGAAGGAAACGCCTAAGCTTTGGATCATACAATCTTCCATTCATGTGAATGATACCCACACTTTGCAGATGCTCATGTCCAGTATATCCCCTGTCCAAAATGGTAAGACCGCTCAGAGCAGTTCCTGCTCCATTCTGTACTGAGAGTATGCCTCCCCATGGATCAAATAGACGTCTTTCCAATATCGTCCCCGTATTACTAGCCACAGCCATTATTGATCCTTGAAAATCGCGCTGCAAGTATAAATAATTCTCATTTGTGCCGTCGCTTTTAAGTACTATGGGTGCAGTATATGCATCTCCCCCTATATAAGTTAGAAATTCAAAACCACCTGTTAACGTATTTTGCTTAACTTCCATTGTTCCGTCACCAGAGTAGTATTTTCGAAAAGGCCTAAGAAGCTTATCTTGAGTACTTCCATAAAACATTGCACTTCGGCCGTTATCATCATTATATTCAAAACTGATTTTATCAATTCCTGTATCCTCTATCTGATAAGGTGACTTGAAGGTGTTATAAGTGATAAGCTGCGTGGGTCTGCTCTGGTAATAAGCGACTGAACTCGGATTGACATTAATAGACGAATTTTGATAAATCTTTCCGCTGCTTGGATAATTATACCATCCCAATTCATTTGAGGTAATTCTTCCCTTAACATCATATGTTTGCAGCGTTTTACTTTTCTGTCCACCAGTTACATTATCAAGAATAAAGACATTGATTGATGTTGTATTTACTTTTTCAATCCTTAAATTAACGTTGGGATACTGAACCACGGTATGGCTTAAATTCATAACAGTCCCTGTAGCAGAAGTAGGAAGAGTGCCCTTAAAATATTTTGTGCTTGCTAAGGTAACCGGATCCTGCTCCTGTATGTAAACATTAAATGTGTCAGTACCTAAAACCTTTTTAATATCAAATCGTACTGTAAGTTCATCACCAGGTGATTTTCCTGTAAGTAAAGACCTTTTAACTGCACCGTTTGCATTAGGTATTGCTACACTCAGGCCACCAGCTGAACTAACTACAGAACCTCCGTTTTCACCCTGAAATCCTTCTACATCAGAGGTACTAAATGTACAATTCATGTACTGGTTAGTTGCTGTAATATCAGTAAGCCTGTTCATATTATCATATTTAAATTCTTCTGTATAATTAAAAAGGCTGTTATTTCTGCTTTCTAAATTCCCTTTTAGTACATTAAAAGAAGTTTCCATTTTCAGCAAACTTGTTGTTCCCAATCTATAATCGTTATTAATCATATAATCATTACCGTTATAATCTTGCCGAACATTGGTGCCGTTTCCAAATACTCCGGAAAGCAGTTCCCCGTTATCATTTACATTATCTTTCTGCCATAAAACAGTGTTTCCATCGAGAATCTGATATTGGGCCCCATTCTGATATGTCCTTTTTAATGTTTTACTGCTAGCTTTATTTCCTGAAGAGGCTGCTGACGTCTCGGTGTCAACCCTTCCAAAACTATCAAACGCAAATGTCTTTGTAAATGTAGCATAGGGAGCTGCTTCAACCACCTTATATAACCTTTTCCATGAATCGTAGAAGTAAGTATTTGTTATTGTTGTCCCTCCATTAAAATAATCTGTGAATAATGATGATGAAATCTTCTTTGACCCTGCGTCATAACTATACACAGTCTTAGAATTCGTATTTGATCCAATTATAGTCTTTTCTTCCAGCCTCCCAAGCGGACTGAAGCTATAGGTAGTGATTCCATTAGAATTTTCTTCTTGAGTCAGCTCATTAAAATCATTATAAGTATATTTTACGATACCTGCCGAGGGATCCGTAAGCTGGGTTCTTCGTCCCCATTTATCCTGAATTATTGAAATATTTACCCCTCCACAGCTGCTCTGCCTCAAATTTCCATTTGCAAAATAACCGTAAGTTATTAACTGTCCTGATCCATCATTTACTTCAATAATATTTCCAACAGCATCTTTCTTAACTGTTTTGGTCAGAGTACCGTCATTCAAAGTACTCAACAGACCCGAATAAGAAATTACAGTTCCAGTTCCTATACCTGATGATTCTGGACCCTGGTGCTTTATAATTCTTCCATAAACATCGTATTGTGTAAGAGTTCGGCGTATAGAATACGGATAATGAGGAACACCTTCTTCTATGATTCTTCCATTTATATCATAAAAATAATGTTTGCTTATAAATAGACCATTTACATTCGCCTTTACTTTTTCATTAATTATCTGCCCCAGTGCATTGTAAATATCGGAGCTTGCTGTACCATCACTATTAACAGAAGACAAAATGGTTGTATTATTGCCTGTATCTTTAGTGTAACTATATGTAATTATTTTTTGTAAATAATCAGTTGTTTTTATCTTTCTAAACCAAGAGTCATATTCATAAGTTAAAGTCTGACCGTAAGGATTCGTCAGGGTTTTTAAAGTTCCATTTGGATAGTAGGTAAAAACCGTCTGTAATGATTCAATATCTGTTTTTGTTAATAAAAGACGTCCTGAAGTATCATATGAGCATCCCGTAGTTCTTGAATTTGCACCTGCTGTAATTGTCTTTGATGTTAAATTTCCAAATGAATCATAGATATTATCTTCGGTGATATATCCCACAGTTCCATCGGGTCTTTTTTTGACCTGTGATAATAACTGCTGGGAGTTGTATGTATAAACTTCTTCACTAAGTGCGGTATCATTATTATATGAAACTGATTCTGTCTTGCTGTTGGGTCTCCCGACAATGTAAGGAGACAAAGTTGGAGCATCATACGACAAATTTTTAATGCTGGTCTGCACAACTGAAGCCCCTTCCTTGATTATGATGGCAGCCGTGAGAGGATTATTAAATGAATCAAAACCTGTTGAAATTTCTGAACTAGTGTTGGTTAATCCATCATATTGTTTTAAGCCAATATTCTTTAATTTAAATACTTTGTTGCTCTGCAGGGCATCAACTGGGGAATTGTACTCCAAAACCGATTTAGAGATGAAGCTCCCCGGTGTGGCTGCAGAAGGAACCACAAGTCCATCCACGCTGTAATTTTCAACATTTGCTCCCCTTAAAAGATAATTATTCTTGATTACATTAGAGATTACAGGCACAGTGGAATTATGAAGATTAGTTCTTAAGACTGCCTGAAATCCCATAAAACCTAGCCCCTCAACATTATTTACAGCATCGAAATATTTAAAAACTTTTTTGCTCTGTTCATTACTAGGATAATCTATTTGAGATACTACCTTAAATTCCGGACTGTTCTGAATCGCCAGATAGGGATATGGTTTTACTGCACCTGCTTCGTAAACGCCATTATCCTTTTTTAAGGAACTATATGTAATGTCTTCTTTTACTCCATTTCCTGTTGTAATAGATCTTAAAAGATGTTGGTCAGTAGAAAAGCTGTTATTGGATAAAAAAACTACTTTCCCCCCTACATTAACTGCTAGTTCAGCTTTATTGGGACTTAATTTGCTCTTTCTTGAAACTAGTGCAGTTATATCTACTAAATAAGGATCTGGATCGGCCGAATTATAAAAATTACCATAAGGATAGGGAAAAACATATCTGTAAAAATTCTGGAATCCCCACTGATTGCTATTTTCCCTTGTATTACTCCACAAAAATACTTCCAAAGTTTCCTGGTTCAAATAAACACCACTATTTGGAATAGGTGGCGTATAGTCTCTTCTACCAGGTTTAATTCTTATGATATCAGATCGGCCGTCATTATTAAAATCAAATGCTACTATCTGTTCGTATGGAGTATATGGGTAGGTAGGCGGCGAATAAGTTGCCGGGAGAACTTCTTCTGAAAAATACAATCCACCAGTTGAAATTAAAATTTTACCAGTAGCTACCAAAAAAATATCACTTTTTCCGTCACCATTATAATCCCCCACTAAAACAGGAAACTCGTTAACACTGTAATGACTTGTATCTCCAATATCTCCAGGGATATTATAATCCCATTCAATAAACTTTTCAAATGTATTGTTCTTAAGAGTATATCCTAAGATATCATTGTAGGGTGCTCCTCTGAAAATAACTATATCAGATTTTCCATCTCCATTTATATCCGCTATTTTTATTATGTGGGTTCCGCTAATCTGGCCAGATCCATTATCGTTCCATATCCCTATATCGATCTGACCTGCACTGGAAATAAAATTTGAGGTTATCTGACGATCCAAATTAATTAATTTTAACGAACAAATTCCATTAACCGGCTCATTTAAAACAAGTAGGTCTGTTAAATAATCCCCATCAAAATCACCATATAAATCTTTTGAAGGATATCCTTCGCTTATTGGGCTTGTTTTTTCATAATCAAGTGTAAGACTAGTTAGAGAGGAATTAAAGCTGTAAATTTTATATTTATTTAGATTGTTTTCTGTAACTGCTATACACAAGTTCTGTTTGCTTGAAATTCCAAAATTACTATCAAGGGAATTTATTGCATATCTTTTGTCACTATTTGAGAGCGTGAAAGAAGTGTTTTTAGTTGTATAATCTTCATTAATCTTCCCAATAACAATTTGACTGGATGAAGGCGCTGATATAAATTCCGCTTCTCCATCCCCGTCGAAGTCAGCCGTCAGAATCTTGCCATCACTTGATGTCAAACTAATTCCAGGGGATTTTCTACTCCATTCCATTTGCATCCCAACAGCTCCTTGATTTTCTACATACGAAAAAACTGTCGGATTCAGACTTTTTGAATTATCACCGCTTTTTTCTGTTATAGAAGTTAACCTCTCATATTTACTAGAGGAAAGATCATGGCCTAAAAAGTAATTTCTAAATCCGATGCCATTTGTTTTAACATTAATCTCAGATAAGATTACTAAATCTCGTTTATAATCCCCTGCAATAATCTGTATATCGTTTAGTGCTCTATTCTTATATATAAAATTAATTTCATTAGGCGGTGTATCATCATTTTTCGAACCATATTTTATGCTAGTAAGCATCAATTTATCAAAAAGAGTAATATTATAAAAATAACTTATTCTAATTCCCTGTGGATTTTCCCAGTATGTTAATGCATAATGAATTTGTGATAAAGAATTTGAGCTATTGCCTGATATGTAACCATAATAAGCTTTGGAACCGTCTGGATACTCTACTTTAAAATAGGCAGGACCATTATCTCCATTGGAAGATTGTGCCCCATATGAAGTAATTTTAGCGTTAGAAAAATTTTCCGTCTCATAAACTGTTCCGTCTCTTCCATATTCCCCATTTGTTCCGCTTTTGACAATTAGCCTCTGGCCATCTAAGGCATATTTATCCTCTATAGAATATTTTATAGTACCTGCGTTTCCATCGTGGAATTTTGTTGATGGAATACGGGAAATAGTGGAAAGTCCTCCAATATTCCAACCGTAACCGGCAGATCCATTTCCTGACTGACTATCATATACTAAACTAATTTGTGGTTCTACGCCATTTATTCCTGGCGGAACTTTGATGGGAATGGCATAGTTTGCTCCTCCAGAGAGAGATACTGTCAACTGCCCTCCAGTTTCACCAACTTCAGCTGAAGATCCCGTTGGTATGGTCTGCCCTAAAGCACAAAAACCGAAAAATAAAAAAATAGGAATAAAGTAAATTTTCTTCATAAATTAATTATCTTTTAATGATTTTAATAGATTTTTGCTCTCCGTTATTGTAATTAAGTACAACAAAATAAACACCTACTGAATAACTTTGAAAGGGAAGATTTTGATTATTAAGACCAGATTTGATAGGATAGTAATCTAAAACCGCACTTGTAATAGAATAGACACCTATAGAATTTACATTTAATTCATCGGAAGCTGTCCACTTAAGATAAAGCTCTTCTTTTACGGGATTTGGATAGTACGAAATTTGATCCTCTGGATAAAATTTTTCAAAATCATCCTCTTGGACAGCTTCTATTTCTTTAATTTCTTTAACCGATTTTGAAGAGCAGCCGAAACAGTATGTCCTGTTGGTCTGGTTACCACTGCTGTCATATTGGAAAGTTATCTGATGCTGTGCTTCGGAGCAAAGGCAGTAAAATAAGAAAAACACTAAAAATAATCTTCTCATAAGTGTAAATTAATAAAATTAAACCTTAAAAAATTATGTTAAATTATATACAATCTTACAAAAAAAATATTATTAAATTATTCAAATAAACATATAAATTGTTAATTTTTACATAGTTAAAACCAAAAAGCCAGTATTTAAAGGATATTCTGTAAATAAAAAATGCAAGAAAAAGTTAAACCAAAATAATGTAACTTGTACACACCAAGTTAGAATTATTGATTTGGGAGAATCTAATAAATATTAGAAAATTTGCTAAATCCACTAGGATGCGAAATATACTTTATCACACTGTCGGGAATATTTATAATCATCTCTTCAAAGCAAAATGACCTTTGAAAACCTTTCCACCTTCTAGTTTTATCACATACCAGTAGTCATCAGCGGGCATCTGTCTGCCCATAAAAGTACCATCCCATCCCTGACTTAAGGCAGTGATTACTTTTAATAGCTTTCCGTATCGATCAAAGATTTCAATCCGTGCTTTTTCCTTGGTAACTGTATCGATTCCTTCTACATTCCAGTAATCATTATAACCGTCCACATTAGGGGTGAAAAATGGTGGAATACCAAAAACCGCAATATCTTTTGAAACAACCCCACATCCGTTTTTGTCTTTGATATACACCATATGAATACCGGGTTTGACATTTTGGAATATATTTTCAGACTGATAAGTTCCGTCGCTTTCATCAAGAGCGAAAATATAATCTCCTTTTCCTTCAGCCAAAACAGAAACTGTATTGGCCTGGTCAACAGTTACAGAAATTTCGGAAGCTTTGTCGGATGCGCTAACTTTTATCATTCTGGTTCTTTCACAGTCGGTTAATTTGTCTGTTACCAGTACCTCATACCTGCCTTCCTTGTTTACCTCCAAACTGTAACCTCTCTGATCACTAATAATGTTACCATCAAAAAACCATTGGTAATTATAGGTGTCAATTAAATTTAAGTCTGAGATACCCGCGTCAATCACTTTTGTGAAAGAAGATAGATTATTACATACCAATTCTTCCCCTTTTAAACTGATTTTAGGAACTGTATTTACAACAAAACGAATAATAGTGCTGGCGCTGCAAGAGCTGTTTTTAGGATTTACAACTTCCGCTTTTATATTCTGTGTGCCTGTAATAAAAGGATTTGGCAAAGGATTCTGTAGTTTATTGTTATCTATATCATAATAATGAACTTCCATTTCTTTCTGACCGCCTAATAATAAAGAATCAAAATCTGAGGTGTCAAATGCAAATTTACCGTCTTGTAAAAGCGGATCTTCTTCTTCGTCACAGCTTGTGGTCAATAATGGGTTAATATCAAAAATTTCAGGAAGATCTTGGACTGTAAATTTAATAAAAGTGCTAAAACTGCAGCTCTG
This sequence comes from Flavobacterium sp. S87F.05.LMB.W.Kidney.N, assembly GCF_004366435.1. NCBI lineage: Bacteria > Pseudomonadati > Bacteroidota > Flavobacteriia > Flavobacteriales > Flavobacteriaceae > Flavobacterium > Flavobacterium sp. S87F.05.LMB.W.Kidney.N. Next base: position 124,319 of record NZ_SODX01000003.1, on the reverse strand, counting down.
AGAGCTATTAGCATTTACGGCAACAGCCTTTAGCGTCTGGGAAGTTGTCATAAATGGATTTGGAAGCGGGCTAGGAAGCAAAGTATCATCATTATCATAATATAAGATAGTAACATTCGTCAGTCCATTTAACAATTCAGATTCAATATCTGAAGTGTCAAAAGCGAACATACCATCTTGATTATCATCACAATGACTTCTTTCAACAGATTTAATCAAAGGAACAGGCTCTACCTTTAGAGTAATATAATCTAGTCCTAAACAGTCATTATCACGTCTGCTGTCTACCCTGATAAATATTTTCTGTTCAAATGGAGACAGCGAATTCCTGTAATTGAACAAATCAATAATAGGATTTTTTTCCGCTAGCGCATCCTCAATTTTTTGATAATATGTAACATCCAAAAACTGTCCTGCAGGAAAAATGCTAAGGATTTCATTTGTTACGCTACTCAAGTTAAATGCTGCAATTCCATCGCTATTAGTTCCCAAACTATCATCATCACACTGTGTAAGGACTTTAACAAAACTTGAAGGTATCTGTGTAGTTGAAACAATGAGATTTAACTCTGTCGTTCTGCTGCATCCATTACCGTTTGAAACTCTTACGAAAACTTTATCCGTACTTACTGCATTATTTCTATAGGTAGTGGTATTTGAAATTGGATCTGAATTACTTACAGCATCTTGTATTGTTTGATGAAAACTAATATTGCCATTGGTCGAAGTTAGCGATATTTTACCGATTGCCTCTTCTAAATTAAAAAAGCTGTAACCATCTGTATCATCATCGCATTGTTTAAGGTAAACTACCTCTGGAACTAAGGGAAGCTCAAAAACTTCAATATCAAATGAGGTAAAAGCTAAACATAAAGGATTGTCCTTATTTGTAATTTTAATATAAATTTTTTCACTTTTATCATTATTCTGATAAGCCTTCGGATCTGCTATCAACTGGGTATAAAACTGATCTTTATAATAGGAAATTAAAAACCTTTCTTCAGACTGCCCTTTTAAAATATTAACGCTGTTTTGGGTTAAATCAAAAAGCACCTTTCCATCATTTTCCGTACCCACACTTGTATTATCACAAATGGTAAGAGCCGGAATTGTAATGGATGGATTTGGAGTTGGCATGTCAAATACTCCAACCATAAAATCTGTAGTACTTTTACATTCGTTGTTAAATTTACTAACTACTTCTGCTTGTACAGCTTCTTTTTGATACGCGACACGGTTTATGAATGCAGCTGGATTAACGATCTTCACATTATCCTTAAAATAATTTACTTCAAATAATGCAGGATCCTGTCCTTTTAAAATTTCTTCATTTCTTATGGTCAAGTCAAATATATAAAATCCATCATTATTATCGTCACAGACCAGAAGATCATTTGGTTTGAAAGCTTCAGGCATTTTAGATATTATTACTTCCCTGCTGTAACTGGCTGTGCCATCAGGCCCAGCAGCGGTAACTGAAACTTTGTAAATCCCGTCCTGGGCAAATTTATGAATAGGATTAATTTCAACAGAACTGCTTCCGTCCCCAAAGTCCCATCCAACGGATGTAACCGTCTGAGATGCATTTAATGAGAACTTTGTTTCCTGACCAAGACATAAGTGCTTAGCCTCAAAAAAAGCATTGAAAAATGAAGACATAAATGGAGGAAGTCCCTTAGCATGAATTTTATCTTCAGCCAAGATTTGCCCGACTGCATTAAAACCACAGCCAGCGCCCAAAACTGTAGGATTATTAATGACCCCGAGAGAATTAAGAAAATAGCTGCTATAGTAAATTTTATTATTAGGCGCTAACTGCAAAGCACCAATGCCATAAAATGAATTAAAAAGTAAGAATTTCGAATTTTTTATATCATCACTCAGCAGGTCAAACTGCGCCAGGGACTGTGAAGTTTTAAAGTCATTGTAACTGGCGTACAGAACATTTGAATCACCTGAAAACTCCACACCATAAGCATTGACCTCGGTTAGGAGCAATTTCGGATTACTAACTTTTCCTGTAAAATTATCAAAATCATAGAGATATACACTCCCTTTGTAATTACTGTAAGGACTCATCTCTGTATCAATCTGGTCGTATGCAGCTGCTATTTTTTTTCCATTAGGAGATGCTTTGAGAGCTCCTATTGCATTTCTGCGGTATCCAAAAGTTGGAACAGCAGGAAGCACCAATGACTTAACCGGTGCTGCTGTCACCCCGGATGAAGTAACATGGAAAGCATAAAAATTAGCTGAGAATTGTGTAATTACCCAAAAACCGTTTCCAGCCCCATCACGGACTGCCGTTAATTTTTCTGAACATTTATATTTTATTTCCTCACCAAAAGGATTAATGTCATAAGTAATCAGCGGATTATTACGGCTGACCACATCACCACTGCTTCCATTATTCCCAATAATGCTTAGATCTACGATAGAATAATTCAAACCATTGTTTAAACCATCGTCATCGCTTGGAGTTTTACCACTATCGCTGTCTACATAAGTTCCTGAAAAAGCATTTGGATATACCGCTGCATTTTCATGGTGCGGTTCATCGAGGGTGAAAATATAATAAATCTTAGGGTTTCCAGGCTTAGGAATAATCATTGCTGAACTTGTACTGGAAGGATCACCTAACAGCCCAGTACCCCCTAAATAATCAGCATTAGGCATCACCAAATGGTTCTTGTCCCATACTGTCCTCCCATCAGTATAAAACAATAAATCGCCATTACTGTCTGCAATTGAAGCACATCCCTCATTGGTGTTCAATTTTCCATCTTTTAAAGCAGTTACAGATCCGTCGGCATTAAATTTAATTCCGGCATTTCTGCCAAAATACCAAACACTTGCTTCCCTTTGTGCAACGGAAGAAAATGATAAAAAGAAGAAAATTATAAGTAATTTTATTTTCAAATAAATATTTATAAATAATGAAATAAATTATAAAAATGCCATTGATTTGTTATTTATGATATAGATAAAAATCCCTGTAAGATCATGTAAACATAATAAAAAGTTTTATTATTTATCAAAATATCAGAATTTTATACTTATAAAAATTTTAAATCCAAATTTTCAATACTAAAGTTCTTTAGCTCAAAATTAAAGAATCTTCATTGTAATAAATAAAGGAGCTGCCTCCAATTTTACCGAAGAAGTTATCGAAGTTCTACAGATATTTAGCAATCTTTTTTTTTGCAAAAATCGCAGCAAAGAAAGGATGTATTTAAAACTAGAAATAGTTTTTAACAATTTAAGGTTCGAAACTATATACAAATAACTAACTAACTAACTAACTAACTAACTAACTAATATCTAACTAATATCTAACTAATATCTAACTAAAGAATTGGATAAAATCAGTAAAATCGTACTCTTTTCTACTAGGTTAGAATTACAGCCTCTAATCAACAATAATTAATAAAAAAGCCTTTGAAAAAATAACTTCAAAGGCTTTAATAATTTTTAAAAGATACCGAAAAAACTATGATATCCCAAAAAACCAGCATCATGCTCTTTAATGAAAACTGCTCCAACCGATTCTCCTTTATTTAAATACAATTGGAATTTTTTGAGACATTATTTCACCTTTAAAAATTTCTACATTATTTTCTTTGTAATTGGATAAAATATCTTTTGGCAATTTTTTTTCAATGTCATCTTTTAATTTATACCTTAAGCGGAATGTATATTTTTTTTCAGGATTTAACTTAAAATAGACTGGACTTCTTAAATTCTCCACTTTGTCTTCTACTACAAATGGAAGAGATAATGATGATTGAAAAATATAATTTTCTCCGGAAGAAATCACTACTTCCTGATCATAATAATTTACATTTCCACTATTTATATTATACCCCATCTTTTTAAGTATTCTTTTTTTTTCAAACTTCACATCAAAATCCTGTTCCATTACACTGATTAGCTTACAGCTGTATGAGGGATCAATTAAAGGGGCATTTTTCTTAGATACATTACCATGTTCATCCTCTATGAGTATATCTACATTATATATATCAGACAAACTAAAATTTTTAATAAATAATAAGTATTTCTTATCTGTTGCATTTGACACTTGGAATTTTACAACATTCGTATAATCAAATTTTTGATTTTCATTACTAAACACGGAATGATTGTAAAAGGACTCTATCGTATCTGAAGAAAAACCTTTACACACAACTTCTTTATTGATTAATTTTAACTGCATTTTATTCTCATGACATGATGCCAACAGTGTAAACAACAGAACTATTGTAAGATTTATTCTCATTTATTTATCTTTGAATATTATTAAAAAACATACCATAACTACGTATCCTGAAATTGTTAAAATCTGATTTATTTACTCTGTTAGAATGAAAATCATAAAGTTTTGAATGGTCGTAATTATTGAAAACATTTTTGTCAAAAACATTACCAATATATTAATAAATTTACGATGCATACAGTTAGAATCTTTTATTCCTAGTAATTAAGAGAAGTCAAGGTAAAAATAAGATGCAGACTAAAATTTCTTTCCATTTCATACTAAATCAAATAGAATAAACCATTAGTTATTTGACTCATAATTTGGCCAAACAATAATTAACCAAAACAAAAGTCTATATATCAGCACTTTAAACAAACAAAAACAAAAAAATGCAAAATCTAAAATTGTGGCGAAATCATGGCACATTGATTCTTTACAAATTAATAACTCAGTAAAATAAAAGCTTCCCGAAGTTAGGTTCGAAACTTATACAGCTTTTTATTCTAGTTGTTTTTTTCTGATTATCCGGTTCGAGTCCTGTTCCTGCTACTATAAAAAAGAAAAAGCCTGAAAATCTAGATTCTCAGGCTTTTTTTGTGGTTCGATAAATTTTGTTTCAGTTTCTTGGAAATTTAAAAACCTTTGTTTCAAGGAAATTTGGTTCGAGTCCCCTTAAGGTTGATCTCCAAATACAAAACTAACTTTCCATTAAGTCAATTGCCAAAATCTACTGAAGCTGTTCGCTGTAGGTAATCTATTTTTCAACTGTAAAACATTCATAATTCAGTTTATTTGTGTTTATTTCTTTCAATTTTAGACTATTTGGGTCAAAATAAAAACTAATCCTTTTTGTTTCGTAGACTAAAATATAGTTTTCGATTGAATAGTCAAAACCACCAAATGCCATATCGTCTATAAGTTCAAATGTTGGCTTACCGTGATAGTCAAAGACTTGTTGTTTTGTATATTCTTTTACAAATTCAATATATTTTCTAGATAATCTTAAACCTACTATTTTCTTGTTTTCAATTCTACAGTTTAGTCCGCCCGCTAAATGGGAAACAACTCACTTTTTAGCGTCATTGGAAGAACAATAAGTAAGTAGATTTTTAAATAATTCTGTAAAATAAGATGGCGCAATTTTATTATCTTTAAATCAAAAATTATTGATTGGACTTCATACTATTTGGATCCCATAAAAATATAAGTAGAACTCTAAAAGCATTCAACCTTATAAATAAAACTCTATCATAAAATTGCAGGTGCAATCTTTCTTTCAAAACTATATGCATTATTTCATTGGATCATCCAAATTTGAAATAGATTAACATCATCACAACTCTTATTACTCAAAAGCCCCATAATAATGTTTTAAGGATACCTTCAAAATATATCAATTGACAAATAGATATCAATTTTAGATTTTCAAAGCTCTAGAAATCCCATATAATTTTATATATTTAGGCTGTTTTTTAACTATATTTGTTCAAAGAAATGGTTTAAAATTTCGAGGTACACTTTTTTTCTACATCTTCTCTCAGATAAAATATAAAACTTAGTATTTACTACGGTCATACTAATTCAAAAGCGGAACCTCTTCATCCGCAACAAATTTACCATACCTAATCTAAATCTATTTTCAAAAAAGACGTTTTAAGTTTTGTTGCAAAAACATTGTAATCTAAATTTTACGCAACTACAAAACCAGCAAAATCAAGGCTTTCGTAGCTTAGTCTCGAAACTTTATACTACAATAAAAGAATAAAATTACAAAACGAAACATTTTTTTTTAAACAGAATATTTTCAAATTCTTCATTCGGTCATTAACATGATTCAAATACTAGTTTGATAAAAAATATAATAATAAATATCAAACATTATATAATATAGGACAGTTTGGAACTGTCCTATATTTTTGTAAATAAATTATTCATCTTATTAAAACTTAGATTAATGAACGTAGAAGAATTTGGATATTTCTGTCTCTCATTTCCTGGTGCAAGCGAAGGAATGCCCTTTGAAGGTTTCCTTAAAAATGCGGGGCCATTCTGGCCGTTTATGCCGGCATAAAGATTTTTTGTTTATTCGGCCTTGACAAATTTAACCGCTGCATTTTGAAATGCGATTGGGTTTCATTCAAGAGGTTTTGGAATTCAGAGGCATTGGCAAGCCATCCAACCTTAGCCCTAAACATTGGTTAAGCGAAGATTTAAAGTGAGAAGTTCTGTGCAGACGATCAAGAACCTAACGACAGTATCTTACAGGTAGCAGTTTTGCTGCAGAGCATAAAACTGGGATAAATTATCTAGTTGAAAGAGTGCTTTAATTTAAGTGGTGTCTGAAGTACGTCACTGCGCATGTAAGCAAGAACGCATTGGTATACGAATTCCACTCTCTTCGGGCCTTCATCCGTCATTTCATTAAAATCTCCGCCAAAATGGTTTCTGTGCTATATGCAATAATCAGGCTTTTGTACCCAGGACTTACAAAATACCATCAACAGGCAAGTTGTGTAATACTGAGAAGTTCGAATTTATTTCTTGATCCCATTTACGGAAAAATTTAACAGTCAACTTTTCTCAATCTCTAAGAAAAATAATCTAATTAATAGGATATAATATTTAAAGATCGTTCCAAGTATAAAGTAGTCGTTAAATATCACTAAAAGAACTTAAAAAAACAGCTTAACATCTTTGTTTCTTTCTTCACGATTTTTCCACAAAACATATACTACATGTAATTCCAACTGTTATTAAACTTTTATCAGCAATTTTTTATTTCTTTTTAATCACTATTCTAATTCGATACACTCGAAAACGGTGTTGTTCTCAAGCATGGCCGCGGCATTCAATCTGCTGTCCACTCTTAAAATATTGTCACAGTCCTCAAGATCAAAATTCCATTTACAGTTTGGAAATAATTGATCCAGCAATTCGCTGGCAGCTTGTAGTTTTAATGGGCTGTCTACCGAAGTTTTAAAAACATAAATCATAATAGCATTTTAACATTTATTTAAAAAAAAGATTTTATTATTTGAATATGCAAAGAGTAAATTAGGGCATGATAAGCTAAATAAACTTGATTTTGTTGTAACGGCTAAAATTTAGAGTACGCGCTCACAACCTATAAAAAATAAAACTCCTGAATAAAATAAGTGTCTTTTTAAAATTGTTTAGTCTGATTCTTGTTGATTTTATCTCAGATATTGGATGTCTTTTAAGTTTATCAAGAAGGGCGCTAAAGTAAACATATGATAGATAAACCCCAAATCTCACCGTAGAAGGAAGTTGGCTTATGCCGCTGAGTCCGGCCTTCAGGTCATCATCAATATCTTTCAGAATCAAGATTTTAGCGGATTCTTGAAATTTTTCATTGCTTAGTTCTGGAAAATATATCCTGTTCAAATCGGACATATCAGCACCTAAGTCACGTAAAAAATTTATCTTTTGAAATGCAGAACCGAGTTTCATAGCTGCAGGCTTAAGTCTTTCGAACATCACCTCATCACCTTTTACAAATATTTTCAGGCACATTATTCCAATCACCTCCGCGCTTCCATAGATGTACTCTTTAAGCTGGTCTGAAGAATTATATCTGATTTTGATCAAATCCAATTCCATACTACTAAAAAACGAATCAATCAGTGTTAAAGGAATGTCAGAATTATTTACGGTAGATTGAAATGAATTGAGCACAGGATTCATGCTTATACCGCTGCTGATCGCTTTTTTACAGTCTTGTTTGAACGTTTCTAAAAGTGTCTGTTTGTCGTAATCATGAAATGAATCTACGATTTCGTCGGCAAATCTTACAAATGCGTAGATATTATAAATGTCCTGCCTGAAATGCGGGGAAAGAAACCTAACTGATTGCGAAAATGACGTGCTATACGTCTTTGTAACTGACCGGGACAACTGAAAAGAAATGTCATCAAAATTTTTTTTCATATACGAAATTAGTTTGTTTTTGCCTGCTGATTTATATCTTGCAAAGAAAATAGTACTGGCAGATGAACCCTCTGCCAGTCTATAATTGTTATTGTAAAGTACCAGAATGTAATAATTCTTGGCGATGAGCAGTTGTTCCTGCCATCCAGCCAGGATATTCAACAGGAAGTTCACTGGACTCATTTAAACTTATAATTTCCTTGGTTGACAGCGAAATTTTTGAAGCGCCAAGATTATCCTCAAGCTGTTCTATCTTTTTAATGCCCAAAATCACACTAGTAACGTGTTTATTTTGCAGTAGCCAAGCCAAAGCGACTGAGGCAGGCGTGGTATTATGAATCTTCGAAATCTCTTCGAGAACCGATAACGTCTCTCTGCTTCTAGATTCATCAACAGGTGGAAACTGAATAGTAGTTCTTCTGCCAGATTCGCCATTAGAGTATTTTCCTGAGAGATAGCCGCCTGCCAGAGGACTGAAAACCATCAAGCCCAAGTTTTCATAAGCAAGCATAGGAAGGATTTCTCTTTCAATATCCCTTCCTGCCAAAGAGTAATATGACTGAACGCATTCAAAGCGTTCTTTTCCCAAATTTGCGGAAATCCCAAGTGTTTTTTCTATCTGCCATGCTGTCCAATTAGAAACACCCAAGTATCTTACAAGACCTCTTTTTACAAGGTCGTCCAGCGCACGCATTGTTTCCTCCAAGGGCGTAGCCGGATCCCAGCCGTGCAAATGAAAAACATCCACGTGATCAGTTCCCAGCCTTTTTAGGCTCTGCTCTACTTGATTGATAAGATGGTAGCGTGAATTACCTCCGTCGTTCGGTCCTCCTCCTGTCGAGTGTCCAGCTTTAGTGGAAAGCACAATTTCGTGGCGCGAAATTCCTAACTTTTTAATTGCTTCTCCTACGATCTGCTCCGACTCTCCGCGAGCATAAACATTTGCTGTATCAATGAAATTGACGCCGGAATCAAAGGCTTTTTTGATGATTGCATTCGCTTCATCTTGTAATACACCAGATGCAGCTGCATACTTTCCACCTGACTGGCCGAAAGTCATTGTTCCTAAACACATTTCAGACACAAAAAGACCTGTGTTTCCTAATACTTTGTACTTCATGTAAAATTATTTAGATATTAATATTAACTTATTTTTTTAGTTCCGAACAAAAAGAACCAATTAAACACGCTTATTTATGAATTGTTCAAATATTTTATTTCTTCTTTAATCGTATCAAAGTAATTTCAGATCTTGTGCCCAGCCTCAGAGGTGGTCCCCAGTAACCAGTCCCCTGACTGGTATAAACCCACATATCGCCGGACTTTTTCAGCCCCCTGTCGTACTTCTGAAATATTTTAATAAGCAGATTCCAAGGGAAAAACTGTCCTGCGTGTGTATGTCCTGAAAGTTGAAGATCAAATAGGACATTCGATTTATCGGCAATGTTTGGCTGGTGAGCTAATAATATTTTAACATCAGCATCATCAGCTCCCAGCAATGACTTTTTTAAATCTGGACCGAATGACGGATTTACTTCCCTGCCCGACGGATCATCGACTCCTGAAAACATCATCGTCGCCGAATTTCTCTTTATAATGGTGTACTGGTTATCTAAAAAAATCATTCCCATTTTTTCAAAATGAGATTTCCATTTTTCAGAATCCCTCAAATATTCATGATTCCCGGTAACGTAGAGCACCGGGCAGGAGTTAAGGGCAAATAATGGCTCAACTTCACCTTTATATTTTTCAAAATCACCATCTGCGATATCACCTGTCATAACTATTACATCCGGATTATTTTTTTTTGAGACATCGACTACCTTCTGCACGTAAGATGAATCGATACCTGCACCCGCATGCAGATCACTTATCTGCAGGATTTTGATATTTGTCAAATCAGATGGAAGATTATCAATAGGGATTTCAACATTTACCAGTTTAGGCCCCAAAGATGCATTCAAATAACCGATCATAACCAAAATTACCGAGAACACTATGATGCTCAGCGTTGCTGATTTAGAATATAAAATTTCTCCAGCGTGGTCGTTTATGACCCTTACAGACAGGACAATAATTTCCCGTATCAGCACGAAAAATAAAAGAATTCCTGATACTCCCATATCAAAATGGACAATTGTTCGGAGAACCTTATCCAACTGCGAGGGAAGAACCCCGTACCAAATTAAGGGATATGATCCAAGCAATCCAACAATAACTGCTGATAGCATCCATGAATAATTTTCCAGGCCGGTTAATCGAAAGCCTAGAAATACAAAAATGACCATAAGTACACAAACTGCGACAATAACAAAGTAATTCATTGCGCAAATATACACTTAGTTCTGAACAAAAAGAACCAAAAAGTAAAAATTTTTATTTTATCTTATTTTTTAGCTCCCATTTGGTTAATGCAGCATCCATCTGATCAAACATATAGTCGGTAAATTCTTTCGCCTCCTTCAATATTTTATTGGTCTCAGGATGTTTGTCCGATCTAAAGGCTAATGCTTCGGGAATTACATCGATGGTAAATGGCCGCTGGGTTCGCACTATAGATTTCATAAATTCGTACCAAGCGGTGCTTTGAATTTTAAAATATCTTTTTCTGCTCCCTGTCTGTGTAAAATATTCGATCAAGCATTTCTGTTCCAATAAACTTATGCCATTACTTACAGCACTTTTACTTAATTGCAGCGTGTCTTTAATTTCATCAAAAGTCAGAAAGGGAGGATCGCATATTAAAAGTAATGAAAGAATGCGAGCAGCGGCCGGCGGATAACCGTCCTTCTCTGCCCTTACGCCCATTCTTTCGACCATTTCAAGAATTCTATTTTTATTTTCCATAAGACAAAACTACTCAATAGCTGACTATAATTAAAATAAATAACAATCAATTATAAGGGTTCTGTCGCATCTGCCATGTAAATCCGCAAGAAATCAGAAACCCGAAAATTATGCAGCCAATTTACAAAATGATTTGAACATACTTGTTCCTTGGTTAAGCATTTGATTTTTTCTCAACATTTGTACAACTTCAATTCCTGCCAGGGTTCTTTTGGCAGACGCAAAACTTTTAAAACCCAAGCCGATTTGTATCCGCCACTTTATGAAGCGATGGTCTTGTTCAACAATATTGTTGAGATATCTACATTGAAGAATCTTTATATTCGAAAATGATCGTTTGTTATAAACCCGTATTGCACTGGTGTTAGAGCCGCTTTTGTCTATATTTATTACCGTTGGCCTGCAATTATTTCTTATCGCTTTTATTAAAAATGACTGCGCACTCATTCACTGTCTCCTTGTGGTCAAAAGAAAATCCACTGTATTACCCCATTTATCAACAGCTCGATATAAGTAACACCAGACACCTTTTACTTTTATATAGGTTTCATCCATTCGCCAGCTGGCTCCTACACTCTTCTTTCTCTTCTTGAGTTCCGAGTCAATCAGAGGTGAAAATTTAAATACCCAACGCTGAATTGTAGCGTGATCAACTGCTACTCCTCGCATTTTCATTATTTCCTCCAACATCCCGGTAACTCAATGTAAATCTTAATTTAAAATAAACAGCCTGCAATATAATAGCTTTGGGATAACAATAACCTTTCGTATTCATTTAATGTATTTTTTAGGTCTAAATATAATAGTTATCTAACAGATGCGACAGAACCCACATTCCCGGCTGTTCAACATAAGCTAAAAATTGATTTATTTCTAAGCAGCACCTCAGTAAAATAAAAGGTTCTTGAATACAGATTCGAATGGCGGAGCGATCTCAAAAAGCCAGTCAATTTGAGTAGTTTTTCTGTTTCTTTAATTTTTTAAATGAATTTTATAAATAATAAAGGCTGCCTACATTGTAGACAGCCCTTAAAAACTAATTAAAATAAAAAATAAAAAAATCGATAAGAATATTATAAACCATCTGGAAACTTAGTTTATAAGAGATTCTTATTTTGCTTTCATCACTACTTGTACGCTGTTCGATTTTTTCAAAGCATTTACAGTAAATTCTTTTAAATCTTTAGCAGTTATAGTACTTAAAGTAGTTTTAAGAAGTTCTATATCAAGAGGTGTTTCCTCATTACGAACATAAGAGGTTAAGGCATTCAGCCAATAACTGTTCTCTTTTATCTGTTCTTGATAATTCTTAATTATAGATTGTTTGATGTCTTCCAACATATTGGCAGGAATGTTTTCCGTTTGCACTCTAGCAAGTTCAGCATGAACAATTTTTACCAATGCATCTGCCTTGTCAGGATTACAGTCAAAATTGATTTCTAATGAAAATAATGGAGTAGGAGAATGTAATAGATCGGCTCCAACCTGAACGCCGTAGCTTCCACCTTCTTCTTCGCGAATGGTTTCCAAATAACGTTTAGTCAGCCACTCAGAAACCACATAACTTATGATTTTGTTCTTTTTTGAATACACGACGTCTTTGTTTTCTAAATGAAGGTAAACTGTCGTTTTTGGTGTATCCATTGTTCTGAAGATCGTTTTCTCGGTCTTTCCGTCTTTCATGTAGATTTTGTGATCAACGTATTTTTCTGTTTTCGCGGTTGATGGAAGATTACCCAAATAAGTATTGATTTGTGCAATATCTTTTTCAGAAATATTTCCGACAAATAAGAAAGTAAAATCTGCTGCATTCGAAAAACGTTCGGTGTAGAATTTCTTTGCTTTATTCAAATCAAAAGCATTGATAAAATCTTGTGTCAATAACCAATTTCGTTTGCTGTAATTGGTGTTTAAAACTGAAATTGTATCGCTTAGTGCTTTCTCGTTGCTATTTGAAGCATTTGTTAATTTGTTTTGATATTGCTCCTTAATTTTATCGAAAGTAGTGGTGTCAAATCTTGGGTGCTGGAAATAAAGGTACGTAAGCTGCAATAAAGTCGTTAAAGATTCTTTATTACTGTTCCCGTTAAAACCTTCGTATAACCCGCCAATATACGGACTCACACTCGCTGTTTTGCCAGTAAGTTTCTTTTTTAAATCGGTAAACTTATAATCGCCTAAACCAGAGTAAGCAGCCACAGCCGATGCAATTTGAGTTGATGGAAGATCCTGCCAATCTGCCAATGAACTTCCTCCTGCACTGTAAGCAGAAAATAGAATTTGGTCTTTACTCCATGCAGTAGGATAAATAATCACTTTAGCTCCATTTGCCAAAGTATATTGTTTTGCATTCGCAAATGGTTTAATCTCGCTGGTTTTTACAATCACTTTTTCTGTTAATTGCTCTTTTACCAATGAAGCCGTTAATTCTTCTTCTTTATACGGTTCTAGTTTGCTGTTTGAAATGGTTTTCATTGCATTCCAATAGTCATTTGCTTCAGGAAATTTAGTGACACCATCTTCTGGAGCAGAAACCGATAAGATTAAGTTTTGTTTAGGTTCTAAAGCTCTAAAAACAGTATTAATTTGCTGCAGTGTTACTTTATCCAAGAAGTAATTCATCCACTTAAATTCTTCATCCATTGTCATTACTGGATTAGACTCTAAGAAATAAAGCTGTAATTGCTCTGCCCAAGATGCGTTACTGATTTTGTCCTTATTCGTTAGACGATTGTCATAACTGCTACGCATTTTTGTTTTTAAACGATCTAACTCCTGTTGTGTAAATCCGTTTTGAATAGCTCTAGCAAATTCTCTGTAGGCTTCTGAAAACGCTTCTAAAAACTTCCCTTTTTTTGGTGTAATGTTTAGCGAAAATTTACTTGCTAACCTAGATAGATTATTGTTAGAAACTCCAAAAGATAAACCAGCTGTTTCATTATTGATAATATATTCTCCAAAACGAATGTTCATCAATTGCATCGCCAATCTTTCTTGCATGCTTTTGGTCATTTCTGCCTGATCTTGAACTAAAGGTTTGGGCTGTGTAAACGAAAGAGAAATTCCAGAACGCTGTAATTCTTTGTCGGTTGCCAGCACATAACGATTTTCTTTTTGCAACGGAATTTTTTCGTATTCTCTTTTGTTGATTTTCTTTGGAGTTGGTATCGAACCGAAAATTTCTTTAACACGTTTTTCGATTAAATTGACGTCGATATCTCCTACAATCAGGACAGCCTGATTTTGCGGTTGATACCATTTTTTATAATAATCTCTTAAAACCTGATATTTGAAATTATTAATAACATTCAAATCTCCAATTACATTTCGTTTCGCATATTTAGAACCTGCAAATACTACTTTGTCAATTTTTTCACCCGCTCTGTAATCTGCATTTCTTCTGGTACGCCATTCCTCACGAATTACGCCTCTTTCGGCATCAATTTCGTTATTAGCCAAAAGCAAAGAACCTGACCAGTCATGTAAAACATACATGCAAGAATCCAATAAAGTTTTGTTATCTGCGGGAACATTGCTGATGTTGTAAACCGTTTCATCATAAGCTGTATAGGCATTAATATCTTTTCCAAAAGAAACACCTTGTTTTTCGAGCATGTTGATGATTCCTTTTCCTTTAAAATGTTCTGTCCCGTTAAAAGCCATGTGCTCCAGAAAATGCGCTAATCCGTCTTGATCGTCGTTTTCTAAAATTGCTCCAACGTTTTGTACAAAATAGAAATCGGCTCTCTCTTTTGGCCATTCGTTGTGCATGATAAAATATTGCATTCCGTTCGGAAGCGTTCCATGTACGACTTCTTTAGGAAGTGGAAAAGTGGTTTTAAACTGCGCCGAAACCTGAGTTAAACCCAAGATTAAGAAATGCGCTAAAATTAATTTTGCTTTCATTGTTGATCGTTATTGTTCTTTTTTTTGATTGAATTTTAGTTTGAAAATGGTATAAGAAGTCCCTACTGTGTATTTGAAGGTTTCGTGAGAAACCTTCAAACAACAGGCTTAGGTTTATAATAAAGTTATAGGCTTGTATGTTTTACATCCAGTCTGGTTTTGCGGAACCTTTTAAGTAGTAATCAAAATATTGCTGCATTTTGAGTGTCCAGTCTTTTCTGTTGGCAGCATCGTTTAAAGTGTGCCCTTCTTTTTTATAGTTGATCAGCAAAGCAGGTTTTCCTAAACGGCGAAGTGCAAAAAACAAAGATTGTCCTTCTTGATAAGGAACTGCGCGGTCATTATCATTATGGAAAATAAGGATTGGCGTTTTGATATTTTTTGCTGCAAATAAAGGAGAGTTTTTAATATAACCGTCAAGATTATCATGCATAGAACTTCCCATACGATATTGATCGGCTTCGTATTTAAACATGGTCGAAATACCATTTGATCTCATAACAGGATAATTGGCAGTAAAATTACTTACTCCAGAACCTACAATAGCACAGCTAAAAATATCCGTTTTAGTAGTTAAGAAAGAAGTTTCATAGCCTCCAAAACTGTGTCCTTGAATCCCGATTTTACCTTTTTCCGTAATACCGTTTGCAATTAAATAATCTACACCGCTCATTACGTCATTGTAAACACTGTTTCCAACATTGCCATAAACATAATGTACGTCTGGCTGAAAAACGATGTAACCTCTACTTAAATAACTTGGAATATTAATGTTTGAAGAACTCATTTCTGGTAGTTGATAGCTATTAAATTCTGCCGTATGTTTTTCGTAGAAATGAACAATTACCGGATATGTTTTTTTGCTATCGTAATTGTCTGGCAAATATAGATTTCCTTGGTTTTCTTTTCCGTTAAAAGTTTTCCAAGTCAATACTTTTGCCGTTCCCCATGCGTAGTCTTTTTGTTGCGGATTGACATCTGAAATTTTGGACTGTGAGCCAAAACTAGACGTTGCCCACCATAAATCTGGGAAAATAGTATAACTTGATTTAGAAAATAAAACACTAGAATTATCTCCAGAAACGGCTTCTATTCGCGCATTGTAATCCGAATTGGCAAATACTTTTGTTATCGAATTATTGTTGTTTAAGGTATAAACTCCATTAGATTTATGATCAAAATCAAAACCAATTAAAGTAACTTTTTTCTTCTGATCCAAATTGCCAATAAAACCTTCTTCTCCATATCGAAGTTCAATTTTGTTTTTTCTTCCGTAACCTTGAGTTATTGAATAAGCTGCTTTTTGATTCGTAAGATCAATAGCCCACAAATCAAATTGATCGTATAGAACTACCGTGTTTCCATTGTTTAACCAACCTGCAATTCCAAAAGCAGTGTCAGCCGATTTCATGTCTACATTATCATCTGAAACAGGATAAGGAATCTGTGTGCTGATGTTTTTAAACTCTAAAGAAGCACTATCAAAAATGGTCCATATTTTTGCTTTTCCGTCATAATATACAGCAAAACTTCCCTGCGGATTCCAATTTGGATTTCCAAAAACGCCTGTAAGTACTTTGGTCGATTTTCCGGTTATAGCATCAATCCAATAAATGTCGTTACGTTCGTTAAAAGTCCAGTCAGTTTCTACTGTATACGGTTTTTTATCAATAGCAAAAACACCTTTAAAATTACCAGATTCTGGTATTAAAACTTGATCAAATTCGCCTGTTGAAGCTACTTGGATTACTTTTTTATTTGCAATATTATAAAGGAATTTTGGTTCGCTAGGAAGTGTTTTAGAACTTCTCAATAGTTCTTGCCTACGCTCCATAGTTCCTTGATTTGATCTCCAGATTTCAATATTAGATTTTGCAATCTGCGTGTTTTCAGGACGTTTATTAGAATTTACTAGTAAGTTTATGAAATTGCTATTTTCATTTAATCCGTAAGCCACTTTAGAGACAGAAAAATTAGAATTGTTTAAAGCAATTTCATCATAATTGAATACAGGACGAGTCGCATTTGTATTCAAATTAAAATAATAAACCATATTGAAATCGGAGCTGTTATTACCTTTTAAAGTAAAAGTTCCACCGTTTTCTTTATCATTTAATTGAAAATCGCCAAAATCGCATGTTTTTCCGCTGAAAACGGTTTCTTGTTTTCCTCCGATTGTTCCATGTTTCAGAAAAACTTGGTCTTTTTCAATCTGTACATATACAATTGATTTGTTCTTTAAAAAGCGGGATGATTTAATGTTGTTCACAAATAAACTATCATTAGTTTCAAGATTATAACAAACTAAACGCTGCAAAAAGAATTGTCCTTTTGGAGTTTCAGGACGCGTATAATACAAGAAATCGGTTCCTTCAAGAGCATTGGTGTAATGTTTGCTTTTCCAAAGTTTTTTTACTCCAGTTTTTAAATTTTCTAAAAGCGTACTGTCGTTTTTACTGTACTGAATCCAGTCTTTTTTTCCGATGAATTTTAAATCACTGATATTATCCAGCACCAGACGCTTTCCTTTTGGAGCTTCCTGAATAACGATCTGTTTTTTATTTTCTTTTTCTTCATCTTGAAAAACGGTACTGTAAGACATCCATTTACCATTGTAAGACAAAGCTTTGCTGTTGATTCTCTTCCATGATTGATATGCCGATTCGTCTACTGCCTTTTTCTGCGCAGATAAACTATGCAAACTCAAAGCGAGTGCACATAGTAAAACTATTTTTTTCATATTTTTTTATTTTCAGAAAGCAATTATTCGTTTTTTAAAGCATTAATCACGTTAGTAAGTTCATCGACCAACTGACCTGGATTTCCAGAATACCCTTCAGATGTAAAACGAATCTGCCTGTTTTTAATCACTACTTTTCTAGGAATACCGCTTGATTTAAAAATCTTAGCATAGTTCGTGAAAGAAGCGTTATTTGTTCCGCCACCCTTTTTAACTAAATCAAAATAAGTGTTGATTTTTAAACCTTTTTCTTTTAGATATGCCAGAGCATCTTTTTTGTAGCCTTCTTTGGTTTCCTGAGTACTGATAAAATAGACTTCAACTTGTTTGTCTTCTTTAAAGTTGTTTACCAACTGCTGCATTGCTGGGAATGCCTTTTTACAAGGTCCGCACCAAGTTGCCCAAAAATCGATTACGATAATTTTACCGCTGTTTAAAGCTAAATCTTTTGTTTTTCCGTCTGCAGATTGCACTTTAATTGCCGGTGCAGGAACTGGATCCATTAAAGCGATTTTTTCTTCAGGTTTATTTTCTTTTTTCAACTGTTCTAAATACGCAGGAAAATCAGCTTCTTTTTTGCCTTCTTTCAGATATAACTCTTTCAGTTTTGCTGTGGCACTTTCAGATAAAGTATTAGCTCTTGCTGCATTTTTTAAAACCTCTAAAATTGGTTTGTTGAATGCTTCTAAAGCTTTAATATGAATATCATTGATGCTTGCTTTTTCGTAACGTTTTTCGATAGGCAGCAATTCAAAAGTTTCTAAAACTTCTTTGTACTTTTTCAAAATGTCGTACATACGAATCTGAATAACCAACTCATTATTAAGCTGATTTTTTGCATTTTCTGTCGCTTGGTTCGGTGACCAGTAAAGTCCTTGCATGTAAGACATATCATTTACTTTTTGCTGCATCTGCTTGATTATTGGCACCGCCATAGCTTCGATAACAGCAGGATCAACAACTTTCAGATACAGCGCTTTCGAAATATTCTGGTGGTAAGCATCATTTAGATTAGCAAAATTCATGTTTGGAATCATAGCTGAAATACTTTTGTAATCTTTAGTTTCAAAATAATAACCAAACTGCATTTTTACAATATTATCGTAGAAATACTTTTGAGAATCTGGTACATCTGAAGTGTATGGAAAATCAACTAAAAATTGGCTGCTAACTTTGTTTCTTTCCGATGCATCTGCAATCAGCATAATTTTTTGATACGCTTTTTGTCGTAAAAATGCGCCTTTTGGAAATTGTTTTACGATTACATTTTCAACAGAATCTGATTTGGCTTTGTCTTTTAATTCATATAAATAAATGTTATGAACTTTAAGATAAACTTCTTCTGGCATTCCATTCATTTTCTTTGTAAAATCTGCTAGAAAACGAGTTCCTAATTCTTGAAACTTTTCAGGTTTTTGCACTTTCAATACTTTAAAATAGGTATCAAAAAATTCTGGAAATCTATTTCCGTTAGCTGCAACTTCTTTTTTTAACCAATATTCAGTAGCGTCGCCATCGATTGTAAAATCTTTGAAGTAACCGCCAAACTGACCATTGAAATCTTTGTTTCTGAAAGTCGCCCAAGCTAAATCGGCTCCTGGCATTTTTACTTTTGGTTCTTTAAAAGCAACCAGCATATATCCGGTGTCTTGATTGGTGTCTGTTACCAAGCCATTTTCGGTATTTCCGTAAAATTTGAAAGCCATAAAAGCACAGTTTTTTGGAACTGTAAAATCGGCGCTGTAAACAGCGCCATTTTTTTTCATTTTAAGATCTTCAATTTCCCATCTGTAATCATTGAAAACATAAGCATAACCACTAATATTTTTCACATTTTCTAATGGTCCGCCTTTTGGATCATAAGTCATGCTGAAAGAAGCTCCAGGAATCGGAATGTCGATCATTCCTTGCAATCTGGATTTAACTTCTTGACTTGTAACCTGTAGGGTAAAGGCGCAGATCGCCAATACCAATAATTTGATATTCTTTATTTTTTTAAACATTGTAAGTTTTTTTTTATTTCCCTAATTCAGGGCTTAGATCGATATAATTTTGATTGATTGGGAATACATATCCATCACTGTTTGGTGCAAGAGTGTAAGTCTGGCCTTTAAAAACTCTGGTGTAGGTTTTCTGAAAAGCTGGATCTAAGTTTAAACGTCGCTGATCAAACCAACGAAATCCTCTTCCGATAAATTCTTTTTGTCTTTCTGTTAACACTAAATCTAAAGCTTCTTTGTTTGTTGTTGCACTAACTGTGTAAGCTGATCCCGATTTAAAACGTTTTGCTCTTAGAATATTTAGGTAATTAACTGCTTCTGCAATCTTACCAGATCTTGCATAACATTCTGCCGCAATTAAATACATTTCAGGAACAGAAACTCCTACATTAATTCCGTTTGTGTAGCTGTAAGTTGCAATTCCAAATCCTCTTCCTGTATAAGTTGGAGAAATCGCAATGTTTCCAGCGATTGTATAATAATCATAGCGCAAATCACTTGACCCAAAACTATTTAATAAATCATTTGACAAAGGAGCTCTGTTATAAGCTAAAAGCAAAGTTTTTGAAAATATAACCTCAGGATTCTGAATTAAAACGGGATAGCTGTAACCAGACGCAAATGTTTTTAAATCGATTAAACCATTTTGCATCTGTAACGTTTTCTCGGCATTTTCAAGACTCAATTGATATTGTCCCATTAACAAATAAGTTCTCGCAAGCAATGCATAAACGGCTCTTTTTGAAGGAAGCACATTAAACTGAGGATCGTCCTGAATGCCATTTTCCAAAGCACTTTTTAAATCGGATATAATTTGATCATAAACTTGTCCAACTGTACTTCTTTCTAATGAAGAAAACAATTCTGGTTTTAACAAAATTGGAACTGCTTTTTCTGAATTGGCAGAAGCAGGATCAAATTGTGGTGCATAAGTATTAACCAACTGCAAATAAGCAAATGCTCTATGTACGAAAGCTTCAGCATAAATTTCCTTTTTTTCTGCATCACTTCCTTTTTCACTGCCCATCACGCCATCAAGAATTACATTGCTGTAATAAACCGCTTTGTATAATCCTGTCCAGTCTGAATCACCTTGAGAAGGATCATAAATTCTATCCTGCCAAGTATAACTGTTACCCCAAATAGTAGTGACTCCGTTTTGATAAGTTGTTGGGAATTCGACATCAGCATTAGCAATAAGATAAATTCCTCCAGAAGAAGTTATGTCATTATAATTGTTTGCCAAAGCTCTGTAATCAGAAGTATATTTTAAAATTCTGTTGTTTCCAACTTGTTCAACTTCAACATAATCTCGGCATGAGTTTAGTAAAAGTAAAGGAAGGAATATATATAACGTGGATTTTAGAAATTTCATAATAGTCTGTTTTTTAAAATTAAAAACTGCAATTAAACTGTAAAGAGTAATTACGCTGTGGTGGAAGCGTATTATAGTTATTGTTTGACAGGTATTGAGGATCTATTCCTAAATCATTCTTAACCCATAACAATCCTAAATTTCTCGCTGCAAAATTGAAACTTAACGACTTAATAAAAGTTTTTTGTAGCCATTCTGATGGTACATTATAGCCTAATGAAACCTGCTGTAATCTCACATTATCTGCAGGGAGTACATTAATATCTGCCATCTGGTAACGGTTTAAACTGTTATAGCTAATATTTGTAAGGCCTGGAACTTTTGTAAAAGCTTCGTCTCCAGCTTGTCTCCAGCGTTCTGCCACTAATTCGTCTTTAGCAACAGATCCATATTGTACTCCAGTATATGAAGGATAATTTTGTAAAACTGTATTTCTAAACACATGTCCTGCATAATAGGTAATCTGAACCCCTAATTTAAAATTTTTGAAAGAGAAATCATTCATGAAACCTCCAAAATAAGGAGCAAAAGTAGTTCCCATATATTTTAAATCTTCTTTATCAATTGATGCAATTCCTTGAGTTGAATTCACAATTGTACCGTCTTTTTTGTACACAGTAGACTGGCCAGTATTATCTAAACCTGCCCAATTATAAGCATAAATATATCCGATAGGATTACCTTTTGTTGTTACACCAGATAGGTATTGGTTAGTGGTCGTTGCTATAAAACGAGAGTCTGTAACTTCATTGGTATTATAAGAGAAATTTAAACTGCTGTTCCATTTAAATTCAGAATTTATAATAGTTCCTGAAAGAGATAAATCTATACCATTTCCTTTTAAAGTTGCGGTATTATAATTTACATAAGACCATCCGTAAGTAGGGTTAAAAGGAAGATTTACTAAAATATCTTTTGTTTTTTTATAGTATAGATCAACACTTCCTCTTAAACGATTATTGAAAAAACCGTAATCTAAAGCGTAATTGAATGTTGATGTTGTCTCCCATTTAATTTCAGGATTTTCAGGTATACTAATAGAGCCTGTTGGTAGCTGCGTATTAAAATCTACAGATCCAATACTAATTATAGGACTTTGGCTTCCAAAACCACCAGTAGGCGAACTTCCGCCTTTACCGTAAGTAATTCTAAAAGCTAAATTACTCAGCCAATTTAAATCACTTAAGAAAAATTCTTTATTTATATCCCATTTACCACCTGCAGACCATAGCGGTAATGCTCTATTTTTTCTAGAAGCTCCCACTAAGTTAGTATCATCAAAACGGAGACTTCCTGAAACATGGTATCGGCTCATAAAATCATAAGAACCCAGTCCATAGTAGGACAAATAACGGCTTCTTGATTTACTAATGCTATTATCTGAAGCTCCAATAATGCTCTGCCATCCATAAACGGTATTGTAATAAACGGTAGGATTTACAGATTGTCCTGAGTTTGTGTCAGTATTATAACCATAATATCTTTGGCTTGAACCTTCTCTTCGTTCTTCTCTAATTTCTGTACCAGCTAAAAAATGTAAACTGTTGTTTTCATTGAAGTTTTTATTGATATTCATTTGAAAACGCATATTCTGATTATCGTTGTTAGAGTTTGTGTTGTATAGATAAGATCCCAGCGGTATACCATACACTAATTTTCCAGCTGTATTAACAGATGTTGCCTGGTTAATCATGTTTCGAGTATAATAACTGTCTAATTCACTCAAAGATTTGGTCTTATTTGTAATAGAAGTATACATTCCCGATGCTTCAAAATTTAACCAATCTGTAATTGTTGCTGTTAAACTCGCATTTAATCTAATGTTAGCTCCTTTTGTTATTACGTTAGAATAATTTAGTTCATCTAAATAATTGTAAGACCAAGGTAAATATCCTTTTGCCTCAAATCCTTTTGAAACTTCTGGTCTAAAAAGGAAATAACGGTCAATTCCATTTCCGTTTTCATCGGCGATCATATCATAAGGGCGTAAAGCTGTAGCCGATACATTTGACAAAGCTTCGTTTACAACTGTATTTGTTTGATATGACGTTGGAACATAATTGATTCCTGTATTTAACTTTAAGAAGCTTTTAAGCTGAAAAGAGTTATTTAATGTGATATTATAAGATTGAGAATCATTTCCTCTCATAGCAGCTTCATCCTTATTATATCCTAAAGACAAATAATAAGTACTTTTCTCATTTCCGCCATTTATAGATAAATCATATTGCGTTGTAACCGAATTTCTTAGCAAATATCTATTGATCTGTCCTAAATTATCATTTTGTCCAAGCTGGGCTAATAACTGATCTCTTTGCGCTATAGAAATTTCACCTCTTTTTTGTCTAAACATGATTTCCTGTGCAGCACTTGGATTAAGGGCCTGCCAGTTGGAAATGTTATCAACAACGAATCCACCATTTACAAGGTCTTTTTCATAATCAATATATTGAGTTGTATTCATGACACGCAGTTTTCCCAAATCTATTTTCTCTCCGATGCTTGTAGTGGTGTTAAAGCTTATAATTGGCTCACCTTTTTTTCCTTTTTTGGTTGTAATTACAATAACACCATTAGCGGCCATAGATCCCCAAATTGAACTTGCAGCGGCATCTTTTAAAACGGTTATGCTTTCTACATCATCTGGATTAAGAAAACTTAAAATAGAAGAGCCTGGAACACCTCTTTTAGAGAAAGCAAAATCTTCTCTTGACTGCGGAAAACCATCGATAACAATTAATGGCTGTCCTGTTCCGCTATAACTATTAGTTCCTCTTACGCTTATGGAACCTGTTCTTGGATCAACATTTACACCAGCCATTTTTCCTTCCAGTCTTGACTGAATGTCTACTGTTGGAACTTCGGCCAGCTCTTTTGCAGTCATTACCCCGATAGCTCCAGTAACTCTTTCTTTTGGAATTTCTGTATAACCGTTAGAAACAGGAATTTCTACAGAATGAAGTTCCATAACATCTGGTACAAGTGTTGCATCGATAACTCTTTTATTGTTAACGGCAACGGTTACAGTTTTATATCCTAAAGAACTGAAAACAATAGTATCATACGGAGAAACTCTCATTCGATAGTCTCCTTCTTTTCTAGTAATATCCCAAGATTGTTTGCCTTTTAAAATAACATTTACACCAATAAGCGGTGCACCTTTTTTATCGGTAACCTTACCAGTTAAATCATATTCTAACTGTTCAGCTCTTTTTTTGTTTCTTTTTACAACAACTTGCTTATCTATGATATCAAAAGTAAGATTGTTACTTTTTAAAGCATTATTCAAGATTTCTTCTATAGTAGCATCTTTGTCCAAAGTAATGGTATTGGCAGATTTTAGTACATCATCATTATAAAAGAAGACATAATTAGTCTGTTTTTCTAAAGTAGAAAAAACTTCAGTTAGCGGAGTGTTCTTGAAACGAACATGTATTTTATTTTGTCCTAAAGAAGGGTTCGCATATAAACTACACATACTTATCCAAATAAATGCAGTAACAGATCTCATAAGCAGCAGATATAGGTAATAGTGGTATCGTCCAGAAAAATACTTTTCTGAATTATGTTTTTTATTCATAATTTTGTTTTGAATTTAAGAGATAGTCAATTAGCGTTGACTACAGTTCTACAATGCCAAAAGATGGTTCCAACATCTTTTGGTTTTTTTTTTGGTTAGTTTTTACAAATAAGGTTGATATGTTTATTTTTGGTTTTATATCATAGGCGTTTACGGTTTTTGAATTGATTTTTTTATTCATTTAATTGTAATAGTTCTTTGGTTTGCGTTAACAGTGCAGCTGTTATTAGTTATACTAGATAATGTATTTGCAAGTGAATTAAGGTTTTCATTTAAAGCAAAAGAGCCAGAATAATTAGCATCCAGATTCAAACCTGCACCTTTTATGAATTCAATTTTATAATATTTTGAAAGTTTGCTTAGAATACTATTTAATGACTGGCTTTTGAAAGTAAAATAACCTTCACGCCAAGACAAGATAGAAGCAACATCTTTTCGTTCTACTTTTAGCTGTTTTTGATCTTTATTGATGGTAGCAATCATGCCAGGAGTTAAATCCTCTTGAAGTTCCTGATTGTTTAAAATTCCTTTTTTATTGTAGGTAATTCTAACTTTTCCTTGCAATAAAGCAGTTTGTACCGTTTCGTCTTCAGGATAAGAGCTTACATTAAAAACTGTTCCAAGTACTCGCACATTGCACTCTTTTGTTTTTACGAAAAACGGTTTGGCTTTATTATGGGCTACATCAAAAGCAGCTTCACCAGTTAAGTAAACTTCCCGTATTGATCCGTAAAACTGAGTAGGATAAATTAAAGAAGAACCAGAATTAAGCCAAACGGTTGTGCCGTCAGTCAAAACGATTTGGGTTTTCTTCCCGTAAGGAACTCTAACGGTATTAAAGGCAGAAACGCTAGTAGGATTAGTATTTATAGCTTGCTGACCTACAGTAACTTTTTCACCGTTTTTTTCATAGCTAATTACGGTGCTATCTTGCACCGTAATAGTTTTCTGGTCTTGCAAGACAAGAGAAATATTTTCTAAATCTAGGTTTGATTCTGTTGATTTAGAGGTTTGGGCAAATTGTTCTAATGCTGTTAGAGGTTTGGCGCTTTCTGAGGAATTCTGATTCATAAATAAAGCGGCTAATAATGCGACACTCGCAGCAGCAGCAAAGGCTAGAAGTCTTTTCTTTTTCCTGCGTCTGGATTCTTTTTGTTCCAGTTCGATTAGTCCGAGACGAATTTGATTCTTTAAAGAATCTTTTTCATCATTTGATATGTTGTTAAAATTAATTTGCAAGGCGATGTTTTTTATGGGGTATATATTTCTATAGAGAACAACTATTTAGAAACATAGACAAAAAAAATAACCTTTTTTTAAAGCTTTTTTCGAAGTTCTTTCAAACATCTGTATATCAACGTTCTGCAAGACTCGATAGAGATACCTAAAATAGAGGCAATTTCTTCGTAAGGTTTATCTTCGTTGAATCTGTAGAACAATGCTTTGCGTTGATTTTCGGTAAGTTCTTGCATGGCAAAAGCTAATTTTGCATTTAATTCTAAATTGTTTTCCTCTTCAATTAAAGTTTCTTCGAAAGAAGCTTCTTTGGGTGTAAGTTTGCTGTAATCAGTATTTAAATGAAAAATTTTTTGAGAAGTTTTATTCTTTTTTAAAACATTTCTTTGTGTAATTTTAAATAAATATGATTTTACATTTACACTTTCAGCAAGACCGGTTCGATATTTATAAATATCAAGAAAAACATCATGAATTGCATCTTTAGCAATAGATGGTTCGGTAGTATATTGTAAAGCAAAAGTAAGTAAACCATCAGAATAGATATCATAGAGCTTTTCAAAGGCGGTAATATCACCTTTTTTAATCTGCTGCCATAATAAAATATCTGTTGTGGTATTCTCCATTAAAAGAATAAAATTGCTATTGTTTTTCGAAACAAATCTATAACTTTTATCAGCAAAAGGAAGTGTTTTTCAATTATTTCGCATGATTTTGAAAGATATAATTAAAATAATGGCGATAATTTTGTTAAAATCGATTTTAAAAGTACTTTACATATAGATAACATTCACCGGAAAGAATAGAAAAATCGATATATTGGTTGTTTAAAGCTGAATAAGTGGACTTCATACTTTTCTGCCAAGAAAAGCTAAGGCGAATTTTGTCAATTTTTACCCAATTTAAGTTTTGTGGCAGAATCATGGCGCATTATAGTTATGAAAAGCAGCACCTCAGCAAAATAAAAGGTTCTTGAATACAGGTTCGAATGGCGGAGCATCCGCGGTTGGGTAAAAGGAAACTATTCAAAGTCTACAAAAAAGTGGAGTTGATACCTTTTTTGCGACTAAACGCTTAGGCAGTGTTTATCTGAAGCAGTAAAAAATGAA
The DNA here is from genome assembly GCF_004366435.1 of Flavobacterium sp. S87F.05.LMB.W.Kidney.N. Lineage (NCBI taxonomy): Bacteria > Pseudomonadati > Bacteroidota > Flavobacteriia > Flavobacteriales > Flavobacteriaceae > Flavobacterium > Flavobacterium sp. S87F.05.LMB.W.Kidney.N. The sequence goes on along the minus strand of NZ_SODX01000003.1, from coordinate 97,320 downwards.
GATATATAGCTTAAAATTGGAGTTGATACCTTTTTTGCGACTAAAAGCTTAGGCAGTGTTTATCTGAAGCAATAAAAAATGAAGATATATAGCCTCAAAAATTCTGACTGGCAGCTAATTTTATTCCTGCTAATTTTAAACAGCATGGAAAATACGAGAACAACCTTTACTTTAGACTTTAAGATCGTTGCCGCTTCCATGAGCATCCACTGCGGAAGAGTCTGCGACGTGGCAAGAGAACTCAACATCATTACAAGTAACCTTCAGCACTGGAAGAAGCTTTACCAAGAAGGCAGATTTACCATAAAGAAAACTTCATCTGAAATATCCCATAAAAATGAGCTGCAGAATCTTCGGAAACTGATAAAAGAATTAGAAATGGAAAGGCACATCCTAAAAAAGGCTCAAAATATCTTCTCCAGGAGCGGCGGTTGAAATATGAATTCATTAGAGAAAATGCTGAAATATTTCCTGTCGAGAAGATGTGCCGGATTTTTCAGATTCACAAGAGCAGTTCTTCCGATGGAGGAAAAGAACACCCACTGCAACGTAGTGCGGAAAGCCAATATAATAAAAGAAATTATAAGAATTTACCACTGGAGCCATGCCGATACGGAAGCCCGAGAATTGCTAAAGAATTAGATTCCATAGAGATAAAAGTTTCCAGAAAATTTGTCGGGCAGATTATGAAGAAAAACTATCTGAGAAGAATTGCAAAATCTAAATATAAAAAAACTACAAGCCCACCCCGTAATAACAGATAAGCAGAAAACAGATTAGAACAAATTTTCAAGGCAGCCAGAAGAAACGAAATCTGGGTTTCTGATATAGCCTACATAGAAACAGATGAAGGCAGCAGAAGATCCAAATAGGACAAACGTCTTACTCGACAAAGGTCCATACCTCAGCATTTGTTTTTACCAGTCTTATAATGGCGATTTCTAATTTAAATTTTTTACTTTCTTTTCCAGCCTCCTTTTTTACATTTATTTTTTACAAAAAATTTATGCGGCGAGAGAAAAACTTCTTATTTGAATCTGGATCAACATTTCAGTTGAGGCAATCCCCAATAAACGGTGCCAATTTTATATCTTGAAAAAATGCAACCCTTCTTTTACATTCCATAGTATTTCTTAATACTTCATCAAGTCCAAGGGTTTTTATTATTTTTGTTACACAAGGCAGTGCGCGACTAAATGTAAGGCTATAAGTAACTCAATGTGATACAGTCTGTAAATTAAAGATGGAATACAGAATTAAATTAATACAAATATTGGCGGAAGACGAACAAATTTTTGAAATACTCAAAATAATCAGAGGTTTAAAATTAAATGACTGCTGGGTAGGAGCTGGATGTATAAGAAATAAAGTTTGGGATGTTTTACATGAGCTGACAACAGAACAGTTTAACGATGTGGATGTAATCTTTTTTGATGAATCAGATATTTCGGAAAGGCTTGAAAAAGAAATTGAAGAAAAACTTTTAGAACTAAATAAAACCTTTAAATGGTCGGTTAAAAATCAGGCGAGAATGCATCTTCGAAATAATCATAGCAAATATGATGATACGAGAAATGCCATATCACATTGGCCAGAAACCGCAACAGCGGTGGCAGCTAGATTAAATTCAGATGATGAAATCGAAATACTGGCGCCTTACGGATTAGATGATTTATTTAATCTACTGGTTAGACCTACGCCAAATTTCAACCAGATTATATTTCAAAAAAGAGCAGATGATAAACAGTGGAATAACCAATGGAAAAAATTAAAATTCATAACCCTTTGAACTTTATATGATGGCTTTTCTGCAAGAAAGGCAAAGCCATTTACAGATAACTAACGTATAAATTCTTTGACAAAATCATGGCTCATTAAATTTGGACTTAAAACTTTTCTCGCACAAAGAGAATTTACTGATCAACAGTTAAGTTTAATTTCAGATTGGTTGCATAATTTAGCAGAAGTAAAATTCAGATTTACAATGTCTTGCTGCGGAAGTTTCTCGTTGCAAAGCGGCCGTGGACATCTACAGTAACTTGCCAAATCTTTGTTTCCAATTTTAAGCTGGCTATAAGCAAGGAAGATTCCAAATACACTCATATCATGTAGAGAACGCATGTAAACATTAAAACCTTGTAGTATGGTTCCAAGTCCAGATTTTAAAATAACTACAGAAAATGGATGTGGCAACTTACAAACAACGGCAATTATTTTTAATGGACAGAGTGCTGGTTTAATGGGAACCTTTGTGGCAGAAAGCAGAATTTGAAATTTTCAAAAAATTAAAATTGGCACAATATTTTGATGCAGTATCCTCCTCTGATCAGAACGAAATGGCAAACCTGATCCTGGTGTATATTTAACTACATACCGTAAGCTGGAAGTAGAACCAGAGCAGTGTGCTGCCATTGAAGATTCCTATTCAGGAATGCTTGCAGGCAAAAGCGCAGGAATGAAAGTGTCTACTGGACCAGCCAAGATTTAACAGGGAATTTTAAGAGTCTAACACTTATTGATAGAGGCCTATTAGATGAAAATATTTCGTTATACACATCAAGAATTGGAATAATCCATCCTAACCAATGGGAAAAAATTACTGATAAAATGGCAAGGAACTTAGCCAGGGATTTTATGAGATAATGGGTGAACAGCTAACAGCCGTTAGCATTTTTTTAGCCCCGATAGCAGTGGAAATCCTTTTGTGCCGGTCCCGAGGCTTCGGGAGGCGCAAAAGATTGCAGCGGATAGCGGGAAAAAGCTCCTAAAAATAATATTAAACCTAAAAAAATATTAAATGCGATTGACAATGCTAATCATCCCGATTAGATTCCGCAAACAATTCCTAACAACCGATTATTCCCACCCATCTGATTACCTGATCGCTGTCCTGTAAATGTCGACCCTTATTTTGTAAAAGAAACAAAGAAACACCCTATCCGCTATACATTTAATAAAGACCAGCGCATCAGCATCACCCCTATTGGAATTTTTGCCACACTGCTTCAATTCAGAGCCAATGAAGGCAGTATCAATCCTGTCAGAGCCTGCGGGCATGAAATTATGAAAACAGCCGAAATGTCCGGTCCTGCTGCGTATCACAGGTGCATAAAAGATTTAAATGAATACGGCTATATAAACTGCGTCACAAAAAAAACAGAAACCAGAAAAGCGTCATTTATTTTCTTGTTTAAAAGTGGAGCTGCGATTTTTTGGGCTGCAAAAAATAACTTTTACTATTGCCTGTAGTTCCACTAAGATGAGAAATTGGCTTATTCCATTTGTGTTCATTATATTTTTGCACCTATGGTAAGATTAAAAATAAAATTAAGTGAACTTTTTTTACTTCTAAAATTAGAGTCTGCTTTAATGCACTGAAAAACATCACTTCCCTAATCATTTCGTAATCAGAATACTACATATTAAACTTACAAAATTAACTTTTTTTTAACTTTTTTTCTTCCGCCCATTTTATCTATTTACCGCTCTTACTTAAAATTACACAGCGTAATTATTAATAACATTAACTTTTTAAAATTATGAAGAAAATTATTTTAGTTTTCATTTTAGGAATGCTGTATTCCTGTGCAGAAGAAACTCAAAACCGGCAGACTGAGGCAGATGCCGCAGTGATCAGGCTGATGAGGACCCCTGATAAAAGCACCTTAAGCCAGTCTGAAAGACAGCTTATTGTAAATCATCTGGATAAAAAGCCTGAGGATTACAAATATTTGATAGAAGGAAGCAGTTCAAATGCGACTATAAAAATAAATTCAGATTCAAAAAACAGTGCAAAAACAGCTTCCTATACTATTGGGGAATATATGCAGCTTCAGCCCCAGAACCAGTCCGAGCCTGATTATGGAGCCAGCGTAGAACTGGATAACTTCTCGGGCGGCCTGCAAAGGCTTATTTACAGATGGACCATTCTAAAAAATGCTCTGGGCTTATTCAACCTGATTTCGCAGGAAAATCTTATGGTTGGAGATAATGGTCCTCTTTCGCCTTTTCAGGGCCGTTACTCCATCTATTCGGCCCAGCATCAAGCCAGCTATCTTTCGGGCGATTATGGGCCTCTCGGATGGTCCGAAACCAGCAGCAGTACAGCACCCGGCCAGTACTCCGCATGGTTCACAGTGGGAGGGAATTTAAATGCTCCTCAAGGTACGCCCGTTCCAGTACATGGAAACAGATTTGCAAATATTACCAGTGTCGTTGGGTCAAACGGTTTGTACAACAACGGTTTTTAATATGAAAATCTTTTCTTTCCCCTTTTTGGTTTGTGTTTTCTTTCTAATGCTTATGCCGGTAAAAAACTTTTCGCAGAACTCTAAGGGTGTATATGTGATTTCACTGGTAAGCAGAGGATATGGCAAACTAGGCAAATCACTGAAATTGCCTGATGACAGCATTTTTGTAAGCCACCGGTTTGCGGTCCAAAAGATGCTGGGAATATATCTATCGGATTTCAACGGCAAAACAGACATGCAGGAATTATTAGAAACGTATTATCTTATTGATTTTAAAAAAGACAGGTTCAAAGATATTGGAAAGGATCTTGAAAAACAGACTAATAAAATTCCATGGGAGCCTCTCGGTAAAAAGAAAATGGGATTTAAATTCACAGCTGTATGGCATAAAAATGAAACTTACAAAACTGAAAACTCATTTTTACAGGGAAAGAAAGTCAAAAAAGTCAGTTATCTAACCAAGGAGGGAGAGCGCTATGAGGTTTATCTGCAGCCCTGCCCGGCCAAAAACAGCCCCCCTGTGTTTTTTCGTGGTCTTGAGGATAAATTTCACGGCATACTGCTCAAAATGATTATTACCTATCCTGAAAAGAAAGGCTCGTTTACCTACACAACGAAATTTGTGCAGCTTCGAAAACACAAGGTACTTAAGGCATTAGAGAAATTAAAATAAAGGAAAAATTTATTTCAATTCCAATATTTTTCACGGAAACAACAATTAATAAAAGGGCGGACAAATGTCCGCCCTTTTTTAAGCATTATAAACATGTAGTTTCGGCCAAATATCTCAAATTACAGCGGGATAACTGCTACTCAAAAAGCTGATTTCGTTTTCTTACAATTTTAGCGGCTATCTCCATTGTAGTTTTGTCTCATCAAATCACTTAAAAAAAGACTATGAGACATTTAATTATGCATATGAAAAACAAAATCTGGAAAAAAGTATTGAAAGCCGTTCTGTCCGCTGCAGCTGTATTAGCAGTCTGTGTAGTGATTCTTGAATATAAGAGTGATTATAAAGCTTCGGCAGAAATTAGAAATGACGCCCCTGTCAAAACAAAAAAAACAATTGTAATTAATGCTGCAATTGAAAAAGTATGGAGGATTTTTTGCGATGTGGATAAGTGGAGTTCATGGCAGAATGAGATTTCAAGCAGTAAAATTAATGGTTCGTTTAAAGAAGGTGTGTCCTTTGACTGGCAATCGAACGGTTTAACTATTCATTCAACGTTAAACACCGTTAATTCAAACAAAAAAATAGTTTGGTCGGGACCAGCATTTGGATCTTTTGCCATTCATTCCTGGAAATTCAAAAATCTAAATGGAAGAACACTTGTGGAAGTTAATGAAAGTATGGAAGGCTGGTTAGTTGCTTTATTTGAAAGCAAATTTCAATCGGGACTTGATACTTCAATAACACACTGGCTAAATGATTTAAAAACTGAATCAGAAAACATCAAAATTAGGTAAGAATCAGCTGTCTGCAAATAATTATAATATCTTAAATATATCTGCTCTGATTTTGTCACAAAGCTAAAGTTTTATAAACTAAATGACATGCTGCTAGTTTTGTGGCAGAATCTTGGCACATTACTTTTTGAGAAAGTGAAAAACTAAGTAAAATCTAGCTTTCCCGAGTTTAGGTTCGATTATATATTAATCCTTTCCCTAAAGTATTAAGATAATCTCCCCATTCCAATCAACAACTTATATTTTATAAAATTGCTCCAGCTTTAAGTTTAAGGTATAAAGTGAAGCAAAACAGAAGGATTGCTGAAACTAATAATTTCTCACTAATCTGTAAAAAATTCCACACCATTTTTTCCAACATATACAGTCTGCTCTAATTTATTAGTCACTTCAAAGATCTGGAAATCATTAACTGATTCATATTCATATGGCTTTATTGATGAATAATTTTTCCCACTGATTAAATTGTAAGTCTCCATATTGAATACCTGAAATCTATTCTCCTTCTCAACCACAAGATAAGAGTAATACATTTTATTAATTTTGTCGAATTCAAAAGGAAGAAGTACGTTGAGATCTATGCTGCTGTCATTCTTCTTTCCAATAATTCCCCATCGATTGTTTTTCTTAACTACAAAAATACGCTGATAAGCTGCCCAGTGCCTTGAGTCTTTACTCAGATCAAAATTGATCTCATCAAAGTCAACTGGCAGAAGAACAATATTTTTACTGCCGGCTATCCCCCACTTTCTGCCAATCCTTACACCAAATACATCGTTGCCCGGAGCATAGTTATTGTCATATTTTTCAGTAATGATGTCATCATAAATTGCAGGAACTAATGTATCAAAGGCGACCTGCATCCGCGAAGTATTTTTCAGAATAACCCCCATTTTACCTTTGCTTTTAATAATTTTTGGGCTTTCCATTTCTCCCATGATAACCCCTGAATACTGAATTTTCTCAATGTTATTAACTTCTTGTTCTGTAAGCTTTTTTCCGTTTGCACTAAAATATACCGTGCTGCCATTGTAATCGCAGTGAAATGTTTTATTTGAAGGATCAAATTGAATCCTGGAATAGGTCAGGGGAATTAATACCTTAGGTTTTCCATCCATAAGACGCATCACACCGATTTTTTTGTTTTTGGTGACAATAAATCTATTATTAGGAATGTCCTGGAAATCAAAATCTTTATTTAAATGTATATCAGGATTGTTTTTAATCCCTACTGAGTGCTGGCCATGATAAACTTCATAAATTCGGGTGCATTGGTCATATTGAAATGGAATTACTGTCACTCCTTCCCTGTTAATATATCCTATCTTTTCTGTTTTTTTTGCTTTTGCAAGGTTATCATCAGAGTAAAAGTCCACAGCATCATATATACATGGTATGATTATTTTACCATCAATATCTGCAAATCCCCATTTACCTTTCTCACAGTACGGAATATATTGACTAAAAACAGGCTGACATAGTATAATGAAGATAAGAAGTGATACTAAATGAATCTTTGATTTCTGCATACATTTCTAAATTTTGTATTAATTAATATTTTACCTAATTCACCAAATATTGTTCTACAGCTATTAAAATTATATTTGGGATAAATCTCCTAATATGGTCCCAGCTAAGTGATGTTAAAATCTTTCTTGGATGGTTGTTGTTAATTCGAACTTTACACAGAGAAACCGGAAACTTCTCTGAATAATCATACCACAAAGCCTGCATTAACAGAATCAGCGAAACCTTACACAGCGAACTATTTCGTAAAAATAAATAAATAAATAAATAATAACTGCAATATTCTCACTGTCTATAATATGGAGGTGATACCTTTTTTGCCACAAAAAGCTAAGGCGGTTTTAAAAACACTTATTAGATTTTAATTTGATAAATTGTAAGAATAAATAATTACAAAACAATTCATTACTCTATAAATTTGAAACCATGGAAAATACTCGAAAAAAGTGGCCGCTGGAATTTAAAATTTGTGCCGTCACAATCAGTAATCAATATAGAAGTGTATTAACTGTAGCTCAAGAATTGGGCATCAGTAAAAATAGCCTCCAACATTGGAAGAAACTTTACAAGGAAGGAAAACTGACCCTTGAGAAAAAATCAGATTTAGATGCCGACCAGAAAGAAATAATAAGATTAAAAAAAGAAATCAAAAATATTCAGATAGAGAAGGATATTTTAGAAAGCAGCACAGGAATTATTTTACAAAAAAGACGGCTTCGCTATAAATTCATTATGGAAAACTGTGATAAATTTCCAATTATTAAGATGTGTAAAATTTTCAAGGTAGATTCAAGCTGTTTCTACAGATGGAGGAAAGACCTACCAACGAGCAGAGCTGAAAGAAAAATATTTATAACATCTGAAATTTTAAGAATTTATCATTGGAGCCAAGGAAGGTACGGAAGCATAAGAGTCACTAAAGAACTTTCAGCAATAGGCATAAATGTATCCCGCACGTATGTTGGAAAGATAATGCTAGAGAATCATCTTCAACGGGTCGCAAAACTAAAGTTCAAAAGAACTACAATCTCATCTCCCAAATATCCAGCTGACAATTTATTAAATCAGGAATTTAAAGTTAGAAACCAAAGCCAAGTCTGGGTATCTGACATTACCTACATCCAAACTAAGAAAGGCTGGATATACCTTACCGCGGTTATAGACCTTTTCGATCGTAAAGTTATAGGCTGGTCCATAAGCAAAACAATGAAAGCAATAGATACAACTATAGCTGCTTTTAAGCAGGCCTTGCGCAACCGTCCATTAATTCGAAACCAAAAATTAATATTTCATTCAGACCGCGGAATCCAATATGCCTGCAAAGCCTTTGTATACATTTTATCTAAAAGCAATCAGATTACTCAGAGTATGAGCAGAAAAGGAAACTGCTACGACAATGCAGTTGCAGAAAGTTTTTTCAAGACAATTAAATCAGAGTTAATTTATCAAAACCAATATACATCCATTAAAAAAGCAAAAACATCAGTCACCAATTATATCAAAAATTTCTACAACACCTGCAGAAGACACTCAGCTCTTGAATATTTAACAATCGAAGAATTCCAAAAACAATTATCTTCCGTAAAAAGCAATTAGTTTGCTTTTTAACCCACTTTGGTGTAATTAATAATATTTTAATTTCTTTATTTAACAGAATTGATACCTTTTCTGCTGCAAAAAGCTAGCGAATTTACAAATAATATAGTGCTCCAAGTCTTGTGGCGTACTCGTGGCACATAACGCAAATTCTTCTTAAAATTCATTAAATTCAAAATTTTCTCTACTGAGGTTCGAACTGCAGAGCGATCATAACCTAATTTAATTTTTTGAAATAATAAAGTTATTTCTGCTCTTAATTTTATTTTATTATTTACCGCTTTTCCAGTTGCTACGTTATTTAAGCATATTAATAATAAATCATTTAGTTATTGATCATATTCAGTGCATTAACTTTTGATGATTTCATGAGATTAGGGAATGTGATTAATCTGCTTCAAGTTGAAATTCTCGGTAATAAGCAGGCAGTTACACAACTGTAGAATGCATATTTATATCTGCGACAAGTCAAAAATAAGGCGGGAAAGCAAAAATCATTGGGAACAAATGCAGCAGCGATGAGCCTTTTAAATTTGTCTTAACTAATGTTCGAGATTTTCGGGGAATCACAATCATTTATCACTCCTGCGTTTCAGTTTTAAAAGGTTTTACAAAATTATTAGATGGGGACGCACTTACATGTGACTTTAGATTATGGCGATTGGGATTATCTTCATGTAATATGGCTAATATTATTTCAGTAATGTAACTGATACTTTCTTTGAAGTTGCATCAATGTGTATTTGTAAATATTATACTAATTTTTAACTAAAAATTTCATTGATTTATACTTTTATTTATAAAAAACAGGTAAAAATACGCTAATCAATCCACTAGAGAAAGTTTATTTTAGCCCTATAAATTTAATTAAATTACATATTGAAGGAAAAATTTAAAATTGGGTTGGCCTTATCAGGAGGTGGATATCGTGCAGCTGCATTTCATTTGGGAGTGTTTAGGAAATTAAATGAAATGAAGATTTTGGAGAATCTTGATGTCATTTCAACAATTTCTGGAGGATCCATAATTGGAACGTATTATGCACTGAACAAGGGAGATTTTGAAAATTTTGAAAAATCTTTTACACAAAAATTACAAAAAAGTTGTATTCGAAAGATATTATTGAGTACACGTTTTCTCACTACTTCAATTATTTTGTTGGGCTATGTCTCTTTCTTACTATTTGATCCCTTAAATTTACAGCTTCCCAAATGGTTAGTTAATTGCTTGCTTTTAGTATTAGTTGTTTTATTATTTATTTTTCCTTTCAAAATTTTTCCCTTAACTAAATTGAAAATTAAAGCATACAAAAGTATTTTCTTCGGGAAGTCAACAATCTCAGATTTGCCAAGTAAACCTCTTTTAGCTATTAACGCAACTAACTTATCTACGGGGACATTATTTACATTTTCAAGAAGAAAATGCTCCGATTCTAGTTATGAGTATATTAAAGATGGGGGAAAGCCTATTGGATTTAATTGTTCAAAGATGCCAGTAGCTATTGCTGTTGCATCAAGTACTTGTGTTCCAGTTCCATTTGGACCCGTTGAGATAGATAGAATTTACTTTGAAAGTGAGAAAGATAAATTTAGGGTAAAACCCAAACTTATTGATGGTGGTTTGTATGATAATCAAGGAATTCACAAATTAACTCAGAAAAATTCTACGTATTCATGTGATATTTTAATTGTAAGTGATGGCTCACAGCCTTTTACAGGTAATTTTTTATCATTTAATACTGTCTTTATCCTTTATCGTGCTTTAGATGTAATGATGAGAAAGATAAAGAATTTACAGTTTATTCGGGACGTGTATTCTGCAGATAAAGAAATTGCTTACTTTTCACTAAATTGGAAATATAAATCATGTTTGGTTGAGTTTGTTAGAGCCGCGAAGAATAATCAAATTTCTCAAATCGTACTTGATTATCATGAAGTTGATGAGGATAAACTTAATCTGAGTATTGAAGAACTTTATGATTATCTTTCAAAGAAGATTGGCTTAACTGAGATAATTAAGAATGGACTAATTGACGAACAAATTGATGAGATTTCTAGGGTAGGTACAAATCTAACAGCTTTGAAAAAAGAGACAATAACTAGATTATCCACGCACGGAGAAGTACTTACTGAAATATTAATAAAGCTTTACTGTCCAACTTTAGCAAAACTATTATAAAATGAGTGTAATAAAATCCATTTCTGTAGGTAACGGGGATATGTTTTATATCTTCCATGGTAGTGATAACTTTACTATAATTGATTGTAATTTGATTAATGATGATAAAATCGTCAGAATAAATGAACTTAAAAGTTTAGCTAAAGAAAAGGGAATTGTAAGATTTATTTCTACCTCACCTGATTTGGATCATATACGTGGTATCAAAACATTGGATGAAGAAATTGGTATTGCGAATTTTTACGTTGTGAAAAATGATGCTTTAAAAAATTCAGATAATGTAGACTTTCAAAAGTATAGAGAATTACATGATTCAGATAAAGCTTTTTATATTAGTGAAGGAGTTACAAGAAAATGGATGAATCTAGGTGATGCTGAAAGAGGATCTTCGGGAATAAATATATTGTGGCCAATTTCAGATAATAGAACCTTTCTTACTGCATTAGAAAAGGCCAACGTAGGAGAAAGTCCTAATAATATTTCACCTATTTTTAGATATTCGCTACAAAATGGAGCTTCTGTAATCTGGATGGGAGACCTTGAAACACCTTTTATGGATTCCATTATTAATGATATAAGTATTCCGGCTACAGATATTTTGATTGCGCCTCACCATGGAAGAAAATCGGGAAAGGTTTCTAAAAAGTTTCTGGATGAAATTAAGCCAAAAGTAATAATTATTGGAGAAGCTTCTTGCGATGATATTGATTATTATAAAGGTTACAACACAATAACTCAAAATTCAGCACAAGATATTACTATGGAATGTCTTCAAGGAAAAGTGCATTTTTATTCTTCAAGTACAAGTTACACAGTAGATTTTCTTAAAAATGAAAGAATCACGAATCACTCCTTAGGGACTTACATCGGTACTTTAAATCTATAATTTTCATATTAATAATAATGTTCAACAAAAAATAGCTATAAATATGGAGGGAACAATTGACGTATTAAATGTTGGTGATGGAGATGCGATAATAGTTACATTAAAAAAAGAAAGCGAAAATCTAGTTGTGGTTATCGACGGAGGGGAAGCCAGCCATTATCATTCGACGGTTAAGCCAAAGCTTGTTCCAATATTAGAAAAGAATGGAAAATCAGCACCTGATATAGTAGTCGCAACACATTACGATAGTGATCATATTGGCGGATTAATTCCATTAATAGATGACTACATAGATAATATAAAAGAAGTATGGGTACATCATTCTTCAAAATTGGTAAATGAAGCTTTAACATTTAAAAATTCAAGTGAAGAACTAAATCATTTGAAAATTACGGACGAGCTTCTGCTTGATAGTAGTTTTATGTCATTTAATAAGCATGTTCAAGAAGTAGCTATTATTGACAAAAGGAATTTACTGATTGAGTCTATAAACCAACTGGATACATTTGTACGTAAGATACCACCTCATAAATTGCGACAAGCTTTTGCTGGTTATTTTTATCCCGGGTGGCCAGAAATGAAAGTTTTAGGTCCAACTGAAGAATATTACAATAGCCTTTTTCCAGATTCTCATCCATTAGAAAAACTTTTGCTTGAGGAAATAGTTGACATTAAAATGGAAGGGATCGTAAATTTTGAAAGATTTGTGGCATTAAGCAGTTACTTAGATAATCCTTGTCAATTCCTTAAAACAGATTTAAACGCTAAATTAACTCCAACTAATAAGGCTAGCATAATAATTTCAATTGATAATATTACAGATAGATATCTGTTTACAGGAGATGCAGGAATTTGTTCTTTTAAAAATATTCCAGATTGGGAAAAAGAGTTAAAAGATATCTATTGGTTGAAAATTCCGCATCATGGTAGTGATAATAATATTTCCACCGAAATCATAAATATTATGAAGCCAAAGTTTGCCGATAATTCTGGTAATAAATATGAAGATACTCATGTATTAGCGTGTATTGGAAGAAATCCACGTTCAGAAAATGTAAGATCAACAAAAATTAATAATGATTTATATACGAAAATTTAGCACGTAAAACCGAATTCAAACGAAGCTTTTTTAATCAATTACTTTTGAGATTTCTCTGCTTCCAGCTTTAGCTCTTTTCCTTTTTTAGTTAGAGTATTCGATTCAGTTTTAATAAATAAACGCGATAAGTTTGTTGAAATTATGTAGAATTGTTTTTAAGTGGTCACAAATAATATTATTATAAACCAGATTTAAAATGGAAAAGTCAATTTATTTAATCATTTTTTTATTAATAGTCAATTTATCAAAAGGACAAACAAAATTTACGATATCATATTCTCAAGGTTTTGGAAGTCTGCCAACGTTCAGCAATTATACAGACGATCAGCTCGTATCTATGAAGCAAGCTGTGGATATCTTTAATTATGTTAAAAATGAAACCGGTATTGAATTTAAATATTCTTATGCTGGCTGTGAAAAAAGAGCACATGCAGTATCATTATTGCTAAATGCAAAAAAAATCAAACACTATAAAATATGGAATTTTGATCCAATGCTAGTTTCGCTGTTTAATAAATCCCAAAAACCAACTGCCACGAGCAAAGCTGGACTAAGCCCAAATATAAGTTGGGCATATCATGTTGCAATACTCGTATTTGTGAATGAAGGTAAGGAGGTTGTTCCTATGATAGTTGATCCTGCATTAAGTGATGAGTTAATCACACAACAAAAGTGGCTTGATTTGCAAAATGCACCAACATCATATTTTACAATTATCGATCCGGTATGGTATAATTATGCAACCACCGACAAATTTAAGTATTACTGTAATAATACTGCTTACCCACTTCCTCCATGTATGGATGGCTTGCTTACTGGCGACTTTTTTCGCAACGATGGAATAAGTTTACAAGAAATGTGGGTCGAAGAAGCGTTGGCTGTTAATGAGGTTGCAATAAAAATGATTAAGGATGTTTTAAAAGAAAATCCTTCATCAGAGAAGAGAAAAGTCTTTATAAATCTCATTGAAAATTTTGACAGCCTGACAAATGCATTGAAAGGAACAATAGTGAGCGATGAAATTAAACCATATAAAGATTTTCTTGCCCCATTTCAAAAGCAATTTGCGTCAAGTAAGTCCGCCTGGAAAAAGAGATTAGATGCAGTTCGTTAAAATTTAATAAGTAGTCAATAGTATTTGTCAAACTCTGAAATAAATAATTAGAATCTATGAAAAAAAACTTTACCCTAATTTTATTCTTCATTTTATTTTCAAAATTATCTGCACAAGCCCCTTTTACTACATTGGCGCAAGAACCAAATTTTGTGGAAAAAGTAGAAGAGAAATATAAAAAATTTGATATGGAAGGATATGTTGCGGCAAATAAAAGTACTGACGCAACAACTTTAAAAACTAATGGAATTCTTAGTACAGACACAAAAGAAAGCAAAGATGTTGATTTTTTTAAAAATAACTCTTTGGCACTTTCTTTGATTAACAAAGGTGCCAATAGATTATCAGTCAATTCTCAAGTTATTTCATATAAGATTAAAGTTTTTACTCCGGTCGACAAAAACACAAATTATAAATACAATATTCCTTTTATGCTGATCTCAAAGCTATCAACATCTTATGATTCCATAAGCGGTGCCAGTGCAATTGACGTTTTAGATTATGAGGCAGCACCAATTACTATGCGTATAATGCCATCATTTAAAATAAGCAATAATGAACATTACCAGGAAAAAATGCTTTTTGGATTTTATGCTGATGCTAGAGGATTGAATATTTTTCACCCAAAAACAAATGACTATTCTATCGAAATTGTTGGCTCTGGCGGTGTTGGTTTTACATTTCAAGGAGATGGTGAAGCAGGATTTTATAGTAGCAACGGGGAATATGAGCCAGGGAAATGGCTGTTTTCAATGATACTTCAGGGTGCGGTGGGACAAAAGGAGATAATTCAAAGTTTATTTAATACGGACAAAGATTATGTAACGTCGTTTCAATCTTATTTTGCATTTAAAATAGCTGAAAATAATAAGTTTAATCTTAAAATTGGTTATCAGCACTTTTTTCAAGAGACTATTGCAGGTAATAATAACAATTTTTCAATTGCTATTGGCCTCTAAAAAAGTATTAGAAATCAATAAAATGTAAAATACCTTCAAATTAAATTTAAAGGCATTTTAAATAATAGTGGATTATTGTTTAGTTCTTGGCTAGAAACTTTTTAATTTCTTTTAAAACTTTCTAGATTTCTAAAGAAAGCTTGCGAGCTCTTGCTCAAGCAACTTTAGCTCCATTTCCGGTAAAAACCATCTGCTTCTGTTTTTCCATTGCGCTTAACAGGAAAGCATTGATAAGATTTTTCAGAATCATTCAAAACATTTACAAATACTTTCAATTGTGTCCACAGTGCGGACACAATTTGAACTAATCATATCAAAATATATAGAAATAACTAAGATCAATTAATATTCAATTTTTTATTAATTAAAACACTGAATTACAATTAATTAACACTTTAAATTAAAGCTATAAACGCGAAAAAATATATTTTCTTAAGAAAACTATTAAATAAATTTCTAGAATTGAAAAAACATTTTATCTTTGCACCCGCAATGAGAAAATTATTGCGTTCTATTGGAGGAATGGCAGAGCGGTCGAATGCGGCAGTCTTGAAAACTGTTGACTGTAACAGGTCCGGGGGTTCGAATCCCTCTTCCTCCGCCAGATTGAGTTTCAGAAGAAACTCTAAAAGTCAAATCCTTTAAATCTTACGATTTAAAGGATTTTTTTTATTGCTTTTAATAGAAAATATACTGTTTTCACAGAACCGACAAAACTTTTACAAAGGCAACCTAAGAAGCTTTAAAACAACTGTAAAATAAAAACGGATGAGTAATTGACTCATCCGTTTTTATTTTTAATCACAAAGAAAACTGACTGCTCCTAATAAGGCTGCAACTTCATTGTCATTTGAAATGGAAACCTCAATTTTAAAATCAGATTCCTGAATTATTTTATTAAAGGAATGCAAAAACAAATCGCTTGCATTGGCTATTTTTCCACCAATAATAATATGATCTGCTGTAAAGTTGGCAATCCATGGAATTGCGACTGTTGCTAAGTCCTCTCCCATTCTTTCAAATACCTGAATTGCCTGCTTATCTCCATTTTTCGCTAGATTGTAAAGTTCTAAACCATTATTAAGATCGCTACCACTTAATGATTTGTAATGTGATAAAAGACCTCTAACTGAAACATAATCTTCTGCAATTCCATCTTTATAAGATAAATTGTATATTTCGCCATCAGCGGGAACAGAATTACCCGAACTTATTGATGCTCCTTTGTCAATAAAACAAGCTCCTAATCCTGTGCCTAATGTTACAGCCATTACTTTTTTAGAAAGATTTTCCTGTTGTTTAAAAACTTCTCCTTTTCCAAAACAAACAGCGTCATTTTCAAAAAGAATTGGAAAATTTGCAGGAAAATCTAGAGTTTCTAAAAGCAATTCTCGAATGTTTAATCCGTAAAAATGTTCGTATTTAGACTGATCTTTAATCCAGCAAATGCCATTTTTATAATCAAATGGTCCAGGCATGCAAATTGCAATTCCTGCGATATCTTTAATTTTAGAATTTTCTATTGCGGTGTGAATTACTTTTTTCCAAATGCTCATAACCTCATCTGCAGGTCTATTCGAATCGAAAGATTCTTTACAGAGAGAAAAATCAAGAATCTTCATCTCTGTTTTATTAATAACCGCAGCTGTAATATGCGTTCCTCCTATATCAAGCCCAATGGCGTGTGATGTATTCATTTTTAATTATTTCGCTTTTTAGTACTAGATATTTTTATCTTTCAAAATATGA
The DNA here is from genome assembly GCF_004366435.1 of Flavobacterium sp. S87F.05.LMB.W.Kidney.N. Lineage (NCBI taxonomy): Bacteria > Pseudomonadati > Bacteroidota > Flavobacteriia > Flavobacteriales > Flavobacteriaceae > Flavobacterium > Flavobacterium sp. S87F.05.LMB.W.Kidney.N. The sequence goes on along the minus strand of NZ_SODX01000003.1, from coordinate 80,492 downwards.
GGGTAATGGACACTGGTGTGAACAATCATTTCACCAAATAATGTATTCGCCCAAGCAAACCATTTACGCGTAAACTTGTTTACATCGTCTTTATGAAATGATTCGTGCATAAATCCAGTATCGGCATTTGTTTGTATTAAATTGCTGATGCAGTTTTTTATTTCTTTTTCGTCTACACTTGTAATGGCTCTCAAAACAATACTCATTGGCCAAATCGTATCTACTCCTGTGTGCGGACCACCAATACCTTCTCCTGCTTTTCCTTTATAAAAAAATGGATTATTCTCAGACAGTACTACTTTTCTTGTATTCAGATATAAAGGATCATTTGGAGCAATAGCACCTAAATACGGCAATGATAATAATGACGGTACATTGGCATCGTCCATCATGTGGAAACTGCCATATCCGTTTACTTCAAAAGCTATAATTTTTCCGAATTTTGGGTGATTGATGACTCCGTGTTCATTAAGACCCTTCTGAACCTCATCTCTTAATTTTGTGGCTTTCGCAACTAAATCATTATCCTTTAAGGCTGGAAGAGAAAAAATTTCAATTAGATATCCTAAGATTTCGATCGCAAACATATTACTCGGAATCAGATAACCGAATAAAGTAGAATCGTCGCTTGGTCTGAAAGTTGAAACGATTAGTCCGCAAGGTTTTACAGGATAACCATAACCTCCTAGCGGAACTCCGTCTGTTGCCCACGCCGTCTGACGCTGAAAACTATAAGGTCCGCCTTTGCCATCCATTCGCTGCTGTTCTTTAAAAGTCTGCAGAATTAAAAGCATCGCTTCTTTCCATTTTGCATCAAACAAACTGATGTCTCCTGTTGCTTTCCAATATCCATGCGCTAATCGAACGGGATAACACAAACTGTCAATTTCCCATTTTCTTTCATGAATTCCAGGTTGCATTTTGGTAAGATCATTTTTCCACTCGCTTTCTTTTGTAAAATCTTTATAAAAGGCATTTGCGTACGGATCCAAAAGAATACATTTCGCTTGACGATTAATTACTCCTTTTACCAATTCTGCCAGTTTTGGATCTTCTTTTACAAACGGAATATACGGCCAGATCTGCGCTGTACTGTCTCTTAACCACATAGCATCAATATCTCCTGTAATTACGTAGGTATCTGGCTTTCCATCAATAATTTCAAAATCGACAGTGGTATCTAAAGTGTTTGGAAAACAGTTTTCAAATATCCACGCCAGTTCTGGATTGGCAATTTGTTTTTTAATGCGCACGATAGCGGCTTCAATTGCTTTACTTGTAAATTTTCTTTCGGCAACGGGAGGTCTTTTTGAAATAAAATCTTTTAGTGGAAACTGAAAAGTATCTGAATTAAATCCGAAAGCTTCTGTCTGAAGTGCTAATAATCCTGCTGAAAAAATGCCTGCGTTTTTTATAAATTTTCTACGTGACTGCATATATTTTTATTTTGAAGTTGAATAAGAATATGGGAATGCTTCTTTTGTTGTACCTCTTTTAAAATTAGGAGAATTGGTCATATCAAAATTTAATTCTCCTCCTTTCAACACATCAAAGTGATTGATGTAATTTTTAGAATGAAGAACATTATCCCATTTTAATTCGTTTACATATTTGTTAGTTTCTGAATTATTAGGCGCATTGATAATAAGTTGCTTTCCGTTTTCTAACTGCAAAGTTGTTTTCTTAAACAAAGGCGCTCCCAAAACATATTCTTCTGTTCCCGGACAAACTGGATAGAATCCCATGGCTGAGAAAATATACCAAGCAGAAGTTTGTCCGTTATCTTCATCTCCGCAATAACCATCTGGAGTAGGCTTGTACAAACGATTCATGACTTCTCTTGACCAATATTGTGTTTTCCAAGGCTCTCCTGCATAATTGTACAAATAAATCATGTGCTGAATTGGCTGGTTTCCGTGAGCGTATTGTCCCATATTCATAATCTGCATTTCGCGGATTTCATGAATAACGGCTCCATAATAACTGTCATCAAAAACGGGAGGCATTGTAAATACTGCATCTAATTTCGCTGTGAAATTTTTCTCTCCTCCCATTAAATCAATCAAACCTTGAATGTCATGAAAAACACTCCAGCTGTAGTGCCAGCTGTTTCCTTCAGTAAAGGCATCTCCCCATTTAAACGGATTAAAATTAGGAGGGAAACTTCCGTCTTTATTTCGTCCGCTCATTAATCCAATTTCCGAATTGTACAGTTTTTTATAATTCAGCATTCGTTTTTCAAAAAGGCTGATTTCCTTTTTCGGGCGATTTAATGCTTTTGCCAATTTCCAAATCGCAAAATCATCATAGGCATATTCAAGTGTTCTAGCCGCATTTTCATTAATCTTCACGTCATACGGAACATACCCAAGAGTATTGTAATATTGAACTCCTTTTCTGCCCACAGCATCCATTGGCCCTTCATTATTGGCTCCGTGCAGCAAAGCTTCGTATAAAGTATTGATATCATAGCCGCGTAATCCTTTCATGTAAGCATCAGAAACTACAGAAGCAGAATTATTTCCTACCATTACATTTCTAAAACCTGGGCTTGACCATTCTGGCAGAAATCCGCCTTCTTTATAATCGTTTATTAATCCTTCCTGCATTTCTTTGTTTATAGAAGGATAAACGAGATTTAACAGAGGATATAAAGCACGGAAAGTGTCCCAAAATCCCGTTCCCGCATACATATAGCCTTGCAACACTTTTCCGTTGTATGGACTGTAGTGCACAATTTTTCCGTCTTGATCAATTTCATATTGTTTTTGAGGAAAACAAACTGTACGGTATAAACAAGAATAAAAAGTCTTTAACTGATCGGTATTGGTGTCTTCTACCGCAATTTTCCCAAGAACTTTATTCCATTCTGCTTTAGATTGCGAAACTGTTTCTTCAAAAGTCGACGTGCCTAATTCGTTCTTCAGATTCAATTCTGCCTGCTCCTGACTTATAAAAGAGGATGCCACCCTAACATTTACTTTTTCTCCTTTTTTAGTTTGAAATCCGATAACTGCTCCTACATGATTTCCTTCAGCTTCTAATTTATCAGCGGTTAAATCTTTATCCAACCAAGTCGAATTACTTTCAAACTTTTTATCAAATTCTAATACAAAATAGTTCTTGAAATTTTGTGGAACACCACCGCTGTTTCGTGTTGTATAACCTATTATTTTATTCTCTGATGGAATTATTTTGATATAAGAACCCTTATCAAAAGCATCGATTACAATAGAAGATTTTTCGTTTTCGGGAAATGTAATCTGAAAATGTGCTGCTCTTTCAGTTGTTGTAATTTCGGTCGTAACGTCATGATCGGCCAAATAAACGCTGTAATAATAAGGTTTTGAAACCTCCGCTTTATGACTAAACCAACTTGCTCTTTCGTCTTCGGCGAAAGCCAATTTACCAGTAACGGGCATAATCGAAAACTGACCGTAATCGTTCATCCAAGGCGAAGGCTGATGGGTCTGTTTAAATCCTCTAATTTTTTCTGCTGTATATGTATAAGCCCATCCATCGCCCATTTTGCCCGTTTGAGGCGTCCAGAAATTCATTCCCCACGGCCTGCAGATGGCGGGATATGTATTTCCGTTCGAAAGATTATGTAATGATTGTGTTCCCATTAACGGGTTTACATATTCTACAGGATCTAAAGCTTTTACCTGCGCGTTTAAAAAAAGACAGGATTGTAATATTCCTAAAAAAATTAAACTCTTTATTTTCATAGTCTTGTGATTTGTGAAATGTGAAATGTGAGATGTGAGATGTAAATGTGATCTGTCCATTACACTTTACACTTTACACTTTACATTTTACATTTTACTTTTTACTTTTTACTTTTTACTTTTTACTTTTTACTTTTTACTTTTTACTTTTTACTTTTTACTTTTCAATACTAAATTGGCCTATCTTCTTTCTTAACCCCAAAAGTTGATGACGGTTTGCTTCCCATGTATAATTTCAATTCTCCTCCCTTTACGATCATCTCCTGCGTGATATATGATTTTGTATATGGCTTTCCGTTATATTCTGCTTTTTGGATGTAGATATTTGATGCGCCGTTATTAACCGCATTTATTGTAAATGAAATGCCTTTTTTATGATGAATTTCAGCACTGTTTACTAACGGACTTCCTAGAACATAAATTCCGTTTGCAGGATTAACCGAATAAAATCCCATAGAAGATAAAATATACCAAGCCGACATTTGTCCTAAATCTTCGTTCCCGCATAATCCGTCTGGTTTTGTTGAGTAGAATTTATCATCGATTTCTCGAATTAATTTCGCTGTTTTCCAAGGCTGTCCAGCATAAGCATACAAATACGGAATATGATGATTTGGTTCGTTTCCGTGAGCATATTGACCTATTAAACCGCTGATATCTGGCGAAACATCTTCACCTTCTACTTTATCAGTTATTAAAAAAAGTGAATCTAGTTTTGCAATAAATTTATCTTCACTGCCAAACAAATCAATTAAACCGTACGGATCTTGCGGAACCAGCCAAGTATACTGCCACGCATTTCCTTCAACGTAATCGTCTTTTCGATGTGCTGAAGAAAGCGGATTAAACGGTGTCCTCCAATTTCCATTGGTTAATTTACCGCGCATAAAAGTGGTTTCTTTATCAAAATACAGTTTGTATAAATTGGCTCTTTTGGTAAAATAATTATAATCGTCTGTTTTATTTAAAGCTTTTGCCATCAAAGCAATACAATAATCATCGATAGCATATTCTAAAGCATTTCCAACAGATTCCAGCATTTTATCGGCAGGAATATATTCTAATCTCTGAACATAATCCATTCCGTCACGCGTTTGCATTGCTGTTTTTTTAATGGCGTCGTAAGCTAAATTGACATCATAATCTCGGTATCCTTTTAAATAAGCGTCGACGATAACGGCAATAGAATGATTTCCATTCATTGTATTAGTTTCGTTACCCATTAAATGCCAAACCGGCAATCTGCCCTGCTGCTGATAAATCGCTAAAAACGACTTTACAATATCATTGATTTTTTCAGGTTGTGTAATGGTGTACAATGGATGCAGTCCACGGTAAGTATCCCAAAGCGAAAAAGTCGTGTAGTTGGTAAAATTGGCTTTTTCATACACTTTTTTGTCTGTTCCTCTGTAATCTCTGTTGGCATCATTAAAAATAGAAGGAGCAAACATGGTATGGTACAATGAAGTGTAAAAAACTTTCATTATTTTTTCATCAGCTTTAATCTGAACTTTATTAAGTTCCTTGTTCCATTTTGAATCTGCCAATTTTACGACAGCTTCAAAATCCCAATCAGGAATTTCTGCTTTTATATTGGCAGATGCATTTTCGGCACTTACTGGAGAAATTCCGACTTTTACCAGAATCTGTTTGTTTTTTAAAGTTTTAAAATCTAAAACCGCTTTTATTTTCAAGCCTTCTCCTTCCGTTCCTTTCATCACAGCTGTACTATCATAAACCATCATATTGGTGATTGGTTCAGAAAATTCCATCGCAAAATAAATACGCTGATCTGAAGCCCAGCCTGCAGAATAGCGATATCCTTCAATTTTGGTTTCGCTTATTTTTTTAATGAGAGTTTTTACGGGTCTGTCCCAGCCAATTCCGTCAGCCAAATCAATTAAAATATGTGAATCGCTTGTGTTTTCGAAAGTATATTTATGAAAACCAACTCTTTCGCTGGCTGTTAATTCGGCCTTGACTTTATATTTATCCAATAAAACGCTGTAATATCCTGGTTTAGTCACTTCATTTTTATGAGAGAAATACGAACCGTAACCGTTTACCATATCTTCTTTCGTTCCTTTTGTCAAACTGACTTTTCCACTTACAGGAAGCACCAAAATATCATTTAAATCGCCAATTCCAGTTCCGCTTAAATGCGTGTGTGTGAAACCCAAAATGGTATTACTGGCATAATTGTAACCGCTGCACCAGTCCCAGCCTTCAAAAATATTTACCGGACCTAACTGCACCGCTCCAAAAGGAACATTGGCCCCCACAAAAACATGACCATGCCCCGCCGAACCAATAAGCGGATCTACATATTGTGTATAATTTATATCGGTTTGTTTTCCTTTTTTTTGCTGTGAAATTGCCGGATTAGCAAAAAATAAATTTAATGCCAAGACACCGCTTAATAGTATTCTCATATTTTATCTTTTAATTCTGCGTGTTAGACGCAATACAGTGCGTCTCTACGAAACCTTTGTCCCTTTGTATCTCTGAGTTTTTGAACCTCTATTTATATCTTTCCAAAACCTCAAACAAAGAATAAATTTTAATTTCTGGTTTTGTTATTTTCCCTTCAAACGAAATTGTTTTTTCTTCTCCTTCTTTTAAATCAAAATAATTATCACTCCATTTTCCGTTATACCCTTTCATCGAGATGCAAACGTATTTTGCCATTTTCTGAGCTTTTACGATTATGTTATTTCCTTTTATTTCCCAGCTGATTTTTGGATCTTCCATTTGCAGATCTTTCGGATGTGTAAAATCAGTTTCTGGTTTTATGTCATCTCTGTATGCTTCCTTTATAGCATACCAGGCTGCTTTTGGCTGTCGGTTATTATAGTCAGTAATACTCCAGCTTGCTACAGGCCAGCAATCATTTAACTGCCAAACTAAAGTTCCCATATTGTAAGGCGCTTTCGAACGATGAATTCCAACAATATTTTTGATTGAATAATAATGCAGACACTGACTCAAATAGGCATAATCTTCCAAGTTCATCTTTTTTATTTTAGAAGCATCGATAAAATATTTACCGAGATAGGAATCTAATTTTTCAAAACCTTTGCCCGCTTTTAAATGTACTTTTAGTATATCTGAATATAAATAACGGTCTTCTGGAGAAGTAAAACTTTCAATTGAAGCATAATTCGGTAAAGACAGCATTCCGTATTCGCTCACAAAACGTCCTGTTTTTTTCTGAACGGCTTCAATATCCTCCAATCCCCACCAAATTCCCCAATAGTGGCTGTCTCCTTCGGTTACACTTTTTGCTTTTGACCAATGATGTAAAGGCGACGAACTTAAATACGGACGTTTACCATCGACTTCTCTTACCCATTTCGGAATACTGTCATGAAATAAACGTGTATAATCTTTCCACAAACGGATTGAATCTTGTTTTGAAATTTTGAAACTTTTCATCCAGCCCCAATTTTTAAAGGCTTCATCAGATTCGTTGTTACCGCACCATAAAACGATGCTTGGATGATGGCGCAATCGCTTTACCTGATACTGAACTTCTTTTTTTACATTATCAAAAAAAGCGTCATCTCCAGGAACCATTGTACCAGCGAACATAAAATCCTGCCAGACATTTATTCCGTATTTATCGCATAAATCGTAAAAATAATCGTCTTCATAAATGCCTCCGCCCCAAACGCGAAGCATGTTCATATTGGCTTCTTTGGCAGATAAAACTATTTTTTCATATTCTTTTTTATTTACTCTAGAAAGAAAAGCGTCTGATGGAATATAATTGGCTCCTTTCATGTAAACTGGCTTTCCATCAATTTTAAAATAGAAAGATCTCCCCAAACTATCTGGCTCTTGTATTAATTCAATCTTTCGATTTAAAACATAAGGTTTCTCAGGATTTTTTTTGTCATAAGATTCCAATCTTGGCGTTTTCCAGATTCCGCAAGTTGTAAATTTTGGTCCCCAATCCCAGCCAAAATGGTATTGTGCTTTACGTACATAAGCACGTGGATTGTCTGGAATTACGAATGGATAATCTTTTTTAGCCAACGAATCAACCACATTTTGTGCCGATTGAAATACGATTCGTAAATCGTTATTTCCTGATTTCAATACTTTTTTGACCTCAACACGCCATTGACGAAACATATTATCCGCTTTTAAAACCAGTTGATTGTTTACATAAACAGATGCATAAGTATCTAATCCGTCAAAAACTAAATCTGTGTTTTTCTTTTTCAGCATATTTGCTGTAACCTGAAAAGTGGTCTTGTATTCCCAGTTTTTACGTTCTATCCATTGCAGTTTTTCTTCATTATCTCGGTAAAACGGATCTGGTATTAATTTACTGTTTAGCAAATCTGTATGAATTTCTCCCGGAACAGTCGCCGGATACCATTTTTGCGTTTTCTCTTCACGGTATTTCCAATTGTTTTTTAAATCAATCTGCTGTGCAAAGGCAATTGATGTAAAACCTACCCAAAATAGGCACATGACACAATGAAGTTTTTTTTGACAATTCATTTTATGGAATTCTATATTAATACCTTCTAAAATTAGTAAAAAGGTAACTAATTTGGCAGTTTAGAGAAGGAAAGAAATGACCAAGTTTATTCCTTCTCTTTAGAATTTATTTTTTGTTAGTAACTCTAAAATACAACTAGAAATATCTTCTTTACCACTGCCTTTTGCTTTATTTTGGTTTTGATATGAGTCTTTTTAAATTCAAAAAATGGAACAAATTTTTAAGTATCGGCTTTTTGAAACATTTAAAATGCAGAAAGTAAATCCATCTTTTTCAGCAGTATCACTCTCAGTTTGCTGCGAAAAAAAAGGCGTTTGAATCTGTAAAGTAACTTTTCAAATTGCTTACTTTTTAAATCAATCCATTATATGATTTTAAAAATAAGCCGGGTATGCTCATTACCCGACTTATCTTAACTAACCAACCACTTTAAAAATTATTTATCCCACCAGATTCTTGTGGTCATTAAATCTAAACCTTGACGTTGAATTGCTTCTTTATAATTAGCCTCGTTTGTAATAAGTTCTGACTGATCATAAATTAATCTTCTCGGGATTGTTCCTTTTGTGTCTCCCGTTGGATCATTCACAGGAACTAAAACTGGATAACCGGTTCTTCTGTATTCTGAGAATGCTTCAAAACCGTTGAATAATAATACAATCCATTTTTGAGTAATAATCTGCTCGATCTTTTCTGCTTCTGTTCCTGAAGCTTTAAAAGGATATGTTGTAATGTAAGTATTGTATTCTGCTGGTGAAACTGCCGGTACCTTATCTCCAAAAATGATTAAGATATTCATAGCCGCTCTTACTCCATTTTCATAATACGTTTGAGCCGATCCGCCAACGTTCCATCCTTTTACTGCCGCTTCAGCCAATAAAAACTGAACCTCAGCATAAGACATAATTAATGTTGGAGCATCTAAACGTAATACTGTTGAAGTATTTGGATCTGAGAAAAGTTTTTTGTCTCCTCCCGGAAATTCTTTTGCATCATTTGCCAAACCTTGCTGACTTGCAGGATTATTATCTCCTGTAGCTTCTAGTTTTGCATAAATTCTTAAACGAGGATCGTTTGTGTTTTTCAATAAATCGATGAAAGTTTTACTGAATTTAATGTTCGATTCTCCTCCATTCAAATCATTTCTAACCCATGAAGAAGTAATAGGGTTTGTTTTAACTCCCGCAGGACCTGCATCATGTTTTAAAACCAAACTGTCATCATTTGATGTAAAAACACCTTTAGCAAACGCTTTTTCTACAAATTCTTTTGCTTTTGCAGGATTTACTTTAGACAAACGCATGGCTACTCTTAGCATTAAAGAGTTTGCTAGTTTTTTCCATCTTGCAACATCACCTTGATAATACAAATCGGCATTGCCAACAAAAGGTTTTCCACCATCTAATGCCGTTCCAGCTTCATCTAATTCTTTTAAAAGATCGTTGTAAATAGCTTCTTGCGTATCATATTTTGGCGAAAATACGTTTCCATTGTATCCTTTTCCTGCTTCAAAATAAGGAACTTCACCGTAAGTATCTGTTAGTTTTTGGAACAAGAAAACTTTCATAATTCTACAGGCCTGAATCATATTTGAATTCTCTGGCGTGTTCTCGACTACAGATAACAATTGGAAAATCTGATTTAATCCTTTTCCGTAAGTTTCACCAAAAAGAGCAGCCGAATATTCCGAAGAATACGTGTATTTTGAACCTGGCCCTCCAAGTGAAGAAAATTGCTGTACAATTTGAGCTGCATATAAATTGTTTCCTCTTGTGTTAGAGAAATCTTGTCCGTCTACATAAATCTCTGCAAGTGTAAACATTGATTTTACCGCTGGATCTGTTAAAGCATTTGGATTCTTATTCATTTCTTCGAATCCTTTATCGCATGAAGCTAATGTCAAAACACCAACTATTGCGATACAAAATATTTTGATATATCTATTTTTCATCTTTTTTAGAATTAGAATTTGACATTAAGTGCAAAACCATAGTTTCTTGTCAAAGGCATAGAAGCTCTTTCCATACCTTGCGCATTACTGTTTGAGTAATTTGACTCTGGATCGATGTTTGGAACTTTGTCATAAATAGTCCATAAATTATGAGCAGAAAATGCTAAACTAACAGACTGGAATGGTGTTCTTTTTAAATATTCTTTTGGGAAATTATAAGCAAATGAAATCGCTCTAAGCTTAACAAAATCAGCATCGTAAACAAAGTTTGATGTTACATCACTGTAGCTTCTCCAGTAATCGTATGCCGAAACTGTTGTGTTTACAGGGTTTCCGTTAACATCTGTACCGCTTACTGCAACTCCTGTTTCACGACCTGGAAGTGTGATTTCAGATAATCCATAACGTGTTCCTAACTGATTGGTAGCAGAATAGATTTCTCCTCCAAATTTAGCATCAACAAAAACAGAAAGAGTGAAATTTTTATATGAAAAATCATTTGAAAGTCCCATAGATGTTGGCGCAACACCTTGTCCCGCAATGATTAAATTTCCTCTTAAGAATTTTCCATTTGTATCCAATACAATGTTACCATTTGCATCTCTTAAATAATCGTACGCTTTAATAACTCCAAAAGGCTGTCCTTTTTCTAAAACTACATTAGCTCTTCCATCTCTATTTCCTTCTAATGTTTTTGTTGTGATTTTATCAGAAAGATTTAAAACTTCACTATCGTTGTAAGCAAAATTATAACCTACGTTCCAAGAGAAATTTTCAGTCTTAACTGCTTTTACATTAATAGCAAACTCCACCCCTTTGTTTAGGATTTCTCCAACATTAATTTTTGTAGTTCTATATCCTGAAGCTTGAGAAACATCGGCATCTGTAATATCATTTGTTGTTTTCTTGCTGTAGAATGTTAAGTCTGTACTTACTCTATTGTTGAAAAATGTGTTTTCAAAACCAAATTCGATTGTACTTACGTTATACGGTTTTAAAGTTCTATTCGGAATTGTTTCTCCATTTACACCCAAAATTGGCTGACCTAATGAATCTGTTTGTCCGTCTGGCGTAGTATAAGTCAATGCTAAAGCGTAAGCATCTGGTAATGCTCCTCCAACGTTACCCCAGCCTGCTCTAATTTTACCATACGAAATCCACTCAGGAAGACCTATAACTTCAGAATAAATAAAACTTGAACTTACAGAAGGATAAAAAGTGCTGTTATTTGCAGGATCTAAAGTGGAGAACCAATCCTCACGGCCTGTTAAACTTAAGAATAAGAAATCTTTGTATCCAATATCTGCTGAATAGAAAAGAGAGTTTACTTCACTTTCAGAAAATAATTTTTCAGTTTTATCTGGCTGTGTATTTCCGTAGAAATATTTGAACGGAACAATGAAGTTATTTCCTTTCATTTTAATACCGCTGTATCTATTATGCTGACGGTTTGCACCAATAAAGGCATCCAATGAAAGGTCTTTAGCAATATCTCCTTTGTAGCCTAAAAAACCAGAAGCATTTACTTCAGAACGCGTTTCAATTCTGTTTTCAATAGATCCTCCTGGGTTGTAATTTATTCCAGTAGGCTCAATTTCAGTATATTCATAATTGATATCATCAATACCAATAACAGCTTTAGCATAAATTTTATCTGTAATGTTATAATTTACTTTTGCAGAACCAATAAAACGCTTTCTAAGATCGTCATTTAAAGGAGATTTCGTAGCAAAATATGGGTTTGTATGATATACATTGGCTCCTAAAAAGTCTTCTTCACCACCGTTTGCATCATAAGGATTGCTTATCCATCTGATATCTGTTCCTGGAGTCATGAAAGTCGTTGGGAAAGATGGGTTTCTTGGTGAATCATTTAAGTATGGACGATTATGACTTTTCTCCGAAATATACTGAGCATTACTCTCTATGCTTATTTTTTTATTTGGAGCCGAATTTAAACTCAAAGCCACGTTGTTTCTTCCAAAAGTAGTTTCTGGCAAGATAGATTCGTCTTTAGTATTTCCAAAAGATAATCTAAAGTTTGTTGATTCATTTCCTCCAGAAATTGCTAGAGTATTACTGAAAGAATATCCTGTTCTGTAGAAATTCTCCACATTATCTTTTCCGTAAGCCTGATAAGGTCTAGTTTTACCGTCAAGAGATAATGAAGGTGTTCCGTCATATTTATCTCCCCATGCAAAATAGTAGGAATCTCTAAGTTCTTGTAAATTGGTAAATCTAGTTGGAACACCGCTTGCATTTGGAGCCCCGGCACCATATTGATCTTGCCATTTTAAAAGGCTAGCAGGTGTATTGAAAGTAGAATTTGTACTGAAGTCTACACCAATTCCTGATCCGTTTTTACCTTTTTTAGTTGTAATTAAGATAACACCATTTGATCCTCTGTAACCATAAAGCGCAGAAGCAGCACTACCTTTTAATACAGACATCGAAGCAATATCATCTGGATTGAAAGAAGACATACCATCACCTTTATCGGCACCACCCCACATTCCAGCATTTCCCTGCTGAGTATTGTCAATCGGAATTCCATCTACAACATATAAAGGCTGGTTAAGTCCAGACGCAGAAGTTGCTCCACGAATTACAACACGGCTCGAACCAGAAGGTCCTGTAACTGGTGCAGAAACGTTTACTCCGGCAATTTTACCTTGAAGTGCATTTCCTAAGTTAATTTCCTTATTTTTTGTCAGGTCCTCGCCTTTTAATTCTCCTACGGCGTACCCTAGACTTTTCTTTTGTTTTTTAACTCCGAATGAAGTTACTACAACATCTTTTAATTCCTGTGTGTTTTCAATTAATACAACAGAAACTCTGCTTTCGTTTTCCTGAAGTACCACCTGTTTTGACTGAAATCCCATCGAGGATACATTAAGAGTAACTTTCCCTTCAGGAACATTCATTTTAAAACGCCCTTCGGCATCTGTAACAGCACTAAATGGTTTTCCTTGAACTTCGATTGACGCAGCAACAATTCCCTTGTTTTCTGCATCTGTAACTATGCCGGTTATTAATCGATTTTGCGCGGCAGCACTTAAACTGCTAAGCAATATCACTCCTAACACTGCTAATATTCGTCTCATAAGCTTTTTGTTTTGGTTATTGGTTTTGACTCGTTTTGTTGATTTGTGTTTGTTTTTAAATAATTAATAAAAAATTGTACTCTGTTTGCAATATCATAATAAACAGCTGTTTAAGGCTGCAGTTGATTTTTAGTTTTTTTACTAAATCGTTTTAGCAAAATGATTAAAAAAAAAGTCCTCACCTTTTTTTAAATTTTTTAAACCGATTCTCTTACGATCAAAGTTCCTTTTTCGAGAACCTTTTCTATTTTGAAATCATCAAAGTTTGTCATCTGATTCATTAAGAGCTGAATTGATTTTACCGCTATATCCTCTATTGGCTGCGCAATAACAGTTATTGTTGGTGTATGAAGTTTGAAACTGTCGTGATCATCGAAACTGATAACCGAAATGTCTTCTGGAATTTTGCATTTTAAGGCCCTAAAAGCCTGAAGTCCTGCTAGTCCGAGGTAATTTGCTAAAAACAGAACTGCATCTATCTCTTTATTTTTATTAAAAAAGTCTATGATTGCTTCAATTCTGCTTTGTTCACTAGCATGGTAATCTAGATGCAGCGTATAATTCTCGTTGTAAATACCTTCTTCTTTTAACGCTTCAACATATCCCTTTTCTCTCAGCTTCATCTGGATCATACCAGATTTATTATTAACGACAGCTATATTTTTGCGTCCCTTGTTCATCAAGAATTTAGCAGCCGAGTAAGATCCTTCGTAGTTATCCATTACAACATGACTTACTTTTTGATTGGCAAAATACCTATCGATTAGTACAACTGGTTTTTGTAATTTTAAAAGATGACTGATTGTTTTCTCTAAATTTCGGGTTGGAGTAATAATAAACCCTTCTACATTGGCTTGCAAAAGACTTTCTATCAATTCTTCCGAACGATTATTATCATCTCCTGTACTGCAGTAAAAAACCCTGTAATCAATATTTTTGGCTTCGTCTTCAATAACTCTTGCCAGATCTGCAAAAAACTGGTTCGATATATCTTCAACAATAAGTCCTATTGATCTTGTTTTTCCTGTTCGCAAACTGCTGGCGATCATGCTTGGTTTGTAGTGCAGTTTTTGCGCCACATCCTGAACTTTTTTGATTACAGTGGGGCTGATAGCCATTTTTTCGCCTTTGCCGTTGATAACAAAAGACACAGTAGAAATCGAAACTTCTGCCTGTTTCGCAATATCTCTAATTGTAATCTTTTTCATCGGGTAATAAATTTATATTTGAATATTTTAGTACATCGCAAATATATGTAAGCAAAACTTACAAAAACGTTTTAGTAAAATTTTTTTTCAACAAATCTCTTTTTTAAGCTTAAAATTAAATAGAATATTCAGTAAATACTATATTTTACCAAGTTATTGTCATTCTGACTTTTAATGTAGATTTTATGAATTTTTATATAGATTTAATCTAATTTGGATAAGATTGTTAAATTTTCATAACTAGGTTGGAATGAAGAAATTTCTTTTATAAAGTCTTATTTTATTATCCTTAACAAAATAATATATCGTATCATATTTTGTAGGATAGTTAATTGTTTTTATTTCTTTCAAGCCTAACATTTGTAAAATAACTTTTTGCATTTTCATCATCAGAAAATAACTCGAAATATTTTAACGATGTATAAAATTCTTGTTTTCCGTATTGAATTTTTACAATACTTTTAAAACTATCAATCGAGATGATCTTAATTTTTGATGCCTAATTTAGTGGTGCAATTTTCCTAAAATAAATCTTTGTCAGAAAATAAATTTAAGCCTTCAAAATTTGTTACAACTCCATTAAAGACTTTTTTATCGTCAAAAGAATTCTCTTTTTTGCATGAGGTTATATTTATTGATACTATTAGTATACAGAAGACTTTTCTTAACATAATTTTATTTTTTTGTAATCGTAAAAATAATAAGTTGTATGACCTTCTCCATTCTATTCTCCCTCGGTTTCAACTTTAAAAGTACCTTGAAATGTATCTAAGATAGATTTCATGTTTTTTAAATTTATAACAAAAGCAAATCCTTGCTTACGATCATATATTATCCCATTATCATAAGATGTTGTAAAAAAATCACCATAATCAGAAACACTATATACATATTCATTTATTCTTAAGATTTTATCAAAATTTTACTACTTAATTTTGGCTTATTAGTAATTTCTTTCTCTTCTACTTTTTCATTCTTTTTAGAATTACAAGAAATGACTATAAATACAAATATTAGAAATATTACTTTTCATAAATTATTTTTATACGAAAACACATCTTTTTTTTTTAAAAATATCTGAAATGGTTATTTATGAATTACTAAACATAAAAAAGCGCAAAAATCTTCTGATTTTTTGCGCTTTTTTATTGCTAATTATTGTTTTTAAAAATATACCTCAAGAATATTTTTCTTATTGATCACTCATTTTCTGGGAGACATTCTATTTTTTCTTTATTTAGGTCAATTTCAATAATCTTTTCATTTACTATATCGAATTTAACAGCTTTTAAAATCTTATCATATTTGCCTCCTGAATTAACTTTATCAATAACTACTGCAAAACATGAGTCTCCCGAACTTGTATTACATGTATAACTAAAGATTTTTCCATCTCCTAAAATGTAATTATATTCACCTAATTCTGAATATTTTTCAAGTTTTATTAAATCTTTACATTTCCATTTATTCCTATCTATTCTTCTAAAAAGACCTATGTATAAAAAGCCTTCGTCTTTTTGAAGTGAAAAAACATAATTAGATAATCGAATAATATTTTTGTCGTCAGCATATTGATCTAGTAAATAATCCTTTAATTTTTGATATGCGATGTCCTGATCGCAAGTTGAATCAATAATAAATTCATTATAATTTTTGTCGAAAACAAATTTTCCTATATTATAATTGACCTGTACATCTGAAAAATCAGAATCATTTTCATCATACACATTATTAATCACAAATTTTTTAGCTTCACTTTTATGAATATCGTTTTTATCCACAGATGATCTATTGCTTACTTTTTCGTACTTCTGCTTTTGATTACACGAAAAGAAAGCAAATATTAAAATAAATAATACATTTCTCATTATTGATATTTTTTACGAAGATAATATTATTTTCCTTCACTATTTTTGATTTTCCTTATTAGGATTTATATTGACAGATTCTTTTAATTCTGAAATTGCTTTGAAAGGTTTTAAAGAAGCTCCCTGACTTGCACTTGAATTTCTCACTTCAAAATGTAAATGTGTCATTTTAGCTAATAAATCTCTTGCATTTCCAGTTTTACCAGTTAATCCAATTTTTTTTCCTGCTTTAACTTTCTCACCTATTTTTATAAAAGTTTCACTTAAATGAGCATAAAAGAAATAGTATTCTTTACCATTATAAAAACCTTTAATTGTAATTGTATTTCCATAAGTATTTGACGGATTGGGACCAACCCTAACACGTACTCCATCAACACATGCAAATACTGGAGTTCCAACAGGAGCATACAAATCAAGTCCATCATGCTTACCTGCAGTTCTTGTCGGAACTATACCATCATTACTATCTTCTGGTCTCCAAGTACTGTACCATCCTCTTAACTCCATTTTATCAAGAGGATTACACCATATATTTCTAGCATATTGTCCTTCCTTTTCACTTTCTTCCAATGCTTCTCTAACCTCCCAAACGTAAGTTTTACCACCGTCTATACCAACTTTTTTTCCATTTTCATCAATTTCATCAGCTTCCCTTAAGAACGGTTTATTAGCTCGATAAGCTGCATTTGGATCACCATAAACAACTTCATGATCTAAATGTCCTTTTCCTGCTTTTACAGGATAATTTACTGACAAATAAATATCTGTTGCACTTTTTAATTCATTTTTAGTTTTTAACAAAAACCATTTTTCAACATAATCTAACTGTTTTTCAGCAGTCATATTATATAGTTCAGAACGTTTTATTTTTAGATGATCAGAAGCATCTTTCCCAAATTGTATTAATCCGACAAATCCCGCTTTTTTATCATCATCCATAATGTTTTTAAAAGTACCTGCTTTGGGAGAAAAGGTATTTACTGTTTCAAAAGCCATAATATTCATTAATACATTAGGAGAGAATGCAACATCTTTTTTCTCTTCTATATTTTTACATATTTTTACAACCTTAATTCTAAACTCCTTACTTACTCTAGATCCCCAAATTAATTGTGGATCCTTTTCATCAATAATTTCCTTTCTATTTATTTTCCCTTCCCCAACAATCATAACCAAAACCTTATTAACAAAATGCTTTGTAGAATAACCCTCAACACCTGCGTAATAATTTATTTTTGATCCTAACTTGAGTTTCTTATCAAGATTCTTTAAAAGAAAACTTGTTGTAGCAACTCCTTCTGAGTTTACTATTGCTTTACTGGTGAAAGATGGTTTCTCGCTTACTTTATGAGCAGTCAATGCAACTTCTTCTCCAATCATATTTTGGGTTTTCGCAACAATGGTTACAATTGCACCTTTTTTGCCAAACGGAACCTCATCTTCTGGTGTTACTCTATTGCCATTATAGGTAAAATAAACATCGAGTACTTTTTTATCTGCTGTAAGAGACATCGTTGTATTAGTATCGTAATTAGCTGGCGACTTAAATGGATAAGGTTTACTATTCTGAATCCCTAATAGCGTAAATCCAATTTTGGCATCTTTTCTATCGTGAAATCCAATAAGTTTTTGGAAATTAGAATCAAAATTTATCTTTTCAAAAATCTCTCCTTTTTCATTGGTTTTTACATCAATATAGTGATTTGTTTTTTTGTCATTCAGATAAAAATAAATTCTAACCTTTTGAATGTCATAGTGAGGTATATTAGCTTTTATATAATTACTTTCTCCTGAAAATCCAGAAGTTATTTTTTTACTTCCCCCGCTCCATGCCCAACAAGCTTCTGCTATTTCTGGCTGTTTTACTTCTATTTTATATATAACACCATTTTTAGGACCTTTTTTATCGTTTAAATAGGCTTCAATAGTATAATGCCCTTCCTTTTTAGGAATATGCACAGGAAATAAATCCCATTTATGGATATATGGTTTTTTAGAATCTCCGTTTTCGTTGATAATTATTTCTCCAGCTGGCAAATATGGTTTATTACTTGAATCATAAATCATCCATTTTACGCCTTCTTTTTCTTTATCTACGGCTGGATCTATTTTATATTTTTTGACTTCCAGAGTTAAACTATTACTTGAATCACCTAATAAAAACACCTCTTTATCTGAGGAATCTTTAATGCCAATACTCATAACTTCATTGTTAATTACTGAAGTTTTAAATTCCTTCACCAATCCATATTGGTCTTTACTTATAACTTTAATTTTATAAGTCCCTAAATTGGGCATAGCAAGTTTGATACTACCCGTTGAGTCTAATTCTTTTTCTTCTGAAATTATAGTTGTTTTTCCGGTAATCGTAGTTTCGATCTGATAGTATAATTTTAGAGGATTTATCGTTTGTACCTCAGTATTTTTCAGAGCTACTCTAAAAGTTTTCTCTTCAGCAAAAGGTCTTATAAATTCAGCCTTAGCATTTGCTGGAGGTGTAATTATAATGTCTTGTGCCACGACTTTAAGCTCTATGAAAGTAGCTGTAGCTGCACTTTTTTTCTGTTTAACTGTATGATATTTTCCATAGGCATCAATTCTATATATTCCTGGCTTATCGAAATTATAACTAAATGATGTACCTTCATTTTTAAAAATAGTTTCTTTATTTGAATTTGTATTACAAACCACCCAGTTTATATCTTCTTTTTGATGTGATTTCTGATTTATAAAAGCTTCATCAATGAAGAATTCCAAACTTTCACCAACAATAAATGAAGATGATGTACTGTTCCTAATTTGTACCGCGCCTTTGTTTACTGCGCTTCCATCAGAATCCTTTTCACTAACATTTTTAAGGAACACGTAAACATCTTCCCGACCAATAGAAGCATATGTTTTGTCTGCACTTAGATTTGGATAAATTTTTGTTTTAGTAGTTATGGTAATACTTCCAGGCAAATTATCAAGACCTTCAACTTCTTTTAGTAATAAAAACAGTTCATCATATTGCTCAAAAAGATTTGCAATGTTTATTTTCTCATTAAGCAGCTGGTTCTTGATTATTTGCCAACGGTCTTTATTTACTTTAGAAATAAACCCTTTAAGTATATTGGCATCGATTGCTTTAATCATTTTTTCACGAACGATTTCCCAATTAAAATTTTGAATGTCAACGAATGATGAACTTGACTGCTTTAAAGCGACATACATTTGTGTAAACAACATTTCATTTGGTTTCTCATAAAAATCTGCAGCTGTGGCTCCTTCATCAAAAGCTTTCTGAATACGACTCCAATACTGAATAATTTCAATATCATTTTCTTTAACAGCAAGATCCAATTTCTTTTTGATTTCGGCTTTAATAAGCTCTACAGATGGCTCTGCACTAAGTGTTTGTGGTACTGTCAGCATTTGTTTTGACTCAATGCTCTCGTAAATTTGGCTAATTGGATTGTCTAAAATTATATTTTCAGCTTCTGAAATCGGAAGAGTATTGCTAGCTGATGTAAAAGAATTGATAATTTTCCTTTCAGTAGTATCGGAAGCGTCTCTTCCGATTGAAGCATTAAAACTTGGCGCAAAAAAATGAGACTCTGAAGCCGAAGAAGTAATGTTGGGCGATGTAGCTGTTTCAATTACAGCATTGGTATCGAAAACGCCTTCTCCGACTGAGTCTCCAATATTATTTATTACAGTGTTTAAAGTGTTTTGCTCCTGCCAAACTTGTACGATATCTTTATGCTGGCTAATTTCTTTTGATACCTCAGCCAGTTCCTTTATAATAGTTTTCGTCAAATCCTCTGGCCTTTCTGTATAAGCACTATTTTTTATTACTAGGTTGAAATTGTGAATTGTATTTTTATTCATAATGAGACTATTTTTCTAGATGCAAAAATAGTCTCATGTTATAACAATTTAAAATTACAAACTCTTTGTTTTCAGTAGTTTCAGCAACTTTTCTTTCTACTGAAACTACTGAAATCCTACAACTTTTTTTTCGTCATTCACATAATACTATTCCTACTTTTGTTTTTCCAAAAATGAAATTAAAACACGCTGTTGTTTTACAAATCATATCCTCATCTACACCAAAAAAATACCACATTCGACTTTATTATTAATCAATTAAAATAGCCGTTATGGATTTTTTACTATTAAGAGGCATTAGAAAAATGCCTAAAATTCCCGACAAGAGTAAATTTTATTTTTTTCCAATCAAAAAAAATTCTAGTGGATTTTTTTTTATAAATCCTAGAGGAATTTTGGAAAACTCTCAATTCATGCTTTTTCGATACCTAAATACTATCGAACTCAAAATCAATAAATCATATAATTAAAAAAAAATGCCAATACAGACATTAAATACTATAAAAAGCTGGTTTCAAACTGGCCTAAAACCATCTCAGAAACAATTCTGGGACACATGGGATTCTTTTAGACATAAATTTGAAAAAGTTCCAATGACAGACATTGAAGGACTTGATTCAGTATTTGATTCAAAAGTTGACAAATTGCAGTTAGAGGAACACAATACAAATCAAAATGCTCATGCTGAATTATTTGCCGCAAAAGAGGATAAATCACAAAAAGGTACTGCGGGCGGTTATGTTCCGTTAGATGAACTTTCTAAAATCGCTTATAATTATCTTAATATAATTAATAATCTAACATCGGGAGGTTCAACTTCTTTATTATCAGCAGAACAAGGAGTTGTTTTACAAAACCAAATAACTGCTGTAAATACGTTGCTGGCATCTGATAATATTGATCTTGATACGATTCAGAAAATCGTGAATACTATTCAGCAAATCCAAACGTCGTTGGATGTTATTTTTGTAAATGACCTTACTACTGGAGGAACCACTAAAGCTTTGACAGCTGAAATGGGTAAATTATTAGAAACAAATAAAGAAGACAAATCACAAAAAGGTATTGCTGATGGATATGTCCCTCTTGATTCGATGGTAAAAATCGCAAATAACTATTTATATATAGTTAATGACCTGGTTACTGGAGGCGCGAGTTCATTACTAAGTGCGGAACAGGGTAAAAATTTGCAGAATCAAATAAATGGAATTAATACGCTATTATCTTCTGATAATGTTAACCTAGATACCATTCAAGAAATTGTTGACGCAATTGAGGATGTCCAGATGTCTTTAAGCACTATTTTGACAAATGATCTTACTAGTGGCGGTATTACAAAAGCACTTACTGCCGAAATGGGTAAAAAGTTAAACGAAACAAAACTAACTGCCACAATTGCTACAGATGCAGAAACACAAATAACAGCTCAAACTACTGAAGACAATAAAGTTGTTAGTCGTTCCAAGCTATTTAATTGGTGGATCTGGATAAGATCAAATGTTCAAACAATTAGTGCAATTTGGAACTTTCCAAAAGGAATTAAAGCAGAAAAAGTCACAGGAAATTATACTTATACATCTCAAGTTGATAGTAGTGTTTTTTCTGTACAAATAAATAGTATTTACGGTTTAGTTAGAGCACAATATGAAGCTGGTCTTCTTCGATGGATTTCCAATGGATTTCTAACCCAATTCCAACCTGAACCTCCCACCCAAGATAATTATATTATATTACCAAATAAGTCAGGAACTGTTGCTTTAGCAAGTGATTTTATTACAACTGCAGTTGGAACAACCACTAGTCCTTCTTTAATAATTCCGAATGGAACATTAACTACCGTACCTCAAAATGGAGCAATTGAACGAGATTCAAGCGGGCAATTATGGGAAACCCATTCTGGAGTAAGGTCTAGACTCATTACAACCTCAGATGGTGTGATTTTAATTGCCTTTAAACAACCTTCAGTTATTCAGATAAATATAGCTGGAAGTGTATCAGCAACAGCAAAAAATTACTCCATCAACACAATTACAGGAAAAATTGGAAATAATTCAATTATGAGATTGAATGCCTTAAATGAAGTTTATTATCCAAGCCCTAGTTCAGGAATAATAGCCCCACTAGTTGCAAAAACTGAGGTTTTTTTAAAAATAAATAATGGCTATTTTGCAACTCACTACAATGGTTCAAATCCTACAAATCAAGTATTGATTATGGAATTTTCTGGATTAGATAATAATGGATTTAAAAATTATCAAAATCCAATTATGACGAATATTCAAAATTCTAATCCTTTATTAGCACAGTGGTCAACAATTCAATTAGTTGTTCAGAAAATCAATAATGGTGTAATATCCAATGATGATGCGACATACTATTTACGAAATGCTGATAATACAAGAACTTTTGGAGGAAGCGAAGCTTCTTTTAGTTTTGTCTTTATAAACACTGTTACATATGCAGATCCTACAAATACTTATGGACAAAATACTGATAGAACAATTCGATTAAATAACTACGCACTTTATTTAGAAACAATTAGATAAGAATAAACTATGTTAATAGAACAATCAATTTCAAACAGCAAAAACTTTAAAGAAGTAAGTCGCACTTTAAATATAATAGGAATAAATATAAACTCTGATTCTACAAGTTTTGATATTTATTATCGCATTTTATATAATAAGGATGATAAAGATGTAAGCAGTCAGTTTACAACACAAGTACCAGAATGGCACATAGATAATACACAACAAATAATCGTTAGAGATGACAAGTTTCAGCCAATTTTAAATCCTGAATACGAAGAGCAAAAAAATGAAGACGGTATTATTATCAATGAACAAGAAAAGTTTTACAGAATGCCTGCATTTGACTATATAACAATGTTAATTTTAGATAAAAACATACCATTAAAAACAATTATGTCGGCATACATTATTGAACAGGATGCAGACGGAATGTTCAATTTTTAATTATAGCATGGGAATATTATTATACTTGGTAGCTGTACTATTATTTTTACCATTAACATGTTTAAATATAATTGTTGTCGTCTGGAAAAATTCAAAAAGCAGTGGTTTTTTTAAATCACTTGATCAATATTTTTTTACTGGAGCAATTGGCTTAGACATTTTTGCAAATTACGAGTTTCGTACACTGTGGAATACTATTCTAAGAAAACGAAACGGTTATCAATTTGGTACAAAAGGGGAAACAATTTCAAGCGCACTAGGAAAAAATCAAATCAATAAAAAATTATCTTTTTTAGGCTGGATACTTGTTTACATCCTTTGGACGATTGACTATCGATACTGGAAAAAAGGCGGTCATTGCGCAAACTCAATAATTTACTTCTAAAAAACAAAAGTAAAAGTACTTTATTTAAATAAAACCCAGAATAATTGGAGAAAAGAAATTTCCGGTTGTTCTGGGTTATTTATTTCTTACTGAAACTACCGAAAAACCAACTTCATTTTTTTCATTTTTTGTATCCTTCCAAACTACTTTTACATCCTCAAATTTTTTAATAGCTATTACATTTTAACACAATCTTTATCTCAAGCTATTTTTAAAAACGGTACTTCAATTAGTATATAAATCAATTAAATAAATACCACTATGAATCCTTTATTAGTAAAAGGCAAAGTAAAAATGCCTAAAATTCCCGACAAGAATAGTTTTAAAAATCAATTTCATCAGATCCTGATGAAAGAAAATCAACTTCCAAAAACAATCACTTAATTAGACTTAAAATCATGGCAATACAAACATTAAATACAATAAAAAACTGGTTTAAAACTTCTCTAAAACCTTCTCAGCAACAATTTTGGGACACTTGGGATTCTTTTCGACATAAACTCGATAAAGTTCCGGTAAAAGATGTAGATGGAATTGAAGAATTAATTGAAAAATCTATCCCAAAAACATCAATTTCAGGAGATTTAAACAGACTAACTAAGATTGGATATGATTCTGAAGAAAAACTAAATTTGATACAATCAAATATTACTGATACTGGAGATAAAATAATTATCAATTCTAATACCGAAATTAACAGTAAAATTGATGGTAAAAGTGGTTTGAAACTTAAAAATTTAAAAAATCAATTCAAAAGCATAAGTGAAATTGTATATAATCAAGATGTTATTCCATCTGCTGGAATTGACGGAACAGCTTATTTTCCTTATGGAAATACTGTTAAAAAAGTAAATCTTGATAAAACAGTTGTAGATTATTTTTCATTTTCCGAAGGGGATTATATACAAAGTAAAATTATTGTAAGTCCAAAAAATGGAGATTTATTTCTAATCTATTTTGATGGAGTTTCCTATATACTGATAAAATTTGATGAATCAGGCATTTTGTCTGTTTTAAAATCTTCAAATTCATATTTTTCATATATCGATATTGATAAAAATGATAATATATATGTAGAGGAACGTAGTTCAAGAAAAATTTTCAAAATAAACACTTATACAATAAGCGAAACTGTTTATTATGCTGGAAATTTATCATTAGGCTTCCTAGGATTTGATGAGGAATTAAATGGTTACTTTTTCGATTTTGAATCTCGAAATGTAATTTACAAAATAAATGAATCTGGCATAATAACCAATTTTGCCTTACTTAATTTGGAAGTTGGAAACGGTTGCGTGAAGCCTGATGGATCCTTATATATTACACCCTATGATTATGCTGACATAAATATTTACTCTGTAGATAAAAATGGAACTAGCGTAACATTTTTTGCTTCAATTGGTTACAAAGCAAACGAACCTTTTGTATCAGAAAATGGTTTTCTTTATGTGCATAATAATGATTATGAAAATGGTTTAGTTTATAAAATTTCTCCTCTGGGAGAAGTAATCATTTTAGGCTCGGCAGGTAAATCTCCAAGATATATGACTGTAGCAAAATCAGGGATCGTATATATCAGCAATAGTGCTTCATATAATCTTATAAAAATTACTTTACAAGAAGATACTAAATTATTAACCTTGGATAATGATGGAAATGTAATTTTTAGTGACAAAGAAGTTACTGTTAAATCCGATTTTAAAACAGTCAATGGTGAATCAATAGTTGGTACTGGTAATATTAGTTTAATTGCCTCTTCTGACTTAGACCAAACACTTGAAAAAGGTAATACAGCAATAGGAAAAACTTTAACATTGAGTAATTTTGATGAAACAGCAGAAATCTTTTTGCATCCAAATTCACTTTCTCTTAATAATGAGGGGAACTCTACTCATTTAATATCTCAAGGTTCTTATTTAAGATCAGATTATCAAAGTTCTGGAGGAGGTGTTAACCACTTATATTTAAAAAGAAATATACCTGGAATAAATTTTTTTAATCTACCCGAAAACCCTGATGGTACTACAAATATAATACCTGTATCCGTAAATGGAGAGTTTGCAGATGAGGAAGGAAACATTAATTTACCAAGCGGCAATATTTCAGGAACTCCGAATGTAATACCTACATTTAATGGGAATGGTGATGGTCTCGAAAATTCTTTAATATCAATTGATGGAAATACAGCAGTAGTTACTTCTGGAATATTAAATGATTCAGGCTTAAAATTTGCCGATTTAAAAAATTATACTTCATTTACAAAAACAACAGTTAGAACTTCTGAATCATTTCCAATGTTAACTGCCCAAAATGAAAATAATGGAGATATTGCTATTACCTATCAAAATGTAAATAAAGTTGATATTCTAAATACAGATGGAGTTGTTAAATTCACAACTATATTATCTAGTATAGCAATAAGTCTTGCATATGATTCTTCTGATAATTTGTATCTATCGCACTCTAATAACAGTATTACCAAAATTGATTCAGACTTTAATATTATTGAAAATTTTTTAACCAATATAACAAACACAACCTTGTTTTTCTCAAATAAAATAATGTTTTGCATTAATAGAGAGACTGGCTCAGTAATTAAATTAAATACTAATACAGGCGAAACTGAAATACATTGTAACATAAAGCCTTACTCTTATTTTACTTTAGGAGATAATAACGAATTTTACTGTACCGACAATGAAGGTGTATATAGATCTGATGAGGATATCATAACACCTATTTATTTATTAAAATCAATTACTGATATAGCATATAAAAACGGTATCATATATATATTAGATTACACAAATAGTAAACTGATAGGTTTGGATTCTGAAGGTTCTGTTGTTCTTGAAGGAACTACGGGACAATGGCCACAACACATCATTTTTGACAATTCAAACAATATAATTGTGTATAGCAATTACTCTCCATTATTTATATCACAATTTACTCTAATTAAACCTTCGGGTGAGTCAAAAGTTATAGCAAACCAAGTTGGTACCAATTTTAGAGATATTTACAAAGACTCTGAGAATAATTTTTATGGTGTAAGTTGGTCTAGCAGCCAATGGACAAAGTTAATTTATTCTGAAAAAAACTATCTTCTTGCTTTAGATGATCAAGGTAAAGTGATTGGATTGGATAAAAAAGATTTTAGAGATACTATTACATTGGAAAATGTGCTGAATGCCGGAGGTTACGCAATTAAAGGGAATACTAAATTAACGTCATTTTACGAAGCTTTTTTCAATTATGATTCAAGTGGAGATAATCAGATAAGTTTTGCCTCAAAGAAAGATGTAAATAATTCAAATCTTATCATCGGTAATGGAAAATTTCAGGTAAAAGAAACGGGAGCATCCGGATATACACAAATTCAAATTGTAGAGCCAGTAGCTAATGCCAATTTAAGATTTCCAGCTCCAACAATTTCAGGAGATTACGAAATCGCATTAACAAAAGTATTTACAAATAATACGACAAACGCTTTAAGTACTTCATCTTTGAATAGCACTTATAGACAGGCTCAAAAGGGCGATACAGTTCAATGTTTAAATATAACAACTGGATCAGTAATTTACACAAAAACAGATACGGGTTGGGTACAAAATAATGTTACATCTATAGTATAACTTTTATTAAAAAATTCAAGATTATAAGAAAATAATTTTCTATGATCTTGGATTTTTTTATCTGTAATGCTAACTAAATATATTTTAGAAAAATATAATAGACTGTGGATTTTATTTAAAAAAAAAGGACTCATTTTACAAGCAAAAAAAGAAGACTTAATTTCCACTGAAACTACTGAAAACCAAGGCCTAATTATTCTTTTTTTTAGCATCCTCTACTCTACTTTTACAGACTCTAATGCCTCTATTAGATTCTCCAAAACATTTCAAAATACCACGATTTACTTTCAGGATATTTTCAGAAAGTCATCTCTTATTGCATAAATCATTCAAATAATTACGTCAAACATTAAACAATTACCAATCATGGACTATACACCAAAAGATTTAGGTGAAACACCTAAAATACCAGACATGAGCAGTTTTAAAAATCCACTGGAATCGCAATCTTCTGGAAACATTTTTATAGAAAACTTCAACATCACTCCTTTATCTTCAACTGAAAAAAGTGAAAGTTTGGCTGAAATCATAAAAAAAGAAAGCAAAGACAGCTGTATTTAATCTCAAAAAAAAAAACAAAAAAATGACAGACGAAATATCCATCCAAAACCTTAAAGAAAAATACGGAAAAATATTAAAACTTACCTCTGATGATCAATTAATTACGGTTTATTGTAAAAAACCAACTTTTGACATCT
Organism: Flavobacterium sp. S87F.05.LMB.W.Kidney.N; assembly: GCF_004366435.1. Taxonomy (NCBI): domain Bacteria; kingdom Pseudomonadati; phylum Bacteroidota; class Flavobacteriia; order Flavobacteriales; family Flavobacteriaceae; genus Flavobacterium; species Flavobacterium sp. S87F.05.LMB.W.Kidney.N. Next base: position 52,554 of record NZ_SODX01000003.1, on the reverse strand, counting down.
ATCTGGAATATCAAAATAAATATAAAGACAATCCGCACGAAGCGATTTTATTTTTATTTAAAGAATGCCTTCTTGACAAAGAAAGTTACGATGAAGAGTTCATGCTTTCTGCAGGAAATTCGATTGTAGCAACGATAAAAAAAGATAGTGAATTTACAATTAATGCAACTCCGCAGAAAGATGAATTTAAAAAATCTGCAGCGCTTATTCGATATGCTTTTCAGGTAGACCCGTACAAACTTCCCATGGATGAATTTTATAAACTTCTTGAGGAAGCACTCTGGCTTCAAAAACATAGTGACAGCCGAATGGAAAATACTATGATTACAGCTTTTGCCAAAACATTTTCAAACTAAAGATAAAAAACAAAATCATTATGAAATTCAATTTTAATGTAAACGAAATTTTAGAACCAAAAGACATTCAATACAGCGGTATTAACTATAACGAATCAGAATCAAAAGATTTCATTATTGATAAAACCGGAGGTGAATTTAATCTTCGCGTGTTTGCTCCTTTAGTTTTTGAACCACTTATAAAAAATGACCTTAACCTGCCAAGTTTAAGGGTCGATGCTGTTACGGTAAATTTAAGCCGTTCTAAAACTATTAAAAAAGAGGGAGTTGAAGGAAGAGATTCAACTATCAAAGAACACATTACAAATGGTGATTTTAGTATTTCTATGGAGGGTTTAATTGCCAATGAAACTGGAGATGAATATCCTAAAGAAAAGCTTTTTTTGTTGAAACAATTTCTTAATGCGCCTTATTCTTTAAGAGTAACACATGCCATTTTGAATCGTTTTGGTATTTACGAATTGGTTATTGATTCGTATTCTATTCCTTCTATTTCCGGAACAAAAAATATCCAAAAATTTACTGCCAGCGCTACATCAGATGAAACCGTCGAACTAATAATTAGAGATAATGCTTAAACTCAATGCCAAAATTAAAGTTTACGAAACCGTACGCCTTATCCCCTCGCCTAAATTTTATGAATTTAATTATGTTAAAAATGTAAGCATAAATAGTTCCTATAAATCGCTTACAGATACGGCAACTATCGTAATGCCGCAAAAAGTTTATACCGACACCAAAGGATATGATCAAAGTCTTTTTACAAACGCGAGCGGAGAGGAAAAAACAATTCATGATTTTTTTAAACTTGAAAATTATATCGAAATATTTTTAGGATATGATGGTGATTACAAACCTGCTTTTAGAGGTTATATTACCGGAGTTCAATCCGACACAAATGCTGTAATAACCTGCGAAGATGCTATGTACGCTTTTAAAAAAGTAAAAGCGGTAAAAGACAATAATGTTCAGGATAAAAAAGATAATCTCAATATTGTTGCTGTTAATCCAGCCACAAATGTTGACAATTTTAATCCTAAAATTTTTTTCGAAAAAAGAATTAAAGAACTTAAACTGCCTTTTAAAGTTAATGCTCTTGATGAAAACTTAGGAAATATAGTCGTCAGCAGAAATCATAGCTTATCACAAGTTTTTGAAATGCTTAAAGACAAAGGAATTTATACTTATTTTAAAACTGAGCTGACAGGTCCCGTTTTAACAATAACCAACAATCCGCAACAGCATACGGCAAATGAATTATCTGGTTTCATTGATCGCAATTTTATCAAAAGTCCAATCTCGGGAGCGTTGGTAAAAAAACTGATTAATGAAGGCCTTAATCTTCTCGCTTCACAATTAAACAAAGCCTTACAGTCTATTGCCGGAGGTTTTTCGGGAAGAGTAAATTTTAGATTCAGACATAATATTATTGAAGATAAATTGGTAGTTGTCAACGAGTCAAGCAAAAATACCCGAACACGAGTTGAGAAATACTTTAAAAATTCAAACACGCCAATTTATATCGAATTAGGAGATCCTAACGGTCAGCTTGTAAAAACACATGTTTTACATGATGACAATGAAAATCTGCCAAAAGATCCCGCAGTTTTTGAAAAAACAACAACAGAAATAGCTTCAGAATTGTACCAATATGGGGCTTTGAGAGCTATGCAATCTAAACCAAACGGGCTTGAAGGCTATATTCTCACTTTTGGCGAACCATTTGTACGCCCGACAGATAAAGTTATTCTTGAAAACGCCAAAGACAAAGAAAAAAACGGAACCTTTCAAGTTGAAAAAGTAGAAAGAAATTATGGCGAAAATGGCTATAGACAAAAAATTTATTTAGGAAGAAGAGTCGAATCTGTGTAAATAATAGAAAATGGGAAACATAAAAGATTTAATAAAAAATGTCGCCAGCAACAATAAGAACATTGAAACTTTTGCGGCAAAAGTCATTGAAATAAACAAAGAAGAAGAATCACTTCACAATCCAGAAGATGCATATACAGTAAACATCATGCGAGCTGATGGTGCCATTATTAAAAATGTGCGCCTAAAAGCATCCATTCAGGATCTGGAACAGGGAATTATTACAATTCCTAAAAAAGACAGCTGGGTTTTGGCTTCGATTATTGACGGAGTGGAAACGAGGGCTTTTATTTCACAATATGCTGAAGTAGATCGAATAATGGGAAGAATCCAGGCAGTAAACGATCCAAAATTGTTTTTTGATTACAGTGCAGATGGTAATAAACTATATGTTCGTTATATAAAGGCAGATGATCAAGCCGAAATCAATGAGACAAAAATTATTGACGTTGCCAAAATAGAATTTAATGAAAGTCAAAATTTTAAAATCAGCTATTTTGATGAGGATGAAAAACCTCTGGCAATTACTCATTTTACACCTGATAGTCTTACAACGACTTTTAATTCAATAGAAAATAAAGAAACTAAAGAACGTTTAACCTTAAATGTTTCTAAAGACAACGTTTCTCTTAAATTTAAAAATGATAAAGGCATAGAATTAAATTCTATGCAAGTAGCATCAGATAAATACAATATCTTATTAAAAAATAATGAAGATAAAAAACAAGCTTCATTAGCTATTGAAAAAAATAAAATTGCTGGATATTTATTTGAAGAAGATGAACTTAAAAAATTAGCTCTTGAATTAAATGGAGAAAGTGACAATATACGTTTAAAGAAAGACGATCAAAATCTAATCGAACTAAAAGGCAAGACTGCAATAAACATTAAAACTGAAGGAGATATTCACATAGAAGCAAAAAATATAAATATGAAATCTACAGAAAAGATAAACATCAATGGTTCTGGAGATACTATCATCACAGGTAATAATGTAAAAATAAACTAATTATGGGAGTAAAATATGTTTGCAATGGTGCTTCATGCACTTGCGACCAAGGTTCTGCACCTAGTACTGTAGATGTTAACTCTCAAAACACAATTTTTATCCAAGAAAAATTAATGGCTACTGAAAATGATATTACTTTTAAAAATCCTTTTGGAACTTGCAAATTAAAAAATAATAATCCATGCAATCCTCTAATAATAGCTAAATGGGAAACCCCTTCAAATAATGTATATGGAGGAAATAAAAAAGCTTTGTTGGAAACTTCGCAGCTAAAGTGTAATGTCGGAACTGGAGGAAAGATTAATATTACAAATTCTCTTCAAACAGGTTCTAAAATAGTTATATTTGATAATTATTCTCCACCTGTAGTAACACCTTTAAAAAAAGAAATTGTAAGTGTTAATTGGAAAAATAATGATTTGGAAAATGAGATAAATTCCACAAACATTGGCGACAAAGTAAGCCTTGTTGTAAAGACAAAAAACTACAATGAAGGAGAAACAGTAGTCATTGTAATAGATGAAGCGAATGGCAAAAATATCAAATCAAATACCAAACTGGTAAAATTTAGTGGAGAGGTAAATGTAGATGGTTTTGCGGTTTTAAAAGAAGAAATCTCAATTGAAAATGAAAACTAGTTACTAAAAATGGAAAGAATATTTAGAATAAAAGAAGTAAACGGAGATACTAGTTTTCAGGATAAAACGTTAATTGTAGATAAGAAAAAAATAAACCTTTTAATAGTTTTGGATGATGACAGTATAGAACAATTTAGCGATGTAAAAAATGACATTTGGGTTGTAAAGTACATTAGAACATTTGCTGATATTCAATTTTTTAAAGAACTTAATAAGAAATACGAATATAAAAACATTTGTATTGTTCATCATGGATATACTTATTCAGATCGTTCTTTCAATGATGCAAACAAAGTACACTTGGACACTTCGGTTATGAAAGAAATAAAGAAAGCTATTTTATTAGCAGATGAAGAGCCTGTAGAAATTAAGGATGAATATATAACTGATGTTTTTGAGAAAAGTAAAACTATTACAGTATTTAATATTGAGTCAGCTGATAAATCTAAAAAAAAGATTATAGGTGTTCCTAAAAAATGGATTGAAGCATTTTTTAGCTTAAAAATAATAATAAATGAATTACTTGACAATGGTTGTTTGTTTTCTGTAGCTTGCTGGGAAGGAAAAACTCCTGATTTCTTAATTGAATTAGCTAGTTTTTCAAATAAAAAAATTAAAGTCTTTGGATGCACTAACTATGTCAAGGTTAAACAAAATAATGATTATAGACAACAGGGAAAGTTAATTTATAATGGATATGGTTCAATTTTAAACAACTTTTTAGTTGCTTCTGAAGATTGGATAAAAACAGATGGATGGATATATTACGACTCTGAAGAAAAAAAAACAGTTACAACAAAAAAAGATTTATGGATATACAGTAAAAATCGTTCAAAAATATATGACTTAATAGATCGAAAAAAAGAATTAACAAAAAATCAAAGTGATAAATTAGAATATGCTCAGCAATATTTTTCAAATTCGTGGGAGACGTTTTATATAAAAAAATATGGGAAAAATAATTTTGACTTTTGGAAAAATGGAGTAGAAAATAAGTATCCTGATTTTAAACAATAAACTTATAAAAATGAAAAAAAAACTTTTAAGCCTAATCTTTCTAGTGTCAATAATTGTTAGCGCCCAAAATAAATCAAAAAAAAATAGTTTATCCGAGCCTAAAATTCTTAATACAAAAAAAGAAAATATTGCAAATCTTTCAAAACGTATTAATTCATATCCATTTAATAAATCCTCTCAGATAAAAATTATTTCTTGTAACTTAAGTTTAAATAACGAAAATTTAGTTGCAAGTATAATAACTGACACAGTAAACAAAAAACGTGAAGTCAATATAACAAATCTAGAGTATATAACTCCTTTTGAATTACCGAGAAAGAATTTAGATTCGTTATCCCTAGAAAATGTAGCTCAAATAAAAACTTTAACAATTCCTCAAATAGAAAAGTTGTCTGACATCTTGTACAACACTTGTTCAAAATTGAATATAAGTTGTTCAGAAATTACAAGAGGCTGCTATCTTCCTAGAAATGCTATTCTTTTCTTTGATGAGAATAACAAAGTATTCGAATATATAGAAATTTGTTTTGAATGCAAAACAAAAGAAACTTTTGGTAAAATTGAAAACTTAGATTTGAGTGACAATATGTATAAGCAATTAGAATTTTTTTTTAATGTAATTGGAATAAAAACTAAATATACCTTAATCGTAAAATAAATTCAAATTGAGTTCCTATCAAGTTAACATATTTAAAAAGAAACAAAATAGAAATACATCATAAAACATATATCAAATAAAAAAGAGAAAGCCTTATTATTATTTAAGACTTTCTCTTTCTTTTTATAAATTGTATTTGACTTTTATTATTTCAATTCAGCTTCTTTTTTAAACTTTCTTCCAATTCATAATACTTACTCTCCAGATCATGAATCTTTTCATAAATATTAATCGGATCGGGCATTTGTCTGGATGCGTACATACTAGCGTACCAAACTTCCAGGATATCTTCGGCATAAATAGAATACATTGGATAATTTCCGTCTCTATTATCAGATTTCAGAATCAATTTTCCGCTTTCCCTGATTCTGTTTAAAACCCTTTTTACCACTACTCCATCATTCTTACTGACTATAACATAAATTCTTCCGTCAAGTATATCGTCAAAATTATCTACATATTTTCCGAAAAGATAATCTCCGTCATGAATCGTTGTTGACATTGAATTTCCCTTAATTTCAAAACATCTATAAGTACCGTTTTTAAGCATTGGCATACTAAAAGAAGGAAGACTTTCCATATATTCCGGATCTGCATAACCATCTAGGTAACCTGCACGGGCTTTTACTCCCACAAAATTGATATTTTCATCTCCTTCATCATTTACCGTTATAATTTTAGGGACATTTAAATTAACCGCATTATTTGATTTAGTGGTAAAAATATCTTCACTATTTCCAAAAAAATATTCTGGATTTACATGACAATGTGAAATAATACTCTGCAGCAAATCAAAACCTGGTTTTGTTCTTTTTCGTTCACCATCGACTTGTAATCTTCCAATAGTAATACTATCAATAGTAGTACTTGTAACTCCAATTAACTTTGCAAATGAGTTATTATTTAACTTCATTTCATCTATAATACGTTTTATCTTATCGTGTATTTCCATTTTGCAACTCGTTTGGCTGATTATGTAATATGTTTACTTAAAGCAAAACTTCAAGTATATGTTGCAAATCTACACAATATATGACAAATAATCACATTTACTATTAAATATTTTTAAAATTTACTGATTATCAGTTAATTATATTTTAAAAACTTATGAATTATCATACATATTAGTAGTCAAATAGTTAAATCATATTACTGAAACTATTGCGATTTTATATGTAATATGTTTGCTAAATTAAAACATATGTTTTAAATTTGCTCAAAAATAATCCAACATATGATTTTAAAAGAATTTTATAAAGAAAAGAAAAAAGCTATCGAAACAGAATTTATTTCTGACTCGTTAACAGTTCATTTATATAGCGATGCTATTTTTAAAACGCCTATAGAAAAACCTATAGTAATGTTTAAGTATGATAATATATTTTGGGAGACATCTTCTGAAAAAAATTATAAAGCTGAAGTTTCATTTTGCCTTTATGTGGTAATGCCAAGTGGAAGTGAATCTTCAAATTACGAAGATGTTTTTGAAATTGCCCAACGTATTGACAAATCTGTATTATCAGCAGACATTAGCAATTCACTTATTGATACTAATTCTACTTTTAAGATAAAAGAGAAACAGTATTGTAATGAATATGACTATTGGACTAAAAACGATTACTTCATTTGGGAGATTACTTATAAAACTACTTTGATCGAAAACATCTTAAAAAAGAAATATATTCTTTTCAATAATGGATTATCGAACGAAGAACTGGAAGAACTAGGGTATAATTTGACTTCCGGAATTATCGGAATCAACCCAAATCAAGTTGAAGGAAGTGTTGATATAAGTAATAATAATATTTAGTCTGAAAAAACTGCAGCACAACCATACAAAGCCATTTAAAAACAAAAAGAATAAACATACATTATAAACCGAAAAATCATGAAAAGAAGCAGAACATTATTAGACAAAAGGAGAGATTATGTTATGAACTACATTAACACTAATCAAGCCAAACAAATGAAGGTTGTAGTTGCAGAACTTTCAGACACTTTATTTCTTACAGAACGCACCATTTACACTATTATCAACGAAGGACTTGCTACAGAAGCCAAAGCATAAATAACTGAAACTACTGGCTTTGAAGTTTAAAAAAATTGGAAAAAACAGCAATGAAACTTAAATTTGTTCTCGCTTATAAGTATATATTTTACCACATGGCTTAAGGTGAAATCGAGGCAAAAAAACTACATATTACAGAAAATTCAAAAAATCAAAAACCAGATTTTTGGATTAGGAGTTACAATCACATTCTCAAACTATAACATTCATATTAACAAGTTTAACAACTTGTTACGGCCACTCTTTTGCTTTTATCCAGCAAACTAAAACACAATTAAACAATTAAAAATAATTATATTATGAGTACATTAAACGATGTAGCAATTAACAAACTTTCAGGCGGATTAGGAAGAAGAAATCCAGAACAGGACATGGTTTCAGGATTACTTTTTAGCGGTGAAGAAACTTTAAATTTAAAATTTGACAAAATCGAGCGCTTAGCTTCATTAGAAGATGCAGAAGACCTTGGCATTACAGAAAGTTACGACTTAAGCGGACAATCTGCCTATTACCAAATTCAGCAGTTTTTTAGAATGAATCCTTCAGGCGATTTGTACATTATGGTTGTAGATGCAGCATCGTTTGCCGACACTGTAAAAAAGGCAATAGACATGCAGGAAAAAGCAAATGGAAACATTCGTCAAATGGCGATTATCTGCTCTAGCGAAACAACATTTGTTCAAACAAAAGCAGCATTAGCAATAGCACAAGAACAAGCGAACCTTGCTTACACTGATTATATGCCATTTGAAATCCTTTTAGAAGGAAAAGGTTTTGACACTGCAGCAGAGGCTACCTCACCGTCTTTAGCAGAACTAAATTCAGAAAATGTATCTGTAGTAGTTGCAATGGATGTGGAAAAAGCAGTTTATTACAAAAATACTGCTGCAGTTGGTTTAGCATTAGGAGCTTTGTCTAAAGCAAAGGTATCTGAAAATATTGCTTGGATTGAAAAATTCAATCTTACAGGAAATGGTTTTGCAAAACCAGGTTTTGTGGGTGGAAAAGAAATTAAATCACTTGGAGATTTAAGAACTTTAAATGATAAAAGATACATTTTTACGCAGACTCACACTGGTTTGGCGGGGGTTTATTTTAATGACAGCCACACTTGCACCTCAGCAACTTCAGACTTTGCCTATATCGAGAATAACCGTACTATAAACAAAGCGACCCGATTACTGCGTACTGCTTTATTACCAAAATTGGCTTCTCCGGTTTTAGTTGACATTGATGGTAAATTACCGCAGTCGGTTTCTAAAAGTTTCGAGGATTTATGCAGAAACGCTTTAGAAGGCATGGTTGCCAATCAGGAAGTATCTGCTTTTGATGTTTATGTAGATCCAAAACAAAACATCTTAGCAACTTCAGAATTAAAAGTAAAAGCAGAAATCACTCCTGTTGGAACTGCCCGCAAAATTGTGGTCGATTTAGGATTTAAAAATCCTTTCGGAATCGATAAGGCATAATTTTCACAAATTACAATTCCCAAAAAAATTTAAATTCTAACGATAATATAATGTGATAGCCGTAAACAGTTATTACAGGTATGAAAACAAATAAAAGCGACATATGAATAAATTGCCATTAATTAACGGACAACAACACAGCTGGTCATCAATTGAAGTAAGCATTGCAGGAAATATTATTACAGGAATTACTGCTGTAAACTACAGCGACTCAGTTTCTAAAGAAAACCATTATGGTGCGGGCGATATGCCTGTACACAGAGGTAGAGGAAAATATGAAGCCAAAGCTTCTATGACTTTATACAATTATGAAGTTGAGGCTATATTGGCCGCTTTACCAAAAGGTCAAAGATTACAAGATATTAATCCTTTTAGTATCATTGTAAGCTACTTAGACGACAGTAATGAAGTAATAACACATACCATCAGAAACTGCGAATTCAATTCAAACAGCAGAGGAATTAGCCAGGGAGATACTAAAATTGCGGTTTCTTTCGATTTGATTTGTTCTCATATTGAATGGAACTAATCTATTAAAATACTTTCCTTAACTATAAAATTGTTTAAAAACCGACCCAAAAGAGAAAACCAATTTTACCATGCTTTACGCAAAAAAGAAGTTCTGAGCAACATGATTTTTGCATGCAAACTATTCTTATCTGCTCTTTTAGCAGTCCGTTTTTAAACAATTTTTTACTTCAGAAGGCTGCTCTGAGCATTTCGTCCTGAAATAAAGCTCAGGCAGCCTCTTTTTTTAATAAAATCGATTTTCAACATGAAAACAAAAACACCAGAAAATACAGAAATTCTTGATGGAAATATCACTCAAGCACAATTTAACCAATGGAAATACAAACATAAAAAAGTGGTTAAACTTTCTATTAAAGACGATGATGACACTACCCTTTTTGCTTATTTCAAAAAACCAGACATGAGTATTCGTTCTGCTGTTTTACAGGCTTCAAAAATGGATGAATTCAAAGCGCTTGAAGTCCTTTTTAAAAATTGTTATCTCGGAGGCGATGGAAAAATCGAGCAGGAAGATGATTTACGACTTAATATCACAACCGCTTTCTCAGATCATATTCAGCCAAAACCCGTAAAAGTAGAAATACTATAAAAGCATATTTTTTTTATCCCTTTCTGTAAAAACCAAAATCATGATTATTAAAAACCATACTATAGAACTAAATGACACCAGCGCTTCTGAAATGGCAAGGTTTAGACAAATTATGCTCAACATTTGGCGACAGCAGATTGAGGATGATAGGAATGCAAAAATAATGGTTGATTCTTTTAAAAGTTCACAAATCACTAACACCGCTTATTTCATTTCTATAGTAGAAGTTATAGATTGTATTAAAAGAAACATTAAGCAAATTTATCCAAAAATGCTTTTCAGTGATTTTATAGGACTTCCAAACAGTACTCCAGAAAAAACTGGAATTATGTTTTACAACGACAGTCATGGAACGCAAAAAACAGGAGCCATACATTTAGAATGGAACTATTTTTTAGGGCTAAACTTAATTCCAAAAACTTTTAAACCTAATATAAAAATTGGCAAATATCATACTGAATTTACTTTAGCCATTTTCGATCATAATCTTGAAAAAATTGCTTTCAAATTTATCGTTTACGATTTTGATCACTTTCTTACCTTACTAGACTCATTAGGAGTTATAATTACTAGTGACGAACAAATAATTATTGATTTATATCGTAAAAAGATAAAAGAAGCCAATGACAACCCAAATAAATTAGATGTAATTTATGAATCGTTGCCCAAAACTCTATTTGGCAAAATGGATGACGAGGAACTATATAGACATCTTAATCTTATTTTAAAAGACAATTCTTTATTTGAAGGAATGACGGCTCTTACAGACTTTGATACAAATGAAGATAAAGCTGTCCTCCAAATTCTTTACGCAATAAAAGACAGGCAAAAGTTATATCTAAAACTTAAAGATACTGATTTACTGTATGAAATATATTCTAAACTTCACGGCGAAGAAGTACAGGATTTACTTCGTTTTTTAACTCGATTAGTCTCTGAGTTTGACAACACAAAACCAACAGAAACGGTCTATTTTGACAATAGCTATTATTTGTTTAGAGATACTCACATAAAAACGGAATGGTCAGGAAAAACAATAATATTAAATAATTACAAAGATGCGACTCAATTGGTCGGAAAACCTAGAGAAGCATATAATCCAAAAGAACTTGACAGAATGTATCCGCCTGGAGTTTCTGAAGTATACATACCAAAATATTATATTCTAAATAGACCTTTTAATCCTCTTGCAAAATTAAACTTCGGAACCAAATTAGGTGAACTAGGCGAACAAGTGGGTGACGATAACACTTTTGTTCTTGCTCTCAAAATCCATAATATGTCAACTAAACAATCTAACTGGGACTTGTTTAATGTTGCTACAGATTTACTGAGTTTATTGTCTGCTTACGGTGCATTACGTATTCTATTAGCTAAAGGAGCTCCAATAGCCGCAAGGACATTAGCAGGTGTTGTTTTAGCAAAAGATGTTGCCCATTATGCCATGCTCAGCAATGATACTTTACAGAAATTACATGACAATGGTTATGGCTGGTTGGCCAATCTCTGGATTGGTTTTAGCGTAACAGTTGACCTTTTTTCATTTGGATTACCAAATATGTCAAAGATAGCCAGAGAAGGAAATGCCGCAGCTGAATTGTCAGAAACAGTTGAAGATGCGAAAGAAATAAAAAAAGTTACAGATGAAGCCAATAAACTTGTAAAAGCTGAAACAGGGAAAGATGTTTGTAAGATGACAGAGAAGGAGTTTAAAAAATTTCTTAAAGAAAACCAAAAAGGAGATCCTGAACAATATGCTGAATTTATAGACACTGCTGAAAATATTCTAACTAAAAAAGTACTTGTAGAAACTAAATTTATACAAATCCCTTTAGGAGAATCAAAAATGAGTAAATTAGCAATCGAACATCGTAAATCTTTAGCAATGCCAAAACATGGCGGAAATATTGCAGTGTTCAAGTTTATTGATACAGACGGGGCAAAACAGTATAAAGCTATTTCTACAGAAATTGAGAGTACAACACATGCAGAAATATTAGGGATGAAATGGTTAAGGGATAATAATATTCCATATAAAAATGTAAAGAAAATCTATTCAGAATTAGAGCCCTGTAGTTTAGGACAATCTCAATGCAAAAAGGTTTTAAAGGATAATTTTCCAAATATAAAAGTTGAATATAGTTATAAATATCCCGGGACCGGTGGTGTAGGAGATACTCCAGAAATAATTGCATCTAGATTAAAGTCTAGAACAAAGAGACAAAGAGATTTAGATAAATTAATTAAAGAATAATGAGCTTAACAGAAATCCAAAAATACTATTCCGATAGTCTAGTAAAATTTAAAGATAGTAATTTAATAGATGGTCTATCCAAAGAAACAACTTATATATTATACCAAATAGGATTACCTAATCATCACACTTTTGGGGGAGATTATGAATTTTTTGGAAACGTAGAATTATTAGATAACAAATATTTGAAATTTGGTACTAAAAATACTTTCTTTAATGAACCATTTGCGTTGTGCATAGACATAAAAACCGAAAAAATAATAGGGAGAACTCACTATAGCGAAGAAATATTAACTTATACTATCAATAAAGATTTAAAAACATATCTTGAATATATCTACACATTTACACGCTTTCACCATGAAATAAAAATTCCTCAAACATTAGGAGAATATTATTTAAACCACAAGAAATATGCTCATGAGTTAAAAAACAGATTAATATCTGTAGAAAAAAATGATGTTAATACCGATTTCTGGCATAGTTCTATAGAAGAAATGGAGTTAGGGTTTATTTAAAAAAATTAAATTACAAACTATAAAACTACGAAGAAAATTCACATATGCCTGTACGGTTCAAGAAACCTAGCAATTTCAAGAGATAAAGAATATGTTTATTTTTTCGACTGGAGAACACCTCAAGAGGAAGAAGATTTCAGCTGGACTTTTAATCAATTCATTGAGTTCATGGAAGATTTCAAAGATTTCATTTCTAAAAACCAACAGTAAAATATGAATCCAAAACAACAAGTAGTGGAGTCCTTAAAAAAATGGATAGCAAAGAATAATTTTTCATATGACGAAGATATTGGTTTAGATTGTGATATAAAGAATTAGTTGTTTTGAGAGATAGAAAAACACAAAAAGAAGTATATGTTGTTTCATTTAAAACTGAAGACCAAATAGAATACAATAAAAAAGGTGAAATTATTTCACTATTTGAAGGAATGTTTTGTTTTGCTTATTTTGATGCAGAAACTTTAGAGTTACTTTATATAATGAAAAAAGCAGGATATATAGAAGTTGATGGTTCTTATTAATCAATATTATTGCACCTCTTAATCATAAACCCGTTTTTCAGTTTTAGAAATACGGGTTATTTTTTTATAATTTCACTCCATAAACACCTTCCAAAAAACATTCTTTCATCTACTGAAACTACTGTTTTACAATGCCATATTATTTCTAAAACAGCCAACTTCCGCTTATTTTTACATTGTAATTAAAACCACATTTTTAATCTCCAAACGAGATTAAAAAAAAGATTTTTTCAGAATTTATTTCCTTCTTTTTAATCAAAAATAAATTCTAAAAACACATAAATATTTTTATTGCATTTTCATCCTCTGATTGTTTTTCAAACAATTGGGAAGGCTTTTTTATTCTTAAATCATTAATAAATATAAATATGGACCAAACAACAAAAAAACACATTGATTTGCTTCATCCTTCCGTCAGGGAAGAAGTCACTAAAATCATCGAAGAATGTGATCTCGCATTAACCGGAAGAGCAAAAGTACGCATTACTCAAGGTCTAAGAACTTTTCAGGAGCAAGAGGATCTTTATGCTTTTGGCCGAACCAAACCTGGAAAAAAAGTAACGAATGCCAAAGGAGGCCAATCTATTCATAATTACGGATTTGCTGTAGATATCTGCCTAATTATTGACGGAAAAACTGCTTCATGGGATACGGCAAAAGACTGGGACGACGATCAGATTTCGGATTGGCAGGAATGTGTGGACATCTTCAAAAAAAATGGCTGGAACTGGGGTGGCGACTGGAAAACGTTTAAAGATCTTCCTCATTTTGACAAAAAGGGATATGACGACTGGAAACTGCTCAGCCGACTTAAACGTGATAAAAAAAATTATGTAATCTTATACAAATAATATGAAGTATTTAAAATTAAAACATTTCGCTTTTTTATTTATTCTTTCACTTGCAATTTCATCCTGTAACTCTACCAGAACCGCATTGTTCGATCAGTATTCTTATGAAAAAACAATAGAATTGAAAGTCGAAACAGTCAGTTTAATGAATAAATCTACAATCCTCTATTCTGAAAACAAAGAAGATATTGACAAACTGTTTTTGAACATTGAAAAACTTGTTGAATACGAAAAAAATAAACCTGACAATGAAATCACTTTTCAAATGTGGCAATTACTTAATGATAAAGAAAAAAATCTAGTAGCAGGATTTTTTAAACGTTGGGAAACAAAAGGAATTGTATCTCAATCATTTTCAGAAGAATCGAAGAAACAAATTTTAGAAGCTTTTGATTTACTTATCCAGTATGAAATCAAAAAAGATAAACAATCAAAAGATGAACTTATAGAGCTTATAAATCTTAATACATAAAAAATGGACAAAGATAAATTAATAGAAAACTTAAAAAAAGAACTAAAAACTATTCTAACAAACAGTTACAAAGATATTAAACCTCAGCTGGAAAAAGATCTCAACTTGTTTTTGGAAGCTTCGAAAGAAAAACTGGAACGCTGGATTATTCTTTTTTCATCTGGAGATTTAACCGAAGAAGATTTCGAATGGCTTTTAAAAAGTCAGCTTGATTTAACTGCACTGCAGGCATTACAAACAGCAGGAATTTCAAAAATAAAACTGAATACCATTAAAAATAATATTATAAAAATGATTATTCAAATAATTACGAACCTGATTATTCCAGCTGCTAAAAATACTTTTTAAATCAAAAAAAGCAACTAAAAAAACAACTTGCAGAACTTACTGAAGCTACTGATTACTAAGCTTTAAAACCTTGATAAAAGAATCTGCATAGCTTAATTTTACAGTATCAAAAAAAGCATCTTTTGAGTACGGCGCGCAAATTCAAAGATGTTTAATCAATAACAAATAATAATAACGACATATGAAAGATTTTATAATAGATGAAGACTTGTTAATTACAAATGGAGATTTTGCCATTAAAGACGCTGATCAGCAAAATATAGAGCATCTATTGTTAAGCCAGAAAGGAAGTTATAAAGAGTTTCCTATTCTTGGAGTAGGAATTAAAAAATACATCAACAGCCCGGATGCAACTTCCAGGCTGAGACTAGAAAACGAAATAGACAAACAATTATCGTATGACAATTTTCATGTAAAAACATTAGATGTCAACGATTTACAAAACATTAAAATCGATGGAAACTATTAAACCACAAGAAAATCAAAACATTTTTGACATCTCTCTGCAAGAATATGGAAGCATTGAGAAAGTATTTGACCTTTTAGAAGACAATGACAAATTCGACCTTACAGAAGATATTTCTGTTTATAACGAATTAAAAATCGGAAGGGAAGCTTTTAAAAAAGATATTGTAGAATACTACAATACGCGAAATTTAAAACCTGCCACTTCAATTAGTGAAGAAGAACAATATTTACTGAACAACTTCTCTGGAATTGACTATATGATTATTGAGGAGGATTTTATTATTTACTAAAAATCTCCAAATATAAATTCTGAATTGAAATTCATTCACGATCACATTACATTCAAATCCTCTCTTTTAGGACTTCTAAAACAAAACTACAGCCCTGTAGTAATTCACAAATCATCATAAACAATTATCTATAAGCATATTAAACATGTCTTACAGGCTAAACTATATCTAAAAATAAAATATGGCACGTACAATTGCTGAAATTCAGGATGAAATTCTGAATGAAAAAAAGAAACAAAGTTCCCTCAATGGCTTAAACAGCAGCTCAAAAACAAGCATTTGGGGACTATGGGTAAATATCGTAGCGACCGCTATTTGGGTACATGAAAAAATAGTAGAGAAAAACGCCCTAATATCTAGACCACATACCTTAAACTGGTATCGCGAACAGGCTTTAAATTTTCATTATGGTTCTCCTCTTGATCCAAATTCCAGTAACGGAATGTCATTGATCTGGAAAGATGGTTCTTATCAGTTTGACACTAAAAACCTTTCTGAGACTCAAATTGAAGAATCTAAAATAATCAAACATTGTGCTGTAAGCGAAATTGATCTGGAAACAGTACTCAACCCTGAAAAAAAAGTAAAAGAAATTTTTTCTGATTATTTCCATAATAAAGTCGGGGTTGTTTTTATAAAAGTGGCCACGGAAAAGGACGACAAAATTTCAAGAATTGATGTTCCGAATGAGCTTTTTGCTTTTAAGGAATACATCGCTAGAATTAAAGACGCAGGAAATCAGGTTTATATAACTTCTGATGATGGTGATATTTTAAAATTAAACTTAAATGTTTATGTAGATCCTTTGAGCATTTATATCAATCCAAAAGACATTGAATATTATCAGTTAAAAAGTTTAAACAGAACTTTAGAAGCAGAAGAACAGGCCAAATTAAAAAAATACGAAGAAGATTTGTTGGCAGAACCTTTAGATATAAGAAACGGTTCATTAATCTTAAATAATTCCATTTTTCCTGTATTGGATGCAGTTAAAGACCACTTAAAAAATATTGAATTTAATGGTGCTTTCGTAAAAACATTTTTGGTTGATGCTATTCAAAAAGCGGAAGGAATTAAAATTCCGATATTAAATAAAGTTGAAACTTCTATTGCGAAAAATCCAAATGACGATGACAATAACGATTTAACGGATGTTACACGAATAGAATATTTTATTCCTAAAGCCGGATATTTTGATATGGATGCCTTGGAAATTGAAGTAAACTACATTCCTTATACATTTTACCGCGACAAACAATAGCCTAATACTTTTACAATGAATACATACACAATTTTAAAATGGGAGAAGCTTTTGCTATGGCTCATCCCCCCTATTCTCAGAAAAAAAACACATGTAGAGTGGCTTGATGTTTTGCTAACTCCGCTTCATTCTCTTTATGAAAGCATACTTTATAAAATGCAGCATACTGGACAGGTAATTTATCTGGAGAAAGTACTTAACGAAGCTTTTAACATCAGCAAAAATTACAATCCAAATTTAAGCATCGGGCAAAAACGACAAGAGGGATTAATTTATATTGATGAATCGATTAAACCTTCATTACAATATTTGTATCTGCACAAAGAATATTATAATCCGGACAAATCTTCTGACGGAACGATCGTTAAAGGTGATTTAAGAATTCCAATGTTTGAAATTTTTAGAAATTACGAGTATGAAAACGGAGATCACAAACCTGTTTATTTAGCTCATCGAGAAGATTATACCACAATTTCTTATGCGAATTTTAGAGTTTTTATTCCAGAAAATTTAATTACCAACCAAACTATAGTGGCTGAAACGCATAGAAATTCTCCTGATCAGCAAACGCAAGCAATTAACATCATTTCGGCCGAGTATCACAATCTTCTTAACTTTTATAAACTAGCAGGCAAAAGTTACCAAAGTTATAGTTACACATCAAAAAATGAAATCCAAAAATAAAAACAACAGATAATATAAATCAATAAAAAATGAAACAAGTAAATTTTAGTCATCCCGGAGGTTTTCCTCTCGAGCAGGAAACTTTAGAAAGGCTTCAGACAGCTTACAGATCTGAATTATATGAAGCTATAAAAGCACATTTAAGTATTGAAAAAGGCAAAAATTATATTATAGCTCATGCTACTGATAAAACCAGAGGTTGGGCAGTTATTCACGAACCTACGCAAACAGGAGAAGGTATTTTGTATCCAATAAAAACAGGAATTACAAATAATTACTTAAAAACAACCAAAACTACCACCAATTTAACTTACGGAGACGGAAACTCACAAACTGCATATACTGATTATGAAGCAGAATATGTAGGTGATGCAGGAACTCCAGTAACAAATGATAACCAAGCAGTTAATTATTATGATTTAAAAGATTTTGTAATTGTAAAAAATCTAAAATCTATAGAAGAAATTCTAAAAGCAGTTGGAGATAATATTGATGCTATAAAAGCTAATGTTACTGCTGTTGAAGGAAATATTCGCTCAATTGAAACAAATATTAACACTATTAAACAATCTTATCTTCCAATTGATGGCTCAAAAGCAATGCAGGGAGATTTGAATCTTGGAACTCATCATCTATATTTAAACAACTTAAATACAGGAACTACAAGTGATTATTTATTAGCAGTAAACAATCAAAATCAAGTTGTTAAAAGCAGTACTCTACTTGAATCTTTAATTAATCGTATTACCATTTTAGAAGATAGACCTGCTTCTACAGTTCCAATTGGTATGATCGCTATTTGGGGGAAACCTGCTCCTTTTCCAGAAGGCTGGGAAGAATATGTTCCTTTAAGAGGAAGAATGGCTATTGGCTTTGACAATAATCAATCCGAATTTAATAATTGGAACATAAGGGATGGTGGTTCTAAAAATAAAATATTGACACAAGGAAACATTCCTCAGTTAGATCTGACATTACCAGTATCTAAAGGTGACAACAGCGGAGGTGATTATAGATATATTAATGCAACAGATATAGAATATGGAGGAGAAAAAGAATATTTAAATGCAGTAAATAAAGGAAATTCTCCAACTGCAGTAAATATTCTTA
This sequence comes from Flavobacterium sp. S87F.05.LMB.W.Kidney.N, assembly GCF_004366435.1. Lineage (NCBI taxonomy): Bacteria > Pseudomonadati > Bacteroidota > Flavobacteriia > Flavobacteriales > Flavobacteriaceae > Flavobacterium > Flavobacterium sp. S87F.05.LMB.W.Kidney.N. The sequence continues at coordinate 33,570 of NZ_SODX01000003.1, read as the reverse complement.
ACCCTTATCATATCGTTCATTTCATAGAATATACAGGAAATATTACTGGTCCCGTGGATACAATAGCACCAACAAGTCCAGAAAATCTAACAGTTTCAAATATTGCCAGCAGCTCATTATCCTTAAGCTGGACAGCATCTACAGATAATGTAGGCGTTACTAATTATCTGATTTATAAAGATAATAGTCTAACTCCTCTAACCGAGTTAGCAAAAGACACTTTAACTTATAATGTTACAGGACTATTAACCAATACTTCATATAGTTTTCAGGTCAGAGCAAAAGATGCTGCTGGAAATTTATCCAATCCCACAACTATAAATGCAGCCACTGTGAAGCCAACAGTTCCTACATTACAGCATGCTTATTATGGAGGCGAAAACATGATACTTCAATGGCCTAACTCTATTGATTCTGGGGCATTAACTTACGAATTATATCGCAGTATAAATGGTGGAGGACCAATGCTTGTTCAAACATCAACTGATACCTTTTACTATGATAAATTATCAAATGGTTTAACTTATTCATACCAAATTCGAATTAATTCTAATGGATACACATCTCCTTACAGTAATACTGTCACAGTAACAGGCAGGATTTTGTAAATAGAATGTGTGACTAAATAATCTTTTGGGGCTTCATACCCCAAAAGATTTTATCTAAAAACTTTAATAAAATTTCTAAAAGCAAAAAGTCATGATAAATAAAATCTCAGAATACTCAAACGAATTAAAACTATTACTTTACGGAATTTTTATGTACCTAGAAATGGATACTGGAATTGTTAAAGTATTGTTTTACTTAATGATAATGGACACCTTTCTAGGAATTATCAAAACTATAGTACTCAATAATCATTTTAGTTTCAAAAAACTAGCAGTAGGTTTTGTTTCTAAATTAGCTGTCTTATTAATTCCAACTGCTTTGGCTTTAATGAGTAAGGGGCTTAATTACAATTTTAATTGGTTTGTAACCGCAGTAATGAATTTATTAATTGTAAGTGATGGTATCTCTATAATCAGCAATATTATAGCAATAAAAGCAAAAAAAGAAGTAGAAAATTTTGATGCTATAACACTAATTCTCAACTCCATTAGAAATCGTTTAATTCAGCTCTTTAAAAAATTACTAATGGCAATTGATCCAAAATATCATTTGGGAAAATAATTACAGTAAATTTTTGTACTAACAAATCTAAAAAATAAAGATCGTAAAACTTTTCATAAAGAAAGTTTTAGCTTAAATCCAAATAAAAAAGAGCTGCTTGCCGACAGCTCTTAAAAGGTCTTTCATAGAAAATGGCTTACTAATTCAGATTCTAAAATGAAATAATGAAAGACGATTACTGATTGATGATTTTAGTCTCAGTTTACAATCACAGTTTACAGATTAGGTTACTAACTGAAAGCTGTGACTGTAAACTGCCACTTAAAAAAACTACTTCAACGGATTACCGTTTTGGTCAAGAGAACCAGATTTAATGATAATCATTTTATCCAGTTGGATGTATTTCTTAATCACATCGTTTACCTGCTGTAAAGTTGCTTTTTGAATATCTTTTGGATATTGGTCAATATAGTTTGGCTCTAAACCTCTTTCTATAAAACTCAAAATTGTTCTTGCCATTCCGTTTGTCGTGGACATTCCAACTTTAAAACTGCCGATTAAGTTGGTTTTCTTGTTTTCTAATTCTTCTGCCGTAATTCCATTTTTTACCCATTTATCAACTTGAACCATCGTCGCGTCTAAACCTTTTTGAAATAACGCTGGGTTGAAAGAAGCATTTACAAACCAGTAACCACCTGTCTGAATATTTCCGCCAATTCCTGACGAAATACTATAGGTCAAACCATCATTATCGCGAACTGTCTGCATTAAACGTCCTGCAAAACCAGCTCCCAAAGTATAATTAGCAATATAAAACGGAATATAATCTGCATCTGCTCTTTTTAAACCTGTAAACTGTCCTATAAACAATTCTGCACTTGGTTTTTCTGGAATTGTAACGACTTCTGTTTTAGCCGAAGTTTTTGAAGCTTCTTCAAATTTCAAGTTTTCCGCAACTCCCCCATTCCAATTTTTAAAAGATTTTTTTAATGAAGCATTTAAATTCGCTCCATCTGTGTCTCCTACAATTACCAGACGCATTGATGTTGTTCCGAAATATTTTTTGTGGAAAGCTTTAACTTCATCCAACGTTGCAATCTTAATATTCGAAATATTATCTTCAACGTTCAAGCTGTAATTTGGATTGTTTTTTGGATAAATGGCTTGAGATAAAGCAATGCTTCCTCTTTCGCCTGGATCGTTTAAACTTTGTTGTGTGTTTCCGATAAACTGTTGTTTTAAATTTTCAAACTCTTTTGTATCAAACAGAGGATTTCTCAATTCTTCAGCCAATAAAGCAATTACTTGATCTAGATCTTTTTTCAAACATTTAAATCCAATATTTATTTTAAATGTTGATGCATTGACATTCAAGTTTACTCCTAGTTTTTGAAGCTTTTCTGAGAATTTAAATTTATCATTTAAAGTTGTTCCTTTAGACAACATAGAAGCAGTTAAAGCTGGAATAATCGGGTTTTTATGTTCTCCCGAATAATTTCCTAACGAAATGCTAGCTGCCACTGTCACAAAATCTTTAGCCGAAGTTTTAACCGAAACTACATCTATTCCTGATACCTTTTCTCTTTTATAAGCGGAAGCTGTCTTTTCAATATTTTCTTTTGAAATACTTACCTCTAAAATATTTTTTATTGCTGAAGCAGCAACAGATAAACTTTCTTCCTGTACATGTCCTTCCTCTGAATGTCTGTAATAAAATGGTCCGTTTTCTGGTAAAAAATTATTTGCCTGAGCTGTTTCTTTATTTTGAGAACCTGACTGTTTCGGAATAAAATATCCAGTTGTACTTTGATCTTCAACTAAATATTGCTGCGCTACGCGAATAACATCTGCCGGAGTAACTTTTTTCAAACGGTCAACTCCTGTAATGTAATCTGTCCAGTCTCCAGCTGCAATGGCTTCGTTTAATTCGGAAGCAATAACACCAGAACCGTCACGAGATAAGATTGTTTGTGCGCTAATTTTTGCCACAACACGATTTACCTCATCCTGTGTTACGCCTTCTTTCTGAATTTTAGCTACAACTTCAGTGATTTTAGCATCGACATCTTCATGTTTTGATGTGGTTGGAAAACCAACACCAATGGTAAAAAGTCCGACTTCTTTAAAATTCGTTGCATTTGCATACGTATAAACTCCCATTCGGGTATCAACGAAAGTTTTGTTTAAAATAGCCGAAGGACCCGAACCAATGATTTCTCCCAAAATATTCAATGCCGGAAGATCTTCATGCAATGCACCTGGAATTTTGTAGGCTTTATTTACAACGCCCAATTCTCCTGGTTTTCTAACCACAATTTTACGAGCTCCATATTGCTGAGGCTCTTCTGTATATGGCTGTGGCATGACGTGTGGCGCTTTCGTAATTTTTCCGAAATACTTTTCAATCAATTCAAAAACATTTTCTTTTTTGAAATCTCCGATAATTGTTAAAGTTGCATTATCTGGCCAATAATAGGTATTGTAAAAGTTTTTTAAGACTTCAATTGGCGCTTTTTCAATATCTGATTTCCATCCAATTGTTGAATGATGATATGGATGTGCAATATAAGCAGAAGCCCAGATTTCTTTATCTAATAAACTGTTCGGATCGTTTTCACCACGTTCAAATTCGTTGCGCACAACTGTCATTTCCGCTTCTTTATCTTCTTTTAATAATAAAGAATTTCGCATTCTGTCGGCTTCGATTTGAATCGCCAATTCGATTTTATCACTCGGAAGTGTTTCAAAATAATTGGTACGGTCGTACCAAGTTGTCGCATTTAACTGCGCGCCTGTATTTTGAAGGACATCAGTAATTGTATTTCCGTTTTTTTTGTTGAAAGTCGGAGTTCCTTTAAACATTAAATGTTCTAAAAGATGCGTTGATCCCGTGTTTCCTAAAACTTCATGTTTTGATCCTACGCGGTATACAATTTGTACCGTTGCAACTGGCGAAGCGTTGTCCTGCAAAAGCAAGATATTCATTCCGTTGGGCTGATATAAATATTCTTCGATTCCGCCGACTTCTTTAATTTTCTTAAAATTAACCGATTTATTCTGCGCAGAAACAAGCGTACAAAAAGCTAATGAGCAATAGCCCAAAAAGATGTATTTTTTCATTTTTTTGTGATGTTATTTTTTTAGTTTTCAGTCACAGTTTTCAGTCGCAGTTCCACTGGAAACTGAAAACTGTGACTGAAAACTAATTTAAGATTTACTGAAGATTTCTTTCAATTTTGATTGTAATTCAGCTTCTCTAAGATTTTTGGCAATGATTTTTCCGTCAGGTCCAATTAAGTAGTTGGTTGGAACCATTTTTACACCGTATAAAACGGCAGCTTCGTTCTGCCAGCCTTTTAAATCAGAAACATGAGTCCACGTTAATCCGTCTCTTTCAATTGCTTTTTCCCAAAGTTTCTTTTTATCATCTAACGAAACTCCTAAAACATCAAATCCTTTATCATGGTACGTTTTATAAGCCAAAACTACATTTGGATTTTCTTTTCTGCATGGACCGCACCAGCTTGCCCAGAAATCAACCAAAACATATTTTCCTTTATAATCGGCTAATTTCACAGCTTTTCCGTTTACGTCAGGTTGAGAAAATTCAGGTGCCTGAGAACCAACAGCTGTTTTATCATTAAGATCAATGGCTTCTTTTAACTGTTTTCCGTAAAATGATTTTTGTACTTCTGGAGACAAAACAGCAAAATACGTTTTTACTTGTGCTGGAGTTCCGTAAGAAACAATTCGATCATTAATTATTAAAGCAGCTGCTATTTTATCTTTATTTTTTCGGATAAACTTGTCGGTTAAATCATCAGCGAAAGCGGCAAGATCTTTCCATTTTTTATCCATTGCAGTTTGCTGTTCTGCATTTAATTTTACTTTTCCCTTCTGAGTTAAAGAATCAGACAATTTGTAAATAGGACCAGCGATGTTTTGTATTTTTTTGAATTCGTTATCATAATACGACTTATAAATATCGTTTTGTGTCGCGCCGCTAACTTTAGCTTTAAAAATGGAATCTTTTTTAGCTTCTACTTTTATATCTTCATTATCCAAAAGAAAATAGGCACCGTATTCTTCTCCCTTTAGTTTAATAGTATGCAGCAATGGTTCTGAAACTTTTCCCGTAAAAGTAAAAGCTCCTTCTGGACTGATTTGTGCGGAATCGGTTATTTTCTTGTTTCCTTTTTCATCTGTGTTTTCCAGATAAACCGTTCCTTTATCTAATCCTACGATTGTGCCATTGATCGTAAATCCTTCTTTTTTGGAACAAGAAGAAAGCGCGGTTATAAATGCCAAAGCAGTCAAACCTGATTTTAAGATTGTACTTTTCATGTTATTTTTTTGTTGTTATTTTTTATTTAAACACGTAGAATCATAGATGCTGTAAGCTTTAAAAAATACATTTCATTTATTAAAACAAACATAGTTATACTTCTGATCAAGTGTTTTTTAATTTTTAATTCTCAATTTTTAATTCCTAATAATTAAGATTTCAAAAGCTCTTTTAATTTTGCTTCCAATTCTGCACCTCTTAAATTATCGCTGATAATTATACCTTTACTATCTACTAAATAAGTGGCTGGAATTGTTTTTACGTTAAACGATTTACTTACTTTATCATCGTCTAAAAGATTGTGCCATGGCATTTTTTCTATTCCTAGTGCTTTCTGCCAGGCTTTTTCATCTTTATCAATTGAGATACTTAAAATTTCAAATCCTTTATCGGCATATTCAGAATAAGCTGTTTTTAAATTCGGAATTTCTTTTCTGCATGGACCGCACCACGAAGCCCAAAAATCAATTAAGATATATTTTTTTCCTGCTACGATTTCTTTAGCTGTACAAGCCTTTCCGTCTTTATCTTTTAATCCGAAATTAGCAACACTTGTTCCTATTAGAGATTTAGGATTCAAATCTTTGTCTACCAATTGTCCGTAATAACTTTTCTTTGCCGTTTCAGAAAATTGCTCAAAAAGCGGCTTTTGATCTGGCGTAAAATAACTGTATTGGGTCATCATGAAAAAAGGTCCCCACCAAGTTGTTTTATGTTTGGCGATAAGATCTGTTGTTGTTTTTTGTACTTTGGTAAAAAATGCTTTTTCATCTGCTTCGAATTTTTTCCATTCTGGAGAATTGCCGATAGAGTCTATCAGCTTTTTATTTCCAGACGTTCTGGCTTTCGAATATAGTTTTCCAAGTTCTTCTGTACCTTTATGATAGTTTTCGTAATCTTTATTTAATTCAGCTTTAAAAGCAGTTTCCTTTTTATAATAGTCGTTTGATTTAGAACCTGTAATAACTTCATTTTTAAAGTTAATTCGCTCGTCTTCACTTTTTGAAACTTCTCCATCTGCCGTAACTTTTATTTTAGAATTTTCAACGATTAAATGAATATATCCTTTATTCTTTCCAAAAACCAGATAAAAAAAACGCGGTTCATTTAATTTTCCTGTAAAGGTAAATTTACCCTCTTTCAAGGTTGTTTCAGCGACTGGCGATTCAGAAGAATGTGTTGCGCCCGGTGTTAATTGTACTGTTGTTCCGTCTGCAAGACCAGTAATATTTCCTTCAATGGAATAAGAAGCTGGTGCAAGCGCTATTGCTTTTTTCTTTTGTGCAATACCGTTATTTGAAATTACAAATAGGCATACACACAATCCTAATACTTTGTATTTAATTGTATTCATTTTTTTTGATTGATGTTTAATAAAGCTTCCCTTTCGGGATTCTTACTCAGGAAGCTTTGGGATTTTTACTTCGCTACATTTTGAGTTATCGTTCCGTTTCCTGGATTTTGCGTTGCTCCCTGTGGAAATGGCATTGTCCATAAATGAGAATCTGATGATAATGTGTACGTAGTTCCGTTTGCTGTTTTAGTATAACTTACTTTATAAACACCTTCTGCATTTAAACGGCGTGCGTCTGCAAAAGGAATCAATGTGTTCGTAAGTTCATTGTTTTTTGTTCTGAAAATAGCATTCAAAGCTGTTGTTTTATCTGTAGTCGAAATATCCTGATAAGAAGCTGGAAGAATACGAGTTTTACGAACTGTATTTAAAACATTCAGCGCCTCACTAATTTGTCCTGCACGAGCCAGACATTCAGCTTTAATTAAATAAACTTCTACAGTTGTGATTCCGCCAAAGTTAAAAAAGCCAGACAAAGTTCTTCTGTAATAGGTTTCTGCACCAACAGTGTAAATTTTCCAACGAGAAATAAAACGGGCATCACCAGTTTCAAAACGCTGTGCACGCTCTACTGGAATACTATTTTCTGTCGATAAATTATTTGTAATACCATGACGATAATTATAATTTTCTACATAGTTAAATCCCATAGGAGAAGTTGTTGCAGTATAAGAATTTGGAACATCAATAATTGCTTTATTGGTATTGTAATATCCAATCCAATCATACAATTTATTATTTTCTGCTAATGCTAAATCTGCATATTTTAACGCTTCTGTATAATTATTCATTTGCAGATAAACTCTTGAATAAAAGGCGTAACCCGCTCCTAAATTTGGATGTAAAGGCGTTTGAGAAACTTTCAACAAATAGGGTAAAGCTTCTTTAACATCATTCAAAATGAAATCATACATTTCCTGAATCGTTACTTGTTTGCTCGGTGCATTAATATTGGCACTTGTTATCAACGGAACTGATAATTTTGTTGAAGCTGATGAAGCTACATAAGTATCTGCATAAAAATTCACCAAATTAAAGTAATTCATGGCACGAAGTACTTTTGCTTCTGCCCATACTACTCTTTGTTCTGCTTCCGTTGCTTGAGTGGTACTTAATGCATTTTCAATAATTAAATTAAATGTCGAAATTCCAGCATAACTTGAGTAATACATCGTTTCATCAGATACCTTCAATGCAATACGGTCTGCATTCTCGTCCCACATATAATTGGCAGCATATAACCTATTATTTGCCAAAGAGGCAACAGTTACATATTGGTCATTTAATAATTGTGAAGCTCCAGTAATATCAACTCTATGATTTGTGTATTCGTCACGTAAAAAAGCTTCATAATCTGCTAATGTTGTTGGTGATTTTGATCCTTTTGGAATGTCACTCAAATAATCTTCGCAAGATGCTAAAGTCAATCCTAAAGCCAATAAGCACGCAATCTTTTTATATATATTTTTCATCGTCTAGTCTTTATAAATTAGAAATTAACGTTTACACCCAAAACAAAACTTGGAGATTGGAAACCATTTAAAAGATACTTTGCATCTCTGCTTTTAGCAAAAGTATATACGTTTTCTGCGTTTAAATTGAAACGTACACCGTCTAATTTTACTCTTTTTATAATGTCACTTGGCATTTGATAAGCCAATGAAATGTTGCTTAATCTTACATTCGATGCATCTAAAATATTAATATCTGCATAGGAATAAATAGTACGAGAATCTGAGCTAAATTCTGGATCATATTCGTATACTGCTCTCGGAATATTTGTGAAAGCTTCGTCTCCAGGCTGCTGCCAACGGTCTGCAATATGATTATTAACAACTGAAATATTGGTAATATAACCTCCCATTGCACCCGAATAAACATTATCTAACATTGGCAGAAACGTATTTCTAATTTTATGACCTAGTTCGTAAATGAAAAGTGCTGAAAGTGAGAAGTTTTTATAATTTGCAGAAGTATGGAAAGATCCACTGTGCGTAGGAACTGTTGAACCAAAATCCTGAATAGCATCTATTTGTCCCGGATTGTATTTTACTGCCGTTCCAGAAGCATCATAAACCTGAGGTATTCCTGTACTGCTTAAGCCAGCCCACTTGTAACCATAAATAGAATTAAAACTTGTTCCAACTCTAGGAAAAGCCTGTGGGTAATCTAATTGCAGGTAATAAACGGGCGCTTTTACATTTACGTAATCGACTTTGTTCTTGTTGTAAGCATATAAAACAGATGCATCCCAAGAGAATGAAGGCGTTTTTACAATAGTTCCTCTTAAAGTAACTTCGATACCTTTGTTGGTCATTTCCCCATTGTTAAGCGTGTAAGTCGAATAACCCCATCCTTCTGTTGGAATTCCTTGGCTGCTCGCTAACAAATTTTCTCCTTTTTTATTATATAAATCTAGAGTTCCGCCTAATCTGCTCTTAAAAAATGAAAAGTCTAAACCGATATTAGTTGTCGTTGTTTTTTCCCAAGACAATTCTGGGTTTGGTCTCTTGCTTACAGTTCCCTGGTTTCCTCCAACATTGGAGTTAGAATTATAATATGCTGTTAAGTACGGCGCAGAATCTTTAGCGATATTTCCTCCAATACCATATGAAGCACGAAGTTTAAGCCCGTCTACCCATGCAGCATCAAAAAATGATTCTTTGTCAATATTCCATGCGGCTCCTGTTGACCAAGTTGGTTTGTTTTGGTATTCACTGTCTGTTCCCCAAAGGTTAGAACGATCCCAGCGAATACTTCCAGAAAGTGTATATCTTTTATCATAAGTATAACCTCCAGTTCCATAAACCGAAACGAAACGATTTTGTAATTCTTTTTCTAATGAAAACTCGTTTTGTGACATATAACCACTAAAAACAGTTCCGTACACTTTTAATAAATCAGCTTGATTGACTGGCGCAAAACCTAAAGTCTGCGAATCATATCCGTAACGTGTATTATCTTTATATTCTTGTTTGGAATGGCGGATTTCCATACCTGCAATCGCAGAAAAATCATGCTTTTCGGCAAAAGTCTGATTGAAGTTTAATTGCTGACGGAAATTATAAGCATTAGAATACTGATTGGTTTCTTTTATAATATCTCCGTATGGTAAATTATAAACAGCTTTGTTATTGGCAATTGTCACCATTCCGTTCACCTTACTTCTTACATAATAAGAGTCTTTACCAAATAATTGATTAGCACGATCTGAACCAAACTCGTATTGAAACATTGCATTGTATGTAAATGCGTTACTAAATTTCACATTAAACTTTGCATACGTCCTGTTTAAGAAATTTTTGCTTTCAATTAAATTTCTCCCCAACTCATCCATCGGAGTGATGTTCATATCATAAAGACCATAATTCTTTATAGAATTAAGTGTAAAACTATTGTAGCGAGATTCTGGTGTAGATACAAAATTAGTTCCATCATTATTAACTAATTGATTGTATGGCTGATGTTTATAACCCGCATTAAGGGTACTGGAAGACGAATTAATAGGGTTGTAACTTTGCGTATCTCCTTTTCCGAAATTAACATAAGTCCCTAAATCTAAAGATAACCAGCTGTTAATTTGAGTTGAGTTTTTTAAATTAAGACCGACTGTTTCATTTTCAGAATAAATATCTTCAAGCTGATTATTTTTATAGGTTAAAGAAGCATTGAAAGTATTCGTTTCTGTCGCTTTTCCTAGACTAAGATTATGCTGCAAAAAATATTGATCGCGTTTTGCATATCGCGCTATATCATCATAATATTTATAACCTTGAGAACCAAGCGCATCCAAACGACTGTTCATTTCTGCCATTGAAGTTTTTCCTGCATAACCATTTAAAATAGTCTGCATTCCTAAACTTGTAAATACGGCATTGTTTAGCAATGATTGTGCATACGTACTTGCATTAGCCGTTTTTAAATTAGGATTTCCGTCTGCCCATCCTTTTTCTAAACCAATAATATCAGCAGAACTCGTAAGGTTTCCGGTATAATTTCTATAAGGAGTAACCGTTAAATTACTTGAAAATGAAATAGTTGTTTTTCCTGCTTTTGCTTTTTTAGTTGTAATAACGACAACTCCATTTGCGGCACGAGCACCATAAATAGACGAAGCCGCAGCATCTTTTAGAACCGTTATCGTTTCAATATCTTCTAAGTTCAGACTTGGAAGATTTTCTTCTAGTGTACTATAAGGAGTTAGCCTAGTGTTTTCAACAGGAAACCCATCAATAACATACAAAGGCGCTGTTGACCCAGTCATTGAAGTCGTTCCACGAATTTTACCATCCTGATATCCTACGATACGTCCTTCTAAAATTTTATCTATACTGCTTAAACGTTGTTCTTTAAAGTCTGCAGCTTTTAAATTTGAAAAAGATCCTGTAGCCTTTTCCGCATCAATATTTTGATATCCAGTTTTTAATACTAAACCTTCTAGTTCTAGTACATCTTCTTTCAATACAACATTAATAACACTTCTTCCTTCAACTTTAATTTCTTGTCTTACATATCCTAAATAAGCAAATGCTAAAGTAGTTTCGCTGCTTACCGCTATAATTTGATATTCTCCATTAAAATCTGTCTGAACGCCTCTACCCGAACCATTATCAGAAATTGCGGCGCCAACTAGAGGCATACCTTTTTCATCGGTTACACGTCCTTTTACGATAAAGTCTGCTTCGGCTTTTACTGTTCTTTCTTCAGGAGCTTTTTTAGCCATTAAAACGATATGATTTCCAGAAACTTTATAGTCAGTTCCTGTATCTCCAAAAATGGTATTTAAGAGTGTCTCAATAGCAACATTACTTTCATTAATAGTAATGATTCTATTTAAATCGACAGATCTTACATTGTAAACAAATCTGTAATTGGTTGTGTATTCGAGCTTTTCAATAGCTTTAGCAACAGTCATATTATTAGCACTAAAAGAGATTTTAGCTTTTTGCGAATAAGTAGTTCCGGCGTGCATTATTGTTAAGGCGGTGAATAAAAATAATGTGGTCAATTTCATCTTCAAATCAAATTTCAAAAAAGGCTTGTCGAACCTGATTTTGTTCAATACTTTTTTCATACTTTTAAAATGTTTTTTTAATGTTGGTTGGTTAATTAACTGACCGCATTTACTCTACCGGGAAATGTTGGCGCATTTTCCGGTTTTTTTATAAATAACGATCCATTTCATTTTTGGACTTTTGTTACATAGGCGCTTTTTATTTTAGATTGGTGATTTTAGATTTTAGATTGCAGATTTTAGAGTATTAACATTCAAACTAACTACTAACTACTAACAACTAACAACTAACAACTAATAACTAACAACTTACTTAATCGTGATTTTATCCCTGTCAATGATATAATCTATTGCGTAACTATCACTAAAATATTTCAAAACCACTTCGATGGGTTCGTTATCAAATCGGGCATTGAAAATTTCTTTTCCGAGCATTTTATTTCGGTTTATAAACGTGACATTATAATGACGTTCCAGCTTCTTGATAATATCATTAAACGAAGCATTTTTAAACACTAAGCTTCCTTTTACCCAAGCCGTATAATAGTCTGTATTAACTTGTTCTATTTTAATTTCTGAACGACTTTTTATAGTCGATCCTTTTTCACCAGGTTTTAAGTAAACAGGATTTTCTTTTGCTTTCTGATCTTTATAAAGCGATACTTTTCCTTCGACCAAAACCACATCAGTACTTATATTTTCAGTATATGTATCTACGTTAAATTTGGTTCCCAAAACCTCAACGTTTACATTTTGTGTATTAATCATAAACGGATGCTGCTTGTCTTTTTCTACTTCAAAATAGCCTTCTCCAAGAAGATAAACTTGTCGGTTTTGATTTTTTACAAATTGCACTGGATATCGAAATGAAGTCCCAGCGTTTAAATGCACCAATGTGCCGTCTGATAATTGCACTTCAAACTTTTTACCATATGGAATTCTAAGGACATTATAAACCAGCTCTCCTTCAGAATAAGCTTTGTTATAAACCAATCTATTTTTTTCTTGTTTACCAATGATGTTTCCATTTTTGTCGGTTACATTTCTGGCTTCATTAGGATCAAGAGTTTGCGATTCATTTCCTAGCTGCAGTACAATTTCATCTTCTCTCGGAATCACTACATTTTGCTTTGAAGGTGAAGATTCTGAATTTTTATAAAGATAAAATCCTCCCAGAGCCACAATCAAAATCGCTGCATATTTATAATAAGATGAAAATCTTCTTTTTGCAAAAACATTATTTTCGTTTTGAATTCTTTGAGAAAGCTGTTTTCTTACTTCGGTAGAATCAAAATTGTTCATAGCAGTATCTATTGCGTAATTGGTTTTCACAAAATCCTTAAACACAATTTGGTTTTCATCTTCTTTTAACCATTCTGTCAGCTTCTCAATTTCTTCCTGACTTGCCTGATTTGTGATAAATTTAACGATTAACCGCTCTGATTTTTTCACTGTCATTTTTGTTGTTTTTAATATTATTACGAAGCAAAAAAACAAAACCCTAACAATTTGATAAAGTTTTTTTCATTTTGCTGATTTTTTTTCTTTTCACAAGTTTTTTCTTTCAACAAACACTACTAATTTGATAGAAATAAAAGGGTAAATGGTTTTACTTTTGCATTTTTTGCTCCTTTTATTTGTAATAATTTTCAAATAGAAAATCAAAAAATCGGGAAAATTGAACCAAATACAGTCTAATTTAAGCCCTAAAACCTATTAATTTATATATTTGTTTCTATGAAAACTGATGATTACAACGATAATGATAAACTGATTGAGTCTCTCAGAAATGGAGATGAAACGGCGTATACTTATTTAATCGATACTTATCATCATCAACTTTGCGTTTACGCCAACAGTTTAGTCAAAAATGTGTACAGTGCCGAAGACATTGTGCAAAATGTTTTTATTAAAGTTTGGGAACATCGTACGCGATTAAAATCGGATCATGCCTTGAAAAGTTTTCTTTACAAACTGACTTACAATGAGTTTATAGATTTGTACAGAAAAAATCAATCTTTATTTTCTTTAGAAAAATCATATTATGATGCTTTGAACGGAATCGTTCAGGAAGATAATTCAGAAGCTTTTCAGAGAGTTTTAAATGCGGTAAATAAAGAGATTCAAAATCTTCCTCCAAAATGTAAAGAGGTTTTCATTTTGAGTAAAAAAGAAGGTTTGACTAATATTGAAATTGCAGAACATTTAGACGTTTCTATAAAAACGGTTGAAGCTCAGATTACTAAAGCTTTTTCTATTCTCCGTTCTTCTTTAGAAGAAAAAGTAAGGAGTGTATTGTTTTTGTTATTTTCAGCTAAAAAAAAATTCAGACTAAATAATTTAATCTGAATTTTCCTTTTATTGTTTTAAAGCATAAATAAATCCTGTTCCCTTTTTTCCGTTTTCGAGTTCATATTCCGTTTGAATTCGCATATAACCGTCGCCTTCAAATTCGTCAAGATAATCCCAATTTGCTGTTAGATCATTAGAAAAAAGTACATAACAATTGATAGTTTCTGCCTCTTCTGCATTGACAGGAATAAAACCATGATATCCTAGAGATGATCCCCAGCCTCCTTCCTGCAATTTCCCTTTTATAGCTGCTTTCTGCCATTCTCCCTTAATAGGATTCATAACAGAATGATTGGATTCGCCCGGTGCCAGCGAACCGTAAATAATTAATGCAGGCATTGATTGTAAATCTTTCATTTATGATACGTATTCCATTTTTTGTTCAAAAAATTCCAGAACTGGCATTTTCATATCGTGGTAAAAAAGCACTTTCCAGTTTTCGTCTTTTGCCTGCTGTTCCCATTTTTTTCGTGATTCCATAGCGCGTTTTCCATCAAAGTCAGTTTTGTAAGCAACGTGCATTGACCAGTATATTTTTTGAGGCAAATCGTCTGCGCCGTAAAAAACAATTTCATCATCGGCTTTGATCCAGAAAACTTGATGATATTTGGTATGTCCGGCTGAAACTTCGTAGAAAATTTCATCAGTAATCTGCCCGCTGTCATTATGCATTAATTCTACATTAGGCAGTTTTTTCAGCTCATTTAAAATCTCAAAAACATAAGACGGATTATTGATTTGCTCTAAAGCAAAATCTATCTCCCGTTCCTGAATGTAAATCTTAGCATTTGGAAAATTACAAACGAAATTTCCATTCTCAAAATAACCAATTCCTTCGATATGATCTTTATGCAGATGTGAAACTAAAACTTTTGTTATTTGGTCTGGTGTAATATTATTCTTTTTCAGCATTTCATGAATAAACGGAATTCCATCATTCATAAATCCTAAACCCAAATCTAATAATATGACATCATTATCTGTAATGACCAAAAAAGGTTGTATTGCCATTTTAAGACCTGTATCGGTTGTTTCTTTTGTAATCAGCTTAAACTCCTTTTTAGAATTAGCTATATAATTTCCTTCTTGTAAAGCTATAATTTTCATTTTTGTTCTGCTTTAATTTTGCGACAATACAAAGTTCTTAAGATTTTTTATATTTGTAAAACCTTATTTTTCGATAAAATCAATCGATAAAACCGATTTAGAAATGGAACTTCGACAACTTAAATATTTTCTGAAAGCAAAAGAATTATTGAATTTTACAGAAGCCGCAACTGCGCTTCATATCAGTCAAAGCACTTTATCACAGCAAATTAAACAATTGGAAGATGAATTGCAAGTACCTCTTTTTAATAGAATTGGAAAACGAATTACACTTACAGAAGCAGGAGATTTATTTTCGGTTTACGCACAGCAGTCTGTCAACAAAGCAACTGACGGATTTGAACTTTTAAAAGATTTGAATAATCTTGAAAATGGAAAAGTAGCGATTGGTGTGACATACGCACTTCGTCATGTGGTTACAAAAGCTTTGATTTTATTTAGTTCAGAGTATCCTAAAATTCAATTCGAAATCGTCTTTGGAACTTCGCAGGAACTGATACAAAAACTAAATCTTTTTGAGCTTGATGTGATTCTCACTTTTGAAGAAATTGCTTCTGAAGCACATTTTAAATACAGGGAATTATTTACATCTCCAATGGCTTTGGTTACCTCAACCGAAACATCATTTAGCACTAAAAAAAGTATTTCTTTGAGTGAAGTCAGTTCTCTGCCGCTCGCACTTCCTTCAAGTGGTTTCAGTACTACACAGTTTATAAATAAAGCTTTTAAAAAAGACAATCTCAATCCGGAAGTTACGATTGAAATTAATGATATTCCCACTTTACTTGAATTAATCAAAACGGGAAAATGGCATACCATTTTAACTAAAACAACAATCGAAAACGAAAAAGATTTGCATGCGATACCCATAAAAGGAGAAAACATGACCAGAACTGCGATGCTTATTTCTTTGAAAGAAGTGTATGAGAAAAAAGCGGTTATTGCGTTTTTGAAAACGTTGATGGAGAATTTGCAATAAGTTTTTACATCATTATTTTAAAATTTGTTATTGGTAAAATTCCCTGCATCGCTAAAAAAAAAAGCCCTTTTCAGTACGAAAAGGGCTTAGGTCCATGCTGTATTTAGAGTTTAGAGATTCATTTTTTTAGCATCTTCAACAAATTGTTTCAAACCAATATCTGTTAGCGGATGTTTCAACAAACCTTTAATTGCCGACAGAGGTCCAGTCATTACATCTGAGCCTACTTTTGCACAATTTACAATATGCATAGTATGTCGTACTGAGGCTGATAATATTTGAGTTTGGTAATTGTAATTATCGTAGATTTCTCTGATTTCTTCAATTAAATGCATTCCATCTGTAGAAACATCATCTAATCTTCCTAAAAATGGAGAGACATAAGTTGCGCCGGCTTTCGCAGCTAATAAAGCCTGACCTGCAGAAAACACTAAAGTTACATTGGTTTTAATTTCTTTTGATGAAAAGTATTTACAGGCTTTTATACCATCGCCGATCATAGGCAGTTTTACCACAATCTGCGGATGAAGCGCAGCAAGCTCCTCTCCTTCTCTTACCATTCCTTCATAATCGGTTGAGATTACCTCAGCAGAAACATCACCATCTACAATGTTACAAATGTCAAGATAATGTTTAAGGATATTTTCTTTTCCGGTTATTCCTTCTTTCGCCATTAAAGACGGATTGGTTGTTACGCCGTCTAAGACACCCAAAGATTGTGCTTCTCGAATATCTTCTAGATTCGCAGTATCAATAAAAAATTTCATAGTTTTTTGGTTAAATAATTTGATTAAATAGTGGTTTATTTTGAGTATAACCTTGTAATTTGTCGTTTTGATTCCAAGGATCGGAATCGAAATGACAAGATTGTGTATAAACTTTAGTGAGAACAAATGTGCATTTCGATGATTCTGTTCTTCAAAAAACCTTCAATAAAATGCTTTCTTATTATTTTATTAAACTGACTTATTTCCTCGTTTTCATTATAAAAAATAGTAACTAAACCTTCGAGCTATTTTTATCAAATTTCAATCTAAAAAAAAGTCATAATCTTAATACACATTTCTCAAATTTCATCTTAAAAAAATATTTAAAATAGTTTCAAAAGAACTTAACGTTATTTGACTATCTCTTTAAATTTCAGGTATGCTGTCTCACTAAATATTTTTTGTAGAAACCTAACAGGCTCTGAAAACCTGTTAGGTTTGATATGAAGATCTAAACCAATTAAATATATTGGTTGATGATATTTTCAAACAATTCTTGTTTACCGCTTTGAAGTGTTAATTCTCCATTTTGGTTCGCGATATCATATAAATCTTTAAGGTTTAATTTTCCGTCAGCAAAATCTTTTCCTTTTCCAGAATCGAAAGAGCTGTATCTTTCTTTTCTTAATTTTTCATAAGGAGAAGAAGTGATAATTTTATCTGCAGTCAATAAAGCTCTTGCAAAAGTATCAGCACCACCAATATGAGCTAAGAAAACATCTTCTAAATCTGTAGAATTTCTTCTAATTTTAGCATCAAAGTTAACTCCTCCGCCTTGTAATCCGCCAGCTTTTAAGAAAACCAACATTGCTTCAGTCGTTTCCTGAATATTATTTGGGAACTGATCTGTGTCCCATCCGTTTTGATAATCACCTCTGTTCGCATCGATACTTCCTAACATTCCAGCTTTTGCAGCCACTTCTAATTCATGTTGAAAAGTATGCTGTGCCAAGGTAGCGTGGTTAACCTCGATATTGATTTTGAAATCTTTATCTAAACCGTATTCTTTTAAGAATCCAATTGCAGTTGCCGAGTCAAAATCATATTGGTGTTTTGATGGCTCCATTGGTTTTGGTTCGATGAAGAAAGTTCCTTTAAAACCTTGTGATCTTGCATAGTCTCTAGACATTGCTAAGAATTGCGCCATGTGGTCTAATTCTCTACCCATGTCTGTGTTTAGTAAAGACATATAACCTTCTCTACCTCCCCAGAACACATAATTTTCTCCACCTAAAGCGATTGTTGCATCCAAAGCTAATTTTACTTGTCCTCCAGCTCTCGCTACAACATTAAAATCAGGATTTGTAGCTGCTCCGTTCATAAATCTTGGATTTGAGAAACAGTTTGAAGTTCCCCAAAGTAATTTAATTCCAGATTCTGCTTTTTTCTGTTTTAAATAATCTGTAATGAATGCCAAACGTTTTTCAGATTCTGCGAAAGTTGAACCTTCAGCAATTAAATCGTAATCGTGGAAACAGAAGTAATCGAATCCCATTTTGCTGATAAATTCAAAAGCAGCATCTGCTTTATCTTTAGCGGCCTGATATGGATCTGAAGATTGGTCCCAAGCAAATTGCTGTGTTCCAGGTCCGAATGGATCACTTCCTTGTCCGCAGAAAGTATGCCAGTAAGCGATAGCAAATTTAAAGTGCTCGCGCATTGTTTTCCCAGCTACGACTTGGTCTGGATTGTAATATTTAAATGCCAACGGATTATCAGATTCTTTACCTTCAAATTTAATTTGGCCAATACCTTTGTAGTATTCTTTATCTCCTAAAACTATCATTTGATTTTTTTATTTATTTGTTAATATTAATTCTAATTCTTTTTTCCATTTTTGATAAGCAGTCTCATATGGTTCTTTGTTGTGAAGTGGTAAAAATGTCATTACATGATCATTGTCACTCACATTAGCTCCAAATTTGCTATAATCACCATCTTTTAAACCAACCGCTCTTGCAGCACCAACTGCTCCTGTTGTATTGTAAATTTCAATTTCGTGGCCAATTAAAGTTGCCACAGTATTGGAGAAAATTTCAGAACGGAACAAATTATCATTCCCCGCTCTAATGACATTAATCGTCGCATTATCCTCTTTTAAACATTCCATTCCGTACACAAACGAAAAGGCAATTCCTTCTAAAGAAGCTCTAAACAAATGCGCGCTGTTGTGAATATTCAGGTTTAGATTTAAAAAATGTGTTCCGATATTTTTGTTGTTGAACATACGCTCTGCACCATTTCCAAACGGAATTACCACAACACCTTCTGATCCTACTTCGACATTTGAAGCTTTTTCATTCATTACTTCGTAACTTTCATTACCCATATTATTACGGAGCCATCTGTATTGAATTCCTGCTCCATTAATATTTAAAAGTTTACCAACTCTCGGCGTTTCTAATTCGTAATTTACGTGAACGAAATTGTTTACTCGAGTGCTTTTTCCAGAAGACATTTCGCTTACTGCATAAAAAACCCCAGATGTTCCGCCTGTTGCCGCTACTTCTCCCGGATTCAAAACATTTAATGACAAAGCATTATTCGGCTGATCTCCGGCTCGATACACAATTGGAATTCCAGCAGGAAGCCCAGATGCTGCCGAAGCTTCTTCCGTAACAACTCCTTGATTTGTAAAGTTCTCTACAATTTTTGGCGTCAAAGACTGATCGATTCCGTAGTAATCCAAAAGCCAGTCTGCTACTTTATTTTCTTTATAATCCCAAAGCATTCCTTCAGATAAACCGTTTTTGGTTGTCGTTACTTCGCCTGTCAATTTCAAAGCGATGTAATCTCCCGGAAGCATGTATTTGTCAATTTTGTTATACACTTCAGGCTCGTTTTCTTTTACCCATTTTAGTTTCGAAGCCGTAAAATTTCCTGGAGAATTCAGTAAATGCTCCATACATTTTTGCTCTCCAATTTCGGCGAAAGCCTTATTACCAATTTCTACCGCACGACTGTCACACCAGATAATCGAATTTCGAAGTGCCTTTTTTTCTTGATCCACGATCACCAATCCATGCATTTGGTAAGAAATTCCAATTCCCTGAATTTTCGATGCATCGATATTTGATTCTTTAATTGCTCGTTTAGTTGCCGTACAAATGTGCTGCCACCAGATTTCAGGATCCTGCTCTGCCCAATCTGGGTGAATAGAAAGGATTTCCATTTCGTTCTGCGGTTCATTCAAAACGATTACTTTTTTACCAGTTTCTGCTTCCACCAAGGCTGCCTTGACAGAAGAACTTCCAATATCATATCCGATATAATACATAATTTACAATGATTCTCTTAATATTAAATTTGTCGGCACATAACACTGAGTATCTTCGTCATGCGTAATAAATGCCGCTGCTTTGGTTCCTATTTCTTTAAAATCAGTTGACACAACCGAAATTCCTTTGTATATAAATTTCTTCATTGGCGTTTCGTTATAAGACAAAAATCCAACGTCTTTTCCAGGTTCTAAATCTTTCTCTTTGCACTGCTCCAAAAAATATCCTAGAATCCTGTCACTTACACTGATATAAGCAATTTCTTTTTCGATATTGAACTTTTTAGGGTCTGTAATAATGCCATATTCAAAATTAAAATCAGCACAAAACTTCTTAAAAAACTCAACCGTTTCCCAAGGATGATTCGTAAAATCGGGATAAACAAAATCTATTTTTTTATACTTTTTAAACAAATCAACCGCTTGTGTCAATGAATCGTAAAATGCCTTACCAAAATCCTGAAAAACATAATTACTCGCTTTATCAGCTTGAATATTCCAGTCAATTAAAAGCAGTTTATCGTTTGAAATCGCAGACAAAGCTGGAGCAATAGCTGCGTGGTCAAAATTCATCACCACATATTTATAATACTTTCCGATTCCGTTGTTGATAATCGTTTTAAAAACATCAATATTATAATGATGAAACTGCACATCGATAATCACATTGTCTGGCAGATTATTCACAACCGAATGGTATAAAACCTCCTTATATGCTTTAAAAGTGTCTAAAACCAAAAGCACTTTTCTCGTTTCGCCTGCCACATAATAGCCCTTATTCGGAACCGAATCAATTACATTCTGCTCTTTCAAAATCGAATAAGCCTTAAAAACTGTATCTCTCGAAAGCTGGTACGTTTTACAAATCACATTTACAGACGGAAGTAAATCTCCCTTTTGCAAAATATTCTCAGCAATCGAATTTGTAATTCCGTCAACCAGTTGCTGGTACTTCGGGATATCACTATCATGATTGATTATAAATTCAAATTTTTCTTCTTCTTTTAGCATACCGTTCTGTTCCGTTCTGTTATGCTAAAGTAGATAAAAATATTTTATAAAAAATTCTTTTTGACATTAAAATTGTTAATTTTTAAATCAAAATAATTTGGGCGTGTCCTTCGGCCGGGCTATCCGCTTCAAGTCCTCGCTCTTCCTTCGTCAGGCTGTGGGCTTTCCACTACTATCCCTCACGCAGACGGTTTTCAAAAAAAAAGCTAGATATTCTTTTCTATATAATTTTAATAGCTTCGGAGGGAGCGAAATATTTTCAAGATATATTTCGCTCGTTTGGAGTTCGTTACTAATACAATAAATGTTTCTATAAATTTTCGCCCCGCTGGGAATACTAGAATTATTTATAAATAAATTTCTCTAAAGCTCCAGAGGACATCCTCATCGTCGCAAAGCTCTAGCTGAGCGACCTATATTATATTATTTCATTTCAAACTTCAAATTTCATTTCAAACTTCAAACAACACAACCGATTGTGATTTTTGTGAAATTTTTTTATACTAAAAAATCCTAATCAAACAATCTCCTTATCCCATAAGGATCAATCGTCACTATCGAACCATCTTCAAGATAATCGATTTTGGTAACTTTCATGCTTCTTAAATGCGTCACACCTTTTGACAAACTCGAATCGTGGTAAAATAAATACCATTCACCTTCAACTTCACAAATTGAATGATGCGACGTCCATCCTACAACCGGATTCAAGATTCTTCCCTGATACGTAAATGGTCCATACGGATTATCGCCAATAGCATAACAAATAAAATGCGTGTCACCTGTAGAATATGAGAAATAATATTTTCCGTTGTACTTATGAACCCATGAAGCTTCAAAGAAACGACGGTCGTTATCCCCTGCTAAAAGATCTTTTCCGTTTTCATCCAGAATTTTAATTTCTCTTGGATCTTCTGCAAACTCAAGCATATCATCATGAAGCAAAGCTACGATTGGTCCTAAAGCAGGTTCATTTCCAGAAGGCTCTTCGTTATTTTGATTGTATTTGTTATTTCTATATTTCTGTAATTGCCCGCCCCAAATACCGCCAAAATATATATAATGCTTTCCGTCTTCGTCTTCAAAAACCGCAGGATCAATGCTGTAACTTCCTTTTATGGCGTCTGGCTGAGGTAAAAAAGGCCCAACTGGAGAATCACTTACAGCAACTCCAATCTGAAAAATTCCGTTGGCACGTTTGGCAGGGAAATACAAATAATATTTTCCGTTTTTATGTGCAGCATCTGGCGCCCACATTTGTTTTTCGGCCCATCGAACATCATTCACATGAAGTGCAACACCATTATCAACGGCTTTTGATGAAATGTCATCCATCGAGAAAACATGATAATCTTCCATTCCGAAATGATCTCCATTATCGTTAAAAGGAATTCCCGCATCAATATCATGCGACGGATAAATATAAATTTTACCATTAAATACATGCGCAGACGGATCTGCAGTATAAATATGAGATACTAAAGGCTTTGAAATTGCCAGTTTATTAATTTCTTCGAAATTAATTTGTTCAATACTATCTTCAGGCATAGTGATATCTTTGTTTAATAATTAAGTTCTTCTTTCTTTTAATTCTGTTTCAATCTGCACTTCCATCTGTTTATTTATTTTATAGAAAAACAATAATCCAGCTCCAATTAAAAATGGAATTGCAGGAAAGATGCTGACCAATAATTTGATTCCGTTAATGGCAGTTTCTGTCTGTACAGCCGAATTTGGAGCGTAATGAAAATAACCTAGAAACAATGTTGTTAAGGCTCCGCCAATACTCAATCCTGCTTTTAAACCTACCATCATTGCAGAGAAAATAATTGCAGTTGCGCGGCGGTTGTTCAGCCATTCCGAATAATCAGCTACATCAGCAATCATCGCCCAAAGAATTGGAATCGTGATTCCGTAGAAAAATCCATGTAAAATTTGGGAGAAAAACATCAATCTGACTGATGTTGGAGGGTAGAAATAGAATGCGATAATAAATAAGGTTGAAATAAATAAAAACAATCTGAATACATTTCGCTTTCCGTATTTATCTGCCAGGTTTTTAGATAATGTAATTCCGACGATCATAAATATAATTCCGCCGGCATTAAACAATCCAAATCCTGCAGAAACGGGATCATTTCCAAAATGATTCAACCCGATATTTGATAAAGTATCCAAAATAGGCTGAATAAAAACTGCCAACTGCTCTTTATCTACATAGTTTTCAAAATAATAAACATACGAACCGCCTTTCATCGCCAAGGTAATGAAAACCAAAGTAGTAAGAGAAAGCATAATTACCCAAGGTCTGTTTTTGACTAGGTCGCCTAAATCTTCTTTTACACTCGATTTTTGTTCTGGTTTTGGAATAATCCTTTCTCTGGTAGTCAAAAATGTAATTAAAAGCATGATGGTTCCAATAACTGCTAGAACTGTCATTACTTTTTCAATGCCAATTGCCTTGTCTCCGTTTCCTGCACTTTTTATAATTCCAAGCATAAAAACCTGAACAAAAAACTGAGCAAACATAACCGCTACAAAACGATAGGAAGACATACTGTTTCTTTCGGACATATCGCCTGTTATAACGCCGCTCAAAGCAGAATAAGGCAGATTATTTCCTGCATAAAAAAGTAGTAATAAAGTATAAGTTACTACTGCGTAAATTACTTTTCCTTTATAAGAGAAATCTGGAGTTGAAAAGGCTAATAATGCTACTACTCCAAGCGGAATTGCAGTTGCTAAAATCCACGGTCTGAATTTTCCCCATTTTGTACTGGTTCTATCTGCTAAAACTCCAATAATTGGATTAAAAATAAAAGCGGCAACTAACCCAACGACGAGCATTATAATAGATGAATCTGTTGGCGATAAGCCGTAAATATCAGTGTAGAAATAAGCCAGATATGTCATCAAAGTCTGAAAAACTAAATTGGCAGCTAGGTCTCCCAAGCTGTACCCAATTTTTTCTTTGATAGATAATTTTTGTGAAATGTTAGTCATTAGTGGTTTTGTGATTAGTTAGCTTCTCTCCTGCAAGTTTTCAAAACATTGTAGGTCTTGGTTCGCACTGCTTTTTTAGTCATTACTGCAAGGTTTTCAAACCTGACAGAAATAAAATCTTTATTAAAACAATCGGTTGTGTAAAATTAGGTAAAAAAACATATTATGCAAATTTAGTTTACTTTATTTCAATAATATTTTAAAAAACAACCGCTTGTTAGTAATTTTCTAATAGAAACAATATTTAACTAATTATTCTTCAGCATTTTTTAACTTCAAAATGCTATCATAAGCTGGTTTGTGTTTTAAATTAACATCAAAGGGCAGCGGATAATTGGTTCTGCCTTTAATTGGCCAGTCATTTAACCAGGATTGCCCATCGTAAACACCCCAAAAAGTAACTCGGCTAATTTTGTCTTTGTGTTTTAAAAATAATTTAAAAATAGATGCATAGCGTTCTGCTAATTTTGTTTGAATAGAATCTGGCAACTTTTCAGAATACGGATTCATTTTTGGATTTCCCTCAAATTTCTGATTGACATCTGCTCCTTTTAAATCCCACGGATTTGGTAAAACCGTAATATCCAATTCTGTAAAAGCAACTTTAATTCCCAATGCAGAATATTCTAAAATACTTTTCTCGATTTCTTCAATCGATGGACTTTGCAGCCTCCAATGCCCTTGAATCCCAACACCATCAACTTTTCCGCCTTCGGCTTTTATTCTTTTTATTAAAGCAATCGCTCCAGCTCGTTTTGCAGGTTCTTCGATATTATAATCGTTGTAATATAACTCTGCTTTTGGATCTGCCTTTTCTGCCAGTTTAAAAGCATCAACTAAATATTTTTCGCCCAGTGCTTTCAAAAAAACAGACTGTCTCAAAGTACCGTCATCGTTTAAAGCTTCATTTACGACATCCCATGAATTGATTCTTCCTTTATACTTAGAAACAATAGTTGTGATATGATCTTTCATAAAAGCTTTCATTTCTGTGCTGTCTGTAATTTTCTCCATCCATGGCGCTAATTGACTGTGCCAAATCAAAGTGTGCCCATGAATAAACATTTTGTTTTTCTCGCCATATTCCACAAATTTATCTGATAAAACAAAATCATATTTATCTTTCTGCGGATGCGTGAACATTGATTTCATGATATTTTCTGCTGTAATTGCATTAAATTCTTTTTTAATCAACGAATCCACTTTGATATCTTTTTGTTCGATTTGATCTGCACTTAAAGCTGTTCCTATGTAAAAATCATTCTTGTAAACATCTTTTAGTGAAGCGGTTTCTTTTTGAGATGTACAGCTTACAGTCAGTAAAGTTGTGACGGCAAATAAATAAGGTTTAATAAATTTCATATATTTTTGGTTTAATAGTTAATAGTTTTTATCTAATCTACGATCACAGTTTTATCATTTCGAAGTAAGGAGAAATTGCACTCAGGATTTGACAAAGATTAGCGACATTCTATGCAGAGTTTCTCGTGCGATTCCGCGTTCCTCGGAATGACAAATAGAACACTTATCTTCTAAACCGTAAGTTTATTTTATTTTAATTTATAAGCAATTCCCATTTCTAATCCTCTTAACTCAGCAAGACCTTTTAGTCTTCCTACCAAAGAATATCCAGGATAGGTTTCTTTCGTTTCATCTGCTGAATGCAGAAATCCGTGATCGGGACGCATTGGCAAGCTTATTTTTGTTTTATCCATCAGTATCAATAATTTTTCTACAATAGCTTCCATATTCGCATCACCATTTAAATGTTCTGATTCCCTGAAAATAGTTTCGCTTTCGCGGATGGTATTTCGAAGATGCAAAAAGTGAATCCTGTCTCCAAAATCGTCTATTATTTTCTCCAGGTTATTATTAGGATTTGCACCCAGAGAGCCTGTGCAATAACACAATCCGTTTGCATGTAATGGAACAGCTTCAAAAATGGCTTTAATATCTTGTTCTGTAGAAACAATCCTCGGCAATCCTAAAACAGAAAACGGCGGATCATCGGGATGAATCGCTAATTTTGCGCCAATTTCTTCCGCAATGGGAGCAACTTCTGATAAAAAATAAATCAAGTTTTCTCTCAATTTTTCATTATCAATATTGGCATAATTATCTAATAAAGATAAAATCTGTTCTGCCGTAAAGTTGACCTTACTTCCCGGCAATCCCAACAAAACATTTTTAAATAATAATGCTTTTTCATCTTCTGAAAGTTTATTCCCAAAGTTTAAGGCATTGTGTTTTTGAATCTCAGAATAATCGTTTTCAGCACTCGGTCTTTTTAAAAGAAAAACATCAAAATAAGTAAAAGCATCCTGATTATAAAGTAAGGCCTTACTTCCATCTCCGTTGATAAAATTATGATTCGTTCTAACCCAGTCCAAAATCGGCATAAAATTATAGGTGATAATTTTGATACCGCATTCTGCCAGATTTCTTAAACTAATTTTATAATTTTCGATGTATTGCAGATAATTTCCTGAGGCTCTTTTTATTTCTTCATGCACAGGCAGACTTTCAACCACAGTCCATTCTAATCCATAATTCCGAATGATTTCTTGTCTTTCCTTTATTGCTTCAATCGTCCAGATATCACCAACCGGAATTTGATGCAAAGCGGTTACAATTCCCGTTGCTCCAGCTTGCTTAATATCAGTCAAACTTACATTGTCATTAGGACCGAACCATCTCATGGTTTGCTGCATTTTTATCATACTTCTTTTTTTTTTATGCCACGAAGGCACTAAGTCACAAAGTTTTTCTCTTACAAATATTTTAAAATAAACCTTTGTGACTTAGCGACTTTGTGGCATTTTCACAATTAAAACCCAATACTATTTCCTCCATCAACTGGCAAAATCGTTCCTGTTGTATATTTTGACTCGTTTAAAGCAAAATAATAAACAGCATCTGCAATATCTGAAGGTTCTCCTAAAAATCCCATTGGAGTTCTTCCCAATACTTTATTTTTTCTTTCTGGATCATTATCCAAAGCTGCCGCTGACATTTTAGTTTTAATAAATCCTGGAGCAATACAGTTTACGCGAATGCCAGACGGAGCCAATTCTGTTGCCATTGCGCGTGTCATAGATTCAATTGCGCCTTTACTTGCAGAATATGCAATTACTTTTGGAATTCCGTATTGCGATGCCATTGAACTGATATTAACGATACTTCCTCCGCCATTTTCTTTCATGTTTTTAATCACTTCTCTACTTACTGTAAAAACACTCAAAAGATTGGTGTGAATTACCGAAAGAAAATCTTCGTCCGTCACGTCTGGAATTTCTTTTTTAAGATTGATTCCTGCATTATTTACCAAAATATCTATTGAACCATGTTTTGTAAGACTTTCAATCATTGCAGGAATTCCAGCCAAATCATTCAAATCAAAAATCACTGGAATTGCATTTTCACCAATTTCACGACAAGCATCTTCGGTCTTCTCTTTCGATCGGCCAATTATATACGTTTTGATTCCGTTATCACACAGTTTTTTTGCTGTGGCATAACCTAAACCTGAATTTCCTCCTGTAACAATTGCAGTTTTTTTACTCATAATTTATTATGTAATTAATTTCCCGGCGCAAATGGGAATTTTAATGATTTAAAATATTCTAATGTTTGTGTTGGTTTTTCAACTCCTTCAGGAAGTTCTTTTCCAGAAAACTGCTGAAAATATAATAAGCAGGCATCGCGCCACCATTTTGCTTCTTTTTGTTGAATTTCTAATAACATTTTAACTTCGTTAAAACGTTCGTAGTCAATATATTTTTCTGTTTTATTCCAAACATTTTGCATCTCTGTAACCTGATTTACACCTTCCTGATATTTAAGCGAAAGTCCGTTCCAAAGTGTCTGACCGTTTTTCAGTTTATAATCCCACGAAATATGATGAAACCATAGTAAATCTTTCTCAGGACAGGTTTCTATATTATCAAAAAGCTTTTCTAGTTCTGGCGCGTATTGGGAAGTGGCATTTGTTCCCGACTTTGACCTGTCGAAACCAATTCCATTTTTGTCCGCTTTATGATAGTAAGTAGGATTCCATTCTGGACGTGATAAATCTGAAACCCAAGGTCCCGGTCCGTAGTGATGACCTGTATCCATAATATGATGCAGACCAAGCGGTGTCATATAATTTACAATGGCTTCACGCGAATCGATCATCATCTTTTTAACTGGTTTTATAAAATTTTCATCGTTTGAAAAAGTACATCTCAACCACTCATCGGCAATCGTTTCTGAATCCAAATACGGATTCCAAGCCAGTCTTCCGAAACCATACCAATTTGCCTGTGCAAAAGGATGCCCAGTCCAGTTCAAATCGTTGCCGATATTGGCAACACCAGCAATTCCAGTTAGTTTATTTTCATATAAAGTACCATCTATAACTTTGGCAACGGTTGAACCTTTTCCTTTTTGATACGTATCTGATTCTAAAACTTCCTGAAATAATTTGGGCAGAAAAACCAAATGCGTGCTAAATCCTAAATATTCCTGAGTGATTTGAAATTCCATCATTAAAGGCG
Organism: Flavobacterium sp. S87F.05.LMB.W.Kidney.N; assembly: GCF_004366435.1. NCBI lineage: Bacteria > Pseudomonadati > Bacteroidota > Flavobacteriia > Flavobacteriales > Flavobacteriaceae > Flavobacterium > Flavobacterium sp. S87F.05.LMB.W.Kidney.N. Next base: position 4,713 of record NZ_SODX01000003.1, on the reverse strand, counting down.
TTTTTGGCATAGCACCAAATAAAGGATGAAATGGTTCTCTAGGCTGAAAATCAATTGCTCCATTTTTTACCTGAACAATTACGTTTTTTTTGAATTTTCCATCATACGGCTGAAATTCGGCATAAGCCTGTTTTGCACGATCATTTGTATCGTGTTCTGAATATACAAAGGCTCTCCACATAATTACACCTCCAAAAGGAGCAACTGCATCTGCAAGCATATTGGCGCCATCAACATGATCCCTTCCGTAATTTTGAGGCCCAGGCTGACCTTCTGAATTGGCTTTCACCAAGAACCCTCCAAAATCAGGAATTCGTTTGTAAATTTCTTTTGCTTTATTTTTCCACCAATTCATCACTTCAGGATCTTTGGGGTCGGCAGATTTTAGTTTTCCAATTTCAATTGGTGCCGAAAATCTTGCAGTTAAATATACTTTAATTCCATAAGGCCTGAAAATATTCGCTAAAGCTTCAACTTTTTCTAAATATTGTGAGGTCAGGATTAAAGCATTTGCATTCACATTATTTAAAACAGTTCCATTAATTCCAATTGAAGCATTCATTCTTGCATAATCGATATAACGCTGATCGATAAAATCAGGAAGTTTCTGCCAATTCCATAAAGAAAATCCTGCATAACCTCTTTCAATTGTACGGTCGAGATTATCCCAATGATTTAAGATGCGGATATTTGTTTTTGGAGAATCAACAATATTTAAATTCTGGATTGATTTATTGGTTTGCAATATTCTCAGGAAATTAAAAACTCCGTACAAAACTGCAATGTCATTATTACCCGTAATAATGATTTGTTTTTTGCTTTTAAGGGAAATAGATTTAATAATAAAACCTTCTGTATTTATTTTATCAAAATCAGACTGTACTTCTTTTTTAACTTCAGCATTTAAACTCGATTGTGAACCAATTATTAAATTGTTCTCTCCTTTTATATCCGAATTAATTTCAAGAATATTTCCGAACAAATCTAAAAATCCTATTTTGAGTTCCTTTTCAGCAATTTTTATGGTTTCGGAATTTCCTAAGACTACAATTTTTTTAAGATTGTTTTTATATTCTGAAGCAATTGCAGAATTGCTCACAACATTGTACTGAAGCCACAATTTATAATCCTTTTGGGCCCAAGCTGAAAAGGAAATCAAAATAAACAAGAAAACAAATCTTAATGAAGTCATTGGTTTTAATTTATTCTTTACAATTTTATTTTAAAAGAATCAATATTTAATTCCTTAATAAAAGTATTTGACAAAATTTTAATTTAAAAAATACATTATCTGAAATAAAATACTGATTGCAATCGGTTGCGTAAAAATATAAGATTGTTATATAAGAAAAAAATTTTAGCTGTCTTTTTTTCAAAAAATAATTAGTATAACAAATAAAAGCAGGATAATTATAAAAACTATCCTGCTTTAACTGGGTTGAATTTGTATTAAAATCCTATTTTTAACTTTTCTGCGAAGATTCTCTAGCTAATACTTCTGTATTTAAAAAAGTAATTTCCTTGGCATCATCATTTTTAGATGATTTCAGGTTTTTGATAATAATATCAGCTGCTGCTTTTCCCATTTTCTCAGCGGGATGTGTAATTGTAGATAAATTAGGATCAATAATCTGTGAAATTGGATCGTTATTAAAGCCAATTACCTTGAATTCTTCTGGCACTTTAATACCTCGTTTCTTTGCAGTCTGTACAGCACTTACTGCCAGGATATCTCCAGGTGCAAATAAACCGTCTGGAATTGGATTTAAATCAAACAATGCATTGCTGGCTTTTACACCATCTTCGTAAGTAACCGAATTCAAGTTAATAATCAATTCTTCTTCAACTTCTATATTATGATCTTTCAAAGCTTCGATATAACCTCTTTTTCTTTCGTTGTACAAATTACCTAATTCTGAACCAGCCGTTAAATGAGCAATTCGAATACATCCTTGTTCTATAAGATGTTTTGTAGCTTTGTACCCTGCTGTATAATTATCAATAACAACCCTAAAAGTGTTATAATCTTTAGGAACCCTGTCCACAAATACCAACGGAATATTATTATTTGAAAACTGATGAAAATGAGCTGTATCTCTGGTTTCCATTGCAAGAGAGCAAATCACACCACTTACACGATTGCTGTATAGTGATTTAGCCATATTGACTTCTTCTTCGTAAGAATCATGCGACTGCATAATAATTACGGTATAATCCGACTTTTGAGCTGTAATTTCTATACCGCTAATTAGTGATGACAAAAATGGCTGAGTAACAGTCGGAATCAAAACACCAATAGTTCTGGTTTTATTGCCTCGCAAACCTGCTGCTAAAGTATTAGGAACAAATCCCATTTCTTCAGCAGTTTTTTTCACTTTCTTTATTGTTTTATCACTTATGGTATGATGATCTTTTAAGGCCCGTGAAATGGTCGATGTAGCCAAATTTAATCGTTCAGCAATATCATAAATCGTTACATGTTTATTTTCTTCCATGAAATAAAAAATAGAAATGTAAATATAAACTATTTTCTCCCAAGATTAGCTTTACTGAAATGGTTCAAAATAAAATGTCCATCTAAAATAAGCCCTTCTTTTAATTTGAAGATTTACTTTAGACGAACAAAGCATAGTAAATATCAATTTTATTTTTCTTTTATGCCATTTTTTTTGTCTTTAAGGATTTTACCTTCTTTAGTGAATTCCAAATCAATATCATTTGTTAAATCCACATCCAAATCTTTATGCCCATAATCAATATGAGTAATTTTTTCATTCGGATAATTTTTTGACACATACTCTTTAATATTATCTGAAATAAAAGCAGTTGGAATTGGTTTGTCTCCGCCGTCTACTTCTCTATATGATCCATCCTTCCAGAATTCTACTTCTGTTCCGTCTTGCAATTTTACCTCAAAACCTTTCTCACCGTGTTCTGCATCTTTACTAGCACTTGTGACTGTCGTTTCGCTAAAATGTTTTTTCAAAAATTCCTGAGCTGGTTTTGGCAATTCTGATACTTCGATCTTCTTCTGTGCGCTGACCGAGATTGTTAAGCTTAACAATCCTATGGCTAAAAATATTTTCGTTTTCATAATGATTTATTTAAGTATAGTATTACTAATTTACTACAAGAAAATTTTTATTCAAATCTATTTAAGATTTTTTTAGTGTTTTAAAATGCAATGTATACAACTGATTACAAGATTAATACATTGCAATTTCACCAAAAAAAGAAAAAAAATCGATATGGAAAATAATTTGTAAATTAGTTCAAACTACTAAATTTTAAACCCATGCGTTATATCCTGATCTTTGGAGTTTTTTTACTAACAGCATCCTGTAAAAAAGAAAACCAATCGAATGAACTTACTAATTATTTCAGCTACAATCAAGGTGATGTAGAATCTGCAGGAGTAAAAATGATCCCAATAAAGACTCCACTTGGCGAATTTAAAGTTTGGACAAAACGTTTTGGAAATAATTCAAAAATCAAAATACTTCTACTACACGGCGGCCCTGCAATGACGCATGAATATATGGAGTGTTTTGAAACATTCTTTCAACGAGAAGGCTTCGAATTTTATGAATACGATCAGTTGGGATCTTATTACAGCGATCAGCCTAAAGATAGTAGTTTATGGACAATTGAACGATTTGTCGATGAGGTAGAACAAGTACGTAAAGCAATAAATGCAGATAAAGATAATTTTTATGTTCTGGGAAACTCATGGGGAGGAATTCTTGCAATGGAGTACGCCTTGAAATATCAAAAAAATATGAAAGGATTATTAGTTTCTAACATGATGGCAAGTGCTCCAGATTACGGAAAATATGCTGATGAGGTTTTAGCAAAACAAATGAACCCAGAAATTCTTAGGCAAATAAGATCTTTAGAAGTTAAAAAAGATTTCAATAATCCAAAATATATGGAATTACTAATACCCAATTTCTATAAAAAGCATTTGTGCCGATTAAAAGAATGGCCAGACGGATTAAATCGTGCCAGCAAACATATAAATGGAGAAATTTATAGCTTAATGCAAGGTCCAAGTGAATTTGGCATCAGCGGGAGATTAGCAAAATGGGATATTAAGAGTAGATTACATGAAATCATAATTCCAACCTTAATGATAGGAGCCAAATACGACACAATGGATCCAAAAGCTATGGAAGAACAAAGTAAATTAGTTCAAAATGGACGATACTTATATTGTCCAAATGGCAGCCACTTAGCAATGTGGGATGATCAAAAAATCTTTATGAATGGAGTAATTAAATTTATAAATGAGGTTAATGACAAGAAAATCTAATGGCATAAGCATAAATCAGGATTTAGATTCAAAATCAATAAATACAATCCGAAATTACATTAAACTAAAAACCAATAAAAACGAAAAAACCCTGTTTCGATCAGAAACAGGGTTTTTGAAAAAAAGGCGGCGACATACTCTCCCACAATACTGCAGTACCATCTGCGCAGGCGGGCTTAACTACTCTGTTCGGGATGGGAAGAGGTGAGCCCCGCCGCAATAACCACCTTAAGGTTTTTAGTCTAAAGTCTAAGGTCATAAAGTGTAAAAGTCTTTGACTTTACTCTTTAATCTTTCGACTTAAAGACTGCCCGCGACGGGCAAATATTTTAACATACTGAGATAAAGAAAAGTAAATATATTTTAGAAAGTTTCTTCTCCCGGCCGCAGCCGGGAGAAAA
>NZ_SODX01000002.1:711477-864073 GCF_004366435.1 Flavobacterium sp. S87F.05.LMB.W.Kidney.N | reverse complement strand
CGCTCGCCGTCAACAGTCTGAAAAGCTTCAAAAATTACAGGGGCATAATCAAAATCTTCGCAGAATTCTATAAATAACTCTTCATCTGCTCTCGGGGATAAAGCACAGTAAGCTTTTCCGTTTGCTCTATCTAATAATAAACTTCCTGTTCCTTCTAAGAAAATACCATCCTCTTCTGCAGAAGTATAATCCATTATATTAGTAATCTCAAATCCTTTTTCTTCTAGAGCATCTAAAATATCTTCGCGGCGTTCCTGGCGGCGGTTCTCAGCAAACATTGGATAAAGGGCTACATCCCCATTTTCATGAAACGAAACCCAGTTGTTTGGAAAAATACTATCCGGGGTATCTGTTTCTAAAGTATCTTCAATAACCGTTACATCAACGCCAACAGCTCTCAGTTTCTCAACAAAAGCATCAAATTCCTGCTGGGCTTTAGCATTTACAGTACTTGGCAATAATCCGTCTAATACTTTTTGGTAATAATTATTTACAGCCGTCTGCTCATTCATTCTAAAAGCAACTGGACGAATCATTACGATTGCATTTGTTGTTTGTCTCATTTTATTTATCTTTTTTGTTTCAGGTTTCAGGTTTCAAGTTTTAATCGTGAAACCTGAAACTTGAAACTTATTTTTCTAGTCTCTAATTAATGGAAGGGTTGAACATCTCAACAAACCCTCCTGCTTTGCAATTTCAGCATAGGGAATTTCTTCCACAGTAAATCCGTTTGAACGAAGCCAGTTATTTAATCGGGTAAAATTTTTCTCAGAAACCACAATATCTTTATCAATCGAAAATACATTGGAAAACATATTGTACATTTCTTCTCTTTCGATATGAAATAAATTTTCTTTCCCGAATAAATTTACCAAATACAGATAATCTGCTTCTTCACGAAAACCTCTTTTATAGATTATTCCTTTGTCTTTTCCAACCGGCTGAAAACAACAGTCCAAGTGTAATGCATTGTCGCGGGCTTCTAATTTGGATTTAACCAGATCAAATTCTTTTACAATTTTATTTGGAAATAATTCTTTTATAAAATTGACGCCATGCATATTTGTTCGTGCAGTTATATAATCTTTGTAATCGCTTCCTTTATAGGTACCTATAAAAATATGATCATTCCAGAGCATAACATCTCCGCCTTCTATATGAACTTCTTCCGGCGGACGCACGACTTTTAAAGGATCTATTTGATCAATTACATATTGAATGGCATCCAGTTCACGCTCGCGGTCTGGTAAAATATTCGATTTTATAATAACATCATCAATTACAAATCCAATATCTCTTGCAAAAATCTGATTGTAGTTTTCTATCAATTCGGGGCGGTAAACAGTTACATCATACTTTTGAAACACAGCATTAAAAGCATCCATTTCAGCAGTCATATCTTTTTCGACAGGATATGTTCCGGCTTTAATATGTTCCAATGATTTAGGATCATAGGCTTCTTCTAATGAAGGAGTCGGCCCATTATGAACGGCAGAACCCAAAACTACGGCACGCAGTCTTGACGTTTCGTTCTTTACATTTAATTGCAACATAACTTTATTATATTTTAAAGACAAAAATGGTTCATCTTTCATTAAAATGCATTTTTCTTTAGGTTCTTATTCTTTTAGTTTACCACTTTCTACAAACCATTTTTTCCATATGCCTCCTACTCCATCCTTCCAATTATTCAAATTAAATGTATTGACTCCTGTACTAGTTCCTCTAATTTCATAAACATTAATTGCAGCTGCATTCCGATTCCATTCTAATAGAGTGTTAGGCTTACAAATTTCTGGCTTGTTATCTGGAATTTCTGTATTTGGTACTATAAAGTATGCGATATCTTCCCTTGCAGGATAATTGCCAAAGACTCTTGCAATTCCTTTTTCGTCGATACATACCGATGTGTATTCATCACACGCAATTCCTTTAGCTTCTACTTTATAATCATTTATAATTCGAGCTAAAAAAGTCACGTGCCTTCCTTTTCTATCGGGGTTATCATAATGCGTATCGGTAATTACATCTTTTAATATTGCATTATCTAAAAATAAATCATTTGATAGTGCAATTTTAGTATCATAAGGATTCAATAAAGCTTCTTGAGAAGTTATCGTGCCGTTTTGAGCCGAAAAATAAAAATCACCCTGAATAGCCATTCCAGCACTGGTTCCGCCTACAACTGCCTTTCTTTTAATAGCTTTATTAATTGCTTCTGAAATTGGAGTATTTCTCCAATACGAAATATATTCCCATTGATCTCCGCCTGCAAACCATATCGCCTCAGCATTATTTATTTTATCCAATATATACTTATCTGACTTCGCTGCAGCAGTCTTAAAGACAATGGTTTCAACAGAATTAACGGCAACACCTAAAGAAGAGTGTAAGTACGAATTATAACCATCGGATCCCGAAGTTCTTAATATCAAAACATCTCCGCCAGCTGCCCTTTTTAGAAACCATTTCATTGCTTCATCATTTTCGGTGGCTCCTCCCATTAAGCAGATTCCGCCTTCTGGAACAGTAATTTTATCTACTTTATTTCCTGTAAAATAAGACATGTAGTTTTTTACTTCTGGTTTTTGTTGAACTGAATTTTCCTGATTATTTTCAGAAGAACAACCGCTTAAAATCAGCAGAAAAGTTATCGTAATTGTTTTCATTTTACTATGATTTTACCAATTAAATAAATATAAAGGAGGGAGAATCAGCAGCATAGACGCTATTAAAAACACCAACATTCTAGGCAGCATCCATTTAAACCATTTACTATAGGGTATTTTCGCCAAAGAAAGCGCTCCCATTGTAACCCCGCTTGTGGGAATGATAAGATTAGTAAAACCATCACCTAATTGAAAAGTAAGCACAGCCATTTGTCTGCTTATTTCTGATGCATCACAAATAGGAATAATAATAGGCATCGTTAAAGAAGCTTGTCCTGATCCTGAAGGAATAAAAAAGTTTAAAAATGATTGGAAAAAAAAGATACATTCGGCGGATATAGCTTTGGGCGTGTCCTGCGTTATTGATACAATTGAATTAAGTATTGTGTCAATAATTTTGCCTTCCTGCGCAATGATTAATAGTCCTTTAGCCAATCCAATTACCAAAGCTGCAGTCATCATATCTTTAGCTCCAGATACAAAAGCATCTATCGCTTTTGACATAGACATTCTGTAAATAATGGAAACAAAAATTGCTAATGCCAAAAATAAAGCAGCAATTTCGTTTATGTACCAATCATAATTACTCACCCCATAAATTAATATGATAATTGAAGCAAAAAGTGCATATAAAATTATTTTTCTTGAACCGTCTAATTTAAAATCTGATACCTCAAGACTGCTTTTCTCTTTCTCATCAGTACTGCCAAATAATAGACTTTTCTCGGGATTTTTTTCGATCTTTATTGCATAGTGAGTGATTACAGTGCAGGCACAGGTTGTCAAAACAAACCATACAAAAATCCTATATTCCATCCCGCTAAAAATTGGAATTTGTGCAATACCTTGTGCAATACCAATAGTAAATGGGTTACTAAAGGCTCCTCCAAAACCAACACCAGTGCCAACAATTGGAATAGCGGCACCAACAATAGCATCATAACCCATCGCTTTTGCCATGGGTACGGTAATTAAAATAAATATTAAAATTTCTTCGCTCAATCCAAAAGTAGCTCCAGCAAAAGAAAACAATATAATTAAAAAAGGAATAATGAAAATTTTATGTTTTGGCTTTTTTTGACTGAACTCAATTACATTAAAAAGTCCAGCATTTATGGCACCTGTCAAATTTATAATAGAAAAAGCACCTCCAACCAAAAATACAAAAGCAATAATTTGCGATGCGGAAATAAAACCTTTAATCGGAGCTTCTAAAAAAGCTTTAATTCCTTGAGGAGATGCCGCTACATGTTTGTACGAACCTGCAATAATCTTCTCAGTATTGTTCCCGTGTGACCTATCGAACTCTCCCGCAGGAATAACCCAGGTTAAACCAATAAAAAGAATAGTGATCACTAAAATGATAGTGATTGTATCTGGAAATTTTTGTAATAGTTTCATTTTTTTAAAGTTTAAATTTTTCTCCAGGTAGAAGAATGTCTATAAGAATATTTTCACCGCCCAAAAGACCATCTTTTGTTTTAATACTATTTTTATTCGAGTTTTTTAAAATGATAACTTGTGATTCTCCAGAAACTACTGCTGAGTCACCATGAACAATTAGGGCAGTTGATTCATTAATACCAATTGCTTTTTTATCAGGATGCTCTAAAACAACTGAAAGGAGCCTGTTCATTCTCATCCTGTAAATAAAGTGCTGATCTATGATTGCAGAGGGCATTAGTCCAAGTCCTTCTTTAATCTCAAAATTTTCTGACTCAATAGTTCGAAAGTTACCAGTGTACTGAGAATGTTTATACTCAATACCAGTTATCATTTCCCTGCTCATTACAGCAGCGCCAGCGCTTGTTCCAGCAATTGTCGCACCATTTTGGTATGCGGTGTGTATGGCTTGGTATGCTGGTGTGTGAAGAATTTGGGACATAAATAAATTTTGGTCACCGCCAGTAATGTAAACTAAGGATGCTCTTTTTATAGAATCAATCTGATAAATGCTTTGCTGCTCTTTTTTTAAATTAAATGTTTTTATTTTATCCGCATTGATCCCTACGTCAACAAAACTTTTTTTAGCATAGTATGACGCAGAGTCTGGCTCCTCGCTTGCCATTGGAAGTATTACAATAAAATCGTTATCTTTCAAATTACTAGTGCTTATCAATTCCTTAATCAGTGATTTAGATATTTTACCGCCTCCAATTATAAATAAGTTTCCTTTGGCTGTATTTTTTACAATTTTGCCTGCTGGTAAATTATCTTGTTTGAAAGACTTATTTTGTTTTGATTTGCATGATAAACTTAGTAATAAAATTATCATTGCTAATTGTTTGAAAGTTTTCATTTTTGACATTAAATTTTTTCTTCCAGATCCCAGATAAACACTTTCTTCTCACTATTTTTTTCACTCACATATCCTCGATACATTCCTTCCGAGTTATAAGAAAAATTAACATTGCCATCCTTATCAATTGCGATAAGTCCTCCTTCTCCTCCAAGCTTTGTCAAATGGCCTTTGATGGTTACTTCAGTTGCCTGCTCAAGAGACATTTTCCCAAATTCCATTAAATTTGAAACCATTGAAGAGACTGTGGCCCTGATAAAATATTCTCCAACACCTGTACAGGACACGCCGCAAGTCTTATTATTGGCGTAAGTACCAGCACCGATAATTGCAGAGTCACCAATACGTCCATCCAATTTATTGGTCATACCTCCAGTTGAAGTTGCTGCAGCTATATTACCATTTCTGTCAATAGCAACAGCGCCAACAGTTCCCATCTTTAAATTGGTATGATCCAAAAAACTTGCTGTTTCAGAAATTTTTTTCGCCTCCAAAAATTGTTCTTTTCTAAAATCAGTGTCAAAATAATGGTTATCCACTAATTCATGATTAGTTTGTTCTGCCAAACTATCCGCAGCCTCGCCTGAAATCATTATAATATCTTTATTTGCTAATAAGCTTTTGGCAAATAAAATAGGGTTTTTAATTTTCATACTGTTCGCTACCGCTCCAGCCTCTAAAGTAGCACCATCCATTATTGACGCTTCCAGTAAATGTTTGCCCTCACGAGAATAAACCGCTCCCTTTCCTGCATTAAAATGGATACTATTCTCTAAAACTACTACAGCAGCACTAACAGCATCAACAGCATTGCCTCCTTCTGCTAAAATTGCTTCTCCTGCATTCAGGGCAAGAATTAAGTCATTTTTTATTTTATTTTTGTCTGTTTGTGATAAATTCTCAGGAGTTATTACACCGGCACCTCCATGTATACAAAGTGCAAAGGTTTTTTTATTTGTCATTTCTTTTTTCTTTTTTCTTTTTTTTGATTTGAAAGAAGACTGCTGGCGAAATACCATTTATTGATGGATTCCGCAGTAGCAGCTTCTTATTTTGATTTTAATATCCTGGATTTTGTTCTAATTTGCCGCGAGCAATCGTAATTTCATTTTGCGGAATCGGATAAGTTGTTCTAAAGGCAGGAATATTTAAAATTGAAGATGCCTTTCCTAATCGAACTATAGTAAACCACTGATGTCCTTCAAAGCCTAATTCTCTTTTGTTTTCTTCAATGAGAACATTAATAAAAGCATCTAGATTTGGAATTTCCGCCAAAGTGTAAGGTTTAGCAGGCAGCGATCTTTGACGAACCACATTTAAATCAGCCAAAGCTAAAGTTAAATTTTGCGGGTCTTTCTTTGCCAGTGCCTCTGCGCGGATTAAATAGATTTCTGAAAGTTTGAGGATAATTGCATTTCCATCTATCTCGCTGTCACGGGTTCCATATTTATCACAAAAAACTTCTTTTCCTGAATTATAATATTTATAGCTTCTTGGATCGTTATCAGCGTCCATTGCTTTGAAGAAATTATTGTAGTTGGCAGAAACCTCTGGAGGCGAAACTGATAAATATTCGGTTAAACTATTACCGTCAATACCTAAAAACTGTAACTCCAGTATAGCTTCAGACGAACCTTCAACATCATAAATATCATTAAATTTTGTATTTAATTTATAAGTACTATTGCTGATCACTTTAGTGGCGTACAATATAGCGTTATCATAATCACCTTGATATAAATAAACCCTTGCAAGTAAAGCCTCGGCTGCTGCTTTTGTAATAAAAAATCTAGCACTGTCATATTTCAAAATTCCGATAGCTTCTTTTAAATCTGAGATTATCTGCTGATAAGATTCTGCAACAGTAGACCTGGAAATTTCGGCTGCCGCTTTTGCATCCAAATATTTAGTTGAAACAGGAACACCATATTTTGAGTTTAGATCTGTAAATTGTCCAAATTGACGCAGCGCATCAAAATGCCCTAATGCCCTGCAGAAAAGTGCAGTTCCTTTAGAATTATCATCTTGTAACTGAAGCTCTTCCATTTTTAGCAAAATCAAATTACTGGCATTAACAAGAGAATAAACATTTACCCAATTGCTTTGAATATAAGCATTTGAGGGAGGGACAATAGCATTGTCTAATTGTGTAAAACGTTCCTGAAAGCCTGTCGCATCAGCATTACCGCCTGTTAATTCCTGAGCCAATATAAATTCACCTCCATAGTAAGTGCCGCTTTGCATCACATCATATAATCCGACAGCTGCTGCCTTTAATGAAATATTATCAGTTATTGCAGTTGCCGCTGGAATTTCATCATCTAATTTAGTGTCTAATACATCGTCACATCCTAAAACGGTAAAGGCAAGCAGCATAGACAAGAATATATATATCTTTTTATTTTTCATGATTTTAAAATTTAAAATGTTGTACTTAGTCCTAATGTAAAAGTGCGCGCCTGACCTAGAGTTCCAAAATCTTCCCCTTGCATGCTGTTTAAATCTTGCTGACTTGAAGTATTTGTAGAAACCTCAGGATCAAAACCTAAATAATCTGTTATGGTAAACAAATTTTGAGCTTGTACGTAAAGAGAAAGACTATTTAAACCAATTTTATGAATAACATTAGAGGGCAGTTTATAAGCAAGACTTAACGTTTTCAATCTTATGAAATCACCGTCTTCCAAAAACTGCGTGCTAAAACGCTGCATTTGCCCATCTTTTGTTGATGGTCTTGGTACGTCGGTAATTTGCCCAGGCGTTCTCCAATAATTATCATATACTCTTTCGCTTATATTAGAATAAGGGATGCCGCTTTTTGTATAACCATAATTATCATAAACATGTCGGCTTTGATTGAATATTTTATTTCCTCCAGAGAATACGAAGTTTGCTGTTAAGGTAAATCCTTTGTATGTAAAATTATTGCTCCATCCGCCAAAATAAGTTGGTAATGCACCGCCAACAATCTGCCTGTCAGAGAAATCAATAATTCCATCCTTATTCACGTCATCAAATTTTGCGTCTCCAGTTTGAGGATCTACACCCAAAAATTTAATTAAATATAAAGTACTAACCTCTTGTCCTTCTTTAAGAATATGATTTCTTCCTACTTCTTCTCCATCATTGATTAATTTTTTAATCTTGTTGTCAAGCAGCGTAAAATTTACTCCTGTATTCCATTTAAAATCATTTCCATCAAAGACAGCAGCATTAATTCCAAATTCGAATCCTTTATTTTCTATAGCCCCAACATTTTGGTAAACGGAGTTAAAGCCTGTAAGTCCCGAAACTTTAGCCTGCAATAAAAGATCATCTGTTTGTTTGTTGAAATAATCTGCCGTAAAATTGATTCGGTTTTTAAACAATCCAAAATCTAATCCAATATCGAGCTGTTTTGTTTTTTCCCATCCCAAGTCTGGATTTTCTAATCGATTAGGAGCTATTCCGGGAACTCCATTATAATTAGCATTCAAAGTATAAGTTCCTCTCCAGTTTGAACCAATTTCCTGATTCCCTGTCAGTCCGTAACTGGCTCTGATTTTAAAATCAGAAATACTTTCAATTTTGAAAAATTTCTCTTTATTAATTCTCCAAGCTAGTGATCCTGACGGAAAATAGCCATACTGGTTGTTCTCTCCAAAGCGGGAAGAACCATCAGCTCTCACCGTAAATGATGCTATATATTTATCATCATAAACATAATTAGCTCTAGCAAAAAAAGACTGCAATCCGTATTGATTTCTACCAGACGTACTCGCAATAATTGTACTTGCCGCTGAAATACTAGATGTTGTGTTAGTAGCGTATCCTACACCAGACTGATCTGAAAAACGTGTTTCATTTTCTTGTATTGTCCAGCCTAAAATTGCTCCGAAATTATGCTTTTCGCCAAACTGTTTATTGTAGTTTAAAGTATTTTCCAAAAGCCAGTTGGTTTCTTCATAAGTCGCAAAAATACCTTCACCTGTTTTAGATTTATTTGTGCCAGACGGAACGTAAGAATCCTCAACTAAGTCGGAATATTCTAATGAAAAAGCAGACTTAAATTTTAAATCTGGAATAATTTTCCATTCCACATATGCTGTTCCCTGTACACGTGTCGATTGAGAGTTGTTTTTATATTCTTTGGCAATTTGAACAGGATTCTCAAGAGGCCACCAAGTATTGTATTTGAATGGATTGGTGTAATTCCCTTTATCATCATAAATTGGTTTTGTAGGATCCCATCCCTGCGCATTAATTACAACTCCATATTCATCATTTTCTCCAATTGTTCGCTGATGATTACTTCTAGTTATAAAAAAAGTGTTTCCAATTTTAAACTTTTCATTAATATTATGATCCAGATTCATACGAGCACTTAATCTCTTAAAGCCTTGCCCCAATTGAATTCCTTCCTGATTATAATAATTTCCGCTTAAGTAATAACTTGTTTTTTCGCTTCCGCCTTTAACACTAAGATCTAAATTTTGCGTTACACCCACTCTGAAAATTTCATCATAGATATTGGTGTTGATTCCTTTTGAAGTATCAATCCAATCAAAATAATCAGAACCTAGTCCGTCAAATTCTGCAGCGGTATTAAAAAATTTTTTAAACTTCTCGCTGTCTACCATTTTTGGATATTTTGAAATTTGAGCAAAAGAAGTATAGTAATTAACATCGACAATACTTGCACCAGTTTTACCTCTTTTGGTAGTAATTAAAATTACACCATTAGCACCTCTTGATCCATATATAGCTGCAGCCGCGGCATCCTTTAAAATTGTAAAAGATTCAATGTCATTTGGGCTCAAATCCGCTAAAGGATTAACAGGCTGTATATTAGCATTCAAGGCTGAATTATTTCGAGATACTATTGGAATTCCGTCTATTATGTATAAAGGCTGGCTGCTGGCCGAAATAGAAGATACACCACGGATATTAACACTCACAGCACTTCCAGGTGTAGCCGAAGATGAACTAATATTCACCCCTGGAGTCTGCCCCTGGAGACTATTTTCAAAACTTGACGAGGTTCCCTGAGGCAGGTCTTTTGTTTTTATAGATTGTACACTCGAACTTACATCCTTTTTAGATTGTGTTCCGTAACCAATAATCACCACTTCATCTAGACTTTGGCCTTGACCCGATGTCATAAAAATAGTGTAATTGGATTTTCCATCTATAATTACTTTTTGAGTTTGAAATCCGATATAAGAGAGTTCTATTAAATTGCTGTTATCAGGTATTTGAAGTTCAAATTTTCCATCAAAATCTGTAATTGCACTTGCTTTTGAATTAGGCGCAATAACATTGACACCTGCCATGGGAATATTGGATTGTTTGTCTACAACAGTTCCTTTTATAGTTTTTTGAGCGTATGTTGAAATGCATGATAACAACACAACAATTAGCTTTAGTTTATTGTTTAGTTTCATTTTCTTGATTTAAAATTTAATAAAATTGACAATAGAAATACCTTAACTATTCATGAAAATGAAGCGTTTTGGCATAAAAATCTGTAAACGAAGAAGGGAAACTTTAACAATTAAATATTGGCTGCAAACCTTTTAGATAAAGTGATTTGCAATCAATACAGCGGTTTGATAAATTGGTAAAATTCATTTGGTTTGGGTTAGTTTGGTTGAGAAAATAAAAAAATACAATAATGATATCAAACACTCCAGAACGGTGGTGTATAAATATCAATTTTATTCAGCAATTAAAGATAGGCTGAAGACCTCTTAAAGTAAGAGATTTTGTTTTTATGATTGTATTTGCTTTTCCTGAAATCAAAAGAGACTGATTTTATTTGATGTTAAAAGTAGAAAAAAAAATGAATTAAAAGATAAAAACCACACTTTTAATTAAATTTTATTTACCCTTTTAGTTTTTATAATGATTTTTCTTTATAATTTTAAGATTCCTGCCAAATAAAACAAAAGGATTTTCTAAAAATCTAATATTGGGAAACATATTCATTTGAAAAATAGTTTCCCAATATCAAAATAAATAATTCTAAAAAAGAAGTATGAAAATTGATTGCTTTGTCATTATCTGCGGAATGCTTTAAAAAACAAAAAAATTAATTTGATATTATAAATTTAGAACGTTTTACGACTTGGTCGCCCTTTCTGATAGAAAGTAAGTATTGACCCGCTTTTAGATCTGAAACATTCACATCTAAACTGTTTTCACCAGGATTCCCCTTAATGTTAATTGTTTTTAAAAGCGAAGCATTAAGATCATAAATAGAAACTTGAATATCTTCTTTTTCTGCCACTGCAAAATCAATTTTAAGGATATCTACAGTCGGATTTGGGTAAATTACTATTGGACTATTCGTTACTTCTATATTTTTAATTTCCTTAAATTTTGCAGTTCCGCCTGAAACATTCAATGTATAATCTTCTGTTTCGCCATAAGTATAAGTACCGCAAGAAGATGTAATTGAATTATAACTTACTATGATCCGCATTCTTATGTTTCCATTTACGGCTGATGCCGGTATTGTGATTTGAGGTGTTAAAGTGGAGCTACTGAAAATAGAATATACCTCTTCTCCCGAATCGGTAAATGCACCATTATTATTTAAATCAATAAATACTTTCCAGTATAATTTTCTCGTTGCACTAAATCCAGGAGTCAATGTCAAAGTGGTCGCGGTTCCTTTAGAGATGTTAGCTACTTGTGAAGAAAAATCAGCATAACCTCCATTTGAATTACTTAAATTACTAATACTGCCAATTGCTACTTTTTTAATCCATTCTCTACTGGCATCACTTCCGGCGGAAGAACAATAGGTCACTGTACCGCCCCCTCCAGATGTTGTGGTGAAGTTTATCGTTGCAGCTAGAGAAGAACCGCTTGTGCAATTGCCATAAACTTCAACATTATAAACAGTATTGGTATTTAAACTTGTTAAATTAACCGAAGTTGCTGTTGTAGCGCTAAGTGTTGTCCAAGTTGATGAACTATTTGTCTTATATTTAACAGTATAATTTGTTGCAGTACCCGCCCAGTTAAGGATTGCAGAATTAGTTGTTATGCTGCCTACAGTTAAATTTGTAGGCATAGGACAGCCTGATGGTGCAGTACCTAATGTTTCTGTTAAAGTCCCATTAACTACTTTAATCACTCCATAACTTGCTTTAGATCCTGAAACCGTCGTCCAATCGTTTAAATTTAGTGTGGTAGACCCTGTACTATCCCCTTCAATTTTGATGATCTTTACTCCTTTTCCGTTATTGTTCCAAGTTAAAGCAGAACCTGAAGTCACGGTTTCTGGTAACGAACTGGTATCAAATTGATAGAAATAAGCATAGTTTGCGCTTGCCGGAGCAAAAACCTTAGCAATACCATTTTGGTCAATACAAACTGCCGTTTTTTCATAAACCCCAATTCCTTTTGCATTCAATCCCGCACCCAAATCTTTCCACATTCTGGCAATAAAAGCGGTTTGCCTACCTCTGCGATCCGGATTATTATAATGTGTATCAGTAATTACATTAGCCAGTATTGGATTGTTTAGAAAATCATTTGCTCCAATGGTCATATCTGAATTATATGGATTGGCCAAGGCTTGAGCTGATGTAACACTTGCATTTGCAGCACTATAATAATATTTACCTTGAATAGCGCATCCAGCGCTGGTTCCTCCAACAGGTACTTTCTTTGTGTTTATAAGATAATTTATAGCGTCTTCGACCGGAGTATCTTTCCAATAAGATACATAAGTAGCTTGATCTCCACCTGCAATAAATAAAGCTTCAGCATTTCTGATTTTTGTCGCAATTTCTGCAATACTGGCCTTTGCTCTAGTATCTATTAAAATTGTTTCTACAGAATTTACTGTTCCCAATCCATAGATATAATCATTGTAAGCTCCTGTACCTGCAGATCTAATGACAACAAAATCACCGCCACCTGATTTTTGTATCATCCATTTTATTGCATCATCATTATCCGTTCCGCCTCCCATTAAACATGTACCTCCTGTAGTTGTGGTGTTAACATCCGAAGTACTTCCTGTTATCCAGCTTGTATAAGTTTGTGAGTAGGCAAAATTTATTGTGAATAGAAATAATACTATATTCAAATAATTCTTCTTGATATTGTAAATATTTTTCATAATATGTTTTTTGTTTAATGTTAAAATTTAAAAACTAACAATAGTCCTAAAATCGCAAATTATACTGTTGCAACATGTTTAAAACATATTACAACAATGTTTACAGAATTTTAAATGCTATTGAAAATTGTATTTTCCAATCTTTTAAAAATTAATAAAATGGAATATTAGTTTTCAATACAATTTCCAAAGTAGAAAGTAGAAATTAATATATTGAAAACTTTAAGTATGAAGAAAGCTATTTTCAACAATTGAATATTGGCTGCAACCCTTTTAAATAAAGTGATTTGCAATCAATACAAACGAGTGCTAAGTTATTATAGTTCATTTTTTGTAGTTGAGAAAATTAAAAATAAAATAACTAAATTGTAAACGAGAAGCTTTTAAAAGCAAAGGTCCGTAACAATTTTCTTCAACAATTAAAAATAGGCTGAAGACCTCTTAAAGTAAGAGATTTAGTTTTTAAAATTTTATTTATTTTCCTAGAAATCAAAACAGTAGATTTTATTTAACCAAAAATATAAAAAAAAATGATTCAATAAAATAAAATTTACAAATTCATTAAACTTAATTCATCAATTATTATTTTTATATAAATTAAATGCACATAAAATCAAAATTTATTGAATAAATAAAAATTTATCATGAGTTTAAAATTGATTTAATGGAGCTTTAAAAAATATTTAAACTATTCTAACACACGTGTAAATTGGACTCGAAATCAGGAAAATCAGGAAAGGAAATTTATCGTTCGAAAGAGGTAATCTGCAGGAAATCTATCGGTATGCGCTGTATTTGTTAATACCCAATCTTATATTTTTTGACCTGCCGATTTGATTTCTTTAAAATCCTCATAGTTGGTAAAGTACTCCAATGCCAAAACTAATATTATTGCGCTTGCATTATATACTTTTTGCATTATGACTGCCAAACCCAAATAACCAAATCCAAATAGAAAAAAGAAACAGTAAAAGGTCAACAAGCATAAAATACAGCAGAATTTAAGGAAATGAAGTTTTGACTTTAGAATATATATCGTAATTGTAAAGAGACCAAACAATGTTAAAACGATCGATATGGTTCCCAGATCATGCAAGGGCGTTGCAATTAAGAAAATAAATACTATGTTAACGATGCCAATAAATTTTAAAATTTTGGCCCATTGTACAGAAGGTATTTTTTTTGACATATTGATAAAAAAAATCCCATAACCCGCCGAGTGGAATGCCATCGCAATAACTGCCCAGATCCTGCCGGGATTTTCTGAACCATTTATCGCTTTTGCAGCAAATAAATTGCTTACGAAATTTTTTGACCAGCCAAACCCTATGGAATTCTTGTCAAACAATGAGCCGCCAGGATAAAGTGAGGCCGCTATTACCATCAAAATCAAGGAAATGGACAGACATAGTAAAACCGAATATTTTTTAACCATCTTCTTAATTGTTCAATTTTCCAACTCTCGACTAATTCATATGTAAACAAAAATACAGAAAAAACTAAAGCTGTATTTTTTCTAAAAAAATTAAACTTCAAAGTAATAATTCTAAAATACTGCAAAACAACAGAGTTCTTCTAAGTCGTTAAAACTTCTGCCGCAATTAAATTCAGGTATTCTCTAGGCGTGTATGTAGTTATCTCTTTAAAATATCTGTTAAAGGATGATTTAGAATTAAAACCAGATTCATACGCCAATTCCAAAATAGTAATACTGCTATTTTTTTCTGATAAACTTTTAAGTTTTTCTTTTACATATTCGATTCTGTATTCATTTATGAAAGTATAAAAAGACTTATTTACAAAATGATTTAATGTCTCACTTATATGATATTTATTGACGTTCGTAAGTTTTGCAAGTTTATCAAGCGTGAGTTCGCTGTCCACATAGTACTGCTCGTTTTCCATTGCTTTTTCAAGTTTCAGCAGTATCTTAAACATTTCACTCTGGCTTAATATTTCTTTTCTCTTTTGAGGTACGGATATCTCTCTTTCTTCTCTCTGAATATTTTCAATCGGATCCAATACAAAATTACTTACACTGCTTGGCTCCATTTCAGTAGTAATCTCATCACCATTGTAATTTCCAGAAGATAAAAGCATTTCAGTTTCTGTTACTGCCCCATATTTATAATTTATTATTCTAATTGTAATGACAATAAGAAGAGTATAAATTATAGATCGGCACAAATAATTTGAAGAGTCGAAGAAAGAGTTGAAAATTACAAACAAGACTCCTAAAACCCCAACAGATAAAAAAAGAGAAGCAAGCTGGACAACTAACTTTTTCTCCTGACTGTTTCTTGGCAGCTTATTCATCGCCAGGTAAATGATGCCGCATGAAAAAATAATATCCAGTGGAAGCAGTGTGTAAAGACTAATTGTATTGTACCAATACAGCACTAAATAAGCTTTTGGGGATGTTACTGATAAAACGCACACAGTAGAAAAATAACCTATAGCACCGATAATAAACGGAATAAAAAGATACCATTTTGAAGCAGTTACAAATTCAGGACGGATTGTTTTTAAGGTATAGAGGTACAATAATGGAATGTAGCAGAACCCGATAAAGGTATTCATCATATTTAAAACCTGCTGATCCTCCACAAAAGTAAAAATGAAAAATTTTATAGAAAGATGCAGCCCAATGCATACTACGAGAGATATCAGCAAATCATCTGCATTTTTTCTGTACCTGCTTCTTAAAAGTAATACTGCGGCTAACAGCGCCTGAAAAATTCCTATTGCAATAATGTATTTCATCTTAAAATCTTTGTGCTAAAGTACCATGAGGCTGTTAATTTAATGTTTATTAAATGCGAAATAATTGATTCGTAACAATTTAATAACAAAAATTAAAACACTAAAAATAAACATCTTACAGCCTAATCAAAAGATTGACACTTTCTAAAAGTAGTTCTAGATCGACAAAGTCGTTTGCTAGTTTAAATCGAAGCAATCTTTGCAGAAAAACTACAAAACATGACACCTAAAATTATTTTAAAATCTTTGTTTAAAAAGGAAAAGATATTTAAAAAAATACTTTTCACTGCTGCACTAACAATTGGTTCTATCGTATCGAATAATGCACAGACCATAAAAGGAGTTGTTACAAGCGATGCAGGAACACTGCCTACAGCTAACATTACTGGAAAAACATTTAATAACTCGGCAGTTTCAGATCTGCAGGGTGCTTTCACCCTTACAGCACCAACCGAAGGAGAAGCTGTTATTGAGATCAGCTATATTGGATTTGAAACAAAATCGATAACTGTAAATCTGGCAAAAGGAATAAATGATTTGGGGCTGATTCAAATGACACCAGACGGCTCAGCAGCACTAAAAGAAATTGTGGTAAAAGGAACCATGGCTCCTTCTCAGGCAAAAGCTTACAGCATCAAGAAAAATTCGCTTGCCATAATGGATGTAATGGCGGCCGATGCTATTGGTAAATTACCAGATCGTAATGCCGCCGAAGCAGTACAGCGTATGCAGGGTGTTGCCGTAGCACGTTATCATGGAGAGGCCGATCAGGCAACGGTCAGGGGAACTCCTTTTGCATGGACTTCTACCCTCTTTAACGGAAATCGTCTTCCGAGTTCTAATGTTATGGGAAATCGTTCATCAGTTTTAGATGCCGTTCCTTCAGAAATGATTCAATATGTACAGGTTGCAAAAGCTGTTACCCCAGATATGGAAGGAGATGCCATTGGAGGGTCTATCAATTTTATTACACGCACAGCCCCATCAAAACGTGTTTTGAATGTCAGCGCGGCCGGAGGTTACAATACATTCAGTGAAAACGGTACTTACAATGCTTCTGTAACTTATGGAGACCGATTCTTTAATAACAAATTGGGAGTAATTGTTTCTGGGGCAATCTGGAGCAGACAATGGGGATCTGATGAATTTGCTGCAACTTATAATACTGGTGCTGCTGTTGTTGAACAGAAAAAATCTCTTAATACCGTTCTTTTTAAACGCTATATGGGAGAGCGTGAAACGAAAGGATTAAATGTAGGTGCTGAATATAAACTTACTCCATCTGATAAAATATTCTTTAGAGGAATGGCAAATAAATTTGATGACATTCGTCCTGTTTATGAATCTTATATTGATTATACCAATTCTCGTTTTCAATACAATTACAGATATTCTCATTATCAAACAGCTTTAAATGGTTTTGAAGTGGGTGGTGAACATCAAATGAGTGAAAAATTTAAACTGGACTGGAGCTACAGCAATCATAAATCAGAATATTACTTAGACACTCCTCCAACTTCAAGCAACAAAGGACTTCCTATTGCTACTTTCCGCCAGAAAATAACAGGTGGTTTCAATGATCTTTCCAGTGATGGAAAACGTTACTGGGGATTTGATTCTCCAAACGGAGTCGGCGGTACCGTAGATCACTTCGAAACTGGTATTGCAAATCCAAACGAAGTGATGGATCCTTCAAAACTACTATTAAACCAGCTGGTAATTGCTCAGCTTGATAACAGTGAAAGAGACCAGATCGGGCAAATTAATTTAAAAGTAGAAGCCAGTTCCAAAGTAAACCTGAAATTCGGTGCAAAATACCGTCATAAAGACAGAACAAACACTTACGGATCTAATTTTGTTTATCTGCCTGGAGCAGCTGTCGGAATTCCAAATTCGCCTGCTTTAGTGCCGCTTTCAGCATTGCAGACTACTAATTTCCCTAACGGAAGCAAGTTTTTTGGAAACATGAATGGTGATTTCAGCCAGTTCATCGTAAACCCATTGACTAAAGATCAGTTGTTTAATATGTACGGACAATCTTTCCAGACTGCTAACGGATTTATGGATTTTACATCCAAAACAAATGCAACTTCTTTTTATACAGGTGATGAAAATGTAATTGCAGGTTACGCAATGGCAGAAATAGATGCAACAGATAACCTAAAGATAGTTGGAGGTCTACGCAATGAGTATACTGCTATGACTTTAAACGGAACTAAAGCTACTACTGAAGGAACTCCTGCAGTAATAACGCTGAGTCCGTCTGTGGTCGAGAATAATTATAATTCGTTTCTTCCAATGCTTCATTTAAAATATAAAGTAAGCGACAAATCAAATCTTCGTGCTGCTTACACCCGCACATTTGTCCGTCCGAATTTTGGAGACATGACACCTGGAAGTTCCACAAATACAACAGCTTCTCCTCAGACTATCACACAAGGGAATCCTGATCTAAAGCCAACATTCAGTAATAATTTTGACGTAATGGGAGAATACTATTTTGATAATGTGGGAATTCTTTCAGGAGGTATATTTTACAAAAATATTACAGATGTGGTATTTACAGATGTAAGTATGCAGAACATTGACGGAAATGATTATTTGGTTACTCAGGCAAAAAACCTAAACAAAGCATCTTTAGTAGGATTTGAAGCTGGAATCAATAAAAGGTTTGATTTCCTTAATGGATTCTGGAGCGGTTTCGGAGTAGAATTTAATTACACTTATTTAGACTCAAAAACAGAAGTGCCGCGTGTTAACGGAACAAATACTTTCAATGACAAAACAAGTCTTCCTAACCAATCTAAAAATCTTTTCAATGCTATTTTATTTTATGAAAGAAATGGCGTAATGGTTCGTCTTGCAGGCAATTACCGCGGCAATTCTGTAGAAACCATAAATCAGCAATTAGGTCCTGATTATTACATTTGGTCCGATTCTAATTTCACAATTGATGCTTCTGCAACTGTCAATATCAATAAAAAACTTAAAGTATTTATTGAGTTAAACAACCTTAGTGATTCACCAGTAAAAATGTATATGGGGAATGATAAACGCCGTGTTACTTCGCAGGAATGGTACGGAAGCCGAGGACAGGCAGGTCTGCGTTATGACATATTTTAAAAACAAATAAATTAATCAATATAAAAATGAAAAAGACAATTATTATAGCTGCAATTTTAGTACAGACATTAGCAAATGCTCAGCTTACTGACAGTATTAAAAGACTCGTTCCTGTAAAAGGTGCATTAAATTTTAGAGATGTAGGCGGATACAAAACTGCAGATGGAAAAGAAGTTGTTTGGGGAAAAGTATTTAGAAGTGCTGGAATTGATAAATTGACAAATGAAGATCTAGCGCTTTTGGATAAAAAGAAAATCCATACAGTAGTTGACTTCAGAGGCGTTGCAGAATCTAAAGCAGCTCCGGACCGTTTACCTCAAAATACAGATTACACTTTAAGCCCGGCAGGAAGTGACAGTATTCCAAATCCTGCTCAAATGGTTAAACTTTTAAAAGAAGGAGGTTTTCTTGAAAAATTTTATGGGATTGATGCTGTGAAATACAGCGGAGACAGGTTCCGTCCGTTATTTGTAAAATTATTAACTGCTGATAAAAAAGAAGCCGTAATGTACCACTGCACCGGCGGACGTGATCGTACCGGTATGGCAACTGCCTTATTTTTATATATTTTAAACGTTCCTGAAAAAACCATTGAAGAAGATTATGTGGCATCTAATGTATATCTTAAGAAAATGAACAACGGAATGATGGCTCCGCTTGCAAAAATGAGCGGTTTGACAGAAGCACAGGTAGAAAATGAAATGGCATTAAAACCTGAACTTATCCGTTCGTTTTTTGGAGGCATTAAAACGCAATACGGAAGTATAGAAAACTTTTTACAGCAGGAAATGGGAATCGGGCCTAAGGAAATAAACATTCTAAGAAAAAAATATACTAAATAATAATTTCAGGTTGTTGTTTTTAAAAGCGATTGATTTTTCAATCGCTTTTTTGCTTGTATATTTTTTGCCGCAAAAATTCAGGTAGTTTTTAGAGATATTTTACTAGTCTCTTTTTTTAAGACAAGCTCTTCTTCGAGCATTTGAAACCCGTCTTACCCTTCTTGTTGATTTTGTAAATCAGCTTCTGGATTACCATAAGCCATATAGTGGTAAAAGCCATTGTCAAGGTAATTACTGCTAAGGTAATCTGGTACATAAAAGGACCTATCAAACCTAGTGAGGAAGCGGTTGTTATTAATACGAAACTAAACTCTCCTATCTGAGATAATAATGCGCCCGCGTATATACTATCACGCCAAGAATTTTTTGTAACCCTAAAGAGAACCGCGTTAATGACACTATTGCTGAAAAGCACCGCGATTGAAATCAGCAGTATGGTTAAAGTATGCTGCGAAAAGAATTTAATATCCAACTGCAGTCCGACGGCTACAAAAAAGAAAGCCATAAAGAAGACCCTGAACGGCATAAGGGATTTATCGAGCCAATGAGTCGCTTTATCATGACCGATTAAAATTCCTGCTGCAAAAGCCCCAAAAGCGGTTGATAAACCGAGTGCTCCAGTTATCCAGGCCATTCCAAAACACAAGCTGAAACCTATGAAAACCTGCAATTCGTGATCTGCCGCAATTTCGCTGCTCATGGGAAGTTTCAGTGGTTTCTGCCCCACTGCACGTTTTAAAAACAGCAGCATAAGCAGTCCAGCAGCGCACACTTTAATCAGCTGGATCTGCGAGATATGATTTCCTGACATAAAATTTAGGATCAGCATCATTGGAATAACCAATATATCCTGCAGCAAAAGCACACCTCCTGTAATTACTCCCAGACGACTGTTAATTTCTCCCGTTCTGGCCAGATATTGAAATACTATAGCAGAGCTGCTTATGCTTATAATAAAAGCCATCAAAACTGTAGTTGTCATTTTCCATCCTGCATAAGACCCAATGGTATGCATAAAGAAAAAACTCAGCAGCAGATGCACAAAAGCGATTAAAAGCGGTTTATGAATATTTCGTTTCAGATTTTGAATATCAATCTCACGGCCAATGGAGAACATAAGCAGTACAATCCCAATTTCACCTATTTCTGCAATCACTCCTGGATGGTCAATAATATTGAGAGCCTGAGGCCCTAAAAGTGTTCCAGCGACTATATAAGCGATAAAATATGGCTGTTTTAAACCGCGAAGAAGCAAGATAAGCAGTAAAATAACAAAGGACAGCACAGCTATCCCAGAGAATAATTGTGATAACATGTGGAAATGATTATAAAGAAAGCCGCCGGAGGCAGCTTTCTAACTGTGTTGTTTAACTTAAGAAATATCAATCAGACGGGGAGATTTTTCTTTGGCTTGTTCGAGCTTTGGAATAGACAGCAGTAAAATTCCGTTTTCGTAACGAGCACTGATTTTATCTTCGTCCACTACATTTTTTGGCAGGGTAAAGCTTCGCTGGAAGGACTGATAACTAAATTCCCTGCGAGTAAAATTTTCTTCCTGGGTATTTTGCTCATTTTGTTTTACCGAAGAAATAGTGAGCTGCCCATTGTCAAGAGTAACCTTAAAGTCCTTTTTGTCCATTCCCGGTGCGGCGACTTGGACTTCGTAATTCTCATCTGTTTCCTTAATATTCACAGACGGCAGTGTAGTGCTTGTTGCTGAAAAATTGTTGTTTTCCCAATTGAAAAGATCACGGCCAAAAAAATCATCAAAAAACAAGCGTTGAAAAGCCGGTATACGGCCTGCATCTCTTTTAATAAGATTCATAACATTAATTTTTAAAATTGTTAGACAATAAAAATTTGAACGTGCACACCAGCGTGCACAAGAAAAAAAACAAATTATGTGCCAGTGGAAAAAAATGACATTTTTTCATATATTATGATGAAAAAATGTCACTTCTGTAGGGAGTTCTTTCGGCCGCAGCTATTGTGATGTCTACTACAACTTTGTTTATTAATTAAAAGATGCCCTATACTCAAGCGGTGTAACGTTCATCTTGGTTTTAAATAATTTACTGAACGATTGCGGATGCTCAAACCCAAGCTGGTATGCAATTTCGCTTACAGAAAGATTTGTAGTGGACAATGCAGCTTTTGCTTTTTCGATTAGTTTGTTATGGATATGCTGCTGTGTACTTTGACCTGTGATAGTTCTCAGCATATCGCTTAAATAATTAGGAGATAGATTTAACTTCTCTGCAAAAAAGTGAACTGTTGGAAGTCCTGTTTCCAGTATTTTACGGCTTTCAAAATATTCGTCAAGCAAAATTTCCATTTTAGTCAGCAGGTCACTGCTGGCAGTTTTGCGGGTAATAAATTGCCTGTTGTAAAATCTGTTGGAATAATTTAGCAGCAACTCAATCTGTGAAACCATCACGTCTTGGCTGAATTGGTCTATCGAATGATTGTATTCTTTTTCAATATTCTTAAAGATCTCTCCAAGCATCGCTTCTTCAGACTCAGACAGGTGCAATGCTTCATTTATTGCATATGAAAAGAAGCCGTAATTTTTTATATTTTTTCCAATTGGATAATTTCTAATAAGGTCGGGATGAAATACCAGCAGCCAGCCATCTGCACTCCTATTTCCATTTTGGGTGCCAGATGCTATTTGTCCCGGTTCCATGAATGCCAAAACACCTTCGTCAAAATCATAATAATTTTGGCCATAGTTGAACTTGCAGTCAGCATTGTGCTTTATAGAAACAGTATAAAAGTTGAGTATTGCCTTTATCGAGTTATCAATAGCATCGTACTGAACATCGTTATAGGAGATCAGGCTGACCAATGGATGCTTAGGTTTTGGAAGCCGCATTAGTTTATGCAGTTCCGAAACGGAGTTGATTTTAACAAATTTATTTTCTATTGGACTCATGGTCATTCAAAATTATAAATAATTTGGCTTAATTTTTCAGAAACCTTCCAAAGTTTTCCAGCTAACTCCTTATCATAAGATTTATCACTTGACCGTACCAGTTCAGGATATCCTTGCATTTCGTTCATTTTAGTTGGTCCAAAATATTCACCACCTTTTACATTCGTATCGGTTGCAGCCCTTAATATGGGCAATGTACCCATCTCAACGCTCTGTGCAAGTATATTGGTAATTACAGCCTGAACAAAAAAACCTGTATGTCTAACAAGATTTGTTTTCGTATAGCCGGGATGAGCAGCAACAACTGTTATGTCAATCTTATTCGCTTTCAGTTGTCTGTCAAGCTCATACGCAAATAATAGATTTGCGAGTTTGCTTTGGGAATAAGCAACATACTTATTGTAAGCTTTATTAAAATTAAGATCATCAAAATAGATATCTGGCTTGCCCATTTTTGCCTTATGTTGTCCGCTTGACTGTATTGCTATACGGGAATTCGGGGTGCTCTTTAAAATATCCAAAAGCAGGCCGGTCAGCAGGAAATGTCCCAGATGGTTGGTTCCAAACTGGACTTCGAATTTTTGCGTGGTGAGTTCACGCTTTGCTGGAAACATGACACCTGCATTATTAATAAGTACATCAAGCTGTTTATACTTCTTATGAAACTCTTGCGAAAATTGATGAATTGAAGCAAAGTCGGAAAGATCCAGCTGCATCAGGTCCAGCTTGGCATTAGCGTTTTTATTTTTGATCAGAGAAATTGCTTCCTTACCGCTTTTTAGGTTACGGGCAGTCATGATTACGTGAGCGCCCTTGCTGCTCAATACTCTGGATGCTTCCAGTCCAAGTCCGCTGTTTGCACCAGTAATCAATATTGTTTTCCCTTGCTGTGAAGGAATGTCGTCTGCAGTCCAATGTTTTGTTGTCATTTTTTTTTATATTTAATTATGGCACAAAGCTGAGAAACTTAAAAAGTGTCACAGTTGCCGCACTTCATAAACCAGTTTCGCGACAGCTATATAGAGAGAGATCGAGAGTTTGAAGCCAGATTTCTTTATAGGCATTTGGATAACCTCATTCTGCTATTTAAGCCCAAATTGTGATTTTATACCGCTAATAAATGTAGCGTCATCGTATTGCTGACGGTTTGCCATAAGCATTTTAGCATCTTCTCCCGCTGTATATCTTAACTGATCTGTTCCATCGGTTGCAGCTTTAAAGATTACTTCAGCCACCACACTTGCAGGCGAAGCATTTTCAGCCATTGTTGGCATTGCTGCCATCAACGAACCAACAAGACCTTGGTATTCGGTTATGTTTTCATCGTTGCTAAAAACTAAAGACCTGCCTGAAAAATCGGTTGCTATCATACCTGGTTCGACAATTTTAACCTGTCCTCCAAATTGTGCTAGTTCAAAACCAAGCGATTCTGAAATACCTTCGACGGCAAATTTTGTTCCGTGGTACAATGAACCCATAGGAAAAGTCATTTTGCCTCCAATAGAAGAAATATTAATTATAATACCTTTTTTATTCTTTCTAAAGTGAGGCAGAACGGTCTTGGTAACATCTAAAAGTCCGATGACGTTGGTATTAAATTGTCTTAAAACCTCATCCCTACTAAATGCCTCTAGTGGTCCGTATGCACCATAACCAGCATTATTAAGTAATACATCAATGCTGCCAAATTTTTGAACGGCTTCCATAAATGCATTGTGAATAGAATCCAGATCTAAAACATCAAGTTTTGTAACTAACACATTATCTAACTGTTTTAATTCTGATCCGCTCTCTGGATTTCTCATTGTAGCAATTACATTCCAGCCTTTTGACTGAAATAACTTTGCAGTTTCTTTTCCAATGCCACTGCTTGCACCTGTAATTAAAATTGTTTTTTTCTGTTGTGAAGGGATGTTGTCTGCTGTTGAATTTTTTGCTTCCATTTTCATGTTTTTTAATTATAACACAAAGGTCAGAAACTTTAAAACGGTCAAAGTAGCCAATTCTCTGAAAGATGTATCCTAATCAAGGTTTCTAAGTTCGTTTGTCGAACTGTCAGTTTAGGCAGAATATAACGTCTTGAAGGAGTAGTTGAAATCGAAGAGCAAAGATTCAGTTCAGGATTTCATTAGAGAAATGTCAATGAATTTCGTAATTAACTCGCCATATTAGAATGCGGCTAGCGGCTAACATCTGTTTTTCTTACAGCAAGCTCTGTTGGCGACTGTCCGAATTGTTTTTTAAAGGCATACGAGAAGTGTGATAAGTTTTCAAAACCAACTTCGTAAAAAACGTCAATAGGTTTTCTATGCTTTTCGGTCAGCTGGTAATGGGCAAGTTCCAGCCGTTTCATTGTCAGCCACTTTTGTGGTGTGGTATCAAATGCCTTTTTAAAATCCCGCTTAAAAGTAGTCAAACTGCGTCCAGTCAAATAAGCAAATTTTTCTATTGGCATATTGAACATATAATTTCTTTGCATAAACGCTGAAATATTGATTTTGTGCGGTTCTGAAAAATCGGACAAAATAGTATCAATATCTCTATTTACAGAACGTAAAATAGTAATAGCTTCCTGAATTTTCAATGTCGACAGGTCTTGCGGCAGCTTGTAATCCAAGTTAAAATAGGGAAGCATTGAAGCGAAAAAACTGTCCAGCAAAGGATCTTTGGGGAACGGAATAATGTTGTCAGTTTTGGAAGCCAGAAAGGTTTCCATATTTTTATGCTCGTAGAAATCTCTCAAAACATCGTGGGTAAGTTTTACGATAATTGCTTTGTAAGGCAGACCGTCTTTTTCAGATTTTATCAATGAAGCCAGCCTGTTTCGTGGAAACAGAAATGTTTCACCTGCTCCCAAAACATACGTTCTATTGGATTGGATTACTTTTAGTTCGCCCGACAAAACCCGAACAACAGAATGTTCTTCAGCTATCATTTCGGTATTGTGATGAACTGCTTCGCTGCAAGTAAAAACAATTTCAGCATGGTTATTTATCTGTCTTGTTGCCATAATGCAAATGTAAAAAAAGAAATAAGGCTCAACTATGTAAGCCTTATTTCTTTCAATTATATTAAATGTCAAATTTTACACCAGTCAATTCTTCACTTATAGTCCAGAGTCTTTGGGTAGCCTGGTCTTCCACTGCAAACGGTGCAACCCCAGCTATTCCAGCAGGACTTTTTCTGCCGGCTTCACTATCATAGAAATCAGGATTGTAGTCTGCAATTTCAACATTTTCTAGATATACACCTCCAATATTTTGAAGTTTAGGGCTCGTAGCTGCCCAAACGGTTGTAGCAGCTCCTTGTTCTTTGGTTTTTTGTATTTTTTTCATTTCTGCTTCGGCTTCAATGTTTGGTGTTCCGTCTGGATGCAATGCACCTATTGCAACAAAATCTTCAAAAGTTAAATATCTGCTCAAATTCGTCTCTAGAATTAAACCAGGGTGTAAGCTATAAGCACGAACACCAAACTGCTGTGCTCTTTTATCCAGTTCTACCGCAAAAAGCACGTTTGCTGTTTTGGCTTGCCCGTAAGCTTCAAATTTGTCGTATTTCCTAACATTGTAATTTACATCTTCAAAAAGAACTGGCGAAAAGTGATGCCCTGAGGATGAAACATTTACCACCCTTGCTCCATTTGCTTTTTTCAAGGCGTCCCACAGCTTCGCAGTCAAATGAAAATGCCCTAAATGATTGGTAGAAAATTGTCCTTCATAACCACGCTGATCACGCTGCAAAGGGGTCCACATAATACCTGCATTGTTTATAAGCATATGCAGCGGTCTACCCGAAGCTAAAAAATTTTCAGCGAATGCATCAATAGAATCTGGGTTTGTTAGATTTAATGTTTGTACTTCTACATTGAAAATTCCTTGCAGATTTTTCTTTGCTTTTTCCGTATCTCTTGCTGGAACGATAACTGTTGCCCCTGCCGAAGTCAGTGTTTTGGTGATTTCTAATCCAAGTCCACCGTCACCACCTGTAACAATTGCGGTTTTGCCTGTAAGATCAATTCCTTGGATAACATCTGTTGTTGTTGATGCTTTGTTGAAGCCTGAACCTATCGGTTTTTGTAAAGCTCCGTTGTAATTATTTTGTTCCATTTTTTTAAAATTTTATTAGAACAAAAATAAAAAGCATTTATCCCGCAAACTTTGTTTAAAAGTCCTATTTACTTTGTTTATAGGGTCGGTTGTTGTTAATGTGCTTACACCTCTCTCCTTATTATAAAAGCATATATAAAGGAAGCTGTCCAAACTGAAATATTATACGTCTGAGATCAATTGTCCTCAGATGAAAATGCATCAGCTTTCGGATCATAAAGCATTGCCGTACACAAACAGTTTTTTCTTTCTTTACTGAGCAATATTGGGCAATTCACGCAAGTCTTGCAATTTTCCCAAAAAAGATCGTCACTTGTAAGTTCCGAGAATGTAACCGGTTCAAAACCTAGTTCATGGTTCATTTTCATTACGGCAAGACCAGAAGTCAAACTGAATATACGGGCAGTTGGATACTTCTCACGACTCAGCTCAAAAATAGTTTTCTTAATCCTTTTTGCAAGTCCAGTATGTCTGAATTCAGGTGCTACAATTAATCCTGAATTAGAAACATATTTTCCCTTCTCCCATGCAGAAATAAAAGAAAAACCTGCCCACCTGCCATCTGATGCAAAAGCGATGACAGCTTCTCCTTTTTTCATTTTTGCTTCAAGCATTTCTGGAGAGCGCTGAGAAATACCTGTTCCACGTGCGATAGCCGATGATAATGTTACCTCACTGATTTGCTTGATCCAAAAAGTATGAACAGATCTGGCTTTCTCAATAATAAATTCAACTGGTTCCAAAACATCCGCGGCAGTTGAAGGGATTGTTTTAGTGTAAAATGAGCTTGAAAATAAAGCACTTTTACTAGGCAAATGTATTTTAGGATCTATAATAGGGTTCATAATTTTCATAATAATTTAGTTTACAATATTTTAGAGATTAGCAAAACAGTAATAAAGAAAACTATGGTGAACACCATTAAATTTATTACCCTTCCTTTATTGTGTGTAGATTTATTTGTTATGTATTGTTTCGTAATCTCTTTACTTCTAGTCTTATTTGTTTTCATATATCTATATTGTTAAAGTTGCAGCAAAAGTTTTAGAACCTACAAATCAATTCGATTCTATCAAGTTTAAAACAACTGTAATTTTTCTGAAAGCTAAAAAACAAAGGGTATGCCAAGAAAAATAAATATTTGCAAGTAATTAATTATCAAGATAATAAAGAACAAAATAGTAATTACACTATTCAAATTATTATCAAAATGATAAGATAATAATCAAAATGAGAGGCACACTAGGCTTATAATATTAAATTTCTTAACCCATAAGACATCCCAAAAGTTTATGACCAAAGAACTTTCATTACTTTTTGGATAAAAAAAAACTGCCAGCATAAATACTGGCAGTTTTAATTTGGAATTATAAAGTGTCTTTAAGAACAGCACTAAAATGAGCTTCAAGATCCTGATGTTCTATTCAAGGCTGAATTAACACTTATAATATCTGTTTCTAATTTCATCATAACACAGATTAGGATACTGATAACCTCCCATAGTCTGTTTTAACTGTTTTTCAGTTAGTTTTTGCACATCACTCGGTAGAAATTTTTTAACTTCTTTGTCTTTTGGTTTTTTGTTAAACATAACTTATAGTTTTAAAGTGATTATTATTCCAATCATTTAAAGACACTTGGAATTTATGTCTGTTTTAGCGCAGTTTTTTTACTGCTTAAATATCTTTGAATTAACTGTGCAAGGTCATGATTAAGTTCTGGTATCCACAAAACCAAAATTATACTTACAAATATGATTTATTTTTACGATAATTACTTACTTTTAGCTTCTTTTTTTTAAATTTTAACATAATTACTGCTTTTATAACAAGGAGTATCTAAAAATATTCATGAAACAATGAACCCTATGAAATGTTTGACCAATATGCTTTAGATTATTCTTATTTATAAATTGCGATTATTTTTAAAACAATATAACTGGCAAGAAGTCCGTTTAAAAGTGTTAAAATGCCGTCTTGCTGCTCCTGTGTGTCGTAATCAAAATGAACCAGCATTTCTGCAATAAACTCAGAATACGGGATTCCCGGTTCTATTGCGCCTAATGCAATTTGATCTAAATCATCCAGCTGGTATTTTCCAGGAGCAGCGTTATGCTCCTTTATTTCCAGAAAAGACACTTCTTCACCATTGAGCTCAGAGACTGTCTGTTCAAGGCCGTCTAACAGCGCGATATTAAAATCTTCCTTTTTCCCAAGCATGCTTTTCAGATAACCTGACAGACCTTCTGTATAAAGGTCCCTTTTCAGCAGATAATGCTCAGCAGAAAACTTTTTACTTTTGAGCTCATGATCAAACATAGAAATCAGTTCTGCTGCCATTTCTGGGGTCAAAAATTCAATTTCATTTTGCTCGCCTTCCGCCTCATTGATCATTACGGCCCATTTTGAATAATACTGTGGATAATTTTTCATTACATAGACTTCCATAGCTTTACATACGGCAGGATTTTTTTTATAGGCTCCCAGTAAATGTAAATACTTTTTATCGGGAACATCCTGAAATTCAGCAAAACCAGAATAGTAGCCGTCATTGTACACTTCATTAAACAAAAAATCAATTTTTGCCTCCCTCTTCTGAGCATACTGATAAAACAGCACCTGCTCAAAAAATAGATTAAAATTAAGGCAGTTTATTTTGGACCAGGCTTTTCTGTTTTTATCTAAAAAATCAATGCTGATTCTGGCATACTCTTTAAAAAAATCAATATCATTTCCCCCTGTAACGCCCATATTGCATCCAAAATTATCGGGACGCTTGTGATAGCTCTTCATTTCATTGGGCATGTACAGGAGTTCGGGTGAAATTTCATTCCACATTTTAGCATAGTTACTGGCAGTAATTTCTAAATTCTGCGTGAGTACAGCCGCATCACGAAATTTTTCATTCAAAGATTCCCAAACAAAAACATCTCCGTCAATGTGCAGAAACGGCTCGGTCTGCATCTGGTATACTTTAATTTTAGAAACAGCCCAGAGATCACTGTGATAATCATTTAAATCATCTAAAACGACATGAACTTTTGTATACGGAAGCTGAAGTTTTGTAATTAAGATCTCATATCCGAAACGATCTGTGTACAATTCAACATCTTTATGAAATTTCACCAATTGGTGACAGCTTAAAATCCAGCTCAACCAATTGTATTTATAGGAAAACCAGCCATAATTACTTTTTATATCAGTTGAATTACCGGTCCAAAAACTTTGTATTATCTTCATTTAAATGGAGCTGAGCTTATATTTTTAAATTAAAATGCCAATTATTCCCGATTCTTGATTCATACTGTATCCGATAAAAATGCCTTAAACATCATTTTTCAAATTTGAATCAGTATAATACCACTTGCAATATAACTTAATTATTTGTAAGTTTTTTACGGTATTCCGTATTATCAAGAGATTCTACTCTCAGCCGTTCAAAACATTATATCCCAACTGGAGTCCAAAAAAATAAAAAATGGATGATGTAGCTGACAACACCAATACAGCCAGCAGAAGTAGATGGGAGCAGGATATCTTAACAGTATGAAAGAGGCCTTGAAAACACAGGATTTTAATAAACAGTACAATCATCAATATTCCTTTTCAAAACCTCTGCTTTTAAATTTAATTTCTCGATTTATAGATTCATAAATTCTTTATTTGAATCGCTTCCTATTGTTCAACATGTATTTTTTTGTAAAAACAGACTAAAAGCCAGAAATTAAATAGTGTTAAAATCACATTTTATTTATTTTTTAACTTTTATAATGAAAGAAAATTTCTTAACTTAACATAATAATTGATCGACTAACGGTTAAAAAAACCGATGTATTACCTAAATTTATTAAAAAACAAATGCGTGGCTTTTTACCATCGATCAATAAAATTTTACTATTTATTAATAATTAAAAACAAATTACAAATTTAAAAATCATCGCTAGGGAGAAAAAACTACTCATCACAATCTATTTTGTATTTATTTTGTATTTCTAGTTTCAGAATATTCATTCTGTGCATCTTTTCTATTGATGATATTTTAAAATTTTTAGAGAACCAAGGTATCAGCGTATATCTCTTTATTAAACATTTAAATTATCGTATTATGAAAAAACTTTTCTTATCATCTGTCCTGCTTTTTCCTATTAATTCGGTTCTCTTATCTAATCCTATTGCTGTCAGCCCTTATCAAATCTTTGAAGCTGTAGGCTTTACAAAATCCATTAGCCCACTTGAAACAGAAAGACACAGGGTGTGGATTAATCTAACAAATCCCAACGGTTTATTTAAACAAATTCTTATCGGATATGTAAAAGGAGCCACCAACGGATGGGATCTCAATTATGACGCTGTCTCATTGGATGCTAACAAGTTCGCCGATTTTTACAGTATCAATGAGGATAAAAAACTCGTTATTCAAGGACGCGCCCTGCCATTCGATTTAGCCGATACAGTGCCTCTGGGTTACAGATCCAGTATTGTTGGAGATTTGACTATTGCCATTGATCGCGCTGATGGCGATTTATTAAACTACAATATTTATTTACATGATAAAGAAACTGGTACTGTTCATAATTTGAAAAGTGGCGGTTATACATTCTCCTCTCCTACAGGTGTTTTTACAGATCGTTTCTTTATAAGTTATGGTACTGATAAAAACTTAGGAATAGATGATTTTAAAAATGTTCCACAGAAATTAAATGTTGCATCGAAGGATAAAACCATCAGGTTAAAATCGGACAAGACAGGATTAAATGAGGTTTCTGTTTTCGACATAGCAGGAAAACTGCTTTACAATAAACAAAATATCGGGGAGTCAGAATTAGAGATTTCCAGCATTCAATCAGGGCCTCAAATTTTATTAGTTAAAACAACATTAGATGATGGCCATATTATAACTAAGAAGGTACTTTTCTAGTTTGAAAAAAGCACAAAAAAAATTAAAGCTAGCGGATACGATCAAGTTTCCGCTGGCTTTTTTTATGTACTTTTAAGAACATTTGTTGTTTATATTTCAAAAGATACTAATAGAGTAAAAATATTCATTTATCTATTTTTTACTTTTTAATTGATATAAAACAGAACTGTGCGATTTTAAATCTGTTCCTATTTCTTTTGAAATTATTTTTGATTTTTCGCCTGTCCACATATTTAAAACCTCCACAGAACCTGAAATTCCAAGATCTGAAAGGTTTACAATTACTTTTTTTGAAACTGTATCTGAGATATTAAACAAAGCCAGATAAATACTTCCATCTTTTGCATTTTTTGAAGTCACGGCAATCTTTCCCTCTTTCTGGAAAAGTTGTTTTACTGCTGTACTTTCGTTATGCATTTTCACGACCTCATTATTTGTCAATAAAGATAGCGTAAAGGCATCGTTGCTAGGTAAGTCTCCCCCAAAGAACAATGGTGATTTAAAAATGTTGAAAAATGTAATCAACGTATATTGTTCGTCTTTTGTTAAACGCGTCATTCTGTCTTCGCCACGCTCTCCCCTAATCGAAATACGTCCTAACGGAATCATATCGCAGTCTGGCCATGTTCCTGGTGCAATGTATGGATACCATTTTTGTGCTACATCCATCAAATGCGTGATATGCGGCCATGTGTCCCAAACATCATCCACCATACGCCACATATTGGCATGTGTAGTTACATGTGGTGCAGCAGAAATTGGTGTTTCTCCAGGTGAAGTGCTCAAAACTATTTTACGTCCGCAATTGTCGATTGCATTTCTTATTAAGTTGATTTCTCCTTCGTGATAAGGTCTTGATAAATCATCGATTTTAATGAAATCTACTCCCCATTGTGCATATAATTCGAAGATAGAATTATAATATTCCTGAGCTCCGGGTTTATCTGCCACAACAGTATAATTATCTCTTAACCATTCACATTGTAATGCTGTAGAATAAATCTGGTCTGCTGTGATTCCGTTGGTTTCTTTTAGTGGGAGTTTATCTTCAACTGCTTTCTTCGGAATTCCACGCATTATATGAATTCCGAATTTTAATCCTTTTTTATGGATATAATCGGCTAAAGGCTTAAAACCTTGTCCATCTTTCGCAGAAGGAAATCGGTTAACGGCTGGAAGATATCTTCCGTACTGATCGATTACATATCGCGGGTTTGTCTGATTATAACCTCCTGCTTTATCATTTTCAACAAACCATCGAATATCAACAACAATATATTCCCATCCAAATTTCTTGAGCTCTTTTGCCATGTAATCGGCATTGGCTTTTACTTCGTGTTCTTCAACTGTTGGGCCATAGCAATCCCAGCTGTTCCACCCCATTGGCGGTGTCTGAGACCATTGCTTGAATTCTTCTTTTTGAAAGGTTTTATTTTGACAGTTCGATGAGATCGAATACATAATAATTCCTAATACCAACACAACTGTGTTTTTTATCTTCATCTTAATTTGAATTAATTTGAATACTATTTTTCTATTTAACGTTTATGGTTACTTCATCAGGTTTTAACCACTGGCTCGTAAATTTAATTTTGATAGGTTGTGCTTCTCCATTTGCCTGAATGTAAGCTGCAATGTGTCCATGAAAAACTCGCTGTACATTATCTGTGTAATCTGTCATATCGCTGTTGTTTCCCGCTTCAAGTCCTAATAAAGTTCCGGGTCCGCTTATTGTACATTTCACTTCATTGTCTGAAAGCATAACTGGAAGACCGTTTTGATCTTTAACCTGAACCATAATTTTAGCTACTCCTTTGTCTCTGCTGATGGTAATATCTTTATTGTCAATAACTAATTCAACTGGCTGGTTTGTTGTTTTAATTGCATAATGAGTTACTTCTTTATCGCTTTTATCTAAACCAACTACTTCTAATTTTCCTGAAACAAACGGAATATCCCAATATATTATTCCCGTTTTTTCATCGTACGATTTGGTATCGCCTACTACTTTTCCATTTAATTCTAAACGTGCTTTTGCCGCATTGGTATAACAAACCACGCGAATTTTTTGTCCAGTTTCGTAATTCCAGATTGCCCAAGCATCTTTAGAAATATCTTTTTCATTTGTCAGCGGATACGTTCCTAAATAAGCCATTGGTTTATCTGACCACAATGACTGGCGGAAATATCCTCTTGGTTTGATTACGCCCGCAAAATCAACTAAACCAGAATAAAATCCTCTCGAGGGCCATCTTCCAGATTCTCCTAGATAATCAATTCCTGTCCAGAGAAACTGCCCGAAAATATGTTTGTTATTTTTTACAGCAAGCCAAGGCTCTATATTATGCGTATTTTCACTTCCGTAAATCACTCTTTGAGGGTATTTTTTGTGATCTTCTTGATATTTACTTTCTGTATAATTGTATCCTGTAATATCTAAAGCACCTGGATACTCTGTTTCGTTAGACATTGCAACACCCGCCAAACCAGCCGTTGCAGGACGAGATTTGTCGTATTTTTTAACCGCTGCAACCAAGCGTTTGGCAATAGCCCCTAGTCGCATGGCATCTGGTGCATCTTTTTTGTAACCACCATACGCAGCCTGTCCAAAACCATTGGTTCCTTTATCTAAAACTGGATGCGAATACGGATCGTTTGGATAATCTACTTCATTGCCAATACTCCACGCAAATACGGAAAGATGGTTTCTATCACGACGGACAAAATCTTCTAAATCTCTTTCTGCCCAATCGGCAAAAATATCAAATGAACCTTCAAATCCTGGCGTTCCATAATTCCAGCCTTGTAACCATTTGCGTTTTGGAAATTCCCATTCGTCATAAGCTTCGTTTAAAACCAATAATCCTAATTCGTCACAAAGCTCATAAAAATCTGGTGCCTGCGGATTATGACTTGTACGAATCGCATTTACTCCAATTTCTTTCAGGGTTTTCAATCTGGTCTTCCAAACTTCTCTAGGAACGGCAGAACCTAGAACTCCAGCATCGTGGTGTAAACAAACGCCTTTCATTTTCATCCATTTTCCGTTAAGGGCAAAACCGTTATTAGGATCGAATGTAAAAGTTCTAAAACCTGTTTGTGTTACTGTTTTGTCAATTTCTTTTCCATTTTGTAAAACTGTAGTTTTGAGTTCGTATAAATTCGGATTATCTAAATCCCATAATTGTGGATTTTTTACGTTTATTTTAGCAGCTATTTTTCCTTTCTGATTTGCTGCAACTTCAACTTTAGAAGAAGATTTTGCTACTGATTTTCTATCCTGCGAAAAAAGTTCATTTATAATTGTAAGGCTAGTTTTTTCTTTTGAGCTATTTTCGACTTCAACCTCAACATTTAATATTCCATTTCCTTTTTTTACTTCTGGATAAGCGTAAACTCCCCATTGTGCAATATGTACTGGATTTGCATAAACTAACCAAACATTTCTATAAATTCCAGAACCGCTGTACCATCTTGAATCAGCACTTTGACTGTGGTCTACACGAACAGAAATGATATTTTCACTGCCATATTTTACAAATCCAGTAGCGTCATAAGCAAACGATATATAACCATTTGGACGCTTTCCTAATGAATGTCCATTAATAAAAACTTCACTTCTATTGTAAACCCCTTCAAAATACAAATAGACTTTTTCGCCCGATTTACTTTGCGGAATAGTTATAGATTTTCTATACCAGGCAATTCCTCCTGGCAGATAACCTGTACAGCTTGCAAGAGTCGGACTCAGTTGTCCTTTTACGCTCCAGTCATGCGGCACATTTACCTGCTGCCATTTACTGTCGTCAAATGAAACGTTTTTGGCATCAGAAATATCCTGAAGATTAAATTTCCAGTTGTCATTGATTTTGTTCGAATCTCCAAACGAAATCTGGCTGATTGCCGAAAAACAGGAGAAGAGAAATATGGGTAGTAAGATCTTATTTGTATACATTATCTTTAGCTTTAATATATTTTTAATTGACTGGTTTTATGGTATAAGATGTTCCCTTTTTAGTTTCAAATACTACGGTGTAACCAATAGACGATTTCTCGCTTTTGATATTAAGTTTTTCAATTACGAATGGTTCTCCTGCTCTTACAGCACAAATGCCTCCCTTATTAGATACAATTTTGGCCTGGCTCATTTTGCCATCATTCCATTTAATATCTACAGTGAAATTACCTTTTGCTGTAATCCCCTTTATTGCTCCGTCTGTCCACGAATCTGGTAAAGCGGGTAGCAGATGTATTTTTTTGTTCTGGCTTTGCATGAGCATTTCTATTACACCAGCTGTTCCTGCAAAATTCCCATCGATTTGAAAAGGCGGATGAGCATCAAAAAGATTTGGATAACACCCGCCATGTCGGCTATACTCGGTATTGTTTTCTTTTGTTAATCTTAATTGGTTTTTAAATAATCTATAAGCGTGATTCCCATCTAAAAGTCTCGCCCACATATTTACTTTCCATGCCAGACTCCAGCCCGTACCATCGTCGCCGCGCAATTCTAATGTTTTCTTTGCTGCCGCAGCCAAATCTGGTGTTTTTAGCGGTGCTATTAAATTTGCAGGATGTAAAGCATAAAGATGTGATGTATGCCTGTGATGCGGATCTTCTTCTTCAAAATCTTTATACCATTCTAAAAGTTGTCCTTTATTTCCAATTTGAAAAGGAAGTAATTGATCTGAAGCTTTGTTAACTTTTTGCCTGAATTCTAAATCGGTGCCTAGGACTTTAGATGCTTTTACGGTATTTTCAAATAAATCTTTTATGATTCCGATATCCATGGTAGAAGCTGTCGTTACAGTTCCTTGCTTTTTTCCATCATAAAAATATTTGTTCTCTGGCGATGTTGAAGGCATCGTTACCAGATAGCCGTCTTTGTTTTTTTGAAGCCAGTCTAAACTAAATTCTGCCGCTCCTTTTATAATTGGATATACTTTTTTCAAGTATTCTTTATCACCTGTATATTCATAATGTTCCCATAAATGCCTGCTCAGCCAGTTGGCTCCCATATACCAGTTGGCCCACATAGGATCTCCTTTTCCAAAATCACCTACAGGATTGGTCATTGCCCATATATCTGAATTATGATGCACTACCCACCCATTGGCATGATAATAACTTTTGGCTGTTTCTGTTCCTGTTACCGAAACATTTTTAATGAACTCGTCAAGCGGAAAAAACAATTCGGACAAACTTCCCGATTCAACAGGCCAATAATTCATTTGCAAATTAATATTTGTCGTATAATTACTGCTCCAAGGTGCACGAAGTTTGTTATTCCAGATTCCCTGAAGGTTGGCCGGCACATTGTGTGTACGCGAGCAAGAAATTAACAAATAACGCCCAAACTGAAAAAATAAAGCTTCAAGACCAGTATCTTTTTCGCCTTTTGCATATTGCTCTAATCTTGTATCAGTCGGAAGATTCGATTTATCGGTTTCTTTTTCATTAAGCTTTAAAGAAACTCTATTAAAAAAATGCTGAAAATCTGCAACGTGATCTTTTAGTAAATTATCATATTTCTTTGTTACAGCTTTTTTAATTGGATTTTCTGCGAATTTATGTTCATCTTTTCCCTCGCTGTCTGGACATTTATCAAAGCCATTAAAACTGGTTGCTGCCGAAACGAAAAGTAGTATTTCAGATGCATTTTTAATTACTAATTTATTTCCATCAGAATTCATTACACCGTCTTTTATTACGGGTTTAATAATCAATTCAAAACGCATTCCTCTACAGCCAGATGCATCTTCATAAACGATTGGTTCTTTGTTATAATCAATATAATTCGGATCTACATGCGAAGGCGCTTTGCCTTTTAAAACCACTGACTGATTTTGTACTGTTTTTTGATTTCTTAAAAGACTTGAAGCATCAATTGTTACTGAGAGTTTCTTCAACTGATCTGCCGAAAGTTTAATCACAATGCATTGCGCTGGTGCCGAAGCAAATATTTCTCTTTTGTAATTTACACCCTTTATATTAAAACTGGTAGATGCTAATCCCGTTTGTAAATCCAAACTTCTAT
This sequence comes from Flavobacterium sp. S87F.05.LMB.W.Kidney.N, assembly GCF_004366435.1. NCBI lineage: Bacteria > Pseudomonadati > Bacteroidota > Flavobacteriia > Flavobacteriales > Flavobacteriaceae > Flavobacterium > Flavobacterium sp. S87F.05.LMB.W.Kidney.N. Next base: position 826,266 of record NZ_SODX01000002.1, on the reverse strand, counting down.
TATAAGATGCTGCTTTTTGTCCCTCAAAATCATGTGTCAAAATAAGATCTCCCAAGGGCATAAAACTTTCGCTGTAAGCCCCCTGCATGTTTTTAGTCAAAGCATAGGCTTTTTCAAAATCTTCATTCGTTAGTGCTTCTCTAATTAGAGCCAAATTCTTAAAAGCATCTGGATTTACATTTTTCTGCACAGGTCCGCCGCTCCACAAAGTTGCTTCGTTCAACTGAATTAATTCAGAATCTATTCTTCCAAAAACCATTGCACCTAGTGTTCCGTTTCCAATTGGCAGAGCTTCTGTCCATTCAACAGCGGGCTGATTGTATTGGAGTTTTAAATCTTGGGCATAACCCACAAAACGGAACAAAAACAAAAGCAAAAAACTTTTTCTTAAAAGATTGTAAAGCATCATTTTTAAATTTTTAATTAAATAGTCTTCAGTTTTAAAACCGTTACCGAATACGCAGGAAGATTCAATTGCTGTTTCCCTTTTGCAATTTTATATTCTCCTGTTTTCGGACTTATTTTTTTCGGATCTGCAAACGTATTTTCATCCTGAACATTCGGACTTACAAGTGTAATTATACTTCCTTTTGAACCTAATTTTGCTCCTTTCAAATCAATCGAAACCTCTTGATTTGATGCCGATGTATTAACCAATTTCACAATTATTTCTTTTGTATTGGCATCTTTTACTGCAGATGCGTATAAATTGTTTTGCCCCGTTAATGGTTTAGCTTCTTTAGTAATACTCAATAAATCTGTCCCTTTATTGGTTGAAAACAATTGCTGTACATAATAATTGGCGGAACCATAAGATTGTAGATTATTAAACCAAATCATATCTGGAGTCCATTGCCAAGCATCTTCGTGAGCCATTAAAGGGGCATAAGATGTTAGATGAACTACTTCTGCATTTCTTTCCAGTCCGGTCATAAAAGCAGCTTCAGAAAAAGCACATTCCCAATTATTCCTGTTATTCGGATTGGCTCCTGAAACACTTTGAGCAGCATATTCTCCAGCAAATATTTTGGGACCTTTTCTGTCATAATTATCATAACGCCCGGCATTTTCTCTAAACCATTGCGGACTTTTATAATAATGCTCATCTACAAGTTCTGCATTAAGTTTTTTAAGTTCTTCCATAGCAAAATCAAAATGTTCACCGTCTGGAGAAGGACCACTTCCAGATACAATAATGATGTTTGGGTATTTTGCTTTTATTGCTTTCTCAAAAACTTTATATCTTTCAATATAATCGGGTCCCCATTGTTCGTTTCCAACTCCAATATATTTTAGATTAAATGGCTTTGGATGCCCCATATCCGAGCGGATTTTCCCCCAAGTAGTTGTGACAGCACCATTGGCAAATTCAATTAAATCTAAAGCATCCTGTACATAAGGGTCAAGTTCGTTTATTGGAGCCAATTCACCAGTATTGTACTGACAAGCCATGCCGCAGCTTAAAATGGGAAGCGGTTCTGCACCAATATCTTCTGAAAGCTGAAAATATTCAAAAAATCCTAATCCAAAACTTTGAAAATAATCTGGAGTTTGTTTATGACTGAATTCTACATTCCAACGGTTCATCATCGTTTTTCTGTCTTCTACATTTCCAACTGATTTTTTCCATTGGTAACGATCTGACAACGTTCTTCCTTCAACAATACAGCCTCCCGGAAAGCGTAAAAAACCAGGTTTCATATCATATAAAAGCTGCACCAAATCTTTACGAAGACCATTTTTTCTGTTTTTCCAAGTATCCTCAGGAAACAATGAAATCATATCTAAATCTATAGTTCCTGTTCCTTCAAAAGTTATTTTCAATTTTGCTTTGGCTTCCGTTTGAAGTGCTGTTATTTGTGCGGTATAATTGGTCCATTTTTCAGATTTTGGATCGACACTGGTTTCTCCAATTACTTTTTGATCTTTATCAATAAGTTGAAATATAATCTTTTTGACACCTTGGTTATGATTTGCTGCTTTTAAAGAAAGGTTATATTTTGCATCCTTTTTCACTCCCATTCCTCTAAAACCTTCATTTATTAAAACATAACCTTTTGCATTATTAATTTCAACTCTGCAAAAAACAGTATTATCTGCCTCAATTTTTATTGGCGCTGCGCTACCCGATTCTTTATTTAATGAAGATCTTTTTGTATTGGGCTGTTCCCATCCCATTAAAGGTTTTTCAAATTCAAAAGATCTGTTTTTAATCATTTCGGCATATAGCCCTCCATCTGCAGCAAAATTGATATCTTCAAAAAATAACCCGAACATGGTTGGCTGGATTTTAGTAATGGTTTTAGAGGCATCTACTTCTAAAGTTACTTTTTGAGCACTTATATAAAAACTGCTTAAAAGAATACCACAAATAGTAAATTTTGTAAGGATCTTATTTTTCATAGTTTTTGGAATGAAAGAATTATTTTTTTACTGCCTCTAATTTAGCTGGAAAAGCTGATTCTCCGTCTAAATTTGTTACGATTAATTGATCTACGTTTTTACTTTCTACTGCATGTTTAAAATATTCTGGTTTATTTTCCCCCCATTGTACGGTACAATTCTGAACTTTAATACGTTCAGCAACATCAAAATAAAATCCCGAAGTACTTCCTTTTACAAAACCTTCAACATTAGAAGGCCTTCTATCGTATACTCCACCTGGAAAAGATGTTGTCTTATCTATAAAAATACTCACATTGTCAAAAACAATATTCTTTATTTTATCTTTTGATTCGCCGCTCACAAACACACCATTTTCTCCTGTACATTGAATATTAGAGAAATAGATGTTTTTTATTTCACCCACTTTTCCTTCTGTTGCACCTTTTGGAAAACGCCAATTGGCATCTTTATGATTTCCTTTTGCCCTGCTAAAAGCCGTTACATAAATGGGTTCTGCTTTTCCCCACCAAGTATCTGTGGTCAACTTACTTTCGATAATGATATTTGAGAAAATGACATCGCTCACTGTTCCTTCATCTCTGTTCTGAATTCCTAATGCTCGATTGCTGTTTTTAATGATGCAATTATTGAACACTACTTGTCTGATTGCATCCATGTTTTCTGATCCAATTTTGATCGCACAGCTGCTGCTGGTCATTGTACAATTAGTCACTGTAATATTTTCGCAGGCGCCAAATTCTTCAAATTCCCTTCTGTTTTTTAAACAAATGCAATCGTCACCGCTTTCTATATAACAATCGCTGATTCTTACGTTTTTAGAATGATCCAAATCGATACCATCGCTATTGCGTACTTTTAAGCTGTTCAATAAAGTAATCCCGCTTATTACAACATCGTTACAACCTACTAAATGTATGGTCCAATAAGCTGAATTTCCGATATGAACATCTTTAATTCTGATATTTTTTCCTCCAATAATGGTTAACACATGCGGTCTTGGATCCAGCACATTAAATGGTTTTAAAACATACGAATCTTCTAATTCCTCGCCCATGAAAGAAATTCCGTTTCCATCAATTTTGCCACTTCCGCTAATGGTAAAATCCTCAACATTTTCTCCTCCAATCCATATTGTACCTTCTCCTGGATTGGTCCTAAAAGCGCTTTTTGTATATAACTTTTCATCTGGACTAGCCAATAATTTTGCTCCTGCTTCGATATGAAGATCTACTTTTGATTTAACATCAATTGGTCCAGCTAAAAATGTAAATGGTGCCGGAATTAAAACTCTTCCTCCGGTTTTACTGCAGGCATCAATTGCTTTTTGAATGGCTGCTGCATCATTGGTTTTACCATCTCCTTTTGCTCCGTACTTTTTAACGTCATAAACATTCTGTGCCGAGACTGTTAAAGACAGACAAAAAATCAGGATCGCAATTATAGATTTCTTTTTCATTTTAATTTATTTATTAAAAACCTTGTTTAAAATAGCTTTAGCAAAGTTTTCGGTTTATTTTTTTAATTTTATACTGCTGGTTCGCGTCTCTGCGGCGCAATTTTATTTAGCAGGCAGTTCAAACTTATTTTGTTCTGGCTCTATTTTCCTTTTTAAAGATTCGCTGTCCAAATTACTTGATGGAACATCTTTAAAAATAATTTGGCTGATTTTATCAGAAGGAACATCAATACCTTTCATTGTCAGATTTTGTACATCATCAAAAACAAAAGCGGGACGAAAATCTTCTTTCTCCAGTTTCAGTTTTATGTTTTTCATTTCGATTCCGTTTACATGACGAACGTAAAAACCCCAAGAAGGCAGTTCTCCAAACATGGTAAATTCAGGATAACCGCTTATGTTTTCTTTTACATCTTTTAATCTGCTTAAAGGATGATATGCCATTCCTTTTGAAGCTCTTCCGGGATATGTAATTTCTATATTTTCTAAAGTCACATTTTCTACAAGGTGTCCTGGAATTCCAGCGATCGAAGCAGGAAACGGATTATGGAAATAATCTACTTCTGGCCCGCGCATATCGTAATCTATATCTGGACGTCCAAAAGGAACTTGCACTTTTACATTTTTAACCGATACGTTTTTGATATATCCCGGTTTATCTCCATTTCTATGGCCAAGACGAATCAATATTGCGTTTCCTGTATTTACAGCGGTTATATTGGAAACATTAATATTTTCAATTGCTGCCCCGTCAACAGATTCAATTGCAACTGCCGATCTGAACGTATCAAAAACATTGATGTTTTCAATTGTTACATTTTTGAAACTGCCATAAGAGCCAGTTCCAAATTTTACGGCATTGGCACTTGATCTGATCGTGCAATTTGCAATGTAAATGTTATTATTATGCAAGCCCGGTACTTCTGATTTTAAGCATATTCCATCATCTGCTGCATTTACATTGCAATTGGTTATGCGAACATTTTCGCATCCGTCAATATCAATCCCATCATTATTCCAGTAAGCTCTGCTATTGACTTGCATAGCATCAATTACAATATTTTTGCAATCTGTAAAACACTGCACCCAGCCTGGACTATTCTTTAAGGTAATATGGGTCATGGTTATCGAGTCGCATTTTACAAACGAAATGAGTTTTCCTCTTCCATCTTCAGGACGCATTCTTCTATAATTGTATTTTGGATCAATTCGAACTCCAGTATGATGCAGGCTGTCGATTGCCAATGCCAGTTCTCTTCCTTGTCCATCTATAATTCCTTTTCCATTTACGGCAATATTTTTTGATTCATTTGCTACAATCAAAGCTCTTATTTCTCCGTACTTTGGATAATCATTTGGATTGATGCTTCCTAATAATACTGCCCCTTCTTCAAAAAACAATTCTACTCCGCTTTTTAAAACGATACTCCCGGATAGAAATTTACCTTTAGAAAAAATAACTCTTCCTCCTTTATTTTTATTTGCTGCATCGATAGCTTTCTGAATAGCTTTGGTATTTAAAGTTTTACCATCTCCTACGGCGCCATAAGCAGTTATTAAATAATCTTTCTTTTTAAAAGCATACGTTTCTGCATTGAAGCTCAGCTGCAAAAGAAAAAACAAAATGAAGCAATTCTTGAAAACTTGTTTGTTGTAAATATTCATACTTATTTCTTTTCAATTACTAATTAAAATCACCAAAAAACAGTATATAAAGCCACTAAAACGCCACTGATAATAAATGACCCTATAATAAATTCCGAAGACACCTTAAACATTGATTTATCTACCTCTATTTTATGGATTTCAGATTCTTCTTCAGAAACTGGTTTTGCCAGACTTATTCCAACCATTATCAACACAATCATGAAAAAAACAATGGTCATCCTGTCTAAAAAAGGATAATCTGGGAAAGCACCTTCTGTCCACATTGGAAGGAATTTTAAAACTGCCGCAAGTGGAACTGTCAATAATGCGCCTGCAAGTCCCGCTGACGGAGTTGTTTTTTTCCAGAACATTCCCAATAAGAAAATGGCTAAAACTCCAGGAGAAAAGAAGCCCACATATTCTTGTATGAATTGATAGGCCTGATCTAATGATTTTAATGCCGGCGCAACAAAAGCGGCTATGATCATGCAGACAACCACACACCATCTTCCTGTACGAACCAGCTTTTTTTCTGATGCCTGAGAATTAAAATATTTTTTATAAATATCTAAAGAGAAAATAGTCGAAATACTATTGGCTTTTCCGGCTAAAGAAGCTACGATTGCAGCTGTTAAAGCCGCTAAAGCTACTCCTTTTAAACCTGCAGGAAGTAAATTCATTAAAGTTGGATACGCATGATCTGGTTTTAAAACTCCAGCAGCATCTACCATTTCCTGCTGAAACATGCCGTTTTCATGCATTACAAACATCGCGATTCCTGGTAAAACAGCTATAATTGGGACCAATAATTTTAGGAAAGCAGCAAATAAAATTCCTTTACGGGCAGTTTTTAAATCGGCTCCCAAAGCTCTCTGAACAATATATTGATTGCATCCCCAGTACGCCAGATTATTGATTAACATACCGCCTATTAAAACAGACATTCCAGGCAGTTCATTGTAATGCGGATTCGATTCGTCTAATATCATATGCAAATGTCCTGGCGCTTCATGGGCAATAATAGAAAGTCCTTTTAAAATGTCTTTTCCAAAACCAAACTGATCCGAAAGTAATGTTAGAGCTAAATAAGTTGTTACTAATCCTCCAAGAATTAGGACTATAACCTGAAACATATCGGTATATCCAATCACTTTCATTCCGCCTAAAGTAACAATTACCGAGAATAAACTTAATGCAATAACACAAAACTGAAAGCTTACCGGCGCAATAGATGAAATCGCCAAAGCTCCCAAATAAATAATAGACGTAAGATTTACAAATACATATATTAACAGCCAAATAATAGCCATAATAGTACTGACTGTTCCGCTATATCTTTTGGCCAAAAATTGCGGCATAGTAAATATCTTGTTTTTAAGATAAACTGGTAAAATAAACATTGCCACTATAATTAATGTAGCAGCCGACATCCATTCGTAAGAAGCAATCGCAAGTCCGATGGCGAACCCCGAGCCACTCATACCTATAAAATGTTCTGCTGAAATATTCGAAGCAATCAAAGAAGCTCCGATTGCCCACCAAGTAAGCGATCCTTCGGCTAAAAAATATTCGTTGGAACTAGTGGCTGCAGTTTTCTTGCTTCTGTAAATATACATTCCATAAGCTGTAACTATGACAAAGTAAATAAAGAAAACAATGTAATCTGCGGTTTGTAATACATTCATAATTGTGTGGTTATTGTGTGGTTAGATAGTAAAATGTATTTTAAGATTTGATTTGTATCAAATTTTTAGAAACCATTTTCTTTTATATAGAAAATAAAGTAAAAGAAGCTGTATAACAGTTACTGATAAAGCGGCAAATACGGGCTGCCAAATAAGCGGTAGAAAATTTATAAGTCCGCCAAAGACATAATCTGCCGTATGTTTAAAATCTACTAAACCTTCGGCGGCCATGTAAATTAAAATAGAATTTGAACCGATTAAAATTAAAGGGAATGCCCATTTATGAAAATCCAGTAAATCGATAATTAAATAAAAACAAACAAAAAATAAAATACTAAACCCGCCAACAAAACAAACAAAAGAACTTGTCCATAAATGTTTATTGATTGGAAAATTAATATCCCAAATTAAACCAGCAATAATTAAAATTACTGCTGCAAGAGCCATTAAAAGAATTTTTACTTTTATAGATAAATGACATTTTGATTTTAAAAATGTTCCCGTAAAAACACCCAGCAAAGCGGTCGAAATAGCAGGCAGGGTTGAAAATATGCCTTCTGGATCGTAAACTGTGCTGTGCAGTCTGCCGGGTAAAAGCAAACGGTCAATATAGCCCTCCAGCGATCCTTCTTTGGTCAAAACTCCAGCTCCAAAATCTGGTACGGGAATCCATTTCATTGCAGCATAATAACCAATTAAAATTCCGAAGAACCAGATCAATTGTTTTTTCAAATCAAAATTCAAATAGATGATTCCGGCAAAAAACCATGCTAGTCCAATTCTCCCTAAAACGCTTGCAAAACGCGTGTGGTCAACACCGTCAAATCGCAACAATCCATTTACTACAAGACCTAAAACCAGTAAAATACAGGTTCTTTTCAGCATGGAAAAATAAATCTTTCGTTTTTCTTTTGAAGGCAATTCCTGAGGTGTTTTTACTCCCGCTAAACTCATTTTCTTTTCAAAAGAATATGGCATAGAAACTCCTGCAACAAATAGAAACACAGGAAAAATCATATCATAAAAAGTAATTCCATTCCATTCTGCGTGATGCAGCTGTGATGACATCCAGATAAAAACAGGAATTGGAGCTGCTTTTGCCAGAGCATGGATAATATGTTCCCCGCTCATAATCCAAAACATCACAAATCCCCGCAGTGCATCTAAGGAAATTAATCTTCCATTTGTAGGCTTATTCATTTTTTAATATTCAGTGGTCGGTTGATAGTTTTTTTAGTATTCAGCCGCAGTCGCAGTATTCAGTGTAGTTTATGCTGAATACTGAGGCTGCAAACTGCAAACTTATTTTATTGGTTGAATAACAAATCCGTAGCTGTATTCACTTTGTGTTAGTACATATTGTTCGTGCGGCGGCAATCCCCAGCTGTTATCTCCTCCTAAACCTCGCTGTGTTAAATCGACACAAACTACTACTTCTTCTCTTGGGGTAATATCGCTGGAGTGCATATTCTTTTTAGAAATTCCTCCGTCAAAATCACTAGGATAATTATTCAAAGTACTCATAGATAAAGGCTGCAGACCTTTTATTTCCAAGCCATTTCCTGTATTGCTTGACAATTTGAACCAGCGTATATCGGTCTTGTATCCATTTTCTTGTGGGCGTGTATAAGGCACATATTGGTCTGCAACCTTACTATTATAAATTCCTTTGAATGAGGCTGTTTTTCTGTCTGGATAATTTTCAAAAGGTCCTCTTCCATAGTAGTCCAGATTTTCCAATGTCTTTTTCAAGGTAAAAATCATTCCGAAACGAGGTAATTCTGGTAACGGATTACTGCCTTTTTTATAAGATGATTGTATTGCTAAAGCACCATCATTTCCTAATGAATATTTGATAGTATAATCAGATGCAACATCGTTCAGTTTTAATTTTGCAATCACATACTGCTGCCCATTTTCTTCTGTCTGCCGAATGTTTTCTAAAGTGGTATTTTTTCCTGCCGTTCTCCAAACATTAGTTCTAATTTGCATTTTATTTCCAATATCGTTATCAGTTGGTGCTCTCCAGAAGTTGGGTTCAGGATATTGTTTAAAATATTCCTCACCATTTAAACTGTAGTACGAAATTAATCCAGTTGATTTGCTGATTTTTACAACAACATTATTTGACGTCAGAACAAATTGCTCTTTTTCCTCCTGAATTTTAGCAGTATTTATCTTTTCTGATTTTGCAAAATAATTGGAGTCTTCGATAACAAATTGCTCTTTCGCAATTTCAAAATTCTGAGGCAGTAATTCTGATCCCGTTTTGGTGTACGCAAAGACATTCAATAAATATTCTGTTCCTTCTTTTGACTCTAATGTCGGTAAATCGAGCTTATACTGCTTTTTTGTTTTTGGATTTAGAGCAACATTAATTATTCCTTCTTTAATTACTTTACCGTTTTCTAAAACCTCATATTTAAAGTTGTACTTATTTAGATTTGTAAATCCAAAATCATTTACAATTTCAATTAATCCGTTCTTGATATCAATGACATTAAATAAAATATCCTGATATACCTTTTTTACTTCAAATGCTCCGGGATGTGGAGTTCTATCGGGATAAACTAATCCGTTGTGACAGAAGTTTTCATCGTTTAAATAGTTTTGGCTCCCCATGTCGCCGCCGTAGGTCCAATATTTTCTGCCTGCTTCATCTGTTCCTTCAAATCCCTGATCTACCCAGTCCCAGATAAATCCGCCCTGCATATTTTTGCTGCCACGAATGATATCCCAATATTCCTGAAAATTACCACTGCTATTGCCCATTGCATGCGAATACTCACACATGATGTATGGACGGCTGACTTCTTTACGTGCCGCATATTCCTTCATGTAAGCAATTGTTGGATACATCGGACATACTATATCTGTATTTTCATTTTCTTTTGCCTGCTCAAACTGAACTAATCTTGTATTATCTCTTTTTTTGATCCATTTGTAGGCTTCATGAAAAACAGGTCCATTGGCACTTTCATTACCTAATGACCAAATAATGACAGATGGCGCATTTTTATCTCTTTCAACAAGACTATAGATTCTATCCAGATGCGCTTCTCTCCATTCTGGAAGGTGGCCAGGATTCGTTTTTGGATTCATATAAATAAGAGGCTGTCCCTCTACTCCCATTCCATGGCTTTCGATATTGGCTTCATCTACCAAAAACAAACCGTATTTGTTGCATAATTTCACCCATAAAATATTGTTTGGATAATGACTGCAGCGTACGGAATTAATATTCAGCTGCTTCATCATTTTGATATCTTTCATCATCGTGGCTTCGTCCTGATAATGTCCAGTTTTTGGATTATGTTCATGAATATTTACACCATGAACCATTATTCGGACTCCGTTTACCAATAATTGTCCGCCCTTTAATTCTACTTTTCTGAATCCAATTTGAGTGGAAACGGTTTCGATAATCTCTCCTTTTGCATTTTTTAAAGTCAAAAGCAAAGTGTATAAATTTGGCGTTTCACTACTCCATAATTTAGGATTGGATACCTTTTGTGAAAAATTGATTGCCTGAATTTTTGAAGCTTCAAAATTGACATCAAGTTCTTTTGTAAATACGTTTTTTCCAGAAGCATCTACCAATTTTGCTGTCAATTTTTGATTGTTAACAGCAGTCGACGTAAGGTTTTTTAAACTTACTTCGACATTCAAACTTCCGTTTTTGTATTTTGTATCTAAATCTGGTCTGGCAAAAAAATCTGAAATGCGAACATTATCTGTGCTGTATAAATATACATTTCTGTCAATTCCAGAAAGTCTCCACATATCCTGATCTTCCAGATATGAGCCATCACTCCATCTGTAAACTTCTACAGCCAGATCATTTTTTCCAGGTTTTAAATATTTAGAAATATCAAATTCTGCAGGACTTTTAGTGTTTTCGGTATATCCTACTTTTTCACCATTTACCCAAATATACATGGCAGATGTTCCTGCTTCAAAATGAAGAAAAACATGTCGATTTTTCCAGTTTTCAGGCAGTACAAAATCTTTTTTATAAGAACCAACAGGATTATCCCAATGATTTATAAAGGGCGGATTTTTTTCGAAAGGATAGGTTATATTGGTATAAATTGGTATACCATAACCATTCAGTTCCCAATTTGAAGGCACCTGAAGCTCTTTCCAGTGCAGGGTGCTAAAATCCGTTCTATAAAAATCTTTTGGGCGCTGATCTGGTGTTGGCGACCAGGAAAATTTCCACTTACCGTTTAAAGAAAAATACCAAGGTGATTTTTCATATTTATCGCTTATCGCAGAAGTTTCATCTGCATAAGGAAGAAAAGCTGCACGGGCAGGTTCTCTGTTAATTTGAAATACCTGTGGATTTTCCCAGTCGTTGCGGTCTTTTTCCTGAGCCGAAATTCCTGCCGTGATAAGCAGTAAAAGGTTTATAAAAAATATTTTGGTTTTGGTTTTATACATTATTTTGGTTTTAGATAGCTTTCAAATGAAATTTTGATATTCCTAGAACTTCAATTTCTCAGGTAAATATTTAGCCACTAATTCTTTATAATATGGAAGTAGTGCTTTTACGTCTGGCTTAACAGGTGCTTTGGTATATAAATCATAGGGATTGAACTTTCTTACCCAGTCAAACATTTCGACGTCTTTTTCATTCATCAAATGAGCATAAGCATTTTCTTTATGCTGTGAATAAAACGAATGATAGCGAATCATATACAAAGCTGGATCTGGAAGATAATCTTTCATAATCTGGTAAAGATATTCATCATGTCCCCAGCTCATTTTTACATTATCCAGCCCGCAGTTTTCTGTGTATACACCAAATTTGGTATTGAATCTTTTGTCGGTATAATCTGGATTTTCTTTAAAAAACTCCGAATAAACAATCTTATCCGAATAAGCACAGCCCACTGGAAATGTATCGCCCACAACTGCCCACTGCGGTTCTCCAAAAAGACATAAAACTTTACCCAAATCGTGAATAAATCCTGTCAATACAAACCAATCTGGATGTCCGTCTGCTCGAATGGCTTCAGAAGTCTGTAAAAGATGTTGTGTCTGGTCTAAGTCAATATCTGGGTCGCTGTCATCTACAAGTGTGTTTAAAAACTCAACAGCTTCCCAGATTGACATTTCTTTTCTATTAAACTGCAGAAAATCCTGTTCTTTACTGCATACAAAATCATAAGTCTGATAAGTATGGTTTATTCTATAAAACTCCTTAACCGTTTCTACTCTTTCCGAATCGACGTAATTTCTAAATTCTTCTTTTTGTTTTTCTGGTGTACTTTCTGAAGGATCAGGATATCGCAGCAACAAATCATCTTCCCACTCATCTAAATTATTCAACGGATTATCTGTGTCTATATGCTTTTTCATAATGCTAAAAAGTTTAAAAGTTATAAGACAAAAATAGAATTACATCTACCGTTCAAAATGGATTAATACATCAAAAACATGGATAATTTTAATTATTGTAAGATTTTTATACTTTTTTATTGACTTTTTTTTATTCCCGCATTTTAATACAGCCCACGGTTTATACTGTGTGAGAAAGCCTGAAAAATTAGATTGTGGATTTGCAATGCGAATTTGAAACGCGCGCCGAAAGTGGAAACCTTAGGCTATGTTTCGAAAAATAATTCGTGTAAGTAGCGGCTAAAAACTAATTGATTATTTTACTAGGCGGAAAACCAAACTGTTTTTTGAAACAACGGCTAAAATATAATGGATCATTAAAACCAACCAAATTAGTGACTTCTGATACATTATACTTTTTAGTTTTAAGCAGTTCTGCTGATTTTTTTAAACGAATGGTTCTGATGAATTCGTTTGGTGCCAAATCGGTCAGTTCTTTAATTTTCCTGTACAATTTTGAAGAACTAACTCCCAGTTTATCGCATAGAAATTCTGTTGAAAGATCTACTTCGCTTAAATTATCATTGATTAGTTTGGTAACTTTTTCCATAAATTCTTCGTCAATTGGAGAGTGAGTCAGCATGCTGATTTTTCCTTCTACTTCTCCAGAGAATTTCTGTTTAAGCTCCAGCCTTGATTTAATCATGTTTTCAATCACTGTTTTTAGCAGTAATGGCTCAAAGGGTTTAACCAAATAGCCGTCTGCACCCATGTCGTACCCTTTAACTTTATCCATGTTTTCAGAAAGGGCGGTAAGCATTACCACCGGAATATGGCTAATGAACTCATCGTTTTTAAGTTGTCGGCAAAATTCAAGTCCATCCATCACGGGCATCATAACATCGGTAACGCATAAAATGGGTTTAATTTGTCTGCAGATTCTCAACCCTTCTTCACCATTTTCTGCATCATAAACTTTGTAATAATCAGACAAATAGTCAACCAGATATTTTCTGAGTTCACTGTTATCTTCAATTACCAATATTTTCTCTTTAAGTTCCGTGTTCCGAATGATTTTCTTAGCCGCTTTTTCTGGAATAAGCATACTCAGATTATCATTTTTCAGTGCATATTCAAAAACTTCTTTATGTTCATAAGATGCTCTGTCAATTGGAATTTCAACCTTAAACGTACTTCCCTTACCTGGTGTGCTTTCTACAGAAATGGTTCCTTTATGAATTGCTACTAAAGATTTTACCAGCGACAAACCAATACCAGATCCTGTATTATTGGCTTTACTGTTTGTTGCCTGATAAAAACGTTTAAAAATTTTATCCTGACTCTTTAATGGAATTCCTATTCCGTCATCCGTTACTTCGATTACTAAAATATCTTCAACACTATCTTTCAGCCTGACGTAAAAATCTACGTTTCCGTTCTTATTAGTAAACTTTAAGGCATTCGACAACAGATTGTAAAGAATTTTATCGTATTTATCATTGTCCAGCCAGCCATTTATTTCCTCATCTTCAGTAATAAAATTGAGCTTAATCTTTTTATTATAAGCCATTTCTTTAAAGGAATCGAATATATTTTTCGAATAAGCAAGAATATCCGTTTGAGTTACCTTTAATTTTAATTCACCAGATTGTGCTTTTCTAAAATCTAATACTTGATTTACTAAATTCAGCAATCTGCTGGCATTTTGATAAATCAGATTGTATCTGCTTTTTTCATAATCGGTAGCATTGCTGCTTTCGTCCAAAAGCTGTTTTGCCGGACCTAAAATAAGCGTTAACGGGGTTCTTAATTCATGCGAAATATTGGTAAAGAAGCGTAACTTCTCATTGTTCAGTTTAATGTCGTGCTCCCTGTTTACTTTTTCAGTAAGCAATTCTTGCTTTAAACGAATTCGGTTTTTAATTTCTTTTCTGATGAAATAAAAAACACCAAATAAAAGTGCTAAAAACAGTAAAAAAGAAGTCGGCGTAAGCCAGAAAGGAGGCAGGATTTTTATTTTATAAGAAACCGATTTACTCCAATATCCGTCACTGTTGCTTGCTCTTATTTTAAAGACATAATTTCCTGGATAAAGGTTGGTATACTGGACTATTCTAGAAGTACTGTTTGCCGTAATCCAATGTTTATCAAAACCTTCCAGCATGTATTGAAATTTATTCAGCTTTTCATTTGCAAATGAAGGAGCAGAAAACTGGATCGAAAAATTGCGGTTTTTATGGGTAAGTTCTATTTCTTTTCCATAATTCAAATCTTTTGAAAGCGGAATTTCTCCATTGATCTCCATTTCGGGAAATACTTCCTCATTTTGAATTTTAAATTCGGATATGACAGGTAACGGCGACCATTTATTTCTTTTCATTTCTGGCGGTGAAAAAGAAATAATTCCGTTTTTACCTCCAAGGAAAATATTAGAATTATTAAAGTAAAAAAAGCCGCTAGAACTAAAAACGTCTAGTCTGTTACCGCTGTTTACGTGATAAATACTAATATCTTTTAAATTAGATTTAACAAAAGCAATGTTATTATTATTGATGTTCAGCCACAAATTTCCGTTGGCATCAGATAAAATATCGGTAATCCATTTGCCTGAAAGTTCTTTTAGATTTTTTACAGGCTCAAATTGATTATTTTTCGGATTGTATAAACATAATCCAAAACGTGTTGACGCCCAGATTTTTCCTTTTGCATCTACTAAAATATCGCTGACATTTTCATCGTGCGGCACTCCTTTTTCTTTGATAAAAAGGGATGAATAGGTTTCTATTTTTCCTGAATTGATATTGTATTTTACCACTCCTGTTTCGGTGGCAAACCAAACATTGTTTTTGGCATCTCTTTCAATGGCATTAATTTGAAAGTCTGGCAAAAGTTTACTAGAAGTTTGTATTTGAAGTGTTTTAGTATTCAAAATCACTGCGCCTTCACCAAAAGAACCCACTATCATCAAATCATCTGTAATTTTTCTAAAAGCAAAAACAGGCGATTTATCAAATCCAGCTTTTATTTCTCTCGAAGAATTTGTGCCGTAATTGTAAACTAAAATATTACCATCCCAAAGACCGCAATAAAATATTTTTCCATCATCAGAATAAATACTGGCAATGTCTTTTCCGGTATTGTGCAAAGGAGTTGAGCCCTTTGTATTAGAAATAAAAAGTCCGTTGTGATAGGTTGCCACAATCACTTTTTCGTCATAAGTTTTAGCAAAACCCCTAATGCGAGGTGCCTGATTGCCAATAGAACGTGATATATCTTTATTTAAAGTGAACTGATTTTCATAAGGATCATACTTATCCAATCCATCTTCTGTTCCAATCCACAAAACTCCTGATGCATCAAAATAAAGGGCTGAAATTAAATTATCTACAAGTGAAGTGTCATCTGATAAAATAGAATAATACCATTTGTAATTTCCTTTCTGAATGTCTTCTAATTGATTACAAACCAACAATCCTCCCAAAGTTCCTACCCAATATTTTCCGTCTGGAGCGCGGGCTACTGATAAAAAATACGGACCTAAAGCGCCTCTAATTTGTTTGTTTTCTATATATAAATTTACAAACTGGTCGGTGGCTCGATCGAGCTTGTATAATCCTTCACGGGTTCCAACAAAAATATCCGATTTGCCATCCTCGTAAATAAAATTAAGATATGGATTTTTTATGTTTGAATTTGGAACAGATAGCGTGTAATTGTTAATCTTTACTATTGCTCCTTTTGCATCCATAGTAATTTTTGCTACCGATGCTTTTTCATAACTTCCTATCCAGACATTGCCTTTTTTGTCTTCAAAAATTTCTTTTACGTAATCAAAACCTTTAAGCTTAATTTTTTCAAATCGGTTCTCTTTGAGAAAAAAAAGATATACTCCTTTTGTTTTAGTACCAACCCAGACTCTTTTAAATTTATCGACATAAACAGATCGCACCTCGTCGTCGGGCAGACTATTTGGATCTTCATTTTTATGAAAAAAAGTGGTAAAAACATGTGTATCCATTTTGAAAAGAGTCAATCCTTTTCTGGTACCAATCCATAAATGGTTAGATTGTTCATCCAGCTCCAAAGCTGTTATGTCATCGTTGTATAGTTTATTTTTTCCAGGGGTAGAACTCATATAGCTTTTGAACTGGTAACCGTCAAAACGATTTAATCCTGAAAACGTTCCAAACCACATAAAACCTTTCTTATCCTGTACAATATGGCGCACCGAATTATGAGACAATCCGTTATTGTCATTATAATGCGCAAATTTTATATTCTGTGAATAAGAATGATAAAAAATGGTAAAAAACAAGACTGCTACAAGGGATTGCTGTTTCATTAAAATAAATTATAAATGTAATTTAAACTTTTTGACTTAATAAATATCAAAATTATTTAACAGATAAATTATCAATTTTGTTGTTTTTTAAATCAATTTTAAAATGATTAGAAGGCTCTCCATCCATGGTTTTCAAGAATATTTCGGCCCATAAAACGAGTTTGGGATTATTTGATTTTTTTAATTGGATGCAAACCAATTCGTATTGCTTTAATCTCTTTTTTTCAATTTGTGAAACAGCCAATTCACCGGCATTTTTTAAACGGTAAAAATCGAAAATCATATCAAAACCAGTCCATGATTCAAAATCGGAAATTGACAGGGAGTTTGATTTTAAATCTTTGGCAATCTCTGATGTGTTTTTATTTATTTCTACTAAATCTTTGCCTGAAATATTTATAATTGATTTTAGAAAATCGGCTGGAAAATCTTCTGGCAGAAATCTTAAACGCACCAATTCTTTTAAATGCCAATTTGTAAATTCTTTATAATCTTCAGCTTTTAAAATTTCTTTATTCCAAATATGATCACTTTTCGTGTTTTGCAAATGAGCATATTCTTCTTCGTAAAAAGGAAATAAACTATTGAATTTATGGACTTTGCCAATGACAATTGTTTCAACTTCAAACTCAGAATCAGAATGAATAGTCAATATTTTATAAGCCGGCATATAGGCAGCTAATGAAGGTGTTTGAATATTAAACAAAGTATTCCCCTTTGCAGAAGTCCTTACTCCTGTATCGTTAATATGCATATGGCCGCCAAAATGAATCTGAATTCCAGCATCTGCAAATTGCTGTGCTACTTCTTCATCAGGAACTCTTTGTAATTGCATTTTATTGGCACCAAAAAGCTGTTTTAATTCAGGCGATGCGTTGTCATTAAAATCTACCATTGGGTAATGACTGAAAGCTATCAGTATTTTTCCTCTTTGTTTCGCTTCTGCTGAAACTTTTTTCACCCAGTTTAATAAATGGCTTTTATAAACCAGAACGTTATTGTAACCTGTATTGGCTCCTGAAAAATCTTGCGGATTATCTGGTTTTCCTGATAATTTCTCATTCGGAACATAAGCGTTGGCATCTATCGCCAAAAGCCAGATTCCCTTAATAGGCTCAACTACATAACTGGCATCTGTAAGAAACAAACTGGTATTTTTAATTGCATACGTTCTTTTTTCTAAAGAAGATTCTTTTTGCGCTTCTTTAAAATTATATTGGTCATACGTATAGTTTGAAAATGGCGTTTCCCAATACAAATCTGTTTTTTTCGGAAAAAAACCAAAATCACGCATTTCGTGAATGGTTTCTTTATAACCCCAATTTTTTATATCAGAAGTAATTATAGGTTCTAATTCACTTTTATTTTTGTTGAAATTTTCTTTAGAACTGCTTATAACCTGCTCTTTTCCACCTTTACCCAGAAAATCAGTTTTTGCTGCATCTTGCGAAAATGGCCTTACAACATCATGATTTCCTGTAGTCACCCAAAAAGATAAACCATACTTTTGAGAATATTCATTAAGTATTTTTCTCAATCCGCGCACATGAACGGGTTGTCCGTCATCGCTAAAATCGCCTGGAAGCACAACTTGTTTGATACCTCTTTTTACAATATTATTCAAGGCCTCTAAAAAGGCAAAATAATTTTCATTGAAAATTCTGGTAGAATGCAGCTGAGAATTCATTGTTCTGATATTGGCATATTCGCCAGTAATCGGATTTTTAATTCCTTGATAATCGTTATCCTCAAATTTTGCAAAAATATCTTGTAAATGAACATCGGCTATAAAAGCGATTTGAACTTCTTTTTTAGAGACCTTTTGCGATTTGCAGGAATATAAAAAAAGTAATAGTACTACTATAGCCGATATTCTAAACATGTATTTTTTATGCTTTATTTTTTAATGTAAGCTTCCAATTTATCTAAAGTGTTTAATTCTGTTTCTCTTGCACTTGAAGAAATAATTGTTGTTTGTAAATTTTTCGCAGGTTTTGAGATCAATAAATATTGAGTTCCGTCATCTGTACTTTTTTCATAATCTTTTGGATTATACATAATTGCTGCTCCAATCTCAACGATTTCAGCGGCAACATCTTCGGGATGCTTTCCCCAGACTGCGATATAATTTGTTCCTTTTTTAGTTCCAAAATCTTTGAAATAATTAATTCCTGTAGCAAACTGCACTTTTTCTCCGCTTAAAGAAACTGCTTCAACCTTAGCCTCTCTTTTACCAGAAAACACTGTAACACGAACTAAGATGTCTACTTTTTTTCCTTTGTATGGCACCCCTCTAGAAATCATTTCCATCCACGAAGTAGTATCTGTTTTTCCTACACGTGCTAAACGATTTGTTACTGGATTTAAAGGCACAACTTTTTCGCCGTCCCAAAGTTTTACACCTCCCAAACCAACAGTTGATGCTACTTTATAATAATCAGCTCCCCATCCTTCTTTTTGCTGCTGCGGTGTTGGGTACCAATTTGCTTTTCTTAACTCTAAACCTGGTTTAGCTTTAGAATAAACGTCAATCGCTACTTTATCGCTAAAATAAATTCTCAAAGCCATCCATTCATTTTCAACAGCTGGACCGTGATGTCCAATGGTTTTATATAAATCTCCTGTTTCTGAGCCAATATCTGTCAAATAAGTAATTTTATCAGACTTCATATACAAACTGGTGTCTGTATTATTCTGTCCAAAACAAATGCAGCAAAAAAGTAAAGTGATGATGACTGATAATCTCATAATTTCAATTATTTATAGTTTAAAATTTAATTCTCGTAAATTTAAACTAAGATTTCAATACTTTCACTATTACGCAAACGATTTCTCAATAAATACTCATTTTGTGATAAAAAAAGAGCAGCACTACAAAACAACAGGAGGGAAAATATTTTCTTTACTTATCATCCACTTTCACCAAAACAAAATTTATCCCTAACGGGTTTTTAATTATTTTACAGATTAACGGATATTCAGTATTTTTTACGATCCACATTTCGGTTTCATCAATTTGCGCGATTACGTGCAAAGCATCGACTATTTTTCCATCAATAGAAACAGGATTTTTATCTTCGCTTTTATCTAAGACATAATTTGTGTTATTATAAACGAATGAACTACTTTTTATTAGATCTTGATATGCCGATCTTGAAATCATAAAAAAAGTTTCTGTTGGTTTTAAGTTTAAAACTGGCGCATATTCTCCTTGGTTAAAGCTTAGGGCGTTACCTTTTTCAACAGCTTCGGGAAGCATTACAATACTACTTTTTACGCCTCTAGTTTCTAGTTTAAACGTTAGACCGCCTTTTGCTGTTTCCGCTTTAAGGGATAAAGTTCTGGTCTGTCCGTGCAATTTGCAGACATAATTCAGTTCTGTATTGTTTTTAAGTGTCGGAATGTAGGTTTGTGCTTTTCCTGTTTCATAAAATGATAAAAACAGAAATACTACTATTATTTTTTTCATCTTGTTCATCATTTTATTTTGCTGGCGGTAAAAATGTTGTTCCCCATACGGAAGGTTTTGAATCCATTTCTAAAATTAATTCTCCTCCATTATTTATATCATCGTGTAAAATCCACGCTTTATTGTACGGTTTTCCGTTTAACCAAGCAGCTTTTATGTATTTGCTTTTATCGTTCATTTTTTTAGCTGAGATTTTAAACTTTTTACCATTCTCCAATTGTATCGTTGTTTCTTTTATCAAAGGTGTATTAATAAGATAGTAAGGCTGTCCTGCATTTGGATACAATCCCATCATGTGGAAAGCTAGCCAGGAAGACATTGCCCCAGAATCATCATTGCCAGGCAGACCTTCTCTTGAGGTATTGAAATTATTTTTGATAATCGTCCTGATTCTGTCACTGCTCCTATACGGTTTCCCGATCCAGTGATATAGACATGGTGTTAAGAATGACGGCTCGTTGGCAACATTATATAAATCTGAGTTAAAAAAGGTATTCAATCTTTCTTCAAAAGCTTTTTCTCCTCCAGATTTACGAACCAGTTCTGGAACATCGTGCGGAATGCTAAATGAATATTCCCATGAATTTCCTTCGTAGAAAAACACACACCAATGACAGACATACCAAGGAGATTCGATAATTACTGGCGTATATTTGAAAGTAGGTTTCTGAATTTTTGATTCTCCAAAAACAACATCATCCAGCCATTTTCCATCTTTGTCTTTTGGCATAATAAAACCCTTGGCGCCATTATTTTCGTAATCCGAACGCCATAAATTCTGCCAGCTGTCTGCTTGTTTCATGTATTGATTGTACAAATCTATTTTACCTAATCCCTTAGCTACAATAGCAATATTGTAGTCATTGTATGCATAATCGATTGTTCGGTTTCCGGCGCGGTCTGTTCCGTAGGGAACGTAACCTAATTTTAGATAATCTAATAATCCGCCTCTTCCTTCTTTTTCTTCATTTCCTCCCGGCGGTACTGTCGCGTCTTTGATCATAGCCTGAAGCGCCATTTCGTAATCTATTCCTTTTAAGTTTTTGACAAAAGCATCGGCTATAACAACCTCAGCGTTAGAACCTCCTTGAGTTCTTCCGTTGTCGTTTCCGCTTCTTCCTTCTGGCAGATATCCTTCGCGTTTGTAAATGTTCAGCATCGCATTGATTATTTCAACTTTTCTTTTGCTGTCAATCAAAGTAATTAGAGGGCTCGAAGTTCTAAACGTATCCCAAATTGTATAAAAATCGTCGTAATATGGTTCATCATTTGTCCATAACGGATTTTCTCCTGTTCGGTCAACCGGCATAATCATGGTATGATATAAACCTGTGTAAAACATTTTTTTATAAGCATCTGATGTATCTTCCGATAATTTAATTCGGTTTAATAATGTTTCCCATTTATTTTCTAATTCAGTTAAAACAGTATTAAAATTCCAGTGTGCGATTTCTACTTCAATATTATTTTTTGCCTTTAAGTCACTTAAAAATGAGATTCCTATTTTGACATTTAGTTCTTCTTTTCCTGTGTTTCCGAAAGAAATGAGAGCTCCAGTTTTTTTTCCTGAATCAAACTGCGCTTTTTGATTGTTGTAAAATTTCCCATCTTTAAAGGTTACATATTTTGCAATTGGCTGATCGAAAACTGCCCAGAAATAAACGGTATAAGCGCGTCCGTTATTCCATCCGCCTCTTATTCTGCTGTATCCTCGAACTTCGGTATCCGAAACGATTTCAATCTGCGAACCTACAAACTGCTGAGCTTCTCTGGCATCTGGAATCTTTTCTTCTCCCAGAAAAAATCCAGGATCAATTTTTAATTCTTTTGAAATGTTTTTGGGATAAGTAATACGGTAAAAAGATACTTTTTCTCCAGTGGTTATTTCTGTTTTGATTTTATTTTCTTTAAAAACAGTTTCATAATATCCGAGTTTTACATTTTCTTCTGTTCTAAAGGATGTTTGATCCATTTTATCTAAAGCTCCAGAAAATGGCATGATTTGAATATTTCCGTATTTCGGGCCTCCGCCTGTTCCGCTTACGTGTACCTGGCTAAAACCTGTAACTTCTTTTGGCATTGGAAGCCAGCCGCTGTTGGGACTTGAGGTACAGTCTGGACTTGGCTTTACCATTCCGTATGGACAAGACGGACCAATGAAAACCCGCCCAACTCCTTCTGATCCTATCATCGGATCTACATATTGATGAACTGTTTGCTGTGCTTTAGCCGTACTTGCGCTAAAAATTGATATTCCTAAAAAAAAGATAAACTTGGATATTATTTTCATTGTATATTATTTCTTTAGTTTTAAGGGTTTGGTTGAGAAGCCATCTCTAAGATCAACTCACCTCCACTGATAATATCTTGGTGTGAAAGATTAAAATTTTGTACTTCTTTATGGTTGTATTTTATGTCTTTTATATAAACATTTTCATTGCTGTTGCTGGCTGCTTTAATTACAAATGTTTTCCCTGAATAATACTTTGGATTTAAATCTATCGAAATTTTATTAAATATTGGACTTCCTATCTGGTAAACGGCATCTTGGTCTGTTCCTCCATTCATTTGAAATAAACCCAATTTGAGCAAAACATTTAAACTTCCCATTAATCCTTGATCTTCGTCTCCATTATATCCCGTTGAAGGTGATAATCCGCTGAAAGTTTCTTTTACTACGTTTCTTGTCCAATACTGTGTTAGATCTGGTCTTCCTAAAACCGTAAAAATATTAGAGGTCTGCATAGATGGCTGATTTCCAAAATTTACAGGAATTCTACTGAATTCTGGGTGTAATTCTGCATCGTGCGATGTACCTGAAGTATACTTTTGTTTTTTAGCGGTTTCAAATTGAGTATTCAATTTTACGACAGCTTTCTCTTTTCCTCCCATCAAAACTGCCAGACCTTCAATATCGTGCGGCACAAACCAGGTTGACTGAGCTCCATTCGATTCTATAAATCCATTTTCATATTGATACGGATCATAATTTTCTCGCCATTTTCCTTCTACATTTTTCGGACGCATCCAGCCTATTTTGCTATCAAAAATATTCTGATAGTTTTGGGCTCTTTTCATGAAATACTTATAATCTTCTTTATGATTTAATTTTTTAGCCAATTGTGCCAAAGTCCAATCTTGGTAAGCGTATTCTAAAGTCTGGCTTGCACCGTCTTCATGGCTTCCGAAATTACCTTCTGGAAGCGGATAAGGGACATATCCTTTTTGCAAATAATATTTTAATCCGCCTCCAATGTTCGTATTATGTTCATATCCTGCTTTTTCCATAATACCGCCTGGCATATGATTTTTTTTGAGTGCGGTATAAATTTCCTCTAAATCATCTTTTACAATTCCTTTTTGAATGGCGCTTACGATAAATGGTGTTGCAGAAGCTCCTGTCATGACGTAAGTATCATTTCCTCCTGAAGGTCCGCGCGGAATCATGCCTCCGTCTTTGTAATACTGCATGAGCGAATACACAAATTCTTCCATAATTTCAGGATATACAAGTCCCCAAAGATTATTTATTGTCCATTGTGCGCCCCAAAAAGCATCTGAATTGTAATGATTGAATTTTGGTTTTCCATCTGCATTTACAGGCAAATGTCCCACCCTGAATTTTTCCCCTGTATTATCAGGATAGGATCCATTTGCATCACTAATCATTTTTCTCCCTTGCAGGGCATGCCAAAGATCTGTATAAAATCTTCTTTGATCGGTTTTGGTTCCGCCTTCTATTTTTATTCTTCCTAATAAATTACTCCATTCATTTCTGGAATTATCAACTGTTTTATTAAAATCCCAATTTGGTAATTCAGTTTCTATATTGTTATTGGCATTTTCAATTGAAGTGTAGGATATTCCCACTTTCATCAATAATTGTTCTTTTGTTTTATCAAAATAAACTAAATAATTTCCTGTTAGATTATCTCTTTCTATAGCCGAAATAGGCTCATTGGTTCTAATTTTAAAAAATACGGTTAATGGTTTTGGACGTCTAAAATTGGTACTCAAAACTAATGATCCTGAAAGTTCATAATCATTGTTTTTTTCTAATTTCCCATTTGTATTTTCGCAAGGTCCTAAAATAGTGTTCAAATTAAAAAGAACTGCTTTTTGTGCTTTTACAGGAAAAGTATATCTATGAAAACCAACTCTTTGTGTGCTGGTTAATTCTGTAATTATTTGATAACGATCTAGTTTTAAAGAATGATATCCTGGAGTAATGATTTCGGTTTGGTGACTGAATTTGGAATAAAAGTCTTTAAAGATTGTTGGTTTATTTTCTGGTGCAATTGTTACGGGCATTACTGATACTCCTGACATTTGCCATTCGTGAATGTGGCTGAAACCTTTAATTGTATCTGTAGTATATTTATAACCGCCACCCCAATCGCCGTTAATTTCGGTATCAGGATTTAGGTTTACCATTCCAAAGGGACGACTTGCTGATGAAAAGTAAAACCATCTAGAATTTTCGGTGTCCAACAACGGATATACCATATCAGACAGCTGTTTTTTCTTTAAATTAACAGCTTTCTGAGCATTGCATGACACTAAAAAAATAAGAGTTAAACCTATTACAATGTGTCCTATTTTATAGATTTTATTTAGTTTCATTTATTCTATTTATTGGTGGGGCAAATATGGTTTAGACAAATTTTTTTGTTCGGAATAGGCTAATTGAAATTAGTAGAGATACTATTTTCTAAACAACAAAGAGTTATATTATTCTTTAAAGTATAAATTGATAGAATGGTACAAAGCTTAATCTTTCATTGACTTTCAAGATCGGCATTTGATTAAGCTTTGCATTCATTCAAAAAAATGAAAATGAAACTGAACTGGTTCTCACGAGCAACTAGAAACCAGTTTTTCTTTAGTAAAAAAGGAGAAGAATTTTTACGCTCTTCTCCTTTTCAAAATTAAAATTGGGTTACAATGCGTACTTAACTAAAACTTTATTTTTAATATCCATCGTTCTGAATCAGGGCTGGATTTAAGACCATCGCGTTGGTTGGAATTGGGAAAACACGACGATAAACATCTGTATTGGTTTTGTATCCCCATTGTCCTTCATATTTTCCAAAACGGATCATATCATTTCTATGCCAAGCTTCCCAAGCAAATTCACGGCTTCTTTCTTTGTAAAGCTCTTCTAAAGTTACACCGCTCAAGGCTGCAGATGTTGTACGGTTAGAGCGAACCATATTTACTAATGCATCTGCACTTTGTCCTAAAGTTACTGCTCCACCTCGAAGAATTGACTCTGCTTTCATTAAAAGAACATCTGAGTAACGCAAGAAAGGAACGTCGTTCTTTTGGTTACGATTTGTTGATGTTGCATCTGGATAAAATTTAATATTTCTATACCCCATATTCCAAGCAATTTCATCGTTTCCAAGATCGAATAAGGCTACACTTTGACGAAGGATAATATCTGGTGTTAAATTTACCTGATACGTGTAAGTTGCACCGCCATCAGATCCAGTATAAAATTGATCGTATCCTTTTTTAGTTGTAGTAACCATTACTGGTGTAACTCCATCATTCATATACTGGAGACCCGTAAGCCACTGTTTGTTACGAATGTCATTTGCATCATTGAAATAAGCATAAAATTCTGGCAGCGTACTTCTTGGTGCACTTGGTGTATAAGGAAGACCAAACTTAGTTCTTTCAGAACGTGGCACATCATAACGAGCGTGATACATTTGTCCGTTATAACCAACTGTAACGGCTGCTGGATCATAAGGTACTGCAAAAATGAACTCTTTCATTTGTGGTCCGTTTGCTGGATAAAACATTTGCAAATACGTCGCTCTTGGTTCAACAGCATATAAATTAGAGTTAATTACCTCATCACAAGCTGCAATACATTCATTATAACGTTGTGTCCCTGTATAAACTTCAGCATTTAAATACAATTTAGCAAGCATTGCATTAGCAGTCTGTTTATTTGGTCTACCGTAGGTTGTAATTCCCGCTGCTGGATTTAGATTGGGAACTGCATTTTTTAATTCGCTCTCAATAAAATTGAAAACCTCTTTTCTTGGTGTTTTAGCATGAGATGTAAAATCTCCATATAAGGTATCTAAAGGTACATCTCCATAACTGTCCATTAACATGAAATACGAAATAGCACGCATAGTTTTTAACTCTGAAATCAAAGTTTTTTTCTCTGCACCCTCCGGCATTGTTTGTCTTAAAATAGAAATTGCCTGATTACTTGTTCCTATCACTTTAGAAGACCAATCCCAAAGACTTCCGATAATACCATTATCAGCATTCCAATCATGATAATGCATCGAAATATAGTTTCTATTATCGAACCAGTTACCTCCTCTTGACGGCAAAATAGCTTCATCTGTAGATAAAGATTGAGACCACCACCAGGCAAATGAAAATTCACCGCGGAAAGCTGCATAAACAGGTCCAGTAGTTTGAATATATTGTGTTGAGTTTTGAGGAAATACTTCAGGTGTTAATTGTGTTGTAATAGGCACTTCTAGATCGTCACAAGACCATAATAAACCAGCTATAAGTACTGGAAGTCCTAAATATTTTAATATCTTTTTCATAATTTTTAGCATTTAATTTTTAGAAGATCACATTTAAACCAAACATATAAGTTCTGGTTTTTGGATAGAAATTATTTGAATCTACACCAGGAGCTGTTCCTCCTTGTTCTACTTCCGGATCAATTCCTGTGTATTTGGTAATAACAAATACGTTGTTTATTGTTTGGTAAATACGTACGCTTTGTATGTATTTGCCCACCTTACCAAAATTATATCCTAAAGTCATGTTGTCTAGTCTTACGTAACTGCCGTCTTCTATAAAACGGTCTGAATACTTGTAAGAGTTTAAGTCATTTGGTGATTCATTTCCTGCATCAACTAAAATATTATTGGTCATTGCGGTGCTTGGCCTGAATAAATCGGCACGAGTTGCATTGAAAATTTTATTACCAAATACTCCTCTGAAGAAAATACTTAAATCAAATTTTTTGTATTGAAAATTATTTGCCCATCCTACCAATAATTTGGGTTGTGCGCTTCCTGCATAATGATAATCTACTCCAATTTGAGGTGTAGTAGTTAAATCACCATTTTTATCATAGTATTGTGAAACTCCTGCAGCATTTTTTCCTGCATATTTCAATGTAAAGAATTGTCCTAAAGGTTTTCCTTCTTTAAAGATTTGTAATGTACTTCCTGTTTGTCCGCCACCGTCTGGCTGTACACGACGAATGGAATCACCTCCAACAAAGAATGGACTGGTTAATTTTACGATTTCATTCTTATTATGTGATAAATTCAGATTAGTTGTCCAGCTGAAATTTGCTGTTTTAACTGGAGTTGTGCTTAAACTAACCTCAATACCTTTATTAGACATTGTACCACCGTTTGCAACAATTGTTCCTACTGGCACAAGTACAGGATTAACATTATAATTGAAAATCATGTCTGTTGTCTTTTTATTATATAAATCAACAGAACCTGTAACTTTTCCTTTTAAGATAGCGAAGTCAACTCCAATATTTGAAGTAGCTGTTTTTTCCCATTTCAAATCTGGGTTAGCGGCTTGGTTAGGCCCGTAAGCTCCAATTTGTTGTCCGTTATAATAGAAAGTTCCTAAACTTCCAGAAATAAATTGAGCTGTGTAAGCATTAAATCCAGAAGAGTTTCCAGTTACCCCCCAGCTTCCGCGGATTTTCAAATCACTAAAAAAGCTTTGATTCTGCATGAAACTTTCTTTGTCTAATCTCCAAGCACCACCTACAGAAGGAAAATATCCCCACTGGTTATTTGCTCCAAACATAGAGCCTCCATCTCTTCTAAGAGATCCTTGTAAAAGATATTTATCTTTATAGTTATAATTTAAACGTCCAAAATATGAGATCAAACGTGTTTTTTGATATGCTTTACTATCTCCAAAATTTACTACATACCCATTAACAGAAGTGTAATTACTTAAAGCAAGGTTATTATATCCAACATTGTCTACAGGAAAGTTTGTTGTTGTAGCTTGAAAACCATCACCTAAAGTGTTTTCTTGCCAAGAATACCCTAAAACCGCTTTTATTTTGTGCTCTCCTATTGACTTGTCCCAAGTAAAGAAGCTCTCAATAATATTGTTTCTTGTTTCATAAGAATTTCTCAATGCAGAACCATTTACACCAAAATTTACTAAAGATTTTGTCAAAGGCGGATCTGGATTGTTGTAGAAGTTGGCACTATTGTATTGTGAATAATAGCTGTCGTAAAATTCTCCATGAGATGCAGTTAATCTTTGATGTGCTAAATTCAAATTATAAGTAATTCCAAATGGTAGTTTTACTTCTGCAGTAAGATTCCCAACAAGGTTATCCGTTTTAGTTTCGTCTGTTCCATGCTCGATTAAAGCTACTGGGTTGAAATATCCTGGGCTGACAAAATTTTCAAAATAACTTCCATCAGCATTTCTTACTGGTGAGACAGGAAGATAACTCGCTGCTTGTAAAAGAACAGTATTACGCTGTGGTACATTTTGATATTTGGTACTAGAATTAGTAACATTTAAACCAAATTTAACCTTATCATCAAAAGCAAATTGTTCGACTGACAAACGAGCAATGATACGAGAAAAATCACTTTTCAACATTACTCCTTCTTTGTTAAGAGAAGTAATACTTGCGGTATAGTTTCCATGATCGCCTCCGCCGCTCATAGACAAGTTATGACTGCTTGATGCCGCACGTCCTGGTCTTAAAATTTCTTTCTGCCAGTTAGTGTTAGCGCCTTTATCATTTTCTGGAGTAAAATTCAAATTGTTTTTAGTTGTAAAAGCTCTCAGCTGATCTGCATTCATCATGTCCAGATTATTTGAAACTTCTTCCCAGCCCACATAACCATTGTATGCAATTTGCGTTCTGCCCTTACTTCCTTTTTTTGTAGTTACCATGATAACACCATTTGCCGCACGGTTACCGTAGATTGCTGTTGCAGCAGCATCTTTTAAAACGTCAATTGTAGCAATGTCATCTGGAGCGATTACAGAAATGTCGACTCCTGGAATTCCATCTATTACATAAAATGGTCCTTGAGAACTATTTAATGTTGATGCTCCACGCAAAACTACAGATGCTGTCTTAGTTGGGTCACCACTAGAGGAAATGTTCAAACCAGAAACTTTACCCTGCAAAAGCTGTCCCACGTCACTGATTGCTCCTCGGTTTAAATCTTCGGCTTTTACAGAAGTTACAGAAGTAGTAAGGTTTTTTCGAGATCCTTTTCCGTAACCTACAACTACTACTTGTTCTAAGTTAGTTGTAGTTGACTGTAATTTAACCGTATAATTTGATTTTGTCCCGTCTAATTTTACCGGTTGATCATCAAATCCCATAAAGGAAAATATAAGTGTCGCATTTTTGTTTGAAGCTGAAATTTTAAATTTCCCATCAAAATCTGTTGTTACTGTATTCGTTGTACCTTTCTCTAGTACATTGGCGGCTGGCAGTGGAATGCCTTTGTCATCTAAAACTACACCGGACACTTCTGTTTTTTGTGCCCAGGTATTAATTGAGAAGCCAAAGCAAAGGGCTAATAATAAAAGTTTAAGTTTTTCCATTGTGATATTGGTTAATTGGTTAAATAGTACTGACGAAATTAGTGCTAATGAAATGTTAAGAAATGGACAAGTTATTCATAAACATGGATAATTTCTATAAAGTCAGTGATAGTAAGGCTTGCCAAAGTTATTTTTCTAAAATTCTATAGTTAAAAACTTACTAATAAATCGTTTTCGCGAAGATTCAGTTCCTGTTTTTCATTGTTGTTTTGGTTTTGGTTATGAAGTATTGGTTATTTTTTATGTATCTACGAATTAATCGCAATTAAGTATTATTTTAATTACTTTCAGTCCATTTAATTTCCCAATTTTTGATTAATTCTCTTTCATTAGATTCATCAAATTGAGTATTGTTTACAACTGATTTTCTAAAGGCTTCTAAAAACATTTTCCATCTCGGCCAATAGAATCCTTTGTACATTCCCTGCCATGATCGCGAAGCATAATCA
Source organism: Flavobacterium sp. S87F.05.LMB.W.Kidney.N (assembly GCF_004366435.1). Taxonomy (NCBI): domain Bacteria; kingdom Pseudomonadati; phylum Bacteroidota; class Flavobacteriia; order Flavobacteriales; family Flavobacteriaceae; genus Flavobacterium; species Flavobacterium sp. S87F.05.LMB.W.Kidney.N. The sequence continues at coordinate 795,854 of NZ_SODX01000002.1, read as the reverse complement.
TTCAAATGACCTTCTCCACCCCAAAGCGTAATTAGTGTTTTTGCATTTTTTACATATAATTTTGAAACCTCTGCTGAACTTCCGTAATCAGAAGCCGATTTTACCCATTGATCTAAACTATTTAATGGCTGCCCGGACATCATTTTATCAATCTCCAAAGCTTGTTTTTCTATTTTTTTAAAAAGCTGGTCTCCTTTGATAACATCTTTCTGCTGATAGGCTTTTACACATTTCATTAAATCCTCATCAATACACAATGAATAATAATGTCTTGAAATATCAATTAAATCGTAGTTAATGAAATTCTTTTTATCATACTTTGCAGCTTCTTTGTGAAGGATATCCAAAGCTTCTTTTAATTTTTTCTTATCACCAGGATTTCCTTTAAATTCTGTAATTGTGGCCGTTGGGCGTTTAAATAACAAATATGCTCCAGCCCTATCATTCCACCAGCGAGTTTCCCAGTATTTCACATTATAAACAGATTCTAGTAATAATTCCCAAGCTTGAAAAATAGATTGAGTAGGTTTTTGTCCATATCTCGCATGTAAATATTTAGTCAGCCAGTTATTAAGAGGCTGCTCTCCTTTAGTCCACGCAAGATCATATATGTATTCATAAACAATTGAATTATTATTTAAGCCTTCTGGCATTGCCCCATAACCCACAATATTTCCTCTATTTGGATTCTGCAGCAAACTTGTCAATTCATTTTTATAGAAATTTAAATCTCCGTATACAGGATTTGATCCTCCATAATTATGGACATAACCATAAGTCCATTGTTTACCATAAAAAGCTTCTTGATTTTCCCATACCTTATACCTGTCATTGGCATAATCCTGAACCATCAATCTGTCATTTGGAACTTTGCTTAAAAATGCGCTGGTTGCTTCTTTTGTCCAGAAGTCTTTATTGTCTCCAAAAAGCCATCCCTGCATTACCCATACTGCACCAGGAGCTGCTTCATTAATAGTTTCGTAAATTGCACTTCCGTAATTAGAAAGTTCTTCGTATTTATTATGCTCAGAAACAGGAGGTTCAATTTCATTAAAAGAATCTGCTAAGTAGAAATTAGATGCGCCATACTTTTGGGTATAAATTTCAATAAAACGTTTTCCTATTTTTTTAAACAATGGATCTTTGGAATCTAATAGAAAAGTGCTTGCAAAGCCGCCTCCCGACCAAGATTTTAATTCTGTTATTTTAGCCTCAGGATGTTTTTCGGCAAAAGCTTTAGGCACATAACCACTAAAAGCAGGAACAACAGGATGCATGTCTAAGGCTCTCATCCTTTCCAATATTTTCTTTTGCAGCTCTTCTTTTTTACTAAACCATTCTTTTGGCAATGGTCCTTCTAGACTATTAATATTCCCCATTCGCTGCCATGGCAGATAGGCTGGCCCTGCAAAATGAGCTTCTAACTGATTGCTGGTCAAGCCATACTCTTTCCATAGTTCCTGCCATACTGCTTCCTGACCTTCCATTGCGGTAGGAAGATTTATTCCGTGCATTGCCATCCAGTCGATTTCTTGTTCCCATCGTTTCCAATCCCACCATGGTGTCGTATAACCAAAAGTACAGGCATTTAAATATTCTCTATATTGAAATGGTGTCTCACTCTTTTTAGAATATTTTGGCCATGTCTCGGGTAAATGAATTCTATTTCCTTCCCAGCTGACTAAAACTGCACCTATATCCCTAAGAAAATTATAAGCAGCATAGCATACAGCAGTATTATTTGATGCTTTTATTTTTACTTTATTGTTTGTTGTTTCAATTTCAAACCAATCTAATTTATTCCCTTTGTTTTCAATAATGCTTAATTCGAACTCGCTGGCACGATTACCTATAAGTCTTTCTATTACCTTTTGGGCACTTTCTGTTTTTTCTTCATTTTTGCAGTATACTTTCACTACACAAAAAAACAGCAGCATAAAAAATGGTACAATTCTTTTTAAAGAACCGTGCTTTTTATTTAGAAAATTCTCTTTTTTCATATCAATCACATATTTATTAAATTGTCTTAAAACATTTCTAAAACATAAATAAGGGAGATTAACTATTTAATCTCCCCACAAAACAAACCAAACAAAAATCTATTACTAATAATTAACAATTCTTATTTAATAAAATTTAGAGCAAAATAATGGGCTCTGAACTGGAAAATAAAATTATGTATAAGACTATCAGAAAAGATGGATTCATCAATCAAAAACATAGACATATTTTACAGTTTGTTTATTTAAAAATGGTATTGTTGAAAATACATATTAAAGGAATTGTTTATTCATTCTCTGATTGCCGAAGAAAAGGTTTAAATCTTAGAGACTAAAAAATGATACTATTAGTTTTTTGTGTAAAAACATTTTTTGACCTTTTAAAAATTCCTGAAAAGTTTTTTGACAAAATCGATGCAAAACTTAGAATTTAAAATATGATTGATTTAAAAAGTAAAGTTCTGTCGAAAAATCAATTACATTTACTTTAATCTACTTTACAAAACCAAATTTAAAAATGAGATATTAAGTATTAAAATTTCAAATCATTTACTCTTAATTTTCCAATTTCTAAATAATTGATCTATTTAATTGTTAAATATTTTATTTTGTTTAATTATTTTAAAACAAGGTTAAACAAAATAGAATTGTTTATTTAATTTAGATTTCAATAATAAGCTTTCCTTGTAATAACACAAAACCCCAAATTAAAACGATACTTTGGAGTTAATATTAGCCACAAATTATGAAACACTTTAGCTTATTAGTGTAACAAAAATGTTTAATAAAAAATTAGATTTGTCAAACAAAAACCTAAAATAAATTGCTATGTATCAAAATGTGAGGATCTTAAAAGATATAGTTGACCATACACCATTGCCTATCGCAGTTTATACAGGTGATAATCTAAAAATTGAGCTTGCCAATACTGCTATGATTCAACTTTGGGGGAAAGGCAATAATGTAATAGGCAAAAATTATCTTGACATTCTTCCTGAGATTAAAAAAGATTCTTTTTTTGATGAGGCACTTAATGTACTTAAAACTGGAATTCCCTTTCATGCTCAAGACAAAAAGGTAGATCTAATTAGTAATGGCGTCACAAATTCATATTATTTCAATTATAGTTTCATTCCTCTTATTGATGAACAAGGAAAAATTTATGGAGTAATGAATACTGGCGCAGATGTAACTGATTTACATATGGCTACGCAACAGGTTCAGAGTGCAGAAGAAAGGCTTAGAATTGCAATAGAGTCATCTGGAATGGGAACTTATGAAATAGACCTTGTAACCAAAAAAATCAAAACCTGTGGGAATTTCAATTCTATATGCGCTATTGAATCAGAAATATCCACTGAAGAATTAGTCGCAAAACTTCATCCAGACGATTTAGCAGCTCGTGAAAAAGCACATAAAGAAGCTGAAAGCACAGGGAAAATATGTTATGAAGCTCGAATTGTAAATAATGATAAATCCATACGATGGACAAAAATTAATGGCAAGATTATTAAAGATGAAAATGGAATTCCAATCACTATAATTGGAATTATTCAGGATATTAGTGAGCAGAGGCAATTTGAAGAAGAATTAAAAAAACAGGTTGCTTACAGCACCGAAGAACTAAGGAGATCAAATGATGATCTACTTCATTTTGCAAATGTAGTAAGTCACGATCTAAGAGAACCTGTAAGAAAAATTAAAATTTTCAATACTCTTTTAAAAAATGAAAAAGAAATTAATTTTAATGAGAGCAGTAAAAAATATCTCCATAAAATAGACCAGTCTACACTTAGAATGAACAATATAATAGAAGGTATTCTCAGCTACTCTACTATTGATAAAACCAAGCAGTCTATTGAAAAAATTAATCTCAATGAAGTTATTGACGGTATAAAAACAGACCTAGAACTGATTATAAAAGAGAAAGGCGCAATATTGAGTTCTTGTGATCTGCCCGAAATAGAAGGAGCGCCTATTCTTATTACACAGCTTTTTTATAACCTTATACAAAATGCATTAAAATTCTCAAAAGCAGATGAGCCGCCAAGAGTTATTATTACATGTGCAAATACAACATTAAATGGTGAAGATGCTGTACAAATTGTCGTTAAAGATAATGGCATCGGACTCGACTCTGTTTTCGCTGAAAGGATTTTTAATGCTTTTGAAAGATTAAATTCTAAAGACGAATATGAAGGAAATGGACTCGGGCTTTCGCTTTGCAGAAAAATAGCAAAAAGACATCATGGTACAATTACAGCCACCGGAGAAAAAGATAATGGAGCCGAATTTACAGTAACGCTTCCTTTAAAACAAACAACACAAAGTATATAATATTGAATAAATATTTTTGATTACGGTAATTAAGATCAAAAATTATAATGGCTAAAATTTAGAATCAGTCTATTTGTACTAATCACATGATAGAAGACATTTTCAGTTAATTTTATTTAGATATAAAAGTGAAATAAATGGTATAGACAAAAGCCTGCCCAGAATGAAACATAATTATAAAATAGGGAATTTCTTAAAACTTATTTCGACTGGACAAATAATTTACATGAACTATGAATACTGAAAATCATTATATCAATAGAAGCGGCTGGTTAAGGGCAGCTGTCCTAGGTGCAAACGACGGAATCTTATCTACTACAAGTTTAGCAATTGGTGTAGCTGCAGCGAGTGTAACAAGAGAACCTATTTTACTGGCTGCAACGGCTGGTTTAGTAGCTGGTGCCCTTTCTATGGCAGCAGGCGAATATGTATCTGTAAGTTCCCAGGCTGATGTTGAATCTGCTGATCTTAAAAGAGAAAAAGCAGAGTTGGAAAATATGCCAGAACTTGAACTTGAAGAACTGACACATATTTACATTCAAAGGGGACTAAATAAAGAATTAGCAAAACAGGTCGCTCATGAACTAACCGCTCATAATGCTCTTGAAACTCACGCAAGAGATGAACTAGGAATAAATGAAATTACGCAGGCCAATCCATTAATGGCGGCATTTGCATCGGCTGTTTCATTTATTATTGGAGGTATTTTACCGCTTGTAGTAGCTATTCTCGCTCCTATTAAACAAATGGTATTTTATCAATATGGTTTTTCAATACTTTTTTTGGCACTATCTGGAATACTAGCTGCAAAGGCAGGCGGATCAAATATTTTAAAAGCAGTAATGCGTATCTGTATCTGGGGTACTTTTGCAATGGCAGCATCTGCGCTAGTTGGCTATATTTTTGGAGTTCAGACCGCTTAAAAAGTTAGGATTTCAATGTAATATAAATTTAATCAAATCTTAAGCGAGAAAAAAAAATAAGATCCCTTCTAATTCGTTATTTCGTATATACCTAAAAACAAACTGAATAATGAAGCTTATCGCAATGTTTCTCCTATTAACATTTATGTCTCCTGTAAATTGGGAACCTGACTTTAATAATGCAAAAAAAATTGCAAAAGAAAAGCACGAATTAATTCTTTTGAACTTCTCTGGTTCAGACTGGTGCGGACCCTGCATCGTAACGCGCAAAGAATATTTTGAAAGTCAGGTGTTCACAGATATGGCAAATGAAAATTTAGTACTGGTTAATGCTGATTTTCCAAGAAAAAAGAAAAACATCGGAACAGCCGAACAAGTCCAGCGTAATGAAGCCTTAGCTGAAATATATAATAAAGAAGGCAGTTTTCCTCTAACACTTCTTCTAGATGCTGATGGCAAAGTAATCAAAACCTGGCACGGAAAACCTGAAACCTCACCTGAACAATGGACTGCCGAAATAAAAGCGATCTGTGAAAGCCGAAAATAACATATTCAAAAAGCAAAAATATTCACAATCCCTAAAACTCATGGGAAACAACTTTACCATTACAGTTGTAGCTGAAAATGAGAAAAAAGGAAATGAGAATATTAATCTTGCTATTGAAGAAATCAGGCGGATTGAAAAGCTGCTGACTACTTATAGCACAGATAGCCAGACCAATCTGATTAATGATAATGCAGGAATTCAGCCTGTAAAAGTAGATCTGGAAGTCTTTAATCTTATCGAAAGATCCATTGGAATTTCGAAAATCACACAAGGTGCATTTGATATCTCTTACGGAAGTATCGACAAAAGTCTTTGGAATTTTGACAAAACAATGACCACACTTCCTGATGCACTGACAGCAAAAAAAATGGTGCACCTTATTGATTACAGAAATATCATGCTGGACAAAGAAAACTCAACTGTATTTCTAAAAGAAAAAGGAATGCGGATTGGTTTTGGAGGTATTGGAAAAGGTTATGCCGCTGAAATGGCCAAACAGATCCTTTTAAAACAAAATGTTCAAAGCGGCATTATAAATGCCAGTGGAGATCTATCTGCGTGGGGATTACAGCCTGATGGAAAAAAATGGACAATTGGCGTAGCAAACCCTGACTCTCCAAATGGTGCTTTTTCGTACATGGAAATATCCAATAAAGCAGTAGCAACCTCTGGCAACTATGAAAAATTCGTAACCATTAATGGAAAAAAATATTCGCATACCATTGACCCAAAAACAGGGCTGCCAATAACCGGAATAAAAAGTGTTACCATTATCGCTTCTAATGCAGAATTTGCAGATGCAATGGCAACTCCAATAGCAGTTATGGGAATTAAGGCAGGCTTATTTTTAATAGATCAGATCCCTGATTTATATTGTATTATTATCGATGACAGCAATAAAATTTACACATCAAAAAACATTAACCTGAAATGAAAAAGCCAAAGCAAAAAAAACTGGTACTGTTCTGCAGCATTGCTTTTACAGCTATTCTGTTCACCTCTTGTACTTCGGTAAAAGAATACCAGAAGGGAAAAATCAACGATTCTGAAATGGTACTTTCTAATCGAAAAATCGAAAAGACAGAACTCAGTTTTCAATCCTACCGTGAAGGAGCTTCCGGAGCAAATTCAGGAAAAAGCGGTGGCGGCTGCGGGTGTAACTAATTTTCATACTATAAAAAAATGAAAAGAATATTCATAACAGGGTTTGCTTTGTTGGCATTATTTCAGACAAAAGCACAAAATGTTCCTACTGATTCTATTAGTTATAAAAGCAAAAAATTAAAGCTGGAAGAAGTAAATCTGGTTTCCAGTTATTATAAACAGGATGGAGATAATTCTGCCGTTACTGGAGGTATTGGTTCTGAGCACCTTACAGATATAGCAAATACTATTGATGTAAAATTAGTAAAATACGGAGAAACTGGAATTAAGCACACTTTTGATATCGAAGCTGGTATAGATCACTATACCTCAGCATCATCAGATATGATTGATTTGAGTGCCAATTCATCTGCATCATCTTCAGACAACCGCTTCTATCCTTCGTTGACTTATTTGAGAGAGAATGAAGAAAAAGGAAGAACATTGGGAATTGGAGTTTCATCATCAACGGAGTTTGACTACCAGTCCTTTGGAGGAAACATCAGCTTCTCACAAAAAACAAAAGACAGAAACGGAGAATTTACAGCTAAATTTCAGACCTTTATAGATCAGTTAAAATTAATTGAACCAGTCGAGCTCCGCCCTCCAGGCCAGGAAGGCTATGGCAGCGCCAACCGTAATACTTTTGCAGGAACTTTAAGCTACTCGCAGGTTGTAAACAAGAACCTGCAGGTAATGCTTGTAGGAGATGTAATCAGCCAAAATGGATACTTAAGCCTTCCTTTTCATAGAGTTTATTTTGTAGATGGCTCGGTGCATCAGGAAAAAATGCCGGATACCAGATTCAAAATTCCATTGGGAATCAGAGCCAGTTATTTCTTGGGAGACAATATAATTATTCGTGCTTATTACAGATATTATACTGACGATTGGAGCTTAAAAGCGCATACTGCCGATATTGAAATTCCTGTGAAATTAACCCAGGCTTTTTCAGTCAGTCCTTTTTATAGATATTATACACAAACAGGAACTAAATATTTTAAACCATACGGAGAACATACTGCAGCTGATGAATATTACACCAGCAATTATGATTTATCTAAGTTTAACAGTAGTTTCTTTGGAATGGGAATGAAATTTACGCCTCTAAACGGAATTTTTGGACTTAAACACTGGAATACATTAGAACTCCGTTACGGGCATTATACTAGAACTACTAATATGACTTCGGATATTATAAGCATTAATATAAAATACAAATAAAAGATAATCAACCACTTAAAAAATAAAATAAATTTAGGCACGCTTCTTGTTTATTCTAAATACAGTAATGAATTAAAAAAATGAAATTATGAAAACTTTAAAATATTTATTGATTGGAATCGTATTCTTTTCTTTTAGTCAATCTCAAGCACAAGTATCTGTAAATGTAAATATAGGAACTCCTCCTGCATGGGGTCCGGTGGGCTACACAGATGTTCGCTATTATTATCTTCCAGATCTTGAGACTTATTATGATGTAAGCACGTCAAATTATGTGTACTTAAACAACGGAAGATGGGTCAGAACAAGAGCATTGCCTGCTGCCTATAGAAATTATGATCTTTACAATGAGTACAAAGTAGTTTTGACAGATTATAGAGGAGACCGTCCTTATGACAATTTTAAAACCCATAAGGTAAAATATGCAAAAGGTTATAAAGGAAAACCTCAAAAAACAATTGGTCCAAAACCTGGTAAAGGGAATAATGGACATCACGATAGTGGGAACCATAATGGAAATGGTAAGGGCAAAGGAAATGGGAAACATTAATGCAAAAGAGGCTTTGGGGAGCCTCTTTTTTATATAAAATATCTAGATTATTTATTAGCAACCAAGTAAAAAACACTTCATTGTGAAGTGTTTTTTTTTTGTATAATATGTAAAATTGTAAATCTTTTACATCAAAGAAAAAACATTCCATCCACAGAGTACTAAAGAAATTATCATCAGAATTTTGGATGTCTTTTTTAGATAAGCAGCCTTTTTAGCTTTTGAAAAGATAATCGCCGTTATTGCTAATGAAAATATTTCAATAACTGTTAAAAGAAAAGCATCTTGAATACATTCGGGAAACACACTAAGATAAGCTGTCTTGCAATCTTCAAACTCAGTGTAGATTTTGCTTATATATATCCACCAAATTTTATCTAGAACATTAATGGCAAGCAATAATACTCCCATACTATAAATAATCGTTTTGTATCTAGATTTCATAATCATACGAATTAAACTTTAGAAAACCTCAAAACTGCACATTGCTGTGACAGTAATGAGGCTCCGCTAAAATATTATACAATAGTAGATTCAAATTGTTTAAGGTCTCGGGTATTTTTTTGCACAGCAAGGGCAGAGAACAATCCTAATACGAATGACATTCCGAAGAAACCTTTTTCACTCAATAGTAAATTAGCATTCCACAAACCAATTATAAGTAAGACTATAGAGGCAATAGTACTAAACCAGCTTATACTGTAATATAAGTCGGTTACTGGTATTCCTTCCAGCTTGTCACGCACACTTTTTTGTACTGATATTACAGAAAAAAGACCAAAGAGAAGAATTGTAAAATAATAGCCTTTTTCGTTATAAGCCATTTCCGAATTGTAAAGACCAATACAATAAGAGGTCATACCAATAATTAATGTCATCCAAGATGCTCCCACAAAGGCAGCGCTCGGTTTTAACGGATTAAATCCATTGTTTGATTTTGCATTTTTTGATTCTGAATTGTTGTTTGATTCATTTGATTTTAGCGGTTCCATAATTTTATGTTTTATAATTATGAGACAAATTTCAGGATGAAGCAGGAGTTATCAAAATCAATTTCCATATAAAACTGACGATATAAAATACATTTTATTATTTTTACCTCAATAAAAATCTTATTTATGAATGCACTCCAAGAAATATCAAACATAATGAATGAGAATGATAAAAAGGCATTCATACAGTATTTATCAAGAAAAAACAAGCGAAAAGATGCAGGTAATATCGCTTTATTTAATTCTTTAAAAACTGACGATATAAAACTTAACAAAAAGAATTCATTAGATACAAAAAGTACAGATGCGTATCATGCCCTTAGAAAAAGACTTTATGACAACATGATTGACTTCATGGCTAATCGAAGTTTTGAAAATGATACTTCACAAGAAAATGCAATACTTCGTCTTATTGTTGTGAGCCGCCTATTTTTTGAACATAAACTCGAAAAAACGGCTTTCAAATGTTTGGCAAAGGCTGAAGAAATTGCAGTCAACTTGGAACATTTTAGTCTGCTTAATGAAATATATCTGACTCAGATACAGTTTGCCCACTTCGATCTGTCACAGCCAATTGAAAAAATAATACAGAATTTCAAAGCAAATAAAAAACAGCTCGAATACGAAGAACAGCTTAATTTGGGCTATGCTGTTTTGCGACGCGAACTGGCTGCTATTTATCATGAAAGCCGGATTGTAGACTTCCAGTCGCTTATAAAAAGCACTATTGAAACATACGGAATTTCTTTAAAACAAGGATTAACTTTTAAATCTCTTTACCAGATCTTATTCATTGCCAATGAGTATGCTTCTATAAACAACAATTTCTCGCTTATACAGCCATTTGTTCTTAAAAGCTATCGCTTCATTAGTAAAAAAGCAGATTTGACAAATAAGCATTTGTACTATCATATCTACATATTATATTTTATAGCGAACTTCTATTTTAGAAATGGTCAATTTAAAGAATCTTTAAGCTATTTGAATTCGATGTTTACACAACTGAATAATCAGTGTGGTAAGTATTATCAGCGTTTTTGCCTGAGATATTTTTTACTGCTTTCTTTCAATGAAAATTATCTTGGAAATTTTCAAAAAGCGATAGAGACTGCCGAGAAGTCTTTAACTTTAAATAAAAAGACAGATCCTAATGACAGTAATGATATTCGTTTGATGCTGATCGTTTTTTATATACAGCAAAATGCAGGACGTAATGCCGTAAAAGAAATGGCAAAACTAAACCATACCGACAGCTGGTACGAAAAAAAAATGGGAATGGACTGGACAATCAAAAAGTGTCTTGTAGAAATCTTGCTTCATGTACAGGAAGAAAATACAGAACTGGCAATATCGCGTATAAAAAGTTTTAAACGCCGTTACAAAAAATATCTTTTTACGGTAAATGAAGAGCGAGTTATGCAGTATCTTTTATTTGTAGAACAATATGTACTGAAACCAGAAATTATAAAAACTGAAAAATTTCAAAAAACAATTGAAGATTTTATCATTACATCTCAAAATGGACCTAAGGATATTTTGATCATGAGCTTTTTGGCATGGCTGCTCGCAAAAGTACGACAGAAGCCTATTTATGAGACAACTTTAAATCTTTTAACTACCTATTTTCCTGCCTGAATTTCGATAAAGAAATCGTAATTTTGATTCTCTAGAATTTGATCAATTTTTTTTTTATTTAAAAAACAAACCTGCAGCAAGCAACTGCTGCAGGTTCAACATTAAGTAATCAACCAGGGCAGTTATTTACTGCCTTTACTATTAGATGTTGAGTCTGTTTTTACACTAGTACTTCCTTTTTGCGTTGTTCCGTCAGATCCAGAACCTGTAGAACCTTCACCAACGGCACCGGTTGTTCCATTTGTACTAGTATTTGTGGTGTCAGAATTTGGTCCGACAGTATCAATAGTTGTTTCTGTTGAATCAGCACTATTGGTATAAGTATTATCTTCAGCAGCATTTTCATTCTTTTTACATGAAGAAATGACCGCTGCAAACAAGAAGATTAATATCGAGGTTTTGAATATAGTTTTCATAATTTTTATTTTTTAGTTATTATTCAAAGTTATTTCTCCACACTCTTTTATTGTTACATTATCGATCTCTAGATTTTATATATTTCATACATCTATCTAAAAATCAAACAACAAACACTACAAAATTATTTTTACAGAAGAATCTCCATTTATTTTGTACTCTGCTAAAGTTTTGGATTTAGATTCAGGTTCGATTTTTTTCTTATTTTGGAAAACTTCAAAATCTATTTTACTTTTCTCATTTAGTAGAATTTTAAAATTGCATTCGAAATCCGCATTTCCTAAAACTTTAAATGTTATTGTTTTTTTTACTTTTTTAAAATTTACAATTGGATAATCTGTAAAAATTAAAAAGTCTTCATTTCTTACTTGATGATATTGTCTTGTCATGACTCCAAAACCCACGCCAGCTCCATAAACTTCCTGCCCTACCTGTCCGCTTTTTTCCCATCCATTATAAAGATCTTCGAGCGGAATCCAAAATGTTTTGCCTATTTCGCCTGTTTTAGCTTCGTCTGAAACCATCTCAGGAGGAAGTTTGGTTGGATAATAATAAGGAAATCTGCTGATAGCATATTTTAAGAATTCTGGAATAAGAATTTTTAATGCAGGTTCAAGATCTATCGATTCGGCCTGTATTAAATATTCTGATAGCGCTGCATATACTTCCATTTCTTCGTATGCGGCAGTATAAGGTGCTTCGTTAAGAGGAAAAACAGAAAAGTAATTTGGGTAGTTTTTCCCAAATCCGTATTGGCAATCCCATATCTGCATATTTTTGAAAAGACAAGCCAGACAAGCGTAACTTAAATCCAGGTATTCTTTTTTGTTCGTAATTTTATATAATTCTAAAAGTGCTCCAGCAGAAAAAGCGGTATTGTTCGCTTGATAAAAAATACTAAATCCACAGCCTATGAGTTTCTTAACTGCTTTTTCAGCTTCATTTAGATAACGTTTCTCCTTTGTCAAGCGATACAGCAACAGCATTAAATGTGCATATGATCCCGGCACATCCTTTTCACCTCCCTCTCCAGGAGCAGTTTCCTTTTTAACAACTTCAAGAGTATCCATTTTATAAAATACCGGCCACTTATAATCAAAATGATGCGCAACCTTAATGGCAAATTCAATAGATTTTAAAACGAGATCTTCTGCTTTTTTTTCGCCATTCAAAGCGAGTCTTGTCAGATTCATGAGAGGATGATGCAGGTACCAGGAATCCATTACCATTTCCTTCTTTTGTTCTTCTGACTTATCAAGTTCTTCAATAAGTTCTGGAAGCCATCTGTTGATTGTCTTTATTTTAGGATCATAAAACGAATCTATTCCTTCGAGCAAATCATTATAAACTGGATGTGTTTCTCCGTACCAGAGGGTTAATTCATTAAGAGGCATTAATACGGCGAGCTGAACCATAACTTCTGCCGGAGTATCGTAATCGCACAAATAAGCATTTAAAAAAGAGTTTCCTTTTGTCTGAGTCCAAGATCCTTTATTATGATACAACTCGTCCAGACAATTTTGGGTAATTTCAGGCCAGTTGTGATAAATGATTTCAGGATGTGGTAAAACGCAATAAACATCTGCCAAATTTCTAATAAACTCTTGTGTTTCTTGTATTTCATTTTCAATTGTATCTTCAGAAAATAAAACATAGGCATCTGATATCACATAGGCTTTATCTGAAGGCAAAGGTTTTTCTTCTGTTATTGGTAATTGAAAACCAATTTCAGGCCAGCTTCCGCCAACAGTATTTTCTAATGATGTTTCTGTTGCCTCACAATATTCGCTTATAGAGCCCAAATCTTGAAAGTAAAAAAAAGAACCTCCTTTTGGTTTGGTCATACTTGCAAAAAGTAGTCCAGACCTTGAACCTATTTGATTGGTATGGATGGTTCCATTTGTATTGGCAACATTTCCACTTTGGGTTACCGGAATTATATCTCTTGGCCAAAATGGAATCATAAAAGGCTGATTAGCTTTAAATGTAGTTTTATAATGAAGTAAAGCTTTATCAGAATTCGGAAAAGAAATAGCTGTGCTGTAAGTGCCCAGTTTTGTTTCTAAATTAATTATGAGTATTTCCTCGTCATCAAATAGATTTGTGACTTCAAAACAACTATTCATAGCAAAAGCGGCACGAAAGGCCATCTTTACCTGATTTGGCCAAATCACCAAAATCCATAATGAATCGCCTGTATTATAAACTTGGAAAAAATAGTTATGAAATTCCTTTTCCCATATTAAAACGCTGTTTTCTAAATCGGCCTGCACTGTGGCTGCCCATGGTGAAATTGTATGCATACATCATTTGTTTAAGATAGCATTAATGGTAAATTTTGAAATTTTGTTTAAACAAATATTACTCGCCAGTTTCTGCATGAGGTGCATCTACAGGTTTTGATTGAGATGAACCTATCTGTCTCAAATAAATAGAAAGTACTATAATTGCAAATACTGATAAAAATTCGCTCTGCCAATTTTGAAATGATTCAAACCAAAATCTTGAATCGGTAATATATTTTGATGCTGTTTCTAGGGGCATTCCTTTGAAAGAGAGCTGTTCATTTTCGTCTTTTAAACTTCCATAAAAATGTGCAACGAATGAAAGCGCAAATAATAAAAACAACATAATACTAAGTGAATGCTTGTAAAGAGCCAAAATAAATCCTCCTTTTTTAACGGGCCAAGGAGCGTCTTTTTTATTGGGAGAAGGTTCACGGTCAACCTCTTCTTCTTTATCAAAATCTTTAGATTCTGAAGATCCTTTTTGCTGTAAAAAAATGGTTAATACAACAAGAAGCGCCATTTGCAAAAATTCACTTTCCCAATTTTCAAAAGTAGACTCTACAAAATGTCCTGTTGAGAAATAAGATAATATAGTAATTGGAGTCACTCCGTTTTCAATAAGATCTTTATTATATTCTTTAAAACCAAAAAGAATCTGCCCGGCAAACGAAGCAAAAAATAATAATAAGAAACAAATTGAAAGTCCGTTGTTGCGTATAAAAGTTTTCATAATATGTTCATTTCAGAAAACATTACTGATATACCGCCAGCACTTGGCAATTCATAAAACAGTTTTTGTATTGTAGTTATTTTTTTATGACCAAATAAACTTTCGATATCCTTTTCTTGATAATCATAGAAAGTATTCTTATTATATGTTGAATTCATTTTCATAATTTTAGGTATATTATATTAAACCATAATCCCTCTATATTCTGCATTTATTCATCTGCTGGTAAAAGCTGAGATTCCATAAATTTTCCCGTAACAATAGTTCCTTGTTCATCTTCCCATTGGGTAATGACATTTTCGATCAAATCTGGTTCAAAATCTATAATTTTCATTACTTGATTACCAAATTCCTGCTGTACTTTTTGACCTTTCTTAAACATAATCTTAATCCTTATTGTTATACAAAATCTTCTCTTTTCATTATTTAATAAATAAATCACAACATGAAAATTCATTTATTTTTCTCAATGTTAAAATTACTTATACTGGCTTTCAGTATTTTACAACATTATAGAGCTTTATTATATTATTAAATGATTTATTGAATATCAAGTATTCAAAAATCCCTAAATAAATAGTGGTTGCTTTAAAAAAAGAAAAGGAAAGCTCTAAATAGTTTTAAAGTTTTCCCTTTCTTTTACTTCAATATAAATTACTCGTGATATAGAGTTGAATTACTTCCAAGGATCTAGAACTACTTTTACACATCCGTCTTCACGTTTTTTAAAAATGTCGTAAGCATGCGAAATCTCAGATAATGGCAGTCTGTGTGTAATAATATCATCAAGCTGTACTTTTCCCTGAACCACATATTCTAGTAATTTATCAATATGTTTATGTGCAGGAGCTTGTCCGCCTTTTAGGATAATTCCTTTGTCAAAGAATTGTCCCAACGGAAAATTATCGTAATTAACAGGATAAACGCCCAGTACAGCAACTATTCCACTTCTTCTTACAGCACTCATACAAGCTTCTAGTACTTTTATGGAACCTTTTTCAAAATTAATAGTTGCTTTAATTCGGTCACCTAGATTTCGATCAGGTTCAAAACCTACGGCATCAATACAAACATCTGCACCGCGGCCGTTTGTTAAAGAACGAATATGTTCTACAACATCTTTTGGTCCGTCTTCCCATAAAATAGTAGTGCAGCCCGTTGTAGCTTTTGCTTTATCAAGTCTGTACTGAAGAGTATCTACAACAATAACTTGCGCTGCTCCTCTTAACCAGGCACTTTTTGCAGCCATTAAACCAACTGGTCCCGAACCAAAAATAGCTACTGTTTCTCCTCCTTTAACTTCTCCCCAATCTACTCCTGTATATCCAGTTGGGAAAATATCTGTTAGAAAAAGAACCTGCTCATCTGTTAAATTATCAGGAACAACTCTTGGTCCATAATTTGCATAAGGAACTCTTACGTATTGAGCCTGACCTCCGTCATAACCTCCGTAAAGATCTGTATATCCAAAAAGTGCACCTCCTTTTTCTGTGGCTATGCCTCCTTCAGGTCCATAATGTTCAGGATTGCTATGTTCACAATTTCCGGGAACATCGTGATTACAGAAAAAACAATTTCCGCATGCAATAGGAAAAGGAACTACAACCCTATCGCCCCTTTTAACATGAGTTACTTCAGAGCCAACTTCTTCTACTATCCCCATAAATTCATGCCCGAGAACCATAGGTCTGGGCTGAGGAAATCCTCCTGAATAAATATGAAGATCAGATCCGCAAATTGCTGTCGAAGTAACTTTAAGAATGATATCGTCTTTGGCATTTAATTTTGGGTCATCGACTGTATCGTATTTTATGGATCCAGGTCCATGGATAACTGCTGCTTTCATAATATTTATTTTTACATTAATAGAACGCTAAGTAACTCTTATTTAAACCATTAATATTATATTTTAATTCCATTTTCTTACATAAAAATTGACTGGTAATGATGTAAACTAATCATTTTAAGCTATAATATTTTGGGGTGTTGATTTTATAAATTTGAGAGAGATTTGAAAAATCTGATTCAAATCCAATAATCCTTAAAACAATTTTATTATGTCACAAACAGATGATAAATGGAATGATGGCAGCATTTCGTCAGGAAGCAATGTATCGTATTGGATTGATTCTACTTCTATTCTTGCTTTTCAAAATCCTGACCAAGATATTACAACAGAAGTCCTTATTATTGGCGGTGGAATTGCTGGTCTGACTACAGCTTATAAATTATTAAAAGCAGGTAAAAAAGTGGTTTTAGTAGACGATGGTGTGATAGGAAGCGGAGAAACCGGCCGCACTACAGCACATTTGTCCTGCGCCTTAGATGATCGATATTATTATTTAGAAGATACTTTTGGCAAAGATGGAGCAAAACTAGCCGCCGAAAGCCACAGTGCTGCAATTGATGAAATAGAAAATATAGTGCAGACTTTAAATATCGATTGTTCCTTCAAAAGAGTAAACGGTTATTTGTTTCTGCATCCTTCGGATAAAATAGAAAATCTAGAAAAGGAATTCAATGCCACACAAAACGCTGGAATAGATACCGCTTTTTTAAAAGAAACCCCAACAATAAACGGTGGGGAATCTATGCCATGTATTGTTTTTAATAATCAGGCTCAATTTCATGTTTTGCAATACCTTAAAGGAGTTGCTGATGCAGTTATTGCTCTTGGCGGAACTATTTATACAGAAGCAAGAGCCGAAAAAATTACTAAAGATGGTGCAGAAGTAAATGGGTATAATTTTTCTGCAGAACATATTGTTGTGGCTACTAATTCGCCTATTAACGATACTTTTACGATGCACACCAAACAAGCGGCCTACAGAAGTTATGTTATTGCGGGCAAAGTTCCCAAAGGCAAACTGCCAAATTCTTTATGGTGGGATACTGGCGATTTAAATTCGAAATGGGTTTCGCAACCTTATCATTATGTTCGTTTGGAAAATTTTGATGACGAATATGACCTGCTGATTTCTGGTGGAGAAGATCATAAAACTGGGCAGGCTGATGAAGAAGGAATTTCGGAATTTGAACGATATGAAAGACTGGAAAGCTGGACACGAAATTATTTCCCTGTACTTGAAGATATTGCCTACAGATGGTCTGGCCAGATAATGGAACCTGTAGATGGTTTAGGTTATATGGGGAAAAATCCTGGTGATGATAATATTTATATTATAACTGGTGATTCTGGCAACGGAATGACTCATGCCACAATTGGCGCAATGATTATCAGTGATGCAATAATTGGAATAAAAAACAAATGGGAAGAGTTATACAGTCCTTCAAGAATTTCACTCAAATCTATTGGAGATTTTGCTAAAGAAACTGCGAATATGGCTTCACAATATCTGGATTGGGTAAAAGCTTCTGATTTAAAAAATACTGCGGATTTAAATGCTGGTGAAGGAGGTGTTCTTTCGTCTGGTTTGAAAAAAATTGCCGTATATCGTGATTATGATAATACGCTGCATGCTTTCTCGGCTGTTTGTCCGCATTTAGGCTGCATCGTGCAATGGAATACTAACGAAAAATCTTTTGACTGTCCGTGTCATGGTTCTCGATTTGCATCAGATGGAACGGTAATGAATGGTCCTGCAAAAACTGATTTGAGTCCAATACACGTCAAATTATTTCATAAAAATATAAAATAAAAAAACCTCCATCCTTATTTCAGATGGAGGTTTTTTCATAACTAAGCGTTTCTATTATTTATCATCGCCTTCTGTGGCGTCAAAATTAATAGTATTATAAGCCGCTTCTGTTAAGGTAGTATCAGCTTCTTTTTCTTCGTTTAAAGTTTGAACCAAAAGTGATACTGCTTCATCTTCACCTAGTGTTTTAGCAAACGCTGCAAGTGTTCCGTATGTTGCAATTTCATAATGTTCAATTTTTTGAGATGCTGCAATAATTCCGGCATCACGAACTGCTCCTTGCTCTGTCTCTTCCATAATCCCTTCACCTTCTTTGATCAAGCCTTCCATTGCATCGCATTTTTTTGCAACAGCTTTTTCTCCAACAGATGCAAAAACTTCTTCTAAGCGGGTAACTTGTCCTTCAGTAACTTTTAAATGCTCATTAATTGCATCAATAAGATTTTGAGAGGTTGCATTTTTAGCCATTTTTGGTAATGCTTTAGTCAAAGCTTTTTCTGCCCAATAAATATCTTTTAAAGAGTCAACAAATAAGTCTCTTAATCCTTCTGCTGCTGATGATTTAGCTTTTACAGTTCCTTTTGGTGCAGCTGTTTTAGATGCACTTGTCTTAGACGCACTTGTTTTAGATGCGTTTGTTTTAGATGCAGCTGGCTTTTTTGCAGCTGTCTTTGTATTTGAATCTTTCATGATAATAATTTTTAAAATTAGTTTATCAAATGTAGGGAGCATTCAAACAGTTAGCTTATACAATTCTAATTCAATATTATAACATTCAAATATTTGAATATCAACCAGTAGAAAATTAAAAAAAATATAATGAATTCTTAGCTGCTATTAAATTAGGTTGTATAAAATTGGCAAATCAAATACTAAAACTATAGTTTAATTTCTTGCAAAATATAAAAGTTCGTTTTTTATAATACACTACTTTTTCCAATAATTGTGGTATATTTACACCATGAGAAGAAATGGAGAAATCATTATAATAGAAGACGACGAAGATGACAGAAATTTTCTTAAAGATATCTTTGATAGTCTGGGCTACCCGAACAAAATTGTATTCATTGAAGACCCTACACTTGCAATTCCTTATTTGTTAAAACCTCAGACAAATCCTTTTCTTATTCTTTCGGACATTAATATGCCGAAAATTGATGGATTCGAACTTCGCAGCCAGATTCTTGCTCATGACGGAATAAGTCAAAAATGTGTGCCTTATATTTTTCTTTCTACTTCAAAAAATCCTGAAAATGTAACTAAAGCTTACAATTATAATGTGCAGGGTTATTTTACGAAAGAAGAAAATTTCCCAACATACAAGTTAATGATTCAAAATATCATGGAATATTGGCGTACAAGTTTAACTCCTTCATCGTCTCATTAATTAGATCAAAAACTTTGGTGTAATCTACTGAATCTTAAGATAAAGAAATAGTTAGATTATTGTAGTACAGATTTGAGCATACTAATGAGTTCATCATAACTATTGGGCTTACTCATATAGTGTATAATTTCTTTTTTTTGCAATAAGTCCTGAACAAATTCTTGGGAAGGCGTTGAAATCAAGATTACAGGTATGTCTTTCAGTTTCTCATGACTTTTTATTTTCTGCAGAAACTCTTTACCATTTAAAAGTGGCATATTGTAATCTAGAAATATCAAATCAGGAAGCTTTTCGGCGCTTTCTAATTTATTGAATGCATTAACGGGGTTACTTTCGACGCGAAAAACTATTTCTGTGTCGATACTATAGACCGCTTCCATGAATATTTCAGCGTCATCTATATCATCATCAATGAGTAGAATTTCTTTGTATAACATAATTTTATTCTTTTTTTTTTTGCGTGCTATTATCCCAATATACGGATTATTCTTTAATCAGGTTTAAATACTATTTCTATCTTTTGGGAAATCTGGCAGGAAAATATGGAATGTGCATCCTTCTCCTAATTGAGATTCTGCAAATAAAACTCCTTGATGATTCATAACAATTCTTCTGCACAAAGCAAGACCAATACCGCTTCCTGGAAAAATATTCTGTCCATGCAGACGTTTGAAAATTTCAAAAATTTTATTTTTATAATCTTCCTTAAAGCCAATTCCGTTATCGGTAAATGAAATATGATGATACTCGCCTAGTACTAGCGGAGAATCTGTAAACTGCGCTACATATTCTCGAGAAACTAAAGTCGAACTAACTTTAATCTGTGGTATAACCTCTGGATTAGTAAATTTTAAAGAATTACTCATAAGATTATAAAACAGCTGATTCATTTGTAAACCTACAGCCTGAACCACTGGCAGTTTTCCCATTTCAATCACTGCTTTTTTCTCTTCAATGGCCAGCTCAAAATCAGTCCAAATATTTTCTATTACCTTATTTAAATCTACAGGCTGTAAACTTTTCTCAGGTTGTATTAATCGAGAAAAACTCAGAAGATCTGAAATCAACTGACTCATACGCGCTGCTGAAAAAGAAATTTTTTCCACTAAAGTTTTCGGATTTCTTCCTGAATTTTCTTCCTGCAGCAAACCTGCAAAAATTCGAATTTTTCGTAAAGGTTCTTGAAGGTCGTGACTGGCTACATACGCAAATTGTGCTAGTTCTTCGTTAGAATGTTTCAAGGCATAGTTGGTCTGCTCCAAATCTAAATTAGAAGCCTGTAGCTCTTGTAAAACAGTTTCAAGTTCTCTGGTTCTAAGTGCTACTTCAATCTCCAGTTCCAATTGCAGTTCACGCTGAATCGTAATGTCTTGTGCTGTCCCGCTAATTGTTAGTGGTTTGCCCTCTATATCAAAATACGTTTGCCCAACAGCATGAATTACCTTTTCCTTTCCGCTTTCTCCATGAATAATGCGGTATTCAGCTTCGTACTTTCCGCTAGATCCTGCTTGTTGTGCGGCAAAGAAAGCCTCTGTTACCCGTTTATGATCTGAAGGCTTGATAAGCGCTTGTATATCTTGAGATGATACATGAGTACCATTAAGTCCAAACATTTCGGCATGGCGTTCAGAAACGGTGCTCATTCTTGTATTGACATCCATTGACCATGTACCTAACTGTGCTAGTTCTACAGCAGATCGAAGTGCTTCCTCAGCTTGTTCAATTTTCTTAATTGCATTGATCTCTGTTGTAACATCAGAACTTACATACAGTACCGCATATACTTCACCCTTACTATCCATCAAAGGCGTAAGACTTATATTGTGATACTGCGGCGTTTCTTCTGTAGTATGGATATCTGCTACCCCATTGGCAGCCAAATGTTCTCCACTGCGATAAACCTCTTGTACGGCTTTTATAAATTCAGGAGAACTTCCTTCCAAGACTGTAATTAAAGATTGTTGCTCTATTGAATCTCCTTTATTTATTTTCTTTATAAAGGGTTCATTTGCATTCTCAATAATTAAATCCTCGCCTACAAATAAACTTATAGATACAGGCGCAGCTGCCAATACCGAACGAAGTTTAGATTCGCTTTCTCGAAGTGCAATCTCCGTTAATTTACTCTGTGTAATATCAGTAGCATGAACAATTAAGCCAATTACTTTTCCTTCGTTATTTTTATGCGGCGTATATACAATACTAAGCCATCTTGTAACTCCCATTCTCGAAGGAGCAAACATTTCATATTTCTCCTGCTCACCTCCGTAAGCGACCTCAAGATGCGGAAGTGTTTTTGCATAGGCAGCTTCTCCCAAAAACTCCCGTACACTTTTACCAATGGCTTCATGTTCATTTACAGAGAACCACTCCATAAATACACTGTTATAAGTTTGATAACGCTGTTCTTCGTCCAGATAAAAAATCATGGCCGGAACAGTATCTCTTAATAACTGCAGATGGGCTTCACTATCTTCCATTGCTTTTTGTGCCATAACCTGTGCCGTGACATCAATAGCAATATCTAAAATTGCATAAATCTCTCCTGCCTTGTTACGCAGTGGTGTATACGAAATATTATAATAATTATCATTAAGGACTCCATTCTGGTTTATTTTGACCAGCGAAGCAGGTGAAATAAAAGGAACTCCCGTAGTAAAAATATCATCGAGTATTTTAAGGTACGCTTGGCCTTCAGTTATCAATTCTGGCATAGCCTCTCGCAGCGGAAGTCCTTTAATATCTGGTCCTTTACCTACTATATCAATAAAAGTCTGGTTAGGATATTCTATAATAAGATCCCGACCAACAAATAGACCTATACCAGCGGGAGCGGCAGCAATCAGGGTTTTTAATTTGGTTTCGCTCTCCTCTACTTCACGGCGGCTTAGGACCTGTTGCGTTACGTCGGTAGCTACTACCAATAAAACTGTTGCATCTCCAAGCGCATTGTGGTTAAGCTGATAAGTTAAGTCAACATACACATCTTCGAGCCTGCCTTTGCGGAGCAATTCTACTTCTACTTCTTTGGCAATATAGGCATTACCTGTTTGGATCACTTGCCTTAGAAGGTCGTCAAATCCCTGACCTTTTAGTTCTGGAAGTGCCTCCAAAAGTGGTTTCCCAATAATTTCATGAGGCTGGCGCCCTACCAATTCACAATAAAATTTATTAGCATTTTGAAAAATCAAATCTTCTTCTATACTAATAGTAGCAATACCTACAGGTGACTGTTCGAACATTGTTACCAACTCATCCTGACGTGCTATTATTTCCTGCTGGGCCCTAAATGATGAGGTAACATCAGAAGCCATAACGAGAATGGCATAAACAGTATTTTTCTCATCACGCAAAGGTGTAAGGGAGTAATCGAAATACTGTTCTAGATTCGATTTTTCGTTTCGAATTCTGATTCCAGAAATTTTATATTCTTCTCCCGTTACATAAACTTCATTGAGCTTTCTATATAAATCCTCGTAATCTTTACCTGAAAAGACTTCTTTTATCTTCTTACCGATAATAGCAATATCTTTTGACCAGTATTCCATCATTGCATCGTTGACCAATTCAATATAAAATTCACTGCCACGAAATAAAGCAGTACCAACAGGAGCTTTTTCAATAAGTGCACGAAAACGAAGTTCACTGACCTGCAATTGTTTTTCTTTTTCTTTTTCGGCGGTTATATCTATAGCAATTGCTGTAATATATTTTTCTCCCGCTGCATCTTTGACTAAAGAAATACTATTGTTAACCCAAATGACAGAACCGTCTTTACAGATGTAGCGTTTGGTAATTAGAAAATCCTTTCCATTTGCAATACAATCTTTTAAAAGGATCATATTGTTTTCTAAATCATCAGGATGAGTTAGTTCTCCCAGATTCATTTTTAATATTTCCTCTCTGCTGTAACCCAGCATTTGACAGTAGCGGTCATTCACTTCTATTACCCGCCCTTCAATATTGGCTTGTGCAATTCCTGCATTTGACTGCATTAAAACGCTGTTGAGCTGTGATCGAACAGATCCGGATTCTATAAGATCGGGAATTATTGCTGAATTTTCTGTACAGGTTACAAAAACACCTTCAATTGTATTATTGGAATTGAAAATAGTACTATATCCCAGAGTCAGGTATACGCGTTGTGAAACGTTATTTCTATTGAGAACTGTTACAATATTAGATTCAGATCTAGAAATACCATCATCTATCATATTATAAATAGCATCAGACACACTTTTCCATTCCAGCGGCAAAGTTTCTTTTAATGATTTTCCTAAAGCATGCGGATGCTTTTCTGTACCAGAAAGAAAGGGGCGAAAAGAATCATTATAAAAAAAAATCTTGTCTTTTCCCCATACAACAAACATAGGAATACTCGAACCAAATATAATACTCAAAGAAGTACGAAGACTATTCGGCCAAGATTCTGTTTCTCCCAAAGAGGTATTACTCCATTTCATTTCCCTTACTAGGGTTCCTAATTCTCCTCCATTTTTTAGAAATGAATTTTCGAATTCTTTTTTACTTAACTGCACCTGCGAAATATTTTGTTTTAAGTGGAAAGATAAAGCAATTTTAATGAATGACCAATTTTTTAGAAGTCCAGTATCGAAAAATCATTAACTAAATTAACTGTAATTACTTGAGCAATTACGTTCAATAATATAAAATAATAGATCATTTAGTTTATAAGTCATTCCCTATCTGTAAAAATTAACTTTAGTTAATCTTGTACTGATGCCAAAAAAACACCTGATTAGTTGATGGTCATTTTTTATTTATCTGACCTACTGGTAATTGTAGAACTATATATTGTAATATTATAAATACGTGACATTAGGATAATTTACATTTGATAAAAGAAAAATTACAACTTTTAACTAGCTAGAGATCTGACAAGTAAGGGTTATAATTTTTCAAAATTTCAAAGTATTTAACTAATAAGATATTTTATGAAAAATTTTCAAGACGAAAAACAACGCGATTTATCAATCAACAAATCAGATGGCACAAACAAATTTCTAACCACAGATCAAGGCCTGCGAATTAATGATGATAACAACTCGCTGAAAGCTGGAGAAAGAGGACCTTCTCTACTCGAGGATTTCATACTAAGGGAAAAAATAACGCATTTTGACCACGAAAGAATTCCAGAAAGAATTGTTCACGCACGCGGATCAGGAGCACATGGATTTTTTGAAGTAACCAATCCAATTCCAGAATTAACTAAAGCAGGTTTTCTTAAAGAAAAAGGTCTTAAAACTCCTGTTTTTGCAAGATTTTCTACCGTTGCAGGATCAAGAGGCTCTACAGATCTTGCTAGAGATGCCAGAGGTTTCGCAGTTAAATTTTATACTCAAGAAGGTATTTATGATTTAGTTGCAAACAACATTCCTGTGTTTTTTATACAAGATGCCGCTAAATTTCCCGATCTTATTCACGCAGTAAAACCAGAACCTCATAATGAAATGCCGCAAGCTGCATCTGCGCATGATACTTTTTGGGATTTCATTTCATTAATGCCAGAATCCATGCACATGATCATGTGGGTAATGTCTGATCGCGCCATTCCAAGAAGTTATAGAATGATGGAAGGTTTTGGAGTGCACACGTTCAGATTGATCAACGAAAGAGAAGAATCTGTTTTTGTAAAATTTCACTGGAAACCTAAATTAGGAACTCACGCTGTTGCTTGGGATGAAGCGCAAAAAATTTCAGGAAAAAACCCAGATTTTCACAGAGAAGATCTTTGGGAAGCAATTGAAATGGGTAATTTCCCAGAATGGGAATTAGGCGTTCAAGTAATTCCTGCTGAAGATGAAAATAAGTATGAATTTGATCTTCTTGACCCAACAAAATTAGTTCCTGAAGAATTAGTTCCGGTAACTATTGTCGGCCGAATGGTTCTGAACAAAAATCCAGATAATTTCTTCGCAGAAACAGAACAAATTGCTTTTCACCCGGGTCATATTGTACCAGGAATTGATTTTAGTAATGATCCTCTTTTACAAGGACGCTTATTTTCGTATACCGATACACAGCTTTCTAGATTAGGAAGTCCAAATTTTCATGAAATCCCAATTAACAGAAGTGTCGCTCCAGTTCACAATAATCAACGTGACGGACATATGCGTCAGGAAATTAATAAAGGTCGCGTAAGTTATCATCCTAATTCACTTGGCGGCGGCTGTCCTTATCAAGCAAAAATTGAACAAGGCGGTTTTGCAAGTTTTAATGAACGAGTTGATGCGCATAAAGTAAGAGAAAGAAGCGAAAGCTTTAATGATCATTTTGGGCAGGCAAAATTATTTTTTAACAGCCAAACCCCAGAAGAAAAAAGCCATATTGTAAAAGCATTGCGTTTTGAACTTGGGAAAGTAGAAACTACTGCCATAAGAGTTAGAATGTTAGGACTGCTTTCGCAAATTGATACCACTCTTGCTGAAAAAGTGGCTCTTGGACTTGGAGCTACTGTTCCGCCAATTTTGGAAACACCGATTAATAAAGGTGTATCTCCTGAAAACGAAGGCGGTCCTCAAGAACCTCAAACTGTAGAATCTAGTGTTTCTGCTTCAGAAGCATTGAGCATGATTAAAAATCCAACAAATTCACCAACAATTGCTTCTAGAAAAGTAGCCATTATTTGTTCTGATGGCGTTTCTGAAGCTGCTGTTCTGAATATGAAAAAAGCACTTAAAAAAGAAGACGCTAAGGGATGTATTATTGCGCCACATTTAGGGTCAATTATAACTGATTCTGATGGTGCAATTGCTGCCGAATTTAGTTTTTTAACGGCTTCATCGGTATTATTTGATGCTGTTTACATTCCACACGGATTAGGATTAAATACATTGGCAGAAAATGAAGATCTTCTAGAATTCGTTAATGACGCTTACAAACACTGTAAAGTTATTGGAGCAGATGGCGAAGCATCAGAAATCATCAGCAGCGCACCTTTTGCTTCAAAAATCACAAATGATGACGCTGGAATTATTATAACAAGCGATGTAGCAACTGAAGGATTTGCTCAAGATTTTATCGCTGCAATGACAATGCACCGTTTTTGGCAGCGTGAACCAAACTTATACAATTAATTTCAAAGAAAAAACACATGAAAAATTCAGAAAAACCTATAGAAAACAAAGCAGCAAAAAATAACAAGAATTTTGTTGAACCTGCATCAGATGCTGCAACAGAATTAAAAGATCTTTTTATTGACAGTCTTAAAGACATTTACTGGGCTGAAAATGCATTAGTAGGTGCTCTTCCAAAAATGGCTGACAACGCTACTGATCCAGGGCTTGCTAGTGCTGTATTAGAACATCTTGATGTCACAAAAAACCAAGTTAAAAGATTAGAACAAGTTTTTGATCTTTTAGGTGAAAAAGCCGAAGGAAAAAAATGTGAAGCAATGGCTGGACTTCTTAAAGAAGGAGACAGCATTCTTCTTGAAACTACTCCTGGAGCGGTGAGAGATGCTGGAATAATTGCCGCATCGCAAAAAATAGAACATTATGAAATTGCAACATACGGAACCTTAGTCGCTTTTGCCAAAACGCTGGGAGAGAATGATGCTGCAAAATTATTAACGCAAACTCTTGCAGAAGAAAAAGAAGCTGACTGCATACTGAATGATGTAGCTTTAAATGCAGTTAATATTGTAGCAGCCGAATAAACTTCTTCAAACATTTTAACTTATATTTTTCAATTTCACTAAAAAACATCTGTACAATGCAGATGTTTTTTTTTGATGAACGCAGAGTAAACTACTAGCCAAATTATCCAAACAATTATTCAAGCATAAAACTTCCAATACTTAAACCTAACTAACTGTTAATTATACAATTAATACAAATACATATGTAAAATTATAGACATAAAGCAAGTGTACTTTTACAGTATAAAAATTTAAAAAAAATAACATTATGAATACTTCAAACACAAAAAAAAGCACTGATAGTGCTAAGGCATCAGATAAAAAAACTGATAAAAAAGAAAGTGCATCAAAAAGCAATTCTAAAGATGATTCTAAGAAAGATTCAAAAGTTGCTTCAGATACAAAAAAAGGAACAACCACAACTAAAAAATAGTGATGTATGAATTTAGATGAAAAAGAAAATTACGGGCAAAAAGACCAGTATTTTCAAAACGACCGAGATGAATATGAAGATCCAGATATTGATTTGCCTCCTGTAGATCATTCTATCACAGAAAATGCAGAACCAGATTATAGTACGGATTTCGTTATTAATGAAGATGCCAATCTTGAAGAAGAGGACGATGATGATTTAGAAAATGATCTTGACGATGAAGATGACGAAGATCAAGATTCTGAAGAAAGTATTAAGAAAGAAAGAGACAGTTATGATAACGAATAATGATATTCTCTTACAGCAAGCCGCCTAATTTAGGCGGCTTCTTTATTTATATGGCCTTAAACAGGCAGATAAATCCAAAAAGTTGTTCCTTCTTCAGGAATACTGGTGAAGTTAATAATTCCGTTATGATTTTCAATAATACGTCTGCAGAGAGCAAGACCTATACCATTTCCGCCATACTGATCTCTTTGGTGCAGACGCTGAAACATATCAAAAATACGGCTTGAATATTCATTATTCATTCCGATACCATTATCTGCAATCGAGATTACGTGAAAGTTACCTACAGGAGCAGCCTGATCAAAAGATTTGTCGCTGCTAGCTGAGATTTCTTGATAAGATATAGTTACCGCTGGTTGTAAAGTATTAAATTTTAACGCATTATTTATCAAATTATAAAATAACTGACGAAGCTGAGGTTCAAGCCCAGTCACAGTTGGAAGCACATTTACGTTTACAATTGCATTTTTTTCTTCGATAATCAGGCTTAAATCATCTAAAGTTTCTGAGATGACTTCATTAAGATCAACTTTGCCAATAAATTTATCATGATTATTAATACGCGAGTAATTCAGTACATCTGATATTAAATTGGACAATCGGCCCGCAGCAGAGGTTATCTTATCAAAATAATACAGTTGTTTCTGCTCTTCAGTCAGATGTTCTGATGCGCGTGACAGCATGATCATAATTTTTCGAAGTGGTTCCTGCAGGTCATGACTGGCTATAA
Source organism: Flavobacterium sp. S87F.05.LMB.W.Kidney.N (assembly GCF_004366435.1). Lineage (NCBI taxonomy): Bacteria > Pseudomonadati > Bacteroidota > Flavobacteriia > Flavobacteriales > Flavobacteriaceae > Flavobacterium > Flavobacterium sp. S87F.05.LMB.W.Kidney.N. Next base: position 766,911 of record NZ_SODX01000002.1, on the reverse strand, counting down.
AAGCAAATTGCTCCAGCTCTTTATTTTTGAATTTTAATTTTGAATTTGCACTTTCGAGCTCAAGCTGAATCTCCTTTAATTCTGAATTGTCTTTTAGGGCTTCAACAATCATTTTCTGAGCATTATTATTGACAAAATAAATAAGCCAGCTGCTAAAAGAACCATCTTCAGATTTATTAGGTATAATAGAAACATTATGCCAGATATAATAATCATCTTTTTTAATTCTAATATCTGCCGAAAAATCTCCTCTAATCTTTTTGGCTCTGCTCCATCCTTCAATCAAAAGATCTATATCATCATCATGTATAAAAGTACTTATGCTTTTTTTATCAAAAGAACTAAAAGGTGCTGTTAAATAGGCTTCGAAGGCATTATTTGAAAGCAGTACATTATTGCGGTCATTTACAATACAGATTAAAACAGGAATAGTGTCAACTAACTTTCTATAGCGATTTTCACTTTCTCCAAGCTTTTCGGAAAGTGCTACAAGCTCAATATTCTTTTTTCTGATTTCATCATAAGCAGATATTGGCGGTTCGTATTTAAAGTAGTCTACCAATGTCTTTATTTTTGCATCTGAAAGAAGTCCTGGTGAAGGCACTTGATGACTGAGAGTGGTTTTTGAATGGTTATCTGTATAAATATATTCTATATTTCCAGATATTTTGGCTGCATATTTATACGCCTCGGGATTGCATTTTTTCAGATCAACTTCATCCGTAAGAACAGCCAATATCTCTTTTTGAGTAGCTCTGATAATATTAATTCCTAATACCAGTACAGAGTTTTTTCCATTAGCTATGGAACATCTTGCTACTTCTGAAACTGCTGTCGAAAATCTGGTTTGAGCCTGTAAAGGCATGCCACACATTTCCGCAATTTTCATTGAACGCTTATGGGCCAGTATAAGGTCCATTTCATTATCAAGATTAATTTTTACAATTTCCTTCATAATCCCTAAAATATTTTTCCAACCAAAATTGTAGCATCATCTGTTCCTCTTACATTGTCTTTATATAAAGCCGAAGCAATAATACCAGGACTTTGCTTAATTATCGAAGTCAGCTCAGCGAGATTCCATCTAGTACGGAGTCCGTCGCTGTGCATAATAATAATTTGATGTTTTTGATAAGGAACAACCGTATTGTTTAAGGTACGTGGTATATTATGCCCAATAATACCATTGTAAGGCGTATAAGTTTTATTATCAAGTCCGTTATAGATACGTGTATTGATATTTCCTATACCGCATATATTCCAAGTTTCGGTTGTATAATCTGCGCAGGCAATAGTTGCGACAAGTCCCCTGCTCTTTTTAGCGTGTTCGTGAACATATCGTAAAATAGATGCTGGATCGTTCTCTGTACATTGTTTAAAGGCTCTTATAGCCTGCTGTACGGCTTCATTTGCTTTTGCACCGTGACCTAATCCGTCGCCGCAAAAAATCTGAAAACCTTTTTTACTATATTTAATGTAATATCCATCCCCGCAAACTCTTTCACCAGGATAATTTACACTTATAGCAGAAAGGTTTAATTCATTTTCTGAATGGATAACGGAAAAATCAGCCTTATCACAAATTTTTATGTACTGCACAGTACCCCATCCGCGCATGGAGTAAATCTGAAAATCATTACTTAATCTTTTGATTGCTCCAAGTCCCTGACCAAGTGTATTTGAAGTAGAGTAACCATCATTCATTATTTTGGTTACATTTTCAATTCCTATTCCTTTATCCAGACAGTAAATTTCTATTTCATTATGACTTCCGTTGTAATGCGCTCTATAAAGCAGATCACCGCCGTCGGCATATTTAATAAGGTTAGAAGTAAGTTCTGCAATTATAATATCCGTTTCAGCAGCTCTGTGTGGTGTAAAACCTAACTGTAATGCTAAATTATGTATTTCTCTTTTTATAAAAGCAATTAAGCTTCTATCGTCAATTTTGTAAACGGAAAAAGTATTATCCATTTTTCCATTTTATTATAGTAACGGTTGTGCCGTTTCCTAATTCGGTTTGTATATCAAATTCATTCACTAGTCTTTTTGTCCCTGGCAAGCCAAGTCCAAGACTTTTTCCGGTGCTGTATCCATCCTGCATAGCCATTCCAATATCTTTTATTCCCGGTCCTTTATCAATAAAAGTCACACGCACGCCATTATCGCGTCCGTTGCTTACAGATTCAATAATTACTTTTCCTCCTCCGCCATACTTTAAAAGATTACGGACGAGTTCGCTTGTGGCCGTAATTAATTTGGTTTGATTTAAAATACTCATTCCAATCTGTACGCCATATTCCTTTACACGATTGCGTAACGGAACTACATCCTGCTCTTTTACAATAAGCAGTTCTTCTTTATTCGTTGCTGTCGTCATATACCTGCTCCTCGTTATCGCCATTGTACATTTTCGCGCGAAGCAAATCCATGCCTTTTTCAACGTTTAAGGCACTTATAACACCATTTAAAGATAATCCAAGTTCGACGAGTGTAATAGCCACTGCTGGCTGCATACCTACTACGACTGTTTGTGCATCCATAATTTTTGACATTACCGCAATATTTCCTAAAATTCGTCCCATAAAAGAGTCAATAATAGAAACCGCTGATATGTCAATTAGGACACCCTTTGAATTATGTTTATTTATAGTATTTATTAAATCAGATTCAAGATTTTCCGCTAATTGGTCATACAAATCTACTTGTATTGTAACTAGAAGAAAATCTCCCATCTTGAGTATAGGAATTCTTTCCATTTCAATAATCTTAATTCGTTATTTTCTCTTCACAACCGTAAGCTGAAGCATGTCAAAAGCTGTTTGAAGAGCGCTTGCAAGTGAAGCTTTCGTAATAATTCCTGTAAGATCTATTCCTAAATGCACTACAGTCTGCGCAATTTCAGGACGAATACCACTAATGATACATTCTGCTCCCATTAATCTGGTTGCACTTACCGTTTTTATAAGATGTTGTGCTACAAGCGAATCTACTGCAGGCACTCCTGAAATATCAAGTATAGCAATAGAACTTCCTGTATCAACAATCTGCTGTAAAAGATTTTCCATTACAACCTGAGTTCTTGAGCTGTCAAGTGTACCAATAATAGGCAGTGCCACAACGCCATCCCAAACTCTAATAACCGGAGTAGAAATTTCGCTGATTTCATCAATTTGTCTAGCGATAACATCTTCACGTCCTTTCATATAAGATTCGAAAGTCAGAATCGTCATATTGTCCAAAAGTGTACTTAGCTGTAAATTTGCGTCGTATAATTTTGAAGATTCAGGCTCAATTTCTGAAAGGATTTTTGAAGCAGCTTCTTTAAAAGCAATTAAATACTGAGCATTTTCACGAGGTGAAAAACCACGTCTCCCTCTTGAACTTGAAATTCCAATTAGCAGATCATTTACTCTCTCAAATTCTTGTGAGTTTGTATTGCCGTTTGAATGCTGTAAGGCGTCTAATAAAAGGGCTGCGAACTCTTTTGATTCTTCTTCTTCTGTCGCCCCATCAGTAGAACCATTTGCTTGTAAAAGCTGAGACCATGTAGTCAATAATTTGTTTTGGTGCTCTTTCAAGCTTCCAAGGAGATTATTTTGCATTTGCTGTGATATTTGGATATTTATGTAAATATAGACAAATAATTCTCCATAATTTCCAATTCAAGAAAATACATGTAAAAAAAAAATTACTAAATTTTGAAACTTTTATCGTTTTATATGACAGGTAATTACTTATTAATTTTGAGAAAAATTGTATGAAGCAATTATAAAAATTTAAAAAATCATCATACAAACAACCTTAATTTTTTGCTTCAACATTTAGTTGTTATTAGGTTATTTTCAGGAAATAATACTATGCTAATGCCTTGCAGGATTCAAAAAATTCATAAGCTCTTTTTTCTGCATAGGAATACGTTGAATTACGCAGCGGAAAAGCGCAGTGACCTCCATATTTTGGAGTTTCCAGATACACGTATTCACTTTCTTTTGCTATAGCTCTGGGATAACATCTTTCACCTAAAAAAGGATCATCAAGCGAATTGATAATTAAAACCGGAATGGTAATATTTTTAAGTGAAAATTCAGGGGAAACCTGCTGGTAATAGTCATCTCTGCTCGCAAAACCATGCAGCGGTGCCGTAAAATATTGATCCACTTCATCAAACGAAGAAATTTTATCGATTTGATCACGGTTAATAAAATCAGGAAACTGAGCCGCTTTATATTTGAGTTTTCTTTTAATATCAATTGTAAAATTCTTCAGATAAACTCTGTTGAATCCTTGTTTGAGTACTTCTGCACTGGTGGCAATATGAGTTGGCACTGAAATAGAAACCCCTGCTTTTATGCGTTCGTCGAGTTTTGTCCAGCCAAAATAATTTAAAAGCTGTACACCGCCCATTGAATATCCGATTAAATAAACTTCTTCGAATCCTTTTTTTAAAACAAACTGCACGACCTCATCCAGATCGTCAACTGCACCATGATGATAAAGTCTTGGCAGGCGGTTCATTTCTCCTCCACAGGTACGATTGTTCCATGCAAAGACTGAAACTCCTTTTTGCTGAAAATAAGCTGCACAGCTGTTATTATAAGTTCTTCTGGAATCTCCTTCTAAACCGTGGCACAGAATAACCGCTTTTTTAGGATCATTTATCATAAAATCGATATTGATAAAATCACCGTCATTTAACTCCAGTTTTTCTCTTGTGTATCCTGGCACATCAAACTTCTTAAACAAAGCAGCATAAATAGTAGAAACGTGCCTGTTTCGATGAATAATAGAAGGAAAATCATATTCTGATTGTTCAATTAGTGGCATGATAAAAAAGATTTAATGTGCTTTATACAAAGCTAAGAAATCAATCGATAGGAAATTTAATACAGCCTTTTTAATTTCAATTTTCTGAATTATTAATAATATGCGAATGTGTTTTTTAAGGAAAAAATACATTTATGTCTAGATCTTGCAAAATCGAAATGCTATTATGTAATAGCTCATTCTCTGAAAACAAATAAATTTGAAACGATTTACTAAAAAATACAATTATGAAAAATCTATTAATGCTTTTATTATCAATTTTCTTTTTTTCATGTCAATCAAAAGAAAATAAAAACACTTCTGTATCTGACTCAGATTCAATTGCTACCAATAAAGACACTTTAACTACTAAAATGGTCACGAATACAAAAGAAGAAATAAACAAACAAGTAGGTGACACAATCTTCATGGATTCTAAAAATGAGCAAGGTTTATTTATTGCTGATGGTTTACTGGATTCTATTCATCCAAAAGTATATGTTAAGTTTAAAAATGAAGATTTAGGCGAATTGAATGGCAATATTATTCCAGCTGCAGGCAAAGGAAACATTCGTTTCAATCAAATTATTTTCCCAAATAAAAATTCAGACGGACCTTTTGGAATGGATTTGAAAATTCCGCTAACGCAAAAAGGAAACCATATTATTGTAATTGGACATTCGCAAATGGCTGACAATCCTTATTGGGGTAAATTTAAGGTGCAGCTTGAGAATAAAAAGAAATGATAAATATAAGGTGTTAATTAAATTTATTCTGCTAAATTTATATAAAAACCTAAATTACAATATTTTACAAATAAATTCTCAGAACTTAATCTAGATTAATCGATAGGCTGTTGCCTCCTATATAAATTTGTAAAAGAAATCTAAGAAAAAAAAACAGATAAAAACTTAGATCTTAATAACAAATACCAAATTGGGATATTCCTAAATTTATTAATCTTAAAAAACCAAAAAAATGAGTACAATTACAGTAAAAGACGGAACAGAAATTTATTATAAAGATTGGGGAACTGGACAACCAATTGTTTTTCACCACGGATGGCCTTTATCAAGTGATGATTGGGATGCACAAATGATGTTTTTCTTAAAACAAGGATATCGTGTTATTGCACATGATAGACGCGGGCATGGTCGCTCTGGTCAAAGTTCTGAAGGAAATAACATGGAAACCTACGCATCAGACATTGCGGAATTAACAGCTGCACTTGATCTAAAAGATGCTATTCATATTGGCCACTCAACCGGCGGCGGTGAAGTAATTCGCTACGCAGCAAAATACGGGAAAGAACGTGTTGCAAAAGCAATTATTATTAGTGCAGTAACGCCAATTATGATAAAAAATGAAGCCAATCCTGATGGTGTTCCGCTATCTGTTTTTGACGAAATAAGAGAAGGTACTGGATTTAATAGAGCTCAATATTTTTATGATTTTCCAATTGCTTTTTACGGATGGAACCGCGAAGGAAAAGAAGTTCAGGAAGGAATTAAACATAATTGGTGGCGTCAGGGAATGATGGGTTCTGTTTTAGCACATTATGAAGGAATTAAGGCTTTCTCTGAATCTGATTTTACAGAAGATCTTAAGAGTTTAGATATTCCTGTTCTTGTACTGCATGGAGAAGACGATCAAATTGTTCCTTATAATCAAGCACCGAAAGCTGCTAAATTATTGAAAAACGGTAAACTAATTTCTTATCCAGGATTTCCTCACGGTATGCCAACAACTGAAGCTGCGACTATTAATAAAGATATTTTAGAATTTATTAAATCTTAAAAATAACGAACTGCTTTTCTAAATAAAAAACCTCCAAAATATTTTGATTTGGGAGGTTTTTCGTTTTTAGGTAATTATGATTTTGGCTAAAAAACAAATACGGCTCCTATTAAGGATACCGCATTTATCAAACTAATTCAATTAAAAAAAACTATAAACTTGCTTTCACTTCACCGCAAGTCAACATATTTTTGGGATAATAAGGATTTTTGATTTCCTTACTGTCACTCACCCATCCTGCCCCGGTCATGGGACAAACTTGTAAAAACAATGCAGTATCTTCTGCTTTGAATTTAGGTGCCAGATCCCAAAACTTGACAGACAATGATTGAAAAACTTTGCGCTGTTTATTGATGTTTTTTGTTGAAGCAACTTCGGCTGCAAGTTCTATGATTTCTTTTCTTTTTATCGTTGCTTCGTTCATTTTCTCGAGAGTTAGTTTTTTAAACTTAAAACTCTGTAATGAATTCTGTAATGCTGTGGCATTTTTTACAACTGCAATACTATCTGAAATTAGAAGGTTGTTTTTTAAAGCCAGATAATTGTTTGTGATTTCTTTTTTCTGTGCTTCTCGTTTTGCTGTCAATTCCGGAGCAACTTCTTCTTTTGATGTTAACTGAGCCTGAGCCAGACTGCTTAAACAAATAAATGCTAGTGCTATTATTTTTTTCATATTGTAGTTGTAGTGGTATTAATTTTTGAAAGGATTTTATCGATTTCAATCAAAATACTTTCGAAATGTTCTTTATTTAATCCTGCTGTTCCGTTCATTAGTTTTGTAACATCAGCTCTTAATTTGACCAAATGTTGTTTTCCGTATAATCGTACATCACTGCGCTGCGCTGTATTTAAAGCTTTCCCTGGGTCTGCCTCTTTAGGCAATAACAACAAGTTTAGTTTTTCAATATAACTACGCTGTAAACCTCTTCTGTAAAAATCTAATTTTTCATTCCCGCTAAAATTTATCCATACGGTTTGCCCCAGATCGTTTAAAAATTCAGGAACGGTATAAGCTCCTTCTGACTGCATTGCTTTAAGGCTGATGTTATAAAGCATTCCAGAACTCAAAAGCATATTTAATACCTGATTTTGCTGATCTGCTATTTGATCTTCCGTTTTTAAAGCAATTAATTGATTAATTTCCTGCGGATACATCCAAAGAGGCGCAACAAACAATTGTCTTCCTACGTAATCAATCGCTGCTTTTACTTTTGCTTTTGGAACGGGCTGGTATACTACACCTTTTTCATCGACAGTTCTTTTAGTGATGTAGTTGTTACCTATATATTTTAGTACGTGATATAAATACAAACCATATTGTCTTACAACTGCTTTGTGCATATCTGATAAATTATCATATGCATCATTTGGCTGATACGTCCATTGAATAAGATTTGGAACTACACGCTTTAAATTTTTGATTCCGTAATCACTTGCAGTTACTGCATCGTCACTAAGATCTTCTGTCTGACTGCGCGGATCTTCATCTTTTCCTTCTCCTCCAAACCATAATTTAGGATTTGCAGTTAAGCTGTCAGTCGTTAGTTTTGCAAGCATTTTTTCTTCTTCAAACTCATCTTTTGCTTTTGGAAAATAGCTGTATCCCCATTTAAGAGCCCATTTGTCATAAGCGCCAATTCGTGGATAAATACCTTGCGGACTAATATTATCTTCTGGCTGTGCAACATAGTTAAAACGTGCATAATCCATTATAGAAACGGTATGTCCATTTGCTTCAACCCATTTTTTATCTCTTAATTTTTCTACCGGAGTTGCGCTGCTCGCTCCCATATTATGACGTAAACCAATTGTATGACCAATTTCATGAGAAGAAACAAAACGAATTAATTGCCCCATTAATTCATCATCTAAATGCATTTTTCTAGCTCTGGCGTCTAAAGGTCCTGCCTGAATCATGTACCATCTCTGCACTAATTTCATCACATTGTGATACCAGCCAACATGGCTCTCGATGATTTCTCCACTTCTTGGATCACTCACACGTGGTCCGTAAGCATTTGGTGTTTCAGAAGCATAATATCTTACTACAGAATATCTTGCATCTTCTAAACTCATTGTTTTATCGTCTTCCGGCCATTCTTTACCCACAATTGCATTTTTAAAACCTGCAGCTTCAAAAGCTTTCTGCCAGTCGTTGATTCCTGCAATTAAATACGGTCTCCATTTTTTTGGCGTTGCAGGATCGATATAATAAACAATTTGTTTTTTAGGTTCAACCAATTCGCCATTTAGATATTTCTTAATGTCTTTGTCTTTTGGTTCCAAACGATAACGCTGAATTATGAATTTCGTTTGCGCACGCTGCTCATCATCATCGAACAAAACATATTTATTGGCAAAAAAACCAACTCTTTCATCGGCAAAACGTTTGCGCATTGGTGTTTTTGGCAATAGTACAATAGAAGTATTTAATCGTAAGGTTACACTTCCGCTGCTCGCTGTTGAGTTGGTGTACGTTTTTGTTGTTTTTACCTCAATGTTAATTGGATAGGTATCGATCGATTCAATAAAAGATTTATCATCTGCAAGAGAGGTTAGTTTTTTCTCTGTTTTCTCTTTACTTTCCAAAGAAAACATTGGATTATCTTTCTTGAAGGCATCAGTTACATCAATAACAACATTTCCCGTTTCAGGATTGGTTGTTTTTATTGGAAAAGCGGCCACAATTGGATTTTCATTACTACCTGCTAATGCTTTTGCAAGCATAGAATCTGCGTTGCGGACATCTTGTTTGTATTGTAACGATCTTAAAAAAACGGTATTATTTGCTCCTTTCTCAAAATAAATAGTCTGCTCGTTGGCTTTTTCACCGCCAAAAACCCCCATTCCTTCTGGAGTAGAAAGGTATCTTGTTACGACAAGCATATATCTATTAAATAAGCTGTCGGGAACTTGAAAGTAAAACTTCGTATCTACCTGGCTAATCGTAAAAAGACCAGCTTTATTTTTAGAATTGTCTTTTATGATTTTCTCGTAGGGTTGTAAACCTTTCGGCTGTGTACTCGTACTATCCGCTTTCTTTTCGGGCGTTTGGGCAAAACCATGCTGGTGAATAGCCACCAGCATGATTGTTAAAATAAATAATTTCTTCATGAGAATTAAAATGGAACCTTTTCGTCTGTGTTTAAGGTAAGTTTAGGATTCTTTTGCAAAACAGATAAAGGAAATGGTATAATGTATAATCGAGAGTTTGGCTGTAACGTATATGTTTTTTGAGGAACAGTTTTGTTTACAATTGGAAATACTCTCGTAACCGTTTTCGCGTATTCTGTTTCGGTATTTAATCTTTTTAAATCAAAGAAACGGTTAAAGCCTAAAAGCAGTTCTTTTCTTCTTTCGTTAATAACCAAGTCCATTGTTTCTTTACGAGTAGTTGGAACGGTTAAGTTAACAGTACCAGATAAAATACGTTTTGCTCTTAAGGTATTTAAAACATCAACGGCTTCTTTAAACTGGTTATCTCTTGCGTAACATTCTGCCAGCATTAAATATACCTCTGTTGTTTTCATACCAACTGTCGGATAAAAGAATTTTGTATATACCGTTGCCCAATAGGCTGTATTTGAACCCTGATCCAGATTGGTTGCGCTTGTAGTATTGAAAAACAAATTAAAACGCGCATCGTTTGTACCGAATAAAGTCCTTAGCTCAGGGCTGATGATATATTGATACGCAAAGTTCATCTCATTGTAACCCGTCATATACATATAACTTAGCACTTCGACATTATTTGCAGCCGGTACAGCAAGTACATTTGGTCCGCCTTGGGCATTATAAGCAACCATATCAAATATTTGATTGTTATAGCTTAATGATTTTTCTGCAGCTTCTTTTGCTTGAGCAATTTCACGTTTAAACAAATGAACTTTAGCCTTAAATGCATAAGCAAAAGCTAATGAAGGATGGTAAATGTCAAGTGGTTTTTCTTGAAGAAACGGCAGTGCATCTTCAATATCTTTCTGAATAAAATCGTAAACCTGGGCTACGGTAGATTTTGAAGGCTGTGCTTCTAAATCAAATTTATCCATAATACAAATTCCGCCATCTGTAGCAGCAGTCTGAGGATCATAACCTTTTGCGTAAGTATTCACCAATAAAAAGTGATCGTAAGCTCTGTAAATTTTAGCTTCTGCTTTTGCTAAACGCTTCGTGTTTTCATCGCCTTTGCTCTCATCTACTAATGAAATAATGGTATTCCATCTGTTAATATAGGTGTAAGCCTGATTATAAAAACTAGAACTTCCAATTAAAGAGACTCTATCTACACTTTCATCAAAAGTAAAATTGACAATATCTACATTTGGAGTTTTGCCTATTACGTTTGCTTCTTTCATCCATTGATCGTCTGACAAATACTGAAAGTTATTGATTGGATAACCTCTGTTTGGCAGCGATACCAATTCAAGAAATTGTTCTGGTGTTTCAATAACTAAAGCTCCTTTTGGCGTAATATCTGTATAATCTTCGCATGATGTTACTGTAAGCATCATCAACGACAGCAGTGTTATATATATCTTTTTCATTTTTTTAAAGAGTAAGGTTAAAGCCTAATAAATACGTTTTTGGCGATGGCAAATTACGTGTAGCAGAGTTTGCGCTGTAAACTTCTGGGTCGATACGATTTCCGGCTGCACTCCAATACCAAATATTATTCATTTGAAAAGTAAATTTTGCTGATGAAATATTCATTTTAGCAGCAAAGGTTTTTGGCAGATTATAACCTAGTGAAATGTTTCTAAGTTTGATATAATCTCCATCTACAACATTTGCACTTGAATTTTTCCACTGGCTGCTTATAGTAGTTGCGTAATTTCTAACACTTTCGTCTAAATCTACATATAAACGCGTATTACCATTTTGATTGGCATCTGTGTAACGATCTGCAATACCTGATAGGTTTACCACATCTGTATCCATCGCCAGAACTTCTTTACGCATTACGTTCCCGCCAGAGAAAACAAATAAGAAATTCAAATCAAACTGCTTATACGAAAATCGCTGTGATAACGAACCTGTATAAGTTGGCATTAAACTTCCCATGTTTACTAATGCATCGGGATTTGTTACCGTTTTTATACTTGTAGAAATTGGATTGCCATTTGCATCAAAAGTAATTGATGGATTGCCATTTTCATCTAAAACATACGGATAACCATTTGTTGTTCCTCCGTATTGGTATGCATATAAACTATTGTACAATTCATTTTCTTCAAAGAAATCTCCAGGCGAAGCAATATATACAGAAGCTGATGACTGTGCTCTTGTCACTTTTCTAACAGTTGTTTTGTTGTAAGCAAATACAACATTAGAAGCTACACGAAAACTACCATTGTTGTACCATTCAGACCCAACAGTAAATTCGACTCCTTTGTTTAATAAGGCTCCCGCATTAATTCTTCTTGTCAAAGCTCCCACTGTAGGATCTAAATCTGTCGTTGCCAATAAGTCGCTGCTATATTTACGGTATAAATCGATACTACCATTTAACTTCGCCCTAAACAAACTATAATCTAAACCAACGTTTGTACTTTGCGTTTTCTCCCATCTTAACATAGGATTAGGCTGTGCTGTAATATTGGTGTATTGTAAAGATTGATATAAGTTATCGTTTCTTCTTGTAGCGGTAATGTATGGAGTTGTACTTTGATCTATATTTCCGTTAATACCATAAGTTCCTCTAAGTTTAAGAGAGGTTACCCACTTTACTTCTTTCATGAATTCTTCATTGCTGACATTCCATCCTAAACCTGCAGACCATAAAGGACGATTTTTATACTTCGGATCTACTCCAAATAAATCTGCTCTATCTACACGGTAACTTCCTGTTAAGTTATATTTAGATAAATAGGTGTAACTCGCAGTACTAAATACTGAAAAATAACGGTGCAGTATTTCTTTTTGTGTTCTCGCTAAAGCCCCTAAAGTTCTATTGTTTCCGAATATATAACTTGAAACTCCAGTCTGACTTAACGCAAGATTATTCATTACAGCCGATGTAAGCGTTACAGGGTCGTAACCATAACGCAGCGACTCGACAGTTCTTGGCAGAAAAGTCTCGCGCATTTCAAAACCGGCTAAAGCATTAATAGAATGTTTCCCTTCGCCAAATTCCTCAGCATAGTCTAACTGATTTCTAAAAGAGTAATTAGTAGATTGATTACTAGATTGTTCGTAACGTCCTCCTGTAGAAAAGCCTTCTACTGGTGTATAAACATTTGTTGTTGGATTATATCCTGTCAGTGTATTAATTGCATAACGCATTTTATAAGAGTTAATGTCATAATACTGTTCATTATCGTTTCTTCTTACCTCATATTGAAACTGTGTATTATAACTTAGTCCTCTCCAAATTTTAGCTTTTAGGTTAGCAAATGCTCTTAAACTTAGTGAATTTTGTTTCTCAATCCCTTCTTGAAGTGAGTTTAAAATATTAAAAGACATTGGTTTAAAACCACTTAAACTTGCCAGTTTTTCGGCAACAGCCGGATTAATAACACCGCTGGAAGTAAAACCATCTCTAATTCCAACAAAAGGTGCTATTACAAGATTTCCATTGTCATCTGTAATTCGCTCGTATCTTTTTTGAATAGTCAGGTAATCATTATAATCACCATCGGTTACGTCGTCATTGCTATAAGTTCCATTTACCCCAAATGTTGCATTCAACCAGTTATTGATCTGAAAACTGCTTTTTGCATAAAGATTAAAGGCTCTGCTTTGGTTGAATTTTACCCGATTTTTTGATTCGTCGTAATTTAACGACACGTACGTATTTTGTTTACTTGTACTACCAGAAAATGCAATATTGTAACGCTGTCTGAATTCATTCTGCCATACATTATCATGATAATCTTGTATGTAGTCGTTTTTTCTCCATTGCGCAAGTGTGCTGTCGTAATCAGCATTACTAATTTTTCCCTCTTCCAAATTTCTGTTCAGTTGATAAAGAGGACTGTAATATTTCATACTGCTGTTTCCAATATCTCCATAATTGTTAAACATCGTCGATGTGTTTGCAAATCTGGCTCTTTCTCTATTGTATACAGCTTGTTCAAGATCAATTATATCACTTGTAGAAGCATAATTCATATCTCGCAAATTCGGTTTTTCGGCAATAAAGAAATCTGAATTTATACTTACTTTTAATTTCCCATTTCCTTTTTTGGTTGTTAAGACGATAATACCATTTGCTGCTCTTGAACCGTAAATAGAAGCCGCAGCTGCATCTTTAAGAACGTCTACACTTTCTATATCATAAGGATTAATATCATTTAGAGTCAATTCTGTTGGAAGACCATCTATTACAATAAGCGGACTGTAACCAACTTCAAGAGAAGAAAAAGTACCAATACCTCTTAAAATTGGTTTATCTGCTGCAGCGCCGCTTGGATTTTTTTGAAACATCAAACCTGCAACACGACCTTCCAGCGCACTTGATAAATCAGTATTAATGTTTTCATTTAATGTTTTTTCATCAACTTTGGCAATTGCTCCAGTAAAATTACTTCTTGCTATGGTTTGAAATCCCGTTATCACAACTTCTTTCATCGCAGCCACTTTGTCCTCTACAACTAGGGTCAGCTGTGTTTTGCCTGAGATACCAAAAGATTTTTTCTCAATAGTCAATCCAGAGCATTCAAGAATGCCATTTTCTGGAACATTATCAAATGTAAAACTTCCGTCAAAATCGGTTATACTATTTCTGTTTGTTCCTACAAGGGTAACAGTGACTCCAGGAAAAGGCTCATTTTTATTATTTAAGACCTTTCCTCGGACGTCGATTGATCCGTTTCCCAAATTTTCCGTTTTTTCTTTTCCTGCAGTTACCACAATGGTTTGATTGGTAAGCGAGTATTTTAAATTTTGCGAACTGAAAATTCGGTTTAATGTCTCTTTTAAACTCGAATTCTTTACATTAATAGTAACAGGATTCGAGTCTTTGAGTAATTTCTGAGTATAAAAGACTTCGTAGTTACTTTGTTTAGCAACTTCTTTTAAAACCGTTTCAAGCGGTGCGTCTTTAAAATTAATGGTAATATTCTGTGCCTTTCCTGAATAACTGCAAAGCAGCATAATAAGTGCACCGAATATCTTTAAACAAGTAGAAAAATTAAATCTGGGAATATTTTTTCCAGATTTTTTGTAAGGTTTTTTTGGTTGTAAATTTAATTTCATACATTTACATTGGTTATAGTTAAACAATAGGTGGACAACTTATACTGGCTATAAACTTTTATAACAACCAGAAGCATCGCAACTGCCTCTGGTTTTTTAGTTTATAGACCAATATATACGGTAAATCTAGCTTTAGGAATAAACAATAATTGTTTTTCCTTCGACCTTAAATTTTATATTACTAAGCTCAAGTACTTTTAATACTTCAGATAAATTTTTATTCATAAACGTACCTCCGTTAAATCTCACATCCGAAACATCGCCGCGGTATTCTACTTTAATTCCGTACCAGCGTTCCAGTTGTTTCATTACTGTTTTTAAGTCGGCATTATCAAATTTAAAACGGCCGTTTTTCCATGCAATCGCAGCTTCGGTATCCACTTCTTTAATTTTAATTTTAGCAAAATTGTCAGATACACTAGACTGCTGTCCGGGTTTTAAAATTGATTTTTGATTTTTATAAGAAACCGCAACACTTCCTTCTAATAAAGTGGTTTTTAAAACCGATTCATTATTATAAGCATGGACGTTAAAATGAGTTCCCAGTACTTCAATCGACTGGTTGCCTGACTTTACTATAAAAGGTTTATTTTTATTTTTGGCTACTTCAAAATAAGCTTCTCCTTCTAACTCCACAACTCTTTGATCGCCGTTAAACTGAGTTGGATATTTAATGGATGAAACGGTATTTAAGTATACTTTGGTTCCATCTGCCAAGACAATATTATACTGTCCTCCTGTTGGAGTTGAAAGCGTATTAAATGAATCTGGATCATCTTTTGAAGCATCAGCATTTGGGTTAATGATATAAGTAATAACACCATTTGCTCCCATTTTAATAGTCACCTCTTGCTCGTCTCCTTCTTTCGCAATTGTATCTTTTCCAGAAATCGCAGACAGGACAATTTGTTTTCCGTTAGAAAGCGTTAAGATTCCTCTAGTGCCTCCTGGAGCAATTTCTTGTGGTTTTGCAGCAACCTCAATATTTTGTTGTTTGGGTTTGGTGAAATAAAATATTCCCGTACCCAATAATACGACTATTGATGCGGCCGCAGCAACACGAGGCCAAATGCGAATTACTTTTGTTTCTTTATACAAAGGTAATTTCGATTGCAGCAATTTGTAACTATCCTGTAGTTCATACTCATTAAGCTGGCTTTTACTATTCGAAGCTTTATGCAAATACCAGGCATCGAGTTTGTCTTTATCTTCATGAGATAAAGTCCCTTCCTGATATTTTTTTAGCAATGCTAAGATTTCCGTTTCATTCATAAATACAATACGAAATTTGGTCCCGTTTTAAGTAAGACAGTTAGAAATGACTTTTGTCATAGACAATGACAAAAAAAATTAAAAAATTATTATTATATCATTAATAAAGCCGGAATAGTATTAACTCTTCTTTACGGATTACAACGATATCGTAAGATTTTACCAAGGAAATTAACAAAAAAACAGCGACATAGCTACCACATAAAAACACCCATGAAATTTTTGAGTTTTTCTCGTAATATTTTAACGGAATTATAAACTTGCTGTTTAGCTGTTTTGTCTGTAATATTTAATTGAAGTGCAATTTCATCGTATGAAAGTTCCTCTACTTTTCTTAAAAGAAAAACTTCGCGCATTTTTTCGGGAAGCAAAGCAATTTCTCTTGCAATTATTGCTTCTAATTCTTTTTCTCTAAGACTAGAATCAGCAAATACATAGTCGTTTTCAACAAAATTAGAAATGGAATCGGCATAGCGGGAAACCACTTTTTCATGAGCGATATAATTGAGCACTCTATTTTTTACCGCTTTATATAAATAGGAAGAAAGAGATCCTGTTAGTATCAATTCGTAACGTTTGTTCCAGATCGAAAGAAAAACTTCTTGAACAACGTCATTAGCCTCATCTTGATTTTCAAGTATTTTATAGGCATGATTCAATAAAAGTTTCGAATACCTTTCAAAAATTTCTGTATACGCTAGCTGATCATCTTCTTTAAGAAGATCAACTAAAATATGATCAGCATATTCGCTATAAACAGGCATTTATGGGAAGGGTTGAGAATCAAAAAAGCAATATTAAACATTTTTTGTGTTAAAAACTAAAAGATGATTCAGTTACAAAAGGATGCATAGTTTTATAAGAATCCTTTTCTTACATCACCTTTTATTGATGATTCCATTATGCGAAAAAAGCGATTTTATCTGTCTCTTTTTCTAATGAAAAATTTCAGATTTTCACTTACAATTAAAATCAGAAATATTCTAAAACAACAAAACAGAAAATGATCTTTTGGACCAATTTCTGTTTTTAAATTCGATTAGAATGCAATCAAGCAATTCTAATTAATGCTTTCTGTTCTTAGAAACTTTTTTAATTAAAAATAACCGCATGATTTTTTTCTAATCGTTCTTCTGAAAATACTTTTTTGGCTGTAAAAGTTTTTCCTTCAGAGCGTTTTACATCGCCTTGATATTGCATACTAAAACTTACATCATTCTCACTCGAAGTTAGTACACCGTCCTTATAATAACTGGCAGTACCTTTGCCTGTAAAACTAACTTTATACAACTGGCCATTTTCTATCACTTTAAAAGTCCC
Organism: Flavobacterium sp. S87F.05.LMB.W.Kidney.N; assembly: GCF_004366435.1. Classification (NCBI taxonomy): domain Bacteria; kingdom Pseudomonadati; phylum Bacteroidota; class Flavobacteriia; order Flavobacteriales; family Flavobacteriaceae; genus Flavobacterium; species Flavobacterium sp. S87F.05.LMB.W.Kidney.N. The sequence continues at coordinate 749,520 of NZ_SODX01000002.1, read as the reverse complement.
GCCTGATGGTCTAATGCTGATGCCATTTTTAACCGACATTCCTCCTTTTTCAGAATTAATATTTTTACCGATCAAAGATTGTCCCCATCTTGTAAAAGTATAAGCAGTTGCTTCTGAATAACCGCCAAAGGCATAATCTCCTTTTGATAAATTATTTTGAAGGGAAGAAAACAATTCAAAATACACTACTGCCCCATCCTCTTCTCCAGAAATCGACTTCGATTTTAATGAAAAATCAATGTTATATGCATTTCCTCGAACGCCGAAATTTTCAAGATAACCCTGCGATAACTCGACACTTTGATTCCCTATTTTTAAAAAACCTTGATTTTCATTTCCATTGGAGTTTTCCTCATCATTCTTGGAACAGGAGGAAAATAATGTTATGAAAACCAGCGCTAATAATTTGATACTGTTACTCATATCTTTATGATTAAATTTTTTATACTAATGAATTCGTTTTCATAATCAGGGACAATAAATCAAATTCCTGTCCCTGATTTCAAACTTATTTAACTATGATTCTAGTAGATAACCCTGTTTTTAGGCTTTTGATGAAATAACTTCCTGATGCAAGATCTGATATAGAAATATCCGTTTCAAAACCTGCTGTATCTAATTGTTTTATTAGAAGTCCGTTCATACTAAAAATTACTACGCTGTCATAGTCAATGCTGGATTTCAAGGTAATTTTACCAGTTGCAACTGTTGGGAATGCATAAAAATCGCCTAACTTTTTCCAGCGCCCGTAAAGCGTAAAGTTTTCTTTCTGTTTACTGTCAAATCCACTTATTTCTTTTCCGTAAGCGCTGTCAGAATACCATCCTAAAAATCGATATCCTACGCAGGAAGCCTCTTCAAGTTTATAAACAGTTCCTGTTTCTACGCTTGCTTTATTAGGATTAACTGTTCCTGATGGTAAGTTCATATAAGAGATATTATAGAAAGTAGGCGGCACAACCTCATCGGCTTTGTTATTACCTCCGGCTCCCCAAAAAGCATATAGCACTTGGTTTCCTGTTGCAGTAACTGCAATTTCTTTTAAAGAATTAGGCACTGTGGCAGAAGCCGACCATCCGAAAAATGTGTACCCTTTTAAAACTGGAACGGGCAGCGTTAACAATGTACCCTCAGTATATTCTAATGGAGTTAAACCCGTTAAAGCTTTACTGTCAATTGAATTCATATAGGAAATTGTAGATTTTACAACTGGTTTTGCGTCGGGTTTGTTGTTTCCGCCTTCGCCCCAAAAAGCATAAAACACTTGATTTCCTGTTGCTGTAGCCGGAATACTTTTAATTAATCCAGGCGAAGTCGCTGTACTTGACCAGCCAAAAAAAGTATATCCTTCTAATTTTGGTGTTCCTAAATTGGTAACTGATCCTTCCATAAATTCAGCTGGTGAAAGTGTTATGGGTTTTCCATCAATAGAATTCAGATAATTTATTGGTGAAAATTTAGAATCTGCTTTTAACCATCTCGGATCTCCCAAAGCTCCGCCGCCGATACCTGCTGCTGCTAATGGAGAATTTTTAGAAAAACTAAAATTTCCCTGTACTGGATTAGGATATGAAAGTGCTGTCATACCTAAACCTGTCAATGTTTTAACATTGGTTTCTGTAACGGCAATAGTTCCTTTTGTCGATTGAGAAGATACTCCTGTAAAAAGATTGTTGTCTAAAACTGCCATTCCTGCGCCATTGACATTATTAGAATAGAACATATAAATCGCTTTCGGATTGTCACGTTCGTCCTGCATAATATTATTCTTGAAGGTATAAGTCGATGTTTTACTGTATTGATTATCTATAAATACAAAACCATTTCCTTCCTGACTGCAGGCGTTATAAATTGTATTATTTTCGATCGTTACATTTATTGGCTCGTTTACATTATCTTTTTTCTGAAGAATTATAAAGTTGTTTCCTTTTGAATAATTGAAAATAGTCGAGTTTTTAATCGAAACCGAATTTACAATTTGTGAATCTGGCTGGATAAAATTACCTCCCTGAGCGCTGCTTCCATCAATTAAACAATTATCTAAAGCAATTTTTGAAATTGGATGGTCGCTAGTTCCTTCTGTTACTAATAAACTTTGTTTGATTCCTTTTATCGAAGCGTTTTTAATTTCAAAATTAGACAAACCTGCTCCTTTTTTAAACTGCATTACATTAGAATCAGCATTTGTGAAATCAAAATCTACACCATTGAAACTGAAACTTCCTGAGAAGATTTCTGGATTTTCTGAATAAAAAGATCCAGCAAAAACAGGCTTTGCACCTTCATCTGGAACAAATGTATATTTATGATTTTTCACCGCTAGCGGAGTACTGGCTGTGTACGTACCGCCAGCCATAATAAACTTTGTACCATCTTCTGCTGCATTATATTTCTCAACAAAATTTTGCGGATTTACATAAACATCTAAACTTCCGTTTTGAGTTGACGTAATATTATACACAAGGCTGTTGATGTAAACTTCAATATTGGTATAAATGCCATCAACTGTTTTTAAATTACCATCGGCAGCACTTGCAGGATTCAACCCTTTCTCTGTTTCCCATTTATCTGGCATACCGTCTCCATCTGTATCTAAAGGTGCCTCGCCAGTAGGAAGAACAGGCCATCCTCCAGTTGCTGATGGTGTATCGATATAACCGTTTGTACTTCCGTTACCGCCATTCATAATACTTGCAGTTCCAGAGCGAGTATCATCTACGGCTCTTTTATCTACAGCATCTCTGTATAAATTGGCACCCGCATTTTCTAAAACCAATTCATAAGCTTTTGTCGCACTGTGTGTCGTAATTTCGCCAAAAGGATGCGGGGCTTCAATTTTAACTTCTTCTTTATCAGCATCACTTACCGGCAGCTGGCTGCTATGAAACTGACTGTAAACACCATAAGTCCAGTTATCCTGAGTAGTTCTTGGAGACCCGACAACATAGTTACCGTCTACATAATATTTTCCCCAGATTCCGTATAATGGAGAAGTGGCATCTAAACTTCTTCCCGTTGATAAAATACGTTCTTTAGTAGAATTAGAAGTTCCAGGACCTGGTTTCCAGTAATTATTAACCAGATTCACATTCATAGCGTCTCCGCCGTAACAACTGTTTCCTCCCCAGTTGTATATGACGTTGTTACGAATATCAACTAAATCGGTTTTTGCAAAAATATCGTTAGCATATTCTCCCAACCTTGGATTACGGCTGTCATGATGCGCTAATAAATTATGGTGAAAAGAAGCATTTTTACCTCCCCAAACACCACCGTAACCGTGAGCTCCTTTGGCATGAACTGAATTACGTAGACTTTCGGAAATGATACACCATTGAAGCGTAAAGTTCTCATTTTGGTAAAAAGAGACACATTCGTCTGTTGACCAGCTCATCGAACAGTGATCTACAATAATATTTTTCTGGAAACGTCCGCCTAATGCATCATTTTCTACATCATGAGTATCTCCCATTCTAAAACGTAAATAACGAAGAATTACATTATTTCCTCTTACTTTAACATTGTAATCTTTTATCGTAATACCACCGCCTGGCGCTGTTTGTCCGGCAATAGTGATATTATCCGTAATATTTAATTCACTTTTCAATTCGATATTTCCAGATACTTTAAAAACAACAATTCTCGGACCTGCCTGATTTATGGCATCACGAAGAGAACCTGCTCCCGAATCATTTAAATTGGTTACATAAATTAGTTTTCCGCCGCGGCCTCCTGTTACGTATTTACCGTAACCTTCTGCTCCTGGAAACGCAGGAACGGTTTCTGTACCTCCGCCAGTAGTTTCTTTTTTCACTTCAATCTTTCCTTCTCCTGTAAAAAACTCAGGATTTGTGGTTTTGTCATAAAGTCCTTCCTTAAAATCTACTCCATTTATAGTAAGCTTTTGAACATTCAAAACAGTATTTAATGCCGCTTTTCCATTAGCCGTTATATTCAAATTTAAGTTTGACCCTGCGGCGCGTTCATGACTAAAAATTACGTAATTATCCTGACCAACGTTTATTGTTCCAGAACCAAAAGCATTTGCAGATGCTCCATCAATTGCAGTTGGATAATTTAATGCTGGGAATTTTGTACTTTTTTGAGTTAAATCCCAAGTTCCGATAAATTCACTATTATCTCCCTTTAAAAGTAAAATTCCTGTATTTGGATTAACTCCCTGCCCTATATTTATTGGAATAATAGTTCCATTACCCGAAACTGGTCCGCTTAGAGTCATTATGGTTTGATTGGCTATTCCTGAAATCATTTCAAATTTCACATTTCCAGAAACTACTATTGGAGCTTCTAACGTCATTCCTGCACCGCTTGTATTATAGTATACGCGTGTTCCGTCTTTAAAAATTAAATTTCCTGTGGCTTTATGAGCACCTCTTAATCGAAGTGTGCCTGCGCCAGAAAAAATAATATCAGCTGGAAAAACAGTAGCTGTTGTTTCTATTTCTTTTGTGCTTGAAACAGTTTTACCTGCAACTGGCATTTCAGCTGGACTGAAATTTGCTGCATTATCCCAGCTTTTATTGACTGCTGCTGTAAATTCATAATCAAAATTTGTTGGCGGAGTTACTTCATCAGGTTTGTTGTTTCCTGCTGTTCCCCAAAAAGCATATAATGTTTGATTTCCTGTTACTGTAGCTGCAATTTCTTTTAAAGAATTGGGTACTGAAGCAGAAGCTGACCACCCGAAAAAAGTGTAACCTTTTAAAGTTGGAACTGGCAGTGTTTGAGCTGTACCTTCAGTATATTCTATTGGTGTTAAACCTGATATAGCATTACCATCAATCGAATTTAAATAGGCAATAGAAGATTTAACAGCTCCGCCAATTGTCATATTAATAGTGCTTACATCACTTAATCCGCCATATTCATTTGCAGCTTGTATGGTGTATGCATAAGTACCTGCTGTTTTAGAAGTTTCTACATAACTTGCTTCAGTCGTAATGGCTAAAATCTTTCCGTCTTTACTCACAACATAACACATTGCATATTGATTTTCATCCCATTTTAAAGTGTTATTTTCAGCAGCAATAAGATTAGCTGGTTTTGTAACTTGTTCTACAACTCTGCGCGGATCCCATTTATCTGTACCGCTCAGCACATTTTCGATTGTGAATTCATCTGCTTGAGCTTTTGTCAAAACTGGATTATAATTTCCTGTCTGCGAAATGCCATTTACTGTAAATGTATTGGTTCTGTTATCGGTATTAACAGCAATTCCGTTTCCGTTTACACTATTGTATTCTGCAAAAAGTGCTGGATATGTTCCCATATTTGCCCATCCAAGTACATTGGGTTCATTTATCATTTTGGTATTGAGATAAACTGCTCTTGGTGAATTCTGCCACGGACGCCCTAAATAATAACTGGCTGAAGCAGTAATGGTATTATTATTAAAAATATAACCATATTGTGTAGCTGCATCGTGGTTTGGTGCTACGATATAACCGGGTGCAACAGAAACCAATTTACATTCTTCAAACCAATGTGTTCCTCCTCCGCAGATAAAATCGACATCTCCCTCAATGGTAGATTTATAGTAAAAACTTCTTTTTCCGCCTGTTACCTGCGTATCTTGTTTACTTCTTAATCTAATTCCATTATAAACATTACGATCTCCTGCGGGATTTAGTGCAGGTTTTTGTCCAGAATTTATAATTCCGTCTTTGTGTTCTATCGTAATATTTTCCATGTATAAATCATTGGCTTCGATAGAGAGAACGGCATTTTTAATTCCCTGACCTGGATTTCCCTGAAAGATTACTTTGTCTTTGGATTGTGCAACCAAAGAAACATTGTTTTTTCCTGATGGAAGTTTCAATACAATATCCTGCGGATTTGTACCATCTCCACCCAAATTATAGGTTCCGTTGGTAATTAAAACCAAAAATCTCGATGCAGAGTTATTAGGCGCTGCGTTAAATGCTTCGGCTATGGTTTTTACATATTTTCCAGAAGCAAGCTGTTCTGTAGTAGCATCAGCATCGACAATTAAATCAAATTTTCGTTTAACCGGAATTGGTTTTTCCATTGTTTTAAACGACAAACTAATCGCGTCACCATTATTACCGGAAAGGTCTTTTACAAATCCTGCAGGTATACTAAAAGTATATTGTTTATTATATTCTAATCCGAAATAACTAAATTTTACCGTTTTATTTACGAATTCGGCAGTTAGATTTTTTCCGTTTAAAACTGCTTGTCCAGAACCTAATTGAACTTGTTCATTAAAGTTCAGAATGATATTTCCATTTGCTCCAACAGCTAATGACGCTTCTGCTGGAAACGAAGATTCGAGAATAGGTGCGTTTGTATCTGTAACCAAAACCTCATCGGCTTTAATCATCACATTAGATAAAATCGTAGCCGTTACATCTACAGCAGATCCGTGTTTGGGTCCGTTAATATTTGGAAACCATCTCAGGTATATTTTTTCTTTACCTTCTGCTTCAGCAGGAAGAATTCCTCCAATAGAAGTAATTGTATTAGTATTGATGGTCGTTAATGCCGAAACATTAACAAAATTTATGCCGTCTAATGAATATTGAAAAGTCCATTCATCAGCTCCATAATAATAGCCAAGCAGTCCTGAGGCAACATTAATATTTTTGTAGCCCACTGTAGAAAGCGTTGTCATAAAATAATAGAAATTTCCTCGCTCTGTATTCCAGACGCAAACCCCATTTTTTCCACCTCTGTTTTGAAGTCTTACATTAGGTGCAAACACATTGTCGGCAACATTGTAAGCAAATAATTGAGGTTTGTTTTCTATTTTAGAATAAAGTTCTGCTACTCTCGGATTAGCATATTGGTCATTTTTGAATGTCCATCCCGCAATAAAATTTTGATTGGCATAAGTTCCTGTAACTGTTTGGTTTTGATCCATAACCACAGAGGTACTTAACGAAGTAGAACCATCAGACCAATTGCTGAATTTAATAATATCATTTTCAACAGCTGTAATGGTAACATTTGTTCCTTTTTCATACACCGAAAATGCACCGTCTTTTCCAGCTGGAGCAATAGAATAATCTCCTAATCCGAATGCTCCATTAACATTAACGGTCAGGTTATAAGTTGGAATTGTTTCGTACTCTGCAATAAGAATTGTATTGTCATTGATGGTATAAGTTAACGGATTTGCGGTTGAAACTACAGCTCCTTTATCATCTATCCATTGTTTAAAATTATATCCGAAATTTTTATTGGCAGTTAATTTTAATTCGGTTCCTTTTGCAAATGTGCTTCCTCCAGGATTAGTGACCACAGTTCCTGATGAAGCTGGATTAACGCTCGTGGTTAGCTTATAAGTAACCGCATTAGAATTTTCAGTTATTTTTTCAAAGTAATCTAAATTGAATAAATAGCCCGTTCCTAATCCAGTAAAAACCAGATACAAATCGTATGTACCTGTTGTTGGAGTAATGGTGGTAGAGAACTTTTTATAATCAGAAAATCCAGTACTTCCAGAGACAACAGCGGTTCCTATTAAAGTTCCTGTTGCTGATCCTAACCTCAATTCGATATTACCTCCTGCCGAACCCGCGGCGGCGATATCAAAACGAGTTACAAATTCGGTAAATTGGACGGCATTAAATTTAATCCACGTATTATTTTTAATGTAACCTACGTTTCCTCCTCCCGAAAGAGAAGCATTGGTTTCTGCCCTCGCTCCCGAAGCCTGATTAAAAGTTTCGGCTTCAATTCTCTCAATGGTCTGAGAGAACCCCATTACTGTAAACAGTATGAGGAATAGGTGAATAAATTGTTTTTTCATTTGGTTTTTGGTTTTAGTTAGTAATAGTTTGTCAAAAGAGTTTTTATTCTTCTTCACACTCTTTTGATGGTTTATAAAAATTTTAATTTAATTCTTTCATTCCTTCAAAAACAAGCCTTGCAACTTCTACAGCACCTTTGGTTTGAAAGTGTGTATTGTCTTTTTGACCGTTCGGATAAGCTTCATATAATCCTGCGGGTAAATTCATAAAATAGTTTTCACTCACATAAGGCTGTCCTTTTTTTGTAAAAAAGTCCATTGATTTCTGGTTTAAATCGATAATCATTACGTTCATTTCTTTCGCAATTTCTTTTACAGCGTCAGGATATAAACCATGAATATTCTGCAGTTTACCTTCCTTCCATGGAAAATTTCTAGATACTGGAGTTATCAAAATTGGTTTGGCTCCTTTTGCTCTTGTTTGTTCAATAAAAAGCCTTAAGAATTCTTTATAGCCTTCAAGATTAACATAGCGTTCTGGTTTGTCTTCAGCTGCATCGTTATGACCAAACTGCATTAAAACCAAATCTCCCTTTTTGAGATTTTCATAAACAGAACGCCATCTGCCTTCCTGAAAAAAAGTACGAGTGCTTCGGCCGCCTCTCGCCCTATCATCTACAAATGCGCTGTCTGTTTTGATTAATTTATCGATCTTTTTTAAGCTGTCTTTGACTAAAAATTGCTGAAACACTTGTCCCCAGCCTGTAACTGGATATCGGGTTTTCATGTAATCTTTTCCTTCTTCGTAATTATTGGCATAATTAGCTACTGTGGAATCGCCGATTAAATAAACTGTGGTTACCGCTTTCGATCTGGTAAAAGCCATTATCAAGACTGCTAGAGTCATGCTTACTAGTGGAATTACAAATTTTGTTTTCATATTATGTGCTAAATATTTTAGTTAAAAAATTGTCGATGTATTGAATTGTAGGCTCAAACCACGGATTAAAAAGACAAAATGAATGAGGAGAATTTTCAAATTCATGAACTTCAGAATAGATTGTGTTTTCATTCAAAACCTTTCTGTAATCGTCTCTTCCTGCGTGCATTCGTGCGATTGAACTATTGATAAATAATGTTGGCGGTGTTGATGCATTTACATAACTGAGAGGAGAAGCAGCTTCCCAAAGTTTAGGATTGTCTTTTCTGGAATAACCAAACCAATAGGTTCCTGCCGAAATGTTTTTACTGTCATCTCCTTCACTGCTTTCAGAATGTACAAATGAAAGAGTGCCATCGATACTCACCACAGCATTCACCTGAGATTTTAAAAAATTTGAATGGGTTGCCACGCCCTCAAAAAGCGGCATATTTGCTGTAGTGCCCATAAAAGCGGCCAATTCGCCTCCTGCCGAAAATCCAAGAGCAGTTACTTGATCTGGGTTGATATTGTACTTTACTGCATTTTCTCTTACCCAGCGAATGCATGCTTTGAGATCGTAAATCGCTGCGGGAAAAAGCGCTTCTGTAGAAAGTCGGTATTCTGGCGTAAAACACACATATCCCAGGCTTGCGAGTTTTTCTGCCATTTGATGATGTTGCTGTCTGCTTCCAGAACGCCAGCCTCCGCCATGAATAATGATAATTGCGGTTTGTTTTTTCTTGACATTTTTATCATAAAAAATATCTAGTTTCATTTTACGTTTTCCATAACTGCAATAAGTGATATCTGTTTTCTGCATCACATTATCAAAATGCAGTTCAGGAACTCTCGTCGTTTGCGGAAAATATTTAAGCGTTTTCTTAAAAGCACTTGCATTGGTAAACGAAGTATCCCTGACATTTGTAATGCCTTTTAAATACTGAGCGTTTACGTTTTGAAAGAAAATCATACAAACCCCAATAATTACTGCACTAAGATTTTTATTTTGAAAATTCATTGTCCATATCTTTAACTTATTATGATTTATATGATTTAAAAATGAATTATTTAATTGCCGGTTTCCAATCTCTCAAAACGGCTTTCATCGAATAATCTTTTTTAAATTCTTCGGCTGATAATACATGAGACCATTTTACGCGGGAGGATGTATTTCCTCCTGTTCCTGTAGACAAATATTCGGCATAAAAAGTGGTCTTCTCGGCTTCTGGTTTACCCCAGTTGTGCCATCCTTCTGGTTTAATGTGCGGTCCCATTTCGCATTTTAGAAAAACTGTTCGGGCATAATTGCGCCAAGGTCTTCCTAAATAATAAGTACTGTTTCCCGAATTTGTAATCAACTTGCAATTCAGAAATACAAATCCATACGGATTAGATTGAGGCGTATTGGCTGCAGTTATATAGGAACCACCTTTCTTGGCAAAGATTTCACATTGATCAAAAACAGCTGTTGAACCTCCAAAAATAAAATCGGTTGTTCCTTCGATATAACAATTTTTATAGTACTGCCTGCTGGTATCTGCACGCGGATAAAGTGTATCTTGGAAACCTAAAAATCTGCAATTTTCAAAAATAATTCGATCGCCGTCAATTCTCACTGCTACAGCTTGTCCTACTGGTCCAGATGAATTTTCAAAAGTTATATTTCGTGCTTTAAAATCATTTGCTGTAATTATAAAACTGGCAGATCCAGAAGTTCCAATTGTTCCGCCTGCACCATTCGATTTGGAAGCATAATCATCATAAGTAAGAATTACTTTTTCTTTGCTTTCGCCTATTAAAGTAATATTGTTTTGGTCTAAAACTACTTCTAGTTTTTCTTTGTAAACACCGTTTTTAATGAAAATAGTAGTTTCGGTTGTTTTTAATAATGCAACCGAATTCAAGGCAGCCTGAACTGTTGTAAAATTCCCAGTGCCATTGGCATCTACAACAATATCGTACGATTTGAGTTCTTTTGGAGCTTGAGTTCTTATAGCATCATTTGCAAATGAAACATTCGTAAAGAAAATCGAGACTGCTAAAAATCTGAATAGTATCATTTTGTTTTCTGTTTTAATCCACAACTTTCACTTCTCCTTTAATCGATTCTAGAACTTTTAGATCTTTATTCATAACCATTTTCTTCCCGTTGGTTTTTAATGAAATATCTTTTGTTTCTAAACCGCCAACCCAAAACATCTGATTTTCTCCAGTAGATTTCAAGCCATCCAAACTCACATTCTGGCTATTAGAAAAACTTACGGCGATTCCTGGTTTGTCTAATCTTAAATCAAGATTTTTAAAAGCAATTTTGCTTGCATAATTCATCTGAATACCTACATCTGAACGAATGATCATATTTTCAAATTCGATATTAGTAACTGGCATTTCGGGAATTCCCATAATTTTCAAAGCCTGAGAAGCTCCGTTTACATAGATATTTTTAAAATGCATATTTTTAAATGCAGGAGTTTCTTCTGAAACTGGTTCTTTTGCTACTGTTACTTCTCCTGTATCTTTATCTTCTGAGAGTGATTTTCCGAAATAGTACAAATTGAAATTGATGGCATCAGTCGGAATATTGTTCATTCGAATATCTTCCATCCAAATATTTTCGACCACTCCGCCTCTGCCTCTAACTGACTTAAAACGAAGTCCGCAGTCTGTACCATTGAATGTGAGGTTTTTAACGAATATATTTCTAACATCTCCAGACATTTCACTTCCAATAGTAAAACCACCGTGTGCATGATAAACGACACAATCTGTTATTACAAATAATTCTGTTGGTTTTCCGCGGTCTCTTCCTTCTTTATCTTTTCCAGATTTGATACAAATCGCATCGTCACCAACATCAAAACGGCAATTAGTTACCGATCCGATTCGGCAGGATTCTAAATCCAGGCCATCGCCATTTTGAGAATACCAAGGATTGCGAATCGTTAAATTGCGTAAAGTAAGATGTTCACACATTAACGGATTTACGTTCCAAGCAGGAGAGTTTTGAAAAGTCACTCCATCCAAAAGCAGCTTTTTGCAATTCACTAAACTTACCATTACGGGACGAAGCCCTTCTTTGTAAGGCTCCATGTTTTCTATGGTTTGTTTTTTAGGAAGTTTATTTCTTTCCTCATTCCCCTCATAAGCTCCTTTTGAAGGATACCATATTTTACCGTCTTTAGACAATACACCGCCAGATTTTACCAATTCGTCCCATTGTCCTGCAGTCATTTTACCCATTTTGACAGGCCTCCATACAGCACCATTTCCATCAAAAATACCTTGGCCTGTAATCGCAATATTTTCTAGGCCAACACCCATAATAGGCGATTCGCATCGAATTACTTTACTTCCTTCAAAATAAGACTCTATCAGCTTATATTGTTTTAAATCGCTTGTAAAAGAAATAAAAGCACCATTTTGGGTATGAAGGTTTACATTGCTTTTCAGTTTTATAGGGCCTGTTGTCCATAAACCAGCAGGAATTACGACCACACCTCCACCTGACTTAGAGCACTTTTCGATTGCTGTGTTAATGGCATTTGTACAAAGTTGCTCGGTGTTGGGCACTGCTCCAAAATCAACAATATTTAAAGTGTCTGTTTTAAATTTCGGAAGCTGTACTTCTGGCATTTTGAAGGGAATTTTTAACCCCGAATCTGCCTTTTTTTCTGTCACATTTTGAGCTCCTTTCTTTTGACTCATACAGGAAAAAGCAGCAAAAAGAAATGCTGCTAGAAGAATTGTTTTTTTCATTTTTATCATAACCAATTGTATAATGTGATGTATTATTTTTTGTCTGAAAGCATTTGCAGTTCAATTCCAGCCATTATAAACGGACCGACAGCTTTTGCATCATCATCTCTTATGGGTTCCGAAATATAGTATTCGAATGAACCGTCGCGATCGTGAGGATTTTTTCCTCCTAATCCGGCAACAGCACAGCATTTGGTAATCGATATTGTGCCGTCTGGATTTTCTTTTATAAACTCTTTTAGAATTCCTTTGAAACCTTTTTCTGCCGATTTAAGAAATTTTTCTCCGACATAACCTTTGTTATAGGCTTTCGCAAACGAATACACAAACATGGTTGAGCAGGTAGATTCCAAATAATTACCTTTTCGTCCCGGCTGATCCATAACCTGCCACCACACGCCTGTTTTAGAATCCTGTGCTTTTAGAACAGCTTCATATACCTTTTGAAGAATTTCTATTAAATTTTTTCTTTTGAGATGATTCTCTGGAACAAAATCTAGTATGTCTACCAACGCCATACAGTACCAGCCTTGCGCACGCCCCCAGACATGGGCAGAAGTTCCAGTATTTTTATCTGCCCAAAACTGAACTCGTTTTTCATCATAACCGTGAAAATTCAAACCTGTTTTGGAATCAAAAGTGTGTTTTTGAATAAGTTCTGCTTGTAAAATCGCATCGTCAATTGCTTTTGGATCATTAAAAACAAATCCATATTGAGCAGCAAAAGGGTCTGCCATATAAACACCATCGAGCCACATTTGCCACGGGTAACTTTTTTTGTGCCAATAACCGCCATCAGAAGTTCTTGGATGCGTTTCTAATTGTTTGTGAAGCATATCCATTGCGATTTTATATCGCTTATCATTCGTTTTCTTGTAAATTTCAAAAAGAAGTTTTCCAGAATTCACTAAATCTAGGCTGTACTTTTCAAGCTCATAACCACCGCCAATTTTACCTTCTTTATCAATAAGCTGCTCTGCGTATGAAAGTCCATAATCGTAGTATTTTTGTTCTTTCGTATAATCATATAATTTCTGATTAGAAAGTGTGACCAAACCATTGGTGTAATTCCATTTTGGAAATTTTACACCATCAAGAAATACAGGATTCGGAACACGTTTTTGGTCAGAATCAGCCATTTTCTTTGCCCACTCGATTGGCGTTATTCCAGATTTTTCTTTTGATTTTAATTGTCCAAAGGATATTAGAGGACAAACAATCAAAAAGAATGCATAATATTTCATTTTTTCTTTCATAACTTCTTAATTACCTTCTACTCTAAACCAGTCATAATCGGCATAACTGCTGTCGTTTACCGCTTTTGTTCCTGTGGCAAAAAGACCAATTTTTGCGCCTACCCATCGTCCTGCAACTGGTTTAAAAGAATCACCTAATTTTTTGAAATTCTTTCCATCGATACTGTAATAAAAAGTAACTCTGGCATCAAACGGTTCTTTGTTCTGAATCATCTCCACTTTAGCGCGAAGCTGTACTTCTTTTTTATTTATCAAAACTGAGGCAATATCTTTTTCACCTTCTTTGGCAGTTCTCGCATTTTTCATTGTGCGCTGTACCAGATTCAGATTTCCTGTTTTATCCTGTTCTATTGCGATATAAGAATAGTCTTCACCAAATACAATTAAACCAGAACTGCTTACTCCTGCTTCTGGATTGTTCTCGAAAGTCAGTTTTGCAGTTGCTGTAAAATTATCGCCTGGAAATTTTTGCAGTAAAAGGTTGGGCGACATCCACATTGTGTTGGTATTTTCATCGCGTGGAATACAGTTTAAACGCATAAATCCAAGATTTGCAGACGACCATCCCCAATGTTTAGCCGGGTCTTGATTGGCCTGCCACTGCCATTGTAATCCAAGTTGATGTCCATCAAATTCATCAGAAGAAACCAAGGGAGTTGCAGGATAGTTTTTGCCTACATTTGGTTTTGTCCATTCTAAAACCGGTTCGCCAATACCATCTTTATTAGAATCTATTCCCATAATCGGCCAGTTATCTTTCCAAGTAACAGGCTGTAAATTGACTACACGTCCATATGCCCAACGATCTTGAAAATGTATGAACCATCCATCACCATTTGGCGTTTCTACATAACCTCCCTGATGTGGTCCATTCATTACAGTATTTCCTTGATGCAAAACTATTTTAGACTCATAAGGACCCCAAACATTTTTAGAGCGCATTGCCAATTGCCATCCGGGTTTTACACCTCCAGCGGGAGCCATAATCCAATAATAACCATCGCGTTTGTACATTTTAGAACCTTCAACTGTTGTGTGGCCGTTGTGTCCATCAAAAACCATCGCGGCATTGCCAATTAGTTTAGTGCCATCTGGCGTAAGTTCAGACAGCATTAAAACTGTTTTTACATTGGCACGGCTTCCTGCAAAAGCATACGACAAATAGGCTTTTCCATCTTCATCCCAAAACGGACATGTGTCAATAATTCCTTTTGCTTCTTTGACTAAAACTGGTTCTTCCCAAACACCTTCTGGATTTTTGGTTTTGACCATGTAAATTCCGAAATCTGGATCTCCCCAATAGATGAAATATTCTCCATTGTGGTAACGAATAGAGGGAGCCCAAACGCCATCACCATGACGAACAGTGCGATAATGCTCAATAGGAAATTGATTTTGTAATGCATATCCAACCAACTGCCAATTTACCAAGTCTTTGGAATGAAGAATAGGAAGCCCGGGAATACTATTAAAACTGGATGCGGTCATATAATACCCCTCTTTACCTGCACATACATCGGGATCCGAGTAATCTACGTGTAAAATAGGGTTCTTATATTTTCCGTTTCCTAAATCGGCATTCCAGCCTTGAGCTTTTACTCCCAAATAACATAATAATCCAAGGGAAAGCAGTAATTGTTTGAATTTCATTTTTTAATTGTTTTTGATATAATTCATTGATTCGTTTAGGCTAATCAGTATCGAACAGTACATAGAAGTATCCTCAACCACAAGGATACTTCCTCAGTACTGAAACCACTTACTTAATTAACAAAAACTTATGGGAGCCATCTCGTATCTCCTACTTTGTTGGTTACAATTGGAGAATTAGAGTCTTTAATCATTAAATTTCCGTTTGCTGGATCGACAAATAAATTTTGTGCACTAATGCCTAAATCTGTTCCTTGTATTCCAGCGGCACCAAGCAGATAATCTGTTGTGGTGTAATTATTGCCGTATGTCGTAGGTGTGTTGGCCGCAATTGCCTGAATCACTTTACCGCAGGCAGATGCCAGTAACACATTTTTAAAGATTAATGTTGATCCTACTGCAGATGGTATATTGATTAATGATCTGTTATAAGCATAGTCGTAAATGGTAACATTTTGATACTCCAAATGAATTGGATATGCAGATGTTCCATAATCGAATAGGTTTTTAAAGTTTCTATTTTTATCTGTTGTTTGATAGTAATCTCTCATAAAAGTACAATTTGAGAAAACTGCTCTTTTTACATTGTCAGCTCCAGCAGAACCAAAAGCAAATGTACCGTAAGGTCCTGTGTGTCCTCCAACTTGATCAAACGTACAATAGCTCATATCAAAGTTTCCGATTTCTTTGTATTTTCCGTTTCCTTGATGTCTCCAGAAGCCTCTTTTGAAATAGTTGAAAACACAGTTGTAGAATGTGATAGATTCTACTGTCCAAGAAGTTCCACTATTAAAGAAATAGCTGGCATCTATAGTTTGGTAAAAACGAATATTTTCAAAAGCCAGAGATGATAAGTATGATCCTTCTGCAATATTCCAGTTTCCGTTCATTTCAATCTGTGGGCGTTCTCCTTGTGTTCCTCCTGTCAGCTTAAATCCTTTTGATATGGTAAACGGAGTAATTTTGAATAATGAACCTGCTTCAAGGAAATATTCTGTTCCTTCTGGAACCGTTGGATCGTCGTTGTTAGTTCGCAGCAATGCATCTAAATCCATTCCTTTTGTTACAATAATAGTAGAAGCTGACGGTCCCGCAGAACGGAAAGAAACCTGATTATAAGGTTTATCATAACGTCTTGGTTTATTGTTATCAAAAATATTAACGTTATACAAAGTGTTTTTTTCTAATCCTTCAACCTTTGCTTCTCCTTTACTCATTTCATCAGAAGTTAATTTACGCCCGATAGCAGGAAGTTCTGCAGACTGAGCTGGCTGAACCGAGATACTGTCTACTGGATTTCCAGCAGAAACTGCCCATGTTACAGTTACATTTGTTTCGGTAATATTCACTCTTTCGACTGGCTGTAAAATAGGATCGAATGGCGGACGGTCTTCTGTCAGAGCACTTGTGTAAGCCCATTGTGAATTATGATCTCCGTTAACGTGATTCGATCTTACTCTTATATAAAACTGGGTTTTATAAGGAATGTCGTCCATCAAAATTTGTGTATCTGTAATGGTATACGATTTGTACAAACTTTTATAATAGTTATCCAAATGAAGTTCTACTGTATAAGACGCTGCATCATTAACTTTGTACCACACCACAGCTATTGAATTGCTTTTTACTAATGGAGCAGGAAGCACGAATTTTGGCTGGAATAAGTCTTCGACAGGTTTATAACGAAACTCATCTGTATCGCAGGATTTTAGCATTTCTCCACAGACAATTAAGCCCATAAATGATAAAATATAAATTAATGTTCTAAAATTTTTCATACTACTATTCGATTAAAAATTAAAACCATAAAAATTTTGAATGGCTCCTCGATGATCTGTAATTACCTTGGAAGGATAAGGACATAAATAACGTAATGGATCATTTGGAGATACAGATGAAGCATTGTTGTAATTGATAAAACCTCTAAAACTCCATTTAATATCATTTCTAGGTTCATAACTTGCAGTATCATTGTTTAATGAATACCAGCTTATCGCAAACGGAAGTTCTGTATAACCAGCTGGACGCGCTTGTAATATTTCATCAATACCTTTAATATCTAAAATGGTTCTGCCTGAGTTTGCAGGATCTGGAATGTTTTTATAATAAATACTTCCTGGAACTTGGTCTATTCCAGGCACATAAGCTCCATTTGCTACGCGCCCCCAGTTAAGCAGTTTATAATATTGATTGTAAATAACTTCGCTGAATTTATTCCAGCGTGCTAAATCGAATTTACGTTTGCTCTCTCCTCCAAATTCCCATTTACGCTCATCCATAATGGCTTTAAAAAACAACTCTGGAGATGATTTAGCTTGTACATAATTATCTACTTTATCTGGCCAGTTAGACTGTGAAAAAGCTCTGCGTCGCACTCTTCTCAAACATTCTTTGGCATCTTCGCGCGGACCAAAACGTTCGTTTACGGCTTCGGCATACATTAATAATACATCCGCAAATCGCATCCAGGCGTAGTTTATACCTGTTCCTTTTGTGCTGGTGCTTCCTAATGGATCTGTCATAAATAATTTCGACCATTTTCCTACTGCTAAACGTGCTAAATCCAAACGGATTACCTGATTCAGGTTTTGATCGTATGATAATGGTGCACATGTAATATCTCTTCTTAAATCTTTATTATCAAATGAATAAAGATATTCTCCGCATAAACTTAAATTTCCTGATGCGCTTCCGTATGGATGATTTCCTTCAATAATTGGAACTCCCACAAAATAGCCATATTCTCCTGATGAGTTTTTTAGCATTGGCAGCGAAAATATCACATCGTCATTAACTGGGGTTTCCCAATTATTTTGTTTTACCCAAAAATCTCTGAAACTCAATTTTAAATCGTGCTGTCTTCCCTGGATTACTTTATCCAAATATTGGATAGCAATGTCATAATACTGCTCGTAATTTTTACCTCTTTCCATGTGCCCAATACTTGCAGGATTGTTTTCGTCAGGGCGAAGTGTCCACCCTCCTCTTGTAAGCGCCAGCAAACCAATTAAACTTTGATTGAAACTTCTCGATGCGCGTTCTACCCCATAATCTAATTCACTTGCATTTTTCATTAAAGGTTCAACCGATTTTAAATCGTCGATTAAAAACTCAAGAATTGTATTTCTATCGGTAACTCCTACGGCAAAATTTTCGTCTCCAGTTGAGGATTTTGTTCTAAAAACAACATCTCCCCAAATACGAATCATGTCTAAATAAACCATTGCGCGAAGTGTTTTTACTTCACCATACATATGCATAATATTTGACGGCTGCGTTTTAGGATCTGTTTTGTACAAGTCTGAACTTTCAATTCCTTCAATTACATCATTTGCTGTATTGATAATTTTATACATCGCACTCCATGTCGAATTTAAGGTCGTCCAATATGGTTTTGGATCAAAACAGGCAATATCCGACCCGTTTCCGTTTACTGTATTGGTTGTAACTCCCGACATTTCGACATCGGTATTCATATTAAAAACAAAGGCCAGACGATTTGAATAAGCATCATCGGTAAGCATAAGCGTGTACACGCCGGCAACTGCAGATTGTATGTCTTTTTCTGATTTGAAAACTTCTGCCTGAGTAAAACCTGTTGCAGGCTGTACATCTAGATAATCTTCGCAGGCTGTAAAAGTCAGCGCAAAAATTAACAGAAAACTTAATAATATCTTTTTCATCTTTTTGTGATTTAATTCGTTTAATTAAAATGACAGCTGCACTCCAAAAGCGTAGTTACGAGTTCTTGGATAGGCATTGTAATCAATATTTGGTGTTAGGCCTGTTTCCAGATTTACTTCAGGATCATACCCAGAATAATTTGTCCAAACAAATAAGTTACTTCCAGTTACATAAAGTCTGATTCTGCTGAATCCTACTTTACTGCTGTTTTGCTTTGGAATTGTATATCCGATACTCAGATTATTTAATCGAAGAAACGAACCATCTTCAACGGCATAAGACATTGCAATAGGACGTCCGATACTCGTCGGATTCCACATTGTAGCATTTTCGTTTTGTTTCGCCAGCATTTCTGGTGAATAGCGAAGATCGTTACCCATGTCATCAAAATTTCTCCAGCGGTTATTCAAACCAACTTCCATCCCTAAATTATTTTGTGTGTTTTGATACCATGAAGTCATCATGATTTTGTTGGCATTATACACATCAAAACCTGACATGAAATTGAAGAATGCAGATAAATCAAAGTTTTTCCAAACTGCATTTAAACCAAATCCTCCTGAGAAATTAGGATTAGTATCTCCAATAACTTTTCTGTCTTTATCTCCAATTACATAGGTATTTGGATCTGACGGATCAACAGCTGTAAGTTTTTTGAATTTAGCATTTCCAGGACGCGGATCTCCCGAAAGATTTTTTGAGTTTGCTACACCGTCTTTCAATTTCCATGTTCTTGTAACTGAATCAAAAGATTCGAAATCATCCATTGTGTAGAAGCCATCATTTTCAAAACCAAAAATTAAACCTTTTGTACCGCCAACATAAGCACGGTAATCGTCATCATTTAATAATTGTGTTCCTGCCCAGCCAGAACTAAGAATCCACTCTTGTTCTCCACTTGAAAGCTTATCAATTTTGTTTTTGTTGTGCCCGATATTAAAAGTTAAATCAAGCTGAAAATCTTTTTTTCTGATAACATTTCCTGTAATTGCAAACTCAATTCCTTTGTTAGAAGTCTGCCCGACATTTGTCATCATTTTTGTAAAACCAGATACCGAAGCAATATCTGACGGCACTAATAAATCTTTTACTTTATTGTGATAAAAATCAAGACTACCTGTAAGGCGTTCGTTAAAGAAACCGAAATCAAGACCTAAGTTGGCGGTATAAGTTGTCTCCCATTTTACATTTGGATTGTTTAAGTATTTGTCATTATAAAAATTATAGTAATAATGATTTTCTTCTCCCCATCCTACAGAACGGTCTCTAGATACGCCGTAATATTTCGCATATAAATCGCCGCTGATTCTGTCATTTCCAGATGCTCCATAGCTAACACGAGCTTTTAAGTTGGAAACTACCTTGCTGTCTTTTAAGAAACTTTCGTTTGAAACTCTCCAGGCAAAAGCTCCCGCAGGAAATACTCCCCATCTATTATCAGGTCCAAACTTTGTAGAACCATCCGTACGAACAGTAAACGTAAAAAGATATCTTTCGTCGAATCCGTAATTTACACGTCCGAAAAAGGAAGAAATTCTATTTGGAGAACCTGCGATTGAACCATTATCAAAAGGAGTTCCTAATGCCAGATTATCTAAAGCTTTTGAACCTGAGATTTCTTCTGGAAAATAACGTGTGCGGTAAAATTTTGCAGAACTTTCCTGATCTTTAATTTCCTGCCCAACCATTAGTTGAAAATCGTGTTTTTCCTTTAATTTGAATCCGTAGTTTAAAACATTGTTCAACTGCCATCTCGGTGACTGCGTCATGGACCAATATACAACAGGCAGATTGTTATTGGCATTGGCTGTACCAGTATCTGTACCCCAGAAACGACCATCTTCACTGTATTTGTATTCGTAACCAAATGAAGAACGCAGTGTTAAACCTTTTTTGATAGTCCAGGTTAATGCTCCGGTAGTATTAAAAGTTCGTGTAGTTCTTTCACGGTAATTCTTTTCTGATTCTTCTATTGGGTTGAAACGCGCACGTATTTCATAATCTTCTGGATCAAAATAAGTATTGTCGTCTGGTAAAGTCATATAGTCCTCTAAGCCTGCTGTTGGGGCTTCGCGTAAAGCTCGAAGCAAACTAACACCTTCTGTTCCAGAACCGTCTATAGTTTGATTTGTTAAACGGGTTTGATATTCGAAAGTAAGATTGTCTGTTAATTTTGAATTCAAGATTAAATAAAGATAGTTTTGGCGCATACCAGTTCCTATCAATGCTCCCGGCTGCTCTTGATTGACAAATGTGAATTTGAATTTCGTTTTTTCACTTCCTCCGTTAACGTTTATATCGGTATATCTGGTAATTGGGTTACTTCCAAATATTTCGTCCTGCCAGTCTGTTCCTTTGTTGCCTTTATAAATGTATAATTCATTGGCACGTCCGTAATTGTTATAAAATCCAGTTGGATTTGAGTTACGCTGACGTTCGTATTCATACTGCATCATTACGAACTCATACGGATCCATTACATCAAGGTGATTGGCAAGCGTTTTTATTTGTGTATAATTATGAATGTTTACCGAAACTTTTCCTGCCTTTGGGACTTTTGTAGTAACCAAAATTACTCCGTTGGCACCTCTCGCTCCATAAACAGCTGTTGATGCAGCATCTTTTAAAACTTCTACAGATTCGATATCTGTTGGCGGAATATCATTTAAGTTGGCAACTTCAAATCCGTCAACCAAGATTAGGGGTGAATTATCTTCTGTAATAGATCCGCCGCCGCGAACTCTAATCATAACTTCAGATCCTGGAGAACCATCGGCAGTTGTAACCTGCACACCCGGCAGTCTTCCTACCAAAGCTTCAGCTACCGAAGCTGTTGGTACTTTTGCTAATTCTGTACCTTTAATACTCGAAATTGCTCCTGTTAAGTTTTTACGCTTTTGCGTACCATAACCAATAATTACGACTTCGTTCAGCTCACTGCTAGATTCTTTCATTTGAACAGTAATGCCAGATGTGCGTCCTTTTAACGCTACAGTTTCATCTGTCAAACCAATAAATTTGACAATCAAAACGGCTGTTTCTGGGTCTGTCACAGCAATGCTGAATTTACCATCAAAATCGGTTACTGTATTTGTATTTTCATTTTTTACTATAATCGTTGCGCCGGGAATCAGCCCCATATTATCCCTTACTGTACCCGTCACGGTTACACGCTTCTGAGCATACGCGCTGCATGTTAAAAGTAACACGGCTAAAATGCTCCAGATATATTTTTTTATCTTCATAACTAGACTATTTTTTTATTTGTTTTAAAAGCGAAGTCATTAGATTTTATACTTATATGCAGAATGTTTCCACGATGATAGGATCATGTAGTATAAGTGTAAATCTGTTAAGGACTGCTGATTTTATTTTATTAAAGTATTGCGAGTGTATCCGCAGATGTATTAAAGCTCATTTAAAAAGAAATCTGCATTCGTGACCTTATTGGCTTCAATAGGAAATGCTGCTTGTAATTCTTTTGTTTTTACAACCTGCATGTTCTGATCTAAACACTCTATTTTAACACGAACATTGTTAGCTTCTTCGCCCGTTTGAAATAAAATAAAATCGTCTGTATAATTGATTCCGCCGCTGGCAGTTGCCTTACTTCTGGTAACAAACATGTCTTCTTTTACAAAAGTTCCGTCAGAAACTTTATAACCGCTTCGTTTTATAGAAACTGTTGTTTTAATTGTCGAATAACTTTTGTCTGCCGTAATGTCCAATGATTTTAAACGCAGTATTCCTGTCCTCGTAATAATGTTCAAGGTAAGCGGTTCTTCAAAAGGAGATGCATACGGCATGGCATCTGATAAGTTGACATGCTGGTTTGCCAATGCAGGCTGAGGCACAACCAAATCATTTAAATTGGTTGGAGAAGGAATCATTTGATCTGGATAATCGGATGCTACAAATTTGTATTTTCCATTGTCTAATGAAAAACGATAAAGCAAACTGTAATTAGCAAAATAATCTCCATTGTCTTTATAGACAAATAAAGGTCTGGTTGAGATTCCGACATTCAAATTCCACGGCTCACCATTTAATTGAAAATCTAATGATTTGACTGTAGAACTTTCATATTTAAAATCATCATTAGAGCAGGAAGTCAGCACGAAAAATAAACCCACTCCAAGTATTAGGTTTTTCATCATTTTCATATCCATATAAATTTAAAAATGAAGAATATTTGCCTTTTCGTTTCTTCTACAGCTGCGGCTGACTTTTTTCGTTGGTGGCGAAAATTTGGTGTGAGTGTTAGTTTGGTTCATAATTTTGGTTTTAAGATTAGTTAGTTAAAAATCCGTTAAGATTATGAAGCAAAACTAGATATAGCTAATCTCAAATTGGGGTAAATATTGCTTTTCAGAAAGGGTTAAATCGCTATTTACGTCTCAAAAACTGACTATTTGATAATTAACTTTATTATTTTTTATATTATGTAAAAAAATATTCACAAATAAAAAAACATATCTCAAACACATATAATCAATATTCTAAATCACTTCACAACAAACTTTGAGCATTAATGTAATTGCAAATCGCAGTAGCAAATTCATAAAAAAACCTCAATACAAATTAGCATTGAGGTATGAATGGGATTTTTTAATACAGAGAAACATAGATTTTATTTGTGCCACAAAAACGTTTCACTTTGCATTAAATCTGTAAAAAGTTATTTATATCTAACGGAATTGTTTACGATATTCTACAGGAGTATAATTGTATTTTGCTCTAAAACATTTTCCGAAGTATTTTAAATCATTAAAACCAACTTCAAAACAAATTTCTTTAATCAGCAGATCTTCATTTTTAAGAAGCTCTGCAGCTTCATTCAGTCGCATATCTCGAATAAAAACAACTGGAGAAACACCTGTAATACTTTTAAGTTTATTAAAAAAACTAGCGCGTGACATGCACATTAATTTCCCTAATTCATCAACAGAAAAATCAGATTTAGAAATGTTTTCTTTCACCAATTCAATTACTTGAAGCATAAATTTATTATCTCTATTGGAAATCTGCAATGGTTTCTCCACTTCTATTTCAGCAATTCTTCCTGTAGAATACAACTGCTGCAGACGAATACGCTGTTCTAAAACATTTTTTACTCTTGCTTTTAAAAAACTTACATTAAAAGGTTTTGTAATATAATCATCTGCACCGTATTCCATTCCTTGCAATTTACTTTCAATTGCTGTTTTTGCACTAAGTAAAATCACCGGAACATGACTGATTGCAAAGTTGTTTCGGATAATTTTAAGCATTTCTATCCCGTCTAATTCAGGCATCATAATATCGCTGATTATAAAATCTGGAGATAATTCTGCCGCTTTTAAATGTCCTTCTTCTCCGTTTTCTGCTATATAAATGTTGTAATCACTTTCTAAAATTGAAACAATAAACTTTCTCAATTCATGATCATCTTCAACCACCAAACCAATAGGTTTTTCTCTTATTTCTGTTTCAAGATGTTCTTCTGCTGTTAATTCATCCTCAGCCAAATGTTCATCTGTTTCTTCAAACACTATATCTACCGCATTAGAAAAATGGCTGTATCCTTTTTGAAAAGAAATTTCAAAACTGCTTCCTTTACCCAGTGTTGTTTCAAGTGAAATTTCTGCACCATGTTTTTCAACAGAATCTTTTACGATTGAAAGACCTATTCCGGTACTTGGATTAAAAGGATTTTCATTGTAATTTGAAAAACGGACAAATAACTTTTTTTGAACTACCGAATTGATTCCCGGACCATTATCGCTCACTTTTAAAGAAACCTTTTTTTCAGATTCTTCTACTTTTACTTCAATCGAATTTCCTTTTTTGCAGTATTTAAAAGCATTCGAAAGCAGATTGACTAAAATTTTATCAAGACTATCTGGATCTGCCCATATATGCGGTTTGGTTTCACTAATACTTACTTTTAATTTTATGTTACGCTGAATACTGGTTTCTGCAAAACCTTCACAAACTTCAGACACAAATTGCCCTAGATCTATTTCACGAACTTCTAATTTTCTATCCTGCATTCTTCTCAAGTCTAAAATCTGATTGACAAGATTGAGCAGCTTAGTACTGTATTTTTCGATAACACGAAGCTGTGATTTAACCGAATTATCTATTTGATCATCTGAAAGCATTACTTCTAAAGGAGCAGTAATCATGGTGAGAGGCGTGCGAATTTCATGTGAAATATCAGTAAAGAAATTCAATTTTAATTCACTTACTTCTTTTTCAACCCTTACATCATTACGCAGTTTTAAAATTGTTAAAACCGCTCTTCGAATTAATAAAAACAAACCAATTCCCAATAATAAATAACAGAAATACGCCAAGTTGGTTCCCCAAATTGAAGGTCTTATTGTAATTTTAATCTGTCTATCATTGTCCAGCCATAAATTGTGCCCATTTGTAGAGGAAACTAAAAGTGTATAACTTCCTCTCCCCAGATTGGTATAATTAATAGATTGTCCTGCTTTAATGTAATTCCATTCTTTATCAATTCCTTCTAATTTGTAGCGATAAACAATGTTTTCATTTTTGATATAATCTAATGCAGAAAACTGAACCCTGAAAAAATTCTGATCGTGCTGCAGCGTGACTTCCTTTAATAAATCAGGATTTTTGGGTGTCTCAGGATTTACTTCGTACAATTCTTTATTGTTTACTAAAAATCCAGATATTGCCAGATAAGGTTTAAACGTAGACGATTTAATTGCCTCTGGTTTAAAATAGATAACTCCATCTGAATAACCTGAAACAATTTCGCCGCTTGATAATCTGCATTTTGTTGCTTCTGAGAATATTTCGGTTCCAATAATAGACTTTAACTCCGGAAATGTTTCGCAGCTATTATTTTTAGGATCAAAACGAACTATCTGATTATCACCCATGAGCCATATTTTTCCAAATTTGTCCTCCTGCATTCCGACAACACCTTCTAGTGGAAAACCAAAATTTTCGCTCCAAAATGTTTTAACCTTTACGTTATTCTGCTTATCTATATCAATCAGAATCAGTCCTTTTCCGTTTGTAGCCAATGCCAAACGATTATCAGAAGTAACAATTACATCCAGAATATCATTTCCAGAAGCCTGAAAATGTTCTTTAATTTTCAATTGGGATTTACTGCCTTCTGAAAAAGAAAATAATTTGTAAGACGATACAAAAAAGATTTTGAGCTCTTTGGTTTCAACGATTGAACGAACTTTATCTGCTCCGCCAATTGGATAGTTTTTTAGTTCGTTTCTATAACTCACAAAACTGATTCGGTTGTTTGATTCTCGAACTAAATTAATTCCGCCTCCCCAAGTAGCGAAATAAATTTGGCCGTTTGTTGCTTGAAAAACTTTATAAATATCATCTGAACTAATACTATATTTATCCTTTTCATCATATTTATAGTGTTGTACTGCAAAACTAAAAGAGGACTGCTTGGGAGTAAGACAGAAAACGCCATTTCCGCGTGTTCCAATCCATATTCTGCCTTTAGAGTCCTGCATCATACTGTAAATATCTGCGCCCCAGCCTGGACTGTTTTGTGAAAATGTTCCGTCAGAACCCAAGAAACCGATCTTTCTTTTTTGCGAATCAAACAATTCAATATTTTCACCGCGGCTTGCTACCCAAAGATTCTTCTTATTGTCTTCCATCAGACTGCGGACATTTTTCTTTTTGTTATCTGCGGATGTCCTTAAGTTTAATGACAAAAAATTACTGTTATTAAATGTAATTAAGTCCAATCCCTGCTTATAAGAACAAAACCAAAGATTTCCTAATTTATCAAACATTGCGGTATGCATAACATCTGATACAGTTTCTTTTGATTCCTTAATACATCGTAATACAGAACGTAACTTATTCTGTTTTTCGTCCCAATAAGCAAAAGCTCCTTTATTGGACTGAATCCAGACTGTTCCGTTTGGCGAGGTTAACAGAAAACTTTTTTGCTTACCGGCTGTTGTAGCGGGATTGCTTGAATCGACTTCTAATTGTTTTAATTTTCGGGTAAGTAAATCAAACTGAAATACTGCTGATGGAGTATCAAACCAAAAATATCTTGAATGCGTTAATCCTAAAAAATTGATATTTTCATTAGGCAGTCCTTGCAGTGTTTTAGCATTATAAGTATCGAGTTTACCTGCTTTAATATCATACAAACAAAAGCCGTTACTTTTTGTAACTATCAACACCTTACTGTCTTCGACAATATCCAATAATAGAATATCATCTTTGATTCCTAAATTCAAATCAAAGAAAGTACTTGATTTTTTATTGTATCGTATAAATTTTCCTTTATCACCGCCAAACCAAAGATCTTCCTTTGTTTCTTCAGCAATATTAAATGAATTAGACTTTCCAGCTTGTCCTGCCATATTCGAAAAGAAATACTCCGGTATTTTAGCAGACTTATTTAACCTGCAAATACCTGCATCTGTTAAAAACCAAGTCGTTCCTAACTTATCTTCAAAAACATCTCTAATTTTTCCGAAATGCTTATCCACATCAAAATTAACTCGTCTAACCTGTTTGTTAGTTTCAAAAACGATCATGTAGTTTCTACTTTCAGGAAAAAGCCAGGTCCTTCCAGAAGGCATAATTTTAAAATGGTCAAAAGTATGATTAGCAGAATCTCCTTCTGTAGGATTGTGAAATTTTAGTTCTCTTGCATCAAAATAATAGACATCATTTTTCTCAGATTGAATCCATACTCTTTCATTATTATCGAACTTAAATTTAGAGACACGATTAGACTTTATATTTAAAGGCACACTTTGTTCTACTTTGAATTTTCTAAAAGTATTTCCATCATAACGAATCAGTCCATTGAAAGTTGCCAGCCAAATAAATCCTTTCTCATCTTGCTGAATTCCTAAAACTCTTGATTGGCTTAACTTACCATCATTTGAAAAATGAGTAAGAAGGCCTGTTGGCTGAGCAGTACAAAATGCACTTATCAAACAAAAAAATAAGACAATGGTTTTATGTTTCAGCATACTTAAATTTAGTTTTTGGCGGAAGTCACAAAAATATCAAAATTACTTTCCTAACCTAAAATACGAACTGTAATTAGCAAAATGCCCTCTATTAAATAGTTATTTTTACTCTTTTACCAATTGAGGCAAATTCATAAAAAATGATGCTTAAGCTTTACAGCACGTGTGAAATAGCAATTAGTACTCAGCTAAAAAATGTAATCCTATAATTTTGTATCTTCAATTTTGATAAACATTCTACGCAATTTCAATAAAAAAAAACCTATTAACTATATAAACCCAAAACCACTCACACAATTCAATGAAAAAAGTATACAAACTTGTGTTTATGCTAAACTTCCTTGCATTAAACACTTTTGCACAAGAAAACGCTGCATTTAAAAATCCAAATTTACCTATTGAACAACGCGTTGACGATTTGGTCTCCCGAATGACAATCGATGAAAAAATAAATCAGTTAATGGATTCCGCTCCTGCTATTGATCGTCTGGGCGTGCCAGAATACAATTGGTGGAACGAATCCCTGCACGGTGTTGCGCGTGCGGGATATGCTACGGTTTTTCCGCAATCTATTTCTATTGCCTCATCTTGGGACAGACAGTTAATTTTTGATGTTGCGAGTGCTATTTCTGATGAAGCGCGCGCCAAACATCATGAATATTTAAGACGAGGACAGCATGGCATTTATCAGGGATTGACTTTTTGGTCCCCTAATATTAACATCTTTCGTGACCCGCGCTGGGGACGCGGACATGAAACTTATGGAGAAGATCCCTTTTTAACCAGCCAGCTCGGACTTAATTACGTTAACGGACTTCAAGGTACTGATAAAAAATACTTTAAAGTAATTGCTACTGCCAAACATTTTGCTGTTCATTCTGGTCCAGAACCATCTCGTCATCAATTTAATGTCGATGTGAGTGATATTGACCTTTATGAAACGTATCTTCCCGCTTTTCGTACTCTTGTAAAAGACGGTCATGTTTATTCTGTAATGGGAGCTTACAACCGATTTAGAGGTGAATCGTGCAGTGCAAGTCCGTTTTTATTCAATATCCTTAGAAATGATTGGGGATTTAAAGGTTATATCGTTTCCGATTGCGGTGCTGTAACTGATATTTGGAAATATCATAAAATAACCAATGATGCGGCTTCAGCTTCGGCTCTAGCAGTAAAAGAAGGTTTAGATTTAGAATGTGGCAGCAGTTACAAATCATTAAAAGAAGCGCTTGACCGAAAATTGCTGACAGAAGCTGATATTGATACTGCCATAAAACGTTTGTTTACCGCTCGTTTTAAATTAGGAATGTTTGATCCTGATGAAATTGTTCCTTATGCTCAAATTCCATACTCCGTAAATAATAATTCTGCAAATGACTGGCTTGCTCGTACAGCTTCTCAAAAAAGTATTGTTCTTTTAAAAAATCAAAATAATACATTACCACTTTCTAAAGACATCAAAACAATTGCTGTAATTGGACCAAACGCAAATGATATACAGTCACTATGGGGAAATTACAGCGGTGTTCCGAGCAATCCAATTACTGTGCTTAAGGGGATTCAAAACAAAATTGAACCTAGTGCAAAGGTATTGTATGCAAAGGGAACAGACCTTGCGAAAGGTGTTCCTGAAATGAATGTTATTCCGTCTATTTACTTTCAAAATGAAAATGGAACTCAAGGCTTAACAGGAGAATATTTTGATAACACTGAATGGCAGGGAAAACCACTTTTTGTTCGTAATGATGACAATATAGATTTTCATTGGGACATTAACACACCTGATCCGCGTATGAAAATGGGAAATTATAGTGTAAAATGGTCTGGTTATATAACGGTTCCAAAAACAGGAATTTACAATATTTCTGACTGGTCAAAACCTTTTATGACCATAGATATTGAAACGGGGAAAACTACTGGCGGTAAAAACAATCATCACCCGAGAATTCGTCCACAGAAAATTACATTAGAAGCTGGAAAAAAATATAAGATTGAAGTGAAATATCAAAATTTCTATGGCGATGCAATAGCGCAACTTTTATGGGCAGAACCACAAGAAAATGCATTAGAAAAAGCGGTTCAAACTGCCAATCAAGCGGATGCTGTGGTTTTGGTATTGGGATTAAATGAACGTTTGGAAGGTGAAGAAATGAAAGTGGAAGCGGATGGTTTTGAAGGCGGAGACCGTACCAGCCTTAACTTACCAGCAAATCAGGAAGAATTGATGAAAGCAATAAAAGCAACTGGAAAACCTGTTATTTTAGTTTTAATAAACGGAAGTGCGCTTTCTATAAATTGGGCAAATGATAATGTTCCAGCTATTTTAACAGCCGGATATCCAGGACAGCAAGGCGGTAACGCAATTGCAGATGTACTTTTTGGTGATTATAATCCAGCCGGCAGATTACCTGTTACGTACTATAAATCTGTAGACCAGCTGCCAGATTTCGAAAATTATGACATGAAAGGCCGTACGTACCGCTATTTTACAAAAGATCCTCTTTATCCTTTTGGATTTGGTTTGAGTTATACTAAATTCAAGTACAGCAATTTACAAATTCCTGCAAATGCAAGTGCAGAAACAGACTTAAAAGTATCGGTTGATGTAACCAATATTGGTGACCGCGATGGAGATGAAGTTGTTGAATTGTATATAAAAGATGAAAAAGCCTCTACTCCGAGACCAATATGTCAGTTAGAAGGTTTTGAGCGAATTCATCTTAAAAAAGGAGAAACAAAAACAGTTAGTTTTACAATTAATTCGAGACAATTATCTTTAATCAATAAGAAAAAACAACGTGTTGTAGAACCAGGATGGTTTACGATCTCAATTGGAGGAAAACAGCCAGATGGTTCGAGCGATATTCAAACTGGCCGAATAAATATTACAGGAAAAGAATTATTACTGGATAAATAGTATTAAAATTTAATACAACAAAGCCTTTAAACAACTACGTTTAAAGGCTTTGTTGTTTAAAATAAAATTGAAAAAAACATTATTATAAATTATTTTTATAAGTACTAAAAATTATTAATTTGATTAATAACACAGACCGCCATAAATTTGTCTCATCAAAATCAAACAACTGATTTGAAATCAAAAAATAACTTTTAAAAAATAGAAAACATGAAATTTACAAGAAGAGCAAACGCAAATTGGAAAGGTACAGGAATGGAAGGAACAGGAACTATAAGTACACAAAGTACTACTTTAGATAATGCCCAGCTGTCTTTTAAAACTCGTTTCGATCAAGGCGTGGGAACGAATCCTGAAGAATTAATCGCAGCGGCACATTCTGGTTGTTTTACTATGCAGTTAAGCTTTTTGCTTTCTGAAGCCGGATTTGTTCCAGAAGATTTAAGTACAGAAGCTAAAGTGACTTTTGAAGATGGAAGTATAACTTTAATACAATTAATACTTAATGGTAAAGTTCCTGGAATTTCAGAAGAAGATTTTCAAAAAGCAGCTCAAAAAGCAAAAGAAATTTGCCCGATATCTAAATTATTAAATACTGAAATTACTTTAGCAGTAACACTAAATGCATAAGCAAATTAAAATAGAAGCTTACTAAGAATAATACTTAAAAAAAGCCTGACTTTACGGTCAGGCTTTTTTACTTTGCATTATAAAATCACTTACTGATTTCACAAAATAAGGAGAATCGTTCCATCTTATTTTACGGTAAGCGAAGTCTTTTTTTAATGATTCTGGAAGACAATTCCAGATCGCTTCGTTCATTTTTTCCAGCAGTAATTTCTTTGAAAAGGAATCTGAAACTACTAAACTTATTTCTCGTACTGGTTTTGGTTCTTTAAAAGGTTTAAAAAGTCCCAAATCTTTTTCGTTAAGAATAGAAAGCTCTGGAATAATGGCAAAACCCAATTGTGCATGAACCAGATTTTTTAAAGTTTCGATCGAACTAATATCGTAAGTAAACTGTTCTTTTATTTTTCCTGGTGATTTTATACCGCATATATCGAGCAGTTGCGCATTGTAGCAAAACTCACTATGAAGCAGCAATAACTCTGTTTTATCTCCTGGCTGCATTTCATAAAATTCATCTTTAATCATCGGATGAAGTTTATTCAGATAAGCTACAAAGGGTTCCTTAAATACTGGATGTTCAATTAAATTTGGGTTTCCTGTTGGTGTTGCCATTAAAGCCACATCTAAGGCACCAGTTTCCAGATCTTTCATTAACTGCCCTGTATTGGCTTCTTTTATAATAAAATGCACTTTTGGAGTCGCTTCTTTCATTGCCTTAATAAACAACGGAATCAGATATGGAGATAATGTTGTAATTACTCCTATTTTAACTTCTCCCTCTAATAAGTTTTTTTCGTTTACTACAAAATCACGTATTTCGTCGGCTTCACGTAGTATTTTTTTGGCTCGGTTTATAATTTCTACTCCTAGTATTGTAGGCGTTAAGGGTACTTTATTACGATCAAAAATTTTGATGCCTATTTCTTCTTCCAGATTTTTTAATTGAATTGTAAGACCTGGCTGTGTAACCATGCATACTTCAGCAGCTCTCGCAAAATGTCTTTCTTCGTCTAATGCTACAATATATTTTAATTGTTGTATGGTCATGATTATAAATTTATTTTATAAAGATAAGTAAAAAACCAGTTCTGCTTATAAAACAGGAGATTTCTAGTGATTTTGTCTTTTTAATGGTAAGATAAATTTAAAAGTACTTCCTTTTCCGAGTTTACTTTCAGCCCAAATTTCGCCATTATGTTTTTTTACAAATTCACTGCAAAGTAATAATCCAAGTCCGTTTCCGATTTCATTTTCTGTTCCTTTTTGGATTACTTTCTCATTGATTTTAAACAGTTTTTCTTTTATGTTGTCTGGAATTCCTATACCATTATCCTTAATTGAAACTTCAACTTTTTGATTGGACTTTTGCATCCTGATTATAATTTCACCATGATGATCTGTAAATTTAATTGCATTGGTCAGCAAGTTTCGCAAAACGGTATCAATCATATCTTTATCCAGATCAGCTTCAATAATTTCAGTTGATTCAAACTTAATGTCAATGTTTTTATTTAATGCAGCGTTTTTATTAAGTCCGATGTTTTCTTCAATCAATTTATTTAAGATCACTTTTTTAGGATTGTATTCCATCATTCCAGTTTGTACCCTAGACCAATCCAAAAGGTTTTCAAGCAACTTGTAAATATTTTTGTTTGATTCGTGCAGCAATTCGGTAATCTCTTTAATTTCTTCACGGCTGTACGTGTCAATTTCCTCCGACATTACTTCTGATAATGCAACCGACGATCCCAATGGACCTTTTAGATCGTGTGCAATAATAGAAAAGAATAAGTTTTTATCTCTTAGAAGTTTCTGTATTCTAAGATCTTGTTTTTCTTTTACTAATAATAAAAATCCAACCGTACCAATGAGGGTTAATAAAAATAAGCCGATACTATACAAACTGTCAAAAATACTTGGTCTGAAAAAATTTTTCTGTGGATTTATATAGCTGTAAACCGCTCGCAAAAAGATTAAAATTTCAAAAGAAACATAACAAAGCAGGTAAAAAATACGGAATAAATTATTCTTTTTTTCTTTAAAATAACTAATTGTTGGCGGCAGATAAATGGCAAATATTCCGAGGGACATAATTAAAATACGAGTATTCATCGTACTTTCTAAAAACGTTGAAATATTAAAAACCAACATTGTCACAACTGTAATACCAATTTGCAAATGATAACGTCTTGAAAATTTGGTTTTAATCATAGACATTATTGCGATCGTTTCATAACAAGCGCCTGCAAGAATGGTAGTATTGGCAAGGTTTATCGAGATAAAATCTGGAGCTACGTTTCTTAAAAAAATAAATACCCAGCCAATAGTCAGTAATATTTTTCCATATCCAAATGTTTTTAATTTTTTCTTATTCTCTGCTGTAGCATACGAAAAGGCATAACTAAAAATAAGAATACAAATAAATAAGTTTCCCCAAAAATAGAGCATAAAAACCGTTTTTGGATCTAGAGGTAAAAATTTGAACATTATTGAGTTATGTATATTAAAAACTGACCGCAAATATACAAAATCACAGTATAATCAATACTTATCGACTGTTAGGTATAAAAATTACTAATCTTGGCGACTAATGATAAAATGAAAAGATCATCTAAATTTACTTTAAATGATCTTCCAACATTATTGAATACAGAGCTGTATAATTTCAAAATTATATACTAAGAATTATTCTTTTGTCTTTTTGTTTACTATGAGTTTAGGTCTATCAGGGTTATTAGACAATATCCAGCCGGTGCGGTATATCCAATCTGTCATTTTATGAAGTTTGGCGAAATCAATATTTTCAGACTCATCCATTGGTGTATGGTATTGACTGTGGAGTACGCTGGTAAAAAAACAGCTGGTATTCCTTTTTGAGCGTAAGGAAGATGATCCGACCTAAAATAAAAGAATTCAGGATGTTCAGGTCTGTCCCAAAGTTTATCAAGCTCGAATTTAGGACCTTCTTCGTTTGCTTTCTTAGCGATATTAACCAGGTCAGGAGAATTTTGATGAGGATCACTTGAACCCAATAATGCCGCTTGATTAATATCGTTTCTTCCTATCATATCTCCGTTTAAAACTGCGATTATATCTTTTTGAGGCACTGTAGGATGCGAAGCATACCAGCTAGAACCTAATAATCCGCGTTCTTCTGAACCATGAAAGACAAATAATGCAGACCTCTTAGCTGGTTGTTTTTTATAAGCTCTCGCAATGGCAAGCATGGCGACACAAGTACTTGCGTTATCATCTGCTCCATTGTAGATTGAATCTTGTCCATATTTTTGACGCACACCGTCGTGATCTTGATGTCCGCTAAAAAGAACATATTCATTTTTTAATTGTGGATCTGTGCCTTCGATTTTTCCAACAACATTTACTGAAGGATATTTATAAGTTTCAGAAATGACTTCGGCTGATAAATTCTCTTTCGTGTTTTTTAGAAAATCAATTTGATCATTATGCAACCAAAAAGCAGGCATTCTAGAGGGCACAGGCATTTTGTCGCGATAACCTTCGATACCATAAACACCTCTTTTCATCTGCGGCTCCACTTGAGACCAGCATTTTTCTCCAAATTCATCTGCAATAATGATAAGAGCTGCAGCGCCTCTATAAGCAAGATCTTCATAATACTTCTGCTTAACAAATCCTGGATAGCGTCTTTCAAAAAGAGAAATGTCTTCAGAAATCCCGTCTTTCGATGCAAGCAAAACAACAGCTTTTCCTTTTACATCTACTTTTTTAATTTCTTCTGGTGAAATTTTTCCTAAATAAAGTAAGGGAGCTTCAACTTTATTGGTTGTGGTTTCGGCAATTAAAACCTCACTCCACAATTTGAATTCTTTTTGACCAATCTTAAATTTGGTGTAGTTTGTAACCTGATGCCTGTACAAATCAAAAAACTGGAAAAAAGTACCATCGTCTCCTGCAGGAGACATTCCAGCTTGTTTTGCTTTTTCTGCCAGCCAAACAGATACTTTCAACTCGTCTAAAGTACCGGCTTCGCGCCCATTAAAGTGGTCTCCTGCCATTTGGTACATATCCGTTTTAAGATCTTTTACCGTAATTGCAGAAACTAAAGGCTTTTTTACTGCTTGCGAAAAAATCACATTGCAGTATAAACTAAGTAATATAAATAACTTCTTTTTCATAATTAAAATCAAATTAAAGAATTAAAATAATTTTCTTGCAAAAAAAGAAGGGTCTGAAAAAAAACAAATCTATACTTTTTATAAATATCCTTCAATAAAAAATACTTTTTTTATTACATTTTGTTTAATCCTCAATTAAAACAAGACTTAACCTACAATAATTTAAACACTAAAATAACTTGCAATGAATCTTATGCAAAATAGAGATGTTTATTTTTACAATAATTTATTATTTTATTCAATAAAATCGTAAAACAACATTTTTGAATGCATATTCTTGATATATAATCTTTATTTGAAAAAAAATAAATAATATTGCTGAATTGATTCTTACCTAAAGCATGGCTCAAAATTCAAATATTGACGAAAAAAAACTTCTTCTTGAATTATCTCAAGGAAGTGAGCTTGCTTTTACAAATGTATACAATCAGTATAAAAATAATGTTTACTCTACTGCTTTTAGAATTACTAAATCAAAAATTTTATCAGAAGAAGCTGTTCAGGATATCTTCTTGAAGATCTGGCAGAATCGTGAAACTTTGTCTGAAATAGACCATTTTGAAAATTATCTTTATATCATCTCGCGCAATCATTTGTTCAATTCCATTAAGAAAATTGCAAGAGAAGCTACTTTAGCATCAGAAATTAATTTAAAAGAGACCGGCTTTATAGATACAGATACCTCAATTAAAGACGAGCAGTACAATATAATTTTAAACCAGATTGTGGAACAGCTTCCTCCGCAGCAGCAGAAAGTTTATAAAATGGCTAAATTGGAAGGTTTGAGTCATCAAAAAATTGGTGAAAGTTTAGGCATTTCGACTGAGACTGTAAAAAAACATATGGCGCAGGCTCTAAAATTTATACGTCTTAAAATTTCTCCGTACATGAATATGTTCATGACGTTTCTTCTATTTTTTAAATTATAGATTAAAGTTTTTTCTCTCAAAAAAGCCTTATTGGCTATTATTTTACCTTTTTTTTACTTTTTTTTTACATTTCACTACTCCCCTCCCTTTTTTAAATGGTCTTTATTATAAAGAGACAACATTAGAGATGTCTTATCCCTAAAATCAGAAGGGCTGAAAAAAAAAAAAAAAGATAACCCAATCTATCATTTACAAACAAGTACTAATTTAATTTACTAAACAATGCAGCAAAAAAAATTCGAAGAGTTATTTGAAGGCTACCTGCAGAATAATCTATCTGATGCAGAACAGCAGCAAATGATGGAAATAATTCAGCAGGGAACCCATGATGATTTTCTAAAAGAAAAACTTCATGATATGCTGAAAAACGATTACGTTACTGAAGTAATGGATAAAAAGCAGGGAGATGATATTCTAAACTACATTTTATCTAAACCGCAAAACGAACCTAAAGTTTTAGATTTAAATCCTAAGAAAAGAAACAGAAGAACAGTTTTGAAATTTGTATTTGCGGCTGCTAGTATTATTGCTTTGATAGC
Organism: Flavobacterium sp. S87F.05.LMB.W.Kidney.N; assembly: GCF_004366435.1. Lineage (NCBI taxonomy): Bacteria > Pseudomonadati > Bacteroidota > Flavobacteriia > Flavobacteriales > Flavobacteriaceae > Flavobacterium > Flavobacterium sp. S87F.05.LMB.W.Kidney.N. The sequence continues at coordinate 712,346 of NZ_SODX01000002.1, read as the reverse complement.
TGTTGGAAATTCATTCTTTTTTACAAAAAATAATTCTCTTCCTGCCCCAGCTGTTCAACCAGAAGTTATAGCAGAAAACACTTTAATTGATTTCAGCGGTAAACAGTTGGTACACCTTCCTGATGGCAGTACGGTTCTTTTAAATGACAACAGTAGTTTAAAATACGATCAAAATTCCTTTAACAGCAAAACTCGCGAAGTAACACTGACGGGAGAAGCTTTTTTTGACATTAAACGCAACGAAGAAAAACCTTTCATTGTACATACGGGTAAGGTACAGACTAGAGTTTTAGGTACTGCTTTTAATATCAATGCCAAAAATTCTTCAAACAATATCGAAGTTACCGTTACCCGTGGTAAAGTTCAGGTTGGAGACACTCAAAAAGTCTATGGTGTGATTACTCCGAACCAGCAGATTAAAGTCAACAAAAACACTTTGAATTTTGAGCAGAATAATATCAACGCTGCTGTTGTAACGGAGTGGAAAAGTAATTACTTGATTCTGGATGATATTAATATGACTGAAGCTGCTGCATTAATTTCTCAGAAATATAAAGTTCAGATTTTAATACAGAATGAAAAAATTAAAAACTGCAGAATAACCGCGAGTTTCTTAAATGAAGAAGATTTGGATCATGTTTTAAAAGTAATCTCAAGTGTTCTAGAAACAGAATATCATTACGACAAAGCCGGCGCTGTTATTTTAGATGGCAAAGGGTGTGAGTAAAGAATAAAGAATAAAGAATAAAGAATAAAGAGTAAAGAATAAAGAGTAAAGAGTAAAGAGTAAAGAGTAAAGAGTAAAGAGTAAAGAGTAAAGAGTAAAGAGTAAAGAGTAAAGAGTAAAGAGTAAAGAGTAAAGAGTAAAG
>NZ_SODX01000002.1:502215-711379 GCF_004366435.1 Flavobacterium sp. S87F.05.LMB.W.Kidney.N | reverse complement strand
AGAATACATAATAACTAGTAATCAGGCTGGCTAATCTCCTACTTAGAAAGCTGAGAAAAATAAATATTAACCTTAAAAAACGAAGAAAAACAACCCAAAACCAAAACTAAAAAAGCCATCCAGCTCCTACACCAGATGGCCAAGATTTTTAACAATTAATCCAGTAACCATTAAAAAACAAGCAAATTTATGAAATTACGCTGTAAAACAACCATGTTTGACAGGGAAAAGAAATCATCTTTTTTTCACTTGTCAAAAAAAACCATTATGATCATGCGAATCAGTTTATTCCACATTTTCTTACTGACCTGCGGCACTCCAATGGTATTTGCTACCGAAATGAGCGGTCAGAATTTAGAATCGATATCTGTTGATATTGAACTTCATAATCAAGACATTAAAACTTTATTTAAGACAATAGAAAATAAAACGGGACTACTGTTTGCTTATCAGCCGCAGATCATAAAAGATTTTCCAAAAGTAACTACACCACGAGGACGCCGCAGTGTTAGTGATATTTTGAATACCGTATTTCAGGGCAGTAATTTAGTTTACAAACAAGTAGATAAAAACGTTGTCATTTATAAAAAAGAAACTCCTAAAACCACAGCATCAAAAACAGATGACAGTGAAGCCAATTACATGCTAAATGGTAAAGTGCTGGATGAAAATGGTCTGCCTCTGCCGGGTGTGTCTATTGCAGTTGTAGGAAGCAATAAACAGGGCGTTTCAGATTTTGATGGTCAGTTTTACATCGAACTGCCAGCAGGGAAACACGTGCTGAAAGTATCTTATTTAGGATATAAAACACAGCAGGTTACCGTTGAAAACCAAACCTCTATTACCATTAAAATGCAGCCCGATCTGGCTAAACTAGATGAAATCGTAGTGATTGGTTACGGCACAACGACAAAAAGAACTTCAACTGGGTCTGTAGTGAAAATTACATCTGAAGATATTGAAAAACAACCGATAACCAATATTCTGCAAACGCTGCAGGGAAGAACTCCCGGCGTTTTTGTAACGCAGACTTCGGGTTACGCAGGAAGTGATATGAATATTAGTGTCCGCGGGCGAAACTTTATTGAAGGCAGTAATATTCCTCTTTATATCGTAGATGGAGTTCCATACATTGGAGACGATATTAAACAACAGGTGCAGGATCAAAATGTGATTAGAGGAGCTCAAAAATCAACAAGTCCGCTAAACATCATTAATCCAAATGATATCGAAAGCATCGAAATTTTAAAAGATGCCGATGCAACGGCAATTTACGGTTCAAGAGGTGCAAACGGTGTTGTACTGATTACGACTAAAAAAGGCAAGTCTGGAAAAACTGAGTTTACCATAACTACCAACTCTGGAGTTTCGGAAGTAGCACATATGGTCAAAACATTAGATACTCCCGCTTACCTGAACATGCTGCAAACTGCTTTGAATAATAACGGCGATGTTGCTGATGTTGGCAGTAACGGTATTGCCCTTACAGACTGGGATCCTAATGCTTATACAAACTGGCAGAAAAAATTAATAGGAGGAACTGCTAACTTTAATAATTATTCAGCATCTTTAAAAGGCGGGAACGAAACAACGAATTTCCTTTTGAGTGGTGCTTACCATAAAGAAACTACGGTTGTGCCTGGAGATTTTAGCTATGATAAATTCTCTACTAATTTTAATATTAATCACAGCACATTAGACAGGAGATTAAAAATTGGTGCTTCGGTAATTTTTGCTACAGATAATAATAAACTACCATTTTTTGATATCACAACATATGCGGTCGGCACTGCTCCTAACCGTCCTTTATACAATGCAGATGGCAGCTATTATTGGTCACCAGACTATTTTAGTGATATAAATCCTCTTGCCGCTCTAGAGAAGAGAGTAGACGATAAAGGACTCAATTTAATTACCAGCTTTAATCTTCAATACGAAATTGCAAAAGGACTTTCTTTCAAAACAGATTTAGGATATGGAAGAGCTCAAATGCAGACCAAACAATTTATGCCAGGATCGGCAGTTAATCATGTTTATGCTGAAGCAAACGGCAGTAATGTAAACTTTCAAAGATCTTATACGGTTTCAACTAATAATACCAATAATTTTACTGTTGAGCCTCAGCTTAATTATACAACAGAATTATGGAAAGGAAACTTAACAGCACTTGTTGGAGGTTCATTGCAGAATAGAAAATCAGAGATGCCTTCTTATGTGAATTCAAATGGTTACAGCTCAGATAATTTAATTGGTAACTTAGGAACTGCAGAAAGCATTACTGCCAACAATGGAAGTGTTGAATATAAGTACATTTCTCTTTTCAGCAGATTAAACTATAATATTCAAAACAGGTACATACTAAATGTTAACTTTAGAAGAGATGGCTCATCCCGTTTTGGAGCGAATAATCGTTTTGGAAATTTTGGTTCTGTTGGTGCAGCCTGGGTATTTACACAGGAAAAATTCTTAAACAATCTTTCATGGTTAAGCTTTGGAAAACTACGCTCTAGTTATGGTGAAATTGGAAGCGATGCTATTGGAGATTACCAATATGCTGATACTTTTGACACTCGTACATATGGAAGCGGAAATGCCTCTATGACAGCAGCTAGAATTGCAAACCCTAACATTAGATGGGGATTAACAAAGAAATTTGAAGCGGCACTTGATTTAAGTTTCCTAAACGACCGCATTTCTTTTACGGCAGCTTATTATAAAAATACTTCGAGTAACCAATTGGTAAACTATACCCTTAGTGCACAGGCAGGTTTTACAACTTATACGGCAAATTTACCGGCTGAAGTTGAAAATAAAGGGTGGGAATTTACCCTTGGTACAACAAATATTCATACTAAAAATTTAAACTGGTCAACTTCTTTTAATATTTCAACCAATTCTAACAAATTAGTATCATTTTCTGGAATAGAGTTTACCAGCTACTATTCTCAATATGTTGTTGGAAAACCTTTAGGGGGCAGATATTTATACAACTTTACAGGTGTTGATGCAGATGGAATTGCTCAATTTGAAGATAAAAATGGAGACGGCAGAATCTCCAGCGGATTTGCAGAAACCGGCAGAGGAGACAGAAAATATTATGGACCAACTTATCCGCAATATTATGGCGGTATCTCCAATACGATTAGCTATAAGGCTTTTACTCTTGATTTTTTATTTCAATTTGTAAAACAGGATGGTACAACTTTAATGACGGACACCGGGGCACAACCAGGTTATCCTTACAGCACTGCAAATTTTCAAGTGGATGAGTATAATCATTATTTAGCGCAGGGAAATGTTTTAAGTTCAGGTTTTCAAGATAGTTTCTATGATTATATGGGATCAAATGCCTCAATTGTAGATGCATCGTATATAAAACTTAAAAATGTAAGTGCTTCTTACCAAATTCCTTTAGATGAGGCAACAAAGAAATATTTGCAGAGTATCCGACTTTCGATTCAAGGACAAAACTTAGTAACATTTACTAAGTATAAAGGTCTTGATCCTGAAACACAGGGATTGGCACTTCCGCCATTACGTACTATAACTTTTGGAACTCAGTTTACATTTTAAATCTCAAAATCATGAAAAATATTTCAAATAAATATACCTATATATTTTCATTTTTTCTTTTGCTAGGAATTACGAGCTGTGACGATGCTCTTGATGTTGATATCCCTAGTAATCAATTATCATCAGAAAATGTGTACTCTACAGAAGCAACTGCTGAAGCCGCTGTAAACGGAATCTATCAAAGTATGGTTACAGATTTTTATTATAACAGAGTGCATTCTATTCTTGGAGAAACTGCTGATGAATTGGTGCCAGCAGCTGGTATTGCCAATGTTTACAGTTCTAATGAAATCCCAGAAACCGACGGAACTATAAATGGTAATTGGGGCGAATTATATAAAACTATCTATAACGCAAATAACGTAATTGAAGGAATCTCTAAAAGTACTTCTCTTAATGATGTGAAAAGCAAGCGATGGATTGCAGAAGCAAAATTTTTACGAGCGTATTGTTATTTTTATCTGACTAATCTTTGGGGAAATGTGCCTTTAGTACTTACTACAAATGTAGATGTATCTGCACTGTTGCCGCAATCTCCGCAAGAAACTGTTTATGCACAAATTTTGCTTGATTTAACAGATGCGTCAAAAGATCTTCCAACGGATTACAAAGATTATGACCAAGAAAGAATTAGAGCTACAAAATGGGCTGCAGAAACTTTATTGGCAAGGGTAAATCTTTATTTAGGAAGATGGACTGAAGCCGCTGCTCATGCCTCTACAGTAATAAACCAGACAGGAACTTACAAAATAATTACTGATCTGGGAGATGATAACAGTCCGTTTATTGCAGACAATGATGAAGCTATATTACAGATACCTTATTTTAATGTTGATTACACATACGAAGGATCTTCTGTATTCACAACGGGTGGTACTTTTTTGCTGAGAAAAGGCAATTCGCTCTTTGAAACTGGTGACGCCAGAAAAACAAATTGGACAATTGATATTACAAATGGAGCCGGCGTATTATTAGGTATCGCACCTTATAAATATCACAACGGATTTGGTGATTCTCCTGTAGAACGCTCTACCGTATTAAGATTAGCAGAGCTGTATTTAATTAGAGCCGAAGCCAGAGTAAGATCAAATGATATTATAGGTGCCCAGCAGGATATTAATGTTCTTAGAAATAGAGCCTTATTAAATGATACTACCTTAACAGATGTAAATCAGTTGCTAGATTTAATTGCTCTTGAAAGACAACGCGAGTTCTTTGCAGAAAACGGACATCGATGGCTGGACCTTAAAAGAACTGGCAAACTAGATGAAACCCTCTCTGTTTTATCTGATAAAATCTGGAAAACTACAGATAATTTATATCCAATACCAGAACCTGCTATTCGTTCTAATCCCTTTTTAATCCAAAATACAGGATACTAAAAAATTAAAAATAACGCAAGAATGTACTTTCAACAAAAATACATTCTTGCGATTTTAAAAACACTATGGAAACAACAATTGTAAGAGTTGAGGATTTGTCGCATCAATACAGTAAGGATTGGGCAATACAAAATATTAGTTTTGAAATTAAAGAAAATAGAATTTTAGGTCTTTTAGGATCTAATGGAGCTGGAAAATCAACTACAATGAATATTCTTTGCGGCGTGCTAAACCAAACAAGCGGCAATATTTTTATTGATGGAATAAATCTAAAGGAAAACCCGGTTGAAGCCAAAAAATTAATTGGTTTTTTACCGCAGACACCACCTTTGCACTTAGATCTTACGGTAGATGAATATCTAATTCACTGTGCGGAACTGCGTCATGTAAAAAAAGAAGATTTAAAAAATGCTTTAGAGAAAGCCAAGGAACAATGCGGTATTTCACATTTCAGCCACCGATTAATTCGAAACTTATCTGGAGGTTACAGACAACGTGTAGGTATTGCTCAAGCTATTATTCACGAACCTAAATTAGTAGTTTTAGATGAACCAACAAACGGGCTTGATCCTAACCAGATTTTAGAAGTTAGAAAATTAATCAAAAAAATATCAAAAGATAAAGCCGTTATTTTCTCTTCTCATATTTTATCCGAAGTTCAGGCAACCTGCCAGGATATCAGGATGATTGAAAACGGACATATGGTTTTTGCCGATACGCTTGATGCCTTCAATAACTACATCGAAGCAGATAAATTGACAGCAAGTTTTGAAAATCCACCGCAAGTCGAATCTTTAACAGCTATTCCAGAAGTGACAGATGCCGTTTTTCTTTCTCCTAAAAAAGTGCAGATAACATTTGACGGAACTCAGGAAGTTGCCGAAAAAATCATTTCGTTAAGTGTTCATAACAATTGGAAATTACGTGAGATTCAATTCGAAAAAGTTTCCCTTGATGAAATTTTTGCACAGTTATCTAAAAAAGCGCCTTCTAAAAATTCTATTCCTTCTTAAAAAATAAACAAATGAAAACAATATATAGAATTGCTAAAACAGAGCTCAACACTATGTTTTACTCACCTGTCGCATGGGTTGTTTTAGTAATATTTTCAATCCAGTCCAGCTGGAAATTTTTCAACTCTATTGAACGTTTTGAAAAAGCACAAAAAATTGGAGAGGGTCTTGGCAACTTAACTCAGATTACATTTTCAGGTTTCAATGGTTTATATACAGAAATGCAGAATTATTTATACTTATATGTGCCGCTTTTAACAATGGGACTAGTAAGCCGCGAAATTAACAGCGGTTCGATCAAACTGTTACTTTCTTCGCCAATTAAAATTAAAGATATTGTACTTGGTAAATATTTAGCTATTGCTGCGTATTGTCTCTTATTCATTGTGATATTAGGATTACAGGTTGGTATTGCGTACTTCTCTATTGAAAATTTAGATTTAAAATTTGCCGTATCAGGTCTTATTGGTTTGTATTTATTGGTTTGTACATATGCCGCAATCGGGCTTTTTATGTCTTGCCTCACTTCTTATCAGGTTGTGGCTGCGATCAGTACTTTGGTAGTTTTGGCAGGTTTAAATTTCATCGGCAAACTTTGGCAGGATGTTGAAGTTGTAAAAGACATCACCTATTTCCTTTCTATCTCTGGACGTGCAAATGAAATGCTGGAAGGTCTTATCATCAGTAAAGATGTAATCTACTTTGTTTTGGTAAGCAGTCTTTTTATCGTGTTGAGCATCTATAAACTACAGACAGGAAGAGACGCACAAACAATCTCAAAAAGAGTTTTAAAATATACTTTACTAGTCACAATTGTTTTATCATTTGGCTATATTACTTCCAGAGCTTCTCTTACGCTGTATCAAGATATGACGCGTACAAAAGACAGAACATTAACAAAAACCAGTTTAGATATTGTCAAAAAAATAGACGGCCCTATAAAGTTAACTACTTATGTAAACTTACTAGACATCAACTATTATATGGCGATGCCTTACTCTCAAAATTCAGATATAGCAAGCTTTGAAAAATACACCCGTTTTATACCACAGATGGAAATGGAATATGTGTATTATTATGATACTTCAAACAATGAAGCTCTATATGCTCAAAACCCTGGATTAAACGACAAAGAGCTTGCGCAGAAAATGATCGAAACACAGGATTTAAAGCTAAAAAAACTTTATTCTCCAGAAGAGATTAAAAAGGTTGTAGATTTAAAACCTGAGCAGAACAGAGTTGTACGAACTGTGGAATATAACGGTAAGAAAACATTCTTAAGAATGTATGACGATATGTTTAAGGTTCCTATGGAAAAAGAAATCTCTGCCTCTTTAAAACGTCTAGTTGTTCCTGCTCCTAAAATCGTTTTTGCAACCGGCAACATGGAAAGAAGCGTTGATAAAATTGGAGATAAAAATTACAAAACTGGTTTTAATGAAATCACTTTCAGATATTCACTTATCAATCAAGGATTTGATGTTTCTTCTGTAGATATTAATGCGCAGAATATTCCAGAACAAACCACAATTTTAATCATTGCCGATCCGAAAACGCAATTGAGCCAAGGTGCTGTAGACCGCATCAATAAATACATCGATCAGGGAAAAAATGTAATGCTTTTAGCTGAACCTGAAACGAATTCTGCTTTAGCTGCTGTAACAGATAAGTTAGGTTTAAGTTTTACCAAACAAGCTCTAGTTCAAGAAAGTGAAACTAATTCGCCAGATTATTTAGTTACTGAAGTTTCAAAAAATATTGATTCGACTGTAATCAAATTCACTAAAAACAAAGACAACAATCCAATTCCGTTTTTAGGAAGCAGTGGGATTAAAATGGTAAAAGAGGTTGGTTTTAAAGTGACACCTCTTTTAAAAACCAACACACAGCCGGCTTGGGAAGCAAAGACTGGAATTACTTCAATTCCTGAAGATTTGAAAAAACAACCTGCTGTAACTGCTGTTCCGCTTGCTGTAGCTTTAACCAGAAATGTAAATGGTAAATCACAAAAAATAATTGTGGCAGGAGATGCCGATTTTATGGGTAATGCAGAATTAAGCCGAGGCGGATCAGGAACATTTCAGTTTTTTACTGATATCTTCAGCTGGTTTACCAATTATGAATTTCCTATAGACACTACTCGACCTGAAAATATCGATAAAAAAATAACGGTAAATGCTAATCAGGTTTTCATGAGTAAAATTGTATTTATTGCACTGTTTCCTTTATTGATTATACTCAGTGCTGCTTTCATACTGATTAGAAGAAACAGAAGATAAAAAGTATCAAAATGAACACTAAAAAAAATATCATCATTGGGATTCTCGCCTTGTCTTTTCAAGGCGTATTTTCCCAATTCAAAACCAACATTCCGCTGGATAAAAATGTGACAACCGGAAAATTAAAAAATGGGCTGACATATTATATTCTCCACAACGAAGAACCAAAAGACAGAGCTAGTTTTTACTTTGTTCAAAATGTAGGTGCCATTCTAGAAGACGACAATCAAAACGGATTGGCGCATTTTCTGGAACACATGGCATTTAACGGAACAGAACATTTTAAAGGAAAAGGGATCATTAAAATGTTAGAGAAGAACGGAGTAAGTTTTGGTAAAGACATCAACGCTTATACTGCTCAGGATGAAACAGTGTATAATATCAGCACAGTTCCTGTCAGCAACGAAAAACTAATCGATTCTACACTTTGGGTTCTGCATGACTGGTCAGGATCGCTGTCTTTAACTGATGCCGAAATCGATGCTGAAAGAGGTGTAATCAGAGAAGAATGGAGAACCAGAAGAACAAGTGATTTTCGTTTAAAAATGCAGACAGATCCCGTTTTATACAGAGGTTCGCAATACAGTAAAAGAGATGTTATTGGCGATTTAAATATCATCAACAATTTCAAATATCCTGAATTGAGAAACTATTATAAAAAATGGTACCGCCCAGATTTACAAGCTGTAATCATTGTTGGTGATATTGATGTAAAAGCAATGGAACAAAAAGTGAAGACCATTTTTTCAGGAATTCCACTGGCAAAAAAAGCAGTTCCCCGCCCCTACTTTAATATTCCAAAACACGATGAATTGTATTTTGGCACGGCGTCAGACAAAGAAGCATCTTCTTCTTCCATTACACTTCAATATGTCTTAGACGAGCCTTTATTAAAAGACAGCATCGTTACGCGTAAAAACGTAATGAACTCATTTTACACCAGCATTTTAAACAATCGTTTCAAAGAATTGCTTTTAAAAAATCAAGGTGGTGCTTTAAACTTAAAAACCTATTTTGAACCCATTTCAAGATTAAATACTTCGTTTAATATTTCGGCTTTAGCCAAAAAAGGAAAAATAATCCAGGCATTTGAAGAAGCTTATACAGAGACAGAGCGCCTAAAGCGTTTTGGTGTTTCTCAAATAGAATTAGACCGAACTAAAAAGATTTTCATAAGCTCTTATGATGATTTTATAAACAATAAAGATAAAGTTGACAACGACAGCTGGGCAGATAAACTGACCAATTATTTCTTAAAAGCTAAGCCATTCCTTTCCCCTGAAGATGATTATAAATTAATTGTTGGGATTATAAAAAGTATCTCTTTAGAGGAATTGAATGCTTATGCGAAAACCATTCAAAAACCAACAAACCAAGTGGTTTTAGTTACTGGTTCAGATCAGGATAAAAATGATTTTCCAACAAAAGAAGCTGTTGTAAGCGTAATGAAAAAAGTCGAAAAAATGACTTTGGAACCTTACACTAAAAAAGAAAACAACGCTCCGTTAATTGATAAAGAATTAAAACCTGCTTCAATTAAAAAAACATTTGAAATAGCTGGAGTTAAGGACGCAAAAGGTTATATTTTAGAAAATGAAGCTAAAATAATTGTACTTCCAACAAACTATTCACAAGATCAGATTATTTTCTCGGCATTTTCAAAAGGAGGTAAATCTTTAATTAAGACAGAAGATCTCGCTTCTGCTGAAATTGCAACAACAATTGCAAGATCTTCAGGTCTAGGTAATTTTGATAATATTGGTCTAAAAGAAAAACTGACCGGAAAAGTTGCGCAGGCCGCACCGTTTATTGGTCAAAATACACAGGGATTCCAAGGAAGTTCAAATAAAGCCGATTTCGAAACTATGCTGCAAATGGTTTATCTTTCTTTTGAGTCGCCGCGTTTTGATCCAAATATTTTCAATATCCTAAAAGACCAATATAAAAACCGACTGGAAACTATTAAAAAAGATAATGAAAGTGTCTTTAAAGATTCTATTGATTTAGCAAATTCAAATCATAATGCCCGTACTTTTATTTTCAATGAAAAATTTCTTGAATCTATTGATCTGAAAAAAGCCGAAAACATTTACCGTGACAGAATTAAAAATGCCGGTGATTTTACTTTTATTTTTGTTGGAAACATTCCAGATTCCGCATTAGGATTAATTCAGAAATACATCGGAAATATCAACTCCAATCCAGCCTTAAAGGAAAATTATGTGGATCATTATATTGAGCCTAAAAAAGGAAAGACCCAAGTTCATTTCAAACGTCCTATGGAAGTTGCAAAAGCAACCGTTTATTTAAACTTAACCGGAAAAACAGAATACAGTAAAGAAAATGCCTTGACAATGTATATCATCGGAGAACTGTTATCAAAACGATTCTTGCAGACCATTCGTGAAGAAGAAGGCGGCAGTTACGGTGTAAACGTTGGCGGAAATCTGGAATTGATTCCTAAACCAACTTTCAGTCTGGCTCTCACTTTTGACTGTAATCCTGACAAACAGGAAAAATTAATGCAGATTGTCTGGAAAGAAATAAACGACTTAAAATCAAATCCAGTTAATGCAAATGATTTGGAAGATATTAAACAAGCTTTGTTAAAAAACCGAGAAGAATCGCTTAAAACCAATTCTTTCTGGAATACAACAATCTATAACAGCACATTAAATCAGATTCCGTTTTCGACGGATGAGGAATATAAAAATTTAATTTCTAAAATTAATCAAAAAACTATTCAGCAGTTTAGTAAGCACGTTTTGGATAGTTCTAGCAGTGTCGAAGTTATTATGAGCCCTGAAATCGAATCAGGAAAGTAAAACTTTAGGATACATTTTTATTTTATTAGTCATTAAAGGTTGTCCTCTCTGGGCAGCCTTTTTTGTTCGGTCATTCATTAAAAAAGGGCGTTTGAAGAAAATCAACCGCCCTTTTATATCTCAATAAAAAAATCTTATTTCGATGAAACTAATTCCATTATCTTATGATAAATCGCTGTGTTTTGATAAACTCCCATAAATTTATCTGCTCCTGGCCCATAAGCGAAAACAGGAACTGGAACTGCGGTATGATCATTTGTGCTGAAACTTCCGTGAACGTAACCTTTCTCGATACTTCCATCAATCAATGATAATCCACCTGTCTCGTGATCTGCGGTTACGATTAATAAAGTTTCTGGATTTTTATCTACAAATTCCATTGCTTGTCCAACTAATTTATCAAAATCCAGCATTTCACGAACAACATATTCAACATTATTTTGGTGCCCGCCGTAATCAATCTGCGCACCTTCTGCCATGATAAAAAATGGATTTTTAGTTTTTGAAAAAGTGCTTGTTGCTTTCGCTAAAGATTTAGTTAGAAAATCTCCTCTCCTATTTTTCATAGAAACGACTGCTTTATCTTCTAAAACTACAAATCGATTGTTTTTGATGGTATCTAAACTGGCAAAACTATCTGAAAATGTATATCCTTTTTCGATTAAAGCTTTAGACAAATCTTTACCGTCTTTTCTGGATTTAAATTCATTTTGACCTCCGCCAATTAAAATATCAGAAGGATTTGCCAAGAAATCATTTGCGATTGGTTCGCTCAAACTTCTTTCCGGCTGATGTGCATAAAAAGCCGCCGGCGTAGCATCTGTAATATTTCCTGCTGAAATAATTGCCGTTTTATAGTTTTTCTTAATCAATTGCTGTGTAATCAATTCCAACGGTTTTCCTTGTTCGTCAACACTAATAAAACGATTATTGGTTTTATGTCCAGTTGCCATTGCAGTTGCTCCAGCAGCAGAATCTGTAATGTAACTATCTGAAGCTTTGGTGATAGAAAATCCTTGAGTTGGAATGTTAAACAAACTCAATTGTCCTTTGTTTGCAGTGTAACCAGAATATATTTGAGTTAATCCCATTCCGTCGCCAATTAAAAGAATAACGTTTTTAGGACGTTTACTTTTAAATGCATTTTTAGGAACGTAAGCTTGATGAAATTCTGTGTTTTGGTAAAATGTCGTTTTAGTGCTATTAATGAACTGCGTCAGCTCAGTAACTTTATCTGTTCCGATAAAATCAACTTTTAAATTCATCAAAGTCATATAAGTATTTACGTTGTCCTGCGTTGCCCAGAATCTTACTTTTTTATTTTGATCGTGAACTTTCTTGATAATAGCTTGAATTTTTTCAGAATCTGCCTGCGTTAGAACTCCTTTCCCGTTCCAAACGGTGATTTCTTTTAAATCTTCGCTGATCATTTCTACACGCGCTAATTGATCTGGCGTGTAATTTTCGTTTAATCTTCCGTCAAAATAAATAAAATCTGGATATTCATTCCATTTTGAAGGTAAAGGTCTATTTCCAGAAATGACCACTTTTATATTTTTATTCGAAATAATATCTGGAAAAGTCTTTAACTGCTGTGCAATAACTTTCAAAGTCGAATCGGCATCTGATTTAATATCAATCATTAAAATTAAAGGTTTGCCGCTTGGGTACGCTTTTCCTTCTAAAGTTTTTAATTTAGAAGAAAGCGGTTCCAAATACATGTTTTTAAGCGTATTGTGAGCTGCAATTTCTTTTGAAGTGTGGGCTACAAACAATTCGTTATTCACTAAAAAAACATCGGCTTCAATAACACCGGTTTCATTAGAATAAGCGCCATAAAATGGTAATTTACTCTCGTAATCGTTATGAGAATGAATATTAGAAGAACTGTATTCCTGCGCCTGCGCGAAAAGGAAAAACTGAAGGCAAAAAAGGGTGATTATTTTTTTCATTGAAAATAAATTAAATAACAAAAAGTTGTAGGTTACTTTTTGAATTGTATGAAAATAAAAAATGGTTTCATTAATTTTTTACGGCCGCAGCCTCCTGACAAAAAAGACTGCAGCGTAAAAAAACTAAAAAAACACAATGAAATTATTGATTACCAGCCTTGGTTTTGAGTCAAAGCTCCTTTGCTTACTGCGATTTCATCTGGCGGTATTGGCCAAACATGGTGAATAGCAGGATTAAAATTACGAGCTGGATAAATTACGCTTCCATCATAATGGTGTAATGGTTTGGCATACGTTTCTTTTGCATCTCCCCAACGCACTAAATCAAAGTGACGGTCTGTCCACTCGCCTGCTAATTCGCAGCGTCTTTCTCTTTTTAAATCAACTAAAGTAGCTCCAGAAAGATCTGTAAGACCTGCGCGGCGGCGAATCATATTGATTTCTGTATCGGCATTCTGCCCTTTCATTAATTTCGCTTCCGCTAACATTAAAATCACATCTGCATAACGTAAAAGAGGTACGTTTAAAGCCGTTGAAGGTTTGTCTCCGTTTGCATTTACGTAGCGAATATCAACTCCGCCCGATGTTGTTTTTGGATAGCTGAATGGCTCCATGTATTTTTTAAACTGATAACCTGTTCTATTACTTGAACTTACCACGTGGTTTCCTTCGTTAAAAGTTACCAATTCTCCAAAATACATGAATTTATCTCCTTTTTGTAAAATGGTAGCACTGCGTCTTTTATCGTTTGGAACATAAGTATCAAACAATTCTTTTGTTGGATAGAAATTTCCCCATCCGTTGTAAACTCCCCATCCTTTATCTTCTAAACAAACTCCAGGAAAAATAGATCCTAAAGAAGTATTTTCTGCACTTGAAGTAACAGACCAAATATATTCTGATGACCAGTTATTGCTGATTTTAAATACATCCTCAAAATTGTCTAATAATTTGTGTTTTCCGCTTGCCACAATCATGTTGGCATATTTTATAGCATTGTCCCAATCTTTTGCATACAAATACGTACGAACTAAATAAGCCCATGCAGCAGTTTTGTGAGCGCGTCCGTAATTGTCTGGCGTAAGCTGGTCAAAGTAAGGTAATAAATCGGCCGCTTTAATTAAATCTGCAGCAATGTAAGCGTAGTTTTCTGCAACATTTTTAGCACGAGGCACATACACATTTGTTGGGTTTTCTCTGTCCTGAATTGGAATTCCTGCACGATCGTCTCCATAATGGTATGCTAATTCTAAATGCATTACGGCATGATTAAAATAAGCTTCTCCCAGCATTCCGTTTCTTGTACTTTCATCCAAAGGAATATTTGGCACATTGCGAATTACATCGTTGCAGCGTTTCATAATTTCATAGTGAATTCTCCAAATATCTTTTGTATCCGATTCTGCTCCGTCAACAATAAAATTTTTGATACGCTCTGCGTTTTGTCTTGGTTTTGTTCCGATATCATCACTTGCATTATTCAGCCAGAAAAAACCACGGCCATACATATTATCATCAGAATATAAAGCATATATTGCGTTTACTCCTGCCTTTGCATCTGCTGGAGTTTTCCAGAAATTTCCGCTTGAAGGCGCCCCCTGTGGTACAACATCAAGTTCACTTTCACAAGCCGAAGTGCCCATTAAAAGCACAAAACTCAATAATAAAAGACTTATTTTTTTCATTTTAATTGTTTTTTATTTTTTAAAAAGTTGCATTAACACCTGTCATGTAAATACGTGAAAGTGGATATTTACCTAAATCCATTCCGAAGTTTTTAAGACCAACTTCAGGGTCCATTCCAGAATATTTAGTAATTGTAAATAAGTTTTGTCCAGAAATAAAGAATCTAAGTTTTGCTTTTCCGTTCAGCCAGCTTTCTTTTACGGTATAACCAATCGACACGTTTTTCAATCTTAAGAAAGAAGCATCTTCGATATAAAGATCAGAGATACGTCCGAAGTTATTGTTGTTGTCTGTTGAAGATAGAACCGGAACATTGGTGTTTGTATTGGTTGGAGACCAAGCATCTTTAGACTCTGCCAATAAGTTATATCCTGGGAAAGAAGCATTTAAACCTGTATGCTTTACAGCGTTGAAAACACTATTTCCAGCAGCTCCGTTAAAAAAGATATTCATATCGAATCCTTTGTACCTAAAATTAGCATTCAAACTGTAAGTTGTTTTTGGAAAAGGACTTCCTAATACTACTCTATCGCTGTTATTGATAACACCATCGCCGTTTTCATCTTTAAATCTAATATCTCCTGCAACAGCATTTGGCTGATAGGCCACACCATTTTTGTTTACATAAGCTTTTGCTTCTGCATCACTTTGAAATAATCCGTCTGTTTCATATCCGTAGAAAGCACCAACAGGACTTCCAACTTGATAGATATTTGCTAAAGGCAAACTACGAACTCTGCTTAAGTTTAAGGGTTCAAGCGAAGTCAAATCGTCTTTAATAGAGACAATTTTATTGGTTAAGAATCCAGCGTTTGCTGTAACGTCAAACTTAAATTCGCCTTTTGTTTTTTGATACGTTAAACTAACCTCAATACCTTTATTTTCAACATCTCCAGAGTTTACAATTCTTCCTTGCGGCGTTCCAGAAACACCAGGTAATTGGTCACGAACCAGCATGTCTTTATTTTTTTTCACATAAGCATCAACAGATCCAACTAAACTATTATTTAGCATTGTAAAATCTAAACCAATATTAGTCTGCTCAGAGCTTTCCCATTTTAAATTAGGGTTTGATAATTCGCTTTCCGCATAACCGTAATTAATAGATGGAGTTGCTCCAATTAAAGCTTGAGTTTGTGATAATGGTACACTAAACTGATATGGTCCAAGGTTTCCTAAATTTCCAATCTGTCCCCAGCTTGCACGTAATTTTAAATTGCTTACAATTGGCTCAAGACCTTTCATAAAACTTTCTTCAGAAATTAACCAACCTGCAGAAACAGAAGGATATACTTTCCAGCGGTTGTCTTGTAAAAGTTTTGAAGTTCCGTCACGACGCACAATTCCTGAGAATAAATATTTTTGATTGAAGTCATAATTTAATCTTCCTACATAAGAAGAAATGATTTCATCTGATAAACCTGCCCCTGTCTGTTGAATTAATTTTGCATTTAATAAATAGCGCTGTGATGGATCTTCGTTGTCAAATCCAGTTCCTTCAACTGTATAGAAATCTCTTTTAGTTTCTTGATACGTATATCCGGCTAAAGCTTTCAAATTGTGTTTCCCAAATGATTTTTCATAAGAAATAGTCTGCTCGCTCAATAAATCGGTAATTGTCATATTTTTTAGAGTCAGTCTATTGAAATCAAATATTTTGCCTGGCTCAGTAACTTTTACTGTGAAATCTGTTGCATTATCCTGAATTCTGGTATATCCCCAGTTTGATTTTACTTTTAACCCTGGAACAATTTCCCATTCTGCATAAGGATTTATCAAAATGGTAGAAATTGGATTTTTGTTATCTAATCTTTTTAAATATGCCACTGGATTGATAACATCTCCGTAAGAACCAATATATTTTTCAGGAACACCGCCAAATTGTCCAGAACCATCTTCTCTGTAAATCGTCGCGTTTGGCGGATACAAAATCGCTGCTTGAATTGCTCCTGTATACGAACTTGAAGTATTAGCAGTCTGACCATCAGTTAACGAGTATGAAAGATTTTCCCCAATTGTGAAATTATCGGCCAATTTAAAAGATGAATTTGCTCTTACTGTATAACGTTCTCCGTATGTGTTTAACAAAATACCTTCGTTTTTTCTATAACTTCCAGAAAGAAAAAAATTAGATTTTTCTGTTTTTCCGTTTACAGAAAGAGACAGATCTTGAATTTCTCCTGTACGGAAAATTTCATCCATCCAGTTTGTTTTTGTAGTTCTTGCTGTTGGTTCAAATGCAGTGTCAAAAGCAGGAATTCTTGGTAATCCAGCGTTATCTCTTGCCAAATTCATAGCATCAGCATATTCTGCAGCGTTTAGAACCTCTAATTTTTTTGCTACATTTTGAAAACCTCCCTGATAGTTTACATTTACATTGATACGATCTGAAATTCCTTTTTTAGAAGTAATTAAAATTACACCTCCAGAAGCTCTCGCACCATAAATTGCCGCAGAAGCCGCATCTTTTAAAACACTTATCGAAGCAATATCATTTGGATTTAAAGTGTTTAAAGAACCACTGTAAATAATTCCGTCTAGAACAATTAACGGAGTTTCAGCATTTAAAGATCCTATACCACGAATATTGATTGTTGGCGAAGATGTTGGATCACCTCCATCATTAATAACCGTTACACCAGCAACCGTTCCCTGCAGTAATTCGGCAGCATTGTTATACGTTCTGCTAGAAGTTTCTTTCATAGAAACAGATCCTACAGCGCCAAGAACTTCGTTCTTTTTTACACTTCCGTAACCCATAACAACTACTTCCTGAAGTTGTTTTACATCAGCTGCCAGTTTTACTGTAATGGTTTGTGTGCTGGTAACTTTTACTTCTTGTGTAATATAACCAACGTATGAAAAAACAAGAGTCGCTTCGGCTGCGTTGATTTCCATTTTAAAAGTTCCGTCAAAATCTGTAGCTGCAGCTGCATCAGAACCTTTGTCTTTGATTCCAACGCCTGGTAACGGCATATTGTCATCTCCTCCAAAAACAGTTCCTGAAACAATTATTTTATTCTGATCTGCCGCTGCAACTTTTTGATTTTTTTTGATAACGATATTATTGCTCACAATTTCATATCGAAGTGCTGCACCGCAAATTCTGTCCAACGCTTGTTCCAGCGTTACATTACTCAATTTTAAACTTAATTTTTGATTGGTATTGACTTGGCTGCTTTCGTACATAAAATGCACATCGACCTGATTTTCAATTTTTTGAAAAATATTTTTTATACTTTCATTTTCAACTTTTAAAGTTACTCTTTTGTTAATGTCAACATTCCCGGCGTTTACCGTCAGCGTCGCAAAAAACAAAACCATAAACAGGAATAATTTTGTTCCTATTGTCTTTAAGCTCTGACAATTTACGGCATACCGCATTTGTTTTTCATTCATAATTTTTAGATTTAGTTGATTGTTTTTGTTTATTTAGGATGCTACGTAGTTTATTTTTAATGTGCTGAAGAATTACTCTATTTTATAAATACCCGAATCCATTTTATAATCGGCATTGATGATATTACACACCAACCCAATCACCTGATCGGCAGGCAGTTCTTTAAAATAGGCGCTTATCTTTAAAGCATTTAATTTTTGATTTTTGATTTCGATAGCCACATTATAATTGCGGTTAATTGTGGCAACAACTTCGGGCAGAGGCGTATCTTCAAAAACCATAATATTTTTTCGCCATAGTGAAATTGTATTCACTGGAATATCTTTAAAAGCCTGAAGCTTATTGTTGTGTGATTTAAATACCACTTTTTGGCCAGGAGTTACATATACATTCTCTTCTGTAACGGTAGATTTCACGTTCACTCTTCCAGTTAAAACTGAAACTTCCTGGGTTGTTTGGTCTGGATATGCCTGTACATTAAAACTGGTTCCCAGAACTTTGGTATCCATTTTATTGGTGTGAATGATAAAAGGATGTTTTTTGTCTTTGGCTACATCAAAAAAAGCTTCACCAGAGAGATATACTTCTCTTGTATCTCCTTTAAATTCTTTTGGATATTTTAAAACACTTCCGGCATTCAGCCATATCTGCGTTCCATCACTCAATTTTACTTGAGCATGTTCGCCCAGTTTTACGGCTAATTGTGTGTTTTCAATTGAATGAGATGACTGATAAAAAAACACTGATAATCCGATTAGAAAAACCAAAGAGGCAGCAACCGCCCAGTTTTTATATTGAAGAGCAATAACATTATTGGTTTTCTTAATTTGACGTAACTCTTTTTTTAGTTTCGAACGATCTGATTGTATCATTTCCATTTTTTCAAAAAAATCATCAGTACGATCGTACCATTTATTCCACATTTCTTGTCCTTTTGGAGAATACTTTCCTTCTAAAAAATGTTTTATTTCTTGTCTTAATTTATCAGGCATTATAATTTCTTTATGTCTTTAATAGTATGTCTTTGGAATTGTAATTTTCGGTAGGCGCGCAAGGTTACGCTTCTGTTAAGAAAAAAATGAAACCTTAATTTTGATTTCACTTTTAATTGAACTCGCCCAAATAAGTGCGCATAAATTTGAGCGCATAAGTAATATGATACTTTACCGTTTCTATTGAAACATTCAGTTCCTCAGCGATTTCTTTATTGGTATAATGTTTTACCCTGCTTAGAATAAAAACTTCTTTTGATTTTTTAGGAAGTAGCATTGCTGCCTTATCAACTGCTTTTTGCAGTTCGTCGTAATAAATAGAATCTTCTGTTGCATTATGACTGCCATACGAAACAGTATTTCTATCCAAAACTTCTTGTACATATTGGTCTGCAACTGTATGAGATTTTATATAATCTAATGTCATATAACGAACCGAAGTGTAGATATAAGCCGCAAAACTTTTTTGAATGACAATTGTCTTGCGTCGTTCCCAGATACTGGTAAAAACTTCCTGAACAATTTCTTCTGATATTGCTACCGATTTCATTCTGAGGTATACAAATCGAACAAGTATGTCTCGATATCTAAAATAGAGTTCATCAAAAGCTTTGTCTTTGCCGTTTCTTAATAGTTCGACAAGTTCTTCGTCTGTAAACTTCTTATACATTGTACATTATTTTGGCATGAATAATCAAATGAAAAATGCAGTCTGCAGCATTTCTTCTGATTTCGTGTTGATAATGTTCGTGTTGTTTCAAAAATGACATATACAAAGTATTAGGTTCTTTTTATATGTCTTCAAAATTAAAGATGAGGGTAGGTCGAAAAGGTTACGTTTACATTAATAAAACGGTCTTAAAACGAAACATATTATTAACATTTGAAACTAAAAGTTACCTGTAAAATAAGGTTATGAAGTATTTGAAGTAAAAAATAGAATGGTCTCTCTTTTATAATAATCCTTCTCTTATAAAAAAGCTTTTTTTGAGGTTTGAATGATAAAAAAGTGCTTAACAAAAAATTAAAGGCTCTAAGCGCACGGAAGGTTAAATCATAGCTGTTTTAATTTTTTTTATAAAAAAATGCCCCCAATAAGCAGCAAACTTTTTGGGGGCAATTGTAAAATTAATTTTTTGTTTTACACTAAATCGAATCTATCTAAATTCATTACTTTATTCCATGTTGCAACAAAATCGTTTACAAATTTTTCTTGTGCATCTGTACTTGCATACACTTCTGCTACAGCTCTTAATTCTGAATTAGAACCAAAAACAAGATCTGCGCGTGTACCAATCCATTTTGGCTGACCTGTTGCGCGATCGTTTCCTGCGTACAGCTCCTTATCATTTGAAACAGCCTGCCATTGTGTATTCATATCAAGCAGATTTATGAAGAAGTCATTCGTCAATTTTCCCGGACGATGTGTAAATACACCATTTTTTGAACCATCTGTATTAATGTCCAGCACGCGTAGTCCTCCTAAAAGTACTGTTAGCTCAGGTGCTGTAAGGGTTAATAAATTTGCTTTATCAATAAGAAGTTCTTCTGTTGAAACTGGTGATTTTGTTTTTCTGTAATTTCTAAAACCATCTACTTTTGGCTCTAAATATCCAAATGATTCAACATCTGTTTGTTCTGATGATGCATCCATACGACCTGGAGTAAAAGGTACAACAACTGTACTTCCTGCCTCTTTTGCGGCTTTTTCAACTGCTGCAGCACCTGCTAAAACTATTAAATCTGCCAAAGAAACTTTTTTTCCATCGATTTGAGCATTGTCAAATTCTACGCGTATAGTTTCTAATTGGTTTAAAACCTGTCTAAGCTGCGTTGGATTGTTTACCTCCCAGTCAATTTGCGGCTCTAGTCTTATACGTGCTCCATTTGCACCACCACGTTTATCAGATCCTCTAAAAGTAGAAGCCGAAGCCCATGCTGTTGCAACCAATTGAGATGTGCTTAATCCGGTATTTAATATTTTTTCTTTTAGCTGAGCAATATCATTCTCATCTATTAATTTATGATTTACTTCTGGAATAGGATCCTGCCACAATAATTCTTCCTGCGGAACATCAGGTCCTAGATAGCGTGCACGTGGTCCCATATCACGATGTGTCAATTTAAACCATGCACGTGAAAAGGCATCAGCAAACTGATCTGGATTCTCTAAAAAGCGTCGTGATATTTTTTCATATTCTGGATCTAACCTCAGCGATAAATCAGTAGTAAGCATTGTTGGCAAATGCTTTTTATTAGCATCAAAAGCATCAGGAATAATTTCTGGAGCATTTTTAGCTACCCATTGGTGTGCACCTGCAGGACTTTTAGAAAGTTCCCATTCAAAACCAAATAAATTTTCAAAGAAGTTATTGCTCCATTGTGTTGGAGTTGTTGTCCATGTTACTTCTAGTCCACTTGTAATGGCATCAGGACCTTTACCTGAACCAAAACTATTTTTCCATCCAAAACCTTGAAGTCCTAAATCTGCTGCTTCTGGTTCTTTACCAACATGGTCAGAAGAAGCTGCACCGTGAGTTTTACCAAAAGTATGTCCTCCCGCAATTAATGCTACTGTTTCTTCATCATTCATTGCCATACGTCCAAAAGTATCTCTAATATCTTTTGCCGCAGCAATAGGATCTGGATTTCCGTCTGGACCTTCCGGATTTACATATATAAGCCCCATTTGTACAGCGGCAAGAGGTTTTTCTAGATTTCTGCTGTGAATATGACCATCTGCATCATCATCTGACGATACAACTCCATGATCTTTTGGCACACCTTCAGAACCATCTTTATAACGTTCATCACCGCCAAGCCATGTAGTTTCAGAACCCCAATAAACTGATTCATCTGGTTCCCATACATCTGCTCTTCCTCCTGCAAAACCAAATGTTTTAAAGCCCATTGATTCCAAAGCAACATTTCCAGTTAAGATCATTAAATCTGCCCAAGAAATTTTTTGACCATACTTTTGTTTTATCGGCCATAATAATCTTCTGGCTTTATCAAGGCTTACGTTATCTGGCCAGCTGTTAAGCGGCGCAAAACGCTGTTGTCCTGCTCCTGCTCCACCGCGTCCGTCATGTACTCTGTAAGTTCCAGCGCTATGCCACGCCATTCGGATAAAAAGACCTCCATAGTGACCAAAATCTGCGGGCCACCAATCTTGTGAATCAGTCATGAGTTCATGTAAATCTTTTTTTACCGCCTCAAGATCAAGAGTTTTAAATGCTTCAGCATAATTAAAATCCCTATCCATCGGATTTGATAAAGCTGAATTCTGTCTCAGGATATTTACTTTTAGCTGCTTTGGCCACCAGTCACGATTTTTTGTGCCTGTTGCTGCTTCCTTATCCATGCTCCCATTATGAAAAGGGCATTTGCTGATGTCATTCGATTGATTATCCATAATTGCTTTTTTTTATTTTTACTAAATTACAAACTATACAAAGAGAATTCCATTGGTTTGAATAATAAATATTTTTTATTTTATAGATAAAATCTATTGTATTAAAATAAACTTTACATATCATTCCACTCTTGTCTTCATAACCTAATTTCAATTTTAGCTAAAGTTATTGACAGCTAGATTGGTATTGGTTCTACATCTACTCTTCTGAGTGGTCTTCGCCAAAGTTTAAATATTAAAATAATTAAAACAGGAAAAAAGCAAACTGCCGACATGACAAGATAAATATCCTTATATGCTAGTAATATGGAAGCTTGCGAAGTTTTGTTCGAAAGAGTTTTTTCTGCCTTTTTTTGTGCTTCCGTTTCGGATAATCCCATATAGAGAAAATTCCTTTTGGAATTTGCTAGTTGCTTCTGCGCCATTTGGTTTAATTCTGTTAATTGCTGGTTAAGACCTGTTTTATGCTGTATATTTAAACCTGAGATAAAAGTCCCTAAAATGGCACTTCCTAATAAACCTGCAAAAACCGCTTGGGCAATAATTCCGCTCATCATTCTAGATGCGCTTAGTTTTGGAGGAACTCCTTCGGAAATATAAAGAAGAGAAATTGGGAAAAGAAAACCAATTCCGAGTCCTTTAAAAATTAAAGGAAGAAAAAAATCTGAAGAATCTATTCCGGGATAAAACCGAAAAAAAAGAATGATATGATAAAATCCATAACATGCAAATCCCATAATCCAAATAGTGGCAAGGTAAATTTTCTTAAACAAAAGATAAGTCGATAGAGGAATAGAAATACATAATCCTATTAATAATGCTAAATGTGTTCTGGCTCCTGAAACAGCATCAAAACCTAAAATATTGGTCATATAACCTGTTACAACACTTCCTGTTCCGTTAATTACACCAATATAGAACATTAAAAAAGTGCCAATAATTACGTTTTTAAAACGATAAACGTCGGGATCAATTATAGGATCATCTGTAAAACGCACATGTATTAGGTAAATGCCAATTAGAATCAATAATAAAGCTGCAGCTAAATTAATTTTAGGATCGTTAAACCAATTTCTGCTTTGCCCCTCCGCGCATAGAAAGAGAATAACGGTGAAAAATAAAATCATAATAATCCATCCGCGCCAGTCAAATTGAAATTTGGTTTTCATTGGAGCAACATCTGCTTTGTAAAAATACCACGCCAGAAGAATACAGATTAAAAAATTGACGTTCAGAAAATATATGCCAAATGTCCAATTATAAAAACTAGTAAAATGTGCTCCTAAATATTGGTAAACATGCTGGCTTCCTTTTTGAATGAATTGAAGAATTCCGTACAGCAATGCCATATTAAAAGCTGGATTGTATTTTAATAAAATTGGCACCATTGAAGCAAAAATTCCAATTACTGAAACAATTCCTAAAAGCGAACGCCAAAAGGTAAACCATTCTATACTTGAAGCAAATAAGGAAGCAGTATTGAATATAATGGATAAAAATGCAGCTGACAAAATCATTGTCCGCACCTTAATCTGCTTGCCCAATTTTAATCCTAAAGGCATAAAAGCCAGCATGACAAAAATTGGAATATAAATAGAATACGTAAAAACAGTAGTCGATGCACCAAAATGTCCTAAAACTTGAGAATTGTCGTAAGTTGTGACATTCAATCCATTAAAAAAAGGAATGGTTAAGATATATAATCCTACGAGTGTAAAAACGCTTCCTTTTTTTCCTGCAAACATATTTATTTTTTTACTTCTACTGTTACGTTCATTCCCGGTTTTACTTCTTCTAAATCTTTAGGTTCTGACTCAAATTCAATTTTAACTGGAATTCGCTGCGTTATTTTGACAAAGTTTCCTGTTGCATTATCTGGCTCAACCATCGAAAACTTAGCACCTGTTGCTGGAGAAAAGCCGGTAACTTTCCCTCTAAACTCTTTTTCACCAAGAGCATCAATTGTTATAACTACCTGCTGTCCTATTTTAATTTTTCTGATTTGTGTTTCCTTAAAATTAGCCGAAACCCATAATTTCTGATTCAATACAATTGTTGCAATGACTTGATTGGCATTTATTAATTCGCCAATTGATAAGTTGCGCTCTCCAGCTATACCATCTGCGGGAGCAATAATATTGGTATACGATAATTGTAATTTTACTGCTTCAAGATCAGCTTTTTTACGCGCGACTGTAGCTCTCGCTGCTTCGAGATTGATGTTACTTTGCTTTGTTACAGAATTATTTGCGTCTAATCCTTTTTTACCTGCTTTTAAATAAGCTTCTTCTGATCTTAATTTTGAAACTACTTGATCATATTGATTACGCGTAACGGCAGAATCTGCATACATATTTTTGAATCTTTGGTAATCTTTTTGTGCTTTTTCAAGACTGGCCAAATCGCCTGCTAATTTTTCTTTTGCTGCAGATTGATTTGAAGATGAAGTAATTATGGTTTGCTCTAATGAATGAAGGTTTCCAACTGCAATTGCAAGATCTGCTTCGGCTTGGCTCACTTTAATTAAATATTCTGAATCGTCCAAAATTACGAGTGTATCTCCTTTGTGCACTACCTGATTGGTTTCAAACCGAATTGCGGCAATGTGTCCAGATGCCCTTGCTGAAACGTTACTTATATAAGCCTCAACTTGAGCATTATTGGTCGTTTCGTAATTGCTGAAATCAAAAAACAAACTCAAAATCCAAAGCCCTCCAGCAGCTAAAAAAACAAAAGAAATAATAGTTAAAATCGTATTTCTCTTTTTATCCTTTTGAATTCCTTCAGCTGGTTTATTTTCTTCGCTCATACTATTCTAATTTTAAAGTTTACCCATCGCAAATTGCAGGGAATAATACTGAATGATTAAATCTAAATTCGCATTGACAAGTGAGATTTTTGAATTATTCAATTGCAGTTCAGCATCAACCATATCGCTTATTAAGGCAAAATCATTATCATATCTGCTTTTTACAATTTTATAATTACTTAATGACAGCTCTACATCTTTTTTGTAAGTCGCTATATTTCTTTTACTTTCCTCATACTTAACATATGCCGTTTTTACTTCGCTTTCAATTTGGTTTTTGGCTGCATCAAGAGCAACATTGCTTTTTTCAATTTGAAGTTTATCTCCTTTTATGCGGTGTTTAATGTTATAAAAACTTGAAACATCCCAATTTAAAGAAAGTCCAGCTGCCCAATAATTAATAATATTGACATAGTTTGGCCATTGTGCAGGATATTCTGTATTTAAAATAAGATTAGCATTTATACTTGGCGAAAATCCGCTTTTTGAGATGTTTAAAGTCGATTCTGATAATTGAATGCCAATTTCCGCGCGCTTGATTTCTTCTCTATTCTGGAAAGCTTGGGAAATACTTTCTTGCAATTTTATTTCTTCAAATGGAACACCGCTTTTATCTATTTGAGGTTTTAGAATTGTATTAGTTGGAATACCTATCAAAACATCTAAATAGTTGCTTACTAATTCTATATCGTTTGTATTTTTAAAAACCGAAACTTTAAAATTAGATTGTTGCAATTCTGTTCTAAGCAAATCGCTTTTTAAATTTTGTCCATTCTCTACACGAGATTTTAGTTGCTTAATTCTAAGATCAGTGTTTATAATATTTTGTTTCGTTACTTCAATTTGTTTGTATAATTTTTCAAGCGTAAAATAATAAGTTGTAATGGCATTCTTTACTTCTGCCTGCGTCATTTTTACTGCTGATTCCTGCATCTGGCTCAGGATTTTCTGCTGTTCAATTTTTCTATTAATTAAACTTCCATTATAAATTGGCATTGAAGTAATAATATTGGCAAATGCTTGATGATTAAAATAATCTACTGTTATACTGTTTTCGTAAAAACCTTCATATAGTTTTGGATTTCCAATATAAGTATAACCACCATTCAGCGCGATACGAGGGGCCTTACCAATTTTGGCCTGGCTTACATTTTCATTTGCAATTGCCGCATCTACAGTTACCATTTTAAGCTGCCTATTATTCTGGATTCCTAATAAAAGTGCTTCTTCCAGTAGAATTGTTCGTGAATGGTCGAGACTGTCTCCCTGAGAAAAAATTGGCAAAGTACTAAAGAAGGTCAAAATCAAAAACAAATAGAGAAGTCGTATTTTTTTGTTCAACATATAATTCATTAATATAATTTAACGCGTTGATTTTCAAAAAGTATTCTAAACTTAAAACCGTTTAAAAGAAGGAATCTGGATATTTAGGCTTGTATGGGTTGATTTTAAAGGATTAACATAAAATTTTGTTAATTTTTTTCATTATAAATATAGTAAATATTTCTGTATATAAAAATAAATCACTAATATTGAGTAACTTAAAATCAAAACACGATGCTTATAGAACTTGCTTTAACGGGAAAATTCATTGTAGATATTGTTAAAAGATTGAGAAATGACAAGACATTTCGAACCCTAGGATTTTTACTTTTCGTTTTAATTTTGGTTGGTACAATGTTTTTTTGGCTGGTAGAACACCTGCCTTTTCTTAAAGCATTGGCTTATTCCGTAGGAACACTTTCTATGAATAGTCCGTACGATCATGAAATTACTTTTTCCACTATTGGTGTTGTTTTTAATATTATATACATTTTTATAGGTGTTGGTGTATATCTAATTTTTGTACTTGAAGCAGGAAGAACAATTATTGCTGCTCATGAAGAATTTGAAAAAAAACAAGCTGAAAAAAAAGCGCTTAAAAAAGCAAGAAAAGAAGCTGGACTTTAATGAATAAAATATGAATTCAAATACATTAGAGCATACCGAAGCCTGGGTAATTGCTCTCCTCCTTTTTGCATTGATGCTTATTTCAAGCTTTGTTGGAAAACAAATTGGAAATTACATTCATAATAAAAATCAAACTGAAGAAAAACCGCCAGAAACTTCGGCTCTCATTGCTTTGCTTTTTTTCTTACTTGCATTTACATTTGGTATGAGCGGCGAACGCTATGATTCACGAAGAAAGGTTGTTGTAGAAGAAGCAAATATTATTGGTACTGCCATATTGCGAGCTGATTTATATCCGGACACGACTAGAGCTTTATTTCGTAAAGATTTTAAAGATTATGTAGAAACACGAATTTCTTATTATACGGCAGGCCCAGATGCAAAAGGGATTTTAAAAGCCGACAGCTTATCGCAAATTATCTCGGCTAAATTATGGAAACGTGCAACTTCACTTTCTAAAGATCCAGCTAATCTAGCTGCAACGCAGCAAATGATTCCTGCTTTAAATGATATGATTGATGTAACTACTACCCGGCTTTCTGGAGAAAAGGCAAAAGTTCCTCAGAGTATCTTAGTCATGCTGTTTTTTCTGGCTGTAATAATTTCATTTTATGGAGGTTATTCTGAGGGACGTAAAGGAAAAATTGACTGGCTTGTACAAATTGGATTTTGTATTTTGGTTTCTTTAGTAGTTCTATTTACTTTAGATCTAGACAGACCGCGCAGAGGTTTTGTTAACCTAGATGTTCCTAATCAAACTATAATTGACTTGAGGAAAAATTTTCAGTAATTAAAAAGCTATAATACACCATATAACAAAAAGTCCTAATTTTCATTAGGACTTTTTTATTGTTTTTATTTCAATTAAAATATTATAATTGTGAAATAATAAATTCGCTTCTTCTGTTGGCTTGATGCTGTTCTTCTGAACATTTTACTCCATCAGTACATCCATTTACTAACTGGGTTTCGCCATACCCTTTTCCAGTTAATCTATTGGCATTAATACCATTTTTAATCAGCCATTTTATAGTTGATTCGGCTCTTCTATTAGATAAAGCCTGATTGTATTTATTGCTGGCTCTGCTGTCGGTGTGTGAACGAATATCGAGTTTCATTGTTGGATTATTATTTAAAACATCCAAAATCTTCTCTAGATCTAGCGCTGCTTCCCTTTGAATATCTGATTTGTCCAATTTGAAATAAATCATTTTAATATCAAAACATTTTCCTAAATCATCGCCAACAGTAACCTTGCAAGTGGCTTTATCCAAAGCAATTGGCAGGGTGGTTTTTCCTGTTACTCTATCTATAGTCACCATTACTTCTTTAGTCGTATAATCTGTGTTTTCTGCTCTTACATTATACGTTTTACCGCATTCTACAGGAAAAGAATAATTTCCTGAACCATCAGAAACTATGGTACTCTTAACAATCTGACCTTCATACAATGTTACTTTTGCACCAGAAAGAATACTGCCGGTTGCAGCATCAGTTATTGTACCTTCTAATCCTTGAATACATTGTAGTTTTCGGGTTTCAAGAAATTTATAAATATCATCAGAGCCTTGTCCGCCATCTTTATTCGAGCTGAAATATCCTCTTCTCGAAACTGGATCAATGATATAAGCAAAATCATCTTTGGGAGAATTAATATCAGCACCTACATTTTGAATATTGCTTATACTTCCATCATCTTCAATTTTCCCCACAAAAACATCTAATCCGCCTAGTCCAGGATGACCATCCGACGCAAAATAGATTTCATTTTCGCTTGTAACGTATGGATAAGTTTCCTTGCCTTCTGTATTTATGGTATTTCCCAGATTTTCAGCTGGCCCATATCCTCCGTTAGGATTGATACTTACTTTATAAATATCCGACTGACCAAGTGTTCCCGGCCTGTCTGATGCGAAGTAAAGCGTTTTCTCATCATCGCTTAGAGCTGGATGTGCTGTACTGTAATTGTCGCTGTTAAAAGGAAGTTCTGTTATATTTGTCCATTTATCATTTTCGAGAGTAGCCTTGTATATTTTTACTAAAGTAATTTTATTTTCATCTTTACCTTTTTTACCATTTATAAAATTATTTCTTGTGAAATAAACCGTTTTTCCATCTTTGGTAAAAGCTGGGGAAGATTCATGAAATTTGGTATTTAAAGAGGTTTTAAACTTATTAACTTTAGAACTTGCATTGGTTGCTGGGTCAATATCTGCAAAATATAAATTAGTGAAATATTCTCCTGTCCATTGATGCTTACGCTGCGAGAAATTACCTGTATCTCTTGCAGATGCAAAGTATATTTTATTATTATACACAAACGATCCATAATCAGAATATTTGGTATTTATTCCTGCATCTTCAATTTTATAACGCCCTGAATTGTTTTTGATTTGGTTAAGATAATTACTGTCTTCTTTGTATAATTTTCCTCTGCTGTCATTATTAAACTTAGCGCTGAATTCTGCCAGCATTTTATTTGCTTTTTCGATCTGACCTATTGATTTAAGTGATTGTGCATATCTGTAATAGTACTCAGCTTCAGGAGAAGGGTTCATAGCAAAAAGTTCACCATACCATTTAGCAGCGCCTTCAAAATCAGAATTGAAGTAGTAGGAATTCCCCAGCTTTTTAAACATATCTTCAGATTTGTATCCTTTATCTGCTACGCGCTCATAAGTCTTAATAGCATCGATATAGGCATAACTATTATAGTTTTTATCTCCCAAGGCTACTTTTTTCTCTTGAGCATAACCTTGAAAAAAAACACTTATTATTGTACAAATGAGTATAACTTTTTTCATAATAAATATTTTTAGAAGAATCGAGGGGTTGTCATTCTATTATTGTTTTTGAAGAATTCATAACGCAGGAATATTTCATGTGAGCCTGAGTTATAGTTGTTCAGACGAGTA
This sequence comes from Flavobacterium sp. S87F.05.LMB.W.Kidney.N, assembly GCF_004366435.1. Taxonomy (NCBI): domain Bacteria; kingdom Pseudomonadati; phylum Bacteroidota; class Flavobacteriia; order Flavobacteriales; family Flavobacteriaceae; genus Flavobacterium; species Flavobacterium sp. S87F.05.LMB.W.Kidney.N. The sequence continues at coordinate 681,188 of NZ_SODX01000002.1, read as the reverse complement.
GTTTCACGATCATAGCCATAACCAATATACAAACCGTCGGTTATTTGAAAACCTGCCATAGCACTAAGCGCAGCACTCCATCTGTACGCCACACCTACCACAAATTTATCAATGAACATAAAATTAGCCGAAATATCTACTTGCAATGGAGCACCTTGCACCATTTTACCCAATACTGCTGGCTTAAATTTAATGTCCTGATATTTGTCTAGATTAAAGACATAACCTCCCATTAAATAATAATTAATTTTATCCTTATAGATGGCAACATCATTATCGTCATAACGATTGGTTTCTATGAAATTAGGAACAGATAATCCGATATAGGCTTTGTCAGAATGCCAATAGATTCCTGCTCCAACGTTTGGCGAAAATTTATTGTCTAAGTCCTGAAACTGCGGATCGCCTTGATCTTCTGGATTCAATTTATTAATATCGAGATTAAACAAATTAGCTGTTCCTTTTATTCCAAAAGAGAGTTTGAAATCTGCCGAAGTTTGAACAGTATAAGACAAGTCTACCGAAAAGTTGTTCTCATTAGTAGGTCCAATTTTATCGTTTACTACTGATAAGCCTACCCCTAATTTGCTATTGTTAATTGGGGTATTAATAGAGAAACTGCTTGTTTCCGGAGCACCATCAAGACCCACCCATTGGGTACGATATAATCCAAAAATACTCAAAGCTCCCCGCGATCCGGCATAAGCAGGATTGATATTGATTGTGTTGTACATATACTGCGTGTACTGCGCATCTTGCTGAGCGTAATTTGCAATTGCTGTAAACATCAAAATGAAAGAAAATAATGTTGTTTTCATAATAGAATATTTATTATTACTATTTTTTTCTATTACCTGGAAGTAAGTCTTAAATAATTTAAGTGGAAAAATTGCCGTACCGAATACTAGCAAAGTATACAAAGTGATTTGCAATGCGATTGGCATAATAGCCTGAAAATAAAAGTAAAGAGAGTAATTTATTCTTCATAAGTTCAATTATTAGGATTATCAAACAATTTATTTATAATAGAAATAAAAACTAAAGACAGAAATCTGAGGCAGATAAGTAAAACACTTTAGACAAACCGCTATAAGTTTAAAAAGAGTGAATTAGAGGTTACAATAAATGATAAAAGAAATTACATGCTTTTAAGAAGACATGTACAAAGAGACGGCATGAAAAAAATTATAGGTCTCTATAAAACTTATTAGATTTGAATGGCTTGAATAAATTAAATAAGGATTTTTTGAACTAATTAATTGAAATAATACTTATAAGACAATCCTATTTAATTAAAGTTTTGTAAAAGTAATAAAATTTTAAAACACTAGCAATCAAAATTTTAATTTTTCATTATTAATAAAAAACTTATATAAATGACCATTATAGTATCCAATAAAAATTTCCAAAAAAAGCCCTAGTATTTATTAGGACTTTCATTGTATATTATAATTAGAAATAAATTAAAAATCTACTTTACTACAGTTGCCTCAAGTTCGACTTTTAAAGTTTCAAAAAGAGTTTTTACTTCCAGAACTGTACTCGATTGTTTTATTTCGTTCTTCTGAATCCAATTTTGTAAAACATCGAAATTTTCAAATAACGTAGTACTTTCTGTTGTATAGATATTAAGTCTAACAATATTTGTTAATTCGTAATCAGCTTCTTTAATTACTTTTTCTAAATTTTCGATTGCTTGTATCAATTGAGTACGTATATCAGCATCACTAGAAACGCCATTATCATCAATAGCCGTTTGACCAGAAACATACAAAGTTCCTTTTACGTTACTCACTTCTACAGCTTGAACATAGCTTCTGGCGCCCTGCCATTTCCAAGGATTTATTGTTCGTTTTTCCATCTTTTATATTTTTAAATTAATTAGATGCAAAAATCAGAAAGGCTTTGTTTTCCAGGGCGTGATAAACATCACAATTTTGAATTATTAAAATAAACGGCTCAGCGTCTCGCGCGAAACCCCAATATAAGAGGCTAAAGAGCTTTTAGGAACACGTTGCAGCAAAGCTGGATTTTTGAGCAATAACTGTTCGTATCTTTCGCGTGCATTTGAAGTTAGAAATGACAATATTCTTGTTTGTGATCCAATATGACCAGCAATAGATTTTCGGAGAAAAAAACGTTCCATCTTCTGTATTTCCGAACAAAGTTTTTCGAAGTTTTCCAAAGATAAGCTATACACAATTGTGTCTTCAATACATTCTAAGGATAGTGTTGCTTTACTTTTGGTATAAAAAGCCTGAAAGTCGGTTTCCCACCAGTCTTCCATTGCAAAAGAAACGATATGTTTCTTGGCATCTTTGTCTTCATAAACTAATTTGACTAATCCAGAAACTACAAAATTTACATCGGAAACTTCATTTCCTTCTTCTATAATAAATTGGCCTTTTTGAAAAGTTTTTAACTCAAAATGAGATATAATAAAAGCAGCTTCATCATCCGCTAATGGAACTACTTTCTCAATATGCGCTTTTAAAAATTGCTCTGGATTATTCATTAGAAGTTACTTTTTGTGTAAATATAAATGAAAGCTTTTTAAAACAAAAAAATCCAAATCCCAATTAAATTGGAATTTGGATTTTAAAAATTTGAATTTTATATCGTTTAGTCTAAAACAAAACTCACACTTACATTTGCAGTAATTTCGATTTCGCCAATTGCCAAAGTTTCGTTTGAAGCTCCAGCTGCATCCATCTCCATTGATTTCATTGCTGCATACATTGGTCTCGGAGTGTAAATCTGAGAGTTATCTGAAATTGTAAACGCCTTACCTACTTTTTGTCCTAAAACAGAAACATATTCTTCTGCTTTTACTTTAGCATCTTTCATCGCTAATTTTCTAGCTTCAGATTGGTATTGTGCTAATTTAGATGACTCAAAAGAAACTCTGTCAATACGATTGATTCCCTGCTGTACCAAACCTTCCATTAATTCGTCATATTTAGACAAATCTTTTACAATAATCTCTACAGTCTGAGTTGCGTTATAAGAAGTTTTCTTTTTCTCATAATCGTACTGCGGATTAAGAGCAACTTGTTTTGTTTTGAAATCTGCCGTTGGGATATTCATTTTTTTGATGAATTTTAAAACAGCATCCATCTTTTCGTCGTTTTGTTTTTTAACGTCTTTAGCATTATTCCCTTTTGTTTCAACCGAAGCTGAAATACAAACCTGATCAGGCGCTACTTTTACTTTTCCTTCTCCATTCACGTTGATTAGAGGTATTTGTTTGATTTCTTGGCCGTAAGACATAGTCATAAACATGATTGTTAAAAATAATACTAGTTTTTTCATTTTTGTTAAATTTTAATATTTAGTAAAAGCTTTTCAAAAGTTATGCCAGCATTATAATTTTCCCAATTTTGCCATTGCAAAAAGTATCAAAATCGGAATGGCAAGCAGGATTACCATTAGGGTTTGATCTGTAAATAAAGAAGGCTGTTTGATCAAAGTAATCAAATAGCCGCCTATAGCACCTCCAAAGTGTGCCGTGTGACCTATGTTATCATTTTTGGCGCGCATTCCGTAAATAGAATACAATAAATATAAGATTCCAAAAATATAAGCCGGCATTGGAATTATAAAAAATATTCCCAGCATCATGTCAGGCTGCAGCAATATAGCAGAATACAAAACTCCCGTTACAGCTCCCGAAGCACCAACAGCGCGATAACTGTAATCATTTTTATGGAATAACATGGTAAGAAGATTTCCGAAAATTAAACTTCCGAAATAAATAAGAATAAAAGAGAAGGTACTAAGCCAGCCTATAACAACTGGTGCAAAAAAGTAAAGTGTCAGCATATTAAATATTAAATGCATCATATCTACATGCAGAAATCCAGAAGACAGCATTCTAATTTGTTCGCCCGAACGAATACTTCCTACATGAAATTCGTATTTTCTAAAAAAAGAAAGATCATTAAAACCTTTGTAACTAATAACAGCGTTGGCAACGATAATCCCTGCTAAAATGATATTCATAAATTATAATTATTGTGAATTGTAAAGATAATCATTCTAAAACATAAGTGCGTAAGAAAGCAAAATATCAATCATTAATCATTTTTGATTTATCTTTGTAAAAAAAAATTACATGCAGTTTCTCGTTTATATTCTAGCCTATCCTTTGCTTTGGCTAATCTCTATACTTCCTTTTCGATTATTTTACTTATTCTCAGATTTTGTATATTTTCTAGTGTACAGAGTTATAGGATATCGTAAAAAAGTTGTTCGTGAGAACCTAGCGCTTACTTTACCACATTTAAGTGACGCTGAAAGAAAAGATATCGAGAAAAAATTCTACAAACATATGTGCGATATGTTTTTAGAAATGATTAAAACCATGAGTATTTCTCCAGAAGAAATGGAAAAGAGATTTCATGTAACCAATATTGATCTCGTTTTAGATTATGCTAAAAAAGGAAAAAGCGTAATTCTTGTTGCTTCACATTATGCAAGTTACGAATGGCTTTTAACCATTAATCCAAAACTTGGATTTCAAGGAATTGCTGTTTATAAAAAATTGGCCAATCCGTATTTTGATAAATTAGTTCGAAAAATTCGTTCTAAATACAATACCGAAATGATTGAAACCAGAAAAGCAATTCCGACAATGGCACAAAACCAGCGCAATGGAGTTTTAAGCATGTATGGTTTGGCAAGTGATCAATCGCCTAAATTGGATAGAATTTTTCACTCGATGAAATTTTTAGGTATAGAAGTTCCAGTTCATACAGGCGCTGAAATGCTGGCTAAAAAATATGATCTTGCGGTTATAATGGTTAAAGTAAAAAAAGTGAGAAGAGGATATTATGAAGCAACTTTTCTTTCTCTTGCTGATAATCCGAAAGATTTTGAAGATTTTGAAATTACAGAAATGTATTTAAAGGAAGTCGAAAAGCAAATTCTTGAAACACCAGAATTTTATTTATGGACACATAAAAGATGGAAACATCGAGTTAAATAAAAATTTAAAAATCCGAAATGCAGCATTTGCTTTTCGGATTTTTCCTTTAATACTACCTTCGAATTTCATAAAACGCATTCTATAAGTATTTTGATGTGTTTTTGTAATGATTTTTTTAGATTGATTAAAAAGGGAAACGATATAAATTTGATCTTCTCTAATTATCAAAAAAACAAAAAAATCATTAACCATGATCAAAAAATTACTATTTACAGTTTTATTACTGTTTCTAAATCTCAGCATTTCTGCTCAAAGTCCCAAACGAGGAATTGCCTACGGATATCATTCAGAAGCAGATATGCTGGCCTTAAAACCTGGCCTTTCTTGGTGGTACAATTGGTCGCCAGAACCTGATGCGGCTTTAAACGCAAATTACGAATCACTTGGAGTTGAGTTTGTCCCAATGGCATGGGGAAAAGTCAGCGATGCAGAAGTTCAGACTTTCATCAATAAAATAAAACCAGGAGCGAAATATCTTCTCGCTTTTAACGAACCAAATTTCACCGACGGCGCAAGATTAACACCGCAGGAAGCTGTTAATGCGTGGCCAAATATTGAAAAAATTGCTGCTGCAAAAAACCTGGAAATTGTAAGCGCATCTCCAGCTTATAACGGTCCAAACAATTATGGAGGTTACCAAGATCCTGTAGTTTGGCACAATCAGTTTTTTCAATTATGTCCAAACTGCAAAGTCGATTATATTGCATTTCACACGTATGATGACACTGCAGGTTCTGTAATTGGTGTTACCGGACTTTTAAAGAAATTCAATCGTCCGCTTTGGATTACTGAATTTGCCAATAGAGTTATTCAAAGTGCTGCTGATAAAACAGCTTTTATGAAAACTATTTTAACCAATTTTGAAAATGATCCTGATATTTTCCGTTACTCATGGTATACTGGAAGAGTAAATCCTACTTGGACAGATATGTTAGAAGGACAATTATTAAGTTCCACAAGCGGTGTTCTACGACCAATTGGAATTGAATATATCAATGTCCCTTATACAACAAAAAAAATAACTGTTCCCGGCCGTGTTGTAGCAAACAAACACTATAGAAGAAAAGGAACCGGCTTACAGGCAACGTTAGACTCTAACACGGGGCAAAATGTTTGTTTTATCAATGATGGAGACTGGAATGAATTTATGCTAAATGTTCCTGATGCTGGAACATATAATTTGACTTTTAGAGTTGCTTCACCCGTTAATACTGGAAAATTTGATATACTTGTAAATGATGTAATTGTTAAAACAGACGAAACCTTTCCGCCAACTGGCGACTGGCAGACTTATGGAGACAAAGTTGTAAACGGAGTTGCATTACCAAAAGGTGAAGTTTACTTGAAAATAAAATTCAAATCAAACGATATCAATTTTAATTATATTGATGTTGTTGCCGCTAATCTTGGTGTTGGAGAATCTGAACTGGAAAAAAACAGTTTTACAGTTTATCCAAATCCAATAAAAAATCATTCTATTCTTCATATCAAATCGGTAGAAACTGAGTCAGTAAAATTAAAAATTGTGGATATGAATGGAAATACCGTTTTTTCTTCAGATGCTTATTTTACCAATCAAGAAGTAAAAATTGGTGACAAATTACCAAAAGGGGTTTATATTGTAAATGCTGTTTATGGTAAAATTGAAAAATCAATTAAGATTATTAAAAACTAAGATATTAATTCTTCAATTTTTAGAAATTAAAATCGTCTATAAATATTTGTTCCGTAGGAACATTTCATCGGTAGAAAAAATTATAATAGTACCAGATTTCACGTTCCGTAGAAACGTCTGAATTTTTGACCTCCTTTTTAACAATCTAATATCAAACGTTCCTACGGAACGTCTACATGTATGTGCTATTTTTTTTCTACCGACGAAACATTCCTACGGAATGATGACCGTAAATAAAACTAAAAAAATTGAGTAAAAATGCTGTAAATATTGTTCCGTAGGAACATTTCGTCGGTAGAAAAAATAATAGTATCAGATTTTACGTTCCGTAGGAACGTTTGATTTTTGACCGCATTTTTAACATCTAATCTCAAACGTTCCTACGGAACGTCTACATGCATGTGCTATTTTTTTTTCTACCTACGAAACATTCCTACGGAATGATAACTGTAAATATAAAAACTAAAAAGTTGAGTGAACATTGTAAAAATATTTGTTCCGTAGGAACATTTCATCGGTAGAAAAAAAATATAACGTCACCAGATTTCACGTTCCGTAGGAACGTTTGATTTTTGACAGCATATTTAACAATACTAATCTCAAACGTTCCTATGGAACGTATACATGCATGTGCTATTTTTTTTTTCTACCGACGAAACATTCCTACGGAATGATAACCGTAAATATAAAAAGTAAAAAGTTGAGTGAACATTGTAAAAATATTTGTTCCGTAGGAACATTTCATCGGTAGAAAAAAAATATAACGTCACCAAATTTCACTTTCCGTAGGAACGTTTGATTTTTGACCGCATTTTTAACAATCTAATCTCAAACGTTCCTATGGAACGTATACATGCATGTGCTATTTTTTTTCTACCGACGAGATGTTCCTACGGAATGATGACCGTAAATAAAACTAAAAAAATTGAGTAAAATACTGTAAATATTGTTCCGTAGGAACATCTCGTCGGTAGAAAAATTATAATAGCAACAGATTTCACGTTCCGTAGGAACGTTTGATTTAAAAAAAAGGGCTGTCTTTACTTAAGACAACCCTTTGAATATATAAAAAAACTAAAATCTTAGATTCCAGCTATTACTTTAATCTCATCAATAATACGAAGAGCCAATTTATCTGCAGCATCTTGAGAAGGTGCTTCTGTATAAATACGGATAATTGGTTCTGTATTCGATTTTCTTAAATGAACCCATTCTGTTGCAAAATCAATTTTCACACCATCAATTGTCGAAATATCTTCATTTTTATATTTCTGTGTCATTTGAGTTAAAATTGCATCAACATCAATCTGAGGTGTTAATTCAATTTTATTTTTGCTCATATAATATTCTGGATAAGAAGCTCTCAATGCAGAAACCGACATTTTTTTATTAGCCAAATGCGTTAAGAACAAAGCAACTCCAACCAAGCTGTCACGTCCGTAATGTAATTCAGGATAAATAATTCCGCCGTTACCTTCACCGCCAATTACAGCATTGTTTTTCTTCATCAATTCAACAACATTCACCTCTCCTACTGCACTTGCTTCGTAACTTCCGTTATGATTTGCAGTTACATCACGCAATGCGCGAGAAGACGACATGTTTGAAACTGTGTTTCCTGGCGTTTTACTCAAAACATAATCTGCACAGGCAACCAAAGTATATTCTTCCCCAAACATTTCACCATCTTCGCTGATAAAAGCCAAACGGTCAACATCTGGATCGACAACAATTCCTAAATTTGCATTTTCTTTTACAACCAATTCAGAAATATCAGTTAAATGCTCTTTTAAAGGCTCTGGATTGTGAGGGAAATGTCCATTTGGTTCACAGTATAATTCTACCACTTCAACTCCCATTTGCTTAAGAAGTTTTGGAATAATAATTCCTCCAGAAGAATTTACACCATCTACAACCACTTTAAATTTAGCTTCTTTTACCGCTTCGATATCTACCAATGGTAAGTTTAAAACTTCATCAATATGAATATCCATGTAAGCATCGTTTGGTATAATTTCACCTAAACTATCAACATCCGAAAAATCAAAAGCTTCAGCTTCAGCAATTTCAAGGATTTTTGCACCATCTGCACCGCTTAAAAATTCTCCTTTTGCATTTAATAATTTTAAAGCATTCCATTGTTTTGGATTATGCGACGCCGTTAAAATAATTCCGCCATCGGCTTTTTCCAAAGGTACGGCAACTTCAACCGTTGGAGTTGTCGAAAGTCCAAGATCGATTACATTGATCCCTAAACCAATTAAAGTATTTACTACTAAGTTGTGAATCATTGGCCCAGAAATTCTGGCATCGCGACCAATTACAACTGTCAATTTATCTTTAGAAATATTATTTTTTAAGAAAGTTCCGTATGCCGACGCAAATTTTACCGCATCAACAGGAGTTAAATTATCTCCTACTTTTCCTCCGATCGTCCCACGGATTCCAGAAATAGATTTTATTAGAGTCATTTTTGTGAGTTAGGGTTATTTTATTACAAATATAGAAAAGTTACTGAGTTACTCCCGCAGTAAATTTCTAAGAATTTGAAATTGCAGTACGGTTTTGCTTTGAAAGAACACAATTTTATAACAAAATGATTTAAAAAAGTTTTTATACATTTACTAAAATAACTTAGAAACTTAGCCTCTAAGAATCTTAGCAACTCAAAAAAATGAATTTCTTAGCCCACATATATCTTTCTGGAGAAAATGATTTGATCAAAATTGGAAATTTTATGGCCGATGGAATTCGCGGGAAACAATTTGAGCATTTTCCCGAAGATGTCCAAAAAGGAATTTTACTGCATCGATTCATTGATACTTATACCGATTCTCACGATATTTTCAGAAAAAGTACCAAACGCTTACACGATAGATACCACCATTATTCGGGAGTTATTGTAGATATCGTTTACGATCATTTTCTGGCCAAAAACTGGAGTAATTATTCGGAAGAAAAATTAGAAAGTTTTATTAATCGATTCTATAACTCTTTACATGATAATTATAGTATTCTGACCGAAAAAACACAAGGACTAATGCCTTATATGATCGAAAGAAACTGGCTTTTAAGTTACAGAACTACAGAGGGGATTCACCAGATTCTAACACAGATGGATCGAAGATCCAAAAACATTTCTAAAATGCAGTATGCGATAGAAGAACTTAATGAATTTTACGACGAATTTGAAGAAGAATTTACTTCATTTTTTGAAGAAATAAAAATACAAGCAAAAGCAAAATTGATTTCTCTTTAACTGCTTTTTCTCATTTACAAAATGATTACACACATGAAAAAAATTACGCTTTTAATAGCCCTTATTTATATTAGCAGCAATGCACAGCAGGTAAATACAGCACCAACGGGATTAGTTGTCACAAAAGCAATGGTCGTTTCTGCACGCGAAGAAGCCTCTAAAATTGGTTCCGATATTATGAAAAAAGGCGGCAATGCTTTTGATGCCATGGTAGGAACCGAATTAGCGCTTGCAGTCGCGTTCCCTTTTGCTGGAAATATTGGTGGCGGCGGATTTATGGTGTATAGAAAAGCAAATGGAGAAGTTGGTTCTTTAGATTACCGCGAAAAAGCACCTTTGGCAGCAACAAAAGATATGTTTCTGGACAGCCAAGGAAATGTTATAAAAGGAAAAAGTACCGAAACAGCTCTTGCTATTGGTGTTCCTGGAACTATTGCCGGAGTTTTTGCGGTACATAAAAAGTACGGAACAATGCCAATTTCTAAAATTCTAGAACCTGTAATTGCTCTTGCAGAAAGAGGAGTTGTAGTGACCAAAAAACAAGAAAAAAGCTTAAGAGATTATCACGAAAGCATTATAAAGATAAACGGAGAAACTTCTCTCTTGTCTGGAAATTTTAAAGAGAATGATACTATTAAATATCCAGCTTTAGCTAAGACTTTAAAAAGAATTCAGAAAAAAGGAAGAAATGAATTCTACAAAGGCGAAACGGCTAAAATTCTTGTAGATTATCTTCAAAAAAAAGGCGGTATTATTACCCTTCAGGATTTAGCGAAATATGAAGCCAAATGGAGAAAACCACTTCAATTTACTTATAAAGATTTAAAAATTACTTCGATGTCACCTCCTAGCAGCGGAGGAATCTGTCTGGCACAAATTTTAAAAATGCTGGAGCCATACGATTTAGCAAAAATGGGACATAATACAGCTGAATCTATTCAGGTTATTGTAGAAGCAGAAAGAAGAGCATATGCCGACCGCAGTTTCTTTTTAGGAGATCCAGATTTTGTAAAAATTCCGATTAAAGAATTATTAGATAAAAATTATTTACAGAATAGAATGGCTAGTTTCAATCCAGAAAAAGCCACTTTATCTTCTGAAATAAAAGAAGGAAAAGTAAATTATGCCGAAAGTACAGAAACAACTCATTACTCTATTGTAGACCAATTCGGAAATGCAATTGCTGCTACTACAACTTTAAATGATGGTTACGGTTCAAAATACTATTGTGACGAATTAGGTTTCTTCTTAAACAATGAAATGGACGATTTCAGCGCTAAACCGGGTTCTCCTAATATGTTTGGCTTAGTTGGAAATGAAGCCAACAGCATTGCACCGCAAAAACGCATGTTAAGTTCAATGACACCGACAATCGTAGAGAAAGACGGAAAATTATTTATGGTTGTAGGAACTCCTGGAGGTTCAACCATTATTACGTCTGTTTTACAAACCATTTTAAATGTTTACGAATATAATTTGAGTATGCAGGAAGCTGTAAATGCACCACGTTTCCATCATCAGTGGCTTCCCGATTTAATTACTTTTGAACCTAGTACCTTCGAAACAAAAACAATTGACAAGCTTAAAGCTAAAAATTATCTAATCAACGAAAAACCAACTCCTATAATCGGAAAAGTGGATGCAATTTTAGTTCTTCCAAATAAAAGTCTTGAAGGCGGAGCTGATTTTCGTGGAGATGATACTGCCGTTGGTTTTTAATAGTTCTGCCTTTTTATTTTTTTAATCTAAGATTATAGCCTAATTTTGTAAGAACGATAATTTTTAAAACCTAATGCTAAAAAAATATTTCAGAAGACTCGAAAGCATAATTGCTTTGGCGCAATCGTTAATGACTCCAAAGCAGTTTATTTTTTTATCAAGTGTTTTAATTGGGATTTCATGCTCTTTAGCAGTAATCGTTTTAAAAACTTTTGCTCACAGCGTATTTTCTTTTGCCACTTACATCAACGGAATTTTAAAACTAAGTTTCATTAATAGTATTCTGCCAATTGTTGGTATTTTACTGACGGTTTTTGTGGTAAAAAAAGTACTTAACGGCTCTATACAAAAAGGGACTTCACAGATACTTTATGCTGTTGCAAAAAAAGCCAGCATTATTCCGAGAAAACAGATGTATGCTCAGATTGTTACCAGTTCCTTAACCGTCGGTTTGGGAGGTTCTGCAGGTTTAGAAAGTCCGATTGTGATTACTGGAGCTGCATTTGGTTCAAATTTCGCTCAAAATTACAAACTGCCGTACAAAGACAGAACATTATTAATTGGCTGTGGCGTTGCGGCTGGAATTTCAGCTGCTTTTAATGCTCCAATTGCTGGAGTTCTTTTTGCTATTGAAGTTTTACTGGTAGATGTTAGTATTTCTGCCTTTACACCCATTATGATTTCTGCTGCAACAGGTGCATTAGTTTCCGCAATTGTTTTAGACGAAACGATTCTTTTGAGTTTTAAAAAGCAAGAAACGTTCGATTTTCATAATATTCCTTTTTACGTTGTTTTAGGTGTTCTTACGGGATTAGTTGCTATTTATTATTCTCGAAATTTTCAGAGAGTTGAGCATTATTTTTCCAAGCAGCAGATTAATCCATACAAAAAAGCGTTAATTGGTTCATCGCTTTTAGCTTTATTAATTTTTATTTTTCCAACGTTGTTTGGTGAAGGATATGAAAGTATCAAAACTTTGTCTGAAACAGATCCTGGAAAACTATTAGACAATACTTTGTTTGCAGATTTTAGAAACAACCAATGGGTTTTACTTCTTTTTGTGGGAGCCACAATGATGGTTAAAGTTTTTGCTTCAGGATTAACTATTGGAAGTGGTGGAAATGGAGGAAACTTTGCTCCTTCTCTATTTTTAGGTTCTTATTTAGGCTATTTCTTTTCTAAATTTATAACACTTATTGGTTTATCAAAACTTCCTATTACCAATTTCACGATGGTCGGAATGGCTGGAATTTTGAGTGGTTTATTTCATGCTCCTTTGACCGCTATTTTCTTGATTGCAGAAATAACAGGAGGTTACGGATTAATGATTCCGCTTATGATAGTATCTTCCATCAGTTTTGCGATTTCTAAACGTTACGAAAAATATTCGCTTGACGTAAAAGGATTAGCGAAAAAAGGTCACGCCTTTACCAGTAATAAAGACTCTAATATTCTTTCAACTTTAGATATCGACACCATCATTCAATGTGATTATTTAACCGTTCATCCCGATGAAAATTTAAGTAAATTGGTCGATCTTATTTCACATTCTAACCAAGTTGTTTTCGCAGTTGTTAACAATGATAAAGATTTAGTCGGCGTTGTACATTTTAATGATATTAGAGAAATTATTTTCAATGCTTACCGCGTAAAATATACCCAGATTAAAGATGTAATGAAAACGCCAGCTGCTACAATTTCTTCATTTGACAGTATGGAAATCGTGATGAGTAAATTTGAAAAATCGAAATCGGCATTTCTTCCTGTTTTAAGAAACGGCAAATATCACGGCTTCATTTCCAAATCAATAGCACTTGAAGCTTATAGAACAAAACTTCGTTCTATGACGATTGAATAATTTTTATGGTAAAATATTAATAGACATATTCATACAGAATATACTATATTTGGTTATGATTTAATATTAAAAAAACTAACCAAAAACCATTAAGAATGAAAAACATTTTTATTATTCTTCTTTTACTTGCTGGATTGGAAAATGCTCAATCGCAGGAAACATCAAAAATTGACACAAAAAAATTGCTGGCTGAAATAGCTGATGAAGCTTGTAAATGTATTGATTCTATTTCAACAATAGATAGAGCAAGAGATTCTGTAACTGCAGATATACATTCTTGTATAAGCGTAAGAGTTGGCGCATACCAATTGGGAGAAAAATTTGCAAATCTTGATTTATCAAAGGCAGCAACAGATTCAAGCGGCAACAAGGAGATAAATATGGAAATGAATTTTGATCAAAACTCCGCAGAGTTCAAGGATATTTATTATAAAATCGAACGTTATTTAATGGCAAATTGTGTTCCTCTAAAAGATAAAATAGCAGCTAATGACAAAGAGAATACGAACTCTGTTTCTAAAAACAAAGAAGCTTTAGACAATTATCAGCTCGCAATTGAAGAAACAAAAAAAGAAAACTACAAAGGAGCAATTGAATATTATAAAAAAGCTGTAAAAATTGATCCTAATTTTGCTTTTGCATATGATAATATGGGAATTTGCTATCGCAGGTTAGAGCAGTACGACCAAGCGATTGATGCTTACGAAAAATCACTAAAAATAGATCCGAACGGTTTAATGCCGCTTCAAAATATTGCTGTTGTTTACTCTTATAAAAAAGATTATAAAAAGGCCGTAAAGACATACGAAAAACTAGCACAAATAGAACCTAACAATCCAGAAGTTTTTTATGGAATTGGACAAATGTATGCCTTGCATTTAAACGATTCAGAAAAAGGTTTAGATAACATGTGTAAAGCATATAATATTTATATAGACCAAAAATCGCCCTATCGTACTGATGCTGAAAAAATAATTCAAATGATTTATGCTCAAATGAAAAAAGATGGGAAAGAAGATGCTTTTAATAAAATTTTAGCATCAAATAATATTAGTACAAAATAATTTAGATTATTTTTTTAATAGAAAAAAGTAAAAAATGCGCTGATTTTCATCAGCGCATTTTGTTACAATTTTTAACATAAACTTCTATAGTCTAGTGCAAAAAGAACAAATCAAAGTGGTAACTTTGCGTTTTGCTCAAATTTATGTTAGAAAAAGACAATACTATTGAAGTTCTTGGTGCAAGAGTTCATAATCTAAAAAATATCGATATCTCTATTCCGAGAGAAAAACTAGTTGTAATTACTGGTTTATCTGGTTCTGGAAAATCGTCTTTGGCGTTTGACACTATCTATGCTGAAGGTCAGCGTCGTTATGTTGAAACTTTTTCGGCATATGCCAGACAATTCCTCGGCGGGTTGGAACGTCCTGATGTAGATAAAATCGACGGACTTTCGCCTGTAATTGCTATTGAACAAAAAACTACCAGCAAAAGCCCACGCTCGACTGTTGGAACTATCACTGAAATTTACGATTTTCTGCGACTTCTATACGCACGTGGTGCAGACGCTTACAGTTACAACACTGGCGAAAAAATGGTTTCGTATTCTGATGAACAAATTAAAGATTTGATTACTCAGGATTACAAAGGAAAAAGAATTAATATTCTCGCTCCCGTAATTAAAGCCAGAAAAGGACATTATGCCGAATTATTCCAGCAGATTACCAAACAAGGATTTTTAAAAGTCCGCGTAAACGGCGAAGTTCAGGATTTAGTTTCTGGAATGAAACTGGATCGTTACAAAACCCATGACATTGAAATTGTTGTAGATAGAATGCAGATTGAAGACACACCTGACAATCAGAAAAGGTTGGCTGAAAGTATTAATACAGCAATGCATCATGGTGAAAATGTTTTAATGATTTTAGATCAGGACAGTAATGAAGTGCGCTATTTCAGTAGAAATTTAATGTGTCCAACGACTGGAATATCTTATCAAAATCCAGAGCCGAATCTATTCTCTTTCAACTCTCCAAAAGGAGCTTGTCCGCATTGTAATGGATTAGGCACTGTTCATGAAATCAATGTAAAAAAGATTATTCCGAATCCCAAATTATCGATAAAAAGCGGTGGTTTTGCTCCGCTTGGCGAATATAAATCTTCTTGGATTTTCAAGCAGTTAGAAACCATTGGAGAAAAATTCGGATTTAAAATTACGGATCCAATCGAGAAAATTCCAGAAGAAGCCATGACTATGATTTTGTATGGCGGAAAAGATAAATTTGCCGTAAACTCAAAAGATCTTGGCGTAACGAGAGAATATAAAATTGATTTTGAAGGAATTTCTAATTTCATCAAAAATCAATACGATGAAAGTGCCACAACAAGCATAAAACGCTGGGCAAAAGATTTTATGGACGAAATTAACTGTCCCGTTTGTGATGGTTCTCGTTTGAAAAAAGAAGCACAGTTTTTTAGAGTGAATGAAAAAAATATCACCGAATTGTGTGATATGGATATATCTGATTTGACTGCCTGGTTTCAGGATTTGAATAATCATTTATCAGACAAACAGCTTTTGATTGCTTCTGAAGTGGTAAAAGAGATAAAAGATCGTTTGAACTTTTTGATGAATGTTGGTTTGAATTATCTGGCTTTAAGCCGAAGCTCAAAATCGCTTTCTGGTGGTGAAGCACAGCGTATTCGTTTGGCAACACAAATTGGTTCGCAATTGGTTGGAGTTCTCTATATTCTGGATGAACCAAGTATTGGTTTACATCAAAGAGACAACGAAAAACTGATTAAATCTTTGGAGCAGTTACGTGATATCGGAAACTCGGTTATTGTGGTAGAACACGATAAAGACATGATCGAAACAGCTGATTACGTTATTGATATTGGTCCAAAAGCAGGGAAATACGGCGGAGAAATCATCAGTATTGGAACTCCGGCAGAAACTTTAAAATCAAATACCATTACTGCTCAATATTTGAATGGTAAAATGAAATTAGAGATTCCGAAAAAGCGTAGAAAAGGAAATGGGAAATTCTTAAAACTAACCGGCGCAACAGGAAATAACCTGAAAAATGTTTCTATTGAAATACCTTTGGGACAATTAACCTGCGTAACTGGAGTTTCTGGAAGTGGTAAATCGACTTTAATTAACGAGACGCTCTACCCGATTTTAAATGCGTATTATTTTAATGGCGTAAAAAAACCACAGCCTTATAAAAAGATTGAAGGTTTAGAACATATTGACAAAGTAATTGATATAGATCAAAGTCCGATTGGAAGAACACCGCGTTCAAATCCAGCGACTTATACCGAAGTTTTTACAGAAATTAGAAATCTGTTTACCATGACTTCTGAAAGCATGATTCGTGGTTATAAAGCGGGGCGTTTCAGCTTTAACGTAAAAGGCGGACGCTGCGAAACCTGCGAAGGTTCTGGAGTAAGAACAATCGAAATGAACTTTCTGCCAGATGTTTACGTAGAATGCGAAACTTGTCAGGGAAAACGTTTTAACAGAGAAACTTTAGAAATTAGATACAAAGGAAAATCAATTTCTGATGTTTTGGACATGACGGTTGATGAAGCAGTTCCATTTTTTGAAAATATTCCGAAGATACACCGTAAAATTAAAACTATCCAAGATGTTGGTTTAGGTTATATTACTCTTGGTCAGCAAAGTACAACTCTTTCTGGAGGAGAAGCACAGCGTATTAAACTGGCTGGAGAACTATCTAAAAAAGATACTGGAAATACATTTTATATCCTAGACGAACCTACAACCGGATTACACTTTGAAGACATTCGCGTTTTAATGGAAGTAATTAACAAACTAGTTGATAAAGGAAATACAATTCTGGTTATCGAACACAATATGGACGTTATAAAACTTGCGGATTATATTATCGATATTGGCCCAGAAGGAGGAAAAGGCGGCGGACAATTGGTTGCTAAAGGAACTCCTGAAGAAGTAGCAAAGAATAAAAAAAGTTATACGGCTAAGTTTTTGAAAAAAGAATTGGAGTAATATTTTAAGTATATGAAGAAAATCTTTTACATTTTGTTATTTGTAAATCATGCTATATTTAGTCAGCAAATAGAAACTTTTAATTATCCGAAAAATACTTATCGAAGCATTAAAAATAAATTTAGCATTAACCCAACACCGAATTATCAGGCTTATTATGATTATTATTTTGAAATTAATTTAGAAGACTTTTTTTTCAATAAAAACAAACCTATTAAAGATGTTAGTTATTATTACAATAATAATAAAGCTAAAATGTATTTCATAGAGTTTACACGTGATGGTAAAATACAAAAGATTGAGAATTTTTATTACCATAAAAAAATAACTTTCAATTACTCCAACAAAATTATTACAAGACAATCCTACGCTATTGGAACCAATATTGCGGATAAATTATCTTCTACAGATAGTATTTTCTACGATTACAACAATAATATCATAAAAAAATCACTTACCAATTATGATCAAAAACAAAATATTATCGAAAGACATATTGAAGATTATCAATACATAGACAAAAATAAATTAGTAAAAAAATATCAATATGAGATCAGAGAAAATGTACCATTCATTTTTGGGTCTTTATCTCTTTTTGAATATGCGGATAATACCATTACTGAAAAAACATATAATTTTGGAGATAAGAATCATAGCATTCAAGAATTAAAAAAAGATTCAACAATATTCAATTCAAATCCTCAAAAAAAGATTTACTATTTAGATAAAAAGGGTGAATTTTCAAAAATTGATCATTTTTTTTCAAATAAAATAGAAAATTCAATCACTATAAAATATGACGAATTCAACAGAATTAATTCAGTTAATTCGACTAAATTTAAAGTCACTGGTACTTATGGCTTTGAATTTGATGCAAAAAACAACATTGTTGAATTATCTAATGAAGGGGTAATTTTTAATTATAAATATGACGAAAATAATAATGTTATTTCTGAGATAATAAAATCTGATAGTAACTACGATAAAGATTCTAATGGTTTGGAATACGATTATCAATATGACATGAATGATAATTGGATTACAATCACAATTATTAGAAATGGATCTATCCATTCTAAAAGAACTAGAAAGATAAATTATTATTAAAAAAAAATATTTTACTTACTTCACAAGCCACTGGTATTCAACACGCATACACAAAAAAAGTCGAATTCTGTTACTTTTACAATTTAATTAATCCCTCATTTTATAACAATTCTAGAAAAAAGCGTTAATTTAGTATCCGCTTTTTCTGAAAACTTCAAAGTTTTAAAGAGAGATCTTTAAATTAAACCAATTGTTTATTTTGGAACCAACTGCCCTAGCCCTGATGGGAGCGGCATCTCCCGATTTAGAAAAACAAGGCTTTTTAGCCATAGTTTTTGTTTATCTGGAATATAGCGGACAGCAGGAATCAGCTCCTTATTCATAGTCTGAGTTCATGATGACAATGAGGAAAAACATAATAAAATAATAAATTAAAATACCTAAAATGAGATTAGAAGATTTTGATAATGATGAAGATAAAGTAATTCAGGACCGTTTGAAACAAAAAACGTGGAATGAAATTAGAACCAATGACAGCTGGGCGATTTTTAAAATTATGTCTGAGTTTGTAAATGGTTACGAAGCAATGGGACGTATTGGTCCTTGTGTTTCGATTTTTGGATCTGCGAGAACCAAACCAGATGATAAATATTATTTACTAGCTGAAAAAATTGCCTACAAAATTAGTAAAGCAGGTTACGGTGTGATTACAGGAGGTGGTCCCGGAATTATGGAAGCTGGAAATAAAGGCGCACATTTGGGCGGTGGAACTTCGGTTGGATTGAATATCGAACTTCCTTTTGAGCAACATTTTAATCCGTATATCGATCATGATAAAAACTTGAATTTCGATTATTTCTTTGTGAGAAAAGTAATGTTCGTTAAATATTCGCAAGGTTTTGTGGTTATGCCAGGTGGTTTTGGAACTTTGGACGAAATGTTTGAAGCGATCACATTGATTCAGACTAAGAAAATTGGAAAATTCCCAATCATTTTGGTTGGAGTTGAATTTTGGTCTGGCTTAATCGAATGGGTAAAAACGGTATTGGTTGAAAAAATGCATACAGTAAGCCCAGAAGATTTAAACTTATTTAAGATTGTAGATACTGAAGATGAAGTTGTTGACGTATTAGATAAATTCTACAAGAAATACGATTTAAGTCCGAATTTCTAAATTTAAGCTATACAGATAAGTGATATAAGCGTTTAAGCGCAACGTTTAAAACAATACTTTTATATGAACTTATATAACTTATATGGTTAAATTTTACTTCAAATACGTAAAAATTGAAAGCTGTTTTTTTAAACAGCTTTTTTTATGCTATTTTTACAAAAATCCGAAGTAACTTTATATACGTAACTTAAGTATATAACTCATAAATTTTGCGCCATTCTTGAAATTCTTTTTTAAAATTATCTGCTCTATTTTAGTTTTATTCAGTTCGATAAAACTTCATGCACAACATCTGTCTAAGATGGAGGTGGCGGTAAATCTTGAATTGAAAACACTGAATGTAAAACAAGATATTACGTATTACAATACTTCGAATGATTCTTTAGTCTCGATTGTTTTAAACGACTGGAATAATGCTTTTGCTGATAAAAACACACCTCTGGCAAAACGATTTTCTGATGAATTTTATAGAGGTTTTCATTTGGCCAAAGCTGCTGACAGGGGAAAAACTACAATTCTAAACCTTTTGGATCCCAATTTTATAGCTCTTGAATGGGAAAGAGACGGTAAAAATCCAGATTATATTACGGTAAAATTAAACAGGAAATTGGCGCCTGGAGAAAAAATAGATTTACATCTTACTTACATTTCAAAAATTCCAAACGACAAATTTACTCGTTTTGGTTTTGACCAAAATGGCGGAATGGCTTTGAAAAATTGGTTTATAAGTCCTGCGCGTTTTGAAGATCATAATTTTATAAAGTACAACAATTTCAATCTTGATGATATTGCCAACGCAGTAACTAGTTACGAAATTGCTATTAAAATCCCGAATCAATATTCTATTACAACAGACCTTAATTCGGTTTCTAAAGATGTAAGCAATAGCGATTACAGTATTTATTCCTTCTCTGGTAAAGACAGAACCGACTTTAGTCTTTTTATAGAAAAGCAAAACGGATTTCGAACTTATGCGAATGAATCAATAGAAATTGCAACTAATTTGAAAAGCAAGAAGATCGATGAAATTCAAAAAGCTATAATTATTGATCGAGTTTCTTCTTTTGCAGAAAACTTTATTGGTAAATATCCGCATGAAAAAATAACAGTTTCTCAAATAGATTATGATCGAAATCCGTTTTATGGATTAAATCAGCTTCCTTCTTTTATTAGTCCGTTTTCAGATGATTTTATATTTGAAATTCAGTTTTTAAAGACATTTTTAAATACTTATCTCCAAAACAGTCTTCGTTTGGATCCGCGAAAAGACAACTGGGTTTATGATGGAATTCAGATTTATGCCATGATGAAATATATGGAAGAGAATCACCTGGATCAAAAAATGCTGGGAAGACTTTCAAACATGAAGCTTTTTAAAAGTTACAACATTACCAACTTAACTTTTAATGAGCAATACAGCTATTATTACATGTTAATGGCTCGTAAAAATTTAGATCAGCCTCTGGGAGATCCCAAGAATACTTTAATCAAATTCAACGAACAGATTGCCAGTAAATATCGAGCTGGATTAAGTTTGAGTTATTTAGATGATTATCTGAATCATGATATTGTTCCAGAAAGTGTAAAGGAATTTTACAATCTCAACAAACAACAACAAACAAACCGCTACGATTTTGAAAAAATATTAACCAAAAAAAGTCCCAAAAATCTAGATTGGTTCTTTAATACTATTATTGATTCTCGAGACATTATCGACTATAAATTCTCTAATGTTTCTAGAACTGCAGACAGCGTTAAATTTTCAATTAAAAACAAAACTGGATTTTACGCTCCGATTCCCGTTTACGGAATTAAAAAAAAGGAAGTTGTTTTTAAAGAATGGATCGAACCTAAAACAAAGGATTCTGTTTATGAATTCGACAGAAAGAATGCTGATAAAATTGTTTTAAACTACGATAATGAAGTTCCAGAATACAACCAAAGAAATAATTGGAAATCGCTAAAACATATTGCAGTAACCAATCGCCCAATTAAATTTAACTTCGCCAAAGATTTAGAAGATCCTTTTTACAATCAGATCTTATATCTTCCGACGCTGACTTATAATTATTATGATGGTTTTACGCCTGGAATTCGCTTTAGCAATAAGACGATTTTAGACAAACCTTTTAATTTTGATATTAATCCAGCTTATTCCCTTAAAGCGGGAACGATATCTGGTTCGTCTGCTTTTTCTTGGAATCAATATTACAGAAACTCCACTTTATACAATGTTCGTTATTCCATTAGTCAAAATTATTTTCATTACGCACCAGACGCTACTTATTTGAGATTGAATCCGATGGTGCTGTTCCGCATTCGCGAAAAAGATTTTAGAGACAATAGAAAACAACAATTTTTATTTCGCCAGATTATTGTAAAGCGAGAAGCGAGCGAATTTATTACGGATAACTCTGAGCCTAATTATTCTGTTTTTAATGCACGTTATTCAAACACCAAAACTGAACTGATTGACCATTTTAGTTTTATGACCGATTTGCAATTTTCGGGTGGATTTGGAAAAGTATCAGGAGAAGTTGAATACCGAAGATTATTTGAGAACAATCGTAAACTAAACTTAAGATTGTACGCTGGAAGTTTCTTGTACAACAAAACAAATTCAGATTATTTTAGTTTTGGTCTAGACCGGCCAACCGATTATTTGTTTGATTACAATCTTTTTGGAAGATCTGAAACCAGCGGTTTTTTTAGTCAGCAGTATGTAATTGCAGAGGGAGGTTTTAAATCACAATTAGAACCTGCGTTTGCCAATCAATGGATGACCACTTTGAATACTAGTTATGCCGTTTGGAATTGGATTGAACTTTATGGCGATATTGGTTTCCTTAAAAATAAACACCAAAAAGAGTTCTTTGCTTATGATACTGGTGTGCGTTTAAATCTTGTTCCAGACTACTTTGAACTCTATTTTCCTGTTTATTCTAATAACGGATGGGAAATAGCACAAACAAAATACAATGAAAAAATACGATTTATTATCACTTTTTCGCCAAAAACTTTAGTCACACTTTTTACCCGAAAATGGTTTTAATCGAATAAATTTTAAACAAAAACTTGCGAAATTATCAATAATAATAAATTTTAAATAGAAATAGCATAAAAAAAGTACGTAGTTTTTTGATTTTAAATACAAATAATTAAATTATATTTAGTTTAAAGAATTATGATTATTGATTGTTTTTAAGTAATTTCGCGACATAAACATGACCCTTCAAGATTATGATAAAAGAAAAAAACAATACTACACTGACATTTGAAGATTTCAAAACTGAGGTATTGAATGACTATAGAATTGCTGTAACAAGCCGTGAATGTAGTCTTTTAGGTCGAAAAGAAGTACTAACAGGAAAAGCCAAATTTGGAATTTTCGGTGATGGAAAAGAAGTTCCACAGCTGGCAATGGCAAAAGCTTTTAAAAATGGTGATTTCCGTTCTGGATACTATCGCGATCAAACTTTTATGATGGCTATTGGCGAACTGGATGCTAAACAGTTTTTTGCTGGTTTATATGGTCATACCGATTTAGCTTATGATCCAATGTCTGCCGGAAGACAAATGGGCGGGCACTTTGTAACGCACAGTTTAAACGAAGATGGTTCTTGGAAAGACTTAACGAAACAAAAAAATTCAAGCTCAGATATATCTCCAACTGCAGGACAAATGCCAAGATTATTAGGATTGGCGCAGGCTTCTAAAATTTATAGAAATGTTGACGGAATTACCATCAAAGACAAATTTTCAGTAAATGGAAATGAAGTTGCCTGGGGAACTATCGGTAATGCAAGTACTTCTGAAGGTTTATTTTTCGAAACTATAAACGCTGCAGGGGTTTTACAAGTTCCGATGGTAATGAGTGTTTGGGATGATGAATACGGAATTTCTGTTCACGCCAGACATCAAACTACTAAAGAAAATATTTCTGAAATATTAAAAGGATATCAACGCGATGAAGACGCTAAAGGTTATGAAATCTTTAGAGTAAAAGGCTGGGATTATGCCGAATTGGTTTCAACTTATGAAAGAGCTGGAGCAATTGCACGCGAAGAACATATTCCGGTTTTGATTCACGTAAACGAATTAACGCAGCCACAAGGCCACTCTACTTCTGGTTCTCACGAACGTTACAAAAATGCAGAAAGACTGGCTTGGGAAAAAGATTTTGACTGTATTCGTCAAATGCGTTTATGGATGATTGCAATTAATATTGCTTCTCCAGAAGAATTGGCAGAACTTGATTTTGAAATAAAGAAAGAGGTTCTTGAAGCTAAAAAAGAGGCTTGGAATTCTTTCATTAACCCAATTATAGAAGATCAAAAAAATCTTCTGAGCTTACTAGAACAAATTGCTGAAGCAAGCATTAATCATAAAGACAGAATCAAAAAATTGATTTCTGAATTAGGCGCTATCAAAGCTCCTTTAAAAAAGGAATTATTGGTTTACGCTAGAAAAATTCTTCGTTTTATTGAAGTTCCAAACAGCAAATTGCTTTTATCAAACTGGATTACAAATTTCATTGCAGAAACTCAGGAAAAATTCAGCAGCAATCTGCATTCTGAATCTTCTCAAAATGTATTTTCTGTAGAAAAAGTGCTTCCTAAATATGCCGAAAATGCTAAACCAGATTTGGACGGAAGAATGATTCTTCGTGATAACTTTGATGCTTTATTTTCTAAATATCCAGAAACTTTAATTTTTGGTGAAGATGTTGGAAACATTGGTGACGTAAATCAAGGTTTAGAAGGCATGCAGGAAAAATACGGAGAACTTCGTGTTGCCGATGTCGGAATTCGTGAAGCAACTATTATCGGACAGGGAATTGGAATGGCTTTGAGAGGTTTACGTCCAATTGCTGAAATTCAGTATTTAGATTATTTATTGTACGCTATTCAGATCATGAGTGACGATTTAGCTACTTTACAATATAGAACTGTTGGAAAACAAAAAGCACCATTAATCATTAGAACCCGCGGACACCGTTTGGAAGGGATCTGGCATTCTGGTTCTCCAATTGGAATGATTATCAATGCAATTCGTGGTATTCACGTTTTGGTTCCAAGAGACATGACGCAGGCCGCAGGGTTTTACAATACACTTTTAGAGTGCGACGAACCTGCTTTGGTAATTGAATGTTTAAACGGTTACCGCTTAAAAGAAAAAACACCTCTGAATTTTGGTGAATTTAAAACGCCGATTGGTGTTGTAGAAACCTTAAAAGAAGGTGCTGATATTACTTTAGTTTCTTACGGATCAACTTTAAGACTGGTGCAGCAAGCAGCTAACGAATTATTAGATTTAGGAATTGACTGTGAAGTAATTGATATTCAATCTCTACTTCCGTTTGATATCAATAAAGATATTGTAAAAAGTATTGCCAAAACAAATCGTCTTTTAGTAATCGACGAAGATGTTCCTGGTGGCGCTTCAGCTTACATTTTACAGCAAATTCTAGAAGAGCAGGATGCTTATAAATATTTAGACAGCAAACCACAGACTCTAGCTGCAAAAGCACACAGACCAGCTTACGGAACTGATGGCGATTATTTTTCTAAACCTTCTGCTGAAGATATTTTTGAGAAAGTATATGATATGATGCACGAAGTTAATCCTTCTAAGTTTCCTAGTTTATACTAAGATTTAGAATGTTTTAGATATTAAAAAAGCTCCAAATATTTGGAGCTTTTTGTTTTTATATACACAAAGTTAGAGTCATTGCGAGGAACGAAGCAATCTCTCTATAATTTGAACTTAGCAAATGAGATTGTTTGCAATGAAATAAAAATCCGTTTAAATCAGCGTCTTCGCGAAAGCGAATCCGTTTTATCCGTGTCTAAATATCACGCAGCATTGCTCGAGCTCTTTCCAAATCCTCTGCAGTATCAATCCCAATACCAACATGAGTTGTTTCGACCATTTTAATGCGTTTTCCGAACTCTAAATATCGTAACTGCTCTAGTTTCTCAGAAGCTTCTAAAGATTTCATAGGAAGGCTATAAAAATCTAATAAGGCCTGCTTTCTAAAAGCATAGATTCCGATATGCTGAAAATATCGCACTCCAACATTTTTCTCTCTCGGATATGGAATCACTGAACGAGAAAAATACAAGGCAAACTGCGATTGGTCTACGACAACTTTTACATGGTTCGGATTATTGATTTCATCTTCATTAGTAATTTCTCGCATTAGCGAAGCTAAATCAATCTTTTTATCTGTATCATTTTCAAAAACAGATAAAACTTGTGCCAAAGGTTCTGCTTCTGTAAAAGGTTCGTCGCCTTGAACATTCACCACAATATCAACGTCAAGATCTGCAATAGCTTCTGCAATTCGGTCGCTTCCAGATTCGTGTTCTTTGATGCTCATAATCGCTTTTCCGCCATTTGAAACGATTTCCTCAAAAATCAAATCAGAATCGGTTACTACAAAAACATCGTCAAACAAATTTGTTGAAACTGCCGCTTCGTAAGTTCTTAAAATCACAGTTTTCCCTCCTAAATCCTGCATCAATTTTGCAGGAAAACGAGTTGAAGCATATCGGGCTGGAATTACCGCTATTATTTTCATTCTTCTATTTTTAAATTTATTTTTTCTCTGCGAATCTTTGTGACACTTTGCGTTATAACTTTACCACAGAGATACACAGAGTTTTCACAGAGATTCTCAAAGTTTTTTTACATCAATTTTACTGAAGTCATACTTAATGAACCTGCCAGTAATTTATCATTAAACAGACTTAAATCATCACCTTTATCTTTTAATCCTAACGTATACAATAACGGAAGATAATGTTCGGGTGTTGGAACTGCCAATTGAATGGCTTTATTCAATTTTTCAAAATTAATTAAAGGTTGGAAATTTCCATCAAGCAAATAATTATTCACAGTTTCACGAGCTTCAATTGCCCAATCGTAACCGTAATTGTCTTTATCAAAATTTCTGAAATCGACCATTCTAAGATTGTGGACAATATTACCGCTTCCGATGATTAAAACGCCTTTGTATCGCAATGCCTGTAATTTCTGAGCCAATTCAAAATGATACTGACCCGATTTGGTATAATCGATACTTAATTGAATTACAGGAACATCTGCATTCGGATACAAATGTTTAATTACACTCCAAGCACCGTGATCTAATCCCCAATGTTCATCTAATTCGACCATTACAGGATCTAGGATTTTCTGTGTTTCAACTGCTAGTTCGGGACTCCCTTTTGCGGGATACTGCACATCAAAAAGTGCCTGCGGAAAACCTCCAAAATCATGAATGGTTCTGGGCATTTCCATTGCCGTAACTTTCGTTCCTTTTGTAAACCAATGCGCCGAAACACATAAAATAGCATTAGGTTGCGGCAATGTCTTAGCCAAATCACGAAAACCCGCCACAAACTGATTTTCCTCAATTGCATTCATCGGACTTCCGTGTCCTAAAAACAAAACTGGCATTTTATCAGTATTCGAAAACGTTGATGAAATCGAATGTAAATCGTTTAATGTTGTCATTGCTATATAATTTCAAACACCAATTTCACAGATTTACACAAATTGTTTTTTATTTAATTCGTGCTAATTCGTGAAATTCGTGTTTTTACTCTTCAAAATTCTCGTCTTTAAATCCTATCAAATATAACTTATTTTTAGCACGTGTCATTGCTGTGTATAGCCATCGTATGTAATCGCGATCGATTCCGTTTGGCAAAAAAGGCTGTTCAATAAAAACCGTGTTCCACTGCCCTCCTTGCGATTTATGACAAGTAATGGCGTACGAGAATTTCACCTGTAATCCGTTAAAATATTCGTTTTCTTTTACTTTTTGAAAACGCTTGTATTTTGTAGATTCATCCTCGTAATCTTTCATAACTTCTTCGTACAAACGATTTGATTCTTCGTAAGTTAAAGATGGAGATTCACTTTTTAAAGTATCTAAAATCAAAACCGTTTCAAAAGGTTTTTGATCGGGATAATCGACCATTCTTATTTTTACTTTAGCAAAAGTAAATCCGTACAATTCTTTGATTCCGAATAACTCTAAAACTTCGATAATATCTCCGTTGGCAATAAATCCGGCTTCATCGGTTTCTTTGAGCCAGAAATAATTATTCTTTACAACCATCAAAAAATCACCCACCGAAAGTTCACTTTCTTTGAATAAAATTCGGGTTCTAATTTGTTCGTTGTATTGATTTGCCCTTTTATTCGAACGAACAATAAAAGCAGTATCTTCAATGCTGTAATTACTGTACGCCATATTTATAGCATCCTGAATATCATAGCCATCCGTTAAACGAATAATATCTTTAAACTTTTTTACATTAAATCGGAACTCGGTTATAAAACTCTCCTTCAGCAATTCACGTAATTCTGTGGCGTTATATAAAATTCCAGAACTTTCTTCCTGACGCATTACTTCGTCTAGTTCGATATGTTCAATTTCTTTATCGTAATGAATTCCTAATGTCTGAATATCAAGTGCTGGACTAATATCTAAGTTTACCGGCGGAAGCTGTGCCGTGTCTCCCAACAAAATCATTTTACAATTGTTTCCAGAATAGACATAATTAATTAAATCGTCCAGAAGTGAACCGCTGTCTAAGGTGCTGTCTGAAATCATAGAAGCTTCATCGACGATAAAAATGGTGTTTTTGTGCTTGTTAACCTGTTTGGTAAAAGCCACTCCTCCACCCGATGATTTTTTAGGAAAATATATTTTTTTATGAATCGTAAACGCTGGCGTATTTGAATAATTTGCGATTACTTTTGCGGCGCGTCCAGTTGGTGCCAGCAAAACAAACTTTTTATTGATATCTCCTAAATTATTGACGATAGTAGAGATTACGGTTGTTTTTCCCGTTCCAGCATATCCTTTCAAAACGAAAATGGTGTCGTTTTGAGGTTCCGTTAAAAAAATTGCAATCTTCTGAAAAAAAATATCCTGTTTGTGAGTTGGAGCAAAAGGAAATCGTTTTTGTAAAATACCGTAAAACAGTGCAGAATTCATATAATATTATTGAAAGACAAAGATCGGTTTTTTAAACGGCAATGGCAAAATTCAAATTTTAAATTCCAAAATCAAATTCCAAATTCCGAACTTTTAAATTTAAAATACAGAATCCACAAATAATCAAAAGCAAACACCCTAACTTATTTAATTTCAAATAAATAAACTTTTTCTTAACCTTAGATTAAAGTTTAATTCCATTTGTTTTTTGAAATTGCAGTTATAATTGTTCCTTTTTAATTTGTAAGTTTGTGGTCGCTTAAATTCTTTCTTGATTTAAAACAGGTAACGAATTGTAAATCAACTATGTCATTACAAAACACTAACATTACTTCAAAAAATTACAAAAAACTTTCTATTCAGGTTTCTCTGACTGGATTTTCATATTGCTGTTTTGATACTTTAAATAATGTCATCACATCTTTTAAAGAAATTCAATTTGACAATTCGAATAAATCAACAAA
This sequence comes from Flavobacterium sp. S87F.05.LMB.W.Kidney.N, assembly GCF_004366435.1. NCBI lineage: Bacteria > Pseudomonadati > Bacteroidota > Flavobacteriia > Flavobacteriales > Flavobacteriaceae > Flavobacterium > Flavobacterium sp. S87F.05.LMB.W.Kidney.N. The sequence goes on along the minus strand of NZ_SODX01000002.1, from coordinate 651,950 downwards.
AATTGAGGACTTATTTGCTGATGCATTTAAGAATAATCCTGAATTAAAAAACACGTACGATGAAGTAATGGTTATTCATACCAACAATCTTTCAACTTTTGTTCCGACTGCTTTGTTTGATGAAAATTATTTAGGAAGTTATCTTCAATACACTACAAAAGTATTTGAAACTGACTTTTTTACTTTCGATCAAATTTCTAATTATGAAATGAATGCCGTTTATATTCCGTATGTGAATATCAATAATTTCCTGATTGATAACGTTGGGTCTTTTGACTACAAACATGCGAACAGTATTTTGGTCGAAAAGATTTTGGATAATTCTCGTAATAATGATGATAAGAAAATGATTGTGAATTTCAATCCGGGAAATTTCGAAATCATTGTTGTTCAAAATCAGAAGCTTTTATTGTTTAATTCTTTTGAATACAATACTCCGGAAGATTTTATTTATTACATTTTGTTTACCGCAGAACAATTGAGTCTGAATCCAGAAAGTTTTCAATTAGAATTGCTGGGAACCATTACAGAAAATGATCCTTTCTATGCAATTGCATACAAATATATCCGTCATATTTCTTTTCTAGACGTAACAAAACTGCAGGAAAAGAACAATTTTACAACTGCTCAAAATCAAAAACATTATATCTTATTTCAATCATGAGAATCATTTCAGGAAAATATAAAGGACGCAGAATTTTTCCGCCAAAAAATCTACCTGTAAGACCAACGACTGATATGAGTAAAGAAGCATTGTTTAATGTTTTGAATAATCATTTTAGTTTTGACAGCTTAAAGGTTCTGGATTTATTTTCGGGAACTGGCAATATTAGTTATGAATTCGCTTCACGTGGAAGCGCGCCAATTACGTCTGTTGACGGCGATTTCGGATGCGTTAAATTCATCAAGCAAATTTCATCAGAATATGACTTTGATATTGCTGCAACTAAAAGCGATGTTTTTAAATTTCTGGAAAACTGCAAAACTACATACGATATTATTTTTGCAGATCCGCCATACGGATTGGACCAGGCTACGTTCGAAAAAGTTGTTTTAACGGTTTTTGAAAAAGGTTTACTAGAAGATGACGGCATGATGATTATCGAGCATTCAAAGTATACTAAAATGGATCATTTGAGTAATTTTTCTTTTCAAAAAAGTTACGGCGGTTCGTTTTTTAGTTTCTTCGAACTAAATTCAACCGATGATGATGAAGAACTGCCACATGACAGTTCTAAAAAAGATACTGAAGAAGACGAAGGATAGTTTTTTAAAAGATATAAAAAGAGTCTAAAATTAGACTCTTTTTACGTTTATATCTAAACGAAATGACTGTTTTGACGAAAGAGAAATCTCCGCAAATAATTACACGCAATCGAGCTATCGAATCCTGCTCTCATTTTCATTAACGCTTTTTTCTTTAAATTCACTTTCTTTTATTTTTCCAAAAGAATAACGAAGTGTAATTGAAACTTCATTCGCATCAACCAAATATCTCGCTCTAGATACTATGTCATTGATTGTGAATCGCTCTGTATAAATCGTGTTTTTAAAAATATCATTATAGCTTAAAGTACAATTCCAGTTTTTACCGAAGGATTTTGCCAGCGACATATCAAAAATCAGCTTTGCATTTCGTTCAAAAACACCTTCTTTTTGTTTGGTTGCTCCCCAAAAAGACAGAACAAATGTAAAATCTTTTGGAAGCTTAAAAGTATTGTTAGAGTAATAATATAGATAAGGTTTAGACGAATTGAATAATGCATTTTCATCTTCAATTTTGTTTTTAGTAAAAACTAAAGAGTTTGTATTGGTCCAAAATCTATAGGTAAAAGGCACTGTTAATTCGATATTAAACCCTGACTCTTTTTGAAAATTTTTCTCCGTAAAAGTCAGCACATTATTCTGATTGTCAAAAACAAAATCTTGATAAACAGGATTTTTATTTTGATATAAAGTTACTTTTAAAGACTTATCATGATACTGAAAAACCGTCGAAACAACATCCATAAAAGTAGGCCCTAAATTGATATTGCTGCCATAAATAAAATACGGATTTATGTAAGTTGCAATCATACTTAACGAAGAATAATTGGGTCTCGAAATGCTTTTAGAATAATCGACACTTAAACTTTTAGTACTGTCTATCGCATAAGAAAACTGTGCTTTTGGAAAAAGATTGGTATAATTTTTATCAATTAAAAAAGAATTGTCTGTACTGTATTTTCCTTTGACATTGGTGTTTTCAATTCTAAGTCCAACCGAGAATGCTGCTTTTTTAATTTTTCCAGAAAGCTGGGAATATGCTGCTAAATTGGCTTCTTTAAAATTATAATCAAAAGTGGTGTTTTCATTTTTATCATAATCAAAAACATCATAATTAGATTTTGATTTTGCGGCAGAATAAAGTCCGCCGTATTCCCAATTCATTTCGTTTTTAAACTTTTTTTCTAAATCAATTCTTCCCGAAAAAGCATCAACATTAAATTTTTGATCACGGCCTTGAGATAGTTCCAATTCGGTTTCATTGTAATTATTCTGCACCAAGCTCCACAAATGCTGATTGAAATTGGAATACTGAAAACCTGCAAAAAGCTTAGTATCGATTGCTTTTATTTTTTTTGAATAATTGACAAATGAATTGATAAAATTCTTTGAGCTAGAATTATCGCTAAAAGTATAAACGTTGTTTTCTTCGTTCTGATTTTTATTAAAAGTAAAGGTATTAATATCAAAATTATCGCCTTGACTTTTACCATTTATGTTCACCGAGAAGTAATCTTCTTCATTTATTTTATAAAATAAACCTCCGCCAAAAATATATTGATTTCTTTTGGTAACTGCCGAAACATCATAATCTGAAATTATTCCCGCTTGAGGAATTCGATACGCAATACTATGATTTTCCCACCGTTCGAGTTTGTTGTAATTAAAATTAGCTTTCCATTCCAGTTTATTTTTTTTGAAACTCGAATTGAAACCTAAGTAATTATTGTAATTTTTCTTAAAGGAAGCTGTTTCGCTAATTTCAGTTCTAAAACTATCTTTTTTACTCAACTTTCTGGTAATCAAAATGACCGCACGTCCTTCAGCTTCATATTTTGAAGACGGATTTTGAATGATTTCAATCGTTTTGATATCAGCGACAGCTAAAGTATTTAACTCATTCATTCCCACTCTTTGATTGTCGATATAAATAAGCGGATTTCCTTTGCCTACAATTGAAACGCTTTCACGATTTGGGCTTACCTGCACCAATGGAAGTCTGGAAAGCAAATCAACAGGATTGGGAATTGCGTTGTAAATTGAGTTGGCAACATCCACTTTTATATTGCCGTTTGAATTGGTAAAAGTCTTTTTGTTTTGAGTAATAACAACTTCATTTAGTTTTTGCGAGATGGAATCTTTAGGAGTTTCGTTTTGAGCGTTTGCCATAAATGAAAGACAAAAAAGCATAAAAGCTATCAAAAGTTTTAGCGGCAGGTAAATATTCATTTTTGAAATAAAAGTTTTGGTTAATGACAATGCAAAAGTGCTTTGAAAAACCAATTCCGAAAGTTAATTGAAGGTTAATGCGGGGTTAATCTCCAGATTGTCTTTTAAAAGCATTATTTTTGAATCGAGAAATCGAACGCAATTTTTAAAGATCAGCATGCGAATTTCACAAAAAAAGCAGCTTAATCGCCGTGTTATAAATGAAGCAAAGAATCAATTTATTAATCGCCTTTTCTGTCGTCGCATTAATTGTTTTAATGACGGTACAATGCTATTTGGTAAAAACCGCTTACGAATATAAAGTGGCGCAGTTTCATACGCAGATTAAAAATGAAATTGCACAGATTAGTAATAATTACAGTGATATCGATTCGGCGTTGGTTGCTAGAAAAGAAGCACTTTATAAAAGTCTGTCTGAGAATTATCTTAAAGGAAAAAAATCCAAACTGGATATTAAAAATGGAATTCTAGAAAATGAATTCGAAAATGCATTAACACAGAAAATTAAACGAAAATTCGAAAGGGATTTGCCCAATTTCAAAATTGATTTTGCGATTGTTCTCAATAAATTTATACTCTACAAAAACGCTGCAAAAGCTGATACCATTTTCTCTGCAAAACCTTTTATCCAAAATAAATTATACGGTAATCTGACTTCGTTAAACAATGCTTTTTTGGTGAGAAGTTATGTTGGAACCACAAACGGAAACTTTGATAATCAAGAATATAAATTACTGACAGAAGATTCGATGTACGTCTCGGTTATCGATTGGGAAATGATTATTTTAAGACGAATGACATTCATTTTAATTTTGTCATTATTATCGATTCTCACGCTGATCACACTTTTTGTAATTGCGCTAAAAGCACTAATTAAACAGAAAAAAGTAAGTGATGTTAAAACCGATTTCATCAATAATATCACACACGAACTCAAAACGCCTTTGGCAACTTTAGGAATTTCAACAAAAATTTTGGAGCAGAAGAACATTCGTGACAACGATGAAAATTTCAATGCAATTGTCAATACAATTTCGCGTCAGAACAATCGCCTTCAAAATTTGATTGATCAGGTTATGGCAAATTCTTTGGCAGAAAATGAATTGGAATTACAAAAAGAAAGAATCGAAACAGAAGATTTTCTGCTTTCTATTGTAAATGATTTTAAAATTACGTTTCCAAAAATCACTCTAAAAACCGATTTTCAAACCCAGAAAACGATTTTAGTTTTAGATAAATTTCACTTGACAACTGCTTTTTTGAATGTGTTGGAAAATGCCGTAAAATATGGTTCCAGTACGATTACTATCAAAACTAGAATAGTTGAAAATCAGTTTGCGATAAGCATTGAAGATGATGGAATTGGGATTGCTAAAAACAAACAATCGTTTCTTTTTGACAAATTCTATCGCGTAGAACAAGGAAATCTTCATAATACAAAAGGTTTAGGATTAGGTTTGTATTATGTTTCTCAAATTATAAAAGCGCATCAAGGCTCTGTCAACGTTGTGAGTGAGTTAGGAAAAGGAACACAGTTTACTATTTTATTAAAAGTTTAATTACCTTATTTTGAAAAAATTACTTTTAGCTGAAGACGATTTTGATTTTGCAGCAATTTTAAAACAATACTTAGAACTGCATCAATTTGAAGTAATCTGGGCAGAAAATGGCGAAATAGCTTTAGAGTATTTCAAAAACCAGACTTTTGATATTTGTGTTTTTGATGTGATGATGCCCAAATTGGACGGATTTTCATTGGCTGAAAAAATAATTACGATCAATCCTGAAATTCCATTTATTTTCCTGACGGCAAGAAAGTTAAAAGAAGACAAAATCATTGGTTTAAAATTAGGCGCGGACGATTATATCGTAAAACCTTTTGAAGTCGATGAGCTGTTTCTCCGTTTGCAGAATATTCTAAAAAGAATCGAACAAAAAAGAAGTCTGGAAGGAAACAATATTATTGAAATTGGTTCTTATATTTTTGATAATGAAAGATTAACACTCAACAATAAAAATCACGTACAACAGCTTACAGAGAAAGAAGCTTCTCTTATTGAGTATTTATATCTGAATCACAATCAGTTATTAAAGAGAGATCAAATTTTAATGTCTGTATGGAAAAAAGATGATTATTTTTCAGGCCGAAGCATGGATGTTTTTATCAGCAGGCTTCGAAAATATTTTAATTCAGATCCAAAAATCAAAATTGAAAGCGTTCGTAATATCGGCTTAGAATTTAAAATAGAAAAACCTTGACGTATCAAGGTTTTTTTATTTGAGAATTATTATTCATTGTCTATCAATTGGTTAAAAATAGCAATTGAACAATGTAAAACTTTAAAACCTTATTTTATTTTCTCACAAGTTCTTGCTTGTAATCATATAATCTTTCACCAACAATTGTATAACAACTTTTGTCTATTTCAATTATACATTTGAATAAGAACTTTTAAATCTAACAATCATGAACCTAAAAAGATTTTTCGGAGGATTATTGACAATCCTAGGAATAGTAGGACTTATATATACTGCTGTAATTTTTGCCAGCACATCTGGAGAAACAAGAGATATCAAATCATTAATTATCTACGGTGTACTAGGAATCGTTTTTTTTATGTCAGGAATCAGTTTGGTTCGTGCTACAAAAGATGAGGCTTAGTTTCTTTTAAAGCAACATTTAAAGTAACAAAGGTTCAGAGGTGCAGAGGTTCAAAGGATTTAAAAACTTTGTCCCTTTGTGACTGTGAGCCTTTGAACCTTAAAAAATCTACTCTTCTAAAACTGGATCAAGATTCAATTCTGTAAAATCTCTTTCTGTTTTAGAAATTATAATGGTTGCTACTGTGTTGCCTATCAAATTTGTAATTGCTCTGGCTTCACTCATAAATTTATCAACTCCCAATAAAAAGGCCAAACCTTCAACGGGAATTTTATGAAGCGCCGTTAATGTAGATGCTAAAACAATAAAACCGCTTCCGGTAACTCCCGCCGCACCTTTCGAAGTAATCATTAAAATTCCGATAACGGTTAGGATTTCGAAGAAACTCAAATGTACATCGTATAGCTGTGCTAAGAAAATTACTGACATGGAAAGATAAATCGAAGTTCCATCGAGATTGAAAGAATATCCAGTCGGAATTACCAATCCTACAACCGATTTACTGCAGCCCATTCTTTCTAGTTTTACCATAATACTCGGCAAAGCAGCTTCTGAAGAGGAAGTCCCTAAAACCAATAAAAGTTCTTCTTTGATATATTTTAAAATCGAAAGAATACTGATTTTATAATACCGCAGAATACTTCCTAAAATTACAAACACAAAAAGTGCCATGGTTAAATATACACAAAGCATTAATTTCCCAAGCGGAATTAAAGTTGCTAATCCAAACTTCCCAATTGTGTAAGCCATTCCGCCAAATGCACCAATTGGCGCTAAATACATTACATATTTTAAACAGGTAAAAACAACTTTAGAAAAACGTTCCAAAACCAAAATAGTTTGTTCTCTTTTTTGGTAGAAATTCAAAGCAATTCCGCAAATAATTGCTGCCAGCAAAACCTGCAGTGTAAAATTGGAAAAGAAAAACTGAAGCCAAGAAAAATTTTCAGCATTCGCATTTGTATATTGACTTGCATCTCCGAGAGTCAATCCCGATTTATCAATTTTTCCAGGTTGAAATAAATAAGCAACTGCAACGCCAATTGCCAATGCTATTGTAGAAACTACCTCAAAATAAGCAAGAGCTTTTATCCCAATGCGTCCTACTTTCTTTAGATTTCCCATTCCAGAAATTCCCAAAACAATCGTCAGGAAAATAATTGGTCCAATAAAAAGCTTGATAAGATCAACGAATCTTTTGCCCAAAACTTCCATTTTCATACCATTTTCTGGTGAAAAATGTCCGAGCAGAATACCTGCAATAATTGCAATTAAAACCCAAAAAGTCAAATTGGTAATTACAGCGCGGAAAAGACTTTTATTAGTTTTGGAAGAAGGATTTGGAGTAGAAATATTCATGAAGCAGGTTTAGATAGTTTCACAAATATATAAAAAATGCAGACCTATAAGCCGGATTCTGTTCTTGTCTCATTTTACAACGAGACAATACCTTATCATTTATCTAGATTCCGAATTACTTCGGAACTCAAGCTACCTACCCTTCAGCAACGGACGAGAAGCCCTTAAATGCTGATATACTTGGTATTTCACCGCATAGAGTTTACCTGTTTTCACTACAGCATTACCTGTACATACTTTCTGCTGCACTTGTCCTAATCCCGATCCCGAGACTTCGGGACGAGACCGACGGGTGTTACCCGCTATGCTTCTCTGTGGTGTCCGGACTTTCCTCCCTCCCAATAAATTGGAACGACGATAAGGCGGTCTGCGCAGCAAAAGTACAATTTTATCACTTAACTATATTGGTTTTAAATTTCCCATTTTATGAGCTTTACCATAACTTTTTAATTTTAAATTAGTTATCTTTAAAAATCTATTAATTTAAATTCAGTTATCATGAAAAGAATGTATCATTACGCAACTGTCTCAAAGGCTTTAGATCAATTGAATGAAAAAGGATTTACATGCGATTTTAATCGAAATGCAGACATGATTAAAAAGAATCCTGAGAAATTTGAAATTGTTCATGTGTATCGATACGAAGGGGAATCAGACCCAGCGGATGAGGCAGTTGTATACGGAATTAAATCTACTAACGGCAAAAAGGGCGTGTATGTAGCTGGTTTTTCAGCCGATTCAGATCAGGAAACAGCTAAATTTTTATTTGATTTAAGTATTAGAGGAAGGTAGTTTATTAACTTTTGTCATTTCGACGAAAAACAAATCACACTAAAATGCTGTAAAGTAAAATGCGATTTCTCTTTCGTCGAAATGATATAAATGGAAAGAATTATTGTAAAAATGTGTTAGTTTTAACCTTAAAAACTGATTCAAAACATTAAAAACTTAAATCCATTTTTTTCTTTGCTTTTAAACTTTTAAGATGTTTTATTGGATCAAAGTTTTCTGCATGACCACTGTATTGTCCTTCTTCACAGCTTTTTTTAATATTATAATTTATTTTCTTCTTCTTCCAAAAGACGCAATTCAGCTCTCACAACTTCACTTGCATTTTTATATCTTCCTTCAGAAAGTCTATTTTTAGTAAAATTTTCAAAATGATTTCCTAATGATATAGAAGTATTTCTTCCCATGCTTAATTTTTAGAATTATAAAGTTACCAAAAATTGGTAATTCCCTCTACTCTCTTTTAATATAACGTCTTTTTACTTTAAATATGCTCCACAAAAAAAGCCCGTCAATAAAACGGACTTTTATGCAAAAAGCGTAATTTAATTTACGCCGTTGGTATTTTCAATTTCCAACCAGGTTGAATTAAGTCTGGGTTTGAAATAACATCTTTATTAGCTTCAAAGATTGTCTGCCAGGAAACTCCAAATTCTTTTCCAATTTTAGAAAGCGAATCACCACTTTTTACAGTATAATCTGTTGTAGGTCTTGCGACAACTTGAATATTCATTACCACATCGCCAGATCTGTAATCTGGATCAATTTTAGCGTAAGAATTCCAAAGTTTTTCTTTGTCCTCAGCAGATTTTGCTTCTCCGTCAATATATAAAACGTTATCCTGCTCTCTTAACTGCAAATTGGCGATTCCTAATTCAGCTGCCAAATTTGTCAATTCTCTATATTTATCTAGTAAACTCATGATGCTTTATTTAATAGTTAATTTGTTATCAACTTTTTTGGGTTTCAATTCCTGTATGTTTTGTAATAGAGGCTGTAATTTATCTCTTTTAATTTCTCCCGAAAGTGTTACAACACCTCCTACAACAGTTGCACTTACGCCATCGTAAGCATCTACTACTTTATGTATCGATTTATCTAATTCAGCATCTGAATTGATTACCACAGTTGCTGCAGCAGGTTCTTGATTAGCTCTTGCAATTTCGCAGGTATTCACTACAGATTTTACACCTTTCGTTGCTCTAACACTTTTTTCGATATTTTTTTTGAAAATTTCGTCGTCGCAAGTTCCAGTAATTGTTGCGACACCTTCATGCACAGTAACTTGTATGTTTGTTGTGTCACTTAATTTTTCGCTGATTGCTTTTTCTATATCTGCATCTTTAGGGGCGCATGCTGCAAGTGAAACAAAAAGACCGATTCCCAATAAAATTGATTTGATTTTCATAATAATAAAGTTTTAATAATTAACTATCTAAAATTAAACAGTTTAAATATCAAAACATTATAGGATATGCTAATGAGTTTTATATCTTTTCCAGTAAAAATAAGCTAGATTTATTTTTGAGAGTTTCTAACAGTAAGACTAATTCACCTACTTCAGTCATTGGCATTTTTACAACAGTATCAATTTCAGCTTCATTAGAAGTTATTACTAAAATTCCTTCCTTATCTTCTTCATATCCTGCAGCTAAAGCATAAAATTTTGGATTTGAAATTGATATTTCCTTCTTTCCATCTTTAAACCAGCCATAATTGGCTTCATAAATGACTTTGTTTTCTAAAAACTGAATATTTTCTTCGCCGTAAGTATTCCACAGAGAAACTCTAAGTGTATAAAATCCGATAATCCAGAAAATTCCAGTTACAATAAAATAGCCAATATTAAAAACAGTGGTAAATACAATAGCAAAAATCAAACCTGCCAAAGGTGCAATAAAAAAAGAAAAAGCTAAGGAAAACATCACTACTCTCACTAAGAACGGAGATTTTTTTACTTTTAAATTTAAGGTATTATTTGATAAATTACATTAATTAAAAACGTTCCACCAACTCAATTAATTCCAGCTGTTTTTCTAAATTTACTGTTGAAATTTCTTTACTCCAAAATGGTTTGTTATTTAAAAATTTCATCCAATTATCAAAATGTCTTTCGAAATGATTTGTTGAGTTTACTTTATCTAAATATACAATAGCCTCCAGTGCTGATCTTTGATCAAACCATAAATCTGGTTTTATTAAGTAATAATCGAGATATAAATTCAAATATTCGACACATTTTTCTGAATTAAAGTGCGCTAAGACTTTACAGTATACAGTTCCTGCATAACAGACTTCACTTTTTAATAGATGAGTTCCAATAATATCTATAAATTGTGTTTGATTTGTGATTGCAGAAAAAAAAGCTCCGGTTTGCCTTGTTCGCCAATTAAAATCACCAAGATTGCTTTGAATAATTTCAGGTGAGATTTCATTTTTTACATCAATCAATTTTCTAATCCACTCTTCACTTATATCGTTAATATTCATGTAGAATGGCATTACCCATCTTTTAATAAAATTTTCCGTTAACTCAAAATCATTTTTAAACAAATATAAATTTTCAAAAGGAGACTTGTGACTTACTGTTGCACCCGCAACATGCAATTTTAGTTCATTCAATTCTTTTTTATTCATCTCAAGATATTTTCATTTAATTGAGTTTTTTAATTATAAACTTATCTCACTTTAAAATAATTTACTTCTGTAAAAATATTCATTTCAACCTATAAAATGACTTAATTAAAAAAGATATTTAGCTAATAAACTCTATTATCTTCTAATACTCAATCCACTCAAAAAACCTTTAAAAGTTTTATGATTTTCAGATTTGTGATTTGGTAATTTTCAGCCTATATTTGCTATCGAATAAAAACAGAATATGGAACAATTTGTAGTATCGGCTCGTAAATACCGCCCGCAGACCTTTAAGGATGTTGTGGGGCAAAAAGCCATTACCAACACTTTGTTGAATGCTATTGACAGCAATCACCTTGCTTCTGCCCTTTTGTTTACCGGACCACGTGGAGTTGGAAAAACTACCTGTGCGCGTATCTTGGCCCGTAAAATAAACCAGCCTGGATATGACGATCCAAATGAAGATTTTGCTTTTAACGTTTTTGAGTTAGATGCTGCTTCAAACAACTCAGTTGATGACATTCGAAGCTTGATTGATCAGGTTCGAATCCCGCCGCAAACTGGACAATACAAAGTATATATTATTGACGAGGTTCATATGTTGTCTTCGGCTGCTTTTAATGCTTTTCTTAAAACTTTAGAAGAACCGCCAAAACATGCTATTTTCATCTTAGCAACAACAGAAAAACACAAAATTATCCCGACGATTTTATCTCGCTGTCAGATATTTGATTTTAAAAGAATTACAGTAAAAGATGCTAAAGAACATTTAGCTGAAGTTGCAAAAAGTCAAGGAATCAATTTTGAAGATGATGCACTGCACATTATTGCTCAAAAAGCAGATGGTGCAATGCGTGATGCTTTGTCTATTTTTGACCGTGTGGTTTCGTATTGCGGAACTAATTTAACACGTCAAGCCGTAACCGAAAACCTAAACGTTTTAGATTACGAAACTTACATTTCGATTACCGATTTGATTTTGGAAAATAAAATTCCAGATCTTTTATTAGCATACAACGATATTCTTGCAAAAGGTTTTGACGGACATCATTTTATTGCTGGATTGGCTTCTCATTTTAGAGATTTACTAGTCAGCAAAACGCCTTCTACCATTGCTTTATTAGAAGTGGGAGAACAAGCACAGCAAATGTATGGCGCTCAGTCTCAAAAATGTTCTCAGGAATTTTTATTGAAAGGAATTGATATTGCAAACGACTGCGATTTGAAATACAAATTGAGTCAGAATCAGCGACTTTTAGTAGAATTATGTTTGATGCAATTGGCCTCTATCAACTTTGATGGAGAAAAAAAAAAGTTGAGCAATTCATAATTCCGCCTACTTATTATAAAAATGGAAGCTTCTCTATAACGGAAGTTAAAACCCCAGATTTAAAATCCCAAAATCCAAATACGGAAGAAAAAATCAATATCGATGTCAATCAAAATGGCAGTGAAAACGATAATTCTAACGTTCCAAAAACTGGAAATAGTACTCCAGCTACAGAAGCTCCAAAAACTCAAACTGCGGAAACTCCGAAAACAGAAACAAGCAATACGCCTAAGGTTTCTGCATTTTCATTGGCAAGTATCCGAAAAAAGAAAGAACTTGAGGCAAGCAGTAAATCTTACGTAAAACCTTCATCTGTTTTACCTACTGAAGAATTTACAGAAACTGAAATGTTATTGCATTGGAACAAATATGCAGAACGTTTAGGTCAAAAAGGATTCAAAATTATGGAATCTATCCTATTAATTAACGATCCTGTTTTGGATGGTACAAGAATTCTTTACGAACTGCCAAACGAAGGTTCAAAACTAGAATTTGAAAGTCAGATTAATGGATTATTAGGGCATTTAAAAGGACATTTACACAATCATGATATTACTATTGAAGTAATTGTAAATGAAAAAGTAGAAGCTAAAAGAAGTTATAACAATCAGGACCGTTACAATCGTTTCTTAGAGATCAATCCAAACATCGAATTGTTACGTTCAACATTTGGATTGGATTTGAAAGATTAATTTTTTTGTTTCTGCTTACAGATTTCTAATTCCGAAATTATAAACTTTATCAAGCCATTTTTTTCTCTGCTTTTCTTTAGAACCTTTGATAACTCCTATATAACTGACTTTTACAGGTTTTACACCGCAAAATTCTAGAGTAGAATTTTTTAACTGATTAACACTTGGTCTTCCGTAAACAAATCTATAATACCAGCTCGGCTGATCTAAAGTTGTAATTATGTGTGCCGTTTTTCCTTTTAGCAGTTTATCCCACCAAACTGAATTTTCTCTGTACTGAAAAGCCATTCCTGGAAGAAATAAACGATCGATAAAGCCTTTTGTTATAGCTGGAAGTCCGCCCCACCAAACGGGATGTATCCATACCAAATGATCTGCTCTTTTGATTTTATCCCAAGATTCCAACAAATCGGGTTCTAATTCGGTTCGTTTTTGGTAACCAAATTTTAAATTGGGATTAAAATCTAGAGATGCAATTGTAATAGTTTCTATTACAGCGCCAGAAGCTTCGGCTCCATTTTTATAGGATTCTGCAATGCCAAAATTAAAGCTGTCAGGATTCGGATGCCCATTTATAATCAGTATTTTTTTCATATTGTTCTTTTTTCAAAAATACTATTCGACTTATTTCTTTTACTGGACAAATGTCCTGAATATTGAGATTGCTTGATTTAATTTTCTAGCAGATTTTTTATCTAAAGAAACGATTGAAAAAATCTGCGTAATCTGCAAAATCTGTGTAAAACAAAAAATACTATATCGCTGCTTTTCTGATTCGGCTTAGATGTCTTGGAGTTATTCCTAAATAGGAAGCTAAATATTGCAATGGAATTAACTCAATATATTTTTTCTGATTTTTATAAAGCTCTTCATAACGCTGTGCGCCTGATAATTTCTGAAAAGAAATCATTCTCTTTTGAAGGTTTACAAATTCTAGTTCTGTTAATTTCCTGCCCGTTTCCTGCCAGTTGAAACTTGATTTATATAATTCTTCCAGGCTTTTTCGATCTAAAACCTGTAATTCTGTATCTGCTAAGGCCTGAATGCTTTCTTCTGCTTTTTCTTCTGTTATAAAGCTGGCAAACGAAGCCATAAATTCATTTTCAAAGGCAAAGCAAATGGTGATTTCATCTCCTTTATGATTGATAAAAAAGGAACGAAGAATTCCTTTCTTTATAAATACAATTTCATTGCAAACCTGATTCTCTGTTAATAAAAGTTCGCCTTTTTTCAGTGTTCGAAATGTGATTAAATCATCTAAAAGATCTAATTCTTCCTGAGAAAAATCTTGAATGGACTGGAAAATTGACCTCATTTATTAAATATCAACTTTAAGAAAAAACTCTTTCAATTCTTTTATCAGGAATAAGCCATAGCATTGCTACTATAAAATAAGCAGCTCCTGAGATCCATTCGTTATAAAATGAAGCTATTATTCCTATTATATACAAAACTGCAGAAGCTTTTCCTTTCAAATCTTTTCCTAATGCTTTAGCCAAGAGCGAATCTTTTCCTTCTGTATCAACAATTATTTTTTGAAGAATTACAAAAGCTATTGCGCACAACAACAAAATGACTCCGTATAATGCCATTGCTGCTTTTGAGAAATTATGTTCTCCCATCCATCCTGTCGAAACCGGAATTAAAGATAACCAAAACAATAAATGCAGATTGCTCCACAAAATTTTTCCGTTTACTTTAGATAAACCGTGCAGTAAATAATGGTGATTGTTCCAGTAAATTCCAACGTAAATAAAACTCAATATATAACTTAAAAACTTAGGTATTAATGGTTTTAGATCTGCAAACTCGTTTCCTTCCGGCACTTTAATTTCTAAGATCATAATGGTTATTATAATTGCCAAAACACCATCACTAAAGGCTTCAAGTCTAGTTTTATTCATTTACTAAGATTTAAGTTTTCAACTTATAGGTTAAAAAAGTCTGTCACGAATTCCACAGATTTACACTTTTTTATGCTTATTGTAAAATATAATTCGTGTAAATCTGTGGAATTCGTGGCAAAAAAAGTTATTGTACTTTAAATTTTTCCGTAATACATCGCTTTTACGATTCCGTCAGAAAGTCCAATTTTTGGAACGTAAATCTGGCGTGCGCCGCTCCACTTCATCGCATTTAGGTAAATACGGGTAGCGTGAATAATAACGTCGGCACGGTCAGAATTCAGACCTAGTTCGGCAATTCTTTGCTCGTAAGACAAAGAATTTAAGAAAGCATATTGTGAATTAATATAAATGTAAGAAAGCGGTTTTTCTTGCTGCTTTCCAGACATTTTAAATAATTTATTAATATTTCCCCCAGAACCAATTAAAGTAACTTCCTCGTATCCAGCGGTATTCGTTTTGATCCATTTTTCGATTTCGTCCCAAACCACATCATGAACCATATTGTTCAGCAAACGAACGGTTCCAGCTTTAAAAGATCTCGAATTTATCATTTTTCCATCTGAGAATAATGTAAATTCAGTGCTTCCACCACCCACATCTACAAAAAGATAGGTTTCGTCTGTTTTTAATAAATGATGTAAATCTGTAGAAGCAATAATTGCTGCTTCTTTTTTACCATCGATAATTTCGATTTTAATGTCGGCTTTTTTCTTAATCAAAGCCACGACTTCTTTTGCATTATAGGCTTCACGCATTGCAGAAGTTGCAAATGCCATATAACGCTCTACTTTATGTACTTTCATCAAAAGGTTAAATGCTTTCATAGCATCAACCATTCGGTCTATATTTTCTGGCGAAATTTCTCCAACTGTAAAGGCATCTTGCCCTAAACGAATTGGTACACGAACAAGGGAACTTTTATTAAACTGCGGTTCTTTCCCATCTTGTTCTACAACGTTGGATATCAGAAGCCTCATGGCATTTGAACCGATATCTATCGCTGCAAACTTCCTTATATTAATCATGCTCACTATATGATTTGAAATTGTTTTATTATTAATTTACTTTTTGAGGAACCTCATCCAGCATTGCTATTTTATTCTGATAATACTTATAGGTCTCAAATTGTGCTCTAAATGGGGCATGATGATTTTTAGGTTTATATTTATTATCTAATTTATACGAATGATATCTCACTTTTACGTTTCCTTTCCAGGCAATGTTGAAATTATCTATCAGTTCTTTTTTAATTTCAAGGTCATAGATCGGACACGTTACTTCAACTCTTCCGTCAAGATTTCTGGTCATGAAATCGGCAGATGAAATGTAAACTTCTGTTAAACCTGCATTTCCAAAAATATAAACTCTTGAATGTTCCAAATAATTATCAACGATGCTTATGGCTTCAATGTTTTCGCTCATTCCCGGAATTCCAGGAATTAAAGAACAAATTCCTCTCACTTGAAGCTGAATTTTCACACCGGCATTACTGGCTTCGTATAATTTATCGATCATTTTAAAATCAGATAAACTATTCATTTTTAATTTAATATGTGTCTTTCTACCCGCTAAGGCATGAAGAATTTCACGATCAATCAGTTTTATAAATTTTGTTCTGGTATAATGCGGCGACACAATTAAATGTTTGTATCTGTGAACTCTATAATTAATGTCAAAAAATTCAAATATTTTTGATGTGTCTTTCAAAATTCCCTGATGGCAGGTAAGAAGCGTAACATCGGTATAAATTTTTGCGGTCGATTCGTTGAAATTTCCAGTTGAAATGAATCCGTAACGTCGGTTTTTATCTTCTTCTGTTCTTTCAATAACACATATTTTACTGTGTACTTTAAGACCTTTCATTCCAAAAATCAGTTCGATACCTTCTGTCTGCATTTGTTCTGCATAGGAAATATTCGAAGCTTCATCAAAACGCGCCTGAAGCTCGATTTGAACCACTACTCTTTTTCCATTCTTAGCAGCATTAATCAGCGAACTGATAATCTGTGAATTTTTTGCTAAACGATATAAAGTAATTTTAATACTTGTAACTTTAGGATCTAAAGCTGCTTCGCGCAAAAACTTTGTCAAATAAGAAAAAGACTGATATGGTGCATGTACCAAATAATCTTTTTTACTGATTTTTTCTAAAATACTTCCTTCTAAACTTAAACCCGGAACCGGAAGCGGCTCATTTGGCTTATACAATAAATCGTAACGTCCTAAATTTGGAAAGCTCATATAATCACGTCGGTTGTGGTATCTTCCTCCTGGAATAATACTATCTGTTTCGACGATTTTCATTTTATCTAGGAAGAAACGTAGCGTATCTTCTTCGATTAAACTATCATAAATAAAACGAACTGGTTCTCCTATTCGGCGGTCTTTTACAGATGTAGCAATTTTTTCCAGCATACTTTTACTCAAATCACTGTCAATGTCCAATTGCGCATCACGAGTAATTTTGATCATATGCGCCGAAACAGTCTTATAATCAAATATATTGAAGATGTTTTTTAGTTTAAAACGTATAACATCATCGATTAGAATTACATATTGTTTTTCGTCTTCTGAAGGAAGAACGACAAATCTGTTTATGTTTTTCGGAATTTCGATTAAAGCATATCGAACCTCATCATTTTTCAATTCCAAACGTACTGCCAAATATCCTAAGGTATCTTTTAACACTGGAAAAACAGCCAAATCATTCAGAATAATTGTTACTAATTCTGGACTTAATTTTTGGGTGAAAAAATCTTTTAAAAAGCATTCCTGCTTTGGCGTGATCTGATCTTCGTTGATAATAAAAATATTTTCAGATTCAAGCTCTGCTTCGATATTTCCTAAAATACGTAAACTTTCAGACTGCTGCTGAATTACGATTTCTGTAATATCTTTAATTAATTGATGGGCAGAAATACCTCCCAAATATTTTTCGCCAGAAATTCCAGAGAGACTTAATCTACGAATGGCTGCATACCGAACTCTAAAGAATTCATCTAAATTGTTTGAAAAAATTCCAACAAAACGCAGTCTGTCTAAAAGTGGAACCGTGTTGTCTGCTGCTTCTTGAAGCACTCTTGCATTAAACGCTAACCAGCTTTTTTCTCTATCGATATATTTCTGTTCGTACACTGTAATTATTTTAAATCTTTGGGGAAAATAGTTTTATGTGTTTTGCCTTTATCGATTGTGTTCCAGCTGTCGGCATCAAATTGCAATGAGACAAAGCCAGATGTTGGAACATTTTCTATAAAAACATCCCCAAATTTATTAACAAAATTTGTAATAGCCTCGTTATGTCCGAAAAGAATAACGCTTTCAAAACTATTATCACACGATTTGATAACTTTTTCGAGTTGTTTGTCATCAAAAGTATAAAGGTCATCCTTATAAACGATGCTTTCTATAGGGTAAGAAATGTTTTGTGCAAAGATTAAAGCTGTTTCTGAAGCTCTTGCTGCAGTACTGCTCCAAATTATATAGGTTTTAGGAAGGTAATCTGAGATATTTAATGACACATCATGCGCGTCTAAGATTCCTCTTTTCATTAACGGACGATCGAAATCTTTTAATGGTGCTTCCCAACTTGATTTAGCATGACGTATTAAAATAAGATTTTTCATAAACAATAAATTTAAAAACCTGACTTGCAGACTTATATTTTTAATTAAGTTCTAATTTACAAAAGATATTTTAAACCTTTTCTTTTTTTTATTTGTGTTAACATTATATCCAAATTTTAACAAGAATGAATAGTTTATTAATCGTTAACTTTTAAGTATAACATAAAACGCAGATTTTTCTTTTTTATGTACTTCATCTATAAAATGAGTATTTAGTCGATATTCTTTAAATTTTCAAAATTTTAACTAAATATTTGATTTTTAACAACTTACAATATTTAAAAACGCTCTGTTTTCAACAAAAAAGCAAAAAAAATGTATTAAAAATTTGGCTTTTTTGTGTTAAAAAAAATGCTTTTTGACGCTGTTTTATATACAAAAAATACATTTCAACGAGTTTTTAGGTTAGTTACAGACAAAAAAAATCAAAAATAAATAGACCCTATAACTTTGATTCTGTTAAAATTTTATAAATACTTCAAAACAAAGTCTTAAGTTATGAGAACTAAATCTACTCTTGAAAAAGCAGTAAAATTTGTTTACAATTGT
This sequence comes from Flavobacterium sp. S87F.05.LMB.W.Kidney.N, assembly GCF_004366435.1. Lineage (NCBI taxonomy): Bacteria > Pseudomonadati > Bacteroidota > Flavobacteriia > Flavobacteriales > Flavobacteriaceae > Flavobacterium > Flavobacterium sp. S87F.05.LMB.W.Kidney.N. The sequence goes on along the minus strand of NZ_SODX01000002.1, from coordinate 632,904 downwards.
AAGTTTATTTTTTCGTTCAAAAAGAACATCTTTCAAAAAAACATTTTTTTCGTGCTGTTTTTTTTAACAACAACTTTTTCATTTGCTCAAAGTGAAAATGTGGATTCGTACTTAACCAACTTAGAAAATTCGGGACAGGATTCTAAGCTTAGTGATCTCAAACATCTTCTTTACGATTTACAATCAGCTGTTTATGTTTCTTCTGGAGATATAAATATTTACGGCGACCAGCCTACTGCTTTGTTCACAGATATTAGTTCGGTTAATAGTCTTAATTCTTCTATTGCTACAAAAAGTGACATCGAAATTGTATCGATTAAAATTGAAAAAACGACAGATTTAAACCAATCCATCGATCTGAATGCTTTCTCCGCTTTCGAAAAATTAAAATACATTTTCATCATTTCAGGAATTGGGACTAATCCTTCTGTTATCAATAATTTGATAAAAAATGATACTTCAAAATATGTTCTTCTGTATAAAATTTCTATAGGCGGATAATTTAAAAAACTACTATTATGAAAAAAATCTACTCTCAATATTTTGCGGTTTTTTATTTCTTGTTGATGCTTATCATTGGTATTACTGAAGCAAATGCGCAGGTTATAAAACCGTTTAAAGAAAGAACATCTTCTTATTCTCCTACCAAAACGATTTATAAAATTAAAGGAGATTTTACGATGATTGGAAACACTAATCTAACTATGCAGAATTATGACGCTGGTGAAACCAACGGACCTTTCCCGATGGTATATGTAGATAAGGATAATAACAATCAAACTGTTAACTCTTCTGCGGCAACTTTGGATTTGCTAAATGACAGCGGAGTAAAGTTAACGAACTGCTATAATATTGTTTATGCTGGATTGTACTGGACTGGGAGAGTTTCTGATGCGGCTTACAGCCCAAACTCTTTTAATGTGACTAAAAATGGCGTGAATAAAACTTTAGATAAAAGAAAAATTCTGTTTAAAGGGCCTAATGACAGTACTTATGATGAATTTACGGCGACAGATATTTATTTTCCGACAAATGCAGATAACAATATGTTTACTGCTTACGCGGAGGTTACGGATTATGTTAGAACAAACGGAATTGGTGAATATTTTGCGGCCAACATTGCGGCAACTGAAGGCGCTGACGGAGGCGCGATAGGAAAATATGCGGGATGGGGTTTGGTCGTGGTTTATGAAAATTCTAACATGAAAAACAGAGATATTACTGTTTTTGACGGACACGCTTTTGTGCAAAATAATATAACCGCAGAACATAGTTTTCCTGTTTCGGGCTTTAACTCTGTAACATCTGGGCCAGTCGATGTTAAACTTGGAGTTATGGCCGGCGAAGGTGATGTGAACTATGAGGGTGATTACTTTCAGATTCAAAAATTGAATACCAACAATTATTTAAGCTTAAGCCGAACTGGAAATTCTGCCAATAACTTTTTTAATTCTTCTATTAGCACTGGTGGAAACAACCGAAATCCGAATTTGGTCAATAATTCGGGACTTGATATCAGCATGTTTAAACTTCCAAACAGTAACAAAGATATTATTGGAAACAATCAGACCTCTACGACTTTTAAATATGGATCTACGGTTGACACCTATACGATTTTCTCGATCGTAATGGCAATTGATGCATACGTACCAGAAATTGAAGGTGTTCTTACAGCTACAACTATTAACGGAAGTTCTGCTGGTGCTGGTCCTTACACTGTTTTGCCAGGTCAAGAACTTGGTTATAAAATACAAATAAAAAACAGAGGTTCTGAAGCGATTCAAAACAGCAAGATTGTTATTCCAATTCCGTACAATGCCACATTTGTTAGCGGAAGTTTAGCTAAAACAGTGAATTTCAATCCAGCTCCTTCTCCAAATTTGCTTACTTACGAACCTACAATTGGCGCCAACGGATCTATTGTCTGGAACATTGGCACATTACCTTTACCATCTGATCCAAATACTGTTTTGGCGGAGCTGACCTTCCAATTAAAATCTACAGAAAACTGTGCTTTGCTTAAAAACTCAAACTGCAGTAATGTAGTTCAAGTAAACGGCTCGTTAAGCGGACAAGGTGTAAATTCGACTGTAACAGTAACCGACAAACCTTTAATTTTAGGTTATACAACCTCTGGAAGTTGTACAGGAACTACTATATCTGCACCGCTTCAAACCACTATAGATTCTTCAAATTATACAAATGTGAATTGTCAGGCTACTTCACCAACTATTTCTTTTACTTTTTGTAATAATGCATCCTCAATTCCAATTACAGATGTAACGGGTTCGTTTCCTTCTGGTTCCACATTTTACAATGCATACCCAGTAGTAGCGGGAACAACAACCCAATATACGATTAACAACCCTTTCCCTGCGACAGTGGGAACATCAACTTATTATGCAATTCCTCCCGGAGCTGCTGCCGGATGTTACTTTCAATTTACGATTAAAGTTGAAAGCATTACAACAATGCCAACTGTTACAGATCCTGTAAACTATTGTATTGGCGATAATGCGCTTCCTTTAACTGCGGTACCAAGCAAACCCGAGTATACATTATACTATTACCAAACTGCCACTTCAACAGGCCAGCAGACATTAACACCTTCTACTGCTGTTGCAGGACAATTTACTTATTATGTTGCAGAAGGAAAAACTAATGCTTGTATTGGTCCTAAAAAAGCAATTGTAGTCAATATAAATTCAAAACCAACAATAACTATAACCAATCCACTTCCTATTTGTGCACCAGCAGCAACAGTAGATTTAACCGCTGCAAATATCACTGCTGGCAGCACATCAGGTTTGACTTATACCTATTGGACTGATGCTGCTGCGAGTATTCCGTATGCCAATTTTAGTACTGCCGTTCCTGGAACTTATTATATCAAAGGAACAAATTCTTCTAATTGTTACGATATAAAACCAGTCGTAATTACCAAAAGCACCGTTATAGTTACAGAATTAACGGCTTCGCACGTAGATGTAAAATGTTTTAATGAAGCTACTGGCTCAATTATTGTAAATAATGCTTCTGGAGGAGTTGCCCCATACACTTATTCATGGAAAAAGAACGGTTCTGCGTATGCTGGAACTTCTCAAACTTTAAATAATTTGGGATTTGGAGTTTATGAGGTTACAGCAACTGATGCCAATGGCTGCCAAGGAACAATAACAATTAGCATTTTACAACCCAATGCACCTTTAGCCCTTGCAGTTTCTTCAAAAACAGATGTTTTATGTTTTGGTGAAAGTACTGGATCTGTAACTGCAGGAACAATTACAAATGCTGTGGGAACACTAACTTATTCTTGGAAAAACAGCGCAAATGTTGAAGTAGGAAGTACAGCTTCTGTTTCAAATCTGCCTGCGGGAACTTATACTTTAACGGTAACCGATTCTTGTTCTTCTCAATCTAATTCGGTTACAATCGATCAGCCACTCGCTGCTTTAACTTTGGGAATTTCTTCTAAAACAGATGTTTTATGTTTTGGTGAAAGTACTGGAACTGTAACCGCAGGAACAATTACAAATGCTGTGGGAACAGTAACGTATTCCTGGAAAAACAGTGCAAATGTTGAAGTAGGAAGTACAGCTTCTGTTTCAAATCTGCCTGCGGGAACTTATACTTTAACGGTAACCGATTCTTGTTCTTCTCAATCTAATTCGGTTACAATCGATCAGCCACTCGCTGCTTTAACTTTGGGAATTTCTTCTAAAACAGATGTTTTATGTTTTGGTGAAAGTACTGGAACTGTAACCGCAGGAACAATTACAAATGCTGTGGGAACAGTAACGTATTCCTGGAAAAACAGTGCAAATGTTGAAGTAGGAAGTACAACTTCTGTTTCAAATCTACCTGCGGGAACTTATACTTTAACGGTAACCGATTCTTGTTCTTCTCAATCTAATGCTGTAACAATTTCGCAGCCACAAAATGCATTAAGTGCAGTAAAAACACAAACTGATGTTACTTGTGGAGGCGGTAATAACGGTTCTGCTACCGTAACGGTTTCTGGCGGAACTTCTGGATATACTTATACTTGGAATACAAATCCTGTGCAGACAACTGCTTCGGCAATTGGTCTTACTGCTGGAAACTATAGCGTTGTTATCACAGATGCAAATGGATGCCAGCTTTCGGAATCATTTACAATTATTGATGGAGATTCTGTTATACCAATTATAAACCCGTTACCACAAACAACTACAATTTATTGTCCAGGAGCGCCTGTTTTTGAACAAGCAACTGCTTCTGATACTAATGGAACTATTTCTTTATTAACCTACGTTGATACTATTACGCCAGGAAATTGTGCTGGATCGTATACAACTACAAGAACTTGGACCGCAAAAGATACTTGTGGAAACATTTCGCTTCCTGTTAGCCAAAGCATAATGGTACAAGATAATACTCCTCCAACTTGGACAACTCAAGAGGGAACTTTAGATCAAACTATTGAGTGCAGTGACGCATCAGCTTTAACAGCTGCGCAGGCTTTATTTCCAACAGCGTATGATACTTGTGATGCTGATGTAACCAATATTGTAAAAGTTAGCGGTTCATTTACAGCTTCTGCAAATTGTGCAAATGCTGGAACTTATACCAATACTTGGACTGTGAAAGATGACTGCGGAAATACTTCTGATACTTTCACGCAGGTGATTACTATTCAAGATACAACTGCACCAATATTTACAGGTACTCTTCCTTTGGATATCGAAGTATCTTGTGACGCAGTTCCTGAACCAGCTGAGATGCATGCTTCAGATAATTGCAATGGAGATTTGCCAATTGTATTCTCCGAAACAAAATCGGATATTCAAAATGGATGTGCTTCTAACTACACTTTAACCCGCACATGGAAAACGAGTGATTGTAGTGGAAACACAGCATCATATACTCAAATTCTTACTGTAAGAGATAAAACGGCTCCGACTGGAACAGCTCCTGCGAATGTAAATAATTTAGCCAGTATAGATTTGATTCCTGTCGGAAGTCCATCAGACATAAAAGATGCTGCTGATAATTGCAGTCCAACAGTAAATATAACTGTAGCAGATACCAGTACTGAGTGCGACGGAAATGTTTCTATCGTAACGAGAACTTACACTTTAACAGATTGCGCTGGAAACATCACTAAATTGGTTCAGACCTTTAGTGTAAATTGTAAAGTTATAAAAGTCATTGTAGCGAATGATGATACTGCTGGACCAGTTGCCGGTGTAAATCATAGTACCACAAATGTCTTGAATGTGTTTTCAAACGATACTGTTGAAGGTATCTCAGTAACTCCAACCGATGTAATACTGACAACCATAACACCAAATAATTATTTACAATTAAATCCTAATGGTTCTGTAGATGTATTACCAAATGCGCCGGCAGGAACATTAACATTAGTATATCAAATTTGTGAAGCAGGCCAAACAGATAACTGTGATACTGCAACTGTTACAATTACAATTGAAACACCAAAAATGACGGTTACTGCAACACCTATTTGTATCAACGACGTTCCTTACATTGATTATGTGGTTACTCCTATAAACTTCACTCCTGTGAACGGATTAACAATTGCTTGGGCAGACAGTAGCAATACTATTATTACAACAATGACCGATTTACCCTTAAATGGTCGTGTATTATGGCCTGGAGCTGTTGTCGACGGAACTGGAAAAGGAATTGACTGGCCGGGATGGATTTTTGAAAACAATACTTGGATCCAAGGTCCTGATGGATTTGAAAAATTACGTCCTGCAGCTAATCTGATAATATCTTTAAATCCAACCGAAACTATTACTGTTAATTACCCTCCAGCAGATCCGTATTGTACTGCCAGACCAGCATTTGCAATTAATGCTAATGACGATAATCCAGCACCAATTACAGGACCTGGAGCAGTTACCAATATTGTAAATGTTCTTACTAACGATACATTAAACAATAATGCTGCAAATATTAATGATCTAACATTAACAATTGTAACGCCAGATCCTAAAGGAGTTTTAACATTAAATCCAAACGGATCGGTAGACGTTGCTGCCAATGCACCTGCCGGTACTTACATATTGACTTATCAGATTTGTGAAAAGGCCGATTTTGGAAACTGTGATACAGCTATTGTAACTATCATAATTCTAGATGCTCCTGCTCCGCCTACTCCAGTTGTGGCTAATGATGATAGTTACAACAATATCGGATGTAATACTTTTGGACTTGTCGGCAATGTTTTAAGTAATGATTTCAAAGGGCTAAATCCTGCAACGCTGCAACTAGTAAACTTTATGCTTATTAACGAAAATAATACTAAAACAGATCCAAACATTACAATTGACGCTTCTGGAAATGTAACCGTTTCTAGTTTGACACCAGCAGGAAATTACACTTATAGCTATAGAATTTGTGACAAATTGAGTGCTGAGAATTGTGATACTGCAATTGTCACTATTTCTGTAGTTCCAAACGGAATTACAGAAATTAAAAGTACAGCTTGTACTGATGATTCAACCCTGATTAACTTAACAACTTTACTGCCAGAAGGCAGTCCCACTACTGGTTCTTGGATTGATAGAAATAATACGAATAGCCTTCAGGGAAGTGTATTTAATCCTTTTGGTATAGCGCTTGGTAATTATTCTTTTGAGTATATAATAGCAGATGAAAAATGTCCAAGAAGTATTGTCCTAGATATGGAAGTAAACGATGATTGTAAAGTACTAGCCTGTGGCAATGTTTTACCTCATAATGCCTTTTCTCCAAATGGCGACGGAACGAACGATATTTTCAAAATTGACAATATTGAAGATTTAACTTGTTATCCAGAAAATACAGTTGAAATATATAACCGCTGGGGAATTCTAGTTTTTGAAACCAAAAATTATAACAATACAACAAATGCATTTGACGGTAACTCAAGAGGAAGAACAACTGTAAAGCAATCTGACGGACTCCCAACTGGTACTTATTTTTATATTATTAATTATAAGTCTGTCGATGGAAACAACACTATTCAAGATAACAAACTAGACGGGTATTTATATCTATCGAAATAATTCCATTTTGAATAAAACAACTAACTGATTTTTAAATCATTAGTAACATTAAAATAATATATCTACTATGAGAACAAAATTATTTTTCTTCGTCATTCTGTTAGTTACCTATATGGGGCATGCACAACAAGATGCGCAGTTTACTCAATATATGTACAATACCATAAATATCAATCCTGCTTATGCCGGTTCTCGTGGTGCATTAAGCATTTTTGCGCTGCATCGTGATCAATGGGTGGGACTTGATGGAGCTCCAAAAACCAATACAATTTCAGTAAATACCCCAATTAATAATAGTAATGTCGGACTTGGAGTGTCTTTGGTAAACGACAAAATTGGTCCAACAAATGAGAATCAATTTTCTGTAGATCTGTCTTATACAGTTCCAACCTCAGAAACTTGGAAACTCTCTTTTGGTATAAAAGGTACAGCCGATATTTTTAATCTTGACGTAACAAAACTAAATCCAGAAACTCAAGGAGATCCGCAATTCCAGAATCTGAACAATGATTTCTCACCCAATATTGGTGCAGGTATTTATTGGCATTCTGATAACGCTTACATCGGATTATCTGTTCCAAATTTTATACAAACCAATCGTTACGACGACAATGATGTTGCCATTTACAAAGACAAAATAAATTACTATTTAATGGGAGGTTATATTTTTGATTTTTCTCAAGAAGTAAAATTCAAACCTGCAGTTTTAACTAAAATGGTCGAAGGCGCACCACTTCAAGTTGATGTGTCTGCTAACTTTTTATTCTTTGAAAAACTCACCTTGGGTGTTGCTTACAGATGGGATGCTGCTGTAAGTGCAATGGCAGGATTTCAACTCACAGACGGACTATATCTTGGTTATGCCTATGATAATGAAACGACCCGATTAAGAAATTACAATTCTGGCTCACATGAAATTTTCCTGCGCTTTGAATTCTTTAAAAACAATGGTAAAATGACAACTCCTCGTTTCTTCTAAAAAAAAGTATTATGAAAAACTATACACTATATTTCTTCACAATCATAAGTGCTTTTTCATTTAGCAGTTATGCACAGCAGTCAAAAATAAATTCTGGAGACAAAAAATACGATAATTACGCCTACGTTGATGCCATAAAAACTTATGAAAAAGTAGCCAATAAGGGTTATAAATCTGAAGACATGTTTAAAAAATTAGGCAACTCTTATTATTTTAATTCTGATTTTGAAGGTGCCGCAAAATGGTATGGTGAGTTATTTGCCATGAATAGTGTTGTTGAACCAGAGTATTATTATCGATACGCCCAATCTTTAAAGTCTACTGGAGATATTGCTAAGGCAAATAAAATTTTTGATGAATTTAATACTCAATCAAAAAACGATACCAGAGCCAAACTTTATAAGAATGATGTCAATTATCTCGATGAAATTAAAGCAAATTCTGGAAGATATAAAATTGAAGATGCTGGAATAAACAGCAAATATTCAGATTACGGATCTTTTGTTTACAATAATAAAATCTATTTTGCCTCGGCAAGAGATACAGGAAATTTTTCGCAACGAAAACACAAATGGACAGGAGAATATTTTACGAATATTTACAATGCAGATCTTAATCCTGAAACAGGAAAAGCTGCAAAAGTAAATAAGTTTAAATCTGCTATAAATACAAAATTCCATGAAGCTTCTCCAGTTTTTACCAAAGACGGAAAAACAGTTTATTTTACTAGAAATAACTACATCAATGGAAAAAAAGGAAAAGACGATAACAAGATTACGCTAATCAAAATCTATAAAGCTGAATTGGACAGTAATAACAAATGGACCAATATTGCCGAACTTCCTTTTAACAGCGATAACTACAGCGCTGGACATCCAGCTTTAAGTCCAGATGAGAAAACATTATATTTTTCATCAGATATGCCCGGTTCAGTAGGACAATCAGACTTGTATAAAGTGAGCATTAATTCTAATGGCGGATACGGAACTCCTGAGAATCTGGGAAATACAATAAATACAGAAGGAAAAGAGACTTATCCTTTTGTTACAAATGAAAATGAAATCTACTTTTCATCAGACGGACATCCAGGTTTAGGAGGATTAGATATTTTTGTTGCTAATATCGAAGAAAATGGTACAATCACTAATATTCAAAATGTCGGAGGAGATGTGAATTCCCCAAATGATGATTTTGCCTATATCATTGATCCAGTTTCCAGAAGAGGATATTTTAGCTCTAATAAAGACGGTGGACAAGGTTCTGATGATATTTATAAATTCTTAGAAACCAAAAAACTAAAATGCATTCAAGAACTGGAAGGCATAATAACAGATGCCGAAACAGTAGCAATTCTGCCTGGAGCAATAATTACTTTATACGACAATCAAATGGCAGTTAAAAACTCTACTGTTTCTGACGGTTCAGGAAAATATTCTTTTCCTGTAGAATGCGGCAAAACCTATAATGTAAGAGCAGAAAAGCCTGAATACACCACAAAAGAAGTTAATGTTACTATTGCCAAAACAAGCGGTAAAACAACTTTACCAATTGCATTAGAAAAATCAACCTGCAAAGTTACTGTTGGAGATGACCTCGGAAAATGTTTTGGAATTAAAATGATTTATTTCGATTTGAATAAATACAATATAAGAACAGAAGCTGCTTTAGATTTAGAAAAAATATTGGTTGTTTTAAACGATAACCCAACAATGAAACTCGATATTCGTTCGCATACAGATAGCAGAGCAACACATCAATACAATGAAGTTTTATCTGAAAGAAGAGCAAAATCAACTATAAAATGGCTGATTAAAAATGGCGTAGCCCCAAACCGATTAACCGGCAAAGGATACGGCGAAACACAGCTTGTCAATCAATGTGCTGACGGTGTAAAATGTACCGAAGAAGAACATCAAGCCAATAGAAGAAGTGAATTTATTATTACTGCTTTATAAAAATTGATCATTTCATTTTAAAAAGGCTGTCTGTAAAAGACAGCCTTTTTTAATGTAAAAAGTCGTTGCAATTCAAAGAATTACAACGACCTCTAAAAAACCAACCTGTTCAATATTCGATTTAAATCTTAACAAAAATGTTAGTGTAATATTTTTTTCCTGTAGCAGCGTCTGTCGTTACAGATAATCCGAAGTGCGAATAATCACCTTCGATATTTTCTTTGTGACCAGGGCTGTCCAACCAGGCTCTCAAAGCTGCTTCGGGAGTTTTATAGTTGTAGGCAACGTTCTCACCAACTTTTTTAGCTCCCAAAACATCTGTGAGATTTTTAGATCTTTCAGTAAAATCATTATGGTTTACAACATTATTTTCAATCATATATTTATTATGCTCTTCACATTTATAAGATATATGATTAATGCGTTCCAAAGCATTTAAACCAATACTCACACGGTATTCGTTTATTAGCTTCATGGTTTGTATTTCTGTATCGTTGTAAGTATAATTGGCAACAAGCGTTTCGACAGGAGTATTATCCACGCTTCCTTCGGCAGTCTCAGCAGAACATGAGTTCATTGCGATAAGAATCGCAATGAACAACATGATGCGCATAATCTTTTTCATAATCAACAGCATTTAGCGGTTTAAAGTAAATGTTGGGGCAAATCCTTTAAATTTATTTTTGAATAATTATCGTCTGATTTCTGTACCAAACATATTCAATTTACCGTTAAACTACAAAATTAATCGATGAACTACATGTGTTTTTTTCTTTTACCTATAAAAAACTTACAAATTAAGAAGAAAGTCGATCAATCTTCCACGTAAAATCAGATTGACTTGTATAGCGTATTCTGTCATGAAGCCTATTAGCTCTTCCCTGCCAGAATTCAACTTGCAGTGGAGTAACTAAATAACCACCCCAATTATCTGGTCGGGGAATTGATTTTCCTTCAAATTCTGATTCTAGTTTTTTCAAGTTTTCTTCCAAGAAAGTTCTTGACGGAATCACTTCACTTTGATTAGAAACAATTGCACCAAGTTTACTTCCTTCTGGGCGGGAATCAAAATAATTATCAGAAATAATCTCAGAAGTTTTTTGTGCAATTCCTTTTATGATTACCTGACGTTCCATTTCCTGCCAGAAAAAAGACAAACAAACATTTGGGTTCGCTTCTATCGCTTTTCCTTTTTCAGAATTATAATTGGTATAAAATATAAATCCTTCTTCAGAGAATTTCTTTAACAAAACAACACGCGATTTTGGAAATCCGTCCAAACCAATTGTCGAAACTGTCATGGCATTTACTTCTCCACTTCCTCCGAAATCTTCTGCTTCATGAAACCATCTATTAAATAAATTAATAGGATCTTCAGGAATGTTAGTTTCCAGTAATTCGCTTTTTTCGTAGGATCTTCTATAATTACTTAAATCATTCATGATTTTATATTTTAGATATTAGATTACAGATTTTAGATTTTTTTGTTTCAGGTTTCAAGTTGTCAGGCTGAGCGATCCCGAAGCTCCGGGAGAAGCCTCTCGTGCTACAAAAGCCCTTTTCCCGGAGCTTCGGGATCGCTCAGGGTGACATCCATTTTTCGCGTTCCTAAACTTAGTATCTTAGTACCTCAGCCCCTTAGAATCTTAGATCAAAATTCAAAACTCACCCCATCATCACCCAAAAGTACATTAGGAAAAACGGTTTTAGCTTCTTCTTTAAAACGTTCAATTTCGTCATATCGTGTTGAATAATGACCTAAAACCAAATATTTCACATTGGCTTTTAAAGCAATTCTAGCCGCTTCTTTTGCCGTGGAATGCAATGTTTTTAATGCTAAACGCGCTTCAGATTCTAAAAATGTAGATTCATGATATAAGACATCTGTATCCTTGATAATCGGAATCACATCTTCGTTATAAACTGTGTCTGAACAAAAGGCATAGCTTTTTGGCGGTTCGGGATCAAAACTCAGTTTTTCATTTTCAATTACAGTTCCGTCATCCAGAGTAACATTGCCGCCGTTTTTTATCTTTTGATAATAAGCAATATGAACATCGTAATGCTGAACAGCTTCAACATTCAGCTTGCGCTCAGCTGGTTTTTCTTGAAATAAAAATCCGTTGGTATAAACGCGGTGTTTCAGTGGAATTGTTTTAACGATGACTTTATTATCTTCAAAAATTACTTCACTTTCTTTTGATTCCAATTCATGGAAAAACAGGCTGTAAGTTGTCCACGATTCTGTCAATTTTAATTGAAGCAGAATAAGCTCTTTAATTCCTTTTGGACCATAAATATGCAGATCGGTTGTTCTTCCTAAAAGGGAAAAAGTCGAAATCGTACCGATCAATCCATAAAGATGATCTCCATGAAGATGCGAAATAAAAATGTGATTAATCTTTGAGAATTTAATCTTATTTTTTCGAAGCTGAACCTGAGTTCCCTCTCCACAATCAATTAAAAATAATCGGCTTTTAATTTCTAAAACCTGCGAAGTTGGGTTGGTAAGCGTTCTGGGAGTTGCGGCATAACAGCCAAGTATAGTCAACTTCATTTTAGATTGTTGATTTTAGATTTTAGATTGATGAAATATTTTAGAATTGATAAAAGCATTTTAGATTTAGTAACAATCTAAAATCTAAAATCTAAAATCTGAAATCTAAAATCCTAAGTCTCTTTCGATTTCTTCCATTTCGATAATATCGTGCGCTTCTAAAAGAGAAGGAACCACAACCAATTTATCTGAAATAGCATTAAAATCAAGATCAGAAGCAACAATTACGAAAGATTTTTTTGCTTTTTTGTGAGCTTTAGAAAGCGGTAAAAAAGCTTTTAAATCATTTTCTGACAGCTTAGAATCTGATGATAAATCGATTATAATATTTTGTTTTTCAAAGGTTTTAAACTGCTGCGTAACTTTTTCAAGGAAAGAATTTACATCTCCTTGTGTATCTTTAATAGTAACGGTATGTCCTTTTTGATCTACTTTCATTTTTTAATTTGTGGGGCTTATATAAAAATTGATTTTCTAAGAGCTAAGGTACGAAGTTTTTTTATTTTTTTGTTTCAAGTTTTAGGTTTCAGATTTCAAGTTTGTCAGGCTGAGCGATCCCGAGGCTTCGGCAGAAGCCACTTTTAGTATTAAAAAAGCACTCTCCCAAAGCCTCGGGATCGCTCAGTGTGACATTCTTTCAAAACTGAAAAACGCGATCAAAAAACTGTTACTGAGACTGAAAACTGCGACTAGAAGCTACTGAATCTTAGAAGCCAGTAAATAAATAACCGCCATTCTAATCGCAACACCATTCTCCACCTGATTTAAGATAACAGAATGATCAGAATCTGCTACTTCAGAAGTAATCTCCACTCCTCTATTGATTGGTCCTGGGTGCATGATTACAATTTCTTTTCCAAGAGAATCCAAAAGCGGTTTATCAACTCCATACTGTTGCGCGTATTCGCGTGTTGATGGAAAGAAATTTACATCCATACGTTCATTTTGTACACGAAGCATGTTGGCAACATCGCACCATTCTAATGCTTTTCTTAAATTCGGCTCAACCGTAACACCAAGCGATTCAATATATCTCGGAATCAGCGTTTTTGGTCCGCATACTTTTACTTCTGCACCCTGCATTTGCAAAGCGTAAATGTTTGATAAGGCAACTCTTGAATGCAGGATATCTCCAACGATAACTACTTTTTTTCCGGCAACATCACCCAGCTTTTCTCTAATAGAATAACTGTCTAATAAAGCCTGCGTTGGATGTTCGTGCGCACCGTCTCCAGCGTTTACAATACTGGCTTTGACATTTTTAGATAAAAAATAAGCCGCTCCGGGATTGGAGTGGCGCATTACAACCATATCAACTTTCATCGAAAGGATATTATTTACAGTATCAATCAGAGTTTCTCCTTTTTTAACCGATGACTGCGCTGCAGAAAAACTAATAACATCCGCAGAAAGACGTTTCTGCGCTAATTCAAAGGAAAGTTTGGTTCTGGTACTATTTTCAAAGAAAATATTGGCAATGGTAATATCTCGTAATGAAGGAACTTTTTTAATTGGTCGGTTAATGACTTCTTTAAAATGATCTGCCGTTTCAAAAATCAGGTTAATATCATTTTCGTTGATATATTTGATTCCTAATAAATGATTTACGCTTAATTCTTTCATTTTTATTATTTATTTGTTTATTCTTTGAATTGTTTAATCGTTTTTTTCAAATCGTTTAATCGGTCTATCTGCCGATTAAACAATTAACCGGTTAACCGATTAAACTAATTCGTTACTAAGTGAACAACATCTTCACCATCATTTTCTTTCCAGCTCACTTTTACTTTTTCGCCATTAATAGCATCTACTTGACGGCCTCTGTAATCGGGTTGAATTGGTAAATTACGGCTGAAGCGTCTGTCTATTAAAACTAATAATTCAATTTCTGATGGTCTTCCAAAAGATTGAATCGCGGTTAATGCAGAACGAATGCTTCGCCCCGTAAACAATACATCATCAATAAAAATGACTTTTTTGTCTTCGACTATAAAATTGATTTGCGTTTTATTGGCTTCAAGTGGTTTATCAGTACGACGGAAATCATCTCTAAAAAAAGTGATGTCTAGATATCCCAAAGAAATTTCAGGAACCTTGTATTCGTCTTCTAATATTTGTTTTAAACGTTCAGCTAAAAAAACACCTCTTGGCTGAATTCCCACTAAAATAGTATCGGAGAAATCAAGATGTTTTTCGATTAACTGACAAGCCAAACGATGGAGTATGATAGTAACTTCTTTTGAATTAAGTAATACTTTTTGGCTCATAAGTAATTGTAATGTTTGGTTTGCAAATATACGGAATCTGATTTTATTTGTTGGGGTGTTGGGGTTGGAAATATTTTTTTTTGGATTTAGATAAAAAATCATTTATCACTTATTTATTTACTAATAAACAATTGTATTAAAAAATTGATTTTTTTGCTGATATTGCCGATTTATAAAACTAAATTGTTTAGTAAATATAACAATAGCCATTTACTTAATCATAAAACTCAAAAAGATATTAAAAAAGAAAAATTCATTTTAATAGATAATTTTAAGTATAAAATTATATTTTAGCTTCAAATTAACTCTACTTACTTATAATAGCGAAATAGTTTTTTATCTACTACATTATTTCACAGTAAATTATAATTCTATAAAATTCATAAAAAATATGGCACCAATTAAAAGAATTAAAACAAAATCCTTGAAGACAAAATTTGGAGAATTAACTGTCTTCACTCAAACTATGAAAATAAAAGATGTACTGCATATTTATTATGTTGCAGTTAGAGGTAAGGACGAAGAAGAAGGCTCTGTTCAAAGAGTATTAAACAAACAAAGAATAAATTCTATTAAAAAATATGTTTTAGAAGGTAATGTTTTTTACAGCACATTTATATTAAATTGGACAGATACAAAGCTAAAACCTGATTTTAAAAACGATGAAATTTCAATCCCAATAGTTCCCTCTGCTGCCCAAGCAATTGATGGCCAACATCGACTTGTGGGTTTAGCAGAAGCTTTAAAAGAAGATGATACAATTGGCGAAAAAGAAATACTTGTTACATTAAGCTTAAACCTAACAACAAAAGAGGCTGCAAGAATTTTTATAAACATAAATTCTGAACAAAGACCTGTTCCAATGAGTTTAATCTATGATCTGTTTGGAGAAATAGAAAATGATACAAACCACTCTATAAATCGTTCAACAGATATTGCTGAAGAATTGAATGAAAATACCGAATCACCATATTATGGAGCAATTAAATATCCTGGCCAACCTAAAGGAGTTGGTTTTGTAGATTTATCGACCGTTGTGAGTTCTCTTAAAAAGCATCTTGAATCTGATGGTGTTTTTGCCAGCCATAAACTTACAAATCTTCAAAATCAAAAAGTTGTAATATTGAATTATTTTACTGCATTGAAATTCTATTATGATAAAGAAGATATATGGACAAACAAAAGCAAAAATCCTTTTTTAACAAACGCAGGCTTTTTCGGAGCAATTGAACATTTAATAAAAAATCTTTTAATTAAGTGTGCAGAGAAAAAATCTTTTAAAGTAGAGGATTTTAAATCCCTACTTGATTTACCAAAAGGAGAACTAATACAAAGAACCGACTTAAGAAACCTTGAAGGAAAATCTCAAAGAAAAGCAATAGTTGATTTTTTACAAGAAAATTACCTTAAATCTCTTCCTAATCAAGATGAATATGAGTTTTGATAGATATAGAGCACAGACATTATGTGAAAATCTTCTTGGTTGTGCAGATTTTAATTCTTTTCGCTTATCTAACTTTGAAACATTAACTCTAAATAGAGCAGATGCCTATGCTTTTAGAAATTCATTACAAGAAGATGCTAGTGATTTTTATTACAAAGGATATTTGACGCTATTAGATAGTCTTAATAGTTTTCAAAATAGAAATTATTCTTGGGCTATAATAAAAGGATATTATTCTGTTTTTTATATGATTAAAGCAGATTTAGCAATTAGAGATTATGGACTAATAAGACATAAAGCAATTTATTATTTAGAAGCAAAAGATGGCGCAACACCAGTAACAAAAGGCATTCGAGGGAATAACAGATCTAATTATTCTGGAGATCATAAATCCGCGATTAATTATTATAAAGATTTATTTAATAGATCTGATATTTTATTATCTCAAAACATAGACGGTCTAAATGCTTATGAATGGTTAATGAAGAAAAGAGAACAAGTTAACTATCAGGAAAGATATTTTAACGAGCCTAAACATCCAAGTTTTTTAGAATATATAGACAATCAAATTCAATCTGGAAATTTTATAAATTTAGTATCAGAAATAATCAATGATAATACATTTGTAAAAACTTTTCAAAATGAATTTGCACCATTAGCAATACCGATCAAAAGAACATTACTAACAAAAAAAAACTTCGCAAATAATGGTATTGAAATAAATTTCACTTCCGAACAAATTGAATACTTGAAAAATTACAGTGATTATCTTATAATAGAAAATTCTTAGTAAACCTTTGTGAAGTTCCGACTTCACAGTAATTTAATAAACAGATTATAATTAGTAGGTTAGAAATCATAAGACTTCGAACAGCAATTGTACTTATTACATCATATCCCAATCCTAAAACTTTTTCCAAAAATTGTATAAAACATTTTCCTGATTGTTGAAGTAATTTTATTATTGAACTTAAAAACTCAACATCATGCAAAATAAAATACTAAGATTGTTAATGGTATTCGTTATACTATTTTCATTTACAAGCTGCGAACTAGTAGGAGACATTTTTAAAGCCGGAATGGGATTCGGAATATTTATCGTAATTTTTATTGTTGCGATTATAATCTGGATTTTCGCAAAAATGTTCGGACGTAAATAGACACAAATAAAAAATTAAAAAATCCCAAATTCCAAATTTAAATTGGAGTTTGGGATTTTTTTATGAGTGTAGAATAAAGTCAATCTTTGCGGAGCTTCTCGTGAAGATTTCTCCCTTCGGTCGAAATGACAAAAATGCGCTAATCAACTTTATAATTTATCTTTTATCAAAGCTCCCAAAATTGGAATTTGGTCCCGAAGCTTCGGGATTAATATTGGAATTTAAAAAATTAAAGATTGTACATCTTCTTTCTTTGTTCCTGAATTTTTTCATCATCAAGATATTCATCAAATGTCATGTAACGATCGATAACTCCGTTTGGTGTCAACTCTACGATTCTGTTACCAACAGTCTGTGCAAACTCGTGGTCATGAGTGGTGAAAATTACAGAACCTTTAAAGTTTTTCAACGAGTTGTTAAAAGCTGTAATAGATTCCAAATCTAAGTGATTTGTTGGCTCGTCCAGCATTAAAACGTTAGCACGCTCCATCATCATTCTAGAAAGCATACAACGCACTTTTTCTCCTCCAGATAAAACTCTAGACGTTTTTAAAGCTTCTTCTCCAGAGAAAATCATTTTTCCTAAGAAACCACGAATAAATACCTCATCACGCTCTTCCTCTGTTTTCGCATATTGGCGTAACCAATCTACTAAAGTCAAATCGTTTTCGAAGAACTTGTGGTTTTCAGCTGGTAAATAAGCTTGGTTAGTTGTAATTCCCCAGTCAAAAGTTCCAGAATCTGCTTTTTGTTCACCGTTTAAGATTTCGTAGAAAGCTGTTGTAGCACGTGAATCTTTAGAGAAAAGAACGATTTTATCGCCTTTTGCCATATTCAAATGAACATCTTTAAATAAAACTTCCCCATCCACAGATGCAGATAAATGTTCTACATTTAAAATCTGATCTCCAGCCTCACGGTCCTGATCAAAAATAATGGCAGGGTAACGACGGCTTGATGGTTTGATTTCAGAAATGTTCAATTTAGAAATCATTTTTTTACGAGAAGTTGCTTGTTTAGATTTCGCAACGTTTGCACTAAAACGACGAATAAATTCTTCCAATTCTTGTTTCTTCTCTTCTGCTTTTTTGTTCTGCTGTGCACGTTGTTTTGCCGCTAATTGGCTAGACTCGTACCAGAATGTATAGTTTCCTGAGTAGTGATTAATTTTTCCGAAATCAATATCAGAAATATGTGTACAAACCGCATCTAAAAAGTGACGGTCGTGCGATACAACGATTACAGTGTTTTCGTAGTTTGCCAAGAAGTTTTCTAACCAAGCGATTGTCTCGAAATCCAGATCGTTGGTAGGCTCATCCATTATAAGCAAATCGGGATTTCCGAAAAGCGCCTGCGCCAAAAGCACACGAACTTTCATTTTTCCTTCCATATCGCCCATTAAAGTATAATGATCTGCTTCTGTGATACCTAAGTTAGACAACATCGCAGCTGCATCAGAATCTGCGTTCCATCCGTTCATTTCTTCAAACTGAACCTGAAGCTCCCCTATTCTGTCTGCATTGGCATCGTTATAATCTAAATAAAGTTCATCCATTTCTTTTTTAACAGCATACAAAACTTTATTCCCCATTAAAACGGTTTCCAAAACAGTATGTTCGTCGAACATGTTGTGATTTTGGTTTAAAACCGACATACGTTTTCCCGGCTCTAAATGAATGTGCCCAGAAGTCGGATCGATATCACCCGAAATAACTTTTAAGAAAGTTGATTTTCCAGCACCATTGGCTCCAATAACGCCGTAAATATTTCCGTGAGTGAAAGTGGTATTTACTTCGTCAAACAAAATTCGTTTGCCAAATTGAACTGATAAATTATTGACTGTTAACATGAATGTCTTTTTAATTAATTTGGTGCAAAAGTACGGAAAAAGGTTCAGAGTTGCAAAGATGTCGGAATGTGAAATGTAAATTGTAAAATATGAAATGATTACCCTAAAAACTTCTAACTTCTAAGCTTTTACAATTTACTTTCCTTAGCCAGCGCAACTTCCAGACTTTCAAAATTCGGAAGGACTTTAGAAATTAAACCTTCTTTATTAAGAATAAAATGTGTTGGAAATGAATTCAACTGCAAAGATTCATTCATATATTCTTTCATATCTGGAATTACCGAATATGACAATGGTTTTCTAGCCAAAAATGTTTTTAATTGTTCTGGTGAATCTTCGGCTAAACTCATAAAAACAATATCTTTTCGATCTTTGTATTCTTCAACCAATTTATTGACTTGCGGAAATTCTTTTATACAAGGTGTACAATGAATGTACCAGCATTTTATCACGATAATTTTTCCTTTCATGGATTCGTTGGTCACTAAATTTCCATTTAAATCCTTAAAGGAGAATTTCGGAAAAACAGTTCCTTCCATTTTATAATTTTTGTAAGAGTCAAAACCAATCTGATTGATTGTCGCTTTTATGCTTGTATCTGTCTTTGGCAGAATTTTGAACAACTTATAATAGTATGTAGAGTTATCTGATTTTAACCGAATTGGAATAAAATTTCCATTTGCTAATTGATCCAAAAAAGCCTCTTTCGAAATTTCTTTAGAAGAAGAATCAAGAGCTGTAAAATCTCGCGAAAGCATTATTTTTTTATTCTGATAAACCGACCATTCAGTATAACTTTTCTGAATTTGAATGGGATCAACTTCAGGATTTCCGAATTTGTTTTGGGCCGAACAGAAATTAAGAATTAAAAGAAAAGTATTTATGTAAATGAATTTATGCATGAGTTTTAATCAGATATAATGAGATTCAAAAGTACTTAAAAATCTATGGAGTTTTTAGAACAAAACTTTTACTTTTTTACAACTACAAATGACAGCTTGGCTAATTTTGACAATTTCACTGTGTAAAAAATAAAATTAAACAGATTGTCATTCTTTTTTGAAAGTTTATTTAAATGTTAATGCGATTTCCTTATATTCGCAAAAAATTCTGACTAAAAATGACGTTTCCTTTTCAATTTGAAATTTTTGAAAAAACTTTTTACTGGCATTTTATATTTGAAACGTTAGCTTTTTTTGTTGGAATAAGAATGTATTATTTTTTAAAAAAGAGAACTCAAGATTCAATATCAGACACCAATCGTTTAGTTATTATGATCGGAGCAATGGTTGGAGCGTTGATCGGATCGCGATTTATTGCTTTATTAGAAAATCCATCTCAAATAACCCATCAAACTTTTTTAACCTTATATCAAAATAAAACGGTTGCAGGCGGGTTTCTAGGAGGATTATTTGGTGTCGAGCTTATAAAAAAAGCGATTAGAGAAAAATCTTCGTCGGGAGATTTATACGTAATTCCAATAATAACTGCTTTGTTTATTGGACGTATTGGATGTTTTTCGATGGGAATGGCAGAACCTACTTACGGCATAGAAACTAACTTTTTTACAGGAATTAATTTAGGTGACGGTTTAAAAAGACATCCTATTGCATTATATGAAATGTTTTTCATGATTCTGCTTTTCATCTTTTTTCAAAGTATAAAAAATAAAGCGCTGCTGAATGGTGACCGTTTTAAAATCTTTATGATTTTATATTTTCTATTTCGTTTTTTAATTGAATTTTTAAAACCATACGAGCCTTTGCTGCTTAATTTGAGCAGTATACAATGGAGCTCTATCTTAATTTTTGTTTACTATTGGAAATTTCTTTACAGGGAATTTTCCTTTAGCTATAAATAAAAAACGTACTTTATAACATAAAAATATTTTAATGAAAACTCGCGACTATATATTTTACGATTACACCAAGAGTCTATGTCATCAATGTCTGGCACTTGTAGATACAAAAATTGTATTTCAGGACGATAAAGTTTGGATGCTCAAACATTGTAAAACACATGGTGAATCAAAGTCGATGATTGCGGATGATGTAAATTATTATAAACAATTACGTAATTACAACAAGCAGTCTGAAATGCCCCTAAAATTCAATACAAAAGTGCATTACGGATGTCCTTACGACTGCGGATTATGTACAGATCATGAACAGCATTCTTGTCTGACGATTGTAGAAGTTACAGACCGATGTAATTTAGCATGTCCTACTTGCTATGCAAACTCAGCTCCAAACTATGGAAGACACCGGACTTTAGAAGAAATAGAAAAAATGTTTGATGCTGTTGTGGCTAATGAAGGAGAACCCGATGTTGTTCAGATTTCTGGAGGAGAACCAACAGTACATCCAGAATTTTTTAAAATTTTAGATATAGCCAAAAGCAAACCAATCAAGCATTTAATGCTTAATACAAATGGTATTCGAATTGCAAAAGACATCAAATTTGTAGAAACATTGGCTACGTATATGCCTGACTTTGAAATTTATTTGCAGTTTGACAGTTTTAAACCAGAAGTATTAGAAAAATTACGAGGCGAAGACCTAACAGAAGTACGCAAAAAAGCAATAGAAAATTTAAATCAGTTTAATATCTCAACCACACTAGTAATCACACTGCAAAAAGGAGAAAATGACGATGAGATTGGAAAAATAATTGAGTATGCATTACAACAGAAATGTGTTCGTGGTGTCACTTTTCAACCTACACAGGTTGCAGGCAGAAATGACAACTATGATGATATTTCGGGAAGAATAACCTTGACAGAAGTACGAAGAAAAATTTACGAGCAATATCCACTTTTTACACCTCAGGACCTCATTCCTGTTCCTTGTAATCCAGACGCTTTGTGTATGGCATATGCTCTTAAAATAGATGGCGAAGTTTTTCCAATGACTCATTTAATAAACCCAGAAGATTTGTTAAACAACTCAAAAAATACAATTGTTTTTGAGCATGATGAAAAACTAAAAACACATATGCTTAACTTATTTAGTACTGGTATTTCTGTGGATTGTGCAGAAGGAGAATTTAATGAATTGATGTGCTGTCTGCCAAGAGTTCAGTCAGATACCTTGAATTATAATAACTTATTTCGAATTTTAATTATGAATTTTATGGATGCCCATGATTTTGATGTAAGAGCTGTAAAAAAATCATGTGTTCACATTGTAAGCGATAAAATGAAAATTATTCCATTCGAAACCATGAATTTATTTTACAGGGATAATAAAATTGAAAAAATCCGACAAGAATTAACTGTCTAGTTATTTAAATTAGTCTGAAATATGGAAGCATTAATACTTATTGGCGTTATTTTTACAGCAATGTTCTTGATTGGTCTAATTGGTTTAATTTTTAGAAAAGAAGACAAAAAATTTTATTTAACCTTAATGTTAATTCCTATTGTCATTACCGTAATTGGATTTGGAACATGTGCATTAATAATAAGCGGTCTGTAACTTTATAATTTAACTCACCTAGAAAAAGATCTAAATATGGGAGATTTTTTAGCTTCAGCAGGATGTCTAGCTGCCTTAGCAAGTGTACTTGCTTTTTTTATCGGATTATTCCGTTTGATATTTATATCAGATGACAAAAATACATCATTAAAAATAATCTTGTATTCTGTGATTGGTTTTGTAATTGGCTTTGGTACATGTGCTGCAAATTTTTCATTGGGAGGAATGCACTAAAAAAAACCTGGCAATAAAAATTGCCAGGTTCATAATGCGCTAGTTGAGGCAAAAACCAAATAACAAATTACCTCAATTCACAGCATTTAAGAAATAAAAATTAGGTTAAAAAATAAATAACCAAACTCAATTTTAACCGTCCCAATTTTCTTATTTCTAAATTTTCAATCATTTATATTAGTTTAGAAAGTTCATTACTTTCAATGACTTTTTGTGACCTGATTTATCTGTTACTATTACAACAAAAATTTGTTTACTAGCAAAACTCGGGCTATTAAGTAGTACCTCTTTGTTGTTTTGAATATTTCTATGACTTGTAACAGTTTGCCCTATTGTATTAAATACGTCAACTTGAGTAATATCTCCTGTTTCATTCGCTACTGATAAGGTATTGTTTTTAAAATAAGCTACTGTCGCATTACTTTCAGCCGAAATATCGTCCACCGCTAATGTTTTTGCTGTAGCTTGTGACGCAAAATAAGCCGCGTACGCTTTAGATAATTCAGATGAATTACCGCAAGAAGATGCATCCCAGTTTACAGACCAAGTCATTAAACCTCTTAAAGAAGGATATGGCCCGCCTGGCTGCAGAGTGTATGTTCTTCCTGAAAAAGTAGTTCCGTTTCTTAAATAATCCATAGCATTAATTCCTTCTGTAGGAGTTAAGTAACCGCTGCCTGCTGCGCTCGGACAAGCTGGTAATGCAATAAGAACTTTTGAGGCTGGTAAACCATCAAAATGCATTCCCGTCGAAGCAATGTTGTACCCTTTTATTATCATATCAGTTAAGGCTGTTACCATGTTTGCTTTCTTAGCCGTTCCATAATATTGACCATCTAATCCGTTTTCTCCTCCCGTATTATATAACTGTACAGCTAACAAATCCAGTTCATTACGCAAGTTTTGAATGATTGGAAGAAATGATCCGAAAGTATCCGTATAAGTAGTATATCCTCCTTGTACATATTGTGTTTCTGGAGCTGCGGTTAATAAAAATCCAGGGCCATAATATGCTTTTAATTCTTTAAAAGCATCTACTACGTTTTTCAATCTTGGATAAGCAGAAATACCCGCATACGAAATATCTCTTAAATTTCCTGCACTAAAATTCATCGATCCGCCTTCAAAATCAATATCAACTCCATCAAATTGATACTCATCAATAATTGCTTTTAGACCATTAACAAAAATATTTTTTTGAGTTACATTGTCTAAAACAACATGTCCATTTTGACCTCCAATAGAAACAATAACAGGAACTCCGCTGTCTCTTAAGGATTTTATGTCGTTTTTTAATAATTGTTTATTGAAAACACCATTAGTCAAATATCTAGTATCATTTGTAGTTAATACTGGTGTATAACCATCACGATTCACTGTTTCTACGAAAGAATAATCCACTACGTTAAACTTACTTCCCACCATTTGAGAAAAATATAAAAATGGAGCAGCAGTATTTTCCCAAGAATGTGCATATCCTAAAATAACTTTAGATGGAAGCGGAATGAATCTATTCGTGCTCACTGGAGCAATTTTAATAGTATTGTTGAATGTAGTTACCGCAGCTTTATTATCCGTCGCTTTGATTACAACTGGATAATCCTGATATGCAGATGGTGTAAAATTATACGTATAAGTATTATTTGTACCTGCTGTCATGTTAAATGTACCTCCGTTTATTGTAATTGTAACACCCGAAACTGATCCGTCACTATCAACAGCTGTAACAGAAATTGGCACAACTTGGAAAGAACTTTGGTTTACAGTTGTGTTCGATGGTGAATTCCAAGTAATGACAGGCACTGCATTTGGACAGTTTGCACCTGAACAAGTCAATGTAAAACTATATGTTTTTGAATCTGTTGTTCCATTTGATGCTGTAGCCGTAACCGTTAATGTATGAGAAAGCGAAAACTGATTTGCAGCTGGTGTCCAAACCGCTGTATAAGTTCCAGAAGAATTAGTAGCGCTCAAATTTTGTCCGTCTAAACTAAATGCAACAGAAGAAATTGTAGTGGCATCTGCAGCACTTAATCCAACACTTGCAACAAAATTAATCGATGATCCTAAATTTATAGCAATCGCCGAAGCTGTTGGTGCTGTAATAGCAACCACAGGCTTAGTCGTAACTACCGCTTGTGTATTGAAATTATAAACTGTCGGCGTTGTCGGAACAGCAAAGTTTGCCAGATTATTTGGAAAATAAGCTACTTCTCCATTTTGCCATGAATTTAATTTCAAACTTAAAACCTGTGTATAACCGGCTACAACTGAATTATCAAAAGTATAATTTCCTGATGCATCTGTTGTTGCCAAAACACTTTTCCAGTTATGAGTATTATCTGTCCATGGTAAAACCAATTCAACTTTAGCATTTGCTACTGGGGTTGAACCATTTTTCACAGTTCCGCTAATTAAATTTGCAGCCATTGCTAACGCTGCTTTAGCTGTTGAACTGGTATTGAAATTATAAACCGTTGGATTGGCAGGAACAGGGAAGTTTGCTAGATTATTTGGAAAATAATTTACTTCTCCGTTTTCCCAAGTATTTAATTTTAAACTTGTAACTGTTGTATAACCTGCTACAACTGAATTATCAAAACTGTATTTTCCTTGCGCATCGGTTACAGCAATAACGCTTTTCCAGTTGTGTGTGCTGTCTGTCCAAGGTAAAACCAATTCTACTTTGGCACCAGCAACTGGAGTTGTTCCATTTTTAACCGTTCCGCTAATTTTGTTCGTTCCAACTACCACTACATCTTGAGAGAAGTTTAATGTTTTGTTGGCATTCAAATTAGAATAAACTGTCGAAGCCGGCGTATACGTTTGACCTGTTAAGGCTGCGGTTACTGTATAATTTCCGCCTGACGGTAAGCTAAGTGAATAAGTACCGCTTGCATTTGTAACAGCAGCATAACTTCCTCCTGTAAAAGAAGCTGTAACAGTTACTCCTGAAACGGGAGTTGTATTGTTTAAAACAGTTCCGCTTACGGTATAATTAACAACTGCTGCACCTTGTGTAAAATTCAACGTTTTGTTTGCGTCGATAGCATTATAAACTGTTGAAGCCGGAGCATAAGAGAATCCAGTTTTTGCAGCTGTAACTGTAAAGTTAAGTCCTGCTGTTAAACCTGTGATGCTGTAAACACCGCTTGCGTTTGAAACTGCTGTTAATGTTGTACTTCCTGAAACTGCAGAAACAGTTACGCCAGAAACTGGAGTTGTTCCATTTAAAACTGTTCCACTAACTGTATATGTTGGCTGAGTTCCATTAATAACTACTGCGGTTTGATTAACTGTAACGTTTGTTAAAGTTACAAGAGTAAAACTATAAGTCGTTTTTAAAGCTGTTAATGTATAGTTTTGTCCCGAAGTTAGATTGTTGAATGTAAAATTTCCTCCTGTAGAAACCACAGTTTGAATAACAGTATTACTTGCATTACGCAATTCAACCGTAACATCTGGAATTAAAGCTGATCCGTTTTTTACAGAACCTGAGATACTTACTGTTCCAGCAACAATGCTTCCGAAAGAAGTATCAACCTGTGTTAGTAAAGAATTTGGAACTGAACCTCTGGTATCCTGAGATAATTCCCAAACCATACCTCCAGCTAAATTTCTTGATTTTATATATTGTACTTTTAAATCCATTGACTGCTTATCTTCATAAGAGATAAACTGTTTTAGAGTCGAATTGTACAAATAAGGAACTTTGGTTGTATTATCAAAGTAACGTACCCATCCTGCTGAAGCCGCAGCTGGAGTAACTAACATGGTATTTGGATCTAAATAAGGATGAGAATTTGTAACTGGATTTCCAACTAAATCGCAGATTTCAATACTTCCTGATTTTTCACACGCTGCAGGACCATCCCATGTACCTGTTGGATTTTGCGGATTGGTACATCCAGCAACAATATCTCTTGGTGCAGAAACGAATAATCCAGGTAAATTTGGATTGGTTCCGTTATTTGCCACATGGTCAAATTTCTTTCCGTAGAAAGGAAGCCCCATGATTAATTTATTTGCAGGAAAACCAACTACGTTTAAATATTGATTTGTTAGTTCATCTAATGATTCTGACTGTGTTGCGCCATAAAGCGGATCGTTTGTGTTTCCACTTGAATATAAAGGTGCGTTGTAGCATGTTTTGTCATACCAGTTCCCACCAAAATCATATCCAAAATAAGTTATATAATCGCAATATGTCGAAATATCTTCTGTCATTCCGTATTGTGATCTGTTTGTTGGTCCTAAATATTGCTGTGCTACTTTTCTAACGTTGTTTCCAGCAGCAATTGTAATTAATTTATTTGGCATTGCCTGACGCATAGCTTTTAATAAGTATACCAAGTTTTTGTTGTCATCAGGACTGTATTTTTGCGGAGGAATTGGAGCTCCGTTAATCACTTCTGTACCATCAGTTCCTCCAGAAAGAGGATATTCCCAATCAATGTCAAAACCATCAATAAAAGGATAGGTAACAATAAAGTTTGCCATATCTGCAGCCAAAGCAGCTCTTGCCACCGGGCTTGCTGCAATTGGAGAAAGATCCTGACCTTTCGTCCAACCTCCTACAGAAATTAAAACTTTTAAATGAGGATACTTTTGTTTGAGTTTCATTAGGTCATAAAAATTACCTTTAACAGGAGCATCCCACGGAATTCCACCTTCCATATGCTCAAAATCAGCATAGGTATCCAAGCATTGTAATTTTGTATTCTCAGGATGGGCAGGATCATAACTTGTGCCATAAAAAGAATAATTCAAATGCGTCAATTTACTTCCATCAATTTTGGGAATATTAAAATCCCTAGCATAGATAGACCATTGTGCATAATATCCCACTACTTTTTTTCCGTGAGCTGGTTGTGCCAACGCGAGCATGGGAAACAGTAACAAAAAGAGCAATCTGTAATAATGTTTCATAGTTAATAAATATTTGATTAATAGAAAATAAATAATTGGGCCGCAGATCTCAAAAGCATCTGGGTTTCGCTCAACTGCAGGTTGGAAGGCTGCTGTCGACTGGGAAATAAACTCAAATTACATTCTATAGATAAATATTACTATTACCGATTTTTTTATAATCAATAGCAAATAGTAGTGATTGATATTTATTTATAATTTTTAAAAAATTAATATTAAATACAAATGATAAATTTGGGACGACTCATCAATCTATACTCTTCTTTTTGTCATGTTTTTTTATTCTTTCTATTTAGTTTTTTAAAGGTTAATACTCTATTATTGGTTATTTTTTATACTTACTTATGACTTGAATTCATTTTAAAATTCTAATTTGTAATTACCTCTGCCAAATAATTATGGCAGAGATAATCACCACTCTTAAAAAAACATTAGCAGCTTTAAAAACGTACTAAATACTAATTCAAATCCAACTTTAAATTAATTTCTTCAAACTCTCATAAACAGATAATTCTACATCTGCATGATCTTTTGTGTTGCATTGTTCTATTAAACCTTTTAGATCTGCTGTCTTTAATGTCGATTTATTATCTAAAACCAATAATAATTCTTGTGACGCATCATTTAATTTTTTTGACAAAGGCAGTAATGGCTGTACTAATGGAGCATTTGCACTTAGTTTTGTCAGCTCCTGATGTACTGCAATCCATTTTGTAAAATAGGCTGCTACTTTAGCTTTATTATCTGCCGATTTATTTGCTAAATATTGATTTACAGCCGCGTTAAATCCTAAAGCATCTTTGGCATCTGGTCCGCATGCATCTGCAAATAAGGTAAATGGAGAATACATTTGATATTCCGTTCCGCCTTTGTTACGTGTATATCCTTTTAGCGGTTCAGTAACATTTGAAAATTCTTCAAGCGCTTTAATATCTTGATTATTGGCAATATTTCTTAAAATCACATCTTTATTTCGAATATGTGTAAGTCCTAATTCTTCTAATCTGAAAGAAACCGATTCTAAACGTTTACGCATATTCTCTACATCGGCAACATCTTCTGCAGACCAAAGTCTTTCTGCAATTGCAGCTGTTCTTGGCCAAAGTCTAGAGTCTATTGTTGTAGAGGTTACTAATTCTGTCCACATTGTAGCTTCTCCGCCAAGGATTCTAGCCTTTTCTTCTGCGGTTAAATTCGCTCCTTTTGGCATTGGATCATTTAAATAATGACTTGCAATTGGATACATCAAATCGATATAATAACCATTTGATAAAACTGTTTTATAACCTTTTTTTACCGCGTCTACCAAAGACTGTCCAGCCGCCATTCCTTCGTTTGGACCTCTCCATGAATGTACAATAGCTTCTTTAGATAAATCTTTGGTTAAAATTTCTTCCCATCCCATTAACTGTTTTCCGTGTTTCTTTAACATTGGAGCCAGCTGCATCGTGAAATAGGTTTGTAACTCGTGATTGGTTTTTAAGTTGTGTTTCTTTTTAAATTCTTGAATTTTAGGGTTTGCATCCCAATCTTTTCCTTCGTTTTCATCTCCTCCAATGTGGAAATAAGCCCCTGGAAATAACGGACAAACCTCATCAAAAACTTCACTTAAAAGTTGGTATGTTTTAGGATTTGAAGGATCTAATGTAGGCGAAAAAATACCAGCATTTCTTTCAATTCCATAGGTAGCGATTGCTGTACCTTGAATATTTTTTTCGGATGTCCCTCCTGTCAAAGTAATTACTTTACTTCCTATTTCTGGATAAGCTGTTAAAATTGCTGATCCGTGACCTGGAACATCTATTTCTGGAACTATTAAAATACCACGCTCATCTGCGTATTTTACGATATTTTTAATTTCCTCTTGTGTGTAATAAAGTCCATCCGAAGCTAATTCGGTAAACTTTGGGTGTTTTTTCATTTCGATTCTCCAGCCTTGATCATCAACCAAATGCCAATGAAAAACATTCATTTTCATGGCTGCCAAAGCATCAATATTTCTTTTGATAACATCAACTGGCTGAAAATGTCTTGAAGCATCGATCATTAAACCTCTCCATGTAAATCTTGGAAAATCTGAAATTTTTGAAGCTGGAAAATAAAACGAAGTTGAACTGTTTTGAAGTATCTGCAATAATGTCTCAAGTCCATGCAAAGCTCCTAAATCACTCGAAGCATTTAAAATAATTTTATTTGAAGCAATATCTAAATGGTAACTTTCATCTTCATATAAACCAATTTTACCATTTTTTGTACAATTGATCTGCAATTCTGCATTCGGAACTTCATTTAATTTGGAAATAAAACCTTGTTCAAAAAATATACCTGTTCTACCATCTAAACGACGCAAAAAACGAGTTACTCCACCAAAAATTCTTGGATTTGGATTACCAGTAATGTTTACTTTAAAATTTTTAGTCAAATTAAAATTACCTTCATTAATAACAACGTTCTGAGGCCAAGGCATAAGATTGAGCTGCTCTTTCTGAATTTGAGCACCTGCAGATATACCTGCAAATAATAGTACAAATAGATATTTCATTTTTCTTTTTTTTTGGTTTGGATAGTTTTTAAGTATCCTAAATTTATTAAAAAAACAAAACTCAGACAGATTTCTGCATTACCTCACTTTTGCGATGAGACCAATCTGAATTTTGTTATTTGATTCATTTTTAAATGAATCGGAAAAAATTTTAGTAATCAAAACGTTTAAAAGCTTCTATTGCTTCATATTCAGCCAAACCTAATTCATCGTATAATATGGCTGTATTTTTGTTTCGATCTTCTGCTCTAACCCAGAATTCCCTAGAATCATTTCCTTGAAACATAACCCTGTCTTTTTGAGACTGATGGTATAAAATCGCATGGCGTTTTAATAAAACTTCTGAAGGGCTTAATGGAACGGCCATGTCAATTTCATGAATATCCCATTCGTGCCAAGCTCCTCTGTAAAGCCATAACCAGCAATCGTCCATGTAAGGCTCATGTTTAAGTTCTTTTAACGCAGCGAATATCGCATTTAGGCACACCTCATGAGTTCCGTGTGGATCTGCAAGATCTCCAGCAGCAAACACTTGATGTGGTTTTATTTTAGCAATAATATCTTTTACAATGGCAATATCTTCTGGACCTAATGGATTTTTCTTAACCTGTCCAGTTTCATAAAAAGGAAGATCTAAAAAGTGTGTATTCTCATCTTTCAACCCAATATATCTTGTTGCAGCATAAGATTCTCTTCTTCGAATAAGTCCTTTCAGTTTTCTAACTTCAAGAGAATCAATTTGATTTTCTGATTTATTGTTTAGAAATTTAATTACTTCTTTAAAATTGATATCAGATTCACCTTTACCAATAAAATCACTGGCAACTTCTGCAAATTTTAATGCTTCGTCATCTGTAACGGCAATATTTCCTGAAGTTTGGTAAACCACATGAACATCGTGACCCTGCTTGATTAATTTTGAAAATGTTCCTCCCATAGAAATAACATCATCATCGGGGTGCGGACTAAAAAGAATTATTCTCTTTTTTGCAGGATTTGCTCTCTCCGGACGATGCGAATCATCTGTGTTTGGTTTTCCTCCCGGCCAACCAGTAATAGTGTGCTGCAAAATATTAAACATATTGATGTTCATATCATAAGCAGAACCTTCCTGTGCCAAAAGATCAGACATTCCGTTATTGTTGTAATCACGGTCAGTCAATTTTAAAATAGATTGTTTTGTTTTTTGACACAACCAAACAATTGCTTTACTTTTTAATTCAGGTGTCCAAAGACATTCGCCCACTAACCAAGGCGTTTTAAAACGGGTTAGTTCTGAAGCTGCAGACTGATCTAAAACGAAAGTTGCGTTTGGATGATTTTGTAAAAATGTTGCTGGAACTTCTGAACTGATATCTCCTTGAATAGTTCTCTTAATGATATCGGCTTTGTTTTGTCCCCATGCCATCAAAACAATACGTTTTGATCTCATAATGGTTGAAACTCCCATTGTAATGGCGCGTTTCGGTACATTGTCAATACCGTTAAAAGCTGATGAAGCATCTACTCTCGTGATATGATCCAGTGTAATAATTCGGGTTCCAGAATTGATATGCGAACCAGGCTCATTAAAACCAACATGCCCTGTACGTCCAATTCCTAAAAGTTGGAAATCAAGACCGCCTGCATTTTTAATATTCATTTCATAATCGATACAATATTGATTGATTTCGTCAATTCCTACTGTACCGTCTGGAATATTAATATTCTCGGGTTTAATATCAATATGATTAAAAAGATGCTGATGCATGAAATAGTGATAGCTCTGATTGTTCTCTTTAGTCATCGGATAATATTCATCCAAATTAAAAGTAATTACATTGCTAAAACTTAGTCCTTCTTCTCTGTGCATTCTCACTAGTTCCTCATAAACTTTAATAGGCGAAGAACCTGTAGCAAGACCTAAAACGCAAGATTTATTTTTTTCCTGTTTAGATCTAATTAGCTGCGCAATTTCCTGTGCCACAATTACAGAAGCTTCTATTGAGCCTTTGAAGATTTCGTTATGAATTTTCTCAAACCGAGTTTCCTCAAATTTTCCCGCGCTTTTGTAACTGATATCAGGTTTTATTTCTAAAGCACTTTTCATTTCTTTTCTTTTTTTGTAGTAATTACCATTTTGGTTTTAAGAATGGTATAGACAACTTTCGCCGCCTATACCATACTACTAACCAAACTCAATATCTTTGTTTTTTTTAGAAGTTTGCTTTATCAACATCCCACCAAAGTCTTGTAGCTCCATTATCTGGACCGCCAAGTTTACTTAAACCAGATTCGATACCTTCTTTATTATTGTTAATTTCTGATTGTGAAAAACCTAATCTACGAACTCCTAATTCAGTGCTTATTAAACCACCACTTTTATTATTGGTAATTCTAAACAATTTTGGATAACCAGTTCTTCTGAATTCTGACCAGGCTTCCTGACCATCAGGATAAGTCGCAATCCATTTTTGAGTAATAATTTTCTCAAGATTTTCCTCATTAGTTGCTCCCCACGCGACAGTAACTTTAGAAACAGCTGCTGCGTTGTTGGCTGCATTAAGCGGATCAACATAATCTTTAGGTTTTTTAGTATTGTCTGCAATATAAGCAGCTGCTCCTTCAACACCATTTTGGTCAAAAGATGCTTTTATACCAGCTTCATATAAATCTTTAGCAGTTCCTCCCATGTTCCAACCTCTTAAAGCACCTTCAGCTCTTAAGAAATAAACTTCAGATGTTGACATCCATGTAATTTCTCCTGTTTTAGTTCTTGAGGCAGTTTTAGAAAATTTACCATAAGTCGTTCCTGTTGGATAAACAATACCTGTTCTAACTCCTTTGTATTCCCCTGGAGTAACTTCAGAAGTCTCCCAATATTTAGCCATACGAGGATCTTCATACCCTCCTAAAATAGACTCCATATCTGCTCCCATAAATAAACCAGCCCAAGCGTGGCTCATTACATCGATCACATTTAAATCTACTGGAGACTTAACTTTCATAAGATCTGCAACCGTTGTGAAAACACCAATAGGATTATTTACTGCTTTTTCTGCTTCTGTTTTTGCTAGTGCAGGATCTACTTTTGAGATACGCATTGCCATTCTTAAACGAAGAGAATTCGCATATTTTACCCATTTCTCATAGCTTCCTTCGTAAGTAGATAAATCTGTTTCATCAAACGATGTTTTTTCATTAGCCGCAATTCTTTTAGACAATTCCGCAACTGCGAAATCCAGATCTTTAAACATCTGAGTGTAAATTTCCTGCTGAGAATCGTATGTCGCTACTTCACTTCCAAATTTAGAGTAAACTGCAGGTCCATACATATCCGTAATTCTCTGCATTGTAGCCGCTTTAAATATTAAAGACCATGCATAAAACTGATCAAATTTACCTTTAGATCTTTGCTCTACTTTGTATAAATATGCAATAATGTTTACATAAGCGTCGTCCCAAGCATAACTGTTCCATCCAACATTTAGAGCATAATCATGATTATTAAATGCTCCAAAAGGAACTGGTGTAGTCATATAACCAGACCAACCATCTGCCTGCAAACTTTGCTGCAATTGATATTGCCAAGTTACATCACAAATATACATTCTGTTAAAAGCAGGTTTAAACAAGCTTTTTATACTATTATAATCTTGATCTAATTGCTCTGTTGTAGCCCCAGTGGGATTTGTATTAATCTCCTCAAAATTATCTGTACAACCTACAGCTGCTAGTAAAGAGAAGCAAATTGCTGTTTTTTTAAATTTATTTAGTGTCATGATAGTAAGATTAGAATGTTATGTTTAAATTAAGACCGATGTTTCTTGTTGATGGCATTCCAAAAACATCAACACCTTGTAATCCTTCTCCTGTACTAAGCGCCACATTTGGATCAAAAGGAGCTTTTTTGTAAATAAAGAATAAGTTTCTTGCAATCAACGAGATTGATGCAGATTGAACAAATGGAATTTTAGATTTGTTAAAAGTATAACCAATAGAAACCTCTCTTACGTTTACATTTGTAGCGTCATAAATATATTCTCCACTTACTCCATTTCTTCCTCCAACTGTATTGTAATATTCTTTTGCATCCATTGTATTTACAGGCGTAGTTCCGTCACTAGCTCTAACTCCATTAATTTTAACTCCTCCAGCGTTTCTCGCATCTCCAGAAGCTTTAGAAACTCCATTTTGATCATTTATAGCTTGAGTTAAACTTAAAACTTCTCCTCCAAAACGTCCATCTATTAAAATGTTTGCTGTAAACGCTCCGATCTTAAAAGTATTAGACCATCCTAACATAAAATCAGGATTTGCGTTACCAAGTTCTTCCCAGTCAGTTCTTTGAATTGTATTATCATCATTAACTAAGATTCTTCCTTGAGCATCTTTTTTAAAGTTATATCCTTCGATTACTCCAAATGGTCTTCCTTCAACTAGTGAATATCTGTAACTATTAGAACCTGGATCAGTTAAAACAATTCTTCCTTCTGCATTTTGAGCAGGGATATCGTTTACTTTACTCTTATTTTGAGAATAGTTGATTCTTGATTCCCAATTAAATTTCTCTCCTCTAATGATGTCAGCAAATAATACTACCTCAAATCCTTTGTTTGAAATGCTTCCTGCATTTATAGCATAATTAGTGTATCCATTCTCGTTTGTAGATTCTGCAGGAACTAACATATATTGATTTTTCGTTTCTGAATTGTAATATGATAATTCAAAACCAAATCTATTATTAAACATTCTCCATTCTGTACCAACCTCAACTTCTGATTTCAATTCTGGTTTTAATGTAGTACCAGGTCTTGGTCCAGCTGGTGGATTAATAGGTGTTCCTGCTACGATTGAATATGTCGGATTAGTGATAAAAGCAGCAATATCATTACCTACTTGAGCATATGTTGCACGAACTTTTCCATAGTTAATGAATTCTGGCATTGTAGCCATTTCACTTAAGATAGCTGTCGCACCAACAGATGGGTAAAAATAACTTGCATCATTTGTATTTACTAAAGTTGATGACCAGTCATTTCTTCCTGCTACGTCTAAGAACAAGTAATCTTTATAACCAAATGTTGCAGCAGCGAATAATGACTGAACTTCTCTTTGATAAGCAGTTTGAACGTTTCCATTATTATTTACGAAGTTTCCTAACGTGAATATATTTGCGTTTGCTAATCCTCCACCAATTCCGGAGTCAAGAACTACACCAGCACTTTTACCATTATTGATACTTGTACCAAGGGTCGCATTTAAAGAAAAATTATCAGATAATTTGGTATTTACTAAAGCCAATAAATCAGCATAGTTTTGAGTTGTAATTAATGTAGAATTAATATATCTTCCTTTAGGATGTACTAATGATGAAGCAGAAGTTGCAAACATGCGTTTTTGGAAATTACTTTCATTTCTATTATAACTATATCTAGAAGTCAAA
Source organism: Flavobacterium sp. S87F.05.LMB.W.Kidney.N (assembly GCF_004366435.1). Lineage (NCBI taxonomy): Bacteria > Pseudomonadati > Bacteroidota > Flavobacteriia > Flavobacteriales > Flavobacteriaceae > Flavobacterium > Flavobacterium sp. S87F.05.LMB.W.Kidney.N. The sequence continues at coordinate 597,029 of NZ_SODX01000002.1, read as the reverse complement.
TGCAACCAATCATTGATTTTATAATCTAAAGCAATAGCCCCGTTAAAGAAATTGTTATAATCAACAGATTTTTGTTTATTAATCTGCCAATATGGGTTTTCATTGCTTTCATTAATTTGTGCAGTTTCAAAGCCTGGATAATTTTGAGCCATCCAGTTTTTCGATGGATCATAAACTTCATAGTTTTTCAAATCATTAAGACTGAAAGCTCTTGGATGTGAATAAACACCACTGATTGGATTAAAGTATAATCCGTTAACAGGTCTGTTATCAATAGTTTGATTAACATAATTACCTGTAACAGCAACATTTAATCTATCATCGAAAAATTTACCTGATTGACGAATACCAAAATTGTTCTTCTTCAAATGATTTCCTGGAACAATTCCTGAAGCATCAGTATTAGCATAAGTTAAACTTGTAGCAGAACCTTCAGAGGCTTTGGAAAAAGCCATAGAAGTAATTTGTGTAACTCCCGTTTCAAAGAAATCTTTTATATCACCTTCAACTTTTTGTTTAGCTCCCCAAGATCTTGAATCCCCAGGGTCTGAAGTATAATCTGATTGAAATTTAGGTAAGTATGCTGCAGAATCAAATGTAGTAACTGAATTTACATTAAAAGTTTCACTTCCAACTTTTCCTTTTTTAGAAGAAAGTAAAATTACACCATTAGCTCCTTGAGAACCATACAATACAGATGCAGCAGCTCCTTTTAGAACTGTCATTCCTTCATAATCGTCAGGATTAATTAATGAGACAATATCTCCACCGTCACGGTTACCTCCTGCTAAATCACCAAATGTACCATTTGGCTGTGCCGCTCCAGAACTAACCAATGGAATACCATCTATTACATATAATGGCTGGTTATTTACAAATGAAGAATTACCACGAATTACAACTTTTGTTGAACCTCCAGCTCCAGAAGAACTTTTAGTTACTGCAACACCAGCAATTTTACCAGCTACAGTATTAATTAGATTGGCATCTTTAACACGAGTTAATTCTTCGCCTTTCAACTCTTGAGCTGCATATGCTAAAGATTTTCTTGTCTTTTTAATACCTAAAGAAGTTACAACAACCTCGTTTAATGCATTTGACGCTCCTTGAACCAATTTTACATTAATAGTTGCAGCATCTCCTACAACAATTGTCTGAGTTTCCAGCCCTACATAAGTAAAAACTAAAGTCTGACCTTTTTGAGCTTCAATTGTGTACAATCCATCAAAATCGGTAGTAGTTCCCTTTTGACCTCCTTGCACTGCAACAGAAGCTCCTGGTAATGGCATACCATCAGAATCTGTAATCACACCCTTGACACTTTTTACTTGTGCAAGCGAAACTTGCGCCGTAAAAACAATCATAAAGATTAAGAAAATTTTTTTCATGTTTATTTTATTTTGTTAGTTATGAGGTAAAATTATTCTTAAGACATTGTTAAAAAAAATAAATTAAACCAACGACAACAAAATTTAAACCAACGACATAAATCATTCAATAATACGCTTTACGAAAACGTTCTAATTAAAAAATAAAACACCAATATCGTTTTTTTTCGAAATTTTATTCAAAAAAATTGTCGCTTTGCAGTTAATTGTTTAAAGTTGCACAATATTTCAGTATTGTTAAGAAAAACTAAAAACACAAATAGCTTAAAACCAATTGAAAGAAATTAGAAAAGTTAAATTTGATATTAAACTGCAAAATCATATTTGGTTTTGGGGAGTCTATTTTACATTAAACTTTTTAAGATGGGGAGCTTACTTTAATGATTATCCGTACGCTTTCAAATCAAATTTGATTGAATTCTCATTGGTTATCCCTTTAGTATATTTGAATTTATTTGTTTTGGTTCCAAAATATGTTCTTAAACAAAAATACATTCAATATACTGCATGGCTTTTAGTGAGTCTTTTTGGAATCTATTTATTAAAAACCGCCCTTACCTATTATATCATTTCCGAAAATATTTGGCCTGAAGCAAACAGAGAATACCATCCGTTTGAAATTAATCACATTGTAGCAGTTTGTATTGGTGAATTGTATGTTCTTGCAATGGCATCTTCTGTTTATCTTACTTTAACCTGGCTAAGAGAAAGAGAAAGAAACAGATCTTTACGGGAAAATCAATTTAAAATAAAATTAAAGTATCTTGAAAACCAGATTCAACCGCATTTTTTCTTTAATACTTTAAATAATTTATATGCACTTTCACTAGAATCTTCAAAAAAAGTTCCTGATGTAATTATCAAACTTTCGAACTTAATGGAATATGTTCTCTACGATGTAAAAGGAACTAAATTTGTTCCGTTAATAAAAGAGATCGATTATATTCAGAATTATATTGAAATCGAAAAACTTCGTTTTGAAAATGTTGAAGTAACTATAAATCTCGAATCGAATATCGAAGATGTTGTTGTGCCACCTCTAATATTTATCTCATTGGTAGAAAATGCTTTTAAACATGGTGGAGTAAACAACAAAAATTTGAAGATTAAAATCAATTGTAAAGTTATAGACAACAAAATCCTCGATTTTGAAATCTTAAATAATTTTGTAATTTCACAAAATCATAATCCGAAAAGAGGAATTGGTTTAGTAAACACAAAAAAGAGATTAAAACTAATTTACAGAAACAATTTTAGTCTTAAACACAAAACCAAACTAAATTTCTACATAATCAGATTACAAATACCTACTCAGAATGAAGATTAAATGCGTGTTAATTGATGATGAGCCTTTAGCGATCAAAGTCCTGCAAAATTATTTCACCAATTTTACAGATTTTGAAGTTATAGCAACATTCAATAACTCTTTAGAGGCGCTCGATTTTATTAACAGTACAGCTGTTGATGCCGTCTTTTTAGATATCAACATGCCTATGATGACAGGTTTTGAACTTATCAGCCTTATTGAAAGCAAAACTAAAGTTATCATTACAACTGCTTTTAGAGAATTCGCTGCTGAAAGTTATGATTTAGATGTTTTAGATTATTTAGTAAAACCTATTCCGCTTCCGAGATTTATTAAATGTATCAATAAAATTACTACCGAATACAATCTCAAAAACAATATTAAAGTTGAAACCACAAAAGGTGATTCTCATATTTTTATCAAAGTCGATAAAAAAATGATGAAAATTAATATTGAAGAAATTTTATTTGTGGAAGGAATGAAGGAATACATAAAAGTTGTCACACCGGATAAAACTTATATTACACATAAATCTCTTACATCCTTGTCTGAAGAATTGCCGGCAGATCGCTTTCTTAGAATCCATAAATCTTATGTAATTGCACTAAATAAGGTAAAATCTATCGAAGGAAACCGTGTTCAAATCCAATCTTATAACATTCCGATAGGCCGAAACTACAGCAAAGAGGTTAAAAATAAAATTTTAGAGTAAATATATTTATGAATTACATTTTCTAAACAGGTTAAAATTAACACTTTGTTGAAAAAAGAGTGTCGTTGGTATAAATTTAACATTATTTATACCTTTTTATTTTTTTTTGATAATCCTAACAAATATATTTACGGTCTTCAAAAAACAATAAAATAAAAAATTAACCTTATTATTATGAGTTCAGAAAATGTGCAAACCAAATGGGGGCAGTTTATCTCTTTGATAATCGTGTTCTTCTTTTGGGGTTTTGTTGGTTCTGCCAATGACATCCTGATTCCAGTATTCAAAAAAGTATTCACTTTATCTCAAGTACAATCACAATTAGTTGCGTGGGCATTTTATGCTGCATACTTCGTAGGATCTATTATTTTCTTTTTAGTATCCTTGAAAATGGACGTTTTACAAAAATTCGGATATAAAAAAACCCTTTCAGCTGGTTTGCTCCTTTCAGCAGTAGGATCATTTTTATTCATTCCTGCCGCAACAATGGAAAGTTTCCCTTTCTTCTTAACAGCTTTATTTACTGTAGGTTTAGGATTTTCAATACAACAAATTGTTGCTAATCCATTAGCTATTAAAATGGGAAGTCCTGCAACTGGAGCACACCGTTTAACATTGGCTGGAGGTATTAACTCTTTCGGAACAACAATTGGAGCTATTCTTTTAGGAATTGCTTTGTTTGGAATGGGAGATAATAAAAACACTACACTTTCATTAGAAGACATCAAATTACCTTTCATCATCCTTGGACTAGCATTTATTGTTGTAGCCGTTTTTATGAACTTCTCTAAAATCGAAGATCCTGAAAAAGAAGAAGTTGAAGTAGTTAAAACAGCACACGAAAAATTTAATATACTAGATTACCCACAACTTTATTTAGGAATGTTAGGAATCTTCATTTATGTTGGAACTGAGGTTACTATTATCAGTAATTTACCAGCTTTACTTCATACTGCAGAATTCGGAAACGTTTTAGAAGATGCCATTGCTCCATTCATTGCCCTTTATTGGGGAAGTTTAATGATTGGCCGTTGGAATGGTGGAGTTAACGTTTTCAACACTTCAAATCTTGTAAACACAGCATTGAAATTTATCGTTCCAGCTTTAGCATTTGGGGTTATTATTGGAGCAAATATCTTTGCTGCGCATGATGTTTCTTCATTCTATATTTACCCAATCTGGATCTTATTATTCATTGCAGTAAGTTTTGTAGGAGGTAAAAACGCAGGAAAAACTTTAATGCTTTTCGGAATCTCAGGATTACTAATGATGGTATTAGGATTAGTATGGCCAAACCCAGAAATAGCTAAATTCTTCTTTATTTCAGGAGGTTTATTCTTATCTATCATGTGGCCTTCAATCTTCGATTTAGCCATTGCAGGTTTAGGAAAAAACACAGGAAAAGCATCTTCTTTCTTAATCATGATGATTCTTGGAGGTGGTGTAATTCCATTAATTCAAGGAAGTATTTGCGACTTTGACATTTCTCACCCAGGAGGAATCTTCGGAATCACTTGGACACATTTCTCTTATATCGTACCGCTTTTAGGTTTTGCTTACCTAGGATTTTATGGCTATTACTGCCCAAAAATATTAAAAAGACAAGGTATCAACCACGTTGAAGGTGGCGGCGGAGGACACTAAACTTTATAAAAATCCAAATTTTTAAATTCCAAATTCCAATTTATAGTAATTGGGATTTGGAATTTTTATTTTAACCAATAGTAATCGACATTAATAACCTCAGAGCCTTAGCATCTTAGACCCTTAGTACCTTAATTTCACTTTGCATTAATAATATCGCTAAGATTCTTTTTAAAAACAGCTTTATTTTCAGCCGTTAATGAATAAACAACATCTTTATCCGCATGAACTATTACTTTGTTGATATCTGCCTTTAAAAGAGCTTCTGGGTCTTTTATTTTCAATGTGCATGCACCGTCAAAAAAACCGTCATCTTCAATAATCTTTCTGGCTTCAATAACAGATCCATCACTAAGAACTGCAGAAATAGTCATTTCTTTATTTAAAGTTTTCGAATAAAAACCATCCATAACCAAAAGCAGTCTATAACTGTTCTTCATTTCCGGACCTTTAAATTCGTGCCGCGTAATATTGTAACGTAGACCTTTAGCGAGGGTTTGAAATTTCACAGAAGAATCCAACTCGTAAGTTGCGACGTCGCCTGCATCGTTTACAGAAGTAATAACTTTTGCCTGAGCATTTACTGAAAAGCTAGCTGCAAAAAAAGACAACAATATCAATATAACTTTCATATTCAACTATTTAAGGTTCATATAAAAGTAAAAAAAATCGTCTCTTCTCGTTAGAAAAAAGACGATTTTAATTTTATAATTATTTGAGAATTATTTATTTCCCTTCTCAAAATCAGCTACGAACTGCGCTAAACCGATATCTGTTAAAGGATGTTTCAACAATCCGTAAATTGCAGAAAGTGGTCCAGTCATAACATCAGCACCAATTTTTGCACAATTTACAATATGCATTGTATGACGTACAGAAGCTGCTAAAATTTGAGTCTCGTAACCGTAGTTATCATAAACCTCTCTAATTTCCTGAATCAAATTCAATCCATCAGTAGAAATATCATCTAGACGACCAACAAACGGAGAAACATAAGTAGCACCAGCCTTAGCAGCTAAAAGCGCTTGTCCTACAGAGAAAACAAGAGTCACGTTTGTTTTAATTCCTTTATCAGAAAAATATTTTGCCGCCATAACACCTTCTTTAGTCATAGGAAGTTTTACAACGATTTGGTCATGTAATTCAGCAAGCTCCTCACCTTCTTTAACCATTCCGTCAAAATCAAGGGCATTAACTTCAGCACTTACATCACCTTCTACAAGATTGCAAATATCAACATAATGCTTTAAAATATTGTTTTTTCCAGTAATACCTTCTTTTGCCATCAATGATGGATTAGTTGTTACACCATCCAAAACACCTAAAGCTTGTGCTTCTTTAATTTGAGCTAAATTAGCTGTGTCAATAAAAAATTTCATAATTTATATTATTTAAATTGTGTTGATTAACTGGGCGTGACAACATTTATAAAAAAGTCGCACTCAACAAGATGCTAATGAGCGCCTTTTTTAAATCTCTCTGGACTATTCCGCTCCGCTCCTGCGGATCAGCTTCTATCCCTCACGCAAATTCAGCTGCAAAATTACGAAATCAATACCAATAACAATTTCAAAAACCAAATCAATTTGCAAATTTCATTAAAATTCACAAAATAAATTGCAAACAATAATTTTACTTAATTTTAAAAATCTGGCTTTAATGTTTCAAATTCGGCTAAACTTATCATTATAAACTCGCCGAAGAATTTTTTCTGTTTAATTCTTTCAATTCATCTCTAATTTCTTCAAGCACCTTTAGAGTATCTTCTTTATAAACTTCAGAATTATTAATCTTATCGCTTAAAGAACTTAAAATCCTGCGAATTACAAACCAAATAAACAGAAAAATTAAAACAGCAAAAATAGTAGGCAAAAACTCTGAAATCTTATCCATAGTATTACAATTTATAATGATTCATTAACATTTTTTCGTACATCTTATCTGGAAGAGCACGTTTTAAAACGATCGAAAACTTCTGCATAAAAGCACCAACTTTATAATGCACGTTTGGCTTTTTGGTCTGAATAATTTTGTAAACTGCCTCAGCCATTTCATTCGGATTACTTCCTGCGTCAACATGATCATTCATCGTTGCCAAAACCTCTCCGTAAACTTTTTCGTAAGCAGAATCTTTAATAACTGGCGCATGATAACGGCCAGCAGCAATATTTGTAGCAAAATCTCCAGGCGCAACATTGGTAATTTCAATTCCAAAAGATTTAACTTCCATTCTTAAAGCTTCAGTAATCAATTCTAAAGCCCCTTTTGATGCCGAATAAACACTTCTGTATGGAAGTCCCATATAACCTGCAATAGAAGTAATATTTATAATAAGTCCAGAATTTTGTTTACGCATTTGCGGTAAAGCAGCTTTCATTACTTCAATTGGTCCAAAAAAATTAGTCTCAAAATTATTTCGGATTTCCTCAGTCGGAATTTCTTCTAAAGGCCCTGTTATTCCAACTCCAGCATTATTTATAACAATATCTAATCTACCAGAAGTTTCAATAATTTTAGAAACTGCTTTCTGAATAGAATCAGAATTTCGTACATCTAAAGCCACCAAAGGGAAAACTGAATTTAAAACTTTCTCAGGATTTCTGCTGGTTCCATACACAACGAAACCTTTTTGATGTAAAAATTCACCAATAGATTTCCCAATCCCTGATGATCCTCCGGTAATTAAAACAACTTTGTTCATTTTGAAAAGTTATGAATTATGAGTTTTGAGTTATAAGTTATGAGTTGGTTCATTGAGGTAAACTTTCAACCTCTAACTAATAACTTTTAACTTTACGAAGTCCCAAAAATAAAAAAATCCTCCTGATAAGGAAGATTACAAATTAAATTTATTCTAAAAAAATGGCAAGCGACCTACATCGCACCGCTCAACCACGTACCCTTGCTATGTTCCCATCCTGGGGGAGTCTGCAGGAGCTGGTCGTGTAGGACTTGCCGGTGCAAATATACAACCTTTTTATATTTTTGCAAGACCTTTGTTGCTATAAAAATATCGTTGTATATTGGCTTATTCAAATTTTAAACTATGAAAAAATATAACTTCCTAACTTTCATTTTATTAGGAATCACATTAATTGGATGTGGAGACACAAAAAAAGGTGAAAATTCTTTGTTTACTATCGATGATTCTGCTTTTCCGGCTCATTTTACGCAAAAAGAATCAGTTTCAATTGGAATTTTAAACCCAAATTCGAAAGAAATTGACAGTATTGCTTACTTTGTAAATGATAAAAGAGTAGGAAGCACAAAAGGTGCTGAGAAATTTAAATTTGATTTAAAAGAACAAAAACTAGGTTATCAATACTTAAAAGCTACTGCCTATTTTGGCGGCGATTCTTCAGATGCTACTAAAAGAATTGAAGTGATTTCTGATATTGAACCAAAACTATTAAAATACAAAGTAGTAAATACTTTTCCCCATGATACTACAGCATTTACAGAAGGTTTAGAATTTCATGACGGAAGACTTTTTGAAAGTACAGGACAAAAAGAAGATTCTTATTTTAGAGAAGTAGACTATAAAACAGGAAAAGTGATTAAACAAGTGGATCTTCCTAAAGAATATTTTGGAGAAGGAATCACTTTTTTCAATGGTAAAATCTACCAACTATCATGGCAGGAAAAAACTGGTTTTATTTATGATGCCAATACTTTTAAGCTAGAAAAAACCTTTAAATACGATAAAGATATCGAAGGCTGGGGAATGACACATGATGATAAATACATTTATCATTCTGACGGAACAGAAAAAATCTGGAAAATGGATCCAGCTACTCAAAAGTTGATTGACTACATAAACGTTTACTCTGGATCTGCAAAAATTAAAGCTATTAATGAGTTAGAACTAATCAACGGAAAATTCTATGTAAATGTTTGGCAGAAAGATGCGATTGCTGTTGTAAATCCGACTTCGGGAGCTGTTGAAGGAATATTAAATCTTTCAGATCTGCGCAAATCTATTAAAGCTAAAAATGCAGAAGTCCTTAATGGAATTGCCTATAATCCTGCTACGAAAACTATTTTTGTTACTGGAAAATACTGGGACAAAATTTTTGAAATAACAGTTTCAGAATAATTTTGAAATAAAATTTCAAAATTTTAATTTCAAAATCTAAACATGAATTTCACAGATTTCACGGATTAGTTCGTGATAATTTGTGAAATTTGTGCTTTTATAGACTTATCTAAATATAACAAACTCATATTAATGGTTACTTTAATTACCAACATACAAGAATTACTACAAGTTCGAGAAACTTCAATTGATAAGGTTTCAGGTTCTGAAATGGCTCAACTTCCAACAATTAAAAATGCTTTTCTAGTTTTAAAAGACAATCTAATTGCTGATTTTGGTTTAATGAAAGATCTTCCTGAAATTAAAGCTGATAAAATTATTGATGCTACGGGCAAAGTTGTTCTTCCTTCTTGGTGCGACAGTCACACGCATATTGTCTACGCAGGAAATCGCGAACAAGAATTTGTGGACCGTATTAATGGACTTTCGTATGAAGAAATAGCAAATCGCGGAGGCGGTATTTTAAATTCGGCTAAAAAACTCAACGAAACTTCTGAGGAAGAAATCTACGAGCAGTCAAAACTTCGCCTGGAAGAAGTTATGCATTTAGGGACTGGTGCTGTTGAAATAAAATCTGGATATGGGCTAACTATTGAAGGAGAATTAAAAATGCTTCGTGTTATTAAAAAACTGTCTGAAAATTATCCAATTTCAATTAAAGCTACATTTTTAGGAGCGCATGCTTTTCCAACGCATTATAAAGAAAATAAAGCTGGATATATTGAAGAAATCATCACTAAAATGATTCCAGAAATTGCTCAAAATAAATTAGCCGAATATGTAGATGTATTTTGTGAAAGCGGTTACTTTTCTGTGGAAGAAACCGAAAAAATTATGCAGGCAGGAATTCAATTTGGTCTAAAACCAAAAATTCACGTCAATCAATTTAATTCTATTGGCGGCATTCAGGCTGGTATTAAATTTAAAGCACTTTCTGTTGATCATCTTGAAGTTATGACATCAGAAGATATTGAAGCTTTAAAAGATAGCGAGACAATGCCTGTAGCTTTACCGTCTTGCTCTTACTTTTTAAGCATTCCGTACACTCCCGCACGTGAAATGATTAAAGCAGGCTTACCTTTGGCTTTAGCAACAGATTTCAATCCTGGTTCTACTCCATCTGGAAACATGAATTTTGTTGTTGCAACGGCTTGTATCAAGATGAAAATGACCCCAGAAGAAGCAATTAATGCTGCAACAATAAACGGTGCTTATGCCATGGGACTTTCAGAAACGCATGGAAGTATTACAAAAGGCAAAAAAGCCAATCTGATTCTAACAAAACCCATTTCTTCTTATTACCAAATTCCTTATGCCTTTGGAAGCAATCTTATAGAATCTGTTTTTGTTGAAGGAAAAATTCTAGAATAAACAATTATTCTTTTTAAAAATAAATCATTCCAAACATAACCCGTAGTTTCAACTACGGGAAACTTACAGTTCTCCGAACAGTGACAAAAACATTCAAATTTACCCATAAAAAAAGGCCTGTGAAAATCACAGACCTTTAATATCTAAGTGGTATTATATCCCTTTGGCAGAAATTATCTTAAACTGAAACTAGTTTTAGAAACTAATTCGTCATTATCAAAAATATTGATAAAGTAAGTTCCTTTAGCAAAATCTTTTCCTGGAAGATCTTCGCTCACGTTTACAGTTTTATTTTCATATTTCACAGTAGTTTTAAAACTGTAAGTCAATGAATTGTCACCGAAATTTTCAGTTTTCTTTTCACCTAAAACATTGTTCTTAGCATCGATAACTTGTACATAATACGTTTTATCTCCAGATTTTGCGATTTGATTTTCAGCAATTGTAAAACTAACTTTTAAAACATCAGCACGACTTGCTTTGTCTGTTTCAATTTGTTTACCAGAGCTTTTCAATTTATAAGCTGAAGTTTTTGTATTTAATACTGATAACTTCGCACCTTTTTCTACTGTTTTAGCCAATTCTTCGTTTTGACCAACTAATACTTCGTTATATTTCTTAGATTCTCCTAGAACTACAATAGTACTATCTCTTTGAGTAGTTAAAACACCATTTTGTTTTTTCAACTCATCATTTTCAGCAACTAAAGTTTTCATTTTACTCTGCATTGCCTGAACTTGAGATCTGTATTTAGAAACATCTCCTTTAGACTTGTTTAAATCATCCATTAAAGCAACTACTTTATCTCTCTCTTGGATTAATTCGTCAGACATAGAAGTGTTTTCAGCAATTGCAGCATCATAAGTCGCTTTCAGCTCTTGCAAATCTTTCATAACAGATTCTTTCTCTGTCAAAGTTGTTGTAAGTTCTGTTTTAACTACATCTGTATCAGATGATAATTTAAAAATATACACTAAGCTACCAATCAGTAGGACTGCTAAAACTGCGATTATCGCCTTTAGACTTGAATTGTTGTTCTTTGGGTTTTCCATATTTAAATAATTTTCTTTAATAACAAATTTAAGAATTAATATAAGGTAATAACGTAAGTTTCTACAATTATATTATTTTTGGAAAATAAATTTTTTTCATGGAAAAACTAATCCCTTTCACTATAAATGATTTAGCAAAAGTCACAAATCATCGAAGTGGTGAAATAAAGTTCGGAGAAAAAATGATTGTCATTCCATCTGGAGTTGATAAAATCAATTTTTTAAAAGAAAGTGAAGCTAAATATGTTCTTCTTGGAATTCCTGAAGATATAGGCGTACGTGCCAATTACGGAAGACCTGGAGCTGCTTCTGCATGGCAGAGCGCGATAAAAAGTATTGCCAACATTCAGCATAATCGGTTTTGTAAAGGAAGCAACATTATTGTTTTAGGACAGATTAATGTTGCTGACGAAATGCGTGAAGTCGAAAATCTTGATTTTAATGATATCGATGATCGTTCAAAATTAAGTCAGCTGGTTGAAAAAATTGATAAAGAAGTATCTCATATTATTTTTACCATAATTAAAGCTGGAAAAACGCCTATTATCATAGGTGGGGGCCACAATAATGCTTACGGAAATATTAAAGGAGCGGCTTTAGCCAAAGGAAAACCTATAAACGCAATAAATTTTGATGCACATTCTGATTTTAGAATTCTTGAAGGACGTCACAGCGGCAACGGATTTTCATACGCTTACGAAGAAGGGTTTTTAAAAAAATATTTCATTTTTGGACTTCACGAAAATTATACTTCAAAAAGTGTTTTAGATATAATTAAAAAACTAGAAGACCGAGTTCGATATAATACTTATGACAGTGTAAACATTAGAAAAGAAAAAGATTTCAATCGAGAAATGATTGCCGCTTTAGATTTTGTTAAAAATGATGCTTTCGGAATTGAAATTGATCTTGATGCAATTCCTAACATTGCAAGCAGTGCCATGACAATTAGCGGTTTTTCTGTTGAAGAATTGAGACAGTTTGTTTCTTTTTTCGCCGAACATAAAAACGCTGCTTATCTGCATGTCTGCGAAGGAGCACCAGATTTAGACAATTCGCCTAATAATAATTTAATTGGTAAATTAATTGGATATTTAGTAACCGATTTTATCAAAGCAAACATCGAAAAAGATTAATTAATCGACCAAATAAAATTCTAACGCGAAGCTGTTTTGCCAAATAAAAGCTAATTCAAACAAACGATTAACCGAATAAAACTATCTTTGCACGGCATTTTAGTACTTAAAACTAAAATACTTAATACCTAAGATATGTTATTCGAAGATTTATCACTTTCAAAAAGTATACAAAAAGCCGTATTTGAAGAAGGCTATTTAAATCCGACACCAATTCAGGAAAAATCTATTCCGATAGTTTTAGCAGGTCGTGATTTAATTGGCTGCGCGCAGACAGGGACAGGAAAAACGGCAGCATTTGCTATTCCAATCATACATCAATTACATAGAATTGTCGGTTCATCAAAAAAAGCGAAACAAATTCGTGCTCTTGTAGTTACGCCTACACGTGAACTAGCGGTACAAATTGGCCAGAGTTTTGACACTTATGCTAAATATACTAATTTAACACAGCTGACAATTTTTGGAGGTGTATCTCAAAACCCTCAAGTTGAGGCTTTAAAAAATGGAATCGATATTTTAGTTGCGACTCCAGGACGTTTGCTTGACCTTCATAAACAGGGTTTTCTAGATTTAGACCATCTGCACACTTTAGTGCTCGATGAAGCAGATCAAATGCTGGATATGGGTTTTATTAATGATGTCAAAAAAATCGTAAAACTTACACCAAAGAACAGACAAACTTTACTTTTCTCTGCTACAATGCCAATTGCAATTCGCGAACTGGCAGAAATGTTTTTGCAGGATCCAGAAAAAGTAGAAGTATCTCCTGTTTCATCAACAGCCGAAAATGTAGAACAACGCATTTATTTTGTAGATAAAACTGAAAAAAGAAACTTGTTGTATAGTTTAATTAAGGAAGAAAATTTATCAAATGTGCTTGTTTTTTCAAGAACAAAACATGGTGCTGACAATGTTGTTAAAGCGCTTCGTAAAAAAGATATTCCAGCAGAAGCCATTCACGGAGACAAATCTCAGAATGCAAGACAAAGAGTTTTAGACGCTTTTAAGAATAAAGAAGTTGGTGTTTTGGTTGCTACAGATATTGCGGCTAGAGGAATTGACATTGAGCAACTGCCGTATGTGATTAATTTTGATTTACCGAATATCCCAGAAACTTATGTTCACCGTATCGGTCGTACAGGTCGTGCAGGAAATGGCGGAATTGCAATTTCTTTCTGCGGAAAAGATGAACTTCCATATTGGAAAGATATTCAGAAATTAATTAAAGTTGATGTAAAAACAATCGCAGATCACCCTTATCAATGGCAGTCTGGAAGTCCTGAAGCTGGAGAAAAACCAAAAAATTCTTCTAATAGAAGCGGTGGAGCTCATAAATCAAGAAAATCAAATACTTCTAAGAAAAACAAAAAACGCTGGTACTAAACAGCGTTTTTTTCTTTTATAAGGTAATTGATTATCTTAAATAATTTGACTGGTTCAAAAGGCTTAATTATAATATCATTCATTCCAGACGAAAGTGCTTCATCGGTAATTTCATCTTTGTCAAAAGCCGTTAAAGCAACAATTGGAGTTTCTATTCCTGCCAGACGAATTCTTTTTGTCGTTTCAAAACCATTCATCAAAGGCATATTGATATCCATTAAAATCAAATCAAAGACTTCGTTTTCAAGAATTTTAAGCGCTGCATAACCATCATCAACCACTTTACAGATATAATTATTTTTCTCAATAATCTTTTTCGTCACCAGCTGATTGATCAAGTTATCTTCGACCACTAAGATTTTATAAACTTCATTTGAGGTTAAATCAACTTCGATTTCATCGATAATGCTTTTCGTTTTAGCCAAATCATGTTCAAAACCAATTTCAAACGAAAATGAAGTACCTTTTCCTAGATCACTATCCAAAGTAATAGTACTTCCAAAGAGTCCAAGAAGTCTTTTTACAATACTAAGTCCTAATCCAGTTCCTTGATAATCTTCATCCTTTCTCCCAACTTGAACAAATTTTTCAAAAATCTTACTTTGGTCCACAAGGGCAATTCCTACACCATTATCCTTAATTAAGAAATGCAGGTAATTCAGTTTTCCTTCAACCCTGCTTAGTTTTACTATTATTTCGACTTGTCCATCTTTAGTAAACTTTAGTGCATTACTCACTAAATTCATTAAAATTTGAGCCAGTCTTAATTTATCACCAATTAAATATTCTGGGATTTCAGGATCTATGTCTATTGAAATTCTATTGTTGTTTTTTTGGGAAAGAAAAGAAAGTGAGTTTTTTATAACTGTGATTTCATCTGAAATATTAAATGTCAAATTTTCAAGTACTACTTTATTTTCTTCAATTTTATTAATCTGCAGAATATCATTTACCAAAGACAGTAAATATCTGGCAGAAAATTTAAGCGAACTTAGGTGCTGGCTTCTAGAAATTTCTTTATGTTCTTCTAATAACATATTGGTAATTCCAACCACACCATACAGCGGAGTGCGTAATTCGTGGCTTATAGTCGAAATAAATTGTGTTTTGAGCAAAGATGCCTCCTCTGCAATTTCTTTCGCCTTTAGAAGCTCTAAATTATGTTTTTTCTTAAATCGAATATTCTTAACTAAAGTGATGATTAAAAACAGAAGTATAAAAGAAATCAAAATAAAAAGAATAACGATGATCCTTGATTTTTTAAGACTTTGAGACTGCTCTACTTTTTCACTTTCAATTTTATCAATCTGCCTTTTATATTCATCTAACTCAAGCCCCATTCCCGCAATCGAAGCTTTTTTTAGTTTCTTTTCGTTATATAGTACTTCCGAAATTTTATTGTGATTCACTAAAGCTTCATAAGCCTCTTTGTGCCTTTTAATTTTATTTAGAAACTTCGAATATTCTAAATAAACATTCGATAAATCTGTTTTTTCTTCACATGTTTTTCCTGCTTCAATAGCACTTAAAAAATAAGTATTAGCCGCATTATTATCGTTTTTGTAACTTAAATAAATCGCATTAAGCATATCTACGATAACTTCTGTAGATCCGTCGCTATATTTGTTTTTTGTGCTGTTAATGTATTTTAAAAAAAGATATCCCTGATCGTAATTTTTAATATCAAAGTATGCCCAGGTAATATTTACATTTGTAAAGTAAACTTCTTTTAAATCATTAATTTTCAAACCATAAGCTACAGATTTTTTATAATAACTAATACCTTTGTCAAATTGTTTCTTTTCGAAACAATACATGTTCCCCAGATTATTATAGAGGTTGCATTTTAGAGAGTCGTTATTTGTTTTATTGGCATAATACAAGCTTTTTTTATAGAAGAAAATCGCTTTATCAAAGTCTGATAATTCATTATAGTTAGCTGCAATAATATTATAGGAACGAGAAATGAGGCAATAGTCTTTTAGTAATGTTGCAGAATTTAATGCCGCTCTAGAAATTTTTAGTGATTGCTCAAAATTAGATTCCCGAAAATTTAAAAGTGCTTTTTTAACCAGCTTATCGATCTTAGGATCTTTATTACAATTAGATTGAGAAATTGCCGAATTGGCGAAGCAATTCAGACCAAAGAATAGAAGTAAAAATATCCGTATTTGGGGCATTAATCGGCTAGTTTTATCAAATATACACTTTAAAATAAAAAAAAGCTGTATTTCATAAAAAAATACAGCTTTTGACTTGTTATTTAGGACACTAAGGCCAAAAAATAATATTCTTAGTGTTAAAATCTTATTCGTTTATTGTTATTCTTTACCTTCTTCCCACTGTCCTACAACAGAAGTTGCCAGTGCATTTCCAAGTACATTTGTTGCACTTCTAAACATATCACAAAAATGATCAATAGGCAGAATCAATGCAATACCTTCAATTGGAATATCAAACATGCCGCAAGTTGCCGCAACAACAACTAAACTTGCTCTTGGAACACCTGCAATACCTTTACTGGTTAGCATTAATACTAACAGCATCGCCATTTGAGTTCCCAAATCTAAATGTACATTGTAAAACTGTGCAATAAAAATACTGGCAAAAGTCATATACATCATGCTTCCATCAAGATTAAACGAATAACCAAGCGGCAGCATAAAAGAAACAATTTTATCTTTTACTCCAAAACCTTCTAATTCTTCTGTTAGTTTAGGAAATACAGCCTCGCTGCTAGTTGTTCCAAAAGCAATTGCTAATGGCCCAGTGATACGTCTTAATAATTCTGTCATTCTTCCTTTTAAGAAAATATAACCAACAGCTATTAAAAGCACCCACAATGTACTAATACCGATTAAGAACGATCCGAAAAATTTAAAATAAGTAATTACCAATTCTTCAGCATCTCTAATAGCAAAAACAGCTGCAATAGCACCAAAAACTCCAATTGGAGCAAAGTTCATTACATAGTTTACCATTTTTAAAACAATGTGAGACAACTTATCAAAGGCTCCAATAATAGGTTTTACCTTTTCTCCTAAAGATGCTGCAGCTAATCCGAAGAAAATAGAAAAAACTACAATCTGCAGGATTTCATTTGTTGCCATTGCTTCAACAATACTTTTTGGCACAATATGCTCAACAAAATTTTCGAAAGATAAATTTTGTGTTTTACCAGTTACCTCAGTAGCAGCTGCCATATCTACGTGCTCTAGTTTTAGACCAACACCTGGCTGTAGAATATTTACGTAAAACAATCCAATTAATAAAGAAATAAATGAAGCTGTAAAAAACCATCCTATAGCTTTTCCTCCAATTCTCCCAACAGTTTTAATATCTCCTAATTTTGCAATTCCCACTACCAGAGTCGTGAAAACCAAAGGGGAAATAATCATTTGCACCAAACGAATAAAAATAGTTGCCAGCATTTTTATCTTAGTACTAAAAGATTGTGCTGCTTCAGGCGAAATTGAATTGTGTAATATGATTCCCAAAATAGCTCCAAGAATCATCGCAATTATAATTTGCCCTGTTAATCCTGAAAGAAATGATTTTTTTTTAGTTTCTGTAACTTGCATTAATTTACTTTTTAATTATTAAAATATAAGACCCTCACTGTCTTACCTTTTATTAATATGTTTTGTTGATTAAATAAAAATCAGCCAAAACAATTGCGGCCATCGCTTCTACGATTGGCACTGCGCGAGGCACTACACACGGATCATGACGTCCTTTTCCTGTCATTGGTGTAATGTTACCTTTATTATCTAATGAGTCCTGAGTCTGCATAATAGTTGCTACAGGTTTAAAAGCTACTCTAAAATAAATATCCATTCCGTTGCTGATTCCTCCTTGAATTCCGCCAGAAAGATTGGTTTTAGTAGATCCGTCAGGATTGTACAAATCATTATGCTCGCTTCCTTTCATTTCAGAACCTGGGAAACCGCTTCCGTATTCAAAACCTTTTACAGCATTAATAGAAAGCATTGCTTTTCCTAATTCTGCATGAAGTTTATCAAAAACCGGTTCTCCTAAACCAACTGGAACATTTTGGATTACACAAGTTACAACACCTCCAACAGTATCTCCTTGTTTACGAATATCACGAATATATTCCTCCATTATCGCTGCAGATTTTTCGTCTGGACAACGAACAGGATTACTTTCTATTTTTGAAAAATCTAATTCTTGATAAGGCGTTTCTAAATGAATTGGCCCAACAGAAGAAACGTAAGCATTAAACTTAATCTCTGGAAGCATTTGTTTTGCAATTGCCCCAGCTACTACCCTGCTTGCAGTTTCTCTAGCCGAACTTCGTCCGCCGCCGCGATAGTCACGAAAACCATATTTCTGATCGTAAACATAATCAGCGTGGCTTGGTCTATAATTATCTTTTATATGTGAATAATCATCTGACTTTTGATTGGTATTTGGAATAATAAACCCAATTGGGGTTCCTGTAGTTTTTCCTTCAAAAATTCCAGATAAGAACTGAACTGCATCTGGTTCCTTACGTTGTGTAACAATTGCCGACTGCCCTGGTTTTCTTCGAGCCATATCCAATTCAATTGCTTCAAAATCAAGTTGTATTCCTGGAGGGCATCCGTCAATAATGCCGCCTAAAGCTTCACCATGAGATTCTCCAAATGTTGTAACTTTATATAGGGTGCCGTAGCTGTTTCCTGCCATTGTATTTTGTTTTGAGCAAATGTAAGTTTTATGAATTAAATTAAAAAATTTAAAACTGGTATTATTAACTAAACATTAAACCGATTAAAAATCACAATTTGGTAAAATTATCCGCTTTTTCATAACCTTTTGATAAAATAAAACGGCTCAGATTTTCTTTCATTTGTAAAACTTCAAATCAAGAAAAATTGAAAAAAAGAAATGTCGAATTGGTCGTTCTTTCTGATGTCCATTTAGGAACTTACGGAAGTCATGCAAAAGAACTAAACAACTATCTTTCAAGCATTAAACCCAAAACTTTAGTCTTAAACGGCGACATTATTGATGCTTGGCAGTTTCGTAAATCGTACTTCCCGAAAGCGCATTTAAGAGTAATTCAGCGTATAATCGGAATGGCTTCTAAAGGAACAAAAGTGTATTATATTACTGGAAATCATGATGAAATACTTCGAAAATTCAGTGATATGAATATGGGTAATTTTGCTTTGGTCGACAAATTAGTTTTAGAATTAGACGATAAAAAAGCATGGATTTTTCACGGAGATGTGTTTGATGCCTCTGTGCAGCATTCAAAATGGATTGCAAAACTAGGCGGATTAGGTTATGATTATTTAATTCTAATAAACCGATTTGTAAATTGGTGTCTATCAAAGCTCGGTCGAGAACCTTACTCTTTTTCTAAAAAAATAAAAGCAAGCGTAAAAAAAGCAGTTAAATTTATTTCTGATTTTGAAACTACTGCAACCGATTTAGCAATCGAAAAAAATTACGATTACGTAATCTGCGGTCATATCCATGAACCAAAAATTATGACTAAGGAAAACAAACACGGCTCTACTTTATACCTTAATTCTGGCGATTGGGTAGAAAACCTAACAGCTCTTGAATACCATAAAAAACGCTGGAAATTGTTCTCTTACAAAGCAGCTAATTTTGTTGAAGAAGAAAATCTTTTTGAAATGGAAGATATTTTAACTTCCCAATTAATATCTTCAATCATACTAAAATAACCTCACCAAAACCTATTTTTTAACAATTTTAAGAATCTTAATTTCGAAAATGTGAATTATATAACAATTTTCAAAAATATTATACGTTCTGTATCTGACTGTAATTATACATTTGAAAAAAATTAATTAACCATTTTTATGAAAAAGATCATTTTATCAGCCCTTATGCTTTTAGGATTAGCATTTACGGCTCAATCACAAGAAATTTCAAAACATGCGTTAGGGTTACGTTTAGGTGACAATAACGGTTTCGGAGGAGAAGTATCATACCAATTAGGATTGAACCAAAAAAACAGACTAGAATTTGATTTAGGCTGGAGAAACAGCAGAGATGTTGATGCTATCAAAGGAGTTGCCCTTTACCAATGGGTTTGGAACATCGACGGAGGATTTAACTGGTACGCTGGTGTCGGTGGTGGAGTTGCTGCTTGGGATTATGACTATTACAATAATAATTTCAGATATAATGACAGCGGAACTTATGTTTTCGCAGCAGGAGATATTGGTATCGAATATAGATTTAGTGAAGTGCCAATTACATTATCATTAGATGCTAGACCTGAAATTGGTTCAGGATACTATGATGATGACAATTTTGGATTTGACGTTGGTTTAGGTGTTAAATTCAGATTCTAAAATAAAAAATTAAAAAATAATTGTAAGAAGAAACCTGTCGTTTAAAGCGACAGGTTTTTTTTTATTGATTAAAGTTTTTGTCAGGGTAAGCGAACTAGAAGCCCTTTCTACATCTTAAACCTTCGACTTCACTCAGGATAACACTTAACTTAAAATAACAAAATCAAAGAATAAGTACTAAAGTTTAAGTACCAAACTCTAGTACTAATCACTAAGAACTATGAACCAAGAACTAAAAAACTAATTACTTAATAATAATCTCTTTCTTAGAATGAATTTTCACCACAGTGTAAGGATACGAAATCACCTGCATTGTCATTGCATCTTGCGCCGGGCTGTTTTCTTTTACAGTAATAATGATATTCTTATCTGTTTCTTCGACCTTTTCAACGTCTATAGAATAACCGCTTGTGTTTTTCTCCCCCATATTCAAAATCACATAATTATAATCATGAACATTTGGATCCTTCATTTTATCAGCCAAAAGCGGATCGTTTTCAAGCATCTTAATCTCATTTGGTTCGGTCAAGATCTCAAAAAACTTAATATTACCGCCGCCGTCAGACTGCTTTGTCAAAACTTCGTACAAAGCATTTGAATTTTCAACTTTCTTAACACCGCACGAAACCAAAACAAAAATTGCTAAAACAGAAATTACTTTTTTCATTTATCCTTATTAAAAATTAATGCTTTTCATATTTATAATCATCAACAGCTTTTTGGTACAAAGCCTCATACTTAGGCAGAATGTTTTTAATATCAAATTTTCTTGCCACTTCCAGCGCATTTGCCTTAAACTGACTCAAGACCGCATCATCTCTTAAAATTTTAAGAGCATTTTCGGCCATTTCTTCAACATTTCCAACGTTGCTTAAATATCCAGAAAAACCATCAAAATTTACCTCAGGCAAACCTCCAGAATTACTAGAAATTACTGGTACGCCGCAAGCCATTGCTTCCAAAGCAGCCAAACCAAAGCTTTCTGTTTCTGAAGGAAGCAGAAATAAGTCTGTCATGCACAAAATTTTATCAATTTCGTGGCTGTTTCCAAAGAAAATAACTTTGTCTAAAATTCCCAACTCCTGACATAAAATCTCTGCTTTTTCCTTCTCAGGTCCGTCACCCACCATCATTAACTTAGCTGGAATTTCTTTTTGGATACTATAAAATATCTTAATAATATCCGGAATACGTTTTACCTTTCTAAAGTTACTGATATGCGTAATAATTCTCTCGTTTTCATTTGCCATAACGTAACGATGACAAGGCGCAGTTGGATCTTTTTTAACCTTATCCAATTCAATAAAATTCGGAATTACTTTAATTTTATTCTTAATCTTAAATAATTTCAAAGTATCATCTTTTAAACTCTGCGAAACCGAAGTCACATAATCCGATTTATTAATGCTAAAAGTTACGGCAGGTTTATAAAAAGGATGATTTCCAACCAAAGTAATATCTGTTCCGTGAAGCGTAGTAATCATAGGAAGATTAATTCCTTCATTTTTAAGCATTTGTTTTGCCATATAACCCGCATAAGCGTGAGGGATAGCATAATGCACGTGAAGAAGTTCAATTTTGTACAACTTCACCATGTCAACCAATTTACTTGACAAGGCTAATTCGTACGGCTGATAATGAAACAATGGATATTCCGGAACATTTACTTCGTGATAATGGACATTCGGATTTAAAAGTGCCAGTCTTACCGGCTGACTGTATGTGATAAAATGTATTTCGTGTCCTCTTCTGGCTAATTCGAGACCTAACTCTGTGGCTACTACACCACTACCTCCAAAAGTAGGATAACAAACAATTGCTATTTTCATGGATTAAATTTAATTCTACGAAATTACTCAAAAATAGCGTTCAATTAAGCTTTTAAATTGTTAGATTTTTGACAAAATTAGATTAATTCTAGTTAATAAATATTTTTAGCAGCACCACAATATCTGCAAAAAAGACCAGTAGTCCCGCTGTCCGTTAAATCTTTTCCTTGCTAAAGAAGCAAGAAAAAGGATATCACTTCCATTGGGGCTAGAATAGACGTTTTGGTTTTCATAAGAAGTGCAGTATGACAATCTTTGTCAAAGTTCAAAACCTTGACAATGGTTAATCCGTAAGTTTTAGCAAAAATTGAAACCTTAAACTTGAAACAATTTAAACTACTGAAATAAAAAAAAGGCACAAAACCAAAATTTCATGCCTTTTCAAATATTTTATAAATTTTTCCTAGAAAAATCTGCTATGCCAGCTGTCGGCAGCAGGAACTTCCCAAGATTCGTTGAACTCTTCGATATTGTTAACCAGATTATTAAAAACAATCGTATTCTCAGAAACCGATTTATCTTTTACCATCTTCTTAAAGTCGATCAATGGTTTATGTGCAATATGTTCTCCCAGTTTAAAAGTAACGTTCATTTTATCTAACAAATCAACATTATATTTTTTCTCCAAACTTTGGATAAATTCTACCGAACTATCGATAGAACAACCCGTCGCAGCCTGCACATCTTGATTAACAGCCAATATGATAAATCGATTGTATTTTAGTAAAAAAGAAGCTTCAAGACTTGTTCCGTGTGCGGCCCATTGTTCCACAAAAGCTTTTAAGTCTGTTTCGATTTCAGAAAACTCTTCCTCAGAAAATTTTCTGTTCGATTGATAAATCCAAACTCTGGATTCACCAGGTAAATTTTCAAAAGGTATATACATTTTTAATTTTAGATTTTAGATTGTTGATTTTAGATCTGTTTCAAGATTCAAGATTCAAGTTTAAGGTTTCATGTTCAGTTAAAAACTTAGCATCTTAACACCTTAGAATCTTAGACCCTTTTTTTACAAATCCTGCGCATTAGCAATTAACTCCGCAACGTCCATTACTTTTACCTCGCCCTCTTTATGTGCATGTTTAATTCCGTCTGTTAACATCGTATTACAGAACGGACATCCTGCTGCAATAATGTCCGGCTGTACTTCTAAAGCATCTTCTGTACGAAGAACGTTTACTTCCTTATTTCCAGGTTCGGCATCTTTAAACATTTGAGCACCACCTGCTCCACAACATAAACCATTTGATTTAGAACGCTTCATTTCGACTAATTCGACGTCTAATTTCTCAATTAAATCCCTAGGAGCTTCGTAAACTTTATTAGCTCTTCCTAAATAACAAGGATCATGGAAAGTGATTTTTTTTCCTTTAAATTGTCCGCCTTCAACAGTTAATCTTCCATCATCAATTAATGATTTTAAAAACTCTGTATGATGAATGACTTCATAGTTTCCTCCTAATTCTGGATATTCATTTTTCAAAGTATTAAAACAATGCGGGCAAGCAGTAACAATTTTTTTTGCTTCGTAGGCGTTCAAAACCTCAATATTCATCATGGCCTGCATTTGAAACAAAAATTCGTTTCCAGCTCTTTTTGCAGGATCACCAGTACAGCTTTCTTCTGTACCCAAAACCGCAAAAGAAACATTGGTACGATTTAAAATTCGTACAAACGCTTTAGTAATTTTTTTTGCTCTATCATCAAAACTTCCTGCACAACCCACCCAAAACAAAACTTCTGGCTGTTTTCCTTCGGCAAGCATCTCTGCCATTGTTGGCACTACTAAACTTTCTGACATCTTATTTTGTTGTTAAATCGGTTAATCGTTTATTTGGTTAATCGTACTCCTTACTATAACCTACTAAAAACCTCAAATATTTTAAAATTGATAAACAGTTAAAACAATTAACCGTTTAAACAATACATTCTAATTCTCGTTTTTCCAATTTAATCGGTCTTGCTGACTGTACTGCCAAGGTGCACCGTTATTTTCTATATTGGTCATCATGGCATTCAGCGACATTGGCGCAGCACTCTGCTCCATAACCAAATAACGACGCATATCCATAATAATAGACAATGGGCTTATGTTTACTGGACATTCTTCCACACATGCGTTACAAGATGTACAAGCCCATAATTCTTCTGGAGTAATATAATCATTTAAAAGTGTCTTGTTATCTGGAACAAAAACACCTTTGTTAGCATCTATATTTTTACCAACTTCAGTTAAACGATCTCTTGTATCCATCATAATTTTACGAGGAGACAATTTTTTACCGGTTTGATTTGCAGGGCAAGAAGAAGTACAACGTCCACATTCTGTACAAGTATAAGCGTTTAACAACTGAACCCAGTTTAAATCCTGAACATCACTTGCTCCAAATTTAGCCGGAGCAGCATTCTCATCAGCAGGCGGTGCAGCAGCAAACGGATCTGCATTTGGATCCATCATTAATTTAACCTCTTTTGTAACTGATTCTAAATTATCAAACTGACCTTCTGGTTTCAAGTTTGCAAAATAGGTATTTGGAAAAGCTAAAAGAATGTGTAAATGCTTTGAGAAGTATAAATAGTTCATAAAAACTAAAATACCAGCAATATGCAGCCACCAGAAAACTTCGAATAAAAGACCTACCAATTCATTAGACGAACCATTAAAAATTGGCGCAATAAACTGACTTATTGGATAACTTCCTGCTTTATGAAAATGTGAATAACCGCCTGGAACATTTTGTAAATGCAAATCGGCAGCATTCATTAATAAAAACAAAATCATTAAAACAGTCTCAAAATACAAAATATAATTGGCATCGCTTTTTGGAAATCCAGTTAAATCTGAATGTATAAAACGTTTCAATCTGATAAAATTTCTTCTGATCCAGAAAACTGTGACAGCAAAAATTACCAATATTGCCAATATTTCGAATGAAGCAATTAAAACATCATAAACAACACCCAAATATGGTGCAAAAATTCTATGTGTCCCAAAAAGTCCATCTATAATAATTTCTAATAATTCGATATTAATTATTATGAAACCTACATATACAAAGATATGAAGTATTCCTGCTACAGGGCGTCTCACCATTTTTGACTGCCCAAGAGCAATCAATGCCATGTTTTTCCAACGAGCTTTAGGATTATCTTTTCGATCTATATCAACTCCCAAATTAATATTTCGGATGATTTTTTTTACGCTCGCTGCAAAAAAACCGAAACCTACTATAAGAAGTATTGCGAATAAAATATTATCTAAATAACTCATTTATAATTATTTTTTATCAGTTGAGTTTGTTTCTTCTGCTGGTGCTACGTATGGTTTATTTTTCTTTCCGAAAAGAGAAACATTTACATAACGAGTTGGGTAAAGACGTACATCTTGCAACAACAATTCAAGCTCTTTTGAAGTTTTAGCCAAGTTGTTATACAATGCATCGTCATTCAATAATTTACCAGCTGTGCCTTTACCAGAGTTTAAATTATTCATTAAACCATCAACTTTTGCCAAAGCCTGATTAAGATTACGTACTGTTTTTCCTAAATCTGCTTTGTTTAAAGAGTCTGATATTTTGTTAAAGTTACCTGACATTTTATTCAAGTTTGTCACAACGCTGCTAATTTGGCCTTTATTGGTATCCAAAATATTGTTAAGGCTTCCAGAAGCTCTATGAAACTGCTCCATAGTCTGGCTTAACTCAGCAATTGTTTTCTTTAGGTTTTCTTGTGTAGTTTTATCTAAAGTATTGTTTAAACCTGTAACTAGAACATCGATATTAATCAGCATTTTATCTAGTTTTTGCTGAATTGGTTCAATTTTTCCGCCTAAAGATTCCGTCAATCCAAGCTCTACAGTAGAAGTTAGTTTCTGCCCATCTTCTGCTAATTCTTTATCAGCAAAATTTGGAACAATCTTAATTTGTTTACCTCCAATTAAACTTGGAGAATAAATTGCAGCTACGCTTGATTTCGAAACTGGAAAATCAGTTTTAAGCTGAAGCTCAACTAATAATTTACCTGTTACTTCATCAATAGTAATTTTATTTACTTTACCAACAGCAAGTCCGTTAAGTGTTACTGGAGCTGATGGTGATAGATCTTCAACGTTATCATATTCAGCATATAATACTTTATAATTTGTAAAAAGATCTCTGCCTTTTAAAAAACTATAACCCCAAATAAATAATAAAATCGATGCGATGACTAATATAGCCGTTTTAATTTCTCTTGTTAGTTTCAAAATTCTAAGTGTTTATACAAAATTAATATAAATATTCGAACTTACGCTTATTATTTAATTGCGTCCTGAATACTGATTTTTTCTCCATCTTTAGTTGCTACTAAAAATGCTGCGCCATATCCTTTATTTTTAGCTTCTTGCAAGTATTTTTGCGCTGTTTCGTAACTTGAAGTTTCTTCGTAGAAATATTTATAAATATTATTTTCGTAGATCATAGTTACATTTTTAAGACCTTTAAAATTTTTAGGTTCTAAAGGTGTTTTCTTAATACTGGCAATAAGCTGTACTTTAAAGAATGTTCCTTTAGGAGCATTTTTTACCGCTGCAACCTGCGCCGTTGCTTTTGGTTTTGCTGGAGTAGTATCTCTTATGGGCCGACTCTCAGCTGCTTCTGGTGCTCCAGAACCAAAATATTCTCTTTTATAGCTTAAGATAGCTTCTGCAATTGCTCTTGCAATATCATCCTGCCCTTCTTCTGAATTTAAAATATTACCTTCGGTCGGATTTGAAACGAAACCAGTTTCAACTAAAACTCTTGGCATATAAGCTTTATGAAGTACCATAAATGGTGCTTGTTTTACACCGCCATGACGAAGCTTTTTACCTAATTTTTCAAAGTTTTCTTCAATTTTACTCGCTAAGGAAATACTATTATCCAAATATTCTTCCTGCATCAAAGTCATACCAATCATTGATTCTGGAGAATTAGGATCATATCCTTCGTATTTACGTTTATAATCTTTTTCTAATGTAATTACAGAGTTCTCTTTTTTCGCCGCTTCAAGATTAGAGGCAACTTTACTCAAACCCATTACATAAGTTTCGGTTCCATCGGCTGCCGTATTTTTATTGGCATTACAGTGAATAGAAACAAAAATATTTGAATTGGCTCTATTGGCAATATTCGCTCTTTCGACCAAATCTATAAAAACATCTGTTTTACGAGTATAAATTACATTTACATTAGGATTAAGTTCTAAAATCTTGCCCACTTTTAACACAATAGCTAAAGCAATATTTTTTTCAATTCTCCCACTATAAACTGCTCCAAAGTCATGATCTCCATGTCCGGCATCCAAAGTTACCTTAAACACATTTGACTGACTATGAGCATAAAAAGACAGTATTGTTAGAAATAAAGTAAATATTACCTTAAATTTGTTAATTCTATTCATAAATCTAAAAGTTAATTTTAATAAAACGCAGCTGTTATAATTTTTAGAATTGATTATTTTTGCCAAAAAATTATATGTAAGTTTGACATGTCAAAAAACAAGCCATAATTTTACAAAAATAGCATTTAAACCTTTGCATACAAACTTATTTAATATCGTTTTAATATCATTTTTCCTAACTATAGGTTGTGGTAATTTATATTCGCAAGAAATAAAAAATAAAAAAAAGCCTTTACCTGCTGTAAAACAAACAGATAAAGAAGCTCCTGCAATTACAGATACTATAAAGCTTGATACTGTTAAACCCAAAAAGACTTTTTTGGATGGAAAAGTAAGATACAAAGCAAAAGATTACGCCAAGATAGATCAAAAGAAAAAGCTTATTACTTTGTATAATGAAGCTGAATTATACTATAAAGATGTTGAATTAAAATCTGGTATAATTGTTCTTAATTATGAAAAAGATGAAGTTTACGCTGGAAGAATTAAAGACTCTGCTGGTGTTTTGACTCAATATCCAAATTTCAAACAAGGAGGCAGCGAAGTACAGCCAGATTCTATTCGTTTTAACTTCAAAACCAAAAAAGCTTTAATTTACAATTCGAGAACTGAACAAGGCGAATTTAAAATCAAAGCTGCTGTTACTAAAAAAGAAAATGATTCTGTTTACTTCTTAAAAGGCGCCCGTTTTACAACTTCTACAGATGTTGACAATCCAGAGTATTATTTCCAAACCAATAAAGTAAAATTTATTCCAGGAAAAAAAGTAATTACTGGTTTGACCAACATGGTAATTGCTGATGTTCCTACTCCACTTGCACTGCCTTTTGCTTATTTCCCGATGAGTCAAGAAAAAAGTGTTTCTGGTATTATCATTCCAAGTTACAATGACTCTAATACAAGAGGTTTCTCTTTGCAAAATATGGGTTACTATTTTGCTCTTAGCGACAATTATGACCTTACGGTACTTGGAGATTATTACACCAACGGAAGTTATGCCATGCGATTTGAATCATCGTATGCCAAAAGATATAAGTATCGAGGAAATATAAATGTTCGTTTTGAGAATTTAATTAGCAGCGAACGCGGCTATCCTGACTACAGCAAACAAGGCATTTATAATATTCAGTGGTCTCATTCTAAAGATACGAAATCGAATCCTAATTCAACCTTTTCTGCATCGGTTAACATGGGTAGCAGTAAGTACTTTAAACAATCTATCAACCAGGCGAATATTGGATCGAATTTGAACAACACATTAAGTTCGTCGATATCTTACAATAAAACTTTTAACACTATTCCTGGTTCTCGTATTTCGTTGTCGGCAACGCATCAGCAAAATACGCAAACAGAAGACATTATCATGACTCTTCCGTCATTACAGGGAAGTATTGACCGTGTATACCCTTTTGTTGGAAAAGACGGCGTTAAAAAGGGCTTAATTAAAAACATTAACTTACAATATAGCGTAAGCGGTAAAAACTATTTTAAAACAAAAGATTCTTTGTTTTTTAAGCCGCAGATGTTTAACGATGCTCAGTTAGGAATGCAGCATACCATTCCGCTTAGTACCAACTTTAAAATTTTTAAATATTTTAGTGCGGGAGCTTCAACGACTTATCAAGAAACGTGGGTTAATAAAACCGTATCCAAAAATTACGATTCAGCTGAAGGAAAAGCAGTTAATACAACTGTAAATGGTTTTGACTCTTTTAGAACTTATAATTTCAGTACCAATTTAGGAACTACTATTTACGGAACTTTCAATTTTGGTGATGACAAAAGAATTCAATCGATTCGACACGTAATGCGTCCGAGCATTACTTATGCTTACACACCAAGTTTTGAACGTTATTACGACACATATGCGGTTGATGCTACTGGAAGAATTACTTCTGAATATACAAGATTTGAAAACGGTCTTTTTGGACAGCCTGGAAAAGACAATTCAAACATAGTTGGTTTTGCTTTGAGTAATACTTTTGAAGCCAAAGTAAGAGACCGAGACAGCACAAAAACAGAACCTAAAAAAATAATGCTGCTAAACAATTTAAACTTTAGCACAAGTTATAATTTTGATGCTGACGGAAAAACTACTTTCGGCTGGCAGCCTGTTTTAGTAAGCGGTGGAACACAGTTTTTTGACAATAAAATGAATATGAATTTTGGTGCAACACTTGATCCGTATGCGCTGGACAGTGGTAACCAAAAAATCGACAAGTTCAATATTGACAATGGCGGAAGTTTATTTAGACTTACAAGTGCCAATTTAACGGTTAATTATTCATTTTCGAACAAAGGAACCGGCAAAGAAAAAAATACTCAGAGTCAGCGGAATGGAGGACGAAGTGATGACTTATTTGGTACGAATACAGATTTAAATGACAGCAGAAACAGTCAGTTTGCTAATGAACCTGAAAAAGAGGATGTAATTACGGAATTCTTTAATTCGAAAATTCCATGGGATATGACTTTAGCCTACTCATTAACGTATTCAAATACCAACAGGCAAAATGAAATTTCAGGAAACTCTATTATGATTTCGATTAACACAGATATTACGCCAAAATGGAAAGGCGGGGTTTCTACTGGTTACGATTTCGTACAAAAAGGGGTTACTTTTACGCAATTCCGTTTTGAAAGAGATTTATTAAGCTGGAGAATGGCATTTAACTGGCAGCCTCTTGGAACAAACTCTAACTGGAATTTCTTCATCGGAATTAAATCTGGTATGCTTAGTGATATTAAATGGAACAAACGAAGCGTTTCTAATAGATAAACTACTTTCGAATCAAAATAATTTTATTATGAAAAAGATCATCTTTACCGAGAAAGCTCCGGCTCCAATCGGACCTTATAATCAAGCCGTTTTATCTGGAAACACGCTTTATGCTTCTGGGCAGATTGCAATCAATCCTGAATCAGGAGAATTGATTACAGCTAACATTAATGACGAAACCAATCAGGTTATGCAGAACATTGCAGCTATTTTGGAGGCAGCAGGTATGACTTTTGAAAATGTAGTGAAGTCTACTATTTTCATTATGGACATGAATAACTTTGGCGCTATTAACACCGTTTACGGTTCTTATTTTAACGAAAAAACCGCTCCAGCTCGTGAAACGGTTCAAGTGGCTTGTCTGCCAAAAAATGTAAATGTTGAGATTTCTATAATTGCTGTGCAATAGCATCTAATAATAATTGTGCCGTTGCTTCATTTGTTGCCAGCGGCACATTATGTACATCGCAAACACGAATCAACATATTGATATCTGCTTCGTGTGGATGACTTGACAAAGGATCTTTAAAAAAGAAAACCATCTGCGTTATTCCTTCCGCTACTCTTCCCGCAATCTGCGCATCTCCGCCCAGCGGACCAGAAAGCATTCTCTGTGTTTTAAAACCAGCAGCTTCGGCTTTTCCTCCCGTAGTTCCTGTACCAATCAGCCTTATCTTTTCATTATGCAAAACAGCTTCATTTTTGATTAAAAAATCAATTAAATCAGCTTTTTTTCCATCATGAGCAATAATGGCAATCTCCATAAAACCAGAACTATTGATTAGCAACATGGTACGCAATTAATCCATCAATAGGTCTTCTTAAAACATTCCCTAATTGTAGTTCATATTTATTGAATGTTTCTTGTAATTCATCTTTCAAATAAAATGCAATAGAACCTACAAAATGAACTGGAACTTCTTTACAGTTATCGAATTGTTTAATATAATTCTTAACGAAAGATTTCATTCCTTTAAAGATAATTTTTCTGCAGAACTCAGTGTCTTTGTGCTTAATTAAAAACTTCGCATAGGTTGCTAAGTAAGCATTTGGATTTGGTTCTTTATATAATTTATTTTTAATAAAATCTGGATCAACGTCGTACTCTTTTTCAAGTTCAACAGCCAATTCTTTAGGCATTTTATTAAAATAGTATTTTCTAATTAATTCCTTTCCGAAAACATTTCCGCTGCAATCATCCATAACAATGTATCCTAATGATTGTACTTTTTGATGTAATACTTTACCATCAAAATAGCTGCAGTTAGATCCTGTTCCTAAAATAGAAACGATTGCTTCTTGTCCTTTTGGAGTTGTTGCATAAACGGCTGCGTAAGTATCTTCTTGAACATCAACAATAGCGTTAACAAAATACTCTTGGAAAATTTGTGATAGTGCTGTTTTCATTCTATCAGTACCACATCCGGCACCGTAAAAGAATAAATGAGTAGCATTTTTTTTGTTTTGTAAAATATCAAAACGATCGTTTAATCTTTCAATAATTTCTGGACCGTCAAGAATTTCAGGATTTAATCCTAAGGTTTGTGTCGTGAATAATACTTTTCCATTATCATCAATTGCAATCCAATCGGCTTTAGTAGATCCACTATCAACTATTAATTTCATTTTTTTTTGTTTTTGGATTAGGTCTTCCCTATTCTCAACTTAAAAGTGTACTTTTTACATTAATTATAGAGGTAACAAAATAAGAAAATCCCGTTATTTGACTAACGGGATTTTGCAAAAATATATATTATTATTTTAAACCTGCAATATGTACAGATAAATCAATTAATTTGCTTGAGTATCCATACTCATTGTCATACCAAGAAACTAATTTGAAGAAAGTTGAATTTAAACCGATACCTGCAGTAGCATCAACGATTGAAGTTCTTTTATCTGAAATAAAGTCTTGAGAAACAACAGCATCTTCAGTATATCCTAAGATACCTTTCAATTCGTTTTCAGAAGCTTTTTTCAATACAGCTAAGATTTCTTCGTAAGTAGTTTCTTTAGCTACTTTCACAGTTAAATCTACTACAGAAACGTCAGCAGTAGGAACACGGAAAGACATTCCAGTTAATTTTCCATTCAAAGAAGGGATAACTTTTCCAACCGCTTTTGCAGCACCTGTTGAAGAAGGAATGATATTGATTGCAGCTGCACGTCCACCTCTCCAGTCTTTTCTAGAAGGTCCGTCAGCAGTCATTTGAGTTGAAGTAGTTGCGTGAACAGTAGTCATTAAACCTTCAACGATTTCGAAATTATCGTGGATAACTTTAGCTAATGGAGCTAAACAGTTTGTAGTACAAGATGCGTTAGAAACAACTAAATCAGAAGCTTTTGCAGTTTCGTGGTTCACTCCCATTACAAACATTGGAGCATCAGCAGAAGGAGCAGAAATGATAACTTTCTTAGCACCACCTTTTAAGTGCTCACTTGCAGTTTCGATAGTTGTGAAGATACCAGTACATTCAGCAACAACATCTACATCAACTTCGTTCCATTTTAAATCAGCTGGATTTCTTTCTGCAGTGATACGGATATTTCTTCCGTTTACATAAAGTTTTCCTTCTTTAACTTCTACAGTTCCGTCGAAACGACCGTGAACTGAATCATATTTTAATAAATAAGCTAAGTGATCAACATCTAATAAATCGTTGATTGCAACAACTTCTACATTATCTCTATTGAAAGACTCTCTAAAAACGATTCTTCCGATACGTCCAAATCCGTTTATTCCTAATTTTACTTTTGACATTTTACTAAATTTTTGCTTTTGTTTTTATTACACTATTTCAAAGTCTAATTTCCTCACAATAAACTTCTCTTCTTTTTAAACTTTTATATTAGGTTATGTTGACATGATGTCAGACACTCTTAATAATTCTCTGTCGATTTCAGATTTTCCTTTAATTGCCTGCTCAAGCGGCGTTAAAATCACTTTATCTTCTTTAAGTCCAACCATATAATTTGATTTTCCTTCAATTAAAGACTCTACTGCTTTTACACCCAAACGACTCGCCAATACACGGTCGAAACAAGATGGAGAACCACCACGCTGCATGTGTCCTAAAACAGAAACACGTACATCGTACTCAGGTAAATTAGCTTCAACATAATCTTTTAATTCGAATACATTTTTACCAATTTTATCTCCTTCGGCAATAACAACTATACTTGATGATTTCCCTGAAGCTTTACTTTTTTGAAGTGAATCTAATAATCTATCAAGACCTAAATCTTCTTCAGGAATAAGAATTTCTTCTGCACCAGCTCCAATACCTGCATTAAGTGCAATGTGACCAGCATCTCTACCCATAACCTCTACAAAGAATAAACGGTTATGTGAACTTGCTGTATCTCTAATTTTATCAATACAATCTACAACAGTATTTAAAGCAGTATCGTACCCTAGAGTAAAACTTGTACCATAAATATCATTATCAATTGTACCTGGAATTCCCATAACTGGGAAATTATATTCTGAATTAAAAATCAAACCTCCAGTAAAACTTCCATCTCCACCAATAACTACCAAAGCATCAATTCCTGCTTTTACAAGGTTTTCGTGTGCTTTTTTTCTACCTTCAGGGGTTCTAAACTCAACTGAACGAGCCGATTTTAAGATCGTTCCACCTTTGTTTACAATATTATTTACACTACGAGGTCCCATTTCTTTGAAGTCTCCTTCAATCATTCCTTGATACCCTCTATAAATTCCGATGCATTCTATATTATGATATGCGCAAGTTCGAACAACTGATCTAATTGCAGCATTCATTCCAGGTGAATCTCCTCCTGAGGTAAGAACACCTACTTTTTTTATTGTTTTTGGCATTATTTAAGTATTAAAGTGTAAAATTAGCAAACATTCAGCACTTATTAGGTTATGATTATTATAAATTAATAAA
Source organism: Flavobacterium sp. S87F.05.LMB.W.Kidney.N (assembly GCF_004366435.1). Lineage (NCBI taxonomy): Bacteria > Pseudomonadati > Bacteroidota > Flavobacteriia > Flavobacteriales > Flavobacteriaceae > Flavobacterium > Flavobacterium sp. S87F.05.LMB.W.Kidney.N. Next base: position 562,660 of record NZ_SODX01000002.1, on the reverse strand, counting down.
ATATGTTAAATTCAAACGTTTTCGTTAATAAGTTTTTTATAGGTAAAAATTTCATTTAAAATAATAAATCGCTATTTTTTTAATTAAATCGTCAAAATTAACAATACCTAAATGAAGTGTTATAAAAATCGGAATTTCTCTCTCACATGAAAAATTCGAATAGAGGCCCTAAATTTAGCACAAAAAAAACCATTATAAGTATAATGGTTTATAAATGTATATTTTTAACAAACTGTTAATAATCGTTATCTGGAATTAAACCTTGATTATTAACTGGTTCTTGTTTTTTCTTCTTTTCTTCCTCCTTTTTCTTTTTCTCTTCTTCTTTCTCCGCTTTCTTTTTATTTTTTTCCGCATCCTTTTTACTGGTGAAGTTCACGTAATCAGGATTTAAATAAGAATCTTGAAGATCGTCTGACGAACCTTTTACAGCTTTTTCAATTTTATGATTCTTAAACAGCTTATTGACTAATTCACTAAAAGTATCAAAATCGACTTCATAAGAAATACCTACTCCTTGTGTATAACCAATTCCCTGCCCGATATAATTAATATCATTTTCTTTATTGAATAAACGAAGATTCATTGTACCGTCTTCATTAACACGATAAAGAATTTCAATATCTCCTACGATGGCAGATTCATTTACACCTCCAACAGGAACTCCCAATTTACCATTGATTGTAATTCTTTCGTTAACCTGAGAAGATATATTCGCCACAAACTGGCCATCTACTTCCTGCCCCATTCTTCTATCGGCAGCAATATAGTTTAAGTCTATGTTGACTTTATCATTATCTGATTTTATAATTCCGCCTAATAAGCTAGATGCAGTTTCTGTTAAAGTACCAGAGAAATCTCCTTGGCTAAAACCGTCTGTACTCATAAACGAACCTGTAGATAATAAATATAACGCCTGTGTCTGACGAATATCTTTATCGTCTAACTTATATTGTATCTCCGATTTCAAGACATTACTCACAGATGGAAACTGAATATCAAAATTAGGTTCTGGACTTGCCAAATCTCCTCTCAATCCAATTACAACTTCTACAGGAACTTTTTTATTGAATGAAGAAGTGTTATCTAAAAGTACAGCAGGATTGGCCTGAGTTTTATAAACTGCTTCTAAATTCAGCTGAGCACGCATCGGGTTTCCTTCCCAAATAATAGAGCCTCCCTTTTTAACAGCAAATTTTTTATCGATAAGTCCGCCGTATTTAAAATTATAAGTTCCTTCATATGCCTGGAAATCTCCCCACATATTAAATTTACCCAGCGTATTAATTTTAAATAAAAGCGACCCGTATCCTTTTCCCTTCATACCATGGCCAGAATTTCGGTCGAGAATAACTTCGACTTCTGCATCTGGCGTAATATCAAAATCAAACTCTAGTTCAAGTCCGTTATAATTTCTGGTTTTCTCAACAATTCCGTTTGCGAGATTAAATTTTTCTTTTGGCGTAACAAAATGAATCCAGCTACTCTCTCCAACACTTTGTACATTATTAATAGGTATCTTAACTTCAGTTCCTTTCTCAGACTTGGCATCAACCTTAATAAATAAACTTTCTACTGGACCTCTTATACTAGCCGATCCGTTTATGAAAGCCGTACCAAAATACGCAGCATCGTCACTATCTTTTGTGTCAAGTGCCAATAATCGTTTAGAAGTTATGTTTAGATCTAATTTCCAATCTCCAAAATTATGATGCTCAATACTTCCATTCAACAAACCTTTTGTTCCATATTTAGTATCCGTCAGCTGATTATTTCTAAACAAGAATTTCTCATTTGTCAAATCAATTACTGTTCGATCGCTTAATTCGTAATCGACATTTAGATAGGGCACAGTCATTCCTGCCTTTTCAACATACAATCGTCCGTTTATTTCTGGTTTTTTCAAATTCCCTACAACAGCTGCATTTCCAGAAACAGAACCTCTCACATTCGACAGGACATCCCCTCCAACCGTTCCTAAAGTTGCAAGATTAAAACCTTCCAGTTTTAAGTTCATGTCCAATATCGTTTCTTTGTTCTCAACTGCAAAAGTTCCTCCGGCTCTAAATGATTCTGTAAAACCATTTTGTATAGACGAATTGACCGTAAACTTCCTAAAAGTTTCGTCTCCAGAAATATCAAAATTAAGTGTTCCCAGCTCTGTATTATTTAAAACAAGATGATCTATTTTTATAGACGCGGTAGGCTGATAAACATTCTTATTCTGTTTATAATTTATGTTTCCATTTAAATTTCCATTAAATACAAACTTGGAATTTAGAGGCGTAATTTTATTAATGTCAACATCTTCAAAATTCAGGACGAGATCTTTATAATCACTTCCTTTAATGACACCATTTAAATCAATTTTCTGATTTTCATGCGATAAAATAATATTATCGATCGTAAAGTTTTTAAAATACTGATCAAAAACAATTTGATTATCTTTCTCAGAATCTTCGTTTAAATACCATATATAGTCTTTAAACTTCATCTCTGATTTCTTGATTCCGACAATATTGTTTTTATTCTTGTCAATAGTATGATACAAATCGAGATTGAAGTAATCTTCACCTGCATTACCGCCTTTAAATTCAGAACGTACAAAGAGCGTATCTTTTGATGTAACATTAATCAAATTAAAATCACGAATCTTATAATAAGGCGTTTTGATACTATCTAACTCGATGTATGCATTGTAAAGCGTATTTTTATTATCGATATTAATTCGAATGTTATCAAATGTATTTTTAGCGGCCGTAATTTTTTGTGATCTAAAACGGAATTTAAATTCCTGTAAATCTGAATCGATTTTTCCTCGAACAACTGTAGACGAATCGATATTAATGTCTGGATAAAGCATTTCTACCACTTTATCGTATACACGGAAATTAAAGCGCAAAAACTGGCCTTTTCTAACTTTATAAGGTTTATAGTTGGTATATAAACTTCCAACGGAATTCATTACCAATTTATCCAATTGGTCAAATCTAAATTTTCCAACAATTTTTCCGTCTACAACATCATTTGAACTAATTGTAATAGTTCTTAGTCTGTCTGCGTCAAAATTGGAATTGATCGTTAAATCTTCAAAAACATAATTGGATTTTGGATTTTGATATTCAGCATCTTTTATAAAAATGTTCCCTTGAAGGTTTTCTATCGAATTTCCCGTTACCTGAACCACAACATCTCCCTTGAAACGAGAAATGGAATCGTTGATAAATTTCAGTTTTCTTAAATCTGAATTCTCAACATTAATATGAAAATCATAACGATTTTCTTTTTTACTTAAATCTAATAAACCATCAAAATTTAAATTCAGATTTGGGTCATTTATCGCAATTTGACCTTTATAATACGGCAGTTTAAAATTTCCATTTACTACTATATTATTATACGTGTATTTGTTATAATCTAATTTCGAAATATCTCCTTTTATAATCGTATTCAAATACTTTTCTGTAAAACCAACTCCATCCACATCCAGATTCAGCGTTGTTCTTCCGATATCTTTTCGGGCTAGAACCGCACCAACATCAAAATTAGTCAGGATAATATTTCCAGAATATGAAGCTTTATCAATAAAATCCATATTATTCATATGAAGATCGACTTGTCCATTTCCGAGATCGGTTGCCATTTTAAAATCTGTTTCTAATGCTGTTGTAGAAACTTTTGCTTTTCCGACAATATTAAATTTTCCTATTCTTTTAAGTTCTTTCGGAAGTTTTTTACCTAAAACCTCTGGAAGCAAAACCACTAAATTATCATAACTTGAAAGCAGTTTATCAAATTTACCGTCCATAAAAAACTTCTGAGTTTTACTGCCCAAAAGATTTTTGAAATTTATAGTTCCGTTAATTTTTGATCCGTTTGTATCGCTTAATTTTAATTTAGAAAGTGTTAAATTATTTAGCGGACCATCTAATTTTGTTTTTAGTTTAAAATGCTGATTTTTACCTAAGCCATCATAAAAATTACGAATATCATTTGTTGCAATCGATGCTGAATCTATTACAACATTAAACTTGACCTTGTCTGTAAAATCAATGAAATCTTCTGGTTTATAATTTAAAATGGCTAAACCGTAAATTGAAGATCGTTTGGTTGTAATTGCTAAATTTTCAACCTTAATCTGTTTTTTGCTATACGCAAATTTCCCTGCAAAATTAGAAACATACAAACCGCGGTGATCCATAAATGAAAATCGATGAATCCTAGTAGTTACATCTGGTCCATACAATTTAAAATCACTTATATAAGCATTTAGTTTGGTAAAATCTAAAAATAAAGGCGTTGTTTTATTTTCATCTACAACAGAAAATCTTCCCTTTTCGATGTAAGCATTTTTTGCAGTTAAAAGGAAATGTTTTGTTGATTTTTTCTTCGGAGTATTTTTAACCTCAAAGGCTTTTATAAACTTATTGATATTATTTTCGTCTTCGCCTTTATACGTTTTCAGATTAAAAATTAAACCTGTCAAACGTAAATCGCCAAAAATCAAATCGCCGTCCAGCAGTCTGGTGAAGCTGGCAATATCTGTAGTAATGATATCCGAATAAATCAAAGTTTTTTTATGATGATCTAAAATCATCACATTTTTCAATTTTACACCTCCAAAAATGTTGATCGCCGTTTTTTCTACACTAATATTTACTTTAAAATCTTCGTTTAAAGAATTGGTCAGATAGTTGGCAATCTGAGTTTGAACTACAGGAAGTGATAATGTAATAGCTAATGCTAACAAAAGTAAAATCAACCCAATTAGGGTTCTAGATATTATTTTCTTTACTTTTTTGATAGCTTCTTTAATTTTAGTTTTCTTTTAAATTTATTTTGAACAGACAAAGAACCGCTGTTTTTGATAAAAATTCTTTAATTTTGGTCACTTCTTAAATCAAAGAAATATAATAATTTGATTTGTCAAATATAATTCAAAATTTGTGCCTTTATATGCAAAATCCAGAGGTTTTTATTCTTGCCATCGAAAGTTCATGCGATGATACTGCTGCCGCGGTTTTACATAACGACAAAGTATTGTCAAATGTTGTTGCCAATCAATTAATTCACAATCAATACGGCGGTGTAGTTCCTGAATTGGCTTCGCGAGCACATCAGCAGAATATTGTTCCAGTTATAGATGCTGCACTTCGTAAAGCAAATGTACAAAAAGAACAGTTAAGCGCAATCGCATTTACACAAGGACCAGGCTTAATGGGATCTTTATTAGTTGGAACTTCTTTTAGTAAATCCTTATCATTGGCGTTAGATATTCCGTTAATTGCTGTAAATCACATGCATGCACATATTTTAGCGCATTTTATTGATGAAGAAGGTTATGATAAACCAGAATTTCCTTTTTTAGCTTTAACGATTAGCGGCGGACATACACAGATTGTAAAAGTGAACAGCTTTTTTGACATGGAAATCATCGGAGAAACAACAGATGATGCTGTAGGTGAAGCATTTGACAAGAGCGCAAAAATCTTAGGACTTCCTTATCCCGGCGGACCATTGATTGATAAATATGCCAAAGAAGGAAATCCGAAAGCGTTTACTTTTACAAAACCGAAAGTTCCTGGTTTAGATTTTAGTTTCTCTGGACTAAAAACAGCTATTTTATATTTCATCCAAAAAAATAAACAAGCCAACCCCAATTTTATTGAAGAAAATCTAAATGATATTTGTGCTTCGATTCAGCATACAATTATCGAAATTTTGATGGATAAAATAAAAATGGCGGTAAAAGAAACCGGAATTACGCAAATTGCCATTGGCGGCGGTGTTTCTGCCAATTCAGGCATTAGAACCACATTGAAAGAAACAGAAAGTAAATACGGATGGAAAACTTTTATTCCGAAATTCGAATACACAACAGATAATGCTGCAATGATTGGAATTGTAGGTTATCAAAAATATTTATCAAATCGTTTTGAAACTTCTTCTGTAGTTTCAAAAGCACGAATTCAATTTTAAATCATGCAGTTATTTTTTAATCCGAATATAGACGAAAGCACTCAAAGTTTTTCTTTTGATAAAGAAGAGAGCCGTCATATTATAAAAGTTCTTAGAAAAAAAGATTCAGATATTCTGCATGTTACAAATGGTTCAGGATTATTGTTTGAAACCCAGATTACATTGGCTTCAGACAGTAAATGCATCGTTGAAGTACTTTCTATAACGAATGCCGAAAAACCTAAATTTCATTTACACTTAGCCGTTGCGCCAACTAAAATGAATGATCGTTTTGAATGGTTTCTTGAAAAAGCAACTGAAATTGGAATTCAGGAAATTACCCCAATTTTTTGCGATCGTTCTGAGCGAAAAGTGATTAACAAAGACCGTTTCGAGAAAATTATTCTTTCGGCAATGAAACAATGCAACGAAACTTTTCTGCCAAAATTAAATGAAGCAATTTCGTTTAAGGAATTTATCAAAAAACAGCAAAAAGGCCTTCAACTGATTGCGCATTGTGAAGAAACCGATAAAAAATCACTAAAAGAAGTCTTAAAACCAAGCGAAGATGTAACCATTTTAATTGGACCAGAAGGTGACTTTTCTGAGAAAGAAATTGCATTGGCATTAGAAAATAATTACAAGCCTGTAACTTTAGGAAATACACGTTTAAGAACAGAAACGGCAGCAGTTGTGGCTTGTCATAGTGTTGTTTTTTTTAATGAAGTTCCTAATAATTAAGTTTAATTAGTCATTGCGAGGAACGAAGTAATCGCACTTTCAAATTAAATTTACAAAGCTTTGTCAAAGTACAAAAGGTCGTATTACTTCGTGAGGCCGCTTCGTTCCTCGCAATGACAGATTGATAATATAAATTACATGAAAAAAATATTTCTTTTGTTTTTATTGGTTTCAGTTTCTTCATTTTCACAAGAAATTGCTTTGCTTAAATACAGCGGAGGCGGCGACTGGTATGCCAATCCAACATCACTGCCTAATCTAATCAGTTTTTGCAATGCTAATATTTATACCCGTATAAAAAGCAAACCTTCGACTGTTGAGCCAAGTAATCCTGATTTATTTTCTTATCCTTTTGTGCACATGACAGGACACGGAAATGTAGTTTTCAGCGATTCTGATGTTACCAATCTTAGAAATTACTTAACAGCTGGCGGTTTCTTGCATATTGATGATAATTACGGAATGGATCAATTTATTAGAAAAGAGATCAAAAAAATATTTCCGAATAATAATTTAGTTGAAATTCCTGCAAGTCATCCTATTTTTCAAAAACCATTTCCATTCCCAAACGGATTACCAAAAATTCACGAACATGACGGAACTCGTCCGCAAGCGTTTGGTATTTTTATCGAAAATAAATTGGTTTTACTTTATACCTACGAATGCGATTTGGGCGATGGCTGGGAAGATGCTGAAGTTCATAATGATCCTGCAAATGTTAGAGACAAAGCCTTGAAAATGGGTGCAAACATCATTAATTATATATTTACTAATTAGTGACTAGTCTGTAGTAATTAGCAGTTCATCAAAAACAAAAACAAAAAAACGCCATACCAGAATTATACTATTCACAAATTACTAGTCACTATCCACTAATCACTATTTACCATTCACTTTTCACTAAAAAAATGCAGCTTACTCACGAAGAAAATCAATTTGAAAGAAAAACATTTCCCATCACTTTAGTTTGTGATCATATTTACTTTCAACAGAATATTGGTTCTTTATTCAGAATTTCTGAAGCTTTTGGAGTAGAAAATATTATCTTTTTTGGAAAAGATATTCCGCTGACACCTCGTAAAATCAATAAAACTTCTAGAAGTACTCATCTTCATGTACCTCATTTTGTGATTGAAGATTTTACCGACCTTCAATCTTTTCTGATCGATAATGATTTTGAAATTATTGCATTAGAAATTGCCTTAACTAGTAAACCCTTAAAAGAAGTCGTTATTCCAGAAAACAAAAAAATCGCTCTTTTGATAGGAAGCGAAATCAATGGAATCTCAGACGAACTTTTAAAGCTTTCACACCAAATTGTCCATATTAATATGTTTGGAAAAAACAGCAGTATGAATGTGGTTCAGGCTGCGAGTATTGCACTTTACGAGCTTACGTGTAAATAATTAATCAATTCTGCTTGTATTTTGAACCATTATTTTGATTTTCAACAATTTGATTTATCAAAATAATCGTTTAACGTACAAATTTTTACGACGAAATGCATCAAAAAAAATAAAAATAAAGTAAAATCTTACTAATATTTTTAATTGATTTTTTGTAAGAACCAGTGTTTGTAAGGCACTGCAAAAATTCCCACAAAATATTCTTTATAAAATTTTTCTGTAATTTATTTTTGTTATAAAATTGCTGCAATGTTTAACTAATCAACATTTTTATAACAAAAACCCAAATTATTATGAAAAAAGTTATTATTACCACATTTGCAGCATTAATGCTCTTTGCTTGTCAAAATGAACAATCTGATTCTAATAGTCCAGATGCAGTAGCAGCTTCTCGCCGAGGATGCGCTACACAAGACGTTTTAGAAGCACAATTAAAAGCTGATCCTTCATTAGCTATTAGAATGAATGAGATTGAAGCATTTACTGCAAAACATTCTCTTACCAATTTTACAGGCCGTTTAGTAAATGGCAAAATCGAAATTCCAGTTGTAGTAAACGTTCTGTATAAAACTGCTGCACAAAATATTTCAGATGCACAAATTCAATCGCAGATTGATGTTTTAAACAAAGATTTTAATGCATTAAACTCTGATTTTAATAATGTACCTGCTTTATTCTCTGGAGTTAAAGCTAATATCGGAATTACGTTTGTTTTAGATCAGATCATTAGAAAATCTACTACCAAAACTTCTTGGGGTACAAATGATGCCATGAAAAAAACAGCTCAAGGCGGACTTGCTCCTACTTCTCCAACAACTAAATTAAACATTTGGACTTGTAACATTGGAGGCGGTATTTTAGGTTACGCACAATTTCCTGGCGGATCTTCATCTACAGATGGGGTTGTTATTGACCCACGTTACTTTGGATTATCTGGTTCTGCAAATGCTCCATTTAACTTAGGAAGAACTGCTACTCACGAAGTTGGACACTGGATGAACTTACGTCATATCTGGGGAGATGCAACTTGCGGAAGCGACCTTGTTGCCGATACTCCTACTCATAACGCAGAAAACTATGGCGTTCCTGCTTATCCTCATTATAGTACTTGTTCAGGAAATCCTGTAGAAATGACTATGAACTACATGGATTATGTTGATGATGCTGCAATGTATATGTTCTCAACTGGACAAAAAAACAGAATAGCTGCAATATTCACAACTGGAGGTGCTAGAGCTTCATTTGCACAATAATCAGCAAAAAATTATATGGCAAAGCGGGATGTAATACATCCCGCTTTTTTTATTTAAACTCAAATTTTAAAATGCTTTTTCCTATATTTATAGTCTAAAATGAAAACATGATCACCTCAAAAACTATTTCAAACGGAATTTTAAGAGCTTTAGCAACAATCTTAATAATTGGTATAATTTTATACTTTTTATATTCAATTCAAACAGTAATTGTATACTTATGCATTTCATTACTATTATGCTTAATTTCAAATCCGTTGGTTTTATTTTTAAAGAATAAATTAAAATTCAGCAATTCTTTAGCGGCTACAACAACGATCATTCTTTTCGTCTTTTTAATTGCAGGCTTCATATTATTGTTTGTTCCGTTAATTATTTCTCAGGCCAACAACTTAGCGCTTTTAGATACAGCGCATCTTCAGACAAAATTTATGGAAACAGAAAGACATCTTGAGGAATATTTTAATATCCAGCATATTGATTTAAATAAAGTTATAAAAGATTCTAAACTTACTTCCGTATTGGATTTCAGCTATTTTACAGGATTTCTTAATTCAATACTTAATTTCATGGCCAATATGGGAATGGGATTGGTATCAGTGTTTTTTATTACTTTCTTTTTTATTAAAGATCAAACCGTTTTTAAAGATCAAGCGAGAAGAATACTTCCAGATTCAAATGAAGACAAGATTATAAACTCAATCACCAAAATAAATCATCTATTGACCCGCTATTTTATTGGTTTACTCTTGCAATTAATAGTGGTATTTATTCTTTACCTTATTGTATTACTCATATTCGGAAATAAAAATGCATTTGTAATTGCTTTTTTGTGTGCGATATTAAATATAATTCCATATTTGGGACCGATTATAGGAACTACTTTGGCTGGAATCTTAACCATGATCAGCATGATCGGACAAGATTTTCAATCGGAAATTCTGCCGACTACAATCTATGTAATAATAGGTTTTTTAGTCGTTCAGGCTATTGACAATAATATCAGCCAGCCAATAATTTCGTCAAAAAGTGTAAATTCGCACCCGTTAGAAATATTTTTAATTATTTTAATTAGCGGTATTACATTTGGAATTGTTGGTATGATCATCGCAGTTCCTGTTTTTACAATGATTAAAGTAATCTTAAAAGAATTTTTTCCTAACAATAAAATTGTCTCCGTATTAACCGAAAGAATTTAGCTTTGAACACTTCTATTTTGCATCCAGATATTCAGGAATTTATAATTCAAAATACTGGTGCAGACTTAACGAAACTAGCCCTTCAGAAAAATCCATTTCCAGAAGCAGACTGGATTTTAATTTTAAATCAAATCGAAGCGCGTTCTAAAGCAAAAGAAAAACTTCCGACTTGGTTTTCGGCTGCAAATATTATTTATCCAAGCAAAATTTCTGTAGAACAGACTTCTTCAGAAAAAACAGCTGCTTACAAAGCTGATTTAATTTCTGGTGAAACTTTAATCGATCTTACAGGCGGTTTTGGGGTTGATGATTATTACTTTTCTAAAAAATTTAAAGCTGTAACGCACTGCGAAATCAATGAGGATCTATCTGAAATTGTAAAACATAATTTCAATCAGTTAGAGATTAAAAACTGTACTTTTTATGCTGGCGATTCCATTCATTTATTAGAAAAATCCAATCAAAAATATGATTGGATTTACATAGATCCTTCGCGAAGAAATGATGCAAAAGGCAAAGTTTTTATGCTGAAAGACTGCCTGCCAAATGTTCCCGAATTACTTGATTTTTATTTTGAAAAAGCAGATTCTATTTTAATTAAAACTGCGCCTTTGCTGGATATTTCGGCTGGATTGTCTGAATTGAAAAATGTAAAAAACATTCATGTCATTGCGCTGGAAAATGAGGTTAAAGAATTACTTTTCGAAATTCACAAAAATTATTCGGGTGAAATAAAATTAAAGACTGCGAATATTTTAAAAGAGACAACCGAAACTTTTGAGTTTGTTTTAGGCGAAATTTCTTTTCCTATTTATGATTTTCCGCAGAAATATCTCTACGAACCCAATTCGGCTATTATGAAATCTGGCGGTTTTGATGAAGTAAGTGCTGTTTTTCAAATTAACAAACTTCACAAACATTCCCATTTGTACAGTTCAGAGAACTTAATTGATTTTCCAGGAAGAAGATTTGAAATCCAAAAAGTGATTCCGTACAATAAAAACGAAATGAAAAATGAACTTGCGAATCAGCAGGCGAATATCACAACGCGTAATTTTCCAGAAACGGTTGAAAACATTAGAAAAAAATGGAAAATAAAAAATGGCGGGAATTTGTATTGTTTTTTTACAACCGATGTAAAAGATAACAAAATAGTTTTAATTTGCAGCAAAATAATCTAAACAATGAAACAACTATTTACTTTAACCATTTTTCTATTAACCCTTACCGCTTTTGCCCAAAAACCATGTGAATATAGTACCAACGTTACCGATTCTATTGGTTCTTATAAAATCACCAACGAATATTTAGTAAACGAGAAAAATTTTGGAGGAACTTCTAATTACATCTTTTTTTCGCTTGCTCAAACAGACGGACTACCGACTTTAAATGTGCAGTTAATTCAAAAAAGTAAAGAATTTATCAAAGCGAATTGTTTTGACAAAAATTCTAAAATATTTTTACAGCTGCAAAACGGAAAAATTGTTTCGCTAATGCACATTAACCAAGAAAATTGCGGAACTCTTATCCGTGACGAAAAGGGTTTTGACAATCGTGTAAATACTGGTATTTTTCTTTTTATGAAAGACAATTACGAAGAGCTAAAAAAATCTCCTGTAACCTTAATGCGAGTTAAATACTTAACCAACATTGAAGATTACATTGTAAAGTCTGAACTAACATCTGAAATGAATGGTAAAGTTTTCCATCCAAATACTTATTTTATGGACAACATTCGATGTGTCGAATAATTAATCACATTTCCATTTTTGATTGGCAACTTTATCTTTTAAACCCGCTTTTAAATTATAATGCCACCATTCTGAATCAAAAGAATTAAAGCCGTTTTTAATCATAACTTTTTTCAGATAAGCTCTTTTTGAAAGGATTTCTTTTGAAAGCTGTTTGAAATTGTGGCTCGCTTGAATTCCGAAAAAGTCAAAAGAAGTTCCCATATCGACTTCTTTTCCATTTATATCTACCAAAGAAATATCTACGGCTCCTCCTCTATTATGGATGGAGCCTTTTTTTGGATCTGCAACGTATTCTGGATTCGACACAATCTCCCACATTTTCTTTTGGATATCCAAAGGTCTGTAACAATCAAATAATTTGATTCTATAGCCTTTTTTTAGAAAATCAGTATTGGCCGCAATTAAAGCTTTGACTGTTTTTAAACGCAGCATACATTCGGCACAATCATATACTTTTGCTTTTAGAAAATTATCTTCGGTTGCGTATTTCATGTCGTAGATAAAATCATTGCTGTAATCTCTTAGATTTACGAATGTTGTATCTGAAATTTGTGATTCAGAAATATCTGTGTAGGCTTCGTTTTGTGCTTGTAAAGATGCGGTACCAAAAAGGAAAACGCATAAAAGTTTTGAAAAACAATTCATTGCTTTATAATTTTAAAAAATTGAAGTTAATCAAAAAAACTTAAAACTGCTTCCTTTATAATTTGATCTTTACACTAAAATAATATGTTTTATAATTTACATGGTTTTAAATCTCTTTCAAAACAGACTTTATTTTAATATCTTTATGAATATTAGATTATTATGACTTTATAATTTAAATTATTAATTCTAAAATCAATTATTATGAATTGCAAAGCCAAATACTTTTCTCTAGTTTTATTAAGTAGTTTTATATTGATTTCATGTAAAAAAGAAACGGTTAAAAGTCTTCCTACAACAGATTCAACCTCTATAATAACACATGCCTTACAATCAGATTCGGCCGTAATTAATCCATCCGATACTTTAAATGATTTGGTTGATAAAAGCGTTATTGGAACTCAGTTTTTAACTAAAAGCAGTCTGGCTCCAAGGCTGAAAAAACTATTAGGAGCTGATTATGAGCAAATGGTAAAATATTGGAATACAGAAACGCCTTTTGAAAAACAGGAAAATATCCTGCATGCCTGGGGATGTAAACAACACGACTGCAGTACCTATTCGTATGATCTTTTTATCGACGTAAAAAATAACAAGATAAATGTTTACAAGTTTGAAAAATCTAAGCTAACTATTTTTAAAGAAGATGATTTTGAAATCGAAATTAAAGATAACTTTTTGAAAGATTTGAACGTTAAAAAAGAAAATGTAGAAGTTGAGGGGTAATTGTTAATGGTTGATGGTTGATGGTAAATTGTTAATGGTTAATGGTTAATTGTTAATGGTTGGTGTTTAATGCCTATTTTAATTTTTAATTTTTAATTTTTAATTTTTAATTTTTAATCAAATCTCCCCTGTCATTAAAATATTTTCTTTTACTCCTTTATTTTTGAGCATTCTGAAATGGGAACGCACGGCGTGATAAAAAGGATACGAAGTATAAGGCAGGTTGTATTCTTCTGCGTAACGTCTTATTATTGGGGTAATGTATGGATAATAAGTATGCCCAACACCTGGAAAAAGATGATGGGCAACGTGATGTGTAAATCCGCCGTATAAAAAATTGGCTAGTTTACTATTGGTGCTAAAATCTTTGGTAACTATCATTTGATGTACTGCCCAAGTATCAGAAAGATTGCCTTCTTCATCTGTATTCGGAAAATGAGCATCTTCATCGACATGAGTCGAAACCAAGGCTACTACCCCAAGCGCACTGCCGCACATGTGCATAGACAGCCAGGCAAAAAGAACCATATACCAAGGCTGTTTTAAAAGTATCATTGGCAGGAAAAGCAAATAAGCAATATTAATAATCTTGGCCGCAAATAAGCGATAGATTTCTGGTCTCGGAATCTTTTCGACTACTTTTTTTACGTAATTATCTTTGGTACCAAAAAAGTCTTTAAAATCTCGTATATAAATCCAGTTGAGACTATAAAGCGGATATATAAACCACATATAAATATGCTGATATTTATGATAATTAAGTAATGGACTGTTTGGAAATATTCTAATTATATCGCTTTGTTTGATATCTACATCCCAATCTGGAACATTTGGATATGCATGATGCAGGCTGATATGACGGCGCATCCAGAGCCAGTGATTACTGCCGAAGAGTTCTAAAACATATAAAAACCATTCGTTATGTTTCGGTTTTCTAAACAATGCTCCATGCGCTGCATCATGAAAAGCATTTATAAATAAAACAATCATAGTAATTCCAGACAAAATATAAAATAGAAAAAGCAAATAGGTCTGGTTACCAAAAAGTAAAATACAGCTGTAAAATAGAAAGAAAACAACTAGAAGTCCTAGAGATTTTACAACATTTAATACGTATAAAGATGAATTCTTTAAGACGGTTTCATTCACTTCTAAACGCATCTTTTTAAAAAAATCATCAGTTCCGGGTTTGACATAAACCGGTCGTTTTAATTTTTCCATGTGTATTCTGGCTAGAAATTGTCTATCAAATTTAATAAAAAAAAACTTAATCTACTATAACACATTTATTTAACTATAAACTTTGTAAAATAAAAAAACCACTCTATTAGAGTGGTTTCAATAATTCTTTTTCAGGTTATTTTGTTAGATATTTTCGGAAAATTATTTTTTAAAACTATTCCTCAAACTTTTTTTCTGCCAGGCGCAATCTAATGGTATGGATACGATCTTCTATTTCTTCTAAATCATTAAGAATATCATGTTTTTCGTAAACCGCCCTGTCTTCATTAACCATATTTTGCTCTTTTTCTGGAGCAAAAAGATCATTCAAATCTACATCTGGGAAGTTTTTACTTAAACTAATAAGGAATTCAGATCCAATATTAGCAGTACCATGTAAATATCTTCCAATCATTACTGGGCTAAATCCTAAAATTTCGCCAACCTCTTTTTGCTTTAATCCTTTAGCTTTAAAGAATTTGCTTAATTTTTCGTTATACATCATTATTTAAATTCAATATAAAATGTACTCAAAATACTTTTTTTAACATAAAAACTTATTTAAAATATAATATTTTTCTTACATTTACATAAATTATAAAAGATTAAGTTATTAATAGCAAATATATGTCAAAATTAATCAAAAACAGCAATTTTAAAGAAGATAATTCTCACAACATAAAAGCTTACGAATTTATTGACAAGCATTTACCAGTTACCTATGTCGACTTAACTATCGCTTGCCTGCTTAAAAAAGGAAAAACTCCTCCAAGTAAAGCTTTGATTAGAAATGTAAGAAATAAAGCAATATTAAGAAATGACATTTTGCTTGCATTGGTAGAAGTAGCTGCAGAAAATAAAGAGGCAATTGAAAAAATTAAACTTATAACTTCTTAAAAAGATTTCTAATCGAATCTTATTAAAAATAAAATTATGATCAACCAGGATATACACAACACAAAAGAAGAATACCAAATGGATTTTACTAATGATCTGCTCAGAAATAAATCTCTTACCCTAGACGATTTAGCAAACCTAAACTTATACGGAATGACTCCTGAACAATATATAGAAGGTGCAGAAATACATTTCAGATGTTTTGATCAGCTTAAAAAAATAGAAGCTGAATTAAATTAAAACTATTTTTTTATTTTGTCTCGAAATTATTTTTTTTTTGGAATGCTACTAAAAAATGAGATTTTTGATCTAAAAAATTCCCATATTTTCTGGTTTGATTGTAAAGCCTAAACGGAGCATGCTTTTATGTTCCTGATAATCTATTAAACTTTCTGTATATCCCACAAACCATTGCAATGTAATGTAATAATTCTCGTCTTTATAGGGTTTCCAGTTCAGCTGCGTCTGCAGAGAACCATAATTGATGAGTCCGCTTCCTTTTCTAAAAAGAACGTCGGCGCTCCATCTTCCCGGCTGAATCTGATAAGTTGCGCTTGCCTCACCATAACCGACATATTTGGTTAATCCAGGATTATCTTCTTTATCAACTAGCGGAATCCAGCCTCTAATTCCAACTGTCCATCTTGGAGAGACTTGTGATTTTAATGAAAAGGCAAGCATATTCCAAGTTCTTGAATAGATCGAATCTCTTCCGTTTGATTCGTGTTCCAACGAAATTGTTCCATACGTTAATCTTCCGCCTTTTAAATAAAACGGACGAACGATAGCAACTCCAGGGTTAAAATTAATTTCTGAAAAGGGTTTTGAACTTGCGTAAATATCCCAAAATGCTTTTTGAGTGTACATTAGATAAGGGAAAAATCCACCCCATAAAGGTTTTGAGTTTAGTCGAAGTTTAAAACTAACTTGATACTTTACATCTGCAGAATTTCGTGTAATGGGTTCGCTCAACGGTATACCGGTTAAAAAATAATTATCCTTATGAACAGAAAAGCTATGTTCTTTTAACAGTGAATCTGCGGCGCGGAAATTTTTTTTCTCTTCTACAATTTGTGAGTTGGATGTGATTGTAAACAATATGAAACAAGTCAATAGGTATTTAAAGTACATTTTTATGATTTAAAGTTGGAGCTTTATTGTAAGCTTTTACACTAATGTACGTTATTTTTACTGAATTTAAAAATTGCTTATTTCAACATTTTTTTATTAGTATTTCTGCTTTTCCAATACAAAAGATACAAGAGTCCCGTTAGTATTATTAGGATGTCTATTTTGAAAATCTGCGGTATTCGCATTATATGATCGCTATAGTAGCTTCCTCCTAACAATGCACCAAACCCAATTCCTATTTCCATAGAAATATACATTGTGGCTACTGCTTTGCCGCGGTGTTCTGGATTGCTTAAATCGATTGTCCATGCACTTATTGCTGGAGATAAAATTCCAGTTCCCATTCCGTAAAGTGCTGCGCCTGCTAATAGCATATTTATATGAGTGCCTTCGCTTATTACAAATAATGCAATTGCAGTTGCCACTAGTCCTGCTAATATGACATTCGTTCTTCCGTGTCTGTCAGAAACTTTTCCAGCTCCAAATCTTATCAAGACAGATGCTACTGTAAAGGCTGTAAAAAATATTCCTTTATTCTGTGCTCCCAAATGTTCGCTCCAATCTGGAATCAATGTCAAAATTAAACCATAGGCTGTATAAGAAAAGAAAGTGATGATTCCTGCAGGAAGTGCCCCAACATCTATAATATCTTTTCGACCGATATAAAACATAGATCTGTGAAGTTTTTCTTTTGTTGCTAAAGTTTCTTTCATGTTCATTACAATGACAATTGAAAGAAAGGCAAGAAATGACGAACCATAAAACATAACATCAATTCCATAAGCATTTACGACCCAGCCGCCTAATGCAGGTCCTAAAGCACCGCCAATACTAAAACATAAACCATGCAAACCTAATGCTTCGCCCCAGCGCTCCTGCGGAATAATATCTGCTACATAAGCAGAAGTCGCAGTAGGCTTAAATCCGGTTGAAAAACCATGAACTAAACGCAAAAGTAAAAATCCAGAAACTGAACTTAAGATGGGATATAAAAATCCGCAGATCAAGCAAACGACAGATCCTACAGCCATTACAGGAACGCGTCCCCATTTATCGGTTAGTTTTCCGCTAAAAGGCCTCGAAATTGCTGCTGTTAAAGTAAATAATGAAATAATTAATCCTTTATATTCTGCTCCTCCTAGACTGCTTAAATAACTTGGAAGTTCTGGAATTATCATATTAAAACTTGACGAGAACAAAAGCGAGCTCATGCAAAGCAGAATGAATTGAAGCGTATAAATAGATTTTTTATTTTGTGACATTATCAGGCTGTTAGAATAATTGCTGCGAAGCGAAGAATGGAATAAATCGCAGGCTGCAAATATACTTTTCTATTCTGAAAAAGCTTTTAATAAATCTTCTAAAAAATTGCTTTCAATTTCAGTCAATTCTAAAAAAAAAAGAAAAGCCACTCAAAGGAGTGGCTATTTGCGAACGCAGAAGGATTCGAACCCCCGACCGTTCCCGACTGAAGTTGGGAGACTCTAACCAGCTGAGCTATGCATTCGTAATAAATTTTCGAGTTACTTACATCATAAAATATAAAGCTCTCTGCAATACTTCGAGCTGCTTTTTGGGCATTTTTGATTTTACAAATTTGTTCTGAGATAATTTTGGAAGCAGCGATGAAGACTTTTTAAAGCATACTTTTAAATCTTCAAAAATTTCTGTTTTTGACTTTGAGGCATCTATTAAAATTAAATCTTTAATCTCTTCTATTCTAGATAAGCTGTTATAGAGATGTTTACTAAATAAGCAAACCATAGAATTTGTATTTATTCCGTCTAATTCGAAAAAATCTACTAATTCAGAATATTCATAAACTACAAAGACAGAATGATCAAAACCTCCCGATTTATTTTCATTTTTCAACAAGAAGGAATCTTCAGAAAAGTCAAATTCACTCTTGAACTTTCTTTTGAACATTTTTAAAAAAATACCTTTATTATCGCGAACTAAAACTTTTTCTTTTTTAATCATCTCTCAAGATTTAGCATTTTTATCCTTATTTATAATAGATTATACTTCAACAACATAAAACACGAAAATCCCTTATATTCTCATATCGGGACTTTAATTAAAATCATATATAGTTTTTACAAAATAAGTACTGTTCATTTTTAGCTGACTTGTAAAATGAAGAATACATACGAGCAAAAACATGTATGCAAATGGCTCAATCGCAATGCTATTAAGCCTCAAATAGGATTTGGGAGCTTTGTAAAGTTGTATAAAGAAGGTTAGATGTATTGGGTATTTCCATTAAAGAAAACAGAATATATAACATCTTGGAGATAAGGGAGATTTAAAAGTTTTTATATGAATTAAGAACACGAATCATATAAGGAAAAATATTCCTCAATAGTCAGGACTATAAAAGGAACTTAAAATAAGTAACAGGCGTAGAGGTAATTTCAAAAGGGATGAGCTCGACATTTTATCGAGCTCATTATTAACTTCATCATAAAATTATTTAAGTTTTTGACATCGTTTATTTACACTTGATAATAAGTATCTAGATTTAAATGATTAACAAGCATTCGTAAAAATTAAATCAGAAAAATAATTTTAGACTCCAACATTTAAGTTTTGAGTTTCAGACGGACTGTAATTTTTCAGTTTTTTAATTTTATCGTTTAATTTCAAAACTCGATCCAATTGCTTTTGTTGGATCGTGTATTTAGTATAATATTTATACCACTCTTTTCCAATAAAAAAGGTTGTCACAGAAACTCCTGTGAGTAAACCAATAAGGTAATTAGTCATGTCCATAATTTCTTCTATTTAAGTTTATTAGTTTATTTTTTTGGTTTATTTATTTTATAATTTTTAAAAAGCATTTTTATCTCCTTTTAAGGTTACAATAACTGTTAGAAAGCAAATTTTAATATCCTTAATCAGACTCCATCGCTGTACATATTCAATATCTGTTGTCACACGGCGTTTCATATCTGATACTTTTTTAGTTTCGCCTCTAAGGCCCGAAACTTGGGCCAGACCTGTAATTCCTGGTTTAACAAAATGACGTACCATAAAATTATTGATATGGTCATTATAGTCAGATGTGTGCTTAATCATATGAGGGCGCGGCCCTACGACACTCATATTTCCTATCAAAACATTAAAGAACTGCGGCATTTCGTCTAAACTGGTACGGCGGATAAATTTTCCTATTGGCGTTACTCTGCTGTCTCCTTTTTGTGCCTGCTGGGTTTCGTCTCCCATATTGACATACATGCTTCGGAATTTATAACACCAAAAATGCTGGTTCTTTTTACCCGTTCGCATTTGTTTGAATAAAACTGGTCCTTTACTTTGTTTTTTAATTAAAAAAGCTAACAAAGGATACAGCCAGGACAAGATGAAAACAATAACCAAAATACTGAAAGCTAGATCAAATATTCTTTTTGCTAATCTATTATAAGCATTTTGTAAAGGCTCAAAACGGGGCTTGATAACATGAAAATTATTTAAATGAGTTGAATTAAAGTGTTTTTTTGAAATTGATGAAAAATCGGGTACAAATTTCAAACGCATACAATGCTTGTCACCAAGCTCAAAGAAATAATTCAAATCTGAAATAAAATCAGGTTTAGTAACTATGTACAATTCATTTATATTATTTTCAGATGCATTATGAATGGCGTCGCAAAGTGCCAAGGAAAAATCTTCATTACTTGTGTATTCTACAGACGAATTTTCGTTAAGAATACCCACAAAATTTATGAAGAATGAATTGTTTTCTAAATGAGAAGCCAATTCGATACTTGTTTTATTAAAGCCCCATATTGCAACTGTATATTGCTTAAAAACCCAGCCTTTTATTTTTCCGATAACTACTGTAAACAAAATTCTGGAAAACAAAAAGTAAGACAGTAAAAAACTCAACTGTATTAAATTTGCCTTGCTTCCAAAGAAGTACAAAACGTCATCCTGAAAAATGAAAATATAACTGTGCCATAATATTCTTTGTGTAAAGAAAGCACGCCAGCTGTTTCTAAAAAATTCATCTAAACTAAAAAGAACGTCTACTCGATACAATTGAAAATAAGTAACTGAAAACAACCAGCTTAAAATTGTAATCGGAATCATTTTATTTAGAAATAATCCATTCCAACCAATATTTTCTTCAGTTGCAAAATTCAAAAATATCATAGTCCCTAATACCATCGCAATCATATCTACAATGGCGCAGCACATTATGAAAGTAAATTTATGTCTGTTTCGCATTTCTTATCTTTTTCAATAAATTGTAACACAATGCTCCTATTAAACTTCCAACGATTCCATAAAAAATATCCATCAAATCGGGGCTTCTTCTCTGGATCAAAAACTGTCCTCCCTCAGCTATACATACTATTATTGTTGCGATGCCAATATTTTGTATGAAATTCAAATTTTTGCTGTTATTTTCACTCTGTTCCGTATAGATTTCCAACAAGAAACCTACAGCTAAAAAAGGAACAGCAGTACGCAAATTATAATAATGGTTACTCCAGTTCAAAAGCCATCTTGGCAGATAGGTTTCTCCCCCAAAACCAGGATCAGACAGCCACGAAAAATAAAAAACGGCACCAATAACAAAGAGCAATAGCAATAGAACTATTTTATGAAACATTTTATATTATTTAATTTTAGTAAATGGCTTTGTATTGCTTAAGCGCCTTTTACAGCAAGGCTTCTTTTATACCAAGGTTTCTTTACTTTTGCTTCTTGATACTGGTAGCCGTAGCTTACGCCATAACCGTATCCGTATGCCGTTTTCATGTTTACGCCGTTTATAACAATTCCGACATTTTTTAATTGTTCTTTTTTAATAAAATTACTTACCTGGACTAAATTGCTTTTATCTGTATAATCGTATTTTACTACAAAAACTGTTACGTCTGCCAAATGACTAAAATTCAGTGTATCAGATACTATTTGCACAGGAGCCGTATCTAGAATGATGTAGTCATAAATTTTTCTAGCTTCTTCAATCAAGGAATCAAAATTAGAATTGGTTATTAATTGAGAGGGGTTTGGCGGTGTTTCTCCTGCAAACAAGACGTCTAAGTTGGTAGAAAAATTATTGTCTTTCTGCAAAAATTCTTTCCAGTCGTCTGCTTTATTAGCTAAGAAATTAGAGAGTCCTAATACGTTTCTATTAATACTAAAATAATCGTGTAATTGAGGATTTCTTAAATCGACTCCAATAAGCAGTACTTTTTTATTGAGATTACTAATTGTTATGGCATTATGAAAAGCACAGAACGATTTTCCTTCTCCCTGAATAGATGATGTAAACAGGATTACATTTCCTTTACTTTCCTTATTTCTGGGCAGCAGATAGGATATATTTGACATTAAGGCTCGTGATGCTTCTGCAATCAGCGAACGAGAAGTCGCAGTGTTATCCAGTTTTTCGCTTGTATTTATTTTAGGAATATGTCCCAAAATTGGAATGTCGGCAATTACCTTTTGAATATCCTCTTCGTTGTGAATTTTGGTATCTAAGAATAATCTAAGATATGTGAACCCGAAAGGAATAAGTAAACCAAACATAAAAGCTCCTAACATAAATGCTTTTGGCTGCGGAAAAATTGCCGAATAATTGGTTTCAGGAGCATTTAAAGTTTTTAGGTTTGATTCTAAAATTGCGCCGTTTAAAACTGCTTCTTCTTTCTTTTGCAATAATGCCACATAAGTTTCTTCTTTCATATTAAGATTGCTATTGATATTACCCAATACTTTATCTTTTGTAGGAATGCTTTTTACTTTTGCTTCGGCAATACTTTGTTCTGATTTATTTGCTCTACTATTTTGAATTAGAAAGTTTAAATACCCTTCCAGCGTATTTAATATTTCTTGTTTTTGAACCTTTAACTGGGTCATTAAACTAATATACGCAGGATTATTTTTTTGTGCTCTTTCTAAGATCAGCTGGCTGTCCATTAGCTTTGCATTGTAATTTACAAGCATCTGATTAACAGCTGGAGAATCTAAATTATAACCTGTACCCAAAGTTTGTGCAACGCCAGATTGTTTAATATCGTTAATCGCAAAATTGGTAAGTGTTATTTGACGTTCGTTGAGCATAGAGCTCTCTTTTGTCTGGCTTCTATCGGCTGTTTTTTCAACGATGTAATTGTCCATTACCCCGATATCATTATTTTGCAGGTATTTTTCTTTTACACTTTCTATAGAATCTTTTTCTTTGGTGAAATTTTTTATCCTTTGATTTAAATAAGAAACCGTATTACTAAATACTTTTTGTTTGTTGATGACAATATTTTTATCCAGCAACGTTATCATCTCGTTTAATATTTTTCTGGAACGATCTGGACTTGAACCTGTGTGTTGTAATTCTATTACTCCTTGTGCTTTTTCGTCAGATAAAACAATAAGCGCTTCTTTCAGATTTTTTAAAGCTATATCTGTCGGTTCAATTTTTACCTTATAATCATTCTCAAAATAATAGGCTGGATTCTTTTTTGCTTTTGCAGATAATTGAATTTTAAATGGCAGTCCATACACTGGTTCATTGCTTTGATATCCTTTAATTCTGAAACTTTTTTCTGCAGCTGGATCTGTTACCGTAAATCCTTCTTTGTCTATTTTAATTTCATAGGTAACTTGTGGCAGTGAATCTCTAGAAACTGTTGGAATCAAAACAAAAGGAACTTCATTTATATAATTATTTTGTACAGTGTATGCTTTTTCAAAATAGCTGAAATTTAAATTCAAATTCTTTACTACACCCAACAAAAACTCATTGGAAGTCATCAGTCTAATTTCGTCTTCTAAATTATCCTCACTACTTTTTTTGTCTGTACTGATGGTAATTATTTTGGTTTTGTCTTCTTGTTTTTTATCAATAAAGACCGTAGCCGAAGTTTCGTATGTTGGCGGCGTTATTTTTATGAAAATATAAGCAGCACCTACAAATACAATTAAGCTAAGTAAAAACCAAGGCCAATACTGAAAATACTTTAAAAATTCTTTTTTAAAATCCATAACCATTTAATTAATTAGCAATTCTATTACTCTATTTTTTACTTGTAAATTTTACTTTGCAATTACTATAATCAGCGCTGCCAGAGAAGCAACTATTCCGATTAATTGTAATGGATCTTTGATTACCCCACCGCTATTTGCTTTTAGTTTATTTGGCGTTACAACAATAACATCGTTTTGTCTGATTCTGAAATTTGGATTCGACATCCAAGAAGCGGTTGTCAAGTCAATATGATATACCAAACGTTTTCCTTCTGACTCTCTAATTAGTTGTATATCTGTACGAATTGCCGAATAAGTCAAGTCTTTTGCCAGTCCGATTGCGTCAAGTAAGCTTATAGATTCTTCGCTAAAAGCTATAACACCTGGAGAATTTACTTCTCCCAAAATGGTAAATTTATTATTGAGGACTCTTACCTGAACGGTTGGATTTACTAAATAATTCTCACTGATGAGACGTTCTTTTATTTTGACTTCGACATTGGCTGGAGTTAATCCGCCAACCTTAACTTCATTTAAAATAGGCATCATAATCGTTCCTTGCGGATTAACCAAATATCCTGATAACCTCATCATTTCTACAGAAGTCTGCGAATTATTGGTTCCGTTATTAATATTAAAGGGTGCAGCAACTAAAGGATTTAGATCACCAACATCAATTTTTAAAATATCATTTGGCTGAATTTTAGGAGATGTATAATTAATCGTCGTGTTTGCATATTTATCTAAATCTTGCAAATACAACATTTGTTTCTTGGTCGTACAAGACTGAAGCATCATTAAAAGCAATAAAATTATTGAAAAGGAAATCTTTTTCATGTTAATCATATTATATATTAGTATTCTTAATCTAAATTTCGTGAATCAAAATTCTGCTGATGACTTACACTTCTTTAAAACAAATGGATCAATGTTAATGAACGATGTACTGCCTTAAAGCGATTGTTTTCTTCAAAAAAACAGTTCCAATTGCTGCTAAACCATGAAATTTATAAATCTTATAATCTTCTTGTAAAACTTCAAAAGCGCGTTTAAAACTAGTGCTCATTCCTCCCATTCTCATCTTAACGATATAAGAATCGATATAACTCATCTTAATTTTATATTTGTACAAATAGCGAAGTAAGAATTCTGTATCTGAAGCAATTTTAAAATCCAGATTGTACAAACCGTGTTTATCGATTATACTTTTCTTTAGATAAACAGTAGGATGCAATGGCAGCCAGCCTTCTTTAACTTTTTTAATACTGAAAACACCTCCTATTCGGTCTCTAATTAATCGTTCCTGCAGATCATTCGAAACATAAACTCCATCGCCGTAAACGCCGTCGATGTTTGGTTCATATTCAAAACGAGCTGCAATTCTGGTTAGAGCCTTTTTATCATAAAATTCATCATCAGAATGCATCAATCCAATAACGTCTCCTGTTGCCAGTTTAAGTCCTTTATTTATGGCATCATACATTCCTTTATCTGGTTCAGAAATGAACTGAGTTATTTTATCACTATAAGAGGAAATAATTTCCTTGGTTCCGTCTGTAGAGTTCCCATCAACGATTATATATTCTACATCATGATAATTTTGAGACAATACACTTTTAATCGCTTTTTCGATTGTATTTTTACGATTGTAACAAACTGTGATTATGGTAATTCTCATAATAATTATATTTTAAGGTGAAAATCTTTCATAATTATAAGGTAAAGCTAAAACAAAAGAATACTACTAAAAAAAGTTCTCGACGAAGCACCGTAATCCTCGTTAAAACCCAAAAAAATGAAGTTTAGGTCTTAAAAATGAGCGATCTATGTCCTTAATCAGGAAATTTAGGGAAGAAATTAGCAGCGATAATTTATGTTTTTAGTAAAAAACAGAAGAAGCTGTTTGTTGATTTAACAATAGCTTGTCAAAATAGTTAATTGTAGAAACCAAACCTTCTCTAAGCTGGATTTTAGGTTCCCAATTATTAAGTTTATTTTTTGCCAGAGAAATATCCGGCTGTCTTTGTTTTGGATCGTCTTGCGGAAGTTCGAGATGAATTATTTTTGATTTAGAATCTGTCAAGTCAATAATTGCCTGAGCCAGTTCCAGCATCGTAAACTCATTTGGGTTCCCTAAATTTACAGGTCCTAAAAATTCAGGAGCAGAACCCATCATTCTAATCATGCCTTCGACTAAATCATCAACATATTGAAAAGAGCGGGTTTGCAGTCCATCTCCAAAAATTGTAATATCTTTTCCCTGTAATGCTTGTACAATAAAATTGGAAACCACTCTGCCATCTGCCGGATTCATATTTGGGCCGTAAGTATTAAAAATTCGAATAATTTTAATGGCTACTTTATTTTGATTGTGATAATCCATAAATAAGGTTTCGGCGCAACGTTTTCCTTCATCATAGCAGGAACGAATCCCAATTGGGTTGACATGTCCCCAATAACTTTCGGTTTGAGGATGCACAAGCGGATCTCCATATACTTCACTTGTACTGGCCTGCAATACTTTAGCATTAATGCGTTTCGCTAATCCAAGTACATTAATTGCTCCCATTACAGACGTTTTTATGGTTTTAATGGGATTGTATTGGTAATGTACAGGAGATGCAGGACAGGCAAGATTGTAAATTTCATCAACCTCAGCATAATACGGTTCTGTAATATCATGTCGCACCATTTCAAAATACGGATTATCCAATAGCTCAATAATGTTAGATTTTGCTCCAGTAAAATAATTGTCCAAGCAAATTACTTCGTTTCCTTCATTCAATAATCTTTTACATAAATGTGAACCTACAAATCCAGCTCCTCCAGTTATCAGTATTCTTTTCATATATTCTATTTATTTTTGATTAAATCAATTTTTGTCTGAATTTGAAAAAAGTAATGTGACTTAAAACGTGCCAGATAAAACCCTTCTTTCCCGTCTAAAAAACCTAATTTTAAAAAGTAAGCACCAAAAAAATAAACAGCAGGCAGTAGTCCTGTATTTAAAAGTCCGTATTTAATTTTTTGATTTAAGGATAAAAGAGTGTTCTTAGATTGTTTAAGCTGTAAATACCTTTGTGCTTCCCAAGTCGAGTAAGCATTGTGTTTGTCAATGTAATGTTCTAGATTTTTAAAATCTTTATGGATAACTTTAGCATCAATAATACCAACTTTGCCTTCTATAATAGGATGTTCATGCACTTCCATATCCAAATGGCTCCATAAATCTTCATCGATTTTTTCGTAGGCTCCTTTTGATTTTTTAAAAAGTGCCGATTTTTTAAATCCATAACCATATCTCAGTTTTCTGCCCATAAAATAGTTTTCAAATTGAATGGTAAAACCATTATAAGCAGGATCTTGGGTTTTAGTTTCTACTTCGTTCACAAATTCGTCGGTTACAAATTCGTCAGCATCTAAAAACAAAATCCATTCGTTGAGAAGGTTTGCATTTTGAAGTGCCCAATTTCTTTTTTTTGGGAATTTACCATTCCATTGAAATTGCAATACTTCGGCTCCCATAGCTTTTGCTATATCTATAGTATCATCGGTGCTACCTGAATCTACTACAATTACTTGAGAAAATCGCTTTAATTTACCCAGACATGAGGGTAAATTTTGAGCTTCGTTCTTAACAGAAACGATTACGGAAATTGGAATTTTATTCAAAGCTTCTAGATTTTATTAATTTGGCAGGATTTCCTGCTACGATAGTATTTTTCTCGACATTTTTGGTTACTAAACTTCCTGCACCTATAATTGCATTTTCGCCAACTGTTACGCCTGGCATTATAAGTGCTCGCGCTCCTATAAAAACTCCTTTATGAATTGTTATTTTTTTGGTAATCAAATTCATTGACGGATTATCAAAGGCGTGGGTTCCAGTACACAAATACACTTCCTGCCCTACTGTGGCGTGCTCAAATATTTCTACAATGCCAAGCGTGTAGGCGTTGGCACGATCTCCCAGACAAGCATGATCGTGAAGAATTAGATTCCACGGAATTTGAATTCTCGCTCTTTGGTGCACAAATGGTTTTCCGTAAATTTTACAGCCAAATAATTTGAGCCAAAATAATCTCCAGGCATTAGCCGGTTTTGGAGTCCAGACACAAAATAATAACCAAACATATTCCCAAACTATCATTTTAATTCGCTGCGATACTGACCATGGTGAATCGTAAGGCGAATTTTGTGAGTATTCTTGTTCCATTATTGTTATTATTTGATTTTCATAGACTCAAATTCATTTAAGAACTCACCTGCTAATTTTTCGTTAGAGTGAGTCTCGTTTACCTTTAAGCCTGCTCTTGCTAAATCATTGAGCTGTGAGGGGTTATTGATTAAATCTTTAAGGTATTGATTTAAAATTTCGACTCTTTTCTCCACACGATGATCGAAACACAAACCGTTTTTATTATGAATTAAAAAATCTTTGAAACAATCTAAATTGGAAACTATTGTTGCACAGCCCCAGCTCATGGCTTCTAATGGGGAGACTCCAAATGTTTCGCCTTTTTCTGCTACTGAAGGATAGACAAATACGGAAGCTTTGGAGTACATTTCGTTTAATTTGTCCATATCAAAAATAGGTTCCAGAAATCTCACATTGCTGTCTTTTGCCAGCTGTTTTAGTTCTTCTAAATAAGCTTCTCCGCCTCCTCCGGTTTCTGTAGAATAAGGTCCTACAATAAGCAGCCTCCAGTCGTTTGTGTCTAAAGAGGCAAAAGATTTAATTAAAATATCTAAACCTTTTTCAGGATGAATTCGCCCTGTGTATAGTATTATTTTTTCCTTTTTTGAAAAATCAACAGCTTTTGTATTTCTAAAAGGCAGTGTATTAGGTATCATTACCACTTTATCAAAATACTCTTTTTTGATTTCGTCTTTTATTGCTTTTGCAACTGGGGTTGAATTTGCGCGTAATCTGGAATTTTTGGTGTAAAATCTCATCTGCCCCTTAGGCATTCTAGA
The DNA here is from genome assembly GCF_004366435.1 of Flavobacterium sp. S87F.05.LMB.W.Kidney.N. Classification (NCBI taxonomy): domain Bacteria; kingdom Pseudomonadati; phylum Bacteroidota; class Flavobacteriia; order Flavobacteriales; family Flavobacteriaceae; genus Flavobacterium; species Flavobacterium sp. S87F.05.LMB.W.Kidney.N. The sequence continues at coordinate 533,774 of NZ_SODX01000002.1, read as the reverse complement.
TACATCAATCATACATTTTTTCTTTTGATTGGATGTTAAAAGAATGGGAAGCCAAAAAGTATTAGAAATAATAACGTCTGTATTATTGGCTATTTTTCGGACGGCTTTTAAAGTGTAAAAGAGATCTAAAATTTTAAGAACAATACCAGAAGAGGGAACTTTGTAACCTTTAACCCTAACGTGATTGATTCCGCCTTCGCTTTCAACATTTAAAAATCCTTCGTACGATTTTGATATGTAATTTACCTCATGACCTTGATTAACAAATTCTTTTGCCAAACCGTACCACATTTTTTCTACAGCACCGCCCAATAATGGCGGAACGGGGAAAAAAGCGCCTTGAACTATTGTTATTTTCATTGCCTTACATAGTTTTATATAATTCAACCATTTTCTTTCCTACTGTTTTTATGTCGTATTTATCTATTATTAATTCTCTGCCATGTTTTCCCATCATTTCTAAGAGCATGTTTGAAGAATTAAAAACTTTAAGCAAAGTCTTTTCTAAATTTGTAACCGATAAATCAATCCACCACCCGCATTTGTGTATTTCCAAATCTTCCCACGGCGTACCGTGCGTTGTTATTACCGGAACGGCTACTGCCAGTGCTTCGGCGACAACAATTCCGAAATTTTCGCTGTGAGTTGGAAGAACCATTACATCTGCAGATCGTAAAAAATCCCATTTGTCTTCTCCGTATTTTGCCCCTACAAAACGGACATTTTTTAAATCCTCGACGCTCTTAATTAAATTTGTTACGTATTCTTCTTCACCAGTACCTGCAATTTCTAGCGTCCAGTCTTCTGTATTACTTGTTCTCCAAGCATCTATCAGTAATTCTACACCTTTTTTAGGATGAATTCTTGACATGAATATCATCTTTTTGGTTCCATATTTTTCCTTGATTTTTTTGACATCTCTTAAATAAATACCGTTTGGAATAATATGAATTGGATTTTTAAACCCTAATGCTTTAATATTTTCAGCTTCCATATCAGCGGTTGCGTGAAGGCAAACCGATTTATTTATGGCATGTTTTTGATATAAAAAAAGAGCTATTCTTTTTTTCAGCGGATTATGAGCCAGAATCCAAGGCTCCAGCATTCCGTGAGGAGAAACGATTACTTTTATTCCCAATTTTTGAGCTGTTTTTTGAAAGATCCAATTTTGAGGGCTCCAAATTCCGTTGATGTGTACAATATCTGGTTTTTCGTTTTCAAGAAAAATGCGGTACTCATTTGCCAAAGAAAACCAGCGTAATAAACTGTTATTAAAAAATTTAATTGATACTCCGTCGATAGAAATAGGATCTTTGGACATTCCTGTAGCGATGCTAAACGAAGTATCGTTTTTTAATGCTTTGCTTAACAAACGCATATATTCTGTAGTGCCGCCGCCGCTTTTATCGATACTGGCTATATAGTGAATTACTTTCATACAATTTGATTAATTTCTTTATAAACAACTTCAATAGCATTTAAAGAATGTTCGGTGGTAAATTTTTGAGATTGTTTTAATGATTTCTCCATCAATTCCTTCATTTGAAGTGTATCCAGAGTAATCAGTCTTTCTAAAATTTTTGCCGAATCTTCTTTCCATTTTTTTAAATGCAATTCATCATTAGGTCTTTTGTCAATGTAAAAAGCTGCTGGTCCGCCCACTTCGTTCATAGGAGATCTATTAGTGGTTATGACTGGACAACCCGAAGCCATTGCTTCGATTATAGGCCATCCAAAACCTTCGTCAAGAGAAGGAAACAAAAGACAAACAGCCCCAGAATATGCATTGTTAATATATTCATCAGATAAATTACTAACAAAATGAATATCTTCTTTATAAGGTGATTTTTGATGTAAATCAGACAATTCCTCTGAAGGTTCTGAGCCTATTAAAAGCAGCGGAATCTTTTTTTTACTTATTCCGCGCCAGAAATCATATATTTCTATTACGCCTTTTCTGTTTTTATAATATTGATTTCCACCAATATGCATAATATATCCATCTGTCAATTCTATATTTAATTTAGCTTTCAATAAATTGCGGGATTCAATTGGAGATAATGGATGAAACGGACGATTTAATCCATTGTAACATACTGCAGAGTTCACAATTTTGCCTTGATGCAGCTCGTGCAGATCTTCTTGTGTTTTTTTTGAAATTGAAATAAAATTTTTCCCTTTTGAAAAGCCATTTCTAATATAATTTTGATATTTCTTACCTGAAAATGATGTTGGATTTTCTGGAATATTCCCTAAAGCCGATTTCAAGGCTAAAAAATCATGACAGTGCACTACATGTTTTTTATTTTTTACCAAAGGAACCCAAGGTCCTAAAGCCTGATCTGTAAATACAAAAAGAGTATCTTTTGAAGCTCCCAGCAGTTTGAACCTTACTTCTAGCGGAAAAATAATGTATTGGTCTACATACCCTAACCACTTTTTTAAAGACTTAGAACTTGGAAGTTTGTAAAATCGAGCTTTCGGACTCCAAATTTCTACTTCATGGTCTCTTTCTGTCATTCCGTTGAACAGCATATTAGCATAACGGGGCATACTTTGGTGATCTAAAAAAGAAGGATGTGCAAAAAGAACAATTTTCATTTATTCGGTTTTCGGTTTGATATTTATACTTGCTACTAATAAACCTGTAGCAACTACCGCGCAGCCCAGCATACTTGGCTGTGCCCATTGGCCTTGAGTAATCATAAATAAAGCCGTTCCGCAAAATGTTACCGGCAGTAATTTGTATGCACTTGGTAATTTAATTGATTTTAAAAACAGACTGATTGCTAAAACCAATCTTAAAACAATAAGGCCGCCGCCCAGAATCAGTCCTTGTTCTCCTCCGACTCGATTCAATTCTCCTTCAGAAACTAAGAAATCTCTTTTTCCTACTAACATTTGTGCACCAGCATTGGTTCCCATTCCGAGATTGCCCACAAATAAAGGTGCTTTTAATAATGAAACTATGGGCTCGGTAAATCCTGATATCGCTCTGGTAAAAAATGAATCTTTCATACCGCCGCCCTGAGTATTTGCAGTTTCGACCCTGCTCATAAAAACTTCTGTTCCTAAACTAAAAATTGTTGTCGTTTTTTGTAAAACTGTAAATAAAACAAAGATTACTACAACAGTAAATGCCAGTCTAATTATCGATTTAACACTTGTAGATGAACCTAAAAAAGTAAATAAACCTACTAAGATTACGCCTCCAACCGAAGTTCTGCTTACTGTAAGAGGCAAAGCAATCAGCAAGGCGATGGTGCTTGAAATAAGCAGAATCTTAGAACAAGCTTCTTTAGACATCCAAAAATAAAAGACAAAAACAGAAACTAAAATGTAATAAGCCGATAATCCCGTTGTAAAAGAAAATGTCCCTGATGGACGAAAATAGCCCATCGAACCAGAAAAACCTGCACTTCCTTCTCCTCCAACTCCAACATTAATAAATGCAGTCTGCGGACTTATAAATTGAAAATAAACGATTAAGGTTACCAGAATATTTATTGCCAGCATCACACGTCCAAATTTCAATATGTCTTCTTTCTTAAAAACTTCTCCAATTATAAAAATCAAAGGAAAATGAAGCAGCATAATCCTTGCTCCATAAAGTCCTACGAAAAGATTTTCATGTCCAAAAGTCAATGTTACCGCCAATCCTAAAAGCGTAAAAATGCTGCTTAAAACCACATAGCCGTTTACAAATTTTACATGCAGATAAAAAGCCCGCAGGATAATGTAAACTGCAATTGGATCACGCACTACTAATAAAGGCGTTGCCAAACTTGGCAAAATCCATTTACGCAAAGCACCTTCAAAAATCCATAGTAAAAAATAAAGCCATATCGCTATTTTTATAGATTTGTAATTTGGTGCCGCTATTTCGTTTGTTATATCCATTTATCCCAATTTTTTATAAAACTCAAAGAAGAAAGTGCATCTGCCATTTCTTTTCCATATACCGACCAAGGTCTGGTCTTCGCTTTATTTTGTGCTGCAAGCCCAAATTTTTCTACCAATTCAGGTTTCTCAAGTATTTTTGTAATTACTTCTTTCAATGCTTTTGACGAACCTGCTGGTACAATCCAGCCGTCTTCGCCATCTTTTATTAAATCTGGTCCTGCTGTACGATCGGTTGTAATTACTGGGATTCCCTGCGACATTGCTTCTGTAATTACCAATCCAAAACCTTCAAAAAGAGAAGGAAATACAAATACATCGTGTTCTCTCATACAGGCCAGCACTTGATCATGAGATAAGGATGGAATCCATTTGTGTTTTTCTAATGCACGGTTTAGTGAAGCACAATTGGGCACGGCTTTTTGTCCTACAATTGTCAACTCTACTTTGTCCTGCAGTCCTTCAACAGCTTCAAACAAATAAGAAAGTCCTTTTCGCTGTGATAAGCCGCCTATAAACAAAACTTTAAGCTTTCTATTAACAAGCGGCGGATATTTCTTTTCTGCTGTAACTTCTGGAAATCCATACGGAATCACTTTTATTTCTGCTAAGTCTCCAGAATATTCTTCAAGTGTTTTTTTGGTAAAACTGCTGGCTACAAAAATGATATCGGCCAAAGCCAGTTCTTGATCTTTTTTATTTAACTTTTTTGAAGAATCATTAAAACCGGTAAGTGTACTTGACCAGTCTGGATTAATAATAAATTCTTTTTGCATTAATGATCGAGAACTTTTCCAATAGCCAATAGGCAGGTCGTAAATACAATACAGTCCTAATTGTTTTGCTTCTATAAAAGTTGACAGCGCGCCATCTTCATAGGCATAAACGCCAGATAATCCTTGTTTTTTGGCTTTCGCTAAAGTATTGGCTACCCAATTATCGTGTTTTTGATATATTCTGTCAATACAGAAAAAACCCTTTTCGTGTGTGATTAAAAAGTCTAATTTGAATTTTGAAGTCAGCAGACGTCCAAACTCAAAAAAAGATTTTGAACGTGTATAAGGCTGCCATGCTGTATCTAAACTTCTTCTTTTTAAATCTTTTAACTTCGGATTATTGCCTAACTTATATAATATTTGACCCGGAAATATTGCAATTGAGGTAAATAATTTAAAAAGCTGCTGTTCTTTTAATAACCCATTGATCAAATTTTTTGAATTTGCATTTAAGGTCGGATGTGAGACCAGCACTTTCATGATATAGAAATTGAATTAATAAATTGTGATGCAATGCCGTTTAAATCAGAAACCTCAAGATTCATTGGAACTATATTCAAATTATTTTTTTCGTATTTAATGATTTGCGGTATAGTATATTGTCCTTGAGTTGGTGTCCAGTTTCTAGAAACACAAATTGTATTTATTTGATGCTCTTTGTAAGCTGCATAAACGCCGCTTTTTTCTGTCTGGAAATAAGGTGTTGTCGAAATTCCAAAATCACTGTCTAAGAGTACTTGCGATATTACATTTTCAGCTTGTATTCCTAGAACTTCATACTCTATATTATAATTTTCTAATATCTTGGTGCAGTTCGTTAGCTGAGGACCATTGTTCCCAATAAAAACAAATTTTAGAGGCTTACTAAATGTATTTGAAGTTTTCATCAAATCATCAACAAAATCTTTAAAAGGAGCTCCGTTATGAATTGTACCAAACAAAACAAACTGTGTAAATTCCTGCGTTTCTTTTTTCACAGCTGTCAGCGGTATGTTGCCGCAAATTGGCAGTACTTCTGCTGTAATATTTTGTGATTGAAGAAAGAATTGGTATAATTTATTTTGGGTATTAATCGAATGCGTTTTAGTATTATGAACTATTTTCTTGGCTATTACCTGTTGCAATTTGCCAATAACTTTGTGCCTGATTGAAGATTCTGAATCTATTCCTAACCACAACTCATGAAACATAATATGCCACTTATGATTTCCTCTTATTTTTTTTAAATAAGAAGGCAACCAAAATGGCAATCCTTTCGGATTAAAACTGTACGGTACATATTGTAAAGAAATCCAATCGGGTTCTAAATCTTTTATAACATTTTGTAGTAAAACTAAGCGCTCATTATGATCTGCGATTATAGGAATTCTATGAACTGTAACTGGAGTTTGTTCTGCAATTTGATTTTCAGTAGTAAAAAAAGTAATCTGCTGATCGCATAAGGCTAAAATCTGAGCTTGATGGCCAGATCTTATCAGCATGCCGCATAAACGGCGAGTATAATCGCCTACGCCGTCATTGCCAATTTCGGCAGAACCGCAAATGAAGAGAATATCCATTTTTTGATTTTAATTATAAATTATAGAATCATCAGGTTTAATAATTTCCTTACTTACAAGTCAGGAAACAATCTTAATCAATGTCTTGATGGTGTTGTAGGATACTTTTTTTATATGTTTGGAGGTACGGGAAGTTTTCTTAAAACCTTTATCAATAAAGTTGACAACTGGGAATATTCGAGGATAATGATTTCGCACTAAATGCATAAATTTTTCAATTCCTTTTTTTCCTCTCCAGCTTCCATTAATTAGATGGATAGCGTACGATTCTTTATCTAAATAAATTGAGTTTCCTACTAATATATTGGATGGGAGAATGAGCATATTCTCTTTTAAGATTTGTTCTTTGTCTTGATAGGTATATCCGTATTTTTCGGCGACTGGGGTTATTACAGAACCTATTATTACTTTTTTTAAATCGATGGTTCCGTCATCAGCAAATAATTGCAGATTCTTGTATTGGTCTAAACAATCTTTAATGTAAGGATGTTTGGGTACTGAAGCAAAAATGGCACCTTGAATAGCAAAACCCATTATTGGTTTTCCGGCAGTTTTAGGCAGGAAGGAAGAATTTAAACGCTGCATTCCCCCATCTTCTTCAAACAATCCAGGATGTATTTCATGGGCACTAAAAAACCCATAATCAAACCATTCTTCTTTAAAGGGTTTAAGTATTCGAACATCTGAATCTAGATATAGTCCGCCCTCAGTATATAAGGCATATAGACGAATGTAATCTGCCGCGAAAGCCCATTTTTTGGCCAGCAATGCCTCTTTTACAAAAGGTATCGAATCAAAATCAAAACTATCCTTGTCCCACAAACGGATATTAAATTCTGGCAAATGAATTTTCCAAGTTTCAATACATTCTTTTATAAATGGAGTATATTCTTCTCCGCTAAACCAGCATATATGAATTGTTTTTGGAATCATAATTTATTATCCTTTTTTAGATTAAACTCTATAAAACCTCCCTAAGAACTTGCTGATTTTAATAGCTATTTGTTTTTTTCTAATTTCTCTTCTCGAGTGCGCTAAAATTGGACTTTTAGAATATTCCCAGTATACTACATCTTCTTTTCTTGGTATTCTCCCTTTAAAAAATCTTGCAAAGTGATTTATTCTCCAAGGTTTTGAACTTCCTAATGCATGAATCATGGTTGCTTCTCCGGGAATAAAACCCATTCCGTCTTTTCCAATGTAACTTATCTTACCATGATAGGCTTCGATAGTTGCGTTTAAAGCATCTTGATCTGATTTATCAAAAAACTGAAATCCTTCCCTTCTTAATATGGTTGAATTATGCACCTGATTTAGAAATATCGATTTATCTAGTCCGCCTATTGCGTCGCCCATTCGCTCTTGAAGTTTAATCCACAACTTTAAAAAAGAAATATTTTTTTTACTGAGTCCAACAAAACCGCCATTTACATAAATCTGGTTTTTAAACTGTAAATCAATATTATAATTTTTAAAATAGTCTCTCCATCCTTGTCTGCGCGGATGAAATTCCTGTAAAGGCGAATTAATGTCTTCGCAAACGGCCACACCGCATTGAACCCATTGTTCAAAGCATGTCCACGAATCAACAACAACAATATCTGGATCAAAATAGAATAGCGCATCTGCATCTTTTGCAGGACCTTCCCATAATTCCAGCATAAAATCTGGTTTGTAATTCGTAAGACTGTAGCTCGTAACGAGCTGCAAAAAAACGAGTTGAATGCCGTCAACAGGACTTACGGTAATTGCGTCCTTCCATTTACCAATGTGTTCTTTTTTGTCTTTTGAAACCCAATCTGGCAATGATCCTCGATAACCTACATAAACAGTTCCACGAAACCCTTTTATGTATAACGAATTAGAAAGGGTAGCAACTCCATAATGGTAATGTCCCTCAAATAAGGTGCAAACAGCTGAAATCATATCTTATTATGTTCTTTTTTTTATAAAACGTGCAGTACTCCTGTCTAAATTCATTTACAGGCTTTTATTATTTACAATGATGACTTATGAGACATCTTCATATTCTTGATTTTTTAGTAGAAGAATATGATACAAACAAAACAGAACAGTTTGGACAACGGATACTAATCCTAAAGCTATATTAAAATATAAAACTCCTCTCAAATTGCTCAAATCCAGCAGACTTGCAAAACCAATAATGGCAATTAAATTGATTAAAATTACCGCTATTGGCGACATCGCCCAGCCTCGTGAACTATATAAATTAAAAACGATTCCGCTGAATAATCCAATACAGCTGCTGATGATGCTTAATAATAATTCAAACGATAATCCTTCATAAGCATCTCCTAGAAGCCATAAAATTGGAGCGGGAAATAAATAAACCGCCAGCACAATTAAACTTAGTAAAACCGCCAAAAATCCCATTATTTGAAAAAAACGTGTCAATAAAAGGTATTTTTGCGTCGCCAATTTGGCAAATCGCGGCACTATTAATGTTGCAATAATTACATTAAAAATTGTTAGCATTACGCTCAATCTGCCTAAGGCTCCCAATTGTGCCAATGAAGTTGTGTTACCAAAAACTGAAATCAGCCAAATTGTAATCTGACCCGAAAGACAATAATAAATTGAGGTTGGTAAAATGCGTTTAACTAAGCTTAATATTTCCCTTTTAACTTTTGCATCAGGCTGCTGATCTTTAGCTGCCATGCTGTACACTATTTTTCGTAAACCAATATTTCCCCAGATTCTAGGTATTCCTGCCGCCAAAATGGCTACAAAAGAAAATGGAAAAATAAACATGGTTAATGCCGAAAGTATTAACCTCACAATTCCCACGCCGACTTGATTTTTCTGCAAAGGCAAAATTGTCTGATTCAATTTCGGAATAATTTCTAATAACGAGTCGGACAAAGCTGCATAAAAAGCAGGAATCAAAGCTATTACAATGAAAATTGCTGCAATCCAGCTGGCTCCATTATGCAGTAATAAATAAAATAAGATTGGTACGGAAACTAATAAGCTTGCTACTGCAAATTTTTTCCTTAAATCTAAACCTGTTGCCAAAACGGCACCCATTTTTTCTTTATTCTCCCACACTTTTCCGCCCTGTGCCATTACTCCGGTAATTATTCCTCCATCAGCAAGAACAGTCATTGTCCCGAGCATGGTATTGGCCAAAGTATAAAAAGCATATTCCTGAACAGACAACAATCGAATTATTAAAATCCCAGAAGCAAATCCTAAAGCTTGTATCAGAATTTGCGCACTTCCTGTAATTGAAATTAATTTGCCCCAATTGATAACAGTATCATACTTAGGGTGTTGTTTGAGCTTTATCAAAATATTTTTCAAGAAATAGAAATAAAAAGATTAAAAAATAGATTCTTTTTTACAATTGATAAGTTTAACCTTTCCCAATTCCTTTAATCTGAAAACCAATTGCGGCTAATTTTTCTGCATCCAAAATGTTACGTCCGTCAAATACAAAAGCAGGTTTGTACATATTGATGTAAATCAAATTCCAATCGTAGGTTTTAAATTCATCCCACTCTGTTAAAACAGCAACTGCGTGCGCCTGATGGAGCGCTTCAATTGGTGATTGGTAAACAAAAATCTGTTTGAGTTTTAAATCGATTTTTTGTTCTGTGAGTCCTTTTAATTCCCATAAATAGCGCATATCGTCTTTGACTTTTGCTTCAGAAACTTTAGGATCATAGACATGAATTTCTGCTCCGTCTTCAATAAGATGTTCCGCTACATAAATCGCCGCCGACTCACGGGTGTCATTGGTATCTTTTTTAAATGCCCATCCCAAAAATGTTATTTTTTTACCACTGACTGTATTAAAAAGAGAGGTAATAATTTTTTTTGCAAAACGATATTTTTGGTAATCATTTAGGATAATTATCTGCTCCCAATAATTGGCAACTTCTGGCAAATTAAAATAGCGGCACAAATAGACTAAGTTTAAAATATCTTTTTGAAAACAAGATCCTCCAAAACCTACAGAAGCTTTAAGAAATTTAGAACCAATTCTACTGTCAGTCCCAATTGCACCAGCAACCTCATCAACATCTGCTTCTGTAACTTCACATAAAGCAGACAAGGCATTAATAGAAGAAATTCTCTGTGCTAAAAATGCATTGGCCGTTAATTTTGATAATTCTGAAGACCAAACATTCGTAGTTAAAATCTGTTCTGGAGACAACCAATGTGCATAAATATCGACTAAAGATTGAATAGCTTTTTGACCGCTTTCTGTTTGGTTTCCTCCAATTAAAACACGGTCGGCATTTAATAAATCATTGATTGCTGTTCCTTCTGCCAAAAACTCAGGATTAGAAAGAACTTCAAATTTAAATCCGTTTCCAGTATGATCTAGAATAGTCTGCAAAGTCTCTGCTGTTCTAACCGGAAGTGTCGATTTTTCGACTATAATTTTATCGTTCTTCGCTATTCTGGCTATTTGTCTGGCGCATAACTCAACAAATTTTAAGTCAGCAGCCATTCCTTTGCCTTCTCCATAATTTTTTGTTGGTGTGTTTACAGCTATAAAAATCATATCAGCAGCTTCGATGGCGCTGTCTACTTCTGTAGAAAAAAACAAATTACGTCCTCTCGCTTCACGAACAACATCTGCAAGTCCAGGTTCATACACAGGAAGATTGTCTAAATTTTCATCATTCCATGCCGCAATACGGCTTTTATTTAAATCGACAACAGTTACTTTAATTTCTGGACATTTCAATGCGATAACAGACATTGTAGGACCACCTACATAACCAGCACCTAAGCAGCAAATATTTTTGATTTTCATTTAAATATCTTTTTTGGGAGGCGAATAATTTTCGTTTTTGGAAACTAATTAGTTATTCGAAATAATTCATTATCGAAAAACCGCATTCTTTTAAAAGCTGCTCTTTTCTCATTAATTTTATATCAGACTGCATCATTTCCTGTACTAATTCAGATAACTCATATTGACATTCCCAGCCTAGTTTCTTTTTAGCTTTTGTAGGATCGCCTATTAGTAAATCTACTTCTGTTGGTCTAAAATATTCTGAATCTACTGCCAATACTTCTTTCCCAATTGGAAGCTGATAATCTGGATTACTGCAAGAAGCTATATATCCTTTTTCATCTATTCCTCTGCCTCTAAATTCTAATTCGATACCTACTTCGGCAAAACTCATTCGGACAAATTCACGAACAGGGGTAGTTTTTCCTGTAGCAATTACCCAGTCTTCAGCTTCTTCTGCCTGCAAAATCATCCACATCATTCGCACATAATCTTTGGCATGTCCCCAATCTCTTTGGGCATCAAGATTTCCTAAATAAAGTTTATCCTGCAATCCCAACGCAATTCTTGAAGTTGCTCTGGTAATTTTACGTGTTACAAAAGTTTCTCCACGAATAGGAGATTCATGATTGAACAAAATACCATTGCAGGCGTACATTCCGTAAGCTTCTCTGTAATTTACAGTTATCCAGTAAGCGTACATTTTGGCTACTGCATAAGGTGATCTTGGATAAAAAGGTGTTGTTTCTGACTGTGGTACTTCTTGTACTTTTCCATACAACTCCGAAGTTGAAGCTTGATAGATTCGAGTTTTGTTTTCTAATCCAAGTAAACGAACGGCATCCAAAAGTCTCAGAGTTCCCAAGGCATCAACATTTCCTGTATATTCAGGAGTTTCAAAAGAAACTGCCACATGACTCATAGCAGCCAAATTATAGATTTCATCAGGTTGAATTTCCTGAATCAAACGCGTCAAATTTGTACTGTCGGTCATATCTCCATAATGCAGAATAAAATTTCTGTTTTCTATATGAGGATCTTGGTATAAATGGTCAATTCGATCGGTATTAAATGAAGACGAACGTCTTTTTAATCCGTGTACTATATAGCCTTTTTCTAATAAAAATTCACTTAAATAGGCTCCGTCTTGTCCTGTCACTCCTGTAATGAAGGCTGTTTTTTTTAATAGATTCATAATGTAATTATAAGGCACAAAGGCATTATGCTGCAATGTTGCAATGTTTGATAAAGTCTTATTTGTAAAGTTTTTGGGGAGAGATTTCCAGATTAAAAGAATGGACTGATTAGTAAATCTTTTCTTTTAAGTTTTCAATGTTTTCTAGAAACCAATTGTAGGTTTTTTGGATTCCTTCTTCTAAGTTCACTTGGTGTTTCCAGCCAATATTATGCATTTTAGAAACATCCATTAATTTTCGCGGAGTGCCGTCAGGTTTGCTTTCGTCCCAAATAATATCTCCGGTATGACCCACAATCTTTTGTATCGTAACAGCCAGATCCTTAATAGTTAAATCTTCTCCTGTTCCTACGTTGTACAAATATCCCGGAAGCTGATTTTCTACAGCAAAAACTACGGCTTCTGCCATATCATCTACAAATAGAAATTCGCGCATGGGTTTACCAGTACCCCAAAGTATTACAGAAGCATTATTGTTTTCTTTAGCTTCATGAAATTTGCGAATCATAGCTGGCAGAACGTGAGAGCTGTTCAAATCAAAATTGTCGTGAATTCCGTATAAGTTTGTCGGCATCAAACTCAAAAAATCTTTTTTAAACTGCTTGCGTATTGCTTGACATAATTTTACACCAGTAATTTTTGCCAAAGCATACCATTCATTAGTACTTTCTAAAGATGCTGTTAGCAGGTATTCTTCTTTTAATGGCTGTATTGCTAATTTTGGATAAATACATGAACTTCCTAAAAAGATAAATTTGCTTACACCCAAATTATGCGCTTCGCTAATCAAGTTGTTTTGAATTTGCATGTTTTCCATCAAAAACTGATACGGATAATCATTGTTTGCCAAAATTCCGCCCACTTTTGCAGCGGCATCAATAATAACGTCTGGTTTAATTTCTCCTAGAAAATCACGAACTGAGTCTTGTTCTCTTAAATCCACTTCTGTGCTTGAAGCTCCAATAAGATTATGATAACCTTTTGCAGTCAAGGTTCTCCAAATGGCACTTCCTACCATTCCCTTATGTCCAGCAATATATATTGCAGCATTTTTATCAATCATATCAGGCTCTTTTTTATTGATTCTTTTAAGAGTTTTATTTTATAATAATGGAGAAGCAATTGATTCTAATTGCTGGTAGACTTGTTTTACTTCCTGCGAATTTTCTTTTTGCAAAACCATTAGAGCATCGGCAGTGTAAATCAAAATGCAATTTTTAACCCCAATAAAAGTGGTATGCATTGAAGTTCCTATTACAATATTTCTGTTGACATCTATTGGATGGTCTTTCTCAACCAAATAATCATAAACCGATTCAAAAGAACCCAAATCTGACCATTCGAACTGAGCTGGAACTACTTTTATGTCTTTACTTCGCTCCATAACGGCATAATCAATGCTTATGGAAGGAATAGTAAGTGATAATTCATAATCTAAAAAACCATCTTTATTAGATTCCCAAACTGCTTTTGATGCCCAATAAACTTCTGGTTCCTGCTTTTCAAGTTCGCTTAAAAACTTTCCAGCTTTAAAACAAAAAAGGCCGCTATTCCAGAAATAATTTCCGTTTTTCAGATACATTTTTGCTGTTTCTAAATTTGGTTTTTCATGAAATGCAATTACATTTTCACCTTCAAATTCGATATAGCCGTAGCCCGTTTCTGGTTTTGCTGGTTTTATTCCAAAGGTTACTAGATAATCCTGATTGGCTAATGCAATTGCACGTTGTAAAGCAGCTGGATATGAATCTTCGCCATCTATAATATGATCCGATGGTGTAATCAATAAAACATCTTCTGGCTTTGATGCAAAAGCTGCAAACGCAATTGCCGCAGCTGTGTTTCGGGGAACTGCCTCTATAATATGAGTAAAAGGTCTATTGAATTTAGACATAATGAGATTACTCATTTTGTAATTTTCAATATTTCCTACTACTATCATTTTGTTTGAAACATTTTGATTGCGGGCCACCGTTTTTTCGAAAAGCGACTCACCGTCAAAAAGTTCCAGATATTGTTTAGGCAGTGTTTTTCTGGAAAGAGGCCACAACCTGCTGCCAATTCCGCCAGTTAAAACAACATGTGTTACAGAACTAATTGCCATTAGAGTGCATTAAAATTTCTTTTTGATACACTTCATTACGAAGGTTAGTGCTCGAAAAACGGTGGTCTCTGGTATTAAAATACAATTCGATTCCTTTTTCTTCACAATAGGTCCTTCCGGTAAAATCTCTGTCTTTGTATTCGTCACCTACAATGCGCACATCGAGAGTAAAAGATTTTAGAATGTCTTCTAAGTCTTGTTCTGTAGCGTACGGAACAATTTCATCAACAAACTTACACGCTTTTAACTGTATGTAACGCTCTACTACAGTTTGTGTTGGTTTATTTTTTGTCGGGCGATCTAATGTTGGATCTGTTTGTAGACCAACAATTAAATAATCACAATGTTGTTTTGCTTCTTCAAGCATTTTAACGTGCCCTGCATGTAACAAATCAAAAGCACTAAATGTTATTCCAGTTCTCATCTGCTTAATGTTTTAAATTAAAAAATATGTTTGTTAATGTAGAATTGTCGGGTAAAAAAATAAACCGTTTTATTGGGGTTTCGGCGGTTTTTTTAAAATTTTGAATAAGGGTTCCCCGTGAATAGTTACATTCTAACTACTCAAAAAAGAAAAAATAAATGGTAAAAAACTTTTAAAATTTTGCTCCTATATTAGTATCAAAAAATTTTTATTTCTGCATTAAAAAGCTCGAAACCAAAATCAAATAATATCAATTTGTCTAGAACAATAATTTAAGATAAAATTATGATAATACGGCTGATGAGAAATTTCGTTTTTGTTGCTAAATGTCCTTAATAAGGAAATTTTAGCATAAAAACCATCAGTGATTTTAGTGTCCTCGAATTAAATTTACATCTTAGTTTGTATACAAAACCATATCATATCTTAATGATGGTTTCCAGATACTGCAACATATAATTTAATGGAAAACATTTGGCTTACACCAATCAATGTATAGACTATTATCCATTAAAAGAGAATTACCAATATAACGGCTTAAGCTATTTTAAACAACTAATTTACAAATACAATAAATTAAGGATTATGAAATGGTATGTAGTATACACAAAACCTAAATGGGAAAAAAGAGCCGCAGAACAATTAACTAAGTTTAATATCAATTGTTATTGTCCTGTGATTAAAAAAATTCAACAAAGATCAGATAGGAAAATAAAGGTAGAAGTGCCATTGTTTAATCATTACATATTTGTACAATTAGCAGAAAAAGATAGAAACTTAGTATTTCATTCTCCTGGAGTAGTGCGATTTTTATTCTGGCTTGGAAGACATGCTATTGTAAAGGATCAAGAAATTGAGACTATTAAAGAATGGCTTAATACTGGAGACACAGCTTCAGAAATATCTGTTATGCAATACCAAATTGGAGATAAAATTCATTTGAATTCTGGCCCTTTCTGCGATCAAAATGCAGTGGTAAAAGACATTACAAAAACGCATTATGTTTTAATTCTAGAATCTTTAGGGTACGTTTTAAAAGTAAAGCATAAATCATAAAACGAAAAAAGAGTTTTTTAAGATATCCCTGATGATCTTAAGTAAACTCTTTTTTAAAATTTCAAAATGAAGATTGCGTTTTGAAAATTAATTATCTAATTGAAAAATCTGGCTTTTTTTGATTCCTAAAATCTTTACTAATTGGTCTAGCTTTGATAGTTTAAGATCGACCATTCCTTGTTCGATTTTTTCGTACTTTTTGACACTAATTTCCATTTGAATTGCAACATACTCGGGGGTGTGATTATTTTGCAACCGATACTCTCTAATTTTTAAATAGTAATTTTCCATAATCGTATTTTTTATTACTAATTCTAATTGGTTAAAGTTTGATTAATAATTAATTGCGATGGGTATTCTATCTCGTTTCACTAAAAAAAATGGATACATCAAATTTAAATATGAACTCTATTGAGACCTCTAAAACTTTTGAAATTTCGATTAATTTAGAGACCGTTAAATCAACATCGCCTCTTTCAATTTTGCCATAACCGCTGGTACTCATTTTTAATTCAGCAGCTACATATTCCCTAGTGAAATTTTTTAATTCTCTTATCTTTCTAATATTTTCGTATACACTGTATTTCATAAAAAGTAAAAAATAAAAAATATAAATAATCTTATTTGAAGTTACTGTTAGAACTATTACTAAATCTTGACAGTAAGTCATTCGTTATTTTTGTCTTATTTGTAAAAAAAACACATTTTTACGACAACTATTCAATTATTAATAAGGTTTAAAGCTAAATGACGGTTTTTCTTTATCATTCATTTTAAATTTTGATCAAAAATATATAATGTTTCGACTATTTAATAATAAATCTGTTCAACGTATTTTAAAATCCGATAAAATACAACATGTTACATTTTAAGGCTCCAAAAAGTGCTTCCTAATATTCAAAAATCCTTATTTTATAAGATAATAATCACGTAATTCTACGCACTTCAGGAACGTAATTGCTGCATAGTTACATTGAAAAAGAGAAATCAGAAGATTCTGATGAAGAGTTCAAACAAAAAAATCCGTTAACTATTAATGTCGGCTTTAAAAGCTTTTTTAATAGTTAACGGATGGAGTTATAAAATATTATGCTTATTGAGTTACCAGAAACTGCGGATAAGGATTAGAAGTTGTATTGATAATTACAGTTGACACTCCTTCTTTTACATTGACTAACAATTTACTAAGCGCTGAGTTTGACTTAAAATCGTTATTCATAAATATAGCGGAGTATTTACTATTCCAATCTCCATCAACCGCAAGAGCAGTTACATTACTTGTAATTGTCGAGTTTAATATACTTGCATACACCGGGTTGTATAAAACAGATGAAAATATTGGAGCAGCATCAGAGAAATTACAGCCTTCTATAAAGGTTGTAATAGCTTTAATGGTTGATTTTGTATTTGAATTACCCGAAAAATTAACGCTGTACAAAGAAATCTCTCCACTGCTGATAGTGTAATTTCCTGTGTAGCCCGTAAAATCACTATTGGCAACCAGCGGATAATTGTTTGATGCTAAAGCAAGTGCATTTTGTCCGCCGCTAAATTTACAATTTACCCAGGCATTTAAATTATCTGCCCTTGTCGCTAGCATAGAAACGGCTGTGGTACAATTAATAAACTGGCTTCTGTAAAACATTGTTTTGTCAACAAAGCTAGAATTGTCAGAAACACCACCTGCAAGAGGATCTTGAAGGAAACCTTTTCCACAGTTTACAAAAGAAATATTGTCTAGGAAATTATTATCAAATCCCATCATTTTATCCAGATGAATTCCATTAGTTTGATCTCTAAACACTACATATTTCAGCCACACATAAGCCATATGTTGTGTTCCGTAGTTTTGTGACGAATAAACGCCTGTACTTCCACCTTGAAGCGTTAAATGTGCTAATACAAAATTAGCATCCTGACCGCCTGTAAGTGATATTAAAGGAAAATCGTCTTTTAAACCAACAATAACTGTTTTACCAGTACCTTTTCCTGTAATTCCGTGAAGTTTGTCAAGAGGAATTTTTAAAGTTGAACTAATATAAAAAACACCTTCTGGAAGTTCTGCGATTCCTGCATTATTAATTAAGTTCTGAATATAGGTTGTACTATCGGGTTTACCATTTCTGTCGTTTCTCCAATTTGCACCCAGCGGATCTGGTAAAGTTTCCCAGTTTGGTCGAGCCCACGCTGTGTATTTTGTTCCTAAAATAGAACTGCTTAAATTTGAAATTACAGTCGAATTGCCGATTGCTGCTGTTTGTTCAACACCATTATATTTTATAGAATTACTCGTATCGACATTTCCCCAAAGATCATATCCTGTTACAGTTCCGCTTCCTCTTTTGTATCCTCCTACAGCACCTATCATAGTCATATTGGTTCTTGCTGAGATTACATCAAATTCTGTGGTAAGTTTTTTATTCAATATCGAAACGTTGGCAGCATCAATATCAAAAGCTCCTGTACGAACTGCAGAATAATTATTACCACCACCTAAGTCGGTAATTTTAACATTCCCCATATTGCTGGCCTTAAACATTGCAAAAGTTCCCTTTCCTTCAAGGTTCCATCCCTCAGCATCAATACCAACAAATGTAGCAGACTTTAAATTATCCATTTCTGTTGTATTGGCGTGAGGCGTCAAAAAGTTAGTATGCAAATGTACATTACCATAACTAGGAGTTGTTGAATTTCCTTTCATAGTAAGGACTGTAGCTACTCCGCCAGATTGATGCTTTATAAATTTATTGTTTCTAAAATAACCCGACTGACTACAGTCTACTAATATAGGACCTCCAAAATTTATAAATGAGTTATTTTCAAACGTGGCATTTGTGGCTTTCAAAGTTGCCCATTTAATTGATTTTAAAGTGCAATTAGAAATTACTCCTCCTGCCTGAAGCGTAATTGTCTTATCGGCTGGAAGCAGGTATTCTATAACAACGCCTGTACTTCCTGCGGCTATTGTAATATTAGAAAACAAATTTAAAGACGGATGTCCGTATAATTTTTGATTACTTTTCATGACAATGTCCACGCCAGAATAATCTCCCTTTTCTAATCTTACTGAACCATATTTGTCTAAAGCCTGCTGAAGAGTCGCTTTTTGGGTAACTGGTAATAAATAAGCATTAAAATAGTCGTTTTCTTCCTGCTGATTATTTACAACTGGAGTTTCTGGAGTTTTAACCGGCGCCTCATCAATTGCATAATGATAGTTTTGTGAAAAAACTGCAGTTGAAAAGAGTAAAAAGTAAATTAGATGTTTCATTGTCCCGATATAATATAGGAATTTGTGCCTGTTTTTCTAAGAAATCCAAACCTTACATTTCCAGCAGTACTAGTAAACTTTCCGCTTCCAGCTGCATTATAATTAATTGTTACACCAGAAGCCGCTTGTATTGTTAGCACAGCACCATTGTGTGCTTCTAGATTAATAGTTTCACCAATTGCCATACTTCCAAAGTCAGCAGTCAGCGTTAATGTAGATGAAGCTGTACATTCTATTGTATTGTTTACATCTCCAGCCGCAATGTTTCTGGATGAAGTAAATGAAACGATTGCTGATCTAAATGGAGTACTTGATGTTCCTCCTGCTGTTTTTGCATACAAAGCATAAGGTACGCTCAAAAGCTGAGTAACTCCCGTAATATTGTAATTAGATCCTCCCTTAACGTCTACTTGAGTTTCTATAAAATAAGGTCCTTTATCCCAAGCGATTTTACTAAAATCTCCTGTACCAATTGTTCCTGTACCAATTTCAAGAGAAACCAGACCATTTGCATTTGTAGTAACAGAATGTGTTTCCAGATAAACATTAGTTCCTGTTGCAGTGCCTTGATGCACAATAATTCGAAGGCTGACTCTCGAATTAACAACCAAACTATTATCTTGGGCTCGAACAATTGCCTGGTAGCTCATTTTCTCAGGTGATTGTGCAAATACCTTAAGCGTAACAGTCACAAATAATAATAAAAGGGTATATGCCAGTTTCATTCTCTTTTTATTTTTTTAGTTTTTTATTATTTTAAAAGATTTCAAAATTTTGTTGTCATTATACAGCACAAGTATATAAATAGATGGACTTAGATAACTAAAGCTGACTTGCGCTTCAGTTTGATTAATTGTGTTTTGTTTTAAAAGTCTGCCTTGAATATCATAAAGCTTGTAGGACCTTTGACCGCTTTCCAGCTCTAATCCGGTCATGCTTACGGTAACAAAATCTATTGTTGGATTTGGGAAAACGAATATTTCTGTTGTAGGTTTGTCAACTTCTGGAGTGCCTAAATTGGCATCTTTTTCTTGATGCTGTATTCCTTGAGCAACATTATATACAGATTCTTCTCCTATATAAGTGTAAAATACTTGTCCAATTGAGTAGGTAACGGTTCCAGAACTTCCAGTCGCATTACTTCCAGATGTAATTATGGTTTCCATAATATCGTTGGCCGGCGTACTTTGACTAATTCCTAAAAAAGGAATGAAAAACAGTGCAATTATGTGTAGGTTAGTATATTTCGCTCTTAAATACTTCACAGTTTATATCCTATATTTTGTTTATACTGCAAAAATATTTAATTTCAAAAATTAATCGATATAATTAAATTTAATTCCGATTAAACGCACCAAATGTAGTATTTTAATGACTTTTTACTTACATTGAAAAAGTTAAAAAAATTAATTTGATGGTTAACAAAACAATTTGGGAAATAAATTTAACTACACGAAACAATTAAGATTAAATGTTTTTGGCTCGCAATAGAAACGAATGTTATCTATGAAATAACGCTGCAATATTTTATAAATTATATAAGAACATCAGTTTTATCTAATCTTCAATTCAGCTGTCTATATAATTTATAATTCACATTTACTAGGCATGCAAATAAACATAATTCATTTAATTAACATATATCTATTTGATTTTAAATCACTTAATCAAAAATATAAAATTAATTATTTCTTTTAATAAATGGATTAACTCCAAAAATTTTTTTTTCAAAGGAAAAAATTAACCTAAATCATATTCCTTTTTAAAATTTAAGAATTTGACACAAAAAGGATGTTAAAAAATGAAAAATAACGATGAAAGGCTATCATCAATTTTTGATAAATTATGTCTTCTTTAATTTAAAAAATGCTTTTCATCGATAATAATAGCTTTATATAGAAAATGCAAGTATTAATGAAATATTTTTCCTTTTTTTGATCAACTTATTGAATAATAAGCTGTAAATACTATTTTAATATAAAGACAATATTTAGGCTAAAACCAATCAAAATTCTTACATCTATTTATTAATCAAGCAGAAATGCAAATAAAAAAAATGTAATCTTTTCCTACTAATAAACTGTAAGCCAATAAATTAAATTCTGTTCTTTTAGTCCCAACGCTAATATTATCATATTATTTTGCTCAAACTTTAATTTTAATATAATTTAAAATGAAAAGACCTAACAACAATAGTTTAGAAAAAGGAATAAAAGGGACAAAAATGGAATATCCAAACCGTCCGCTGCACGAGCTTTTTGCACAACAAGCTGAAGTATCTCCCAATTCAATAGCACTTGAATTCGAAAACGAAAAGATTACCTACAGCGCATTAGCAAAAACAGTAAACCAAATAGCTCATTATTTTGCTGCTCAAGGTTTATCTTCTGGACAAATTGTTGCTGTGTCTATGGATCGAAGCCCAAATTTAATTGCTTCTCTTTTGGCAATTTTACAATGTGGAGCTGCCTATTTGCCTTTAGATCCAAAATTTCCCGCTGAACGTTTGGAATTTATGCTCGAAGATTCTAAAGCTAGTTTTCTGCTAACCACAAAAGCACTTTCAGGCTCGCTGCCAAATTCATCCAAAAATATAGTGATCGAAGATGTATTGGCTTCATTAGAACAATTTGCTGTAGAACCGCTTTCTATTTCAGTCGATCCAAAAGCAGTTGCTTATATGATGTATACTTCTGGATCTACCGGAAAACCTAAAGGTGTAACTGTAACCCACAAAAACTTAGTGAACTTTCTTTTCAGCATGGCGATTGAACCAGGCATAAATGCAGAAGATAAACTATTGTCTATTACCACTATTTCATTTGATATTGCTGGATTAGAATTATTTCTTCCTTTAATAAAAGGTGCCGCTGTCGTTTTTGCAGATCATGAAACTACTCGTGACGGACAGTTATTATTGAATCTTTTGCAAAAGAAACAAATTACAATACTTCAAGCTACACCAACTACTTGGCAGTTGCTGCTTGATTCTGGCTGGGAAACTCCGCTTGCTTTAAAAGCACTTTGCGGCGGCGAAGCTCTGCCTTTGAACCTTGCCCGCCAGCTAACTTCGAGATGCAATTCTCTTTGGAATATGTATGGCCCAACAGAAACTACAATCTGGTCTGCTGTAAAGCAAATTCAAGCTGATGATGCATTAATAACAATTGGACTGCCAATAGCAAACACACAAATCTATTTATTAGATGAGCAGCGTCAAATTGTTACAACAGGAGCAATTGGAGAAATAGTTATTGGCGGAGACGGAGTCGCAGAAGGTTACTGGAAACGTCCAGAACTTACAGCCGAAAAATTCATTACAAATCCGTTTTCTAATGACCCAGATTCGATTTTGTATCGTACGGGAGATTTAGGTAAAATTTTACCAAATGGAGAGTTTCAATGTTTAGGACGTATAGATCATCAAGTAAAAATTAGAGGCCACCGCATTGAGTTAGGCGAAATAGAAGCTACATTAAATACGTTATCTGGCATAAAACAATCTGCAGTAATTGTCAGCAATCACTTTGGTAATGAAGACAAAATTGTGGCTTATTTAAAATCTAGTGAACAAATACAAGATGAAAAACAAATACACGAAGCGCTTTCAAAAGTTTTACCAGAAATATTGCTACCCTCTAAATACATTTGGGTTGATGATTTCCCGATAACTCCAAATGGAAAAATTGACAAAAAGAATTTACCCGTTCCTGAATATAATAGACCAGACTCTGCTCCTCTTTTTAAGAAACCAAACACACAATTAGAAAAAGATATTGCAAAAATCTGGAGCGAAGAATTGAAAATATCAAGTATTGGAATCGATGATGACTTTTTCGATATGGGTGGCAGCTCTGTATTAGCACAAAAAGTAACTACATTAATGAAACAGCAATTATCGAAAGATGTACCTGTTTCCAAAATTTATATTCATCCAACAATTCGAGAACTTGTAGCTATTTTAGAAGAAAATAACAGCGATACTGCCAACGAAGACTTATTTAAATTTAAGGAAACTAATAAAACAACTTCTCCAGACATAGCAATAATTGGGATGGCTGGAAGATTTCCTGGTTCTGACACCATAGACGAATTGTGGGAAAACCTAAGAGATGGAAAAGAAACAATTTCATTATTTACAAAAGAGGAATTAGACAGCAGCTTACCCGAAAGTCTTCGTAAAGATCCGCTTTATATAGGCGCTAGAGGAATTCTGCCTTCAGCTAAAACATTTGATGCTAATTTCTTCGGATTAAATCCGCAGCTTGCCGCAGCAATGGATCCTCAAATCCGAATATTTTTAGAAATATCATTTGAAGCGCTGGAACAAGCCGGGCATCTTCCGAAACATTATAAAGGAAGCATTGGGGTATATTCTGGCAGTGAAATCAATTCGTATTACGAAAACAATATCTTTAACAACAAAGAACTAAAAAGCTCAATTGGTGAATTACAGATCTATACCGTAAACGGAAAAGATTTTATTGCACCGCGTACTTCTTATCATTTAAATTTAAAAGGACCATCTGTTAGTGTACATTCCGCATGTTCCACATCTTTATTAGCAGTTGCGGAAGCCGTAAAAGCCATACGAACTGGCATGTGCGATCTAGCTCTTGCAGGAGGATCTAGTGTTACTGCACCTATTAATAGCGGTCACCTTTACGATGATGGATTTATTAAAAGCCCCGACGGTTCTACCCGATCTTTTGATGCTTCTGGAAAAGGTACTGTTTTTAGTGACGGCGCCGGAGTAGTTGTACTTAAAAGATTAGAAGAAGCTGAAAAAGATGGCGATATTATATATGGTGTAATTAAAGGAGTTGGCGTAAATAATGACGGAGGAGACAAAGGCAGTTTTATGGCACCAAGTCCAAAAGGTCAAGCAGGAGCAATAATTAATGCTTTTAATGATGCTCAAATATCACCTTCAACAATTAGTTATATGGAAGCGCATGGTACTGCAACTCCAATTGGTGATCCAATAGAAATAGAAGGACTTAAAATTGCTTACGGCAGACAAGAAAAAAATAATTATTGCGCATTAGGTTCTATTAAAAGCAACATGGGTCACACTACAGCTGCGGCCGGAGTTGCGGGCTTAATCAAAGTATTATTGGCAATGCGCTATAAGCAAATACCGCCTATGGTTAATTTTACTAAACCAAATCCGAATATCGATTTTGACAATAGTCCTTTTTACATCAATAATAAATTAATTGATTGGAAAGCAGACAGTATAAGAAGAGCCGGCGTAAGTTCTTTTGGAATTGGCAGTACAAATGTTCATGCCATTGTTGAAGAATATGAAGCGAAACCTTTAATATCCTCAGCTGGAAGACCACTTGAAATATTAATGTGGTCTGCAAAAAGCCAAAACAGTTTATTGGGTTATGAAAATGCGCTGGGACATTTTATTGACAAATCAAAAGAAATTCCTTTAGCGGACATTTCTTATTCTTTGAATGTAACGAGAGATGACTTTAACCATAGAAGTTTTTTAATAGCAGATTCTACAAAAAGTGCTGCCGAAAAATTACTTTGCCTAAAAACAAAAAGTTCTAAAACCTCTTTATTAAAAAGTGTCCCTAACGAAATTGGATTTCTTTTTCCTGGTCAAGGTTCCCAATATGTAAAAATGGGTAAAACACTTTATAACAATGAAAAAGTATATCGTGACGCTGTAGACAAATGCGCCGAGCTTTTAATGGACGAGTTGCAGCTAGATATACGTGATATAATTTATCCACAGATTAAATCGAACGAAGCCGAGGAACTTCTAAAAGATACTCGTTTAACACAGCCTTCTTTATTTGTCACAGAATATGCATTATCGCAATTGTGGCTAAGCTGGGGAATAAAACCAACTTTTCTCTGCGGTCATAGTATTGGCGAATTTGCAGCTGCACATTTAGCAGGAATACTAAGTTTGAAAGATGCATTACACATAGTTGCCGTAAGAGGAAGATTAATAAGCGAACTTCCCGGCGGCTCTATGCTTATTGTTCGAGTATCTATTGATAAATTAAATGAACTGATTCCTGATACACTTTCTGTTGCTGCCATAAATGCAAATCAGTTTTGTGTTGTTTCGGGTAAGAAAGAAGACATTGCTGCTTTTAATCAGGAACTTGATGCTCAAGAAATTCCGAACAAGTTGCTTAATACAAGTCATGCATTTCATTCTTTCATGATGGAACCGATTTTAGACAACTTCAAGAATGAAATAGAAAAAATAAAATTAAACATTCCTCGCCTGCCAATTATTTCAACAGCAACAGGAACTTGGCTTACAGATACAGAAGCGACAAATTCAATGTATTGGGTTAATCAATTAAAAAACACAGTTCGATTTGCCGATGCTATGAATACAGCATTCGAGTTAGATGATTTTATTTTACTAGAAATTGGTCCTGGACAAACCTTAACAACTCTCGCACGTCAACAGGCTGCGGGAAAAATCATCGCTGCTTTTCCTAGTTTGACTTTTCCAAAAGACGAAGAGGAAAATGAATACGCTACAATATTAAATACTTTAGGCGATTTATGGTTGAGAGGTATAAACCCAGACTGGAAAGCTTTTTACAAGGAACAGCAAAGACAAAAAATAGAATTACCTAGTTATGTTTTTGATCGCAAACCTTGCTGGATTGAACCTTTAGGTACAATTGAAACAATAGTCAAAAAATCAATAATCCAAGAAGAAATACCTGCAATTTCAATAGAATCTGATAACATAAACAATTCGTCAAATGATTCTAAAAAAGAATCTATTCTCTTTAAAATTTCAGAGATTATTAAAAATGCATCAGGCATAACATACGATTCAGATTCAGCGTCGTACAGTTTTTTAGAATTGGGATTAGATTCTTTATCACTTACTCAGTTATCGGGAAAATTGAAAAAAGAGTTTGATTTACCAATCACATTTAGACAGCTTAACGAAAGTTATTCAACGCCATCATTATTAGCCGATTACATAGAACTTAATTTACCCGAAGAGCATTCAATCAATAGTAATAATAAGCAAATTGAAATAGGCTCTGACCAAACTATTAAACCAAATATTTCTTCAAATGACATACAATTATCTTCCAATCAAAATCAAATTTCGTTAGAACAAATTGTACAGCAAATTCATCTTTTGAGTCAGAAAGTAGATCAATTACAAAATTATCAGAGCTCTTCTACAAACGGAAATCCTTCGTTTACCCATCTAAAAGCAGAACATTTTGACACGGTTAAATTGAATACTAAAAATGGAAACGAAACAAATGGAACGAATGGGGTTCATAAAAAAGAAAAGTCTTTTGAAATTTCAAAACTCAATAATCACCATTCAAATGAAAATAATACTGCTGAAAAAAAGTATACAATAATGGCAAATGAACCTCCTGTTCAAGGCAGTAAACTGGGACGGGATGAAAACGGAAATCCGGCATGGTTTATACAAGATCCTACTCAAAATGGAAATTTTGTGAAGATCAAGTTATAAGAAACAGATAAGAAATAACTAGTAATTAGCATCTTAAATTATCTATTTAAAACTGCACAATTACCTTTAAAACAGAGTAGTAATGAAAAATCAACCTCAAATACAAACAGAAATGGAAACTGAAACTGAAATTCAATTTAATCCATTTTCACCTGAAATTGAACGCGTAATTTACACCACAAATTCGCAGCAAGAAATATGGACAGATTGTATTTTTGGCGGAGGTGATGCCAATAAAGCTTACAACTTGTCTGTATCTATTAAACTGAAAGGCAATTTAGTAATAGATAAATTTGAGAAGACCGTTCAAACTTTAGTACAGCGTCATGAAGGTTTGAGAGCAACATTTAGTCCAGACGGCCGCTTTATGTGTATTTACAGCCAAGTCAACTTTGAAATCTCTCATAATGATTTTTCTAACCTGTCAGCGATTGAAAAAGAACTTTCTACAGATAATTTAATAAAAGAAGAAGTTAATGCTCTTTTTGATCTTGTCAACGGTCCTTTATTTAGAGTTAACTTACTTAAAATTGATGATTTTGAATATCTCGCCACCTTAACAATCCATCATATAATTGGCGACGGATTAAGTATTGATATAATTTTAGAGGAACTGGGTACAATTTATTCTGCGTATATCGAAAATAAAGAACCAAAACTGACAACACCTGAACTTTTTAGCGAATTTGCCGAAAGAATAAATTCGTTTATGGAAAGCAGTGAATATAAACCTTTAGAAAATTTTTGGATTAATATTTACAAAGAATCGGTTCCTACAATTGAACTGCCATTAGATTTCGAAAGACCTCCTTTACGAACCTATAACAGCAGCCGTATTGATTTTCCTCTAGATGAAACTATTATAAATAAATTAAAGAATATAGGAATAAGTGCCGGCTGTAGTTTGGTTACCACACTACTTTCAGCATTTGAAGTATTCTTATGTAAAATTACTGGCCAGCATGATTTAGTCGTAGGATTTCCTTCTTCGGGAAATACATTATACGACATGCGCCAATTGATTGGCGATTGTGTGAATCTGCTGCCGCTCAGAAGTAAAATCAGCTCAGAAATTAGTTTTTCAGATTATTTAAAAGAAAGAAATTCTCAATTGTTTGATGCTTATGAACATCAGCAGGTTAGTTTTGGTCATTTATTAAAAAGTTTTGCCATTGCCAGAGATCCTTCAAGAATTCCGCTAGTTCCAGTTATACTTACTGTTGACATGAATCGAACTATAGAAGAGGAATTTTCATTTGCAGGTCTTTCGCACGAACTTAAAGTAAATCCACGTCAATTTGGAACTTTTGAAATTCAGCTCCATATTTTTAAAGCCAAAGATGGACCTTCATTTCAATGGTCTTATAATACAACATTATTCAAAGAAGAAACTATAGTTCAGATGATGGCATCATTTGAAGAAATTCTCCATAAAATCATAGACAATGCAGATAATCTATTATCCGATTTTATAGGAGGTAATTATTTAGCAGATTATAGTGAGCTGAATAATACCGAAATGCCTTATCCAAACGTTTCCTTAATTGAATTACTTCGAAAACAAGCTGAAATTACTCCTGATAATATAGCTTTAGAATTTCACGATTCTAAAACTACCTATCTGGAATTACATAAAAAAGTAAATCAGCTGGCGCATCATTTAAAAGCACAGGGAGTTGAATCGGGCGATTTTATTGCGGTTTCTTTTTCAAGAAGTCCAGAACTGGTTTATACATTATTAGCCATTATGGAATGCGGCGCCGCCTATTTACCATTAGACCCAGAATATCCTAAAGAACGTTTAGAATTCATGCTCAATGATTCGGGTGCGAAAGTTTTATTAACCAGTAAAACATTGTTCGCATCTTTGCCATCATGGCCGCAAACGCTTTTTATAGAAGATGCAATGGATTCATTAGATGAATATTCAACATTACCGCTTCCTGAAACCGTTAGTCCAGAAAATATAGCGTATGTACTTTATACCTCTGGGTCAACTGGTAACCCAAAAGGTGTTCCTATTACCCATAAAAATTTGGTGAATTTTCTTTGCAACATGGCTTTAGAACCTGGCATTACTGAAAATGATAGATTACTATCTATAACCACTATATCTTTTGATATTGCAGGTTTAGAATTATACCTCCCGCTTATTAAAGGTGCGACATTAATAATAGCCGATCATGAAACAGCCAGAGATGGAAGACTTTTACTAGAATTAGTAGAACGTGAAAATATTAATTTCTTACAAGCAACACCAACAACCTGGTCAATGCTTTTAGATTCTGGCTGGTCTGAAAAATTACCACTTAAAGCCCTTTGCGGCGGTGAGGCAATGCCAGCAGATCTTGCCAAAGAACTTTTGTCTAAATGTGATACTCTTTGGAATGTTTATGGCCCAACAGAAACCACAATATGGTCTTCTATAAAACAAATAAAAGCTGACGATAAATTAATAACTATTGGAAAACCAATTGGAAACACACAAATTTATTTAATCGATGAACATGGTCAGCTTGCTGCACCTGGAAATATCGGAGAAATTGTTATTGGAGGTGATGGCGTTGCAAAAGGTTACTGGAACAGACCAGAGCTAACATCTGAAAAATTTATTGAAAACAGATTTTCTTCTAATAAAGAGGATGTTATTTATCGCACAGGAGATCTAGGAAAAATACTTCCCAACAATGAAATTGAATGTTTAGGACGCCTGGATCAGCAGGTTAAAATTAGAGGTCACCGAATTGAACCCGGCGAAGTCGAACAAGCTTTGTTATTACTTGACGGCATAAAAGCTGCTGTCGTATTAGCCGATGAAAATTTTCTTATAGCACATATAGTACCTGATAACAGCTTAGAAAATGCAGAAAATCAGATACCGCAATGGCGCGAAGCTTTAGCCTCACGATTACCCGTGCAATTAATTCCGCATGATTTTAATTTAATCGAGAAAATACCAACAACGCTTAATGGAAAAATCGATCGCAAAGCATTATCGCAATATAAAGTAAACAAAAAAGTAACTTATACTGCTCCTCGAACCGAAGAGGAAAATATAGTTGCCACCATTTGGAAAGAAAGCTTAAATATAGAAAACATTGATATTTTTAGTGATTTCTTCGAAATGGGCGGGCATTCAATCAAAGGCGTTAAGGTTATGATTGAAATTGAAAAGCATACCGGTAAACGAATTCCTTTATCAGCATTGTTCAAATATTCGACAGTAGAAAAATTTGCAAAACTTTTGAACACCGGCACAGAAATTTATTCGGATTGTCTGGTTCCAATAAAACCGCAGGGAAACAAAGCGCCACTTTTTATCGTTCATGGAGCAGGACTTAATGTTTTAAATTTCATTAATTTAAGCAAACATTTTGACCCAGACCAGCCTATTTATGGTATTCAAGGAACTAAACCTAAAGGTTTTGACGGATGGTACGAATCAATTGAAGCCATGGCTGCTCATTATATAGATGCAATCATAAAAGTAAACCCGAAAGGACCATACGCATTAGCAGGGTTTTCTTTTGGAGGTATTGTTGCTTTTGAAATGACACGCCAATTGAAAGCACAGGGGAAAAAAGTAAGCTTGACCGCACTGCTCGACTCTTATGTTGATTCTTCTTATTATTATGGAAATTACAGGCGAAAACAACTTGTGAGATACTTCGATATTACACACAGAAGGCTGGATTTTTTAAAAGAAATGTTATTGAGCTGGGAAGCTTTTAAAATGCGTATCAATGGAAAAAAAGAATACATTCTACAAAGACATTTTGGCAAGAAAAAAGAAATGACTGAGCAGGAAGAATTAGCTCTTCAG
Organism: Flavobacterium sp. S87F.05.LMB.W.Kidney.N; assembly: GCF_004366435.1. Lineage (NCBI taxonomy): Bacteria > Pseudomonadati > Bacteroidota > Flavobacteriia > Flavobacteriales > Flavobacteriaceae > Flavobacterium > Flavobacterium sp. S87F.05.LMB.W.Kidney.N. The sequence goes on along the minus strand of NZ_SODX01000002.1, from coordinate 503,400 downwards.
CAATTTATAGAAGCCGATGGCATGGTTAAAAAGATTGTAGACCGTTACCACTTAAAACCACAAAACATTGAAGTTGATTTATTTCGATCAAAAGATGACGCTAATTACAAATTAGACCCAACACATTTGGGATGGAAAAAAGCAGCATTAGGAGGCGTTACAATTCATAATATCTCTGGTAATCATTTAGATATTGTAGCACCGCCAAATGACAAAGTATTAGCGCGATTACTTCAGGACATTTTAGATGAGAAACATGAGAACATTTAAACCTGTCATTGAATATTCAACGATAAAGGACATAAAACTGATTCCTTGTAAACTCGCACCATTAGATACTGATGAAATAATCATTTACACTATTTATCTGCCTGATTTTATCGAACTAAAATCTGATTTATCTCAGTTTCTAACTTCTAAAGAACTTAAGAAAGCACAACGTTTTTTTAAAGAAATAGACCGAAGCAGATTCATTATATACAGATCAATTTTAAAGTTCGTTTTAGCAGCTCATACCAAATTGAATGTAAAGAATATTTATCTGGATTATCAATTTAACAAAAAACCATATTTGGCTTCACATCCTTGGTTGTTTTTTAATCTCTCACATTCTGAAGACTTTGCAGCTATAGCAGTTTCGCGCAAAAATGTTGGATTAGACATTGAATATATGTCTAAAGATTTCAATTTTACAAGTCTTCTTCCAGATGTGTTTGACGACAATCAAGTTTTGCAGATTCAAAATGCAGCTGATAAAAAACATGCTTTTTATACTTCATGGACACGCAAAGAAGCTTTTGTAAAAGCATTAGGAAAAGGCATCGATGAAGATTTTAAACAAATTCCGAGTTTAGACGGACAGCATAAAATTGATTTTAGCCTCATAAAAAACAGTAAAAACTGGCAGGTAAATAGTTTTAATCTTGCAGATTCTTATTTGGGCGCTGTTGCATTTGAAAACCTATCGGCAATAAGTAGAAATTTGGTATTTTATATTATACCTAATAAAATAGACAAGCTTCTAGAAATGGCTCAAATCAAGAATAATTGATTTTCAACAAAGAAATCATCAATAACCAATATAACCCAAAACAAAAAAGCCACTCGATTTGAGTGGCTTTTGATGTGAACGCAGAAGGATTCGAACCTTCGACCGTCCCGATTAAAAATCGGGATGCTCTATCC
>NZ_SODX01000002.1:312784-502117 GCF_004366435.1 Flavobacterium sp. S87F.05.LMB.W.Kidney.N | reverse complement strand
AAAAGCCACTCGATTTGAGTGGCTTTTGATGTGAACGCAGAAGGATTCGAACCTTCGACCGTCCCGATTAAAAATCGGGATGCTCTATCCAGCTGAGCTACGTGATCAAAAACCATTTTTATGCAAAACAAAAAAGCCACTCGATTTGAGTGGCTTTTGATGTGAACGCAGAAGGATTCGAACCTTCGACCGCCTGCTTAGAAGGCAGGTGCTCTATCCAGCTGAGCTATGCGTCCATTTGTTTTAAAACTTTATGGCAAAGTTTTAGTCGGGGTGGCAGGATTCGAACCTGCGGCCTCCTGCTCCCAAAGCAGGCGCGATAACCGGGCTACGCTACACCCCGAGCTTTAGTCATAGATTCGTATCTGTGATCTTCCCGATCTCAATCGGGACACGATAACCGGGCTACGCTACACCCCGAAGGCAAAATTTAAGCGGAGAGACAGGGACTCGAACCCTGGCGACGGTTACCCGTCGACAGATTAGCAATCTGCTCCATTACCGCTCTGGCACCTCTCCAAGCTCAAGAAACGTGTTCTGTTTTGCGGTTGCAAATGTAAGACAACATTCCATTTCTCACAACTATTTTTACGCTTTTTTTTAAGTTTTTTTAATCTTTTTTTAAAAACACTTCACAATCAAACAAATAGAATTAACAAAAATTTCATCTTCAATTTAAAATCACCCTATTCTACACAAAATTTGAATTTATTCAAATAAAGAGTAAATTTGCTTTATTAACTAATATTACACAGAAAATGAACAAAAGAGTTGTTATCGTTTCTGCCGTTAGAACACCTATCGGAAGTTTCATGGGAGGGTTATCTACCGTACCCGCACCAAAATTAGGTGCTGCCGCAATTAAGGGAGCACTTCAAAAAATTAACCTAGACCCAAAATTAGTTGATGAAGTTTTTATGGGTAACGTAATTCAGGCCGGCGTTGGACAAGCTCCAGCTCGCCAAGCAGCTCTTTTTGCTGGTTTGTCTGAAGAAGTTGCCGCTACAACTGTAAACAAAGTTTGCGCTTCTGGAATGAAAGCGGTTATGTTTGCCGCACAGGCTATCGCCTGTGGAGATGCTGAAATCGTTGTTGCAGGCGGAATGGAAAGCATGAGCTTAATTCCACACTACGTACAAATGCGTGCAGGAAATAAATTTGGTCCAGCTACAATGCTTGACGGAATGCAGAAAGATGGTTTAACAGATGCTTACGATAACAACGCAATGGGAGTTTGCGCTGATTTATGTGCAACTGAATATAACATCAGCCGTGAGGAGCAGGATAATTTTGCTATTCAATCTTATGAGAGAAGTGCAAAAGCGTGGGATTCTGGAAAATTTGACAATGAAGTTGTTCCTGTTGAAGTTCCGCAAAGACGCGGAGAACCAATTATATTTTCAAAAGACGAAGAGTATACTAATGTTAAATTAGATAAAATTCCATCTTTAAGCCCTGTTTTTACAAAAGACGGAACTGTAACCGCTGCTAACGCATCAACAATTAATGACGGAGCTGCAGCGTTAGTTTTAATGTCTGAAGAAAAAGCAGATGCATTAGGATTAAAACCTCTAGCCTACATAAAAGGCTATGCAGATGCTGCACAAGAACCAAAATGGTTTACGACAAGTCCAGCCAAAGCATTACCAAAAGCATTAGACAAAGCTGGAATTTCAATTTCAGATGTTGATTATTTCGAATTCAACGAAGCATTTTCTGTAGTTGGTTTAGCCAATGCCAAAATCTTAAATTTAGATAACGAAAAGGTAAACGTTAATGGAGGCGCTGTTTCATTAGGACATCCGCTGGGTTGTTCAGGAGCGCGTATTATTGTAACTTTACTAAATGTTTTAGAACAAAACAATGCTAAAACCGGTGCCGCTGCAATTTGCAACGGAGGCGGTGGCGCATCTGCAATTGTTATCGAAAGAGCTTAAATAATATTATCTAAAATTAGGAGTTATCACAAATTATAACTCCTAATTTTTAACTTATAAATTTCCTTAAATGTTCGGAATTTGCAATTTAGCTATAGTACCCGTTCGATCTGAACCAAGTGACAGAAGTGAAATCGTTACACAACTTTTGTTTGGCGAGCATATCGAAATTTTAGAACGCCATAATCAATGGGCTAAAATAAGAATTCAGTTTGATGACTATGAAGGCTGGGTAGATTCAAAACAATATCAGGTAATTTCTGAGGCAAATTTCAATCAATTGAGTAAAGAGGCGATTATCTTAAATGCCGATTTAATTGATTACATCACCGCTCCCGACAATTTATTACTTCCAATTCCACTAGGAGCTTCATTATCATTTCTAAATAACAGCGAAATCAATGTTTCTAATTTTGATTTTGAGGGAACAAAAACAAGTGGCATCAAACCTAAAAGTGCACTTATAAATACAGCTTTTATGTATTTGAATGCTCCATATTTATGGGGAGGTAAAACACCTTTCGGAATCGATTGTTCTGGTTTTACGCAAATGGTTTACAAATTAAATGGCTATAAAATTCATCGTGATGCCTCACAACAGGCACTTGATGGCGAACCTTTAAGCTTTATTGAGGAAAGTGAAGCGGGAGATTTAGCGTTTTTTGATAACGATGAAGGAAACATTACTCACGTCGGGATTATAATGGACAACAATTACATCATTCACGCAAGCGGAAAAGTTCGTATTGACCGTTTAGACCACACCGGAATTTATAATCCTGAATTGAATAAACACACTCACAAACTAAGAGTAATCAAGAAAATTATTTAAAAAACACAAAAGAAGCATCATTTAAATCGCGTTTATAATTTAATCCGCAGCAAAAATAATTGCTACTATTTTTTATTGTATTTACTTGTACCTTCCTTATCTACAAATTTTAGAGATCCTTCATTTATAGCTCCAAGTTTTTCAAAATTTAATTTTGCTTCTTCTAAAGTCACATCATTTGCTCCATCTCCTCCATTTTCCCAAAAACAAACAGGACAAATATCCCACAAACCGTCTTCTCCATAATCAATAGAATAATATTCACAGCAAGGACATAAACCGGCTCTTTCTACATCACCAAAAATTTCATCATTGAAATTTGTATTTATACTTTTTAGCTTTGTCTCCAGATATAAATTGGTTACATATTTTAATCTGTTTACCAAATAATTAACCACCAAACCTTCTGATTCAACATTAAGAAGTGGATCTGGAGTTTTATGAATTATCTCTATTAAATTCTCTGAAATTTTAGGATAAGAACCTTCTTTGATAGCCGCGATTATTCCTTCTTTATCTCCAAAAAACCAATAATTATATTCTAAAATTTCAAGTTTTTCATTATTTGACAAATTCTGCATTTCATAAACCGCAATAACTTTTTTCGCTTCCTTCCTATTCATAATTCAACTTTACAAAATCCACCACAATCCGCCACAATCCGTATCATCTGCGTGCCATTATTAAGCACTCAATCGAATCGTCTTTCTAAACTCAGACGGACTATATCCTTTCTGTTTTCTAAAAAACTTATTGAAATGGCTTTCATCAGTAAAACCAAATTCATAAGCAATTTCATTAATACGCTTATCGCTGAACTGTAAACGATGTTCAATCAGTTTTGTTTTGTAATTACTGATATATTGCTGCATCGTTTCACTTGCATGTTTCTTGAAATAACGGCCTAAATACGTATTCGAAATTCCAAAATAATCGCTGATAGATTCTGCTTTAATCTTCTCAGGATAATAAATATTATTCTGAATATATTGCAGAATATCCATTGCTTTTCCTTCGGTGCCAATATTTACTTGCTCAGGAAGGTATTTAGCAATATTTCTTGCTACAATAATAATCAAAGTATTTACCAATTGCTGAATCAATTCCTGATTGTAAACATCTTTATCATTATGCTCTCGGCAAATTGCTTCGATCATTACTTTAACCAGACATTTATCGGCATCATTTTTTAAAATACAGCCTGGCTGATGATTAGCATTTTGCAGAATGTATTCCAAACGCTGAATATTTTCGTTCTGCAGACTTGAATTCTTCAAATAAATATCATTAAACCTCAAAAAGAAAAACTTAGTTTCTGTTTCAATTGTAAAATTATGACAATCCTCAGGCGTTAATAAAAACATATGTCCAGCATCATATTCAAAAATATTTTTGTTGATACACTGCATTCCTGTTCCGCTTAAAATATAGACCAATTCAAAGAAATTATGACGATCACCAACATCTGGATATTCATCTAAAGTCTCAAAAGAAACCGTAAAAGGTTCGTACAAATTTTCTTTTTTCATGACACTGATAATTATTTGAAGTTGCAAATTTACATAAAAAAGACAAATATATACAAATTAATAGTCCTAAAAACAGTATAATTTTGCCAAGTGAAATTTAAGATTTAAAAATACAATATCATGGAATATAGAAAATTAGGAAACTCAGAACTTGAATTATCAACTATTACATACGGCGCTTTTGCTATTGGCGGAACCATGTGGGGCGGAAACGAAAAGAAAGATTCAATCGATTCGATCCACGCTTCTATAGATCATGGCGTAACTACAATCGACACTGCTCCTTTTTACGGATTCGGTTTAAGTGAAGAAATGATTGGTGAAGCTATTAAAGGTCAAGATCGTTCTAAAGTTCAACTGCTTACAAAATTCGGTTTGGTTTGGGACGGAAGTAATAACGGAAAAGGAGATTTCTTTTTTGATGCTGATGACAACGGAAAAAAAGTTCCTGTATACAAATATTCATCAAAGGAAAATGTAATAAAAGAAATAGAAGAAAGTTTAAAACGCCTTCAAACTGATTACATTGACCTTTTACAAATTCACTGGCCAGATGCTACAACACCAATTTCTGAAACAATGGAAGCTGTAGAAACCTTAATACAACAAGGAAAAATTAGAGCATTTGGAGTAAGTAATTATAATGTTTCTCAAATTAAGGAAGCACAAAAAACAGTTCAAATTACTTCAAACCAAGTGGCGTACAGCATGCTGAACCGCAAAATTGATACCGATTTAATTCCGTTTACAGTGGCTGAAAACATCGGAATTATTGCTTACAGTCCAATGGAAAGAGGTTTATTGACTGGAAAATATTTCACAGACGGTAAACTAAAAGAAAACGATCATAGAAATGGTTACTTCGGTCAGTTTGATCTTCAAAAAGTAAAAACTTTGGTAGAAGAACTAAGTTCGCTGGCAAACGCAAAACACATTTCAATTTCGCAATTGGTTTTACGCTGGACAAGCTTACAAAAAGGAATCGCAATAGTGTTGGCTGGAGCTAGAAATGCAGAACAAGCAATTTCAAATGCAAAAACAATGGATTTCGATTTATCAGTTTCAGAATTAGATTTCATTAATCAGGCAATTTCGAAACTTAAATAATATTCTTTTAAACACATAGAAACATAGTTTTTTTGTTGTGGTTAAAGGCGTTTCACTTTCATTAACATATCCCGAGGCTTCGGGACTATATGTTAGAAACTAGTTTCTTTTCATTCCTTTTCAAGAAAGAAAATCTATATTTCTATGTGTTAAAAACAATCTCAAAATTTAAATAATTAGAATTTGGGCGTGTCCCTCCGGGTCGGGCTATCCGTTACAATCTTTTGTGTCTCGTTAAAAAACGAGACACAAAAGGATTTCCACTGCTATCCCTCACGCATCCATTTTCAAAAGAAACAATAATTTTAAAATGAAAAAAATATTTATAATCAACGGCGGCCAAAAATTCGCGCATTCAGGTGGACAATTCAATAAAACAGTTCAAGACTGGACAGTTGAATTTCTTTCAAAAAACAATAATTACGAAATAAAAACAACTCATATCGAAGACAATATCGATCTTCAGGAAGAAGTAGAAAAATTCGTTTGGGCAGATTTAATTATCTATCACACACCCGTTTGGTGGTTTCAACTGCCAAATCTTTTTAAAAAATATATCGATGATGTTTTTACACAAGGACACAACAACGGAATCTATAAAAGTGACGGAAGAAGCCGCGTAAATCCAGACATTAACTACGGAACAGGCGGACTTTTACACGGTCGTAAATATATGCTGACAACCAGTTGGAATGCTCCAAAAACAGCGTTTACATTGCCCGGAGAATTCTTCGAAGAAACTTCTGTTGACGACGGCGTAATGTTTGGTTTTCATAAAATGAATAAATTTACAGGAATGGAACGCGTAAACGGATTCCATTTTCATGATGTAGAAAAAGGCGCAACACCAGAAAATATCGTTATCTTTAAAGAAGATTATACGAAACATTTGGAAGAAACTTTTAAAAACTTATAATATGATTTCGATTACCGCAATTTTAAAAAGTAAACCAGAGAACTTAATTGAAGTTCAAAATATGCTGACACATTTAGTAACCGAAACTAGAAAAGAAGCAGCATGTATTCGTTACGATTTACATACTTCCGACAACGTATTTATTCTTTGGGAAGAATGGAGAGATCAAATTGGTCTAGATTCACATAACGCACAATCCTATTTAATTGATTTTATTTCAAAAACCGAAAGCTTAGTCGCAAGCCCAATTCAAGTTTACAAAACAGCTCAAATTTTATAAAGGTTTTCCGCCACTAATTCACGAATTAATTAATCTAAACTTTACACATATAGATTCTAAAAATAAATTCGTGAATTCGTGGCTATAAAGACTACTTTATTCCCCCAAAAGCGCCAAAACACATATTCTTGTGTAAAATTTCTACCTTAGAAAAACCTACTTTTTTCATTAAATCCAATTGGTAATTCATAGATCTTGGCGTATCTTCTTTTGCAATATAATCGAATACATTTTTGCGATATACTGCTCCGCCAATGCCTTCTAGATATTCGCCATAAATCTGCCAGGTATATTCATTCAACAAATCGGTATCCTGTGTAATCAAATCAGAAATCATAAGACATCCACCTGGTTTTAACAATTTAAACAATTTGGTAAAAGTAGTTTCCCAATCCTGATCATCTCTCAAATGATGTAAAACCGCACCAGCCAAAATAATATCAAAACTATTTTCTTCTAAAGCAGCTTCACGAATATCGCCTTGTTGAATTTCGACTTTTCCATTTGTTACTGCCGAAACTCTTTCAAATGCTTTATCCAACATTGGCAAACTCAAATCGACCAGCGTACAATTTAAATTTGGTAATTTAGACAACATCATTAAAGTATAGTTTCCAGCACCGCAGCCAATATCCAAAACATGAGTTGCGTTTGGAACAATTCTTTTTGATGCTTCGGTAATTAATTCTAAAGAAATCTTAGCATCGATTGTGGACAATTGACCAGTTTCTAAATTTGAAAATCGTTCGACATCCTTGTCAAATCTTTCTTTAATCTCTATAATCGTTGATTTTTCCATGTTTTTTATTTTAGATTTCTCTCGCAGACTTTGCAGATTAGCAGCTCTTGTTGCTATTATTGATCGAGATTTTTATGATTAAATTATTTAAATAAATTAATACTCCGCTGTATCCGCAAAACCTGCTTGAGAAATATTTTATTTTTCAAAACTACCTCATTGATACATACTTTAAAAATACTATTTTTATCAATTAATAATACTTATAAAGTATCATGGAATTACGTCATTTAAAATATTTTTTGGCTGTAGCCGAAGAATTAAACTTTACTAAAGCATCAGAAAAACTGTTTATTTCACAGCCACCGCTGAGCCGTCAAATTGCTGAATTGGAAGAAGAACTTCAGGCAAAGCTTTTCATGCGAAACAATAAAAAAGTAGAATTAACCGAAGCAGGAAAATATTTTGAAAAAGAAGTAAAAACCCTTTTTCAAGATTTGGAACGAATTTCATTAAAAACAAAAAAAATTGCAGAGAACATTTCGGGTGAATTCAGAATCGCGTATATCAGTTCCATTTATTCGGCTGTTATTTCAGACTTAATCAAGCATTTAAAGTCGCAATTTCCGTATGTCAATTTCAAACTTTTTGAAGTTTCAACAACAAAACAAATTACAGCATTAGAACAAGGAAAAATCGAAATGGGAATAATTCGTTCACCAATACAATCTCCTAAGATAAAAGCACACTTATGGTTTCAGGACGGATTTTCTATTGTTTTTAATAAAAACATGATTCAATTAAAATCTGAAAAAGATATTTTGGATTTACGAGACGAAACTTTCGTGTTTTTCAACAAAGATTATGCACCTCATTATCATGAAGTTTTGTTAGAACTCTGTGCTTTTTATGGCTTTACTCCGAAAATCATCCATGAAGCAAACAACATTAACTCTATTGTACAATTAGTAAAGAATGGATTAGGAATTTCGATCGTCCCTTCGAATATTGCTAAAAGCAATCAGGATTCTGAGATAGGATTTATCGAATTAAAAAAAGTAAATCTTTTTACCGATGTTTCACTGATTACTTCAAAAGAAGATGATTCTGAAATTACAAAAACGGCTGTTGCTTTTTTATTGAATTTTTCTAAGAAATAAAAAACTGCCACGAATTACAACAATTTTCACGAATTATTTTAAAACAAAGGAAATCCGTAAAATCTAAATATAAAACGTATTTAAATTGCAGCATATAAAACTATTCGTGAAAATTGTTGTAATTCGTGGCAGACAAAAATTTCGTTACAATTTATCACACGAATCGCAGTAAGAAAAACAGAAAGTTTAAATATCTTAGCAAATTCAAATTCTACAATAAAATTTCAATATAAAATGGCCGAGCAATCTTCAATTCAGTGTCCAAACTGCGGAACTCCTATCGATGTCAATGATGTTTTAAAACATCAGTTGGAAGATAGCATCCGTAAAGAATTTCAACAAAAAGCCAGTATTCAAAATCGTGAAATTGAGCTTAAAAACGAACAGTTCGAAAAAGCCAAAGCCGAGTTTGAAGCCAAGAAAAAACAAGAAAACGAACTCTTTGCTGAGCGTTTGGAGCGAGAAAGAAAAATAGCCGAAAAGGAAATCTCTGAAAAGCTTAAAATTAAACTTGAAGAAGAAAACAAAGATCGTTTGCTTTTAATGGAAAAAGAGCTCTCTGAAAAATCAGATAAAATTAGGGAGTTGAATAAAATGCAGGGGGAAATTGCCAAATTACAGCGTGAAAAACTGGAAATGAAAGAAGCAATTGAAGCCGAAGCGCAAAAACAGCTGAATGCAACTTTGGTTTTAGAGCGTGATAAAATTCGTAAACAGGAAGAAGAAAAAAACGAACTAAAAATTAAAGAATACCAAAAGCAGTCTGACGACCAGAAGAAACTTATTGAAGAAATGAAACGCAAGCAGGAACAAGGTTCTATGCAATTGCAAGGCGAAGTAATGGAATTGGCGATTGAAGAATGGCTCGCAAATAATTTTCCGCTTGATAGTATCGATGAAGTTAAAAAAGGCGCAAATGGTGCCGACTGTCTTCAAATTGTAAATACACGTGAACTACAAAATTGCGGTTCTATTTATTACGAAAGTAAACGAACAAAAGCTTTTCAGCCATCGTGGATCGAAAAGTTTAAAAATGATATTAGAACTAAAAGAGCCAATATTGGCGTACTAGTTACCGAAGTGATGCCTTCTGGAATGGAAAGAATGGGAATGCGCGACGGAATCTGGATTTGTACCTATGAAGAATTTAAAGGTCTGAGTGCTGTTTTACGTCAATCCTTAATTCAGGTTAGCCAGGCTGTACAGGCGCAGGAAAACAAAGGCGATAAAATGTCGATGTTATACGATTTCTTGACAAGCAACGAATTCCGACTACAGATTGAAGGAATTGTAGAAGGATTTACGCAAATGCAAAACGACTTAGATTCTGAAAAAAGAGCGATGCAGAGAATCTGGAAACAAAGAGAAAAGCAAATCGAAAAAGTAGTTCATAACACTTTAGGAATGTACGGTTCGATTCGTGGAATTGCGGGAAATGCTGTGCAGACCGTTAGAGCTTTAGAATTAGATTTTATTGAGGAAGATGAAACTGAAGATCCTAAGGAATTATTCGAATAAATAAAAAAAGGCTTCGATTAATTTCGAAGCCTTTCTATTAATTACCCTTTTTTAAAAGACATTGTCAATCCAAACTGATTAGAAAGATAAAGCTTATTGTTTTCAATAGAATAACCTGAAGTGGTTCTTAACAATTGTAGAAATTCGCTTTCTTTTTTTGCATCACATTTTTTAGTTTCTGAAGTAAGATCCAAAAACTGAATTTTTCCTTCTCCTTTAGAAAGTAAATTTCCTTTAATAGCATTGCATCCCGTTGATCCAGAAAAATTTGACGGAGTCAGTTGAACTTTTGGAAAACTTGCGAAATCTTTCTCACTTATTGTTTTTCCGTTCAAATTCTCTAAAATCCAAGTTTGTTGTAATTTCTTTTCAACCGATTTTTCATTTGTTGCAGCAACAGCCGTTGCTTCTTTACTCGATTTGCAGCTTAAAGCCATTGATGCTACAATAAATAACATTAAAATCTTTTTCATGTAAAATAAACAATATAAGTTTTATTTTACAAAAATATCTTGTCGCTACACCATTATTATCTCCCTAAAAGTTATTTTTAAACCATTTTAAGACATATTTACAATAAATATTTAATCTACTTTTCTAAAAACTAAAAGCTTCGCAGAAGGATTCGAAAGTGTTAATCTATTATTTTCAATAGAATAAGTAGTAACGCTTTGAAGTGCTTTAGTAAATTCTCCTTCTTTATTTCCTTGAGAACAAGCCATAAGAGTCGAAAGAACTTTTGTGAATCTAAGGACATCTTTTTCATAAAAAAACTGCCCGCTGACAGCATTACAACCGCCATAACCAGAAAATCTATTTTCTGTCGAATTAATCTCAATTCTCGGGAATTCCTTTTGAAAATCGGCTACAAAAACTTTATAGCCGTTTAATTCTTCTAAAACCCAAATATCGTGAAGGCGATAATCGGTTATATATTTACCGCATCCGCTTAGCTTTTGAAACTCTAACTCAGCATTATTTTTAATTTCAACTTTTACGCTGTAAGGCGAAATTGCCCCAGACATTGAATCTTGGCAATCTAATTGCTGGATTGTTATAATTATCGATGCTGTTTCGTTACTGCTTTTGTACATCTTGACATTGGCGTCCATTGCTCGTATCGCATCAACAGCAGGAAAAGTGATACTCTCCTTACCCGTTATTAATGATGTAAAAACAATTTGATCGTTTCCTATTTTAACTCCCCAAAAAGGTTCATTTCCAGTAGCCTTAAAATAAAAATTTAAATCGTCTTGTGAAGTTCCTGATGTCGATGCGGTTGTTTTAGAGTCCTTATTTGCTGCCGTTTTACAGCTTATTATCAAAAGAGATAATAACAAAAGTGAAAGTATTTTTTTCATATGATCTTTATTTTAAAAATATTACCAATATTAAACTGGTATAAAATTCTTATGAATTTACGACAATTTTTTGAAAACCTTATTTAGAATCTTTTCAAATTTAATGCTTTAAAATTTTTTAAATCCGTTCAAAAGCTACACTACTTATGAGATTACGCCAAAATACGTAGTACAAAAAGCTACAACTTTACTTAAAATTTAAAAAAATTACGTAATTAAATAAGTATAAATACTTATATTTGCCTAGTAATACTTAATTAAAGAAATCATGATTAGAGTAATAGTAGTTGGAAACGGCATGGTTGGTTATAAATTTTGCGAAAAATTCGTTGCAAAATCAGGACAAGAAAAGTATCAAATCACAGTATTTGGAGAAGAACCAAGGCGAGCTTATGATCGCGTTCACTTAAGCGAGTACTTTGGAGGCAAAACAGTGGACGACTTATCCTTATCTACAACTGAATGGTATTCAAAAAACAATATTATTCTAAATACATCTGAATTAATTACAGATATTAATCGTGAACAAAACACAATACATACACATTTAGGAAAAACACATACGTACGATTACTTAGTTTTGGCAACTGGTTCTTCGGCTTTTGTTCCTCCAATTGAAGGAGTAGAAAAAGAAGGCGTTTTTGTATACAGAACAATTGAAGATCTAGATGCGATTATGGCATACGCCAGAAAAATTAAACAAAAAGGAGCAACCGAAGCTGCTGTCTTAGGTGGAGGTTTATTAGGGCTTGAAGCAGCAAAAGCTGTTAGGGATTTAGGACTCAACCCGCACGTTGTAGAATTTGCACCTCGTTTGATGCCGAGACAATTGGATCAAGGCGCAAGTGATATGCTTCAATCAAAAATAGAAGAATTAAATATCGGAATCCATCTTAATAAAGCAACGCAGTATATTGACGGAAAAGAGAGTATAACAGGAATGATGTTTGCCAATGAAGAATTGTTAAAAGTAGACATGTTGGTTATATCTGCCGGAATTAAGCCTCGCGACGAACTGGCAAGAGTTTCTGGGCTGGAAGTTGGTGTAAGAGGCGGAATTGTGGTAAACAATCAGATGCAGACATCAGATCCTTCTATCTATGCGATTGGCGAAGCGGCACTTTATAATCAAAACATTTACGGACTTGTTGCTCCAGGTTACGAAATGGCCGATGTTGCCGCTGAGCAAATCTTGAAAGGTTCTAAAACCATGAGAGAAACTATTGATATGTCGACTCAATTAAAATTAATAGGTGTTGAAGTAGCAAGTTTTGGTGATCCTTTTATTGAAAATAATGATGTTACGGCTATTGTTTATGAAAACAAATTAAGCGGTATCTACAAAAGAATTAACGTTACAAAAGATTCTAAAAAACTATTAGGTGGAATTTTAGTTGGAGACGCAAGCGACTATAACTCACTTTTTCAAATCTATGTTAACGAAATGGCTCTGCCTAAAAATCCAGAAGATTTAATTCTTGGCTCAAGAGATGGATTTGAAGGTTCAAGTTTAGGAAGCGTAATGGATTTACCAGATACAGCTGTAATTTGTTCTTGCGAAAATGTTACTAAAGGCGCCATCTGCTGTAAAATTTTAGACGAAAGCTACAGTTCCTTATCAGATGTTGTTAAAGCAACCAAAGCAACTTCTGGTTGTGGCGGTTGTAAGCCAATGGTTTCAGATTTGGTAAAAGCGACTCAAAAATCACTTGGAAAAGAAGTAAAAGAAGTGATATGCGAGCATTTCAGCTATACACGCCAAGAATTGTTCGATTTGGTAAAAATCAATAAATACGAGAATTTCTATGACGTTATCGATCATCACGGAAAAGGTGACGGATGCGAGATCTGCAAACCAGTTGTGGCTTCAATTTTTTCAAGTATATACAATGATACTGCGAACAAACATGTTACAACTCAAGATACAAATGATAGATTCCTAGCGAATATTCAACGAAACGGAACTTATTCTGTTGTTCCAAGAGTTGCGGGAGGAGAAATTACAGCCGAGAAATTAATCGTAATTGGCGAAGTTGCCAAACAATTTGATTTATACACCAAAATCACTGGTGCACAAAGAGTGGATTTATTCGGAGCGCATTTAAGTGATTTGCCAAAAATCTGGAAAATCTTAATTGATAACGGTTTTGAAAGCGGTCATGCCTACGGAAAATCGCTTCGTGCCGTAAAAAGTTGTGTTGGAAATGCTTGGTGCCGTTACGGAATGGACGACAGCGCAGGATTTGCAATAGAACTCGAAAACAGATACAAAGGAATCCGTTCTCCGCATAAACTAAAAGGCGGAGTTTCGGCCTGCATTCGCGAATGCGCAGAAGCACGTGGAAAAGATTTTGGATTAATTGCTGTTGAAGGCGGATGGAATTTATACATTGCTGGAAATGGCGGTGCCAACCCAAAACACGCTGTTTTATTGGCTGAGAAAATCGACAAAGAAACCGTGATCAAATATATGGACAGATTCTTAATGTATTACATAAGAACTGCTGGTCCGCTTGTGAGAACTTCAACTTGGTTAGAAAAATTGGACGGAGGTTTAGACTATTTAAAACAAGTAATTATCGAAGACAGTTTAGGAATCTGCGAAACACTTGAAGCTGAAATGCAGACATTAGTAAACACTTTCGAATGCGAATGGAAACAAGTCCTGGAAAAACCAAGATTATTGAAACGTTTCAATCACTTTATAAACTCAGACGAAAAAGATGATAATGCTGTTTTTGTTCCGTTAAGAGATCAAAAAGCACCAAAAGCTTGGTCTTAGTTTTATAAATAATTTTTAAACACATAGAAACATAACTTATAGGCATATATAAAGGCGTTTCACTTACATTAACAAGCATAGCATAGCTGTAACAAAAATTACAGTTTCAAAAATTTTTAATTTTTAATTCTCAATTTTTAATTAAAAAATCAGCTCCAAAAAAAAAAATATCATAAACGTTGCTGTCCTTCTTACCCTCTTTTTATTGCGCCATCATAACTCTCATGATTGTAAAAAGAGGGCTAAGAAACAGGAACTAAAATTTATTACCATGGAAGAAATCTTAAATCAATACGAAACAGTTCATGCGAGCGATGCAACAATTTGGTTCAAAGCAGGTAAAGTAGAAGATTTTCCAACCAACCGAGGCGGATGCATCAAATACAAAAACAAACAGATTGCCATTTTCAATTTTACACGCAGAAATGAATGGTATGCCTGTCAAAATGCCTGCCCGCACAAAATGGAAATGGTACTTTCAAGAGGAATGACAGGATCTGCCGATGATATCCCGAAAATTGCCTGCCCAATGCATAAAAAAACATTTTCACTTGTTGATGGATCTAACCTAAACGGAGATGATTTTAAAATTGCAACGTATCCGATTAAGGTTGTGGAAAATGAAGTATTTGTTGGATTTGTAGATTAGACTTTTAAGAGGCAAGAAACAAGAAGTAAGAAGTAAGAAGTAAGAAGTAAGAAGTAAGAAGTAAGAAACAAGAAGTAAGATTTGAAGAACTTTTATCATCTTGCTTCTTGCCTCTTGCTTCATCTCACATCTCACATCTGACATTTCACATCTCACATTTCACATTTCACATCTCACATATTTACTAATTCCGTATCTTTGAAATCTATTATCAAACCAAACAATGACTACACCTTTTCAAAAAGCAAGCGAATGGATTGATGCTGAAAACGCACAAGATCCAAACATTGAAATCGATCAAAATACAGAATATCCAAAAGAATTATTGTATTCCAACAGGATGTACGAAAGACTGATGCAGTTTGAACCAAATGCATCTGAAGAAATCCAGATTGCTTCAAAAGCACAGCACATCTGCCGATGGAAAGTCGCAAGAGAATCATACCCAATGGATCGCGTTGGTTATTTGAAATGGCGAGAAGAATTAAAAAAATTCCACGCCAAAACTACTGCCGAAATTCTGGAAAAAGCAGGTTATGACCAGACTTTTGTTGATCGCGTTTCGTTTTTAATTGAGAAAAAATTACTAAAAAAAGATCACGAAACACAATTATTAGAAGATGTTATTTGTCTTGTTTTCCTTGAGTATTATTTAGAACCTTTCGTTCATAAACACGATGAGGAAAAACTAAAAAACATCATCAAAAAAACCTGGGATAAAATGTCGGACAAAGGACATCAGGAAGCCTTAAAAATCAACTATTCCGAAGAAAATTTAAATCTTATAAAAGCCTCTTTAGGATTGTAATTCAATTATATGAAAAAAAGCAGTCAGGAAGAAGATAAAATCACTTTCAAAAATTTACGCCGTCTGTATTTTTTTGCACTTCTTACTATTGCTTTAACTATAATTGTAAGTCAGATTTTAGTACAATACAATCTGAACCAGCAGTTAAGCGATTCTAAAATCATTAATTTCTCAGGAAAGCAAAGAATGCTGAGTCAGAAAATCGTAAAAGAAGTTCTGATTCTCCATTATGTTTCTGACACCGCTTCTGCTAAACAAATTTCACATTTAAAAAGCGTTTTATCACTGTGGAAAAAGAACCAAAATGCACTTGTAAACGGCAGTGACAGCTTAGCTTTTCCTAAAGAAAAAAGCGAGACATTAAATAAATTGTATCTAGAAATCAATCCGATTTTTAATAAAATTGCCCAAACAACCGATGCATTTCTATCAAATTTAAAACAGAAAAAACAAACTTCAGAAAATCAAAAACTGGTTCAGATTATTCTTGAAAACGAAGGCATTTTCCTTTCTAAAATGAATCAGATTGTAACGCAATACGATCTTGAAGCACACGAAAAAGTAACCGAACAACGCCGAATAGAATATTGGATTTTTGGCTTTACACTTTTGGTTTTACTATTAGAGTTCTTCTTTATTTTCAAACCCACAAATAAGAAAATCGAACGGTTAATTGCTAAACTTCTTTCTTCCGAAAAGAAAGCTTTAAAACTGGCATATGACACCGAAATACTTAGCGAAATCAAGGAAAACTCGGTTAAAGAATTAAAATCACTTAACTACGCAATGGAAAATACCCTTCTCTATTGCCGAATTGCACCCGATGGTTCGATCATACATATTGGCGAAAAATTTGCCAAACTGCTCAATTATACCAAATTTTCATCCAACAAAAAATTTTCAGAAGTTTTAACCGTTGACGAAAAAGAACAATCTAATTTTGACCGCCTGATATTTGAAAAACAGCGAAGCGGCTGGCAGGGTGAAATAAAAATTATCACCAAAGAAGATTTCGAAATCTGGCTTGATCTGTCTATGGTTCCCGTTATGATTAAAAAAGACGAATTAGAACTTCTAATTGTCTGCTTCAACATTACAGAACGCAAAAAAGCACAACGCGAAGTCGAACGTTTAAACCTTGAAAACACCACCGAAAAAATCAATCAGCAAAAGATTATTTCAAGCAAGATTGTTGAAAATCAAGAAAACGAGCAAAATCGAATCGCGAAAGAAATCCATGACGGAATTGGCCAGATGCTTACAGGTTTAAAGTTCAGTCTGGAAAGTATTAATTTAGATGACAGAGAAAAGTCGGAACAAAAAATTGAGTATCTAAAGAAACTTTCACTTGATATTATAAAAGGTGTCCGTACGGCAACTTTCAACTTAATGCCGCCAGAATTAAGCGATCACGGAATCGTTTCTTCGCTGGCAAAACTTACGCAAGAACTTTCCAAACTAACGGGAAAAGAAATCCTTTTTTACAACAAAACCAATTTCGACCAGCGTTTGGATTCTCTAATCGAGATTAATATTTACCGTCTTACGCAGGAAGCCATCAACAACGCCATAAAATACGCCGAATCTTCTCATATCATTGTACAGCTTTCACACAGCGAAACGCTCCTCAGCATTATTATTGATGATAACGGAAAAGGTTTCGACATGAATTCAGTCGACAAAAAACGCAACAGCGAATCTGGAATGGGACTTTTATTTATGAAAGAGCGCATACAATACGTTAACGGCCGCGTTTTCATCAATTCAATTCCTGGCGAAGGAACGAGAATCACTTTTAATATTCCAATTCTTAAATGAGATAATGTGGCAATTAGAAAATGGGATAATTAGAAAATTTAGCTAAGCGTCCAACTTTTTCCATTTGTCAGGCTGAGCGAAGTTGAAGACACCTCAATCTCAATCGACAATTTTACAATTAAAAAAATTGAAATTTGATATTGTCATTGATATTGCAATTGTCATTGACATTGCATTTTTTTTCTAATGATTTTTTAATGTTGGAATTTGGAATTTCAAAAAATTGAAATTTTAAATAAAAAAAAGTACGTATATTAGCGTCTTCTTTATAGATGAATATACGTAAATATCCAGAAATCAAATTAAGTAAATTATGAGTAATAACATTCGTGTAGTGCTGGCAGATGATCATGTTTTTGTTAGAGACGGAATCAAATCTTTACTAGAAAACGAAGCAAACATTGAGGTTGTAGGCGAAGCAATAGATGGTGCCGATGCGCTTGAAGTAGTTGCAGAAAGCAAACCAGACTTACTTATAGTAGATATTCGTATGCCAAACTTAACTGGTATAGAGGTAGTAGAAAAACTTAGAAGCGAAAATAACGACATCAAAATTATAATGCTTTCGATGCACGAATCGGAAGAATATGTTTTAAAGTCTATAAAAGCTGGTGCTGATGGTTATTTATTAAAAGGTTCGAGCAAAGAAGAATTTTTAAAAGCGCTTCATAGTGTTGCTGCTGGAGGAAAATATTTCAGCGGTGATATTTCTTCTATTTTAATAAGTCAATTAACGAATTCATCTACATCATTAGAACCTAAGCAAAATTTAGGAGAAGAAATGATGATCACTAAAAGAGAAAAAGAGATTCTAACTCTTTTATTATCTGGAAAAGGAAATAAAGAAATCGCCGAAGCTCTTGATATCAGTAAACGTACAGCTGAAGTACACCGATTTAATTTGATGAAAAAACTAAAAGTTAAAAACTTGATGGAACTTTCGAATAAAGCTGCAGAGTATTCTTTAATCTAAAAAAATACGTATAAATACGTAATTATTTTTCAAAAACTGCGTTTTAGCATCTTTTAACTAAGTTATAGTACTTAATTTTACTAAAAAAATATAAGTGCTATGAAAAATACAAACTCATTATCGCAATCACACAAAATTTTATTTTTGAACACATTGGCTTTTACAGTGTGTTTTGCCTGCTGGACATTAAATGGGGTTTTAGTAACCTTTTTAGTAGATAACGGAATTTTCCACTGGAGCGTTGTTCAGGTTGGATGGTTACTTGGAATTCCAATTTTAACGGGATCTATAATGCGTCTTCCAATTGGTATTCTGACCGATAAATTTGGAGGAAAATATGTTTTTTCACTTTTACTATTGCTTAGTTCAATTCCGTTGTTTCTCCTTCCCTACGCCGACAGTTTTTTTATGTTTGCATTATTAAGTTTCTTTTTCGGAATGGTCGGAACCAGTTTTGCAGTCGGAATCGGCTATACATCAATCTGGTATCCAAAAGAATGGCAGGGGCGCGCTTTAGGAATCTTCGGAATGGGAAATGCAGGCGCAGCTATTACAACTTTTCTTGCACCTTCATTATTAAATCATTTTTCAATTGGTGATCCGCAAAATGGATGGAAAATACTTCCTGTGATTTATGCTATTTCTTTAGTTATTATCGGAATCGCATTTCTAATTTTTGCCCAAAATAAAAAAATAGAAAACAACAACAAAACTGTTTCACAAATGCTCATTCCATTAAAATCGGCTCGAGTTTGGCGTTTTGGAGCTTATTACTTTTTAGTATTTGGCTGTTTTGTAGCGTACTCGCAATGGCTTTTACCAAACTTTATGAATGTTTATCAAACCAGTTTGGTCATGGGCGGTTTGTTTGCTACCATGTTTAGTCTTCCTTCTGGTGTCATTAGAGCCTTTGGAGGTTATTTGTCTGATAAATTTGGAGCCAGAAAAGTGATGTACTGGGTTTTAGGTTCTTCTGTAATCTTAAGCGCATTATTAATGGTTCCGAAAATGGAAATCACTACTACAGGACCAGGAATATTAGCAGCCAAAAAAGGAGTTGTGAAAGAAATCAACGAAAAAATCGTAAAAGTGGGTGACAAAGAATATCCAATTATACAGAAAGCCTCACTTGTAAATGAAAATGCTATATTCCCAACCACTTCGAGCTGGCAGAATGTTGTAGTAGCTCATAATCAAAATGTTGCCAAAAAAGAGTTAATCGCAAAAGGAATCACGGTTATTAAATTTGATGCCAATATGTGGGTATTTTTAGGATTAGTGATCTTAATCGGAATTTCATGGGGAATTGGCAAAGCGGCAGTTTATAAACATATTCCAGAATATTTCCCTACTGAAGTTGGTGTTGTGGGCGGAATAGTGGGAATGATTGGCGGTTTAGGAGGCTTTTTAGGCCCGATTATTTTCGGATATCTATTAACTGCAACCGGAATATGGTCAAGTTCATGGATTTTTATTTTACTTTTTTCTATAGTATGTTTAGTTTGGATGCATTACACTATTACACAACTAGCTAAGAAAAAAGAAGTTACAACAAACAAAGTAATATTAGAAGCAGCAGCTTAAACCTAGATTAAAAAATAATTAGAAATATGATTTAAGTCCATAGTAAAAACAGCTTTTTCTTATAAATTTACCTTCGATAAAAACATAAAAACCTTATGAAAAAACTTAAACTAATTTTAATACTTATCGTAGGATTAAGTTTCGAAATTCAGGCTCAGGAGTTAGATGTAAATCTGCAGATTCGACCGCGTTTTGAATACCGTAATGGTTACAAAACCCTGATCCCTGAGGGACAAAAAGGAACATCTCAAATATCACAACGTTCCCGTTTAAATTTCAATTATAAACAAGAAGATTTAATTGTAAAATTAACTCTTCAAAACACCAGAACCTGGGGCGATGTTGCACCAACAGCAGTTGCTGATAAAAATGGAGTTGCCGTTTTTGAAGCTTGGGCACAATATAATTTTACAGAAAAATGGAGCGCAAGAATGGGACGCCAAGTTCTTTCTTATGATAATCAGCGTATTTTTGGAGAACAAGATTGGGGACAACAGGCACAAAGTCATGATGCACTTACTGTAAGTTATCATACAGAAAAGCAAAAATTTGATTTTGGAGGCGCCTATAATTCTACTGCCGAAAATACTTTCCAAACGCCTTACACTGTTGCCACATATAAAACTTTGCAATATGCCTGGTATCACAATCAATTCAATGAAAATTTAGGTTTGAGTTTCTTATTATTGAATACTGGTTATGAATATGCCAATGCCGATGCCAAATTACTAGTAGATTACAAGCAAACTTTTGGGCCTTACCTTACTTATAAAACTGGTAAAATAGACAGCAATTTTTGGGTATACGGACAAACTGGAAAAAGTACAGACTTACAAGTAAGTGCCTGGAATGCGGCGGCAAATTTTGGATATCAAATCACTGAATCTTTCAAAGCTGGTTTAGGATATGAATTCTTATCTGGAAAAGATTCAAACGACGGAAGCTCAGTTATTAAATCGTTCAATCCGATTTTTGGAACCAACCACGGCTTTAATGGTTATATGGATTATTTTTATGTTGGAAACCATTTAAACAATGTAGGCTTACAAGATGCTTTTATCAAATTAAATTACAATATTAATAAATGGCAGTTTGCTTTAATGCCTCACGTATTTTTAGCTGCTGCTGATGTAGTTACGCCATTAAACGAAAAATTAGACTCTTATTTAGGGACGGAGGTTGATGTTACTTTTGGCTATAATTTTAAAAAAGACATTACAGTTACAGGAGGTTATTCTCAAATGTTTGGTTCAAAAACAATGGAATTTATAAAAAATGGAGATGCCAGCCATACTAATAATTGGGCTTGGTTAATGGTTTCTGTGAATCCAAGAATTTTTAGCTGGAAAAAATAATTTTTCTACAAAATTAAATTATATTTTTTACCCTTTTCCTATTTCGGAAAAGGGTATTTTTTTTTCACCTAAAAGAAACTTGATATATAGTTTAATTAATTATATTTGAGCCGATTATGAACCCCAAATTCTATCCTAATGAAACCATTTTTAAAATTATCAATGTTAACTTTCATTGTAGCCCAGCCTGGCATTGCCCAAAAATACAATGATGATTTAATTTCAAAAAACTCAGAAATAAATTTTGCAAAAACGCAAAAAAGAGGAATTAAAAAAAACAACATAGTTTATTATGTTGAAAAGGATTTACAAACCATATCTGCTTACAAAAGAAGCAAATTGAAATGGCAGACCAATGTAATTTCTGCTTGCGGAGAACCAAAAAAAGGACAACCTGAAATTAGATATGTAGGTTATAATTCAGATAAACTGCTTATCGTAATGGGAAAACATCATTTTGCAGAAATTGACATAAATAGTGGCGTAACAACAATCGTTGGTTAAGATTAAAAATAGAGAGATTTTATAAATCTGAAATTTATACAGTACCCTTTTTCCAAGTAGAAAAAGGGTATTTTTTTTTAATTTGGGAGGAATTTATTTTACTCTTTAATCGCTATATTTGAGATAGAATAATTTAATAGTCTAATGAAACTCATCGCATGGAATTGCAACATGGCATTCAGAAAAAAAGCAGCATTCATTCTCGCTCACAATCCTGATATTGCTGTAATTTCGGAGTGCGAAAGTCCTGAAAAATTAAAATTCCCAAACGGAGTGCAAACACCAAATGACATTATTTGGTACGGAGCCAATCTGAATAAAGGAATTGGTGTTTTTTCTTATAGTGACTACCGACTTCAATTATTAGACTGCCATAATCCAGACTTTAAAAATATTTTGCCCATAGCCGTCACAGGCGGAAAAGTTAATTTTACTTTGTTTGCTGTTTGGGCAAATAATCCCGCTGATAAAGATGGCGCTTATGTAACTCAAGTGTGGAAAGCAATTAATTATTACGACGATTTAATCAAAGAGACGAAAACAATCTTAATTGGCGATTTCAACAGCAATACGATTTGGGACAAACCAAGACGAGAAGGAAATCATACAACTGTGGTAAACAAATTAGCAGATAAAAATATTTTCAGCACCTATCACAAATATTTCAATCAAATTCAAGGCAAAGAAGCACATCCAACTTTGTATATGTACCGACATGAAAACAAGCCTTATCATATGGATTATTGCTTTGTCTCAAATGATTTTATAGAAGTTTTAGAAAGCGTTGAAGTGGGAAGTTACAAAGATTGGACTTTGTACAGCGACCACAAACCTTTAATCATTAAATTCAATATATAAACCATGAACAACTGGACAAAAAGATGGGACGACCGCTACAGCAGTGAAGAATTTGCGTACGGCGAAGAGCCTAATAATTATTTAAAAGAACAACTGGAAAAATTAAGTCTCGGCTCTGTTCTTTTTCCTGCCGAAGGCGAAGGACGAAATGCTGTTTTTGCCGCAAAATTAGGCTGGAAAGTTTCGGCTTTTGATATTAGTGAAGAAGGAAAAAACAAAGCTATAAAACTTGCAGAAACAAATAATGTTCCTATTGATTACCAAGTTGGTGAACTGGAAACACTAAACTTTCAGCCAGGACAATTTGATGCAATTGCTTTGATTTACGCGCATTTTCCTGCAGCAATTAAATCTGAAATTCACAAACAGCTGGATCAATTACTCCGCGAAGATGGTATTATTATTTTTGAAGCTTTCAGCAAAAAACATTTAGAATATCTTGCCATAAACGAAAAAGTGGGCGGACCAAAAGATATTGAATCGCTTTTTTCAATTGAAGAAATCAAAGCTGATTTTCCGAACTACGAAATCATTGAATTGGAAGAAAAAGAAATTGAACTTAATGAAGGTTTATTCCATAACGGAACTGGTTCTGTAATTCGATTTATCGGCAGGAAAAAATAAATTTAATACGAGTAGAGACGTACTGCAGTGCGTCTCTACAGTCAAAACCTTAGCATCTTAGCAACTTAGAACCTCACATCAAAAATATTTATGCTCCATAATTTCGGAGCGCAGTGTGGCAACTTCTAGAATTCCAATTCGTTTTCCAACTGTTTTAATCAACGCTTCTTTTTTAAGAGTCGAAATTACTCGAATTGCCTGTTCTTCTGTAGTTCCTGCAAAATCGGCTATTTCTTTGCGAGAAAGATCGATATCAATTAAACCATCGATTTGTCCAAATTTTCGATGTATGTAAAGCAGTAAATCGATTACACGTTCGCGGACATTCATGTGGGCAATTTTGCGAATATTGTTCTCGCTTTTGTTTAATTCATCAGCATAAAATAACATTAGAGCGTATGTAAATTCAGGAACTTGTTTTAAAATTTCCAGCATTGTTTCGTTGCTGAAATTACACAAAACAGTATCTTCTAAGGCATAAGCTCCAATTAAATACTTTTGCCCCGTTCCAAATCCTCGAAAGCCAATTATGTCTCCATTTTTTGTCAGGCGCACAATTTGCTCACGGCCGTTAATGCCCGTCTTTACTGTTTTCACTTTTCCTTTGCAGATAAAATAAAGTCCATGCAACGGTGAACCTTCCGTAATAAAACGATCGGATTTTTTACAAACTAAATTTTGTTTTTTCGAAACATACTGCTTCATCTGCTCTAAATGCAAGTGTTTCTTTATGAAACAATTTTCATTGGTACAGGAATAACAAATAATTTGCTCTTCTTTCATGACTTTTCATTTTTAGCAGATTAAAAACTAATTTGTTTTTTGTCATTTTACTGCATCAAAAATAAAAAAATAAATTTAAAAATTAAGTATTTATACGTAAATAATACTTATTTTTGTTTACGTATTCATCTAGAGTGAAGCAGATTCGATAAAGTAGTATTCAAAAACAGAATTGTAATGCAAAATACAAAGATCAAAACCACCTGTTCCTATTGCGGCGTTGGATGCGGCATAATCGTAACTAATGATACCAAAAACGGTGTAATGGTTGAAGGAGACAAGGACCATCCTGTTAATAAAGGAATGCTGTGTTCTAAAGGAATGAATCTGCACTACGTAGTTAACGACACATCTGATAGAATTCTGTATCCCGAAATGCGGGGCAGTAAATCTTATCCGCTGGAACGCGTAAGTTGGGATACCGCTCTTGACCGTGCTGCTGCTGTTTTTTCTTCTATCATCAAAAAACACGGACCAGACAGCGTTGGTTTTTATATTTCTGGACAATGTTTAACAGAAGAATATTACTTAGTAAACAAACTTGTAAAAGGATTTTTAAAAACCAATAATATCGATACCAATTCCAGACTTTGCATGAGTTCGGCTGTTGTGGGTTACAAAAAAACTTTTGGAGAAGATTCTGTTCCAATTGCTTATGACGATATTGAATTGGCTGATACTTTTTTAATTACCGGGGCAAATCCAGCTTGGTGCCACCCTATTCTATTTCGACGACTTGAAAAACATAAAGAGAAAAATCCGAAAATAAAAATAATTGTAATTGATCCAAGGCGGACAGATACTGCTGCTTTCGCCGATTTGCATTTGCAGATTATTCCAGGTTCTGATATTATTTTATATCATGCCATTGCCAAACGAATCATCGAAAAAGGCTATGTCGATCATGATTTTGTAAAAAATAATGCAGAAAACTTTAAACAGTATAAGGATTTAGTTTTAAATACCTCTTTAGAAAAAGCTTCTAAACTCTGTGGAATTTCTGTAAGCGATATTAAACTGGCAGCAGACATTATCGGTAAAGCAAAAGGTTTTATCTCGCTTTGGGCAATGGGTTTAAATCAAAGTGCTGTTGGGGTTGATAAAAATACGGCTTTGCTGAATTTATCTTTGTTAACGGGACAGGTAGGAAAACCAGGTTCTGGCCCCTTTTCATTAACGGGTCAGCCCAACGCAATGGGCGGCCGCGAAGTGGGCGGAATGGCAACACTTTTGGCAGCACATAAAGATATTGCAAATCCCACGCATCGAAAAGAAGTTGCAGATTTTTGGGGTGTTGACGAAATTTCAGATAAACCTGGATTAACAGCAACTGAAATGTTTGAAGCATTAGAATCGGGAAAAATGAAAGCAGTTTGGATTATTTGCACCAATCCATTAGTGAGTTTACCCGATTCCAGAAGAGCCGAAAAAGCACTTAAAAATGCCAAATTTGTTGTGGTCCAAGACATTTCTCATAATGCCGATACAGCCAAATTTGCCGATTTATTATTGCCTGCAGCGGGATGGCTGGAAAAAGAGGGAACGATGACCAATTCTGAACGTCGTATTTCTTATTTACCAAAAGGAATTAATGCGCCGGGAGAAGCGCTTCCAGATATTGAAATTCTAATTCGCTTTGCGAAAAAAATGAATTTCAACGGATTTAATTTCAATGGCGCCGAAGAAATTTACAAGGAACATTGTGCACTTACGAAAGGAACTAACATCGATATTTCTTTCTTAAATTACAACCGTTTAAAAACCGAAGGTACTTTTCAATGGCCGGTTCCAGATTATGGACATCCGGGAACACCTAGATTATTTACCGATAAAAAATTCTACACGCCGTCTGGAAAAGCTATTTTTAACCTTCCTGTTTCAATCGAAAATACATCCGTGCAGCCAAATGCTGAGTTTCCATTTATCCTAACCACAGGAAGAATTCGCGATCAATGGCATACGATGACCAAAACTGGAAAAGTATCGAGGTTATTAACGCATATTCCGAATCCTGTTTTAGAAATAAATCCGATTGACGCTTTTAAAAACGATATTAAAAACGGTGATATTGTTACTGTTACCAGCAAAAATGGAGAAGTTCGTGTAAAAGCAAAAGTGACAGATTCTATAAAAGAAAAAGTTGTTTTTCTGCCAATGCACTGGGGAAAACAATTAGAAAATGATCTAAATAGAACCAATAATTTAACCAATACAGTAGTCGACCCAATTTCAAAAGAACCTGATTTTAAATTCACTACCGTTTCCATTACCAAATATGTAAAACCTTTCCAGAAGATTGCAATTGTTGGCGCCGGCGCTGCTTCTTTCCGATTTATTCAAAATTATCGTGAATTCAATACAACCGATGAAATCATTGTTTTTTCGAATGAAGTAAATCCGTTTTACAACCGCGTTTTACTTCCAGAATATATGACTGGAGAATTCAGCTGGGAACAATTATTAAAAGTAAAAGACGGCGAAACTTTTAACAAACTAAAAATCACCATGAAAGCTGGGGTTTCTATTGATAAAGTAGATACTAAATTAAAAACAATAATAGATAGTCACGGTGACACGCATACTTTTGATTCCCTAATTTTAGCGACTGGAAGCCGTCCTTTTGTACCTGAAAATGCACAATTACATCTTCCAGGACGATTTACCGTAAGACGTAAAGAAGATGCCGATCGTTTAAAAAGACATCTCGACAGCACCAATCTTCCTCCAGAAGAACAGCATGTTGTGATTATTGGCGGCGGATTGTTAGGTTTAGAATTAGCGGCAGCTTTAAAACATAAAAAAGTAAAAACTACAATTGTTCAAAGGGCTTCACGTTTAATGGAACGCCAGCTGGATCGAATTTCAAGTAAGCTTCTGGCAGAAGAAGTACAGCTTCGTGATATTCAGATTTATTTTGATAATGAAGTGAGCACGGTTTTCGAAACTAATAATCCGAATGAGATTGAAATAGCTTTAAAGAGCGGTAAAATCATCACTGCAAATGCAATTGTGTACACGATTGGAACAATTCCGAATATTGAAATTGCGCGCGAAAGCGGTCTTGCCTGCGGACGCGGTGTAAAAGTCAATCAGTATTTACAAACATCAAATCCTGATATTTTTGCTATTGGAGAAATAGCTGAATTCAATAATAAGTTATTCGGAATCACTTCTGCTGCCGAAGAACAGGCCGATATTCTGGCTAACTTTCTAGCAGGCGATATCAGCAGTTATTATAAAGGTTCGATTTTAATGAATATTTTAAAACTGGAAGATATAAATCTTTGCAGTATTGGTGATATTGAAATCCCCGAAAACGACGATTCATACGAAGAAATTGTTTTTTCAGACTTGAAAAAACGTTACTATAAAAAATGTATTGTAAAAGATGATCTTTTGGTCGGCGCGATTTTGATGGGCGATAAAAACGAATTCGCCGAATTCAAAACGATGATCGAAAGCAAAATAGAATTATCAGACAAACGAAATTTATTACTCAGAGGAAGTTCAAATGCAAAACCTGTTTTAGGAAAACTAGTTTGTTCCTGCAGTCAGGTTGGTGCTGGAAATATAGAAGAAACTATTAAAAGCGGCGTAAACGATTTTACCGATCTATGCAAAAACACTGGCGCAGGATTAGGCTGTGGCAGCTGTAAAACAGAGGTTAAGGAGATTCTTGCTAAGTGTAGATGAGTTTTTTTGTTTCAGGTTTCAAGTTTCAAGTTGTTGGAACGTGCACCTGAAACCTGAAACCTGAAACCTGAAACCTGAAACTCGAAACTTAAAACTCGAAACCTAAAACTTGAAACTAAAAAAAAATGGAACTAACAAGATTAATAGTAAAAGGAGGCGTTATTTCGCCGGGGGAATTACGAGAAGTAATTGATATTGCACTGGAAGAAGGTCTCGATTCCATTTCTTTTGGTTCCAGACAGGATATTATTTTTCCGCAAGGTTTTAAATCATTGGACAAAACGACTTTGGGCAAACATCACTTTGTTTATCCCGATCAAAAAAGCGGGAATAATATTGTTTCTTCTTATGTTTCGACAGATATTTTTAGAAATACAAACTGGCTAACCGGAAATCGTTTTTTATATATTTTAGAAGAATTTAAAGAACAGCCCAAACTAAAAGTCAATATAACAGATCCAAAACAGCAGCTTGTCCCTTTATTCACGGGTCATATAAACTTTATTGCTTCAGAGCACGAGGATTACTGGTATTTGTATATTCGTCTTCCGCAATGGGAAAAAATGGAGGTTTATCCTGTTTTAATTTACAGCTGGGATTTGGCCAAAACCTATTACGAAATTGAAAAAATAACAGACGAAACTGCTGTTGACATAGAATTACTTTTTACTTTGGTCAGCGAAGCATTAGATACTAATAATCGAACAATTGATAAACCTTTAAAAGTTCCTTTTTATCCTTTTCCATATTACGAAGGAATGAATAGAATGGGGATTGATCAATATTGGCTGGGATTATACTGGCGTAATAATTTGTACGATCTCGATTTTTTAAAAGAAATGTGTGATTTGTGTTTTGAATGCAAGATCGGTAAAATCTGTATCACACCTTGGAAATCATTCATTATTAAAGGAATCCCGAAAGACCGCAAATTAGAATGGGAAAAATTTTTAGGTAAAAGAGGAATCAACGTCCGTCATTCTTTACTAGAATTAAACTGGCATTTGCCTGTTGCAATGGAATGGGCATTGAATCTCAAAACATTTCTGGTGCGTACACTCGACCAGTTTGACATCAGCACATACGGATTAAATTTTGGAATTGCAGAATACAATCGTGACGGCCACTATTTTACTTCGATTGTAATCGAAAAAAACGAACTTCCTGCAGCTTTAGAATCCATCAAAATTAGAGATACTTATAATGTTCTTTTTGCTAAAAATTTCGACCCAAACACACGAGAATATATTGTACATTCTCAGGATATTGACAAACTAGAACTGCCGACAATTTTAATTGAATTAAGCCGAAAATATTTTGAAGAGCTTGGAAATTCAACAATAGAAACAACAGAAAATCCGCAGAAAAAAGAAAAACCACAATTAGATATTTATCAATGTCAGGAATGTTTAACGCTTTACAATTCTGAATACGGAGATGAAACTCAGGGAATTCCAAAAGGTATTTTGTTTGAAAATCTGCCAGAAACATATTGCTGCTCTCTTTGTGAAGCTCCTAAAAGTAATTTCAAAATTTTGGAAGCCGTTGAGCATTAGCTTTTTCTACAAAAAACTTAACATTTGGGTATTCAAAAATTGCGTATATTTAGCTTAACTAAGAATTTATATCCAAACATTGTACTCCAGCTATTGTTTACCTCTTAGTAATCGTCTATTTTACTCAATAAAAATACAGTTATGATAAAGAGAACAACTAAAACCCCTGCTGTAAATACTACCGATATTCCAGCAGAAACAATTGTAGAACAAACTACAGAAACACAGCCAGAAGCAAAATCCACCGTTAGAAGAACAACCAGAACTGCTGCAAAGACAACAGCTGTAAAAACACCCGCAGCAGTTAAACCAGCTGCAAAAACACCTGTGAGAGCGGCAGTAAAAGGAGCACCTAGAGCAACCGTAAAGAAAGAAGCAATAACACCTGAAAGCACAGAACCTATTGTTTCTGAAATTGTTGAAATCCAGACAAATGATATTCCAGTTCCTTTTGAAGCAAACCAACCAGTTGTGACAATTGAAAAAATTGGTAAAAACAATGATATAAAATCAAAGCTGAAAGCTAAACTTAAAGCTAAAAAAGAAAAAGAAAAGAAAAGAGAAAAAGCGATTAAAGCTGTTATCAAAAAATTAGAAAAAGCTAAGAAAGCAAAACTAAAAGAAGCCGAAAAGAAAAAAGAAAAAGCAAAAAAAGAAAAGGCAAAAAAAGCTAAAAAAGCAGCAGAAAAAAAAGCTAAATCCAAGAAAAAAGCAAAGGCTAAAAAGAAAAAATAATTACTGAAGAAAAGGTTTAACTTTAGGGTTGAGCCTTTTTTTTTAAAATAGATGCATGTATGAACATCAAAAAAAAGATACTAATTTCGTGTTCCGTAAAAGGCTTCGACTCCGCTCAGCCTGACAATCGTTAAAACAATTTGTAAATCGCAACTATCAATTCACAACTCACAATTCACAACTCACAATTCACAATTCATAATTAAATAACCTATCCCCCAATCGCAATCATACTGCGATTATCAAAGTGTTTTTTTGGATCGTCCATTTCGTCAATGGTAACCATTCCAGCGCGGACTTTCTTTTTATTTTGAATGGATTCTGAAATCAAATCTGCAATTGATTCTCCATTTCTAAAAGCAGTCAATAAATCAGTTTCAGAATTAGAAAAAAGACAGTTTTTTATTTTGCCATCTGCCGTCAAGCGGATTCGGTTGCAGCTGTCACAAAAAGGATTTGTAATAGAACTTATGATTCCGAAATCACCTTGAAAACCTTTTATTTTGAAATTTCTAGAAGTAAAGTTTTTTTCGTTTTCTAATTTTTGAATTTCATCTGAAGAAAAAGCATTTTCTACCAAAGATAAAATCTCTTTTTGCGAAACCATTTTACTCCTGTCCCACTCATTCCCTGCAAAAGGCATGAATTCAATAAATCGGACAGAAATAGGCAGAAACTGCGTCAGTTTAACAAAATCTACAATTTCGTTATCATTAAATCCTTTGATTAAAACCACATTTACTTTTACCTTAAAATCATTATTCAAAAGCAAATGCAGATTGTCAATTACTTTCTCAAACTGATTTCTAAGTGTTATCGAATGAAATTTCGACGAAACTAAAGTATCTAGACTCAAATTGATGTTTTTGATTTTAAACTGTTTTAAAACTTCAATATTACGATCAATTAAAATTCCGTTAGTGGTTATCGAAAGTGAGATATTTAAATCTGATAATTTAGAAACTATTTCTGGAAAATCTTTTCTTAATAAAGGTTCTCCGCCCGTTAATCTTATTTTGTCAACACCATTTTTTACAAAAGTCTGAGCGATACCAAAAATCTCTTCAGCCGTCATTAAACTGGCTTTTGGAGAAAGCGCAATTCCGTCCGCCGGCATGCAGTACGTACAACGCAAGTTGCATTTTTCCAGCAGCGAAATGCGTAAATAATTGTGTTTACGCCCAAAAACATCCGTCAAAATAGTGTTAGAGGCTGTCATGATTTTTTCCTTTTAAAATATGAAAGACGTGCATAACGTGTGGAAACACAGCGTCCATCGACTCTTTTACTCCATTTGTTGACCCCGGAAGTGCCAAGACCAAACTTTTACCCAACGTTCCAGCGACACTTCTTGAAAGCATTGCATAAGGCATTCTCTGTTGTCCGTAACTGCGTATTGCTTCTTCGATTCCAAGAATTCTGCTTTCTAAAATCGGCGAAAGCGCTTCTGGAGTTACATCTCTTGGCGATAAACCTGTACCTCCCGTAAAAATAACTAACTGATGATTTTTTGCGAAAGCTTTTGTTTTCTCTTGAATTATATCCAGTTCATCGGGAATGATTTCATAATGAGAAATTTCGACTCCGTAAGAATCTAATTTTTCAACAATTGCTTTTCCGGAACGATCTTCTTTATCACCCGCAAAAATTGAATCGGAACAAACAAAAACAGCCGCTTTTATCGCGGTTGGAAATTTATTTTTAAAAGAAGATTTTCCGCCTTCTTTATTGACTAATTTGATTGTCGAAATTTCAATTTCTTTATCTATTGGTTTCAGCATATCATACATTGTGAGCGCCACGATAGATGCGCCGTGCATGGCTTCAACCTCAACTCCCGTTTTATAAACGGTTTTTACATTGAATATGATCTGAATTTCCAAACCTTCAATTTTATATTCCACCGAAGTAAATTCAATTGGAATTGGATGACAATCCGGAATAGATAAATGTGTATTTTTAACCGCAAATAACCCCGCGGTTTTTGCCATTTCAAGCACATTTCCTTTTGGGACCAAATTATTTACCACAGCATCAATCGTTTCCTGTCTGCTGACTTTTACAATTGCGGTTGCGGTTGCTTTTCTTAATGTACTTATTTTATGTGTAATATCTACCATTAACTATTTTGTTTCCAAGTAAATGTATCGTTTTCAAACATTTCTTTGCCAAAAATCGGAACGTCGGTTTTAATCCAGTTTACGATGGCTTCTGTCGCTTCATAAACTTGTTTTCTGCGTGTTGCCGAAACAAACACGAACAAACAAATTTCGCCTGCTTTTACAACGCCCAGACTATGGTAAATGTGCATGCAGGTTAAATCGAATTTAGCAAAAGCTTTTTCGCGAATCGTGTACAAAGCTTCATTTGCCATATCGGTGTAGGCTGAATAATCAATCGCTATTACAGTATTATCGTGAATGACATCGGCACGAACTTGTCCTAAAAAAATATTGTGCGCACCAATCGTATGTTTGGATTGATGTTTAGCGATAGATTCCGCTATAAACTCAGGAGCAATTGGCCCTTCTACAAATACATTTTTACTCATTTTTAAATTTTTTTAATAAGGACTTTAAAAGCCATTCACCAAACTTTTCAATTCCTTTGTTCTGCTAATGGTAAGCTGCATTCTACAATCTGCGTACATTTTATTTGCTATAACACCACCATCACCTTCAGAATAGCATTTAAATTTACAATTTGAATCTCTAAATTTTATCCAGTCTTTTTGAGCAGCAACTAAAGCTGTCTGATCTTTTGTTCCTAATTTATTTTTCAGCTGATTATAAACTTTATTCAATTCTTTATCTGCTTTATCATAAGCTTCATAAAGCTCTGTCTCACCAGTAGCATCAACTTGGTTTTGTGAAAAACCGAATTGAGAAAAACAAAAAAACAAAAACAATCCGAAAATAACTTTTTTCATAGTAGCTATTATTTATTAATTAGAATGGATTTTTCATGCAACGATTGTTTCATTGCTAAAGCACCTCCAGCAATACTTTTTATATTTTTAAATTGATGTTTTTGAAGTAATTCTACTGCAATTTTACTTCTAATTCCCGATTGGCAGAAAATATAAATGGTTTGATTTTTATCTAATTTTTCAATCTCATTTTCTAAATTCATTAAAGGAATCTGGATTTGATTTTTTAAATTGATTTTTGGTGATTCATCAGTATTTCTAACATCTAGAAATAAAACGGCATCGTTTTGTTTTTCACCCAAAATCAATTCAAAACTTACTTCTTCGGTTTCCGATTTATTGTATTTTTGGTCGAATGCTTCTCTGGTTATTATTTGAAAATCGCTTTTTTCAAAATCATATTTCTGCTGTTCGTTATTTAGAATATTATAAACTAATATTTTACCGCTTAAAACTTCTCCTATACCAAGAATCATTTTCAAAACTTCGTTTGCCTGAAACATTCCGATAATTCCAACGGAAACTCCGATTACTCCGGCATCTTCACAATTCAAAGCATTATTATTTTCCTCGGGATACAAACATCTGTATGTTGGCCCGTTTTGATAATTGAAAACTGAAACCTGCCCCTGAAATCTAAAAATCGATCCATACACCATTGGTTTATTTAAAACCAGACAAGCATCATTAATTAAATATTTAATCGAAATATTGTCTGTTGCATCGACAATTATCTCATATTTTTCAAATAAATTAAAAACATTCTTCCCTGATAATTTCTCTGAAAATGCTTTTACTTTTACCTGCGGATTCAATTCTGAAATCATCAGTTTGGCTTCTTTTGCTTTTGATTTTCCAACAGCCGAAGTTTTGTAAATAACCTGTCTATGCAGATTTGAAATTTCAATACGATCATCATCAATAATTCCGATTTCGCCAACTCCTGCTGCAGCCAGATAGGGCAGAATTGCCGCGCCTAAACCTCCAGCTCCAACAACCAAAACTTTCGATTTCAGTAATTTGTATTGTCCTTCCTCTCCTATTTCAGGAAGAATTATTTGTCGGTTATATCGATTTGATGTTTCCATATGTATTATCCTCCTGCAAATGGCGGCAATAAAGCCACAATATCACTTGCCTGCAAAACGCGATCTGTAGTTTTTGAAACTATTTTTTGATTTACTGCAACGCTAAAACTCAATGATTCAAATTCATATTTTTCGTTTAAATTCTGCAATAATTTTTGCAGTGATAATTCTTCGGAAAAAGATAACTTTTCGAATTCACATTTTGTTTTTTCAGCAACAGCTCCAAAATATTTTACCTCGATCATTCTTATAAATTTAAATTCTGAAATATAAATTCGTCATCAAAATGTTCTTGAAAATACGAAATCCAGCTTGACGTATTTCGCACTACTTCTCCAATAACTATAATTGCTGGTGATGATATATTTTTTTCAGATACCAATTTACTAATTGTATTGACAGTTCCAATTACTTTTTGCTCTGAATTTTTAGTTCCATTCTGGATAATTGCAATTGGCAGATCATCATTTCTGTTTTCCTGATAGATAGAAATGATTTCATCTAATTTATGCATTCCCATCAAAATCACAACGGTCGCAGCCGATTTCGAAGCCAATTCAACATCTTTTGATAATTTATGATCTGAAGTTGTTCCCGTAATTACCCAGAAACTTTCGGCAACTTTACGTTGCGTCAAGCTGATTCCGACCGATGCAGGAACTCCTAACGCAGATGAAATGCCGGGAACGATTGCTGTTTCAATTCCAAATTGTTCTGCAAATTCAATTTCTTCACTTCCTCTCCCAAAAACAAAAGGATCACCGCCTTTTAAGCGGACAACATGTCCATATGTTTTTGCCATACTCACAATCAAATCGTTGATCTGATCTTGTGTATAGGCGTGACAGCCAAGACGTTTTCCAACAAAAACAATTTCTGCATTTGCTGCGTAGTTTAATAATTCCTCGTTAACCAAAGCATCGTACAAAACTACGTCTGCATTTTTCAGTGCTTTTATGGCTTTCATTGTGATCAATTCGACGTCTCCAGGACCTGCGCCTACAATCGTCAATTTTGGTGTTTTTAAGTTTCGCATAGTAATTAACTTAAATTGATATTGAGGTCATCTAATTCGTCCATTGAATTAATATTGGTTAAAGGAAAATTTTCACTTTCTTCTATTTTTATAATCTGATGCGGTAATTTGGCCAGCAAATCCATCATTTTCAATTCATCAGAATCGATTGCTTGTTTTATTACCGGAACAATATTTTTCGAATAAATGCCAATTAAAGGATGTGTTTTACTTTCTGATGCAAAAATTGTAATTCCCGCCTCTTTCGTATGTTTTGAAATTAACTCCTGCAATAATTCGGTTGAAATCAACGGAATATCACAACTTAAAATCAGATTAAATTCGGTTTCAGAATGAGATAATGCTGTGTAAATTCCACCCAGCGGACCTTTATCTACAATCAAATCTGGTATTTTTTCATATTCCAGATAATCATAGTCTTTAGATGCTGTGATTAATTTTATTTGATTTGTAATGGGCAGAATCGCCTGAATAATGTGATCAATGAATGGTTTATCCTGAAACAAAACCAATCCTTTTTCTGACTGCATTCTTGAGCTTTTTCCGCCGCAAAGAATAAATACTGTTAGTGCTTCCATGACTTTTTTTTGTTTCACGTTTCAGGTTGCCAATCTTTATCCCGATGGTCGAAACCGTCGGCTATGTTTCATATAGCAATCATTTAATATTTTAGTTTCAAGGAAAAATCAATTTAATACTTGCCATCAAAATGACTGTTCCTAAAACCATTTTTAATGTTCGGTTAGAAAAAGAACCACTTCCATAAAATCCGCCTAGCATTCCTCCTACTACCGCAATTGGAACTAAATAAAAACTTTCTATCGGAATTGTTTTTCCTCCTAAAAAAAATCCCAGCATTCCTGCAAATGAATTTACAAAAATGAATAAACTCGAAATCGCTGCCGACTCTTTAACAGAAGCCCATCCTAGAAACAATAAAATCGGACTTAAAATTATTCCGCCTCCAATTCCCAGCATGCCTGACAATAATCCGATGGCAAAACCAATTAATAATGCAAAAGGTAAATTAATTTTTACTTCTTCTTTTTCTTTAAAATTAAATATCCCGAATAATCTTAATGCCGCAAATACGAGAACAATTCCTAAAACTATTTTGTAAATTGTATTATCTAACGTTATAAAACCACCAATAAATGCCGCAGGAATAGACGCAATTGCAAACGGATAAAAGAGCTTTGGTTTAAAATAATTATTTCGGTAGTAAAACAAAAACGAAATACTGGAAACAAATAAATTCAACAATAAAGCAGATGGTTTCATAATCGAAATAGGAAACGCAAAAATGCTCATCAAAGCCAAATAACCCGAAGCTCCGCCGTGCCCAACGCTTGAATATAAAAACGCAATAACGATTAAGGCGAAACTGAATAATACTATATTTTCGGAACTAAGGAGACTCATTTTTTGGTTTAATTGTTAAATTGTTTAATCGTTTTTTTGCTTCAATCTATTTTCTTCTTCTATTTTCTCTCTTCTATTTTCTCTCTTCTATTTTCTTTTCTCTATTTTCTTTTCTCTATTTTCTTTCTTCTATTTTCTTTCTTCTTAAAAAAAACTAATCAATTGGCAAAATAGTCACTAATTGTCCTTCTTTTATATTTTCTACATCTTGTTCTACAATTACCAATCCGTTTGCAATAGCAAAAGAGTTAAGCATCGCCGAACTTTGACCATCTAAAATCGTCACGTTTGTTTCGTCGTATTTTGCTTTTAAGAACAACGTCTTCCCTGTATCATTTTTGATTTCAGAATTTAGCTTTCGAACTACTTTTGGTTTATGAATTTCAGAAAAACCCATTTTATTTTTCACTGCCGGCAAAACATAAATATAAAAATTAGTCAATGACGAAGCTGGATTTCCTGGAAGTGCAAATATTAAAGTATCTTTTTTAGATCCAAAAAACATTGGTTTTCCAGGCTTCTGATTGATTTTATAAAATAGTTCTTCTACTCCATTTTTCAATAATGCTTCTTTTACAAAATCATAATCACCTACAGAAATTCCACCCGAAATTAATACGATATCATTCTTTTTTAAAATTGATTTTAATGCCTTCTTCGTGGCTTTTAGATTATCTTTTACTCTGTAAACTTTCGTTTTTTCGATTCCAATTGTCTCAAGTGCTGCCTGAAGCATAATAGAATTACTTTCGAATATTTTTCCTTTTTTTAGTTTTTTTCCAGGCTCTACTAATTCATTTCCAGTAACTAAAATACCTACTTTTGGCTTTTTATACACTTCAATTTCTGTAATTCCCAAACAAGCTAGAAATCCAATTGCGGCAGGAGTCAGCAAAGTATTAGGTTCGAAAACAACATCTCCTTTCGCAATTTGCTCTCCTTTTGCACGAACATTTGTATTTTTCTCTGGCATTTGAGCAATTAGAATTGAATCTGTATTGGCCATTACATGCTCCTGCATTACCACTGTATCAGCATCGTGTGGAACATAGGCACCAGTAAATATTCTGATGGCTTCATTTTGTTTTAGTTTGATATTGGAGTGATCTCCAGCCTGAGAAATCCCTACAATATCGTATTGATGTCTTATACTGTGCGTAAAAGCATACCCATCCATTGCAGATTGACGAAAAGGAGGCATAGAAATTGGCGAGTAAATTGTTTCTGCCACAACATAGCCTCGCGCTTTCTGTACTTTAATTTTCTGCGTTGGCATAGCATTACTATTCGCTGCTACAATTTCTAAAGCTTCTTTTACTTCTATCATTATTTATTTAGTTAAACTAAGTATAAATACTTATTACAAATATAAGTATTTAATATTAGGATGGATCAAATTTTGAATTTTCTTTTTCGTCTTTATAAAATTACTTTAATTTATTCAAAATCAACTTTAAAATTTCATTACAATTAATCTGTTTTTTAATTTGAAAAAGGTTATATGATAGTTTTTAACATTTTTTGCCTGAATATAAGACATTAAAAACCTTAAAATTGGGGTTTAAAATAATGTAAAATACTACATTTCAACCAGCAGGAAAAATTTATTTTAACAAATGTTCGAAGTATATGTTCTTTTGAAATCTCTTTAAAATAAGGGCTTAACAAATACAATAGAAGTTTAAACGTATATATAAGCGAAGTTTTTTCAAAAAAAAATCAACAAACTTTTGGTTTTTATTATATAAAAATTAACTTTGTCTATAGGATTAGTAGAGTTTAAAATAATATTTCAAACCATAAAAACTATTATTGTGAAAACAACAGAAAGCATATCGTATTACATTCTTCCTAAAAAGTACACTTATAACACTTGCTGTTATATGTGCTTCTGTTGCTAAAACCTACTTTTATTTTATTTGCTATTTGATATTCTGTTACAGCAAATTTCTTAAAAACACTATCAAAAAAATATTTACTGAATTTTACCCAAAAATCTTTCTGATGCATTTTCTGCGTTGGATGGATTCTTGAAACCACACCTATTATTCAATAATTTAAATAACTAACAACTAAAAAAACTAAAATGAAAACAATGCAAACCTGCTGCTGTAAATAAAAAAAGCCATTTCTGCGGCAACAGAAATGGCAAGGCTTAAAGAACATTTATCACTAAATCAAGAACACTTTTAGAGTGCTGTATAAACAGTGCTCAGGGCGTCTTGTTAATTACTTAAAACCAGTACAAAGAAATGAAAAAAAAGTTAAACATATACATACCGCTGTTTCTACTCTTCATAACGGCGGGAATACATGCCCAAAATACTACACCTCTTATACAGTCTAAACTTGACGGAACTGTTGTAGACGCTATTACAAATCAGCCAATTATAGGAGCATCTGTTACAATTAAAGGAACAACTCACGGCGTTGTGACAGATGCGGAAGGAAAATTTTATTTTCAGACAGGACAAAAATTTCCATATACTTTACTTGTAAGTTACATTGGATATAAAAAAGCAGAAATTATTGTTGAAAAAAATCCAGTTACCATTAGTCTTAAAGAAGAACGCCAAGAACTTGATGAATTAGTAGTTGTTGGATACGGAACTCAGAAAAGAAAAGACATTACAGGTTCTGTAGCTTCTGTGCCTAAAGCTAATTTATCTCAGGTAACTTCTTCGGCAGATAATCTTTTAAGAGGCGCTATTTCTGGCGTGGTAGTTACGCAAAGTTCTGGACGTCCTGGTGCTTCTTCTAGTGTTCGTATTCGTGGAGGAAACTCTATAACTGCTGGTAATGAACCGCTGTATGTTGTAGATGGAATCTTAATTTACAATGATAATTCTAACAGCTCTGCGGGAGTAGCTTATGCAGGTTCTAGTGTTAATGTTTTGTCAACTATCAACCCTGCCGATATTGAATCAATCGAAGTATTGAAAGATGCTTCTGCAACAGCAATTTACGGTTCTCGAGGTGCCAATGGTGTTGTCATTATTACCACTAAAAAAGGAACGAAGGGACAAGATAATATTTCGTATCAAGGTTATTTTGGATTTCAGAATATTTCGAAAAAACTTAGGATAATGAATGCCAGCGAATGGGCAAGTTTAAGAAACGATGTTCAAGCCAGTATTGGTCAGGCGCCTTCTTTTTCTGCAGCGCAGATAGAAGCCTTAAAAACTTCTGGAAATTATGACTGGCAGTCTGCGGCATTTGTAACTGCAGCACCAATACAAAGTCATAATTTGTCTTTTTCTGGAGGTGATGAAAGATCAAGATATGCCATATCTGCTGGTTATTTTGATCAAGACGGAATTGTTTTGGGTAGTGATTTTAAACGTATTTCACTTCGTGCTAACTACGAAAGAAATTATTCTCAGAATTTCAAATTTGGTGTAAATGCTAATTATACCAATTCAGTATCAAATGGTGTAGGTGCCAGCAGCAGCGGAGGAAGAAATCCAAATCCTTTAGTTGGTGTTCTATTGACTGCTCCAGTAGTGCCTATAAAAAATGACAACGGAAGTTATAATGTTACTAATAACCCGTATGCTACTTCTGTAAATGGTTATGTTCCTAACCCCATTAATGATTTAGAAAATACCACTAACGAAACTAAAATCAATAGAATTTTAACCAGCTTATTTGGTGAATACAAAATCACTAAAAAATTAACGGCTAAAGTTGCAGTAAGTGGTGATGTCATCAATACAAAGCAAAATTACTACGCTCCTGCAAACACATCAAATGGTGCAGGAACAAAAGGTTTAGCTTCTGTTGGTGAAAGAGCAGTAAGTTCTGTTTTAAATGAAAATACCTTAAACTACAATACAAATTTTGGCGAAAATCATAAATTCTCTGCTTTAGGAGGTTATACACTTCAATATACAAAAGGAGAAGTTGTGAATGCAGGAGCACAGACATTTGTAAATGATGCTAATACATACAATGCTTTGCAAGATGGTGTGCCAGTAAAACCGTACAGCGATGCTTACGAAAGTGTTTTAAAATCATGGCTGGCAAGAGTAAATTATTCTTATAAAGGAAAATACAACTTCACAGTGTCTGGACGTGCAGATGGTTCTTCTAGATTTGGTTCAGAATCACTTTGGGGTTACTTCCCTTCTGCTGGATTTTCATGGAATATTACTGACGAAGAATTTGCAAATAACATAAAAGGTGTAACAGAAGCAAAACTTAGAATTACTGCTGGAACAACAGGAAATCAGGAAATTGGAAATTATCTTTCGCTGGCTTCAATGGGTTCTGTAAACTATTCTTTTGGAGGTACATTGTATACCGGATTGGCTCCTACCCGATTGGCAAATCCAGATTTAAGATGGGAAAAAACAAATCAATATAATGTTGGATTGGATTTATCATTATTAGATCGAAAAATCAATTTTGTATTTGATGTGTATTACAAAAAAACAAAAGATTTGTTAATCAATGTACCAGTTCCATTGAGTTCGGGTTATGCAACTGTTCTTCAAAATATTGGAGGTGTTGAAAATAAAGGTCTTGAAATTGGTTTGACAACAGAAAACATCAAAACAGAAAATTTCGCTTGGAATTCAAACATCGTATTTTCTGCCAATAAAAATAAAGTTACAGAAATAGGAAATGGCGTTAATGAATTTTTCCCTGTAGTTCCAAATGGTTCTCTACTACAGCAGCAGCCTGTTATTGTAAAAGTTGGTCTGCCTTTGGGAAGCTTCTGGGGATATAAAACAAACGGGATTTTCCAAACTCAGGAAGAAGTAAATACACAGCCAAAAATTAACAGTTTAGCCAATACAAAAGTCGGAGACAGAAAATATGTGGATGCAAATGGCGACGGCGTTATCAATGCATTGGACAAAGGAAATTTAGGAACGTCTCAGCCAAAATTTGTTGGAAGTTTCAGCAACACGATATCTTATCATGATTTTGATTTAAATTTTTCTTTTCAAGGATCTTATGGCGGTAAAATTTTCAATGCTTTAAATCAGCAGTTAGAAATTTCTACGCTGGGAACAAATGCAGCATCTACTTTAAATGATCGCTGGACACCAACAAACCCAAGCAATGAAATTCCTAGGGCAACAAGTTCTCCGTTAGGAATTGTTTCTGAGCGCTATGTAGAAGATGCTTCCTTCTTAAGATTAAAATTAATCACATTAGGATATACTTTACCAAAAAGCGTTTCTAAAAAATTAGGAACAAAAAGCGTGAAATTTTATATCTCAGCAGAAAACCTAATTACGTGGACAAAATACACTGGTTATGATCCAGAGGTAAGTTCATACGAACAAAACAACTTATATCCGGGAATTGATTTTGGTTCTTATCCAAACTCTAAAACATTCATCTCGGGCTTGAACGTAACTTTCTAAGTAAAAAAAATATAAAATGAAAAAGATTATTATAACATTCCTTTTTAGTGCCGGTTTACTTGTATCGTGCACGGAACTAGAGGTAACGCCTACCTCTTTTGTAACAGAAGACAATTACTTTATAACCCAGGATGATGCTGTAGCTAGTGTAACTGCAGTTTACGCTTCGTTAAGTATTGATCCGGGAGAGCAGAGTTTGTTTGGAAG
Organism: Flavobacterium sp. S87F.05.LMB.W.Kidney.N; assembly: GCF_004366435.1. NCBI lineage: Bacteria > Pseudomonadati > Bacteroidota > Flavobacteriia > Flavobacteriales > Flavobacteriaceae > Flavobacterium > Flavobacterium sp. S87F.05.LMB.W.Kidney.N. The sequence goes on along the minus strand of NZ_SODX01000002.1, from coordinate 459,956 downwards.
AAACCTTTATTTCTTAACAGATATGGGTTCAGATTATGCTGCAGCTGGAGTTTCTGCCACAAATCCGCAAGTTAGAGCAATGAGCAGTTTAACGCATGATGCAACAAATGACCGTGTTCAAGTAGCTTGGAGACAAATTTACAATGGAATCAACAGAGCGAATGTGTCGATTGATAATATACCGAAAGTAGCTGGAAATGAAGTAATCAAAACTAGACTAATCAATGAAGCAAAATTCATACGAGGATTGTTGTACTTTCAAGCAGTGCGTCTTTGGGGCGGTGTTCCAATTGTTTTACACGAAGCAAAATCTATTAATTTAGGAGACTTAAAAACCAACCGAGCAACTGTAGAAGAAGTTTATACTCAGATTATTCAAGACTTGACTGATGCTGAAGCTTTACCTCCTACTTACACTGCTGCAGATGCCGGCCGTGCAACTTCTGGAGCTGCAAAAGCAATTTTGGCAAAAGTTTATTTGACGAGAAAAGACTGGCCAAATGCAATTTTAAAAGCTAGAGAAGTAATTAACGGCGGATATGGTTATGCTTTGTTTGAAGATTTTCAAGATATCTTCACAAAAACTAAAAAGAACGGAAAAGAGCATATTTTTTCTGTTCAGTTTGAACCTAATCAAGCAGGAAACGGATCTAGCGGAAGTACTTTTCAATCAACATCATTTACTGGATTTACGGCAACAGAACCAGCAGATATTATCTCAGACGTAGCATTGTTTTATGACATTTATGCGCCTGGAGACAAAAGAAGAGATGTGAGTTACGCTAAACAATTGTTGAATCCGACAACTGGAACGCTATACACATTTCCGAAACCAATTTTCAAAAAATACTTGGATTTAACCAATTTGGCAACGCCTGGAAATGTCGCTATTAACTTTCCAATTATTCGTTATGCCGATATCTTATTGTCTTTAGCGGAAGCGATAAATGAACAAAGCGGACCAACTGCAGAAACTTACGAATTAATCAATCAGGTACGAAGAAGAGCTTTTGGAAAGCCGATTACGACTCCAGATGCAGCTGTTGATTTGGCTGGGCTAAACCAGACAACGTTTAGAGCGGCAATTCAGGAAGAACGTAAAAAAGAATTTGTTCAGGAAGGACAGCGCTGGTTCGACTTGGTAAGATGGGGAACTCTGGTTACTGAAGTGAAAAAAGTAACGGCTAAAAATTCGGTTTCAGAAAGAAATAATCTTTATCCAATTCCTCAAAGCGAACGAAATATTAACCCTGACGGTTTACCTCAAAACCCTGGATATTAATCTAAAAAGTAACTAAAAAAACTATAAAATCATGAAAAAATTAAATAACCTTTTAAACAAAAGTCCAAAAACGGGGCTTTTGTTTACCGCTTTTCTAGCCGTCCAGATCGGGTTTGCACAAGAAAACACAGAATTTAAAGGGACTGTCGGCAAAACTTTAGCTGATTCTAAAGAATATTGGCCAGAACCAGTAAAAGCTCCAAAAGGTGCTCCAAATATTGTTTGGATTTTATTGGATGATGTTGGATTTGGTGCTGCAAGTACTTTTGGAGGTTTAATCAATACACCTACTTTTGATAATCTGGCTAATAATGGTTTACGTTATACGAATTTCCATACTACTGCAATTTGTGCTCCAACACGTGCTGCATTACTAACAGGAAGAAATTCAGGAAGAGTTCACGTAAGCGGATTTTCTCACACTATTTTATCGGCTGGTTTCCCAGGATGGGACGGAAGAATTCCTTCTGATAAAGGAACAATCGCTGAGATTTTACGTGAAAACGGATACAATACTTTTGCCGTTGGTAAATATGGCGTAACACCAGACGAAGATGCTACAGATGCAGGTCCGTTTGACAGATGGCCGACAGGAAAAGGTTTCGATCATTTTTACGGATTTTTGGGTTCACAGACGGATCAATACAATCCTGATTTGGTTGAAGATCAAGTTCATATTAAACCTGACGGACGTCATTTAAATGAATTAATTACAGACAAAGCAATCAGCTATATTCAAAAACAACAAAAAGCCGCACCTGGAAAACCATTCTTTTTATACTACGCACCGGGAGCAGCGCACGCACCTCATCAAGTTGCTACAAAATGGAGCGATCCTTATAAAGGAAAATTTGACGAAGGTTATGATGTTTACCGCGAAAAAGTAATTGCAAACCAAAAGAAATTAGGTGTTATTCCTACTAATGCGGTGTTGCCAGAACGCAACCCACTAATTACAGATTGGAAAAAACTGACTCCAGAGCAAAAGAAAGTTTACGCTAGATTTATGGAAGTTTACGCTGGTTTCTTGACTTATACTGATTATGAAGTTGGAAGAGTTGTAAATTATTTAAAAGAAAGCGGACAGCTTGACAATACTTTGATTTTTGTAGCAATTGGAGATAACGGAGCTAGTAAAGAAGGAACTACAGAAGGAACAATCAATCAAAGTTTGTTTTCTCAAGGTGTATCTGACGAGGAAAATTTGAAGAAAAACTTAGCGAATATTGATGAAATTGGTACACCAAAAGGGTTAAATACCAATTATCCGTTAGGATGGGCTCAAGCAACAAATGTTCCGTTTAAAAACTGGAAACAAGATGCACAATCTGAAGGAGGAACACATAATCCATTAATTGTTTTTTATCCAAACGGAATTAAAGACAAAGGCGGTATTAGAAATCAATACAGCCACGTAACCGATTTGCTTCCAACAACATTGGATATTGTGGGAATTAAAGCTCCAGAATACATCAAAGGAATCAAGCAAGATATTATTCAAGGTTCTTCATTCCAGGCCTCATTAGATAATCCGAAAGCAGAATCTTTACACAAAATTCAATATTACTATATCTTCGGAAACAGAGCAATTTATAAAGATGGATGGAAAGCCGGAGCAGCGCATCTTCCAGATTCGTTTGCCGTGAAAAAAGCTTTTGGTAAAAATGAAAAACCTGCACCAAGCAATTTCGATACTGATGTTTGGGAATTGTACAACTTAAACGAAGATTTTAACGAGCGTAATAATCTTGCGAAAAAATATCCTGAGAAACTTGCTGAACTTCAAAAATTGTTTGATGAACAGGCAAAAGAAAACAACGTTTACCCGTTAATAGACTGGCAGGATGTGTACAACAGACGAATCCATAATACAGGAGCCGATAAAGGAAAAACAGTTTCTGATTTGATTAAACAAGTAACTAAATCTGGAGATACAGAAAGTACTTCTAAATAAGAATTACCAAACCTGCAAGACTTTCCAAATCTTGCAGGTTCTCAATCTCAACAAATTATTTTAGAAGATTTGAAAATCATTAACTAAAAAAATAAATTATGGCAGCAACAAAACCAATTATCAAAAAAAGCATTTTTGCCTTGGTGCTTGTAGTAATCGCAGTCACTTTTTACTACTTAACAATATGGGCAACTCCCTATTATGTGCAAAGTAAATTTGCAGAAAAAAGTGCCGGTTACGTAAATGTGCCAAGATTTGGAGATCAGCCAAATGCAGAAAACAGCAGAGTAATTCCGCTTCCAAATCCTGATTTCTTGTATTCTACAATTAATTATGATTTGAAAGAGAATGTATTAAAAATCTCTGGCGTTGTTCCTGATTCTACTTATTGGTCAATATCTGCATACCAAGAAAATACAACCAATTATTTTGTAGAAAACGAAGAAAAAGTAAAAGCAAAATTTGAATATTATTTAGCTCTAGAAGGAAGTACTTCAGAAGTTTTAAAAAATGTTCCGAAAGAAAAAATCATTTACAGTCCAACGACAAAAGGATTGATTCTGTTTCGTTATTTAGTTTCAAAAGCGTATCCCGTAAAAACGCTGGCCGAATTACAGCATGGCGTTACGGTAGAGAAATTAGCGAAGTAATTTTAAAATCAAATAAAAATGGCTTTAAATCAAAAAATTAAAAAAATAGCAATCGGATTAGGATTAATTCTTTTAGCTGTAGTTTTAGGAAGCGGCATTGGTATTTATAATATCAAATCAGGAAAAAGTGATTCACAGCGCAAAATTGGAAACTGGCAGACAGTTGATAAAGACAAAGACCTCAACACAGCTGATTTGCTGACAATTGCACAAGTAGCAGTTTACGGACCTTATGCATTGACTAAAAAAGAAGTGATTTACCTGAGTACAAATACAGACAGCGAAGGAAATGCATTAGACCCAAAATCGGATTATGTGATTAACGGAAAAAAACTTGATGCAAAATACTGGAGCATTACGGCTTATGATGAAAATGGTTTTTTAATTAAAAACCCAATCAACAAATACGGCTATAATCTTGAAGATGTAAAATATGAGGCCGACAGCACTTCTTATAAAATCAACCTTTCGGGTACAGAAAAAAAAGAAAACTGGCTTCCTATTAACAATGTTCAAAAAACGAGTTTGATCATTCGTTTGTATTTACCATCAGAAAAATTGAGAGAAAATTTAACCGTTGAAACACTTCCAACCATTCAAAAAGTGAAGTAAAACAACAAATTCTAACAAATTAATGAAAAAATAAAAAATAAAACTCTACTAAATCCATAGAATTAGAAGTTAAATTATTTATTTTTACATTAAAGAATTAAAATTCAAAAAGATATGAAACGAGTAGATTATGAAATCATAGGGAAAAAGATTGTCGTTGGGGCAATCCTATTTTTAGTTCCGCTGGTAATTTTAGCTGGAGGATTAGCATTAATTAATCAATTTTTAAAATAAGAAATCATGGCAATAGTTCAAAAAGAAAAATTAACAAGAGATTTAACGATAAGTTTTTTCATCTATTCATTGCCGGTATTGGCAATTTACCTTTACTTTAAACTAACAGGCGGATCAGTAACTGATTCTCATATTGCGCTTCCTGGATTTTTAGAATTCGCAAAACCTGCTTTTGAAAATATCCGCACTTGGGGATTAACAGTTTTTATGCTGGTTTTGGGAGTTATCGAATTTGCTGCAGGTTTGTACGATGACGAATGGACAGGCGAAGAACGTAAAATTGATATCGTTTGTTTTTTAGCTCCAAAATTACTTTTACCGCCGGTAATTGCCTTTTTTAGTTTAACAGCTTTGCCTTATTTACTTCCAAATCTGTCAAATGCATTGGCATGGGTTCCGTTTTGGGGAGGGTTTTTCTTAATTGCTATTGCAGACGATTTAACGCAGTATTGGTATCATAGACTGCACCACCAAGTTCCGTTTTTATGGCGTTTTCATAGAACACATCACTCAGCTCCATATATGGGAATGGCGATGGCTTCTAGACAAAACTTTATTTATACAGTATTCTTCTCTCAAATTTATTTGACAGCAACGTTAACGTATTTAGGTTTAGGATTACCAGCTTTATTTGTTTTAGTAATCAAAAGTTTCATCACTTTGGGCGCACATTCAAGTATTGCTTGGGATAAACCATTTTACAAATACAAAGTTTTGCATCCAATTGCATGGGTTTTAGAAAGATTGATTTCTACTCCAGCAACCCACCACGCACACCACGCAGATACAAGCGGAGATGGCGTTGGACATTTTAAAGGAAACTTCGGAAACATGTTTTTTATCTGGGATGTAATCTTCGGAACTGGATTAATCACTCGTAAATTCCCAGAATCATACGGAACAAAATCATACAAACAAGAAGAATGGTACGCACAATTTTTATGGCCAATTTTCAAGTCTAAAAAAGAAGGAAGTTCTCTTGCAGAAGGTGTATTGTCACTACCAATAAAAGCCAAACCAGTTTCTGAAGAACAACCGCAAGCTCCGGTACTAGAACAAGCGTAATGGTATGAGAAATAAAATCTTAAAAACCAGTATAACAGCAATTGCCTTTGTATGGGCAGTTGCTGCTTTTTCGCAAAATGAAAATCATAGTTCATTATCGTTAGATTCATTTTATTCGAAAATAAAAAGTCAAAAAAATCCGCAGATTGTAGACGCGCGAACGCCAGAAGAATTTGCTTTAAATCATATTGAAGGTGCTGTAAATTTCAACCTACAATCTGAAAATTATGACCAATATGTGGCTAAACTAGATAAATCGAAACCTGTTTTTATCTATTCTATTGGAGCCGGCAGAAGTGTTATTTTAGAAAAAGAATTACTAAAAACAGGATTTTCAGAAGCGTATAGCTTAGAAGGCGGTATTGCAAATTGGATTGGCGGCGGAAAACCGTTTTATTCCAATCTTAAAAGCAAATTATCCTTAAAAGAATTCAATAAAATAATTGCAGATAACAAAACGGTTTTAGTAGATATTGGCTCCAAATATTGTGGTCCGTGTAAAAAAGTAAAACCTGTTTTAGAAACGATTAGAGGAGAATATGGTTCGAATTTAAAAATCGTAGAAATTGAATTAGAAGACAGTCCGCAGGTTATTGCAGATTTAAAAACAATTAAAATTTTTCCAACTTTACTCTTATACCAAGATGGAAAAATTGTGTTTAAAAAAGAAGGCATCAGCGATTTAAAAAATGAAGTTGATGTTGCATTGGCTTCGAAATAATACTTGATTTTTTACTTCTGAAGAAGTTCATCTAATTAACTAAAACACATCCGCTTTATGTCAGGCTGAGCGAAGTCGAAGCCACGCTATCAAAATCGACAATATTTGAAAGACCACTTTTAAAGATTCTTCGAAATGAAAAAATGCGCATAAAATTCAAAAATAACTAACCAAAACCAATATGCCAGCATATAAAAAAATAACCAAGATCGTTATACCCATTTTAATTATACTGCTTATTCTGGCAGCCTTTCTATTTTGGCCTATTAATACTAATGAAACACTAGTAAAAGAAGATCAAAAACTTGCCGAAGGCAAAAAAGAATTTTTAGCATCAAAAGCTGCTGCAGATTCCGTTTCTGGAAAAAAGACCAATATTATTATTCTTTTAGCCGATGATTTAGGCAAATATGATATTTCGCTCTACGGCGGAAAGTCGACTCCAACACCACAGATTGATTCTCTGGCAGCATCCGGAGTTACATTTACAGATGGATATGCATCGGCTGCGATTTGTTCGCCTTCGAGAGCTGGATTAATAACAGGAAGATATCAGGAACGTTTTGGACATGAATATCAGCCGGGAGATCGTTATCCTAAAAATAACTTAGAATATTATGCTTTTAAATATTTGCTTGATACCAATAATTGGAAATTAAATGATAAGATCGAATATCCAAATGACGCCTCTATTGCAACGCAGGGTTTGCCAAAATCTGAAATTACTTTTGCCGATTTAGCCAAAAGACAAGGTTACAGCACCGGTATTATCGGGAAATGGCATTTGGGACATAACAAAGGATTTTTTCCGCTGGATAGAGGTTTCGATTACCATTACGGATTTTATCAGGCTTTTTCATTATATGCTCCAGAAGACAATAATCCTGATATTATCAACCATCATCATAAAGATTTTACCGATAAAACGATTTGGGGAAAAGGCCGTGTAGGAATTGGACAAATTCGCCGAGACAACACCATAATTGATGAAAAAGCGTATTTAACAGAAAAATTTGCTGACGAAGCTGAAGCTTTTATCGATAAAAATAAAGACAAACCTTTCTTGCTGTACATTCCTTTTAATGCACCACACACGCCATTTCAGGTTCGAAAAAAATATTACGATCGTTTTCCGAATGTAAAAGACGAGAATAAACGTGTTTATTTTGCGATGATCAGCGCTTTGGATGATGCGATTGGCAGAATTCGTGCAAAAGTGAAAAAAGAAGGTTTAGAAGATAATACTTTAATCATTTTTGCCAGTGATAATGGCGGCGCCGATTATACTTTTGCGACAACAAATGCACCGTTAAAAGGCGGTAAATTTTCTCATTTTGAAGGCGGTATAAATGTTCCTTTTGCACTTTCGTGGAAAGGGAAAATCAAACCAAATACGGTTTACAAAAAACCGGTTAGTACTTTAGATTTTTTCACCACAATTGCCGCAGCCATACATTCTGATTTACCAAAAGATAGAGTTTATGACGGGGTAGATTTAGTTGCAACAGTAAATGAAAATAAAACAGCCCATAAAGATTTGTATTGGCGCTCGGGCGATGCAAAAGCGATTAGAAGCGGCGACTGGAAATTAATCATTAGCGGCAAAACACATGAAAATTGGCTGTATAATCTTGCTTCTGATAAATTTGAAACAACAGATCTTGCGCAGAAAAATCCAGAAAAGGTAAAAGAATTGCAAACTGCTTTACAAACTTGGGAAAAAGGTTTGATTGATCCGCTTTGGCCAAATCTAACCTATTATGAATTTGATTTTGGAAAACAAAAATACTTTGTAGATCTCTAATCATCCTTATACAAACCCGACAGGTTTTAAAAAGCTGTCGGGTTTAATCTAAAATTCAAATCTAAAATTAATACCTACGAGGTTTTGAAAACCTTGCAGGAAAGAAAGCATTTAAATGTCAACCTCAACAAAACAATTTAATATTCACGAAGATTGGACTGTCGTCATTCTCGGTTTTCTTATTATCGGAATATCTCTTTTTATTTTCCTTCCACAAGTTCCTGTTTTCAAATGGACAAACGGAGCTGATTTAATCACTATTGTATTCGAAATAAAAAACCTCCAAATTATTGGTTTTCAATTTATTTATTTTATTTCAATCGGACTTATCGGAACTTTTCTAGTGGGAAAATCAATTAAAAATTTCCTATTCACATTTCCAGTAATTTATATTCTAACTATTCTTGCACTAATAATTGCAGGAAATACAGAAGTTAAAGCATTAAATCTAGAAGCTGTAATTTTCAGTTTACTAATCGGATTAATAATTGGGAATTTTTTCAAACTTCCAGAATGGTTTCGTTCTGCTTTGTCAACCGAACTCTTTGTCAAAATCGGGCTCGTTTTGTTGGGAACTAGTGTTATTTTTTCAGATATTTTAAAAGCAGGGTCTTTAGGTTTAATTCAGGCTTTAGTGGTTGTTTTATCCGTTTGGTATTTTGCATTCTGGCTTTGCAAAAAGTTAAAAGTAGATGAAGAATTAACAATGATGATTTCGAGTGCTGTTTCTATCTGCGGTGTTTCTGCGGCCATAGCAACTTCGGGTGCAATAAAAGGAGATTCTAAAAAATTATCTTATGTAATTTCGATGGTTTTGGTTACCGCCATTCCGATGATGATTTTTATGCCCATAGTTGCCAGTCATTTTAATTTTCCCGAAGAAGTTACCGGAGCCTGGCTTGGCGGGAGTATTGATACTTCTGGAGCGGTTGTAGCATCTGGGACATTGGTGGGAGAAACAGCTTTAAAAATAAGTACAATTGTAAAATTTTCGCAGAATGTTTTACTGGGTTTAGCTGCTTTTGCCATTTCCATTTATTGGACTTACACACATAATCAATCTGCTGAAGTAAAGAATTCTAAACCAACATTGGGTGTAATTTGGGAACGCTTTCCAAAGTTTGTCATTGGCTTTATCGGGGCATCAATTGTTTTTTCATTTTTTGTAGCTCCTGAAACTCGAGAAGTACTAAAAGAAAGTTTGAAAAACCTACAGGGACTTTGGTTTGCTCTGGCCTTTACAAGTATTGGTTTAGAAACTAATTTTAAAGATTTACTGCAACATAATAGCAGAAAACCTTTAATAGCATTTTTAACGGCTCAATTATTCAATATTATTATCACATTGATTATCGCTTTTTTACTTTTTAAGCCTTAAAAATCTTCACTTTACAAAAATATCCAAGATAAAATTTTGACTAGTAAATTATAATAACATGAATAAAAGAATAAACATTTTATTTTCCGTTTTACTGACAGGAATAATAGGTTCTTATAAAACCAATGCCCAAACTGCATCTTCTAAACCAAACGTAATTTTGATTATGGTGGACGATATGGGCTATTCGGATTTAGGAAATTATGGTTCTGAAATTAAAACACCAAATCTGGATCGCTTAGCAAAAGAAGGAACACGCCTTCGCGAATTTTATAACAACTCGATTTGCGCGCCAACCAGAGCTTCTTTATTAACGGGACAATATCAGCATAAAGCTGGAGTTGGGTATTTTGATGTGAATTTAGGTTTACCAGCCTATCAGGGTTATTTAAATAAAGAATCTTTAACTCTCGGCGAAGTTTTCCGCTCTGGAGGTTACAGCACTTTGATGTCTGGAAAATGGCACGTAGGTTCTGAAGATCAATCGCAATGGCCAAACCAAAGAGGCTTTGACAAGTTTTATGGAATTTTAAAAGGTGCTTCAAATTATTTTGATACTAAACCGCTTCCGTTTGGAAAAACGCCTTATCCTGTAAAAATGATTCGAAATAATGAAGAGCTGCATCCAAAAGATGATTCGTATTACTTTACAGATGAAATTGGAAATAATGCGGTTACCTTCTTAGACGAACAAAATAAAGAAAACAAACCTTTCTTTTTATATCTCGCTTTTACTGCGCCTCACTGGCCGCTGCAGGCAAAACCTGTTGATATTGCTAAATACAGAGGGAAATTTGATGAAGGCTGGGATGCTTTACGAGAAAAAAGAATTCAAAAATTAAGAGAGAACGGAATTTTACTTCCAGGACAGACTATCGCACCAAGAGATCCTGAAGTTCCAGAATGGGATAAATTGACCTATGACGAAAAGCAATTTTGGAAAGCTAAAATGGAAGTTTACGCCGCAATGGTAGACAATATGGACCAAAATGTTGGGAAAGTTTTAGAAAAACTTAAAGCTTTGAAAAAAGACAAAAACACTCTGATTATTTTTATTGCAGATAATGGTGCACAAGGCGGTTTCAACACTTACAATCCATTGAGAAGAGGTTTGGTTCGTAACGACGGACCAGTTGGAACTTCTGGTTCTTTTGATTATCAAGAACAAAACTGGGCTTATTTATCGAATACTCCATTGCAGGATTATAAAAATAATATGCACGAAGGGGGTTTCAGTTCTCCATTTATTGCATGGTATCCATCCAAAATTAAAGCTGGTAGAATTGATAAAGGAACTGGACACATTATTGACCTTGCTCCTACTTTTTACGAATTGGCTGGAATTGAATATCCTAAAAACCTTAATGGTGTAAATTCTAATCCGCTTCCAGGGAAAAGTTTACTGCCAGTATTATTTGAAAATGCTTCTGAAGTAAACAGAGGTGCACCGTTATTCTGGGAAAGAGCTGGAAATAGAGCTGTTAGAGAAGGAAAATGGAAATTGGTTTCTATTTATCCGTCGTACCAATGGGAACTTTATGATCTTGAAAAAGACCGAGGCGAAACAACAAATGTCGCAGCTCAAAATCCAGGAATTGTAAATGATCTTTCTGCAAAATACTTTGACTGGGCAGATAAAACTGGAGTTGTTGAATACAGCAAATTCAAACAAAAAGAAGAACTGATCCCTGGAGCAGTGCCTAAGAAATAATTACTTTTTTTGATATTTTTAGTAATTATACCAAAAGCGATTGTTGTAAAATAGTCGCTTTTAAATAAAAATGGTGTACAAAAAAAAGCAGCAATTTATTTGCTGCTTTTTATTTTTATCTCTTACGATAATAAAATCTCTAAAACAATATGGAACTTAAATTTCTGCTCTTAAATATTTAATTCCATTTAAATAGAAAAGTCTTTTTTTCTTCCATCACAGAAGCAAAATATTGACGATTATGCAGTACTGATTTATGATTTATTTTAAACTTTCCAGCTTCTTCATTATGAAAAATTGCTTGCTCAATGTCACTAATTTTATCATAGCAAACTGCTAATTCTATATGAGGAATAAAATTCCAGCATTCTGTGGTTGTTGTAGCAATATCATTTTGAGGAAATTCTAAACCAAGGATAAATTTGTACCAGTAAATAGCTTTTTTAAAATCTCCTTTACTTTGAAAAATACCTGCAATCTCACAACAGGTTTCTGCTCTAGGATTATCAAAAGTGAAACTATAAAATAATGCCTTTAACGCATCATCCAATTTACCTTGTTTTTTGAGAATTTTTCCAATTTCCAAGCAGGCGTAAACAAAATCATCAGAAGATCCTTTTTGGGTTTCTAAAAACTTTGTAAAATAGTTTTCTGCTTCAGCATACATTTCATGATCCCTCAACTCTCTCGCATAATAAAAAAGCGATCTCGGTGAAAAATAATCACCTCTCTCAACCATTTCTTTATAAATCTTTAAGTTTCTATCTGAAGAAGAAGATACTCTTTTGTGGGTTACAGCAATTTCCGAAACTAAATAATTACCACCGTATTCTATATACTCATGAACGGGATCATTCCATTTATAATTGTTCTCTCTCTTAACCAATCTTTCTCTATAAAATGAAAACAATGGATTATTATTCTCATCTACTGAATAATTATACTTCATTAAAACCATATCTGTTTCTAATGAAAGCGTTTCTTTTAATTCTAAAAATAAAACTTGATCTTTCTCAACAAAAATATCATCTGCGTCAAGCCAAAATTGATAATCTTTTGTTGCTTTAGAAAAAGCAAAATTTCTGGCATCTGCAAAATTATTTGTCCATTTAAAATCATAAACTTTATCTGTAAATGAATATGCAATATCTTTTGTTTTATCTGTTGAACCTGTATCGATTATAATAATTTCATCTACAAGATGTTTTACAGAGTTTAAACATCTTGCTAATAACTGTTCTTCATTCTTCACAATCATGCAAAGGCTTATTGTAATCATAATAACTCAAATTAGTTTAAACATTGTTTTTAAAAATTTGAGAGCAAAATTATACCTTCAACCCATTTAAGACTACCCCTAAAAGACTGAATAATAACAGAATAATGTTTTTTTTTCTTGAATATCATTTAAAAAAAAAACATACCCAAAGTATGAGTATGTTTTTTATATAACTGAAAAATAGGTTTATAGATTAAATCTTAAATTCATTTAAAGATTTCTCAATAATCTCCAGACATTCATTAATTTGCTCTTCTGTCATAACCAAAGGCGGAGCTAATCTAATTTTATTTCCGTGAGTTGGTTTTGCTAATAATCCGTTGTCTCTAAATTTTAAGCAGATTTCCCACGCTAAATCAGAGTGTTCATCGGTGTTGATTACAATTGCATTCAAAAGTCCTTTTCCGCGGACAAGTGTAATTAAATTATTTTTTTCAGCGATTTTATTTAATCCATCTCTTAAAATAATTCCCAAACGTTCTGCATTTTCAGCAAGTTTCTCATCTTTAATTACTTCTAGAGCAGCAATGGCAACAGCAGCAGCAACAGGATTTCCACCAAAAGTAGATCCGTGTTGTCCTGGTTTAATAACATTCATAATTTCGTCGTTACACAAAACAGCCGAAACTGGATAAACACCGCCAGAAATTGCTTTTCCTAGAATTAAAATATCTGGCTGCACATTTTCATGATGAACGGCTAATAATTTCCCTGTACGTGCAATTCCGGTTTGAACCTCATCTGCAATAAAAAGTACATTGTGTTTTTCACAAAGGGCTTTTGCTTTTGCTAAATAACCTTCAGAAGGAACATACACTCCCGCTTCCCCTTGAATTGGCTCTACTAAAAATCCAGCAATATTTTTTGATGAATTTAAAGCATTTTCAAGAGCTTCAAGATTATCGTATTCAATTTTTATAAAACCATCTGTAAAAGGTCCGAAGTTTTTACGGGCTGTTTCATCGTTTGAGAAAGAAATAATGGTAGTGGTTCTTCCGTGAAAATTATTCTCACACACAATAACCTGCGCTTGATTTTCAGGAATTCCTTTTACTTCATACGCCCATTTTCTGCAAACTTTAAGTGCTGTTTCAACGGCTTCAGCTCCAGTATTCATGGGAAGAACTTTATCAAATCCAAAATAATTGGTTACATATTCTTCGTAATTTCCTAATTTATCATTGTAAAAAGCACGAGAAGTCAAAGTTAGTTTTTGCGCTTGCTCTATCATTGCGTTCACAATTTTTGGATGACAATGACCTTGATTTACTGCAGAATAAGCCGATAAAAAATCATAATATTTTTTGCCGTCAACATCCCAAACGTAAACTCCTTCTCCGCGTTCTAAAACTACTGGAAGCGGATGGTAATTGTGAGCTCCATATCTATTTTCTTTTTCGATCAAAATTTCTGATTTTGATGAAAGTGCTTTTTCTGTACTTATCATAATCTGCTTTTTATTTTTACAAAAATATTAAAATTAAATTAATTTTCGACTATAAAATTATATTTTGACTCAAAAATAACAAAATTAAAGTCAAAAATTATTTTTTTCAGCATTTAAAAAGCTATATTCATTTTAATACATTTTATATTTTATTCTCCCTTTATTAAAAAAAATAGTTACTTTTATAAATCACAAAGACCGAATTTATTAAACGATTTTATTGAATGGAATTATTAGACGAATTTGATATTAGTATTATTAAAGAATTAGAAAAAGATGGCAGAATGGCTTTTTCTGCGATTGCTGCTAATTTGAAAATATCAAATACAATGGTGCATCAACGTATTAACAGAATGATCGAACAAGGTGTAATTGGAGGTATAAAACCCATTATTCAGGAAAAGAAAATTGGATATGACTGGGCATCTTTTACGGGAATTACGCTAAACAAAGATTCTGATTCTGACCGAATAATTGAAGCACTTAAAGAAATTCCAGAAATCACAGAATGTTATTATGTAACGGGTTCCTTTACTTTATACATAAAAATAATTGCCAAAAATCATGAACACATGCGCCGCATTCTTTATGAAAAAATTGATGGAATTCCAGGTATTGCCAAAACTGATTCTATCGTAGAATTGGGCTGCGCTTTTAAAAGAAATATATCCTTATAAAAAAACACGTATTTGTTATCTAAAATATTGGTTACAAACCTCACAAGAATTTACTTGTGAGGTTTTTTTGTAACATAATATTTCTGATATTTGTTAAAAATTGTAGAATTATGAAAAATACAGTGCTAATTTTATTCAGTGCAATCTTATTTTCAAACCTTATGAATGCACAACTAAAACCCGTTAAGTATACAGAAGGAAACCAGCAGTTAAATGGTTTATTTATAAAATCTGCTAAAAAGAGCAGTCAAAATCCTGGAATCTTACTTTTACCTGCCTGGCTGGGAATCGACAATGCTTCTAAAGGAATCGCGGAGGAATTATCTAAATTGGGTTATCATGTTTTTATCGCTGATATTTATGGAGAAGGAAATTATCCAAAAAATACTGGAGAAGCTGGAAAACAAGCTGGTTTTTATAAAGCCAATTATGAAGCGTACCAAAAACGCATCAATACTGCATTACAAGAATTAGTAAAACAGGGAGCCAATGCCGATAATATTGTTGCTATTGGTTATTGCTTTGGAGGAACAGGAGTTTTAGAAGCTGCACGCGGTCATCTAAAACTTAAAGGAGTTGCTTCATTTCATGGCGGTTTAGGGAAAGATGCCAGCAGAAAAACAGAAACTATAACTACGAAAGTTTTAATATGCCACGGAGCTGACGATCCGTTTGTACCAAAAGACGAAATTACAGCATTCCAACAAGAAATGCGTGATTCTAAAGCCGACTGGCAAATGATTTATTATGCTGATTCTGTTCATTCATTCACCAATCCAGAAGCCGGAAATGATAATTCAAAAGGTGCGGCTTATAATCCTGTTGCAGCAAAAAGATCTTTTGACCATTTGCAATTATTTTTGAATGAAGTTCTAAAAAAGTAATACTACCTGCCCTCCCAGCCAAAACAAATTAACTAAACCACACCAATGTCACATAGTAAAATTAGAGAAGATAAAACCTGCTTGAACTGCAGGCATGTTGTAGAACAAAAATTCTGTCCAAATTGCGGACAGGAAAATACAGATTCCAGAAAAACATTTCATCATTTATTTATTCATTTCTTTGAAGATTTAACGCATTATGAAAATGCTTTTTGGAAAACAATAAAAAACCTTCTTTTTAAACCTTCTACTTTAACTAAAGAATATCTTTCTGGAAAAAGGCTTTCTTATCTTGCTCCGGTTCGTCTTTATATTTTTATAAGTTTTATTACTTTTCTTTTAATTGCATTATTCCCAAGTGAGATAACTGAGAATTTGACAAAAAGTGAAAAGCAAATTGCGTCCAGTTTAGAAAAAGAAAATACAAAAGAAATTAAAAGCTACACTGAAAAGTCTTATTTGAAGTCAAAAACATTGGATAAGTCCTATTTTCAATTGAAAACAATGAAAGAAATCGATTCCATTCAAAAATATGGGAAAGAAAGCGAAAAACTGACACAATTTGAATACTGGCTATATGAAAAGGCTGTGCACGTGACAGAGAATAATACTAAAAAGCAAATTATTGAAAAATTTATAGAATCTTTTGTACATAACATACCTAAAATCCTGTTTATCATCATGCCTTTTTTTGCATTTTTCTTGTGGCTTTTCCACAGTAAAAAAAGATGGTATTATTTTGATCATGGTATTTTTACACTTCACTATTTTTCATTTCTGCTGTTGATATTTCTTATCATGTTTATCGTCAACCGATTAATTGGTCTTTTGGGAGAAGATAGTCCGTTATCTTTTATATCAGGAATTACAACATTTGCAGGAACAATTTGGATGTGTTATTATTTTTATCCCGCACACCATCGTTTTTATGGCGAATCTAGAATAGTGTCATTTATAAAAAGTTTTTTCTTATTTGTAATAAACTCACTATTTATTATATTTTTACTCACCTTTTATGTTCTTTACACATTTATTAATTTACACTAACAATAAGAATGAAAAAATTACTCGTTTTATTATTAATTGCTTCTGCGTATTCTTGTAAAACTACGCAGTCAGTTGCATCCAAAGACAATTCGGATCCGACAAAATATATCAAAGTTATTACCGAGAAGGATCTTAAAAAAATGCTTTATACTGTTGCTTCTGATGAAATGGAAGGCCGAGAAACAGGTTCTAAAGGACAGAAAAAAGCTGGTCTTTATATGATTGAGCAATACAAAAAAAACGGGGTATCTTTTCCTAAAGGCGCTTCAGATTACTACCAGCCAATTCCTGCTGCTTTCTTAAACGCAAAACGCAATCAAAATTTACCTGACTCAGAAAATATCTGGGCATACATTGAAGGTTCTGAAAAACCAAATGAAGTTTTAGTAATTTCTGCTCATTATGACCACGTTGGAATTAAAGACGGAGAGGTTTATAATGGAGCTGACGATGATGGTTCTGGAACTGTAGCGGTTATAGAAATGGCTAAAGCGTTTGCTAAAGCTAAAAAACAAGGCCACGGACCAAAACGTTCTATATTATTTCTTCACGTTACCGGAGAAGAACATGGTTTGCACGGATCTCGTTTCTATTCTGAAAATCCATTATTTCCAATCGCAAATACGATTGCTGACATCAATATTGACATGATCGGACGTCGCGATGTTGAGCATGCTAAAACAAACAATTACGTATATGTGATTGGTGCGGACAGATTATCTTCAGATTTGCATAATGCTGTTGTAGCTCAAAATGACAAATACATCAAAATGGACTTAGATTTTAAATTTAACGACCCTAAAGATCCAAATCATTTTTACGAGCGTTCTGATCATTATAACTTCGCAAAACATGGTATTCCATCTGTTTTCTTATTTAACGGAGTTCACGAAGATTACCATGGAAAAGACGATATTCCAGAAAAAATCGAATACGATGCTTTGGCCAGAAGAACAAAATTAGCTTTTGTAATCGCATGGGATTTAGCGAACAGAGAAAATAGACCTGTAGTTGATAAAAAATAAGGTGCTGAGTTGCTAAGGTTCTAAGGCGCTAAGGTAAAATACAAAAGGGATGAGTTTTTAAACTCATCCCTTTTGTATTTTACTGAAATTTAACCTCTTAAGAAAAACCTCAGTACCTTAGAACCTTAGTCCCTAAGAACCTCTCGCTAGTCATTCATCGAAATTAAAAACTCTTCGTTGTTTTTAGTTTTCTTGAAACGGTCATTTACAAAATCCATAGATTCTACTGGGTTCATATCCGATAGATATTTACGCATAATCCACATTCTTTGTAATGTTTTTTCGTCTAACAATAAATCATCACGACGTGTACTAGACGAAGTAAGATCGATTGCAGGGAAAATACGTTTATTGGCTATCTTACGATCTAATTGTAATTCCATGTTACCAGTTCCTTTAAATTCTTCGAAGATAACTTCGTCCATTTTAGAACCTGTTTCTGTTAATGCAGTTGCGATGATACTTAAAGAACCTCCGTTTTCTACATTTCTCGCAGCTCCAAAGAAACGTTTTGGTTTTTGCAATGCATTTGCATCAACACCTCCACTTAATACTTTTCCAGATGCTGGCTGTACTGTATTATAAGCTCTTGCCAAACGTGTAATAGAATCTAAAAGAATCACAACATCGTGACCGCATTCTACTAAACGTTTTGCTTTTTCAAGTACTATATTAGCAATTTTTACGTGTTCTTGTGGCTCTCTATCAAAAGTAGAAGCGATAACTTCACCACGAACACTTCTCTGCATATCAGTAACCTCCTCAGGACGTTCGTCGATAAGAAGAACGATCAAATAAACCTCTGGGTGGTTAGCAGCAATTGCATTTGCAATATCTTTAAGAAGCATTGTTTTACCCGTTTTTGGCTGTGCAACGATCATACCACGCTGTCCTTTACCAATAGGTGAAAACAAATCAATAATTCGGGTTGAAACAGAACTGCCTTTTTCTGCTAGTTTGAATTTTTCTGAAGGGAAAACTGGTGTTAAATGTTCGAAAGAAACTCTATCGCGAACAACCTGCGGATCGTGCCCATTAATTTTTAATACACGAACCAAAGGAAAAAACTTCTCTCCTTCTTTTGGAGGGCGAACCACTCCTTTTACAGTATCTCCGGTTTTTAGACCAAATAATCTAATTTGCGAAGTTGATAAATAAATATCATCTGGAGAAGCTAAATAATTATAATCTGATGAACGTAAAAATCCGTAACCGTCGGGCATCATTTCAAGAACGCCTTCACTTTCGATAATTCCATCAAATTCAAAGTCTGAATCTCTAAAATTATTGCTTTTTTTATTTTTATGATTAGGATTTTGATTGTTGTGATTTCCGTTTCCATTGCCATTCCCGTTTTGATTCTGATTTGGATTCGAATTCGGGTTTTGATTTTGGTTTGGATTCTGGTTTTTATTTTGATTCGGATTAACCTTTTTTGCAGGAGCAATTTGTGGAGTTTTCTCAGCCGTTTCAGCTGTTGGTTCAGAAGTAGCTATTTCTGAAGTAACTAATTCTGAAGGCTCTTCATTTGTAACTTCTTTTACAACTTCTTTATCTTTTTTAAGAGCTACTTTTTTCTCGTAAGCCGATTTGTTGAACTTTACAATTTTAGGCTCTTTCTTTGCTGCTGATGTCTTATCTCCTTGTACTTCTGGAGCGGCAGCTTCTGCAATTGGCTGCACAGTTTCAGCAGTATCGTTTTTTTGAACAGTTTCCTCTACTTTATCAAATTCTAAAACGGGAGTATTTTTGGTATTTGCTGCTTTAGTCTTCACTGGAGCTATTCTCGCTCGCTTTGGTTTTTCATCTTTAGAATCAGAAACTGCTTCTGTTTGAGGAGCTTCAGCGGGCGCAAGAGTACTTTCTTGGTGTGCTAAAATTTGACTAATTAAAGTCTCTTTTTTGACACCATTAATCTTTATTGTTTTAGCTAACTTAGCTATTTCTTGAAGCTCAGCAAGCTTCATTTCTTTTAATGCAGAAATATCAAACATGAATGTTCTATGAATTTAATTATTTTAAAGGAAATACTGTAAAAAGAATAGGTAGATAATTAATTTGAATTGACCGCAGTATGAAGTGCTTACGGTATTATGATGCAATAATACGAATAAAATTTAATCATACAATAGTATTTTAAAAAAAGAAAATATATTTTTGTAAAACATTTTTAGATCATGATACAAAGAATTCAAACTGTATATCTATTTCTGGCTTTTGCTGCAACGGGCATTTTAATGCTTTTTGTTCCGTTATGGACGACAAGTGCAGGAAAACCATTCTTTTTTATGCAGGACCAGCTTTACACCGTTTTGTTAGGGTTAACCACAATGCTTAGTGTAATTAGTATTATTTCATTCAAAAAGAGACAAAATCAGTTTGTATTAAACAGACTGAACATAATATTAAATTTAATTTTATTAGGATTATTTGTATATCGTTCGCTAAATTTATCTGGAGAGGCTGAAGTCTCTGAGAAAGGTATTGGGATGTTTCTACCAATTGTTGCTATCGTATTATTAGTTTTAGCTAATAAGGCCATCAAGAAGGATGAAGATCTTGTAAAATCTGTCGACCGTTTGAGATAAACCTATAAACTTAATTTTTATGTGCGAAGAAGAACCCGAATGAAATTCGGGTTTTTTTTGCCTTAAAACGAAATACTTGTAAGATAATTTTCATAATTTTGTTGTTTAATTAGCTTCTAAAGAAATGACTCCAAAAATAAAAATCCATCTTGCAGACGATCATCAGGTTTTAATTGATGGATTATCTAACTTATTAAAAACAGTGCCAAACTTCGAAGTAGCAGGAAGTTCACTAGACGGCACAACAGTTTTTAATGATGTGGTTTTGGATGGAGCTGATGTTTTAATTCTGGATATCAGCATGCCGAAAAAAGATGGAATTGAAACGTTAAAAGAATTTAATGAAAAACAATCGCCCTGCAAAGTCATTATTTTATCTAGTTATGATGATTTAAAAATCATTAAAGAAGTAATGAAACTTGGCGCAAAAGGTTATCTCACAAAAAATTGCGCAGGCGAAAACATTATTGAAGCAGTTGAAGCAGTTTATAACGGACAGGAATATTTTAGCGATGCTGTTAGAGAAAAAATCTTTAATACCTTTAAAGATAATCCGAAATTGAACCACAATGCAGTTATCGAAAATCCGATTCTAAGTCCGCGTGAAATCGAGATCATCATTTTAATTGCCTTGGAATACAGCGGAAAAGAAATCAGCGAAAAACTTTTCATTAGTTCACATACTGTTGAAACCCATCGCAAAAACATTATGAAAAAACTAAACATTAAAAGCACAATTGGTTTAGTAAAATATGCTCTTAAAAACAATTTGATTAATCCATAAAAATCAGTTTTTTATGTTTGGTTTTAATTTTTTCATATCACTTGTTTTCTCCTTCGCTGTCAAAGGAACTTTTGTTTCGCAAAAAGTTGTCGCAAATCTTCAAAGTCACAATCCTATAACACAAGTTGAAAGCAAAACAACTGTCAATCAGCTTAAAATGAGTGAGCAGCTGCGAAATAAAAAAATAGTCAGTTTATCAATTGTTCTCATAGTTATCATCTTCTTTTTATTTTATTTTTTATATCAGAACAATAAATTAAAACAAAAAATAAAACGAAAAGATACGAAACAAAAAATCCTCCTTGACATCATTAATTCTGGAATTGATACTCAGGAAATAGAGCGAAAAAAAATAGCCTCTTTTCTGCATGATAATATTAATTCACTGCTTTCATCTGCTGGATTACATTTAAATACTTTTACTGCCCAAAACGATATTAAATCTGATGAAATACAAAAAGCAAAAGCCATTTTGTCTGAAGCACATGAACTTTTACGAGATATGTCCCACGATCTTGTTCCTTCGCTTTTAGTTCGCTTTGGGTTAATTTATGCATTAGAAGATTTATGCGAAAAAAACTCCAATTCTGCGATTGAATTTGAATTTTCGAGTTCTATCCCAATTAGCAGAAGATATCTTGAAAAATTTGAAATGAAAATTTATTTCATTGTAAGCGAACTTTTCAACAACGTTATAAAACACAGCGACGCCAAAAAAGCGAGGCTTTCTTTAATTGAAAAAAACGATCAGTTAATCTTGAGTATACATGATGACGGAATTGGTTTTAGAACCCAAAAGCTAAATGATGTAGAAGGTTTTGGTTTGAACCGAATTAGAGCCCGAATTAAAAAATACAAGGGAAAACTATCTATTACATCAAAAGAAAATGAAGGAACCAAAATTAAAATTCAGATTCCGTTACCGAATTAAAGTTATTTTGCTCCAATTTCCACAATTTCTAAATCTTTGATTTTATCATCATCAATTACAAATCGAAGCATTGTTCTCACTTTATGAAAACCACTTTTTCCTGCGGCACCCGGATTCATGTGCAATAAATTATTTTTCTTATCAAACATTACTTTTAAAATGTGAGAATGCCCGCAGATAAAAAGCTTTGGCGGATTCTGTGCCATTTCTTCTTTAATATTTGGATTGTATTTCCCAGGATAACCGCCAATATGCGTAATCCATACGGAAACATTTTCACATGAAAAACGATTGTTTAAAGGGAATTCCATTCTTGCTTTTGCATCGTCGATATTACCGTAAACAGCCCTAAGCGGTTTTAGTTTTTTTATCGTATCGGTAACATTCAGATCTCCAATATCGCCGGCGTGCCAAACTTCATCTGCCTGATTAACATATTTTAAAATAGTATCATCTATATGGCTGTGCGTATCAGAAAGCAGAAGGATTTTTGTCATTTTTTTAAAGGGGCTAAAGTTCTAAGATGCTAAGATACTGAGATTTTTTTGTTGACACATGTTAAAAAAACTTAGAACCTTAAAAACTCCAATCTGCCGTTAGACACACTGCGGTGGGTTTCTACAGATATACATCACAGAAAAACCTTTGAACCTTTGCCTCTTTGAACCTTTGTCCCTAAAAAGAAAAAACTTAGTCCCGAAGTCTCGCGACAGCATCTTAGAATCTCAGAACCTTTTTTCGTACCTTTGTGCCTCTGAACCTTTGAACCTCTACAGTGAGATATTTTATTCAATTTGCTTATAACGGAACACATTATCATGGCTGGCAGATACAGCCCAACGCTTCTTCTGTTCAGGAAACTTTAAATAAAGCTTTATCGGTTTTATTGAATGAATCTATTAGCATTATGGGCGCTGGAAGAACAGATACTGGTGTGCATGCAACTGAAATGTTTGGGCATTTTGATACTGAGAAAACTTTAGATGTTCCAATTTTGATTCATAAACTGAATTCTTATTTACCAAAAGATATTGCCATTTTTGATATTATTCTGGTTCATGATGATGCGCATTGCCGATTTGATGCTACAAAAAGAACGTACGAATATCATATCAATACCATTAAAAATCCATTTTTACAGGAATTAAGCTGGTATGTAAATCAGAAACTGGATGTGAATTTGATGAACGAAGCGGCGCAGTTATTATTGAAACATACCGATTTTCAATGTTTTTCAAAAGTAAATACAGATGTAAATACTTTTGACTGCACTATCTTTGAGGCGTTTTGGAAACAAGAAAACTCAAAACTGATTTTTACTATTTCAGCAAATCGATTTTTGAGAAATATGGTTCGGGCAATTGTCGGTACTTTAATTAATATCGGTTTACACAAAATTACGCTGGCAGATTTTGAAAATATAATTGCCAGTAAAAGCAGGGAAAAAGCTGGATTTTCGGTTCCAGCACATGGTTTATATTTAACCAAAATAGATTACGATTATTTATAGCTGTAGGCTATAGGCTTTAAGCAATAAGCTTTTAGCACTTTATTAAAAGCCTACTGCCTAAAGCTTATAGCTTAAAGCACCAAAAAAAATGAAAGCAAAAGCATTCGATACAGGATTATTCAAACGAATTTTAAAATATACAAAGCCTTATAAATGGCGTTACTACGGTGTAATTATTTTCGCCGTATCGCTGTCTATTTTCGCCGCACTCCGCCCCTATTTACTTAAAGAAACCGTAGATGGATATATAAAAACCCATGACAAGATGGGATTATTGATGTATATCATTTTGATGGGTGTAGTTTTATTAATGGAAGTTTTCTCGCAGTTTTACTTTGTATATTGGGCGAACTGGCTCGGTCAAGACATTGTTAAGGACATTCGAACAAAACTTTTTAAACACATTTTGAGTTTCAGAATGAAGTATTTTGATTTGGTTCCGGTTGGCCAGTTGGTTACTCGAGCCGTTTCAGACATTGAATCGATTGCCCGTATTTTCAGTCAAGGTTTATTTATGATTATAAGCGACTTGATGAAAATGTTTGTCGTACTTATTTTTATGTTTTACATGAACTGGAAGCTGACTTGGATTGTGGTTCTTGCCATGCCTATTTTGGTTTTCATTACCAGAATATTTCAACGTAAAATGCAGGTGGCTTTTGAAGAAGTGAGAACTCAGATTGCCAACATGAACTCTTTTGTACAGGAACGCGTAACGGGAATGAAAATTGTTCAGCTTTTTAATCGTGAAAAAATCGAAGCAGAAAACTTCAAAGACATCAATAATAAACATCGTGTTGCTTGGATCAAAACGATTTTATACAACTCGATTTTCTTCCCTATTGCTGATATTATTTCATCTATCACTTTGGGATTAGTTGTGGTTTACGGCGGTTTTAGAATTTTGAACGGAGATCATTTTACCACTTTTGGAGATTTGTTTTCGTATACAATGTTCATTGGAATGCTCTTTAATCCATTAAGACAAATTGCAGATAAATTCAATGAAATGCAATTGGGAATGATTGCTGCCAATCGTGTTTTTGATATTATTGATACACAAGATCATATTCAGGATACTGGGAAAATTGAAGCGCCAGTTTTTAACGGAAGTATAGAATTTGAAGCGGTTCGTTTTAGTTATATTCCCGAGGAAGAAGTTATAAAAGGAATTGATTTATCTGTTGCTGCAGGACAAACAGTAGCCATTGTAGGTTCTACAGGTGCAGGAAAATCTACTATAATCAATCTGTTGAATCGTTTTTACGAAATTAACAGCGGAACAATCTCTATTGACGGCGAAAATATCGAGAACTATACTTTGGCTTCACTTCGAAAACAAATCGCAGTGGTTTTACAAGATGTATTTTTGTTTGCCGATACGATTTACAATAACATCACTTTACATAATCCAGAAATTACGCGTGATCAAGTAATTGATGCCGCGAAAAAAATCGGTGTTCATGATTTTATTATGAATCTGCCCGATAATTATGATTTTGATGTAAAAGAGCGAGGCGTAATGCTGTCGTCTGGACAAAGACAATTGATTGCTTTTTTACGTTCGTATGTAAGCAATCCAAGTATTTTGATTTTAGACGAAGCAACTTCTTCTATAGATACCTATTCTGAAGAATTGATTCAGCGTGCAACTGAAACAATTACAAAAGGAAGAACTTCTATTATTATTGCCCACCGATTGGCAACAATAGTAAATGCAGATAAGATTGTAGTGATGGACAAAGGACTAATTGTTGAACAAGGAACGCATCAGGAATTATTGCACAAAACTGATGGTTATTATAAAAATTTATATGACTCACAATTCGCCGTGGCGAACTAAGTCATAACCGATATTCTTTGAAATTTAGATTAAAAAATATTACTTCACGACGTGCTTTTTTAATATACGTTATTGTTTCGATTCTTATCACTGTTTGTTCTGTATACATGTTAAGTAATTTAATTACTGATGTTACAAAAAAAGCAAATGAAAGTGAGGCGCGATTGAACTTCATTAAAAAACATGAATTAATGTCGCGGGAATTTTCGAGATTTCTGGAACAGGAAAACAGAATCAAACATGCTTTAAAAATCAGCAATAAATCAAATTTATCAGCTAATATAAAAGTATTGTCATCTGTTCAGTCCATCAATTCTATGATAGTTGATAACTGGTTTCAGATTAATGATGAAAAAATAGAATTTGGAAACGATTCTGTTTCTGATGAAATAAAAAAAGATATTACCAATTTTATTGCTAAAAATCAAACCACTGTTCGCAGCAACACAGTAATTAAACAAGGAAAAGAATGGGTTTGGAGAATTTACTTTAAAACTATCTCTAAAAATCATACTACGGTTCGTTGTGGTTATGACATCAGTTTAAAAAAATTACACGATAATTTTTCGACTGTTGACAAAGCTGCTTCGAATTATGCTTTTGTATTTGACAAGGCAGGAACATGCGTTTATCATCCCGACTCCACTTTCATAGGGAAAAACATTTATGATTTCTCTGCTATTAAGCCATCAGATACCATTTTCACTTATAAGAAAGATCCCAACAGAACTTCGGCATCTGATTTTTTAAAATTGGATTACACCAAAAGAGTTACGATGTCTGAATTTTTAAAGCTGGATGTAATCAGTTTTACGACAAGATTAGATATTAAAAATCTGCCTTGGTATATTTCCATTAGTTTTCCAAAAATGATTGAGGATGAAACTGTTTTATTGACTAAAAAATATTCAACATGGATATATTCTATAACAACAGTTATGCTTTTGCTGATATTCTACTTATTTTCTTATGCCAACAGACGCGCCTATAAAGAAAAAGGAATTGTAATTAAGGAGAAAAACAAACTCTTGGTAGAAAATGAAAAAATCATCAAAGAGAAAGCACTTATCCAACTGCAGCAATTAAAAGAACAGATAAATCCGCACTTTTTATTCAATTCGCTCAATTCACTTTATATGTTAATTGGAAGCGATATTAAAACTGCGCAGAAATTTACTTTGAACTTATCTCGTATTTATCGTTATTTAATTGATCCGCCTGAGAAGAATGTCGTTCCTCTAAAGGATGAATTATTATTTATCGAGAAATATATCTTTTTACAGCAAACCCGTTTTAAAGAAGAATTATTTTTTTCTATAGAAATTGAAGACGAATCTGCGTTAAACAAATTTATTCCGTATCTGGCTTTTCAAGTTGTAGTCGAAAATGCTATAAAGCACAACACAGCTACTCAAGAAAACCCTTTGACGACAAAAATCCTGATCAAAGCAAATCAGGTTATTATCAGTAACAATCTTCAAAAGAAATTGAATGCAGAACCAAGTACTAAATTTGGTCTAAATTATCTGCAGAGCATTTACAATTATTATTCAAAAAACGAATTTGAGACATCAGAAAAAGATGGCAGTTTCGTTTGTATCCTTCCTTTACTATCCATTCACTCCTAAAAAAAATCCGTTCACTCCTTTTTTTTTTTTTGCTGAACTAAAATCAAATAGTTTCGGCCAAAAATTAACCTAAACTTAACATCTGATGAAGGAAAAGGCATTCCTGCATAATTTGATAACATTTTGCTTACTCATTTTATTATTATCTCCGCTTACTGTTCAATCTCAAAAGAAAAAGAAAGACAAAAAAGAAGCGTCTACTGAAATTACAAAAGATTCAACCGACTCCAAAAAAGGAAAAAAATATGATGACCTTGTAAAAAAAGGTTCCGTTAAAAAAGGACTGTTCAATATTATTCAAGTTAAAACTGATGTTTATTTTGAAATTCAGGACAGCTTATTTCAAAGAGAATTTTTAGTTGTAAATAAATTATCTCAAGTTCCTTTTCAAGTAAATGAAGCTGGTTTAAATAAAGGAATGAATTATGAAAACAAAATTATTAGTTTTTATAAAGATACAATCGCAAAGAAAGTCTGGGTAAAATCGTATGTTCCTAAAGTTTCTTCACCAAAAGAAGATGCGATTACACAATCTGTACAAAATAATTTTGCCGAATCTATTATTGAAGTTTTTGATATTGAAACTAAAAACAATGATTCTACATCTGTCGTAATAAAAGTAAACAAGATTTTTGACGGAAAACAAAAAAGCTTCAATGATGTTTTGAGCAACATTGGGTTTGGAGGTTCTGTAAAATCTGAACTATCTTATATAGAAGGATTAAAATCTTTCCCAAAAAATATTGTTGTTAAATCTCAATTAACAACTTCTGTAAGCGAAGGCGGACCGGCACTATCGGTAACGCTTGGCGTAACAAGTAATATTATTTTATTGGATAAAACTCCAATGAAACCTCGTTTTTCTGATAACCGAATTGGTTTCTTTACCGAAAAGCATTGGTACTTTGCCGATGCACAGCAGGCAATGCTTGAAAAAGAATTGATTACCCGCTGGCGTTTAGAACCTAAGAAAGAAGATGAAGAACGATATTTGAAAGGTGAATTAGTAGAGCCGAAAAAACCAATCGTTTACTACATCGACCCATCTACTCCAAAACAATGGAGAAAATATATTATCGATGGAGTTCACGATTGGCAGGCAGCTTTTGAAAAAGCGGGTTTCAAAAATGCAATTATTGCAAAAGAACCTACTGAAAATGATTTAGATTTTGATATTGATGACGTACGTTATTCTGTGATTACGTATGCTGCATCTCCAAAATCGAATGCTATGGGACCATCTGTTGTGGACCCACGAAGCGGTGAAATTATCGAATCGGATATTATCTGGTGGCATAATGTTATGACTTCGCTTCAAAGCTGGATGCGAATTCAAACTGGACCAATCGATCCAAAAGCAAGAGGAAATAAATTCAGCGACGAACATATGGGAGAAGCTATTCGCTTTGTTTCGTCTCATGAAGTTGGACATACTTTTGGTTTAAAACACAACATGGGTTCTTCTTTTGCTTATGATGTTGAATCTTTAAGATCTAAAGAATTTACAGCAAAAATGGGCGGCACAGCTCCTTCTATTATGGATTATGCGCGTTACAATTATGTAGCACAGCCAGAAGATAATGTTACCGTTATTACTCCAAAAATTGGTGAATACGATAAATATGCTATCGAATGGGGTTACAGATGGTATGGTCCAAATGACAATGAAACTTTAAAATTAAACACTTTAATTGCCCAGCACCAAAATGACCCAATTTATTTCTACGGTGAACAGCAGGAAAATATAATTGATCCGCGTTCACAGTCTGAAGATTTAGGGAATGATGCAGTTAAAGCAAGCGAATATGGTTTGAAAAACTTAAAACGTGTTGTTGATAATATTGTAAACTGGACTTACGAGAAAGATCAATCGTATTACGAAACTGGAAAATTATACATCGGAACTATTGGGCAATGGCAAATGTACAATCGTCATGTAATGAACAATATTGGCGGTATTTATCTCAATACAACTGTTCATGGCGATAATAAACAAAGTTATGTTCCAGTTCCTGCGGCAATGCAAAAAAGAGCTGTAGAATATTTGACTAAAAACATAATTACGATTCCGCAATGGTTGTTTTTTAATGACATTTTGGACAAAACAAATCCGTTGAAAGATTCGCCTCTTGGTCCTTACGAGTATACGCCATACACGCTTTCAAGAGAATTACAATACAGCATTTTGTATGATTTATTAAGCGATGATCGTTTGCTTAGAATGACAGAAAACGAATTGTATCAGCGTAATAAAACCAAAGAACAGGTTTTTACCGTAAATGACTTGTTTAAAAAATTACATCAAAGTGTTTTTGCTGGAACATTGGCCAATAAATCTTTGACTATTCTAGAAAGAATGACACAAAAGAATTATGTAGATGTTTTAGTTGTATCGACCAATAAATTGTTTGAAAAAACAGATGCAAAAAAAACAATCGAAATTCAGGAAACACTTAATATGCCGCATTTATGTAATTATATAGATGATGCACACATGGCAAGAAATATCAATCAATCTTCTTTAAAAAGAGTTACAGAAGTGACTTCTGATAAAAAAGGAGAATTAAATAAAGTACTTCAATTATTAAAAACAAAAAAGAATACAGGAGATCAATCAACCCAAAACCATTACCGCGATTTAATACAACGAATCGAAAAAGCCCTAAATAATACAACCTTTTAATACCAATCCAAAAACATGAAAAAAATTCTACATGCCTTACTGCTGTTCCTGGCCATCGCAGGATACTCGCAGGAATCCCGAACTATTACGGGAATCATTCTAGACGAAGCAGATCAGTCGCCTATTCCAGGTGCATCGATTTTTGTCGAAAACAATGCTATTTCAAACAAAACTGCATTAGCAGGAATTATTCAAAGTGAAGCAATCGGAACTACTACAGATTTCGATGGTAAATTCACCTTAAAAATTGGAAAAAATGTTACTTCTTTGAGAGTTACTTTTATGGGGTACAAATCGTATACTCTTGAACTAGACTCTCAAAAAAACTATACCATTAATTTAAAATCTGAATCTGCAAAACTTCAAGAGGTTGTAGTTACAGGTTATCAAAAAATTGAGAAAAGAAAAGTTACCGGTGCCGTTACCAAAATTGATATGGCTGCAATCCAGCAGACTGGGGTTTCTAGTATAGATCAATTATTGGTGGGACAAATTGCGGGTGTTGCTGTTTCTACTCCATCTGGTGCGCCTGGTGCTCCGGCAAAAATTCGAATTAGAGGTACAGCATCTCTTAACGGTACACAAGATCCACTTTGGGTACTTGATGGTTTACCATTAGAAGGAAATGAAGTTCCAAAAAATTACGATAAAGATAATATCGATGTATTAAACAATTTCTCTATCGCAGGTTTAAACCCAGACGATATTAAAGATATTACCGTTCTTAAAGATGCTGCTGCAACGGCTATTTACGGTGCTCGTGCTGCAAATGGTGTAATCGTTGTAACTACTAAAAAAGGTAAAGCCGGTAAAATGGTTGTAAACTTTAATACAAATACTTTTATTACACAAAGACCAGAATTTTCTAAATTAAACTTATTGAATGCAAGCCAAAAAGTTGATTTAGAGCTTAACATGGCAAGCCGTGAAGATTTAACATACAGAGACAACGCTGGAGAAATTTCTCGTATCCTTAACGGATCTAATGAACTAGCTGCTTTTAGAGCTGGTGGATTTTCTTCTTTAAGTCCAGCAACTCAACAATCGATTAATGATTTAAGAAACAACAATACCAACTGGGGTAACTTAATTTACCAAACTGCAATAAACACGCAGCACGGTTTAAGTTTATCTGGCGGTGGTGAAAAATCAGATTACTATTTCTCTTTAGGATACTATGATGAGAAAGGAACAACTATCGGGACTGGTTTCAAACGTTACAACTTAACTTTGAAAAACAATTTCGAAATTACAGATAAATTTAAAGTTGGAGTTGGAATTTTTGGTTCTGAAAACAAAACTACATCTTACTTAACAGATACTGATGCTTTTACAAGTCCAAGTAATTATTCTAGAAATGTAAACCCATATTTAACTCCATACAATGCTGACGGAAGTTATAAATATGACCAAGATATTTCTGGTTACTCAGATCGTTATGTTCCATTTAATATTTTAGAAGAAAGAGCAAACACCTCTTACGACTTAAAAACAAGAGCTGTAAAAGCTTTATTGGACGCTGAATACAAAATCACTAGAGATTTAAGAGTAACATCACAATTAGGTTTACAATTAGACAATACTTCTAGCGAAAAATTTGCTGATAAAGACACTTATTATACTAGAAAACAAAGAGAAAAATCTCGTTACTTTACTAACGGAGCTTTCAACTATTTCCTTCCTGATGGTGGTATTATCCAAAACTCAAACACTGACTTTTTTCAGTACAATCTAAAAACTATGGTGAATTACTCTAAAACTTTTGGAGAAAAGCACGAAGTTGAAGCCATGATTGGTAATGAGTTAAGAAGAAGTTACGCAACTTCTATTTCAACAAAAGGTTTTGGATTTGACAAGAGCACTTTGACTACAAAACCAATTATGTTCCCAAATACCAATTTTGCTAATGATTTGGAATACAGAACGTATTTGAAAACGGAAAACGAAAATGCTTTTGCTTCATTTTTTGCTACGGCATCGTATACATACGATAGAAAATACAGTTTCTTTGGAAGTGTTAGATACGATGGTTCAGATTTATTTGGTGTAGATCCAAAATACAAATATCTGCCGCTTTGGTCAACATCTGCTTCATGGACCGTTTCTGAAGAAGATTTCTTAAAAGACAACTTAACAGTTTCTAATTTAAGATTCCGTGCTTCATATGGTTTGCAAGGTAACATTGACAAAAATACTTCTCCATTTGTAGTAGGAACGTATAAAAACACAACCATTTTACCTGGGCAGACAGAACAAACTATTTCTGTTGAAAGTCCGCCAAACGATAAATTACGTTGGGAAAAAACGTCTAATACCAACTTAGGTATGGATCTTGGCTTATTCAACAACCGTATCAGCATTGTAACTGATTTTTACGGAAGAAAAAGTTCTGACTTAATTGGTTCAAGAGCACTTCCGTTAGAAAATGGTTTTGAATACACGAATTTAAACTGGGCGCAAGTAACCAATAGAGGTTACGAGATTACTTTGTCTACAAGAAATATTGACCGTCCAAATTTTAAATGGAATACAAGTATTAACTTTTCTCACAACAAAAGTAATGTAGATCGTATTGAAGTACGTGATAATGATTTTCTTCCAAGTAGAGAAGGTCTTCCTGTAAATGCTGTTTTTGGTTATAAAACAAATGGAATTGACGAAAACGGATATCCTTTATTTGTAAACAAAAAAGGAGAAACAGTAAATGCTCAGAAATTCTTCGGATTATATGATCCTTATGCTGACTTCTTCCCTGGAGAACTTACACAGTCAAGTTTATCAGCTGCTGAAATGAGAGATCTATTTGTTTACTTAGGCGATAGAGACCCTAAATTTACAGGTGGTCTTACCAACACTATTAAAGTAAGTAATTTTGATTTCACAGTAGCTGCTGCCTTCAATTTGAAGCAAACTGTAGTAAGAACTCCTCCTTATAACGGGACAATAGTTGATAGAGGACAAAATTATACTAATGATATTTTAAATGCATGGTCACCAACCAATACATCTTCTAATTTACCTGGAATTACAAGTAAGGATTCTGGAACAGGAGATTCGTATATGGCATACTTATGGTTTTCTGGACAAAATCAAATTCCAACTTACAATTATTTAGATACATGGGTTAGTGAAATGAGTTATATGAGATTAAGCAGTATGCGTTTAGGATACACATTCCCTAAAGCATTTACAGATCATATCAATATTCAAAGCATCAGACTTAATGTTGAGGCAAGAAACTTATTCGTAATTAGTTCAGATTACAAAGGTTACTTTGATCCAGAAACTTTCGGAAACATTTATGCACAACCAGTTCCTAAATCATTCACTTTAGGATGTAATGTAACTTTCTAATACAATTAAAGATGAAAAAAATCTCAAAATACATATTACTTTTTGTTGCTGCAATTGCAGTAACAAGCTGCGATGATTATCTGGATATAACACCTGTTGGCCGTGTTATTCCAGAAACACAAGAACAATTTCGTGCGGTATTAACAACAGGATATTCAAAATATCCGGAACATAAAGCATTGACAACACTTCGTACAGATGAATTGACGATGGATGAATTTAACGAAGATGTCAATATCTACAAAGATATTTTTATCTGGAAAGATTCCAATCCAGACCGTATTACAAGAGATTTTCAATATCAGGATTTATATAATGTAATTTTCTACACGAATGTGGTGATCAACGAAGCATCAAAAAAACTAGCTGCTTCTGAAGAAAAAAATCAATTAATTGGAGAAGCTTATGCTTTACGAGCAATGGCTTATTTTGATTTGGTTAACCTTTTCGCAAAACCATACAACGCTGCAACTGCTGCTTCAGACAAAGGCGTTCCTTTGGTTTTAGAAATTGATTTGGAGCAGGTTTTCGTTCCTCAAAGTGTTGAAGTAATTTACAATCAAATAATTACTGATACTCAAGAAGCTGAAAAACTAATCAATTTAAATTCACAACCAAAAGGTTTAAATTATCGTTTTTCAAAAGTTGCATTATTCAGCTTAGAAAGCCGTGTTTACTTACATCAGCAACAATGGCAGAAATCTTTAGATGCTGCAAATAAAGCGTTGGCAATCAACAACAATCTGGTTGATTTAAAAGCTGCCTCTGTTTTTGCAACAAAATACGATTCAAAAGAATCTATTTTAGCTTTAGAAGATGCATACATTAACAGATTAAAGGGAGCTTCATATGCTTCGCCTGAATTAATTGCGGCTTACAGCAGAACAACCGATTTACGTTTTCCTCTTTACTTTTTAGCAAGCGGAAGCCGTTTTAGAATTCAAAAAGGCGGTAATGACGATCAAAAATGTTCTTTCAGAACTTCTGAATTGTATTTAACAAAGGCAGAAACAGCTGCAAAATTAAATAACCTTGGCGATGCTAAAACAACATTGTTGAGTTTCATCAAAAACAGATATACTGCTGCAGCATATGCTCAGCTTGAAAGTGATGTAAATGCGATGAATGAAGCTGATTTAACAAACTTCATTTTAGCCGAGAGACAACGTGAATTTGCTGTTGAAGGACAGCGTTGGTTTGATTTGAGAAGAACATCTCAAAAACAAATTGTTCACAAATTTGGTGGTGAAGATTATACTTTGATACAAAACGATCCGCGTTACACGATTATTTATCCAGCAAGTGCGAGATTGAACAATCCCAATCTATAATACCTATTTGTTTTTTTAAAAGGTTCAGTTGAAAAACTGGACCTTTTTTTTTTGATATAATATTTACAACAAAATGCATTCTTTATTGTAATAAATAATTAGTGAATTATCTTTGCAAATAATTCGAGCGTATAAAAATGTCTAAAAGATGAAAATTGCTATTGTTGAAGATGAATATCTTGCTTCCAGCTATCTAAAATCCATTTTAGAGCAGCAGGAAATTCTACAGATCACAGCAATTACAGTTCTAAAATCTGTAAAAGAAGCTGTTGCTTTTTTTAGTGAAAACAAAGTCGATTTAGCTTTTATGGACATTCATCTGGGCGACGGAAAGAGTTTGGAGATTTTCGAAAAAACAATCATCGCCTGCCCCGTTATTTTTATTACCGCTTACGATTTTTATGCGATATCTGTTTTCAAGCATTTTACAATCGATTATCTTTTAAAACCATTTGAAGAAACAGAATTATTAGAGGCGCTTCATAAATTCAAAAAAATCAAAAACAGTTTTAACAGCGAGTCTACGCTTCAATCCCTAATAGCGCTAGAAAATCCAGAAAACAGTAAAATACAGCGTCATTTCTTGGTCAACCACGGTTATAAATTGATTTCAATTAATGAAAGCGAAATCAATTATTTTGCTGCCACAGGAAAGCATCTTTTTATTTATGTGAAATCTGGAAATAGTTACTTATATAATAGTACGATTACAGACATCATAAACAGCCTAGACACCTTTAACTTTTTTAAAATAAACAGAAAGTATATCGTTCATAGAAACAGCATCAAAGAAGTCATCAAACATTCTCACCAAAAAGTCGAACTAATTTTGACCGTTCCTTCTGTAGAAAACGACCCTATTTTCATCAGCAAAAAAGAAATTAATAATTTTAAAAATTGGCTCGATCAGTAATTAACAATTCATTATCTTAAAATTTATACTTACTGGAAAATTAAAAAACTACATAATTCACAATTTGTGATTTAAAATCCGATTAAAAACTGTCGAAATCGCTTTAAAACGTTAAATTAGCGTTATAGAAATCATAAAATTGATCTTTCATAATCAACAACATAGCGGTAATTTTTCGTTTATTATTTATCTTTGAGAATATAGAAATCAAATGTAAAAGAAAATGCCACAAAATAGATTTTATCCGAACGAACAGTTTAAAGAAATAGAAATAAATGCCTCATTACAATTAAGATATGCAATTTCAAACAGAGGAAGACTTATAAGTTTTACTGATGAAATTGAAAACGGACGCATCCTGAAAGGCGGATTAAGCGATGGATATCCAACCTTCCGTTTTAAGGTTAAAAAAGACGATAAAATCGTAAACAAATATCTCTTCCTATACAAATTAGTAGCCCAATATTTTATTCCGAAAGATTCCGAAGATCAAACGTATGTTCTGCATTTAGATTACAACAGAGCAAATGATGATGTAAGCAATTTACGCTGGGCAACCAAGCAGGAAATGATGGCGCACAGCCGTAAAAGTCCGAGAGTTATCCAAGCCAAAAAGAATCTAATCGAACACAATCTTAAAGCCGACGGACGAAAATTAACAACAACGAAAGTCATGTTAATCAAAAAAATTCTTGCGCGCCCAGAACAAAAAACACGTCTTAAAATGATTGCCAAACAATTCGGAGTAAGCGAAATGCAGATCAGAAGAATTGCCAGCGGAGAAAACTGGGGACACGTTAAGATTTAATGGTTGATGGTTGATTATTAATTGTTTGATGTTACTTCAAAATTAACAACTAACAATTAACAATTAATAAGGAAGTCGAAGCCACGCAAAGAATTCCACATGAAATTTAAAATTATAATAGCCACAGATTACACAGATTAACACTGATTTTAAAATCTTTTTAATCCTAACAATCTGTGGCTACATTATTTTTGACATTGATATTTGACATTGGTATTGGTATCGATAAATTTTCAGATTTAACTTCTAAATGTCAATTTTCAGTTCATAATTCACAATTTACAATTAACAATTACTTCAGTTTCTGTGAAAAGACCAAAATCTGTGTTGCTAAAAACAAATTTTCGAACGTTGATTTAAAATAAATCATTAAATTCGCAAGCACAAATAACAAAAGAATAATAATCGAAAAATGAGTTTCGGAAATATAAACTTCATTTTCGGTAGTTAATATTAAAAACCAAAAAAATGAAATACGACGTTATTGTTTTAGGAAGTGGTCCTGGCGGATATGTTACAGCAATTAGAGCTTCACAATTAGGCTTTAAAGTAGCTGTAGTTGAAAAAGAAAATCTTGGTGGTGTATGTTTAAACTGGGGATGTATCCCAACTAAAGCATTACTAAAATCGGCTCAGGTTTTTGATTATTTAAAACACGCTTCTGATTACGGATTGAAAGTTTCAGAATTTGACAAAGATTTCCCAGCAGTAATTCAACGCAGCCGTGGTGTTGCTGAAGGAATGAGCAAAGGAGTTCAATTCTTAATGAAAAAAAACAAAATTGACGTTATTGAAGGTTTTGGAAAACTAAAACCAGGAAAAAAACTTGACGTTACTGATAAAGATAATAAAGTTACAGAATACAGCGCTGACCACATTATCATCGCTACTGGAGCTCGCTCTCGTGAGTTACCAAACTTACCTCAAGATGGTGTAAAAGTAATTGGATACCGTCAGGCAATGTCATTGCCAACACAACCAAAATCTATGATCATTGTTGGTTCTGGAGCAATTGGAGTTGAGTTCGCTCACTTCTACAACTCAATGGGAACAGATGTTACTATCGTAGAATTTATGCCAAACGTAGTTCCTGTAGAAGACGAAGATATCTCAAAACAATTTGAGCGTTCATTGAAAAAAGCAGGAATTAAAGTTATGACTAACTCATCTGTTGAGCGTATAGACACAACTGGTGCAGGAGTAAAAGCGTTTGTTAAAACTGCTAAAGGAGAAGAAGTTCTTGAAGCTGACATCGTACTTTCTGCTGTTGGAATCAAAACAAACATTGAAAATATCGGATTAGAAGAAGTTGGTATTGCTGTTGACAGAGATAAAATCTTGGTAGACGCTTACAACGCAACTAACATTCCAGGATACTACGCAATTGGAGACGTTACTCCAGGGCAAGCTTTAGCTCACGTCGCTTCTGCTGAGGGAATTAACTGTGTGGAAAAAATTAAAGGTCTTCACGTAGATCCTATTGATTACGGAAACGTTCCAGGTTGTACTTATGCAACTCCTGAAATTGCTTCTGTAGGTTTAACAGAAAAACAAGCAAAAGAAAAAGGTTACGAATTAAAAATTGGTAAATTCCCATTCTCAGCTTCTGGAAAAGCAAAAGCTGCCGGAGCTGCAGACGGATTCGTAAAAGTAATTTTTGATGCTAAATACGGAGAATGGTTAGGATGCCACATGATTGGTGCTGGTGTTACAGATATGATTGCTGAAGCAGTTGTAGCTCGTAAACTAGAAACTACAGGTCATGAAATCCTTAAATCTATCCACCCTCACCCAACAATGAGCGAGGCTGTTATGGAAGCTGTTGCAGATGCTTACGGCGAAGTAATTCACTTGTAAAAATATACCGTTTTACGGTTATATATAATTTTCAATCTAAAAATCCGATTTGCGAAAGCGAGTCGGATTTTTTTATTGTTATATCCAATCAACAGCTTTGTTTGTCATATCGAGGAACAAAGAATGATAATACATTGTCTTAAAAATAAAGCCTTAAACTTTTATAAAGAAAAATTTGTTAAAAACTTGACATTAAAAAATTTTCTCATCGTCTTAAAATTCTTATTTTTATTATTTCTAAATAATTTTGCATGAAATTACCATTTATAGAAATAATTGAAGCCACTACAATTGATCCCAATCTATTAATGTGGAAATATTATGATGAAGACAAAGAAATCAAAAAAGGAGCAAAATTAACCGTTAGAGAAAGTCAGCAGGCAATGTTACTAAATGAAGGACAGCTTGCAGATGTATTCTCACCGGGACTTTACACCTTATCTACAGAAAACATTCCGATTCTGAGTAAACTAAAAGGCTGGAAATACGGATTTGAAAGTCCGTTTAAAGCTGACGTTTACTTTTTCAATACTCATCAATTTATCAATAACAAATGGGGAACTCCTGCTCCTATCCTATTAAATGATTCTCAGTTTGGGCAAATCAGGGTTCGTGCTTTTGGGAGTTTTGATATGAAGATTGTTGATGCTGCCAAATTCTTTCGTCAATATGCAGGAACATACCAACAGTTGACCATTTTTGAATTACAGAATCAATTAAGAGATTTTGTTGCGCCAAAATTTGGTGAAGTTCTCGCAAATGAAAATATTACAATTACTGATGTTGCTGGAAATATTACCCAATTAGGTCAAAAAATAGAGCCTTATCTTAAACCATATTTTCTACAATTGGGAATTGAATTAACGCAGTTTGTTATTACCAGCGTGACATTGCCAGAAGAAGTTACCGCTCATTACGATAAAATCACCAATATGAATATGGTAACTGATATGGATAAGTTTACCAAATTTAACACCGCAACTGCTATTGGAGACAAAGGAACAGCGCTTCACGATGCAACACAAAATGCACTGAGTATGGGAATTCTTTTAAACCAAATACAGCAGAATAAAGAAACTCCAAAACAAGAAACAGACGATCTGACTTCTAAACTACAAAAACTCAAATCTTTGTTTGATGCTGGTTTAATTGACGAAGCGGAATTTAAAACAAAGAAATCTGAACTATTAAGTGAACTGTAATGGAAGAAAAAAAAGTCAATTCATTTCTAGACAAACTTAAAGCAAACGCAAAAAAACAATCTAATTACGGCGGTGAATTAGAAATTACCCAAGCCCAAATGAATGTAAGGGATTGCCCAAATTGCGGCGCTGGAAGAGCCAAACAAGATGGCGTAACACATTGCGCTTATTGCGGATTTGAGTTCATAACAGTACAACTTACAGACGGAGTTTACATTAAGAAAGAAGATAATTCAATTTAAAAAATCAAGATAAGTGTTCGGATTATTCAAGAAAGAAAAAGAAGAAAGTCTACCCGATTGGTATTGTGAACTTCAGGAATCACAAGAAAGATGGTTTAGTTTTTTAGAAAAATTGGAAACCAAAATAGAAGAGTTTGCAACGGCAGCAATTCCAGAACTAAAACAGATTTTAGAAGAAGACGATGATCTTTATAAAAGAACTTTTCAGAAAGTTTATTCAGGTGTAAATGGGCAATTAAACAATATAAGAGAAAAAGCCAGAGATACTTTTGAAGAAAAAATATTGGATACTTACCAAAACATCAATTCGCAGGTTTCTGTTCTAAGTAAATATTACGGGTTAATTTCTGATTTTAGAACTGTTTGTTCCGATCGTTATCATAGAGGTTTTGAAGACAAATATGAATATTGGAGAAAACAAATAGAAAAAACACAGGAGCGTGATCTTGAAATAGAATATCAGAAAATCTTAGATGAATTTGAATCTATTAAAGATAAATTCAGCTGTAAACAATGCGGTGGAAATATCACAATCGAAAAAATCTTTTTAATCGAAACCTATATTTCATGTCCGTATTGCAAAACACAGAATACTTTTGTGCCAAGCACACAGGGAAGGAATTTACAACATATTGCACGGGGACTTGCCGAACAGAGAACTGCCCATTTACAAGAGGCTTATGAAATTGAAAATGAAAGAGAGCGTGCCTTTTACCATCAGCGACATGAATTAAGTTTGAGCACAATACACGAAACAGACAAAAAAGTTTTGAGTGAAATCAATGCGAAAATGGATGAACTGGAAGAACAAAGACAGTCTGCAATTCAAAATGCTCCAAAATTATATCATACTTATTTAAGAGCAATGTATGATGAGTGGAATAAAATTACCCCAGATTTGAAAGAACACAACGAAAAAATGTATCAAAATCAATTGAAATATAAATAGTTATTAACCCTAAAAATCGACAAATGTTTAAAAAGCTTTTTGGATCTCTAACCGGAGACAATAAACAGGAAAACCAAAATTACGAAGCCCAGACTTCAAATAACAATTACGAAGACGATAACAATTATCAAGAAACAGAATACGATCCTGAAACTTTACACGGAACACATTACGATGTAGAAGATTTTGATAATGAAGTAGCTGCAAGAGCGGAAGCTTGGATTGCAGACGAAAGAGCAAACGGCGAAAATCTAGATGAAAAAGATATTCAAAATATATATTTCAACTACAGAAGAGCAGTTTACACAGAATGGAACAATTGCGATTCTGATCAAATGATACGATTTGAACATGCTAATTCATTAAAATACTCAGGAATTCAAACTTCAGGATTTGTAAAAGTAGATGACAACAATCCGTTTTTAGAACCTGTACATGGCGTAGATTTAAGAACTTATACCGCAATGTGTCTTAAAATAAGCGCCGGAATAGATTACTTGGAAGTTTGTAAAGCAATGGGATTTGAACCAATAATCTGGGAAGAATTAAATACAATCTGGCCGCAGCGTATGGGCGAAGATACTTCGTTTACGGTTACAACTTTATTCGGACAATATTACGCTGAAAATGTAACAGTTCCTCAGTTGGAAAATCTTAAAGCTGAAATTTCTGAAGAAGGTGCTGCAAATCTAGAAAGAATCAGAACTGATCGCTATTTCTACGAAGAACTTGCCGGAGCAAGACAAGCAGCTTATGAATACGGAATTGACGGTGCTCAATGGATTTTGGATAATTTCGGAATCAATCTTGCCGATTTTCAATCTGTGGCAATGCAATGGATGACGGAGCAAAATCAGAATTGGAATTCAGAAGACATCATGGAATTCACAAATTATCAGCAGGAAAAACAAAAAGAATATGCTGCAAAATTTGCCGCAGAACAAGGCGGGAATATTGCAGACGATGTAAATTTCTAAACCCGATTTACTTTTGATATAAAAAATCCGATTTGTGAAAACAAGTCGGATTTTTTTGTTTCCGATCTATTATATTTGTAGTATTTTATCTATGTTTGTTTCTTTTTAAAAAATGAGCTTTTATGAATTATATTCCAATCATTCATACAATTAATGATAAAAATATTTTTATTATTATAAGAGAATTTATTAAAACCTGGTATGAAATTGATATTATTCAACCTAAGGAAGAGATTAATTTTGGAGATAGGCTGGGCATTAATTTATCAGATGACATAAATAAGGTTCTTAATCTTTTTACTGATTTAAATAACTCGATTATTTATGGAAATAAAAAATATATTCATTCAGCTCACAATTATATATTTACAAATCAACGATTAATCATTTCATATAATAAAAAGGAAGAATTTTTATTATTATTACAAGAAGGACAACAAGACCTTTACTTTGGTATAAAAAAAAATGATTTATTAAAAGATAACCCAATCATCTTTAGATCCCTCATAAATATAAAAACAAAAGAAATTATCTATTACGAAGACTTAAATTTATATAATTTTGTTATAAATCACGTTTGTACAAATTGCTGTAAAATAAAAACAAGATCTTACACTTATCTTTTTCCAAAAAATGATAATGCAATGAAACATAAAATATCGGAATTTATAAGTTATTTTGATTACAAAAGATCATTTGATAAAATTGTAATACTAGAAAAAAATGATGCAATAGCTTATATTGACTACACTGAAAATCATTATAGCTCAGATTTTTATTTGTTAACCGTAAATAAATGGACAGAAAAACAAAAAGATATTACCGAAAAAATAGTCGAAATATTTGAATGGAAAGGTTGGAGTGACAATACCAATCGATTTAAATTTTAACAAATATAAAAAACCGATTTGCAAAAACAAATCGGTTTTTTATTCGTTTAGAAGATCATAATAATCTAGATAATCACTTATAAATATTATATAATGGAAGAAACAAAAATATTCTACGCCGACGGAGAAAATCCAAAAATGATTGAAGCTTATAAAAAAGCACAAGAAACCTTTAAATATTTCTGGAGAGAATTGTCTTGGGAATACCGCAGAATAATTCCAGGACTTGATGTAGCTTGTGTAAAACTGGCTTTTACGCAGGAAATCGACAATGAAACTGTTGTAGAACACATGTGGATTAACGATGTAAATTTTGACGGAGAAAATATATACGGTGTTCTAGTAAATGATCCTG
The DNA here is from genome assembly GCF_004366435.1 of Flavobacterium sp. S87F.05.LMB.W.Kidney.N. Lineage (NCBI taxonomy): Bacteria > Pseudomonadati > Bacteroidota > Flavobacteriia > Flavobacteriales > Flavobacteriaceae > Flavobacterium > Flavobacterium sp. S87F.05.LMB.W.Kidney.N. The sequence continues at coordinate 417,341 of NZ_SODX01000002.1, read as the reverse complement.
ACGAATTAACGAATGTAAATAACGGTGATGAAGTACAAATTCCAGTAAATCAAATCAGCGATTGGTTATTTGCAATTGGTGGAAAAACGTATGGTGCTTTTACGATTCAGGCAATGCGTTCTGAAATGAATGAGGAAGAAAGAGCATCACATGATGAAGCTTGGGGATTAGATTTTGGTGATTTTAATGATATTCTGGTGGTTAACGAACAAAAAGAAAAACCAGAAAACATCATTGAACATCCGATGAGTAAAAACATGAAAGAAAGCCTTATTGACTTTGTAAAAAATAATCCTGAAGAAATAACAGCTCAAGACGAATTGGGTTATACGTTTTTACATCGCGAAACAATTGCAGGAAATCAGACTTCTATTGAAGTTTTATTAGAATCTGGCGCAGATAAAAATGCCAAAACCGAAAATGGAAAAACTGCATTAGATTTTGCAAAAGAACTTAAATGGGATCATTTACTTCCTTTATTGCAGTAAAATTTTAAAATCCGATTCAATTGTAAATCGGATTTTTTTATTTGAATGTTATGGGAAATAAATATTGATTTTTCGTAACAATTTAAGACCTGAATTTTAATAATAAAGCATTAGTTTTGCATCGCCCAAATCAACATATCTGCCATGAAAAAATTAGTATTCGTTTTTGCAATTGTTCTTTTTTTTCCAAATTATTTTTTTGCACAAACAAAAGGTGAAGCACAAAACATCTTTGCCAAATCATACGATTATGTAAATGATTTCGAAAAAATCCTTACTCCAAAACAAATCAAGGATTTAAATGATTATCTGAAAGCAAGTGAAGCCAAAACAAAAAGCAAAATCCTAATTGTTACAACCGCAACAATAGCACCTTATACAGATCTGACAGATTATTCGCTGGACTTAGATAAATACCTGCTTTCTAAATTAAAGATCGACACTTCAATTTTAATTGTAATCAGTAAACAACTAAGACAAATTCAAGTGCAGGGAGTTGACAAAATACGTGCAAAAATGACCGATCAAGAAATGAAAGATATCATAGCTGCGTATGTGGTTCCTGAGTTAAAAAAAGGCGATTATTACAAAGGTTTACAGCAAGGCACTCTGCAGCTGATAAAAAAAATAGAATAAAACAAGATCCGATTTGCGAAAGCGAGTCGGATTTTTTTATATCGTAAATTCCCAGTTTTCGAATAAAAATAATATCTTGTATACACTTAAACTACAAACCGATAAAGATGACTTTAGAAGAATACAAGAAAGAATTTTCAGAAGATGACGCCGTTGGATGGTTAGAAATTGACAAAGAATTTGACCGACTGTATCCAGGGCAGGAACCTAAACATTTTGTACCTGCGATTAGTTATATGCTTGGTGGAGAAGACCCTCTAGATGGTATAAGCGTGTATGAAAGTAAAAAACAAACAGATCATTATCATTTTATAACCTACGGATTTTCTGAATTATATTATAATGAAGAAAAAGTTGATGGGGAATTTAGCAAATGGGGTTTTGAGCTTACTTTTAGACTAAAACCTTTCGAAGCCGATAACGGAAACCCAAGCTGGGCAGTGGTTCTACTTCAAAATATTGCAAAATATGTTTTTAGCAGCGGTAACTGGTTTGAAGAATTTCATTACATGCCTGCAAACGGACCTATTCGTCTCGATACAGATACCGATATTACAGCACTTGTTATTGTAAATGATCCCGAAATTGAAAAAAAACATACCCCGCATGGAGAAGTTTCATTTCTACAGATTGTTGGAATAACTTCATCTGAATTCGAACATATCAAAGCAAATCCTGGAACAGTCGAAGAATTAGTCAACAAACTTAAAGAGAACAATCCGTTATTGATTACAGATTTAAATCGAAAAGACTAAAAAATCCAAAATGATTAATTACAACGGTAAAATTTTCAAACCCTTCAGCAATAGTGACAATGGAGAAACGTCTCACGAGACAGTATTTCATTATCAACAAGAAGGGAATATTTTAACGGCTCAATATTCGGGAGGAAAAATAGTTACTGGGCATTTAATTGGTTTGGTTGATGAAAAAGGAAATATCGAAATGCGCTATCATCAAGTAAATGACAAAGGCGAATTAATGACAGGAATGTGTTCCTCGAAACCAGAAGTTTTAGAGAACGGAAAAATAAGACTCCATGAAACCTGGCAATGGACCTCTGGAGATCATTCTAAAGGAAATTCTATAATCGAAGAACAGTAGAAATCAGATATTTAAAACAAGTCGAATTTGATTTGGTCTTTTAAAAAAATTAGCCCGCCTAAAAACATAACCTCAATATAAAAAGACATCTCTAAATGAAATTAAAGATTATAACTTTTATTATTACAGCATGTTTTTGCGGCATTTCATTTTCTCAGGAAAATGCAGTGAAAAATCCCGAAACAACCTTTTCACAAAAAGAATCCTTTCTTGATACTGTTATTGAACCGCTTAAAAAAAATCCGTTATATTTTGAAAAAGTGTTTCTTCATACCAATAAAACATCTTATTTTATTGATGACATTGTTTGGTTTAAAGCTTATGTTGGTGACATTTCGAACAAACCTTCTCTAAAAACAACACGTCTCAATGTGAATCTCTTGGATGTAAAAGGCAAAATAATTCAAAATCAGCAAGTTTTTATTTATAAAGGAATCGGAAAAGGACAGTTTATATTAAACGATTCGCTAAAAACTGGAGTTTATTATCTTGAAGCTGCGACAAATTACATGAGAAATTTTGGAGATGACAATACGTTTATTCAAGAAATAAATATTCTGAACAACATTTCCGTAAAACAAACCTCTTCGAAGAATAAATATGATATTCAGTTCTTTCCAGAAGGAGGTTATTTACTGGAGAATGTAGAAAATACAATTGGCATTAAATCATTATGTAATGGAAAAGGAATTGATTATTTAGGCAAGATAATAAATACAAAAAATAAGGAAGTTGCCACTTTTAAAAGCCAGCATTTGGGAATGACTAGGTGTAACTTTATCTATGAGCCAAATGAAACATACAGTGCCGTAGTCCATATTAATGACACTTTAATAAAAGTAAATCTGCCTGCTGCTCAAAGGACAGGTATTCTTTTAAATCTTGACAATACATCGCCTGAGTATATTAAACTAAGTCTTAAGACAAACAGCAATTCTATTCCTGAAATAAAAAAGAATCGTTACAAACTGTTATTTCATCAAAAAAATAATATTCTAGATTATCTCGAAATTCAAAACTTAGAAGCATTAAATCTAGAAATCGACAAAAAAAACTTCTATAATGGTATTAATAAGATTACCCTTTTTAAAGATAATCAGCCAATTGCAGAAAGAAAATTTTATGTTGAAAAAGAAGTACAACCAATCGTTGCGATAGAAAAAACAACAGTCGAAAATGATTCTATTAACTACAAACTAAAAATATCTCACTTAGATCAAAGTATAAATGCAAATTTGAGTACGTCAGTATTACCTCTAAACGCATTAAATTATACGGAAAACAATACTATAAAAAGTGCTTTCCTCCTATCCCCGTACGTAAAAGGATATATTGAAAATCCTGCCTATTATTTTAATACAAAAAATGATAACAGAAACCAGCATTTAGATTTACTGTTGCTTACGCAAGGCTGGACTCAGTTTACATTAAAAGAAATGATTGCTGACTTAAATCCTGTTTATAAATATGATTTTGAAGCAGGATTTAAGCTAAAGGGCAGCTTGTCAACTCTTCCTGCAAATCATCTGGCTCTATTAACAACAGATAATATAATTATTGATAAAATATTTTTGAATGGAAAAAAAGATTTCAGCTTCAATAATCTTCTCATTTACAAGGGAGATGCTGTCAAAATTTCATTTGTAAACAACAATAATGAGGCCATAAAACCAGAAAATATTCAGCTTAATAATTTAAAAAACTCGTCGCTGACTAATTTAAACATTGAAAACAGAATAAAACAAACTTCTATTTTAAACGAGAATTCATGGAATGAGATGTATACGGCAGGCTCTATAAAATTGGATGAAATAAGAATTACTGCCCAAAACAAAAGAGCTGTCGATCGAAAAAAGCTTATTAAAAAATACCAGCCGTTGGTTTTTGATATTGGGAAATATTATGATATAGAAATTGCAGAACATTTTAAGAACAAAGATTTAATGTATTTTTTAAATTTTGATCAAAATGTCAAAATGGTAACCTGGAAAGGTCAAGAAACCTATCTTGAAACTGGAATTGACAAAGAAGCCGTTTTGTATATTGATGGAAAATATATTTCATCTAATGAATTACTTGGTGTTTCTTTAGAAATAAAAGACATCGAAAACATTATGATTCAAACTGTGAAAGGAAATAAAATTTTTCAGGTTTTCACCACACAAAACTATCAAAATAATATCGTTGAACTTTTTAATCAATACATCATTACAGACGGATTTGATAAAGACAAAAAATACTATTCACCAATTTACACTTTCAATACCGAAAAGTACAGTAATTGGACAGAAATTGATTGGAAACCAGATTTACAAACGAATAATGGAGAGGTTTCATTCAAAATAAAATCCAATCCTCAATTAGAAGGTTATTTATTTTCAGTTCAAGGTTTTGCACAAGATGGTTCTTTGATTTCAGAAAATTTCAAAATAAATCAATAAACGAATTCGTAAATGATCATAGAAGAAGTCCAAAATAAACATTATCCAGCTTTAAAAGAATTATTTTTAAACGAAAGAAAAAAAACTTTTTCATGGCTCGATACATCCAAATTCCATCTAGATGATTTCGAAAAATACACACAGGGAGAATATATTCTCACTGCATTAGTAAATGATATTCCTGTTGGTTTTATTTCGATTTGGATGCCGACAAATTTTATTCATCATTTATATGTTGACGAAAAATATCAAAACAAAAAAATTGGAACAGAATTATTAAAAGCAGCTATTGGCGTAACAAAATCTGCCGTAACTTTAAAATGTCTAGAAAACAATACAAAAGCAATTGAATTTTATAAAAAAAGAGGATTTACAGAAAAAGAAAAGGCATACTCTCAACATGGCAGCTGTATTTTTTTAAAATCTTCTGAAGAAATAGTTTAACACATTAAACTTAAAAAACATGAATAAAGAAATTCAGGCATATAACGATTCTCAAAGCGATGAAGATCAAAAGATATGCACAGTTTTAAGTACTATAATCAACCATTTGCTGCCTGAAGCGGAAAATAAAATCTGGCATGCACACCCGGTTTGGTTTTTAGATGGAAATCCGATTGTGGGTTATAGCAAATTGAAAGATTCTGTTAGATTGCTTTTTTGGAGCGGACAATCTTTTGACGAAGAAAAACTTCAAAACGAAGGTTCTTTTAAAGCTGCCGAAATCCGTTATACAAACTCCGATCAAATCAATGAAGAAGATTTAAAACGCTGGCTGGAAAAAGGAAAAGAAATTCAGTGGGATTATAAAAATCTTGTAAAACGAAAAGGAGTTCTTATTCGATTAATGACCAAACCCTATTAACTTAAAAACCAAAATGAAATTTTTTCAATTATTAGCCGTTATTTTTTTTACATCAACAACCTTTTCACAAACCAAAATGCGCCCTGTAAACGAACTCATAGATCCAAAAGATTCTGGATGGAAATTAGTAAAAGAATGGATTGATACTGCCAAAAATAAAGTAGAAATTCTTCCAGCAGATCCACAAAAAGCCAAAGATGCTTTGTATCATACACAAGTAACAACAAAATCACCAATGGGTGCGATTGTATATAAAACCGGCGGAATCATAGTAGACAACGGCTGGATTAGGATTTTAGGCTCAGGCAGTTCCAAACTCAACCGCAGTCTTCCGGATTGGAATAAAGGAAAATCTTTTAAAGAATTTGGAGAAGCTCCTTCTTATCTTTTAATTGCAGACGATGCTCTGGGTGGTTTTTATATATTAAACGGAGGCGCTTTAGGAACAGATCTTGGCAATGTTTATTATTTTGCTCCAGATAATTTAGAATACGAACCGCTTGATATTACCTATTCTCAATTTTTAGAATTCTGCTTTAATAATGACTTAGACAAATTTTATTCAGGCAGCAGATGGGAAAATTGGAAGAAAGAAGTTGCTGTACTGCCAGGCGATCAAGTTTTTAATTTTTATCCATTCTTGTGGTCAGAAGAAGGAAACGATATCAACAAAGTGCAGAGAAAAATAATTCCTATTGAAGAACAATACAGCTTAAATTTAGATTTAAGAAAACAGCTTGGGCATTAGAATGAATTCATTTCAAAACTTAAAACAGCTAAACTTTATGTTTTTGCATCAAGAAATTATTTTTTGTAATTAAAAACGTACATTTGAAAATTACAAATTAAATTTACAATGAATAATTTAAAGCTACTCCCACAGCAATTCTCTTCAATCTTAGCTACAAAAATTTCAAATGGAGAATTTGATTCTGCAAAGCAAATTATTAATAGTGAAAATATCAATGTTAACTCCTATATAAATGCTGAATATTATAACACATTAATAATTGAAGTTCTAACATCATATGGATGCAAAGATGAAATTGAAAGAACAGAAATGATACATTATTTATTAGAAAATGGTGCTAATCCTAATATGTATTGTAAAAGTGGCTATAATGCTCTACACATAGCTGTACAACGCCATAATCTTATAAAGTCACTGGATTTACTTCTCGATTATGGAGGAGATGTGAATTTAACTGACAGTAAAGGAGCAACAGTTGCTTATTGGGCTATACAAGGATTTCCTTGGCGAACAGAAGGTGACGAACGCCAAATTCATTTGAGCGTTATTGAAAAAATAATTATGCTCGGTGCTGATTTGGATTTAAAAAACAAGTTTGATATAACACCTAGAAAATGGCTCGAGCACACATCAGAAGATGTAAAGAAACTTGTAGAAGAATGTGAAAAAAAAGAGCGTTTATATAAACCTAGTGATACTATTTATCCTAAATTCCCAACAAATTACAAATTTCCAGAAGTTGTTGAACAATTAAGAAGTCTTATTCCTTCTAGCGGAAAAGCTAATACAATTGAATCAGAAATGTTAAGGGGTTTAGACAATCTTCAAGATGAAGCCTTTAGAAACGGAAATATTAATTATAATGAACAGCATAAAGATTTTGCGAAATTTATACAAACAACATTAACTGAGTCGTCAATTTTTGACGAAAAAGAAATTAAGAAAATCAACAGTGTGGCTAAAAAACTTATGAGTTCTAAAAAGCCATATTTACATAATGATGTTTACGATTATTTAACGGATCAGATTTGCATTTATCACAATCACAAAAACAAGAAAGAAGTTAGTAAAAAGAAATGGTGGCAGTTCGGAAAATAATAAAACTTAAGGTCTTTATTAGTATATAATCAATTATCATAACAACGTTTTGCGTTAAATTAATTTGTATTTTAGTAAGATCAGAACTACAACCTAAAACCTTCTAATCATGCTGAAACAAATTTTTCTTCTCCTAATTTTTTGTTTGGGAATTCAAACGTATTCTCAAGAACTTGGTTTCACGATTCCAGATTACAAAGCAATCGAAAAAGAAATTAACGATAAGAATTCCAAATTCTTTTATCCCAAATTAATGGAAAGGCTGACGAAAAATGACACTTTATTATCGCATGAAGAATACCGCCATTTGTATCTAGGATACGTTTTTCAGCCTAAATACAATGCCTTTTGGAAATCGCCAGATGAGCAAAAACTAAACGAATTATTTGGAAAAGAAAAACTCGAAAACGCAGATTATGATGAGATTATTAAATTAATCAATCATTCTTTAAGTGAATTTCCTTTTGACCTCAAACAACTCAATTACCTCTCTTATATTTACCATTTAAAGGGCGACGAAACTTCATCTAAAATCACTTCTTTTAGATTTCACAGTATTATGAATGTGATTTTATCTTCTGGTGACGGAAAAAAATGCGAAACTGGTTTTCATGTTTTACTGGTCGAACACGAATATGTTCTTTTGAACGTTTTCGAAATCGAATCGAAAGGTCAGTCTCTTGTCGACAACTGCGATTATCTAAGTTTTGAAAAAGGTGCTTACAATGTTGACGGTATTTACTTTAATATCGAAAAAATGCTGGAAAACGAAAGAAAAGCAATTCGATAATTTTTTTCAAATTTGCTCTTATAAAAAATTAAATTTCTCTTTTAGCCCCGATGGAAACGGCATCCTTTTTTGGCTCTTCACTCCTATTGTCTGCCAAAAAAGATATAGTGGACAGCGGGACAAGTGGTCTTTTGAAAAACTAAAGTACTGCTTATAAAAACAAAATAACAACTCCAATAGATTTCTGTCTACTGGAGTTTTTTTTTGATAAAAATTATATTTTTATTGTTTATCAATAAATATTTATTATTTTAGCAGCATAACTTTTAATCTAATTACAATGGAAATTAAAATTGGAACACCAGAAATCCTGAAATTTTTGAATATTTTATCTTGGATCATTTTTATTGGTTTATGCATAGAAGCGGGTATGTATTTATTTAATGGTATTTATACAATGACTATAAATTCATACAACGCACGGTTTCTCAATTTACTAGATCTTTATAATTTCAGTCCCAGCCATTATATTCAGGAAATGATTCTTATGAGTATTGTCGCTGTTTTAAAAGCGATTATGTTTTACCTAATTGTAAAAATGCTGCATGAGAAAAAGCTAAATGTGACACAGCCTTTCACTGCAGAAATGGATCGTTTTATATTTTACATGGCTTATCTGGCTTTTGGAATTGGTTTGTTTTCTTACTGGGCTTCAAAATTCAACAATTGGCTCACTACAAATGGTGTAAAGCTTCCTGCGCTAGAAACATTAAATTTAGAAGGTGCCAGTGTATGGATATTTATGGGTGTTATACTATTTGTTATCGGACAGGTTTTTAAAAGAGGAATTGAAATTCAGTCTGAAATTGACTTAACTATTTAAACTAGAAATTATGCCTATAATAGTAAATTTAGATGTAATGATGGCAAAAAGAAAAATGTCATTAAACGAACTTTCAGAAAAAGTAGACTTGACATTATCTAATCTTTCGATTTTAAAAACAGGAAAAGCAAAAGCCATTCGTTTTAGTACACTTGAAGCAATCTGTAAAGTATTGGACTGTCAGCCTGGAGATATTCTAGAATTTTCGGAAGAATAAATTAGATAGCTTTTTTCGATTTAATTTGTATTTTCGTACAAAATTATTTCTATTTCAAAAGGTTTTAAATCTAAAGAATCTAAAAATGAATATTTTAATTGTTTACGCACATCCCAGCAGAAAATCATATACGTTTCAAGTTTTAGAAAAATTAAAATCTGTTTTAGCTCTTGAAAAATGGAATGTAGAAGTTTCCGATTTATATGCTTCCAATTTCAACAGCGATATGTCTGAAGAAGAATACGAACGTGAAGGTTTTGGAAGAACAGAACTGCCGATTTCGGCAGATGTTTGGAGTGAACAAGAAAAAATAGAAAGAGCAGACTGCATTATTTTTCTTTATCCCGTTTGGTGGAGCGATTGTCCTGCTAAACTAAAAGGCTGGTTTGATCGTGTTTATTCTGTTGGATATGCATACGGTCAAAATGAAACTTCAAGAAAAATGAAAACAATTCCCCTTGGACTTGTAATTTGTACAGCTGGACATCCAAATGATTTTTTACATGAAATCGAAATTGCCCAAAGCATGGAAAAAGTAATGCTCCAAGATCGACTTGGAAAACGTTTTGAAAATAAAGAAATGATTATTCTAGGCGGTACTTTGGACTTGGAAAATGTGATGCAAAAGCACTTTGACCAGATGAATCTAATTCCAGAAAAAATAAAAACTATAAAGCAGTAATTACCCAATATTAATAAAAAATGATACAAGAAGACGAGTCACAAAAATCAGTATTTGAAGAAATTCCAACCGAAAAAATTTACTCTTCCAAAGCCATAAAAACAGCAACATTTTTTGCTGGTATTCTAGTTGGAGGATATTGCATTGCCGAAAATTTTAAAGCTTTTAATGATTTTGATAAAGCAAGAAAAACATGGATTTTCACTATAATTTCTACAATAATAGTTATTGTATTGGTATTCTGGCTTCCTGATAACTTTCCTTCAATTTTGTTTCCAGCGGCTTATTTAGGAATGGCTTCTTATGCTGTTCAAACTTATCAAGAAAAAAATATTCAAAACCATATCGAAAAAGGTGGAGAAACTTTCAGCGGATGGAGAACTTGTTTGATTGGTTTGATCAGTATTTTGATTTTTTTAAGTCTTGTTTTAGGTGCTTCCACATTAATTGACGGTATTTAATTAAATCTTAAAATCAATTTGTTAATAATTTGGAAGAAGGATTAAGAACACTTCTACCTAAAATTTCTATTGACTTTATTAAAATAAACATGAATCTTAAAAAAATAAAAGTTTATCATTTATTTTGGTTTGTTGCTGTAATAGTTGCATTCATTGCATTAGTGTCAAGCAATTATCCTAACTCATCATTAGATATAAACATTTCAGATACTTACTTTGTCATTTCAAATTATCATTTAGCTATTATTTTATTTTTTTCTTATCTATTAATGGGGCTTGGGTATTGGCTGGTTCTAAAAATTTTAAATAAACAGCTGTTTAAACTTTTGACTATTATTCATACCGTAATTTTAATCGGTAGTTTTCTCTTTTATTGGATCGTTGTAGTATTTGGCAAGCTCCATCTTAATAATCGTACTTATAATTATTTTGATGATTTTGAATTAATCAATATTACTTTAGTGTCTGAATTCTTAATCATAATTTTCGTAGCCACTCCAATTTATATAATCAATTTATTAATTGGAATTTTTAGAAAAAGTAAAACAGAAATGATTCAACATTAAGTTTAAATCTAAATTCTAAAAATCAAGTCTAAAATCTAAAGTCTAAATCAAAAATCTAAAGTCTAAAATCTAAAGTCTAAAATCTAAAGTCTAAAATCCCTCCCCCCTTCCTTGTCCGAAACACACCGTAAAATTGTCTTTTAAACACCTCAACTAATTGATTTTTAGATTGTAATTTTACTTTACTAATTTATAAATCACTAAAAATGAGCGCACAAAGTTTTACCACAAAAATAATAGTAGATCAATCTCCAGAAGAAGTTTTTAAAGCCATACAAAATGTTAGAAGCTGGTGGTCTGAAGAAATTGAAGGAAACACTGCCGAACTTAATGATGAATTTGATTACCATTATGAAGATGTTCATCGATGCAAAATAAAACTGGTTGAAGTTATTAAAAATGAAAAAATAGTCTGGCTGGTTGAGCAAAACTATTTTAAATTCACCGAAGATAAAACCGAATGGACGGGAACAAAACCAACTTTTAAAATCGCAGAAGAAAACGGAAAAACAGAACTTACATTCACCCATTTCGGATTAGTTCCTGAATATGAATGTTATGAAGTCTGTAAATCTGGCTGGACGAATTATATTCAAAACAGTTTAAAAAAGCTGATTACAACTGGTAAGGGTGAACCGAATGCAACTGGAAAACCTCAAACAGAAACCGAACGAAAATTATCTGAAAAATAAAATACAGATTCATAATTCTATTTTTAGACTACATCAATAATAGATTTGGCTACATCTCTTTGATAGATGCTTCGCAACTTTGTATCATCAAAAAAATAGAATTATGAAAATTATAATTACAGGTTCTTTAGGGAACATCAGCAAGCCTTTAACTGCAGCTTTAGTACAAAAAGGACATTCGGTTACCGTAATTGCAAGCAGCAATGCAAGACAAGAAGAAATTGAAAAATTGGGTGCATCGGCAGCAATTGGTTCTGTAGAAGATTTGAGTTTTTTAACCAAAACTTTTACTGGAGCAGATGCCGTTTATTGTATGATTCCTCGAGCAAATTATTTTGATCCGAATCTTGATTTGGATGCGTTTACACGAAAAATAGGAAATAATTATGCCGAAGCAATCCAACAATCTGGTGTAAAACGTGTTGTTTTTCTGAGCAGTATTGGTGCACATTTAGAACAGAATTCTGGAATTATCCAGCGTTATAACGAGATTGAAGCAGTTCTGAATAAACTTTCAGATGTTTCGATTACGTTTATGCGTCCGACTTCATTTTATTACAATTTGCTGGCTTATATTCCGATGATTAAAAACCAAGGAATCATTGCAGCAAATTATGGTGGAGATCAATTGATTCCGTGGGTTTCTCCAAACGATATTGCCAGCGCTATTGCAGAAGAAATCACAACTCCGCTTGACGGAAGAAAAATTCGTTATGTTTCTAGTGAAGAATTAACGGGTGATGAAACAGCTAAAATTCTGGGCGATGCCATTGGAAAACCAGATTTAAAATGGCAGTTAATCAGCGACGAAGAAGTCCTAAACGGATTAGTTTCTGTTGGGATGCAGCCAAAAATTGCCCAAGGTTTAGTTGAAATGTATGCCGGACTTTACAACGGTACACTAGGTGAAGATTATTATAAGAATCGCGCTTCTGAATTAGGAAAAACAAAACTGGCTGAATATGCCAAAGAATTTGCTTCTATATACAACCAAAATTAAGTACTTTAGACTATGGCAAATCAACAACCCGTTCGAATAAAAAGTATCAGCGAATTTCATCAATTTCGAAATCTGCCTAAACCGGAACATCCTCTTGTAAGTGTTTATAATTTTGAAGATTTAAAATACTTAAACGAAAATGAACCAAAAAGCCTGATGCTTGATTTCTACTCTATTGCACTCAAAAGAAATGCAAATGCAAAAATGCGCTACGGCCAGCAGGAATATGATTTTAAAGAAGGAGTTTTGTTATTTATTTCACCGGGTCAAGTTTTTTCTATAGAAGGAAATTCCGAAATGCAGCATACAGGATGGTCATTATTGATCCATCCTGATTTTTTATGGAATACACCGCTTGCGCAGAAAATCAAACAATACGAATATTTTGGATATGCCGTTCATGAAGCGCTGCACCTTTCTGATAAGGAAGAAAAAATGATTATCGATCTCATCAAAAATATTCAGCAGGAATATCAATCGAATATTGACAAATTCAGCCAAGATGTAATTATTGCCCAAATCGAATTATTGCTTACTTATTCGGAGCGTTTTTATAACCGTCAGTTTATTACCAGAAAAATAAGCAATCATCAGATTCTGGCGCGCTTAGAAAAATTACTTGAAGATTATTTCAACAACGATTCCCTTAGTAAAAAAGGTCTGCCAACCGTACACTATATTGCCGAAAGCCTGAATGTTTCTCCCAATTATTTAAGCGGTTTATTGAAACATCTTACCGGACAAAGCACCCAGCAGCACATTCACAATAAACTGATTGAAAAAGCAAAAGAAAAACTATCGACCACAAGCTTATCTATAAGCGAAATTGCTTTTGAATTAGGTTTCGAACATCAGCAGTCGTTTAGCAAATTATTTAAAACCAAAACGAATGTTTCTCCTCTGGAATTCAGACAATCTTTCAATTAAACATTTAGCGAAACGATTCATTTATTTCATAAATTCGTTGTACTAAAAACGAAAATAAATGAGCACAAAATCTACAATAAAACCTGCCAAAAAATGCTACGAACATCTTGGCGGTAAACTTGGTGAACTCCTTTTAGAAAACTTTGCAGATAAAAACTGGATTGCTAAAAAATCGCCTTCAGACAAACATTTTTACATTACAGAATTGGGCGAAAAAGAGTTTTCTAAATTAGGAATTGATCTCTCAAAAATTAAATCTGAAGAAGTTTAATTTTATAAAATTTCCAGTCATTTTCTGCAATAATTATCGAGCCGAATTCCTTACCTTAGTTTGCTTTTAAATCTCGAATTATGACTAAGAAAGAAATCGCTAAGAACTTTCTGAAATTGGCCGCAAAAGGGCATTCTCACGAAGGTTTTAGATTATATGTCGGAAAGAATTTCAAACATCATAACCAGCACTTCAAAGGTGATGCCGAAACTTTGATGCTGGCTATGGAAGAATCTGCCAGAACAAATCCGAATAAGGTTTTTAAAATTCACCATATTTTAGAAGACGGAAATCTTGTCGCAGTACATTCGCACCTCAAACAAACACCCACAGATATTGGTTTTGCCGTTGTTCATATCCTTAAATTTGAATCGGATAAAATCATCGAACTGTGGGATTTAGGTCAGCCAATTCCTAAAGAAACTATCAATGAAAATGGAATGTTTTAGATTAATGGTGAATTGTGAATTGTGAATTGTTAATTTTCAATCATAAATTTTTAATTTTTAATCTTTAATTTTTAATTGTAAAACACATAAAACACTAATCAACAATCTTTTAATCCATCAATGAAATCATTTTTTAAACTTTCGTCTTTTTTATTTTTAGTACTTGTTTTATCCAGCTGTCATTCGACGGCACAAAAAAAAGTAGATTATAAAAAAAGTATTGACAGTTTAATTCAAAATGCAGATCCGCTTTTTAATGGTGTTGTTCTTATTTCGCAAAAGGGAAAAACTTTGTATTCTAAAGCAAAAGGATATTCTGATTTTGATTCTAAAAAAGTTTTAAAACCAGAAAGTCAGTTTGAGATTATGTCCAACAGCAAACAGATTACAGCTGTTTTGATTTTATTGGAAGTAGAAAAAGGAAAAATTGACCTGCAATCTCCAATTAAAAAATATCTGCCTCATCTTAAACAAACTTGGGCAGATTCGGTTACCGTTCATCAATTATTAAATCATACTCATGGAATTATAGATTTAGATAAACCTTTGGCTTTTAAACCTGGAACCGATTTTAAATACGGAAATTTGAGTTTTAATTTACTTGGTGAAATTGCGGCATATTCGGCACAAAAAAGTGTTTCGGCATTACAAAATGAACTTTTTCAGAAACTGGAAATGAAGAATACTTTTTCTTACGATAAAAGCAAAATTCAAAATTTAGTTTCAGGATATTTTAATGAAAACAATGTTTTAGAAAAAGTAACCCAAAGCCAGATCACACCGCAAAGTTTAGGTGCAGACGGCGTTGTTTCTACCGCAGCAGATTTGGTAATTTGGAATAATAAGCTGCACAACGGGAAAATCTTAAAGCCAGAAACCTATAAATTAATGATAAAGTATAATATTTTGTCGCAGCATAATGTCTTCGGAAAAGACAAAAAAGGCTACGGTTACGGCATAAGAATTATCGACAACGAGCCTATAAAATATTTGGGACACACAGGTTTAGGAGATGGTTTCTCTTCTCTTAACTTATATTTTCCTGATTCTGGAATTAGTTTAATTATTCTAGAAAATCAAATGAACGCTAAATCTGATCTTTTTTATGCTTCAGAAATTAAGATCAAAGACATTTTGATGAAGAGCAAATTATTCAATCAAAAATTATAAAATGGCAAAAAATAAAACTACCGAAACGCAGCAAAGTGTAACTGATTTTATTAATGCTGTCGAAAATGACGCAAAAAGAAATGATGCTTTTGAACTCTTAAAAACAATGCAGGAGACCACAGGTTTTGAACCAAAAATGTGGGGTCCAAGTATAATTGGTTTCGGAAGCTATCATTATAAATACGATAGCGGACACGAAGGTGATGCACCTCTTACCGCTTTTTCTCCTAGAAAAGCTGCCACCACAGTTTATTTTTATTTGCCCGAAGAAAATAGAGAAGAACTTTTGTCCAAACTAGGAAAACACAAATCTTCAAAAGCCTGCATTTACATCAATAAATTGACTGATATCGATATTGAAGTCTTAAAAAAGATAATCTTACTTTCAATTGAATTTACCCAAAAATTATATCCCCAACAATAAAAATGATCACATTCTTAATTATCCTAGTTCTAATAGTTTTTATAACTTATAACTTTTTACAACATCCAAAATTCGGAAAAGCACCTTCTGGTGAAAGGTTAACCACAATTCAAAATTCACCTCAATATAAAAACGGAAAATTCGAAAACCAGCATTTCACGCCAGATCTTGCCGAAGGAGCTAGCTTTGCGGGAGTTTTGTTTGAATTTTTCTTTAAAAAAGTAGACAGAAAAATTCCAACCGATTTGATTCCGTCCGTAAAAACCAATTTACACGAATTACCTATCGATCAGGATATTTTGGTTTGGTTTGGGCATTCGTCTTATTTCATTCAGCTTGAAGGAAAGCGTTTTCTAATCGATCCGGTTTTCAGCGGGAACGCCTCTCCTATTCCCGGCACTACAAAATCGTTTAAAGGATCTGATATTTATACTGTTGATGATCTTCCAGAAATTGATTATTTATTGATTACACACGATCATTACGATCACTTGGATTACGAAACTATCCTAAAATTAAAACCCAAAACTAAAAAAATAATTACTGCTCTTGGAGTAGGCTCTCATTTTGAATTCTGGGGTTTTCTCCCAGAAAATATCATCGAAAAAGATTGGTACAGTACAATAGTATTAGATGAAAATCTTACTATTCACACGACGCCCTCCAGACATTTTTCGGGCAGAAGTTTTAAACGCTGCAATACGCTCTGGACTTCTTTTGTTTTAGAAACTAAAGATTTTAAAATGTATCTGGGCGGAGACAGCGGTTACGATTCGCATTTTGCTGAAATCGGCGAAAAATACGGACCTTTTGATGTTGCGTTAATTGATAACGGTCAATACAACGAAAAATGGAAATACATTCACAACATGCCAGATGATGTGATAAAAGCCATGAAAGATTTAAAAACGAAAAGGGTTTTTCCAGTTCATTCTTCTAAATTTGCTTTATCACTTCACTCTTGGGATGAGCCGTTAATCAGAGTGACAGAATTAAATAGTTTATCTGATAATCCAATCTCTTTGATCACACCTATGATTGGTGAAGCAGTAGAGTTGAAAAACGAAAACCAAGAATTTAAACAATGGTGGAAAGGGGTTAGGTAATTTTTAATGGTGAATTGTGAATGGTTAATGGTTAATTGTTGATTGTTGATTTTACCTGAAACTTGAAACCTGAAACTAAACATTTTCAACGTCACCCTGAGCGTCCCGAGAATTCGGGAGAAGGACACAACGTAAAGGGCTTCGACTTCGCTCAGCCTGACAATGCGGGCAAAAACTTGAAACTTGAAACCTGAAACTTCATAAAAATGAGACAAAAAATAACCTTCTTAACGATTACGTTTCTCCTAACGATAAATCTGTTTGCTCAAAACACTTATGTCTTTTTAGGATCTTATAATCGTGATAAATCGGCAGAGACTATTCAAGTTTATCAGCTCGATACTTTAAGTTGTAAATTGGTGAAGTTTACTTCGGTTAAGAACGTTGTTAATCCTTCTTATTTAACTGTTTCTCCAAATGGGAAATTTGTTTACGCGTGTACCGATACAAAAACGCCGAACGCGGGAAGCATTAGCAGTTTTGAATTTAATCCTGCAGCTAAAAGTCTGACTTTTCTAAACAGTCAGAGAAGCGGAGGCGAAAATCCTGTTTATGTTGCCGTTCACAAAAGTGGCAAATGGATTGCAAATGCCAATTATACAGAAGGAAGCGTTTCTGTTTTCCCGATTTTAGAAAACGGAAAAATAGATTCTATTGCACAGAATTTCCAATATATGGAAGGAAGCACACACAAAGAAAGACAAACAAGATCTCACGTTCATTCCTCTGTATTTTCTCCGCAATTTGATTATCTGTTTTTACCTGATTTGGGTGCCGATAAAATCCGTTGTTATGCTTTTGATGAAAATCAGAAAAAGCCGTTAATGGAAACTAAAAATCCATTTACCAAAACCGATTTAGAAGCTGGTCCAAGACATTTTACCTTTCATCCGAATCAAAAATTTGGGTATTGTATTGAAGAAATGGCGGGTCAAATAAGTGTTTACAAATATAATGATGGCGTTTTAAACAAAATCCAGCGCATTGCTACTCATCCTGACAAAATAAAAGAAGGTTTTGAAAGTTCTGACATTCATATTTCTCCAGACGGAAAATTTCTTTATGCCACAAACCGAGGAAATGAAAACAATATTGCTATTTTCTCTATTGACGAAAATGGCCTTTTGAAAAATATTGGTTATCAACCGACTTTAGGAAAACATCCTCGAATTTTTGCCATTGATGAAAGTGGCAAATTTTTGGTTGCTTCGAATGTTCTCACTGGGAATGTGATTGTTTTTAGAAGAGATCCCAAAACGGGATTACTAAAAAAAGTTGGTAAAGAAATTAAAATGGAAAATGTTTCGTGTGTGCAGATTAAAAGGATTTAATTTATTTTATAATGACATATTCTACGATCTCAATTAAAAACTAACTATAAAACTTCAAAAAATGACAAAACCATATTTCAACTTGCAACCCGATTTTTTAGAAGATGAAATCGTAAAGTTAATTCCTTTAGAAGAAAGTCATTTTGAAGAGCTGTTCAAAGTTGCTTCAGATCCTTTAATTTGGGAACAGCATCCTGCAAAAGACAGAAGTAACAGAGAAGGCTTTAAAACCTTTTTTGAAACAGGAATAAATTCTAAAGGCGCTTTTTTAATTTTAGATAAACAAACCAATGAAATTATAGGAACTACCCGTTATTACGATTATAAACCAGAAAACTCAAATATTGCGATTGGATATACTTTCTTAGCAAGAAAATTTTGGGGCGGACCTTATAATAAATCTTGTAAAAAACTATTGATTGATTATGCTTTTCAATATATAAATTCGATAATATTTCATGTTGCAGCAGAAAATTTCCGTTCGCAGAAAGCCGTTTTAAAACTTGGAGCGCAAAAAACGAATACAATGGTAGTTGTTAATAATGGGATAAATTTACCCCACTTTGAATATGAACTGAAGAAGCGTAATGAATTATAAGTTAGAAGTTATGAGTTATTGGTTAGAAGTTAGAAGTTAGAAGTTAGAAGTTAGAAATCAAACTAGAGTCATCAGCTAATTATTGTGGCGCTTACCCAAACTCACAACTTATAACCAATAACTCATAACCAATAATCCTTAACTCATAACCAATAACCCTTAACCCTTAACTCCAAAAAAAAAATGAAAAGAATTACAGTTTTCTGTGCCTCAAGTTTTGGTACTGATAAAATTTACGAAGAACAAGCAATTGCATTGGGTAGAACTTTAGCCGAACAAAATATAGAATTAGTATATGGAGGTGCTAATGTAGGTTTGATGGGCGCAGTTGCCGATGGAACTTTAAATGCAGGCGGAAAAGTAATTGGCGTTCTTCCTAACTTCTTAAGATCTAAAGAAATTGCACATCAAGGCTTAACCGAATTGATTTTGGTTGAAAGTATGCATGAACGCAAAACCAAAATGAATGAATTATGCGACGGTGTAATTGCGCTTCCAGGTGGTTTTGGAACTCTTGAAGAGCTTTTCGAAATGCTGACTTGGGCACAATTAGGACTTCATAAAAAGCCTATTGCAATTTTAAACATAAATGGTTTCTACGATTCACTTTTAGAATTGCTTCAAACTATGACGGAAAAAGGTCTTTTAAAAGAAGTAAATCAAAAAATGCTTTTGGTGAGTGAGGATATAGAAGATTTACTAAACCAAATGAAAAATTATACTCCTCCAACAGTTGGAAAATGGATTGATAAAAAGGAAGTTTAAAACCTTTTTAAAAATACTGTAAAACATTCAACCAAAATTAACTAACCAAAAAACATGAAGAAAATTACCTTATTATTATTTATCATTTCTTTAATTACTTTCAAAACAACGGCACAAGATTCAAAAGTTAAATTCGGAATACAAGGAGGTTTAAACTACTCCAGCCTTAGAGGTTACGATTCTTATGTAGACAGCAATCCTGGTTTCGCTTACGTATTAGGGTTTTCTTTTCAACATCAAATTCAAGAAAATTTATCGATAAAAGCAGATTTGAATTATGAGAGAAAAATTCAGATTTCGAAAGGTACAATCGAAGTATTAGAACCAACGCTTCCAACAGAACCATTTGGAACTTATAAATTTAAAGCAACAGCATATTTAAATTATATCGTACTTCCTATTTTGTTAAAATACAATTTCTCTGATGATAAAAGTTTTTACATAAATGGTGGACCTTATTTAGGTTATTTACTTAAATCTGGTCTAAAATCAAACTCAAATATTCCAGGTTTAATTAATGAAAATGATGAGGACACAAAAAATAAAAAATCTATAGATTTTGGTTTTTCAGCAGGAATTGGAAAAGAATTTAAATTAAATGGTACTAATCAAATTTATATTGAATTAAGAGAAAATCTTGGCTTAACAAATATTTCTGACACTCCAGTTATAAACGATGGTTCTATAAAAACCAACTCACTTAATTTATTAGTAGGTTACACTTTTAATTAATTTTTGACATTTTTACTACAGCAATTTCATAATTTAGAGGTCGGAAGAAAAAATTGAAGTTTGACTGTAAAATATTGTTTTACATAGAACTTATAACATCTAACCTTCAAACAAATGAAAACAGAAAACAACAAATTTGCAAAAGCCGAAATGCTGATTCGGAAACCGGTTTCAGAAGTTTTTGAGGCTTTTGTAAATCCACAGATTACTAGCAAATTTTGGTTTACCAAAGGTTCAGGAAAGCTGGAAGAAAACCAAAAAACAGAATGGACTTGGGAAATGTATGGTTTTTCACTTACGGTTCAAACATTGGTTTTACAGGAAAATAAAAAGATTGTTATTGAATGGGGAAATCCTGACGAAATCACTTTAGTAGAATGGGTTTTTAGTCCGTTAAACGAAAATGAAACTTTTGTGAGTATTACAAATTCAGGCTTTCATGGTGATACAGATAAAATAATCGATCAGGTTCGCAATTCTACAGAAGGTTTTACTTTGGTTCTAGCGGGTGCAAAAGCTTATTTAGAGCATAACTTACAATTAAATCTAGTTTTAGATCGTTTTCCGAAAGGTCTTGCTTGATGGTTATTTAAACGCAAAGAACACAAAGGTTTTTAGCAAAGTTCGAGAAGTTTTTTGGAGGGTCTTTAAAATGGAAAGTTCACAAGCTTTATTTATTTTTTTTACAGACAAAGCTTTTCGAACTTAATATATAGGTTTCTCCCAAGTCTCGTAATTAAAATACCTTAGCCCACTTTGCGTTAAAAACAAAAGGCATATTTTGATTTTAATTTCAAGCTTGCTTGAGAAACTTGAAACCTGAAACTAAAAAAAAAACAACACATAATGGAAGTTAAAAAACCTGAAAACATAGACGAATACATTGGCGGATTTCCGAATGAAGTTCAGGAAATTTTGGAGAAAATTCGAATGACGATTCAAAAAGCTGCGCCAGAAGCCAAAGAAAAAATCAGTTATTCGATGCCGGCTTTTGAACAGAACGGGATTGTAGTTTATTTTGCTGCTTTTAAAAATCATATCGGACTTTACGCATTGCCAAGCGGACATGAAGCTTTTGATGCAGAACTTTCTAAATATAAATCCGGGAAAGGCTCTGTTCAATTTCCATTGAAAGAAAAAATACCTTATGATTTGATAACCAAAATTGTAAAATTCAGAGTGAAAGAAAATCTCGAAAAAGCGAAAAAGAAATAAGCCTTTATGAATTTAATTGAACATTATAATCAACTTTATAAAACCTCTTCTCAAACTATTGCAGCAGGGAACTATGGTATTGATTCAGAACTTAAAAACGAATCTGATTCCCGTTTCGGGATTACATTGCTTATTCGTCCAAACGAAGAAATAAAAGAGAACATTCAAACTTTTATAAACGAATTAAGAAAAGCCGAACCAGAACAATATTTCTATCCTGATTCTGACATTCATATTACTGTAATGTCGATTATTTCTTGTTCTACAGCATTTCATTTAAGTCAGATTTCGCCAAACGAATACATTGAAATTATATGCAGGAGTTTGGTTGATGTAGATAAAATTAAAATTCACTACAAAGGTGTAACTGCCTCACCTTCGGCAATTATGATTCAAGGATTTCCATCTGATGATACTTTGAATAATTTAAGAAACAGACTTCGCGAAAATTTTAAAAATTCTGGTTTACAACAGAGTATAGACAGTCGATATGAAATTTTCGCCGCGCATTCTACGATAATGCGTTTTCAGGAAAAACTTCATGATCCCAAAAAACTAATGGAAATAACAGAAAAATTCCGTGATTACAATTTTGGAGAATTTGATGTAAAAAATATAGAATTAGTATATAATGACTGGTATCAGCGTAAAAGTACTACGCGTATTTTGGGTGATTTTGGTTTGAGGTGATTTTTTTTGCCGCGAATTCCACTAATTTGCACTAATTATTTATTTCAACTAACAAGCAACTCTTCAAAGTTTATTTGAACTTTCCAAAATGCCATAAAACTCCAGACGGATCATGCAGAAAACATTCGCTTCCCCAATCTAAATAACGAATCGGAGTTAATTTTACCCCGTCGTACCTTTCAGGAAGATTTAAAACTTGAAGATCATTATAATAACGCTCAACATCATCAACTTCAATAAAAATCATACTATTATCAATCCAATCTTTGACGTAAGCATCTTGCAGGTAAAATGCAATTTCATTGGATTTAAAAACAGACATTTTTGTGTCTAAAACTGTTTCTTCAAATCCTAGATCACGATAAAAACTTCTTGAAACTTCAAAATTTTTAGCACCAATAAATGGTCGAATTGACTTTACGTTGTGATTCATTTTTTTTAGATTTTATACTTTATTAAAACCATTCAATTCCTTTATCAAGTCGATCAAAAAAATCAGTAAAGGAATTTCCAATTTCGATATGATATTTGGTATTTAAATCAATAAAAGGAGAAAGAATAATTTTTACAGAATTATTGTCTTCAAATTCAATTCCAATAAATTCACCGCTTCCATTAGTTCCGATAGCCAGTGTTTGTGGTAATCGCTCAAATATATGATACTCTAAATTTGCATCAATTATTTCTTCTAAACTCCAAAGTTTTATAAACTCAACTCCAATAAATTGATCTATTCCTAAATAATTCTCTATATAAAAAACATAATCTTCTGGAAGATCGAATTTTAAATGCGCCTGAATATCCTCAATTTGTATAGAAGATTTAGAGTCCCTTTTAGAAAAATCATACTTTCTTAAAATCTCGTTCAACACTTCCATTACTATAAATTTATGTCGTTATAATAAATTAAAAACCATTTATTCCCAATCAATTTAAATTGTCTTTCGACTTCAAAACCACTGTCTGGAATCCAAAATCTTTCCGTAATTAAAGTATCCGTTTGTACTAAAGAATGTTGATATTCTCCAATTTCAGTTTTTTCAGCTACAGGAACAGCTTGAAACTGCCAGTTTTTTCTATTCCAGTCGTATTGTTCAAAACCAGAAACATGTTTCCCTTCAATAGGAAAATCAACTCTTGAAACCTGAAACACGGAATCTGAATGAAACTTTTTATTGAATTCGTCGAAATTTTCTGCTGGTTCACTTTTTTCCAATTTCTTAACCGAAGAATCCGATTTTGATTTTTGCTGGATTTTATTCTCTTTACAACTTATAAAAATAACCGAAAGAACGAAAAAAATAACTGTACTGTATTTCATAAGAAATAAGTTTTAACTCTTCTTCAAAATACTTCCCAAACCACGTCCAATTTGTTCGATAGCCTCGATACCTTTTGCCAATGGAGATGCTGTAAAATCTTCGTAAGCGTCCATCGCGCTTTCTTTACGGTCGTCTTGCGGATAAACTAAAATTACATTATTCTCCCCAAAAGACTTTTCAAACTTCTGAGGCAGTTTATCAAAAATCGATTGGTAAGAAACAGAACCTTTTCGAGAAAGATTGAAAACCACTAAATCTGTTGATTTCATTTCATCAGAAATAGATTCAAAATCTTCCCAATCCGAAACATTTTTAAACCCTAATTTAGCATTCAACTTCAAATTATTAGCAATCTGCTGAATGGTTTCATGCGTTTTATATTCGGCATAAAGCACGATCGAAATACTTAATTCCTGCGATAAACGACAAATTTTCTGAAGCAGTAAATGAAAACCCACTCCTCTTTCTGAAAACGGCGGACAAACAAAAACCAATCTTTTTTCTTCGATAAAATTCTTTTGAAAACGGCAGATGAATAAACTTTTATCCACATTATTAATTATGGAATCAACGTTTTCTCCAAAAATTTTATCAATAAATCCTGTTTTTCTCGGCCATCCAACAATCACAATATCCGACATAATTTCTTTCGAAGTTCTCGCAATTCCACTTGCAGGATTGTGGTCGATTCTGGCAATTGTATTAATTTTTACTTCCGAGGCAGAAGCCTGAACCACAAACTTATCAACTGCTTTTCGGTACTTCAAAATATTCTTTTCGGCTTGACCGTTATTCGGAACAATCGTCAGCAATGTAACAGGATTCGATGATTTTTTATCTTTAATCAATAAAGCAAAATCAAGCAAACTGGCTGCTGCAGAAGTTTTCGCAAGCGGAATCAAAATATGTTCGTCTAAAATTTGATCTCTTCCAGTATCTTCATGTGAAATTTCTTCTTCGCAGATGGCAATTTTTTTGGCCGCTTTTTCAGTTGCAAATGAAGCTACGATACAAGTTATCAGAATTAAAATAATGGTTCCGTTTAAGATATTCTCATCTAAGATTTTGGCTTTAAATCCAACTAAAATCACGGCTAGAGTTGCGGCCGCGTGCGCACTGCTCAATCCGAAAATAAGCTGTCTTTCGGTTTTGGTATATTTAAATACAAGCTGTGTAAAAAATGCTGCAATCCATTTTCCAAATATGGCAACAACACTTAAAGTTCCAGCAACAATTAAAGCAGTTGGTCCGCTAAGAATGACGCTTACATCAACCAGCATTCCAACAGAAATCAAGAAAAATGGTATAAACAAAGCGTTCCCAATAAACTCAATTCTATTCATCAAAGCAGAAGAATGCGGAATTAAAGGATTTAGTGCCAAACCTGCAACGAATGCTCCGATAATAGGCTCTACTCCTGCTACTTCGGCTAAGAAAGCTGCAAAGAAAACAACAGAAAGTACAAATATATAATGGGCGTGTTTTTCACTTTCTAATTTTTTGAAAAACCATTTGGCAATTCTTGGAATAACCAAAAACATTATGGCAGAAAAAATCGCCAATGAAACCCCTAATTTGATCCAAAAAGCTTGATTTAGATTCCCTTGACTGCTTCCCATAATTACAGCAAGAATTATCAAAACTGCAGTATCAGTCAAAATTGTTCCGCCGACTGTAATAGCAACGGCTTGATTTTTAGCAATTCCCAGTTTACTCACAATTGGATACGCCACTAATGTGTGTGTCGCGAACATACTGGCGGTTAAAAAACTGGCATTGAAATCATATTTCAACAAATAAAAACAAACTGGAAAACCTATAGAGAGCGGAAATATAAAAGTAAAAAAACCGAATAATAAACTCTTATTTCGATTGGCTTTGAATTCATTCATATCCAATTCTAAACCCGCAATAAACATGATGTACAAAAGTCCGATTGTGGAAAATAAATCGACAGCAGAATTTTTGGCCAAAATGTTTAATCCGTGCGGCCCGATGATTACTCCCGAGATAATAAGTCCGATGATTCCGGGGATATTAATTTTTTTTAGTAAAATCGGCGAAAGCAGAATTATAAAAAGTATTAAAGAAAAAATTAACACGGGGTTGGTGAGCGGTAATTCGAATTCTTGTAATAGATGTTTGAAAAATTCTATCATATTGTAACTTTATCTTCTTGTGGCATTATAATTTGTAAAAAGACATTTTTCAGAATTAGAACAAAATCCCTGAAGTATTAATAATTGGAAAGAATCGCGCTGATTTTCACAGCTTGATTTACTACAAAAATACCTAAAAAACACGAACTTTCTACGAAAACTGCATATTACGGATTTAAATTTATTTCGTTGCTGAATTATTAAAATTTAATATTTATTTTAACAAATACGCAAGATTAACATTCAAAAATAAATCTTCATTGCATTATTCAATTATCTTTGTCTTAACAAAAATTGAACAATGGAAGAATGTATCTCTGTTTTTGATATGCTTAAAATTGGCGTTGGCCCTTCAAGCTCACACACTTTGGGTCCTTGGCGCGCTGCGGAACGCTTTCTGGAAGAACTGAAAGACGAAGCAATTTTAGAAGATATTACAAGGGTAAAAGTTGATTTATACGGTTCTCTTTCTTTAACTGGAAAAGGGCACGCAACAGATCTTGCCGTTATGCTCGGATTGAGCGGTCAGGATCCTGAATATATTCCAGTTGAGGATATTGCTGGAATTATCAAAAAGATCGAAACTACAAATGAAATCAATTTGGGAAACCAAAAAGTGATTCCGTTTTATTTTCTCCAAGATATTGTTTTCAACAAAGAATTCCTTCCTTTCCATGCCAACGGATTGAAATTTACGGCTTACAAAGCTGATAATTCGGAATATGAATCCACTTTTTATTCTATTGGCGGCGGTTTTGTGGTAAAAGAAGAACGCATAAATGCTAAACGAAAAGAGGTTATCAAATGTGCTTTTCCATATCCAATTCAGAAAGCTGCGGAATTATTAAATTATACAATTTCTGAAAACAAATCGATTTCTGAAATTGTGTATGAAAATGAAATTTCAATGCGTCCTGAAGCAGAAGTGCATTCTGAATTAATGCGTATTTGGAATACGATGTTAGAATGTATGTACATTGGCTGTCATTCTGAAGGAATTCTTCCAGGCGGACTTCATGTGCGCAGAAGAGCTTTTGACATGCATCAAAATCTTATCGGTTTATCTAATTATAATGATCCGCAAAGCTGGTTAGAAGAAATTAGAAAAACCGAAGTTAAATTTCGCCAGATCCTAAAATGGGTCAGCTGTTTTGCACTTGCCGTGAACGAAGTAAATGCGTCTTTAGGCCGTGTGGTTACTGCTCCAACTAACGGAAGTTCTGGTGTAATTCCTGCTGTTCTAATGTATTATATGGTTATTGAAAACCACAATGCAGGCGAAAAAGAAATCAAACAATTTTTATTAGTGGCCGGCGAAATTGGAAGTATTTTCAAAAAAGGTGCTACAATTTCAGCTGCAATGGGCGGATGTCAGGCAGAAATTGGCGTTTCGTCTTCAATGGCCGCAGCGGCGCTTTGCGAACTAATGGGCGGTACTCCTGCTCAGGTTTTAATGGCTGCAGAAATTGCGATGGAACATCATCTTGGCTTGACTTGCGATCCAATTGGCGGTCTGGTTCAGATTCCTTGTATCGAAAGAAATACAATGGGTGCTATAAAGGCTATAAATGCGGCTGAATTAGCCTTAGAAACTGATTCTAAAAATGCTAAAGTACCATTGGATAAAGTAATTAATACCATGTGGGAAACAGCAAAAGACATGAATTCCAAATACAAAGAAACCTCAGAAGGCGGACTTGCAATTGCTGTTAATATGGCTGATTGTTAAAAATATTTATTTGCCACGAATTACACGAATTCATTTCTTATTCACTTCGTGAAAAATTCGTGTAAATTCGTGTAATTTGTGGCAAAACCAAAATCTACTTTCATGAAAAAACTTTACTTTTTACTTTTTTTCTGTTCGCTTTTACTGCATTCCCAAGAACGTTATTTTCTAAATTCTGATACAAGATTATACACTTCTCCAAAGTCATCGGCTGACTTTTTAGGTTATTTTAAATACGGTGCGGAAGTTCGTTTATTGGGTGAAAGTCAAAATGGATGGCAAAAAGTACAAGCCGATAATTTTAATGAAGGATTTATTGAAGAGAAATTTTTAGCAACAAGACTGAATGCTAAAGATGTAAAAACTAAAGATCCTCAAAACCCAATTCTTGAAGGCGGCGATGCTTATTACGGCAGCAATCACCTTTTTGTTTTAGCAGCTGGACTCAAAGCAAGGGCATTACCAGATAAAAATTCAAAAATTAGAGAAATTCTTTTTACCGGCGATCCTGCTGCGGTAAATTATCTTCCTGTAAATCCAGACGAATGGGTAAATATTAACGGTAGTTTTTCTGAAGAATATGCCAAATTTACACTGAGAAAATTTCTCGGTTCAAGACCTAATTTTAATGCTTTAATAAAAGACTTTGATAAATTAGATATTAATGCGATTGCCGAGCGTAAAACATTGAGCGAAAGAATTGTAGAATTGGCTTGGAACAGCGATTATTCCAGCTTAGTTCCAGCGTATCAAAGATATTATGAAGTGGTTAAGCAGATAAATGATCCTAAATTAATAGCTGAAACAGAATTGAATATGGCTTTAGCCAAAGCCTTATCCAAACATAAACAGCCTGAAGAAATTATTGCTTTTATCCAGAAATCTCAATATTCGTTAAAAGGATTTAAAACAAAATCTGTTTATATATCGCAGGCTGATCTGGTTAAAACATTTGGAAATCCGCCCAAGAAAACTCGTATTTCAGACGAATGCGGTCTTTACTTAAGTGACTTGTTTTATTATTATCCAGATTTGGAAGTTTCTGTAGATGAGAAACAAAACAAAGCCGAAATCATTAAAGTTTTCATCAACGAAAACAACAAATTTATACTAAATCAAAATGCAGTTTTAGATCATACGCTGTCTGAAAAAGCTTTCATTGAAAAATATGGAACTTATATTGAAGCTTCATTAAAATCACCACACATATACTCTATCATAATGGAAGACAGTCAATTTAGATTAGAATTTAAAAACGGAAAGCTATTTTCTGTCGAAATATTCTATTATTGCTGATTCTCAGTTTACAATTATTCAATACTTTTACAATATCAAAAAAAAATAAAATGTCAGTAGCAAAAAAAGATTATAAAAGAATCACAACAAAGTCATTAATTGAAATGAAAAGCAACGGAGAAAAGATCTCTATGCTTACTGCGTATGATTATACAATGGCGAAAATTGTTGACACTGCAGGTGTTGATGTAATTTTAGTTGGTGATTCGGCATCAAATGTTATGGCTGGTCACGAAACGACACTGCCAATTACGCTAGATCAAATGATCTATCATGCTTCGTCTGTAGTTCGTGCTGTCGAAAGAGCTTTAGTGGTAGTCGATTTACCTTTTGGAAGTTACCAATCCGATCCTAAAGAAGCTTTACGTTCTTCAATCAGAATCATGAAAGAAAGCGGCGGACATGCAGTTAAACTAGAGGGCGGAAAAGAAATTAAAGAATCAATCAAAAAAATATTACATGCTGGAATTCCAGTTATGGGCCATTTAGGCTTAACTCCTCAATCGATCTACAAATTTGGAACTTACAGCGTTCGCGCCAAAGAGGAAGAGGAGGCAGAAAAGCTGATTGAAGATGCTCAAATGCTTGAAAAAGTGGGATGTTTTGCAGTTGTACTTGAAAAAATACCTGCTGATCTTGCTAAAAAAGTAGCAGACAGCATTTCTATTCCTGTTATCGGAATTGGTGCCGGCGGCGGTGTTGACGGTCAGGTTTTGGTTATTCACGATATGTTAGGAATGAATAATGAATTTAGTCCGCGTTTCTTACGTCGTTACTTAAATTTATACGAGCAAATGACACAAGCAATTGGTCAATATGCTGCTGATGTTAAGTCTAGTGATTTTCCTAATGCTAGTGAACAGTACTAAAATTAGACTAGCTTAGATTTTTAGACTGACTTAGACTTCTTAGAACTTTGTCTTACTTTTATTCATTTGACTAAGTCTTAAGAAGTCTCATTCTAACATCTAAAGTCTTTACCAAAATCTATCAACTATTTAAAAATGCATCAATTTAAAGAGCTTTTGATTTGGAAAAAAAGCAGGTTATTTTGTTCTAAGATTTATTCTATAACAGCCACATTTCCCAATGAAGAAAAGTTTGGAATAATTAATCAATTGAGAAGAGCATCTGTATCAATTCCTTCAAATATTGCAGAGGGCTCTTCGAGAAATTCTAATAAAGATTTTGCTCGATTCTTAGAAATCGCAATTGGTTCTGCTTATGAAGTAGAAACACAACTTTTAATTTCTTCTGATTTAGGATTCATAAATGAAGAAAACACAACCGAATTAATAAATCTACTAGAAGAAATAACAAAAATGACATCAAGATTTAGAGCAACTTTGCTGTAAAACTTATCAAAAAAAATCCAGTCTAAGAAGTCTAAAATCTAAAAATCTAAGCTAGTCTAAAAATGAAAATTCTTTCTAACAAAAACAATCTCCAAATTCTACACGAAGACAATCACATAATTGTGGTTAACAAACGTGTTGGCGATATTGTACAGGGAGATAAAACAGGAGACAAACCATTGTCTGATATTGTAAAAGAATACATTAAAGAAAAATACAATAAACCTGGAGATGTTTTTTTAGGAGTGATTCATCGTTTGGATCGTCCAACAACTGGAATTGTTGTTTTTGCAAGAACGAGTAAAGCATTGACACGCATGAACGAATTGTTCAGTAATCGTGAAACGAAAAAAACATATTGGGCGGTTGTGAAAAATAAACCAAAAGAAGCCTCTGCCAAATTGGTTCATTACTTAAAAAGAAACGAAAAAAACAATACTTCAAAAGCGCATTTAAAAGAAGTTCCAGATAGTAAACTGGCTAGTTTAGATTATACCATAATCAAAGAACTTCAAAATTATACAGCACTGGAAATCAATTTGCACACTGGGCGTCATCATCAAATTCGCGCACAATTAACTGCGATTGGTTCTCCAATTAAAGGCGATTTGAAATACGGCGCAGATCGAAGTAATCCTGACGGCGGCATTCATCTTCATGCTAGAAAACTCACTTTTGTGCATCCAGTTTCTAAAGAAAATGTCACTATTGTTGCTCCCACTCCAGAGGATCCAATCTGGAATGCTGTATGATTTTTATGATTTAATTCTTATTTTTTTAATTTTTATCGATTAACTTGCATAGAGTAAAAAACAAGCTAATCGTAAAATGGATTATAAAAGTGACATCGGGTATAGAAAAGAAACGCTGAAAAAGTTATTGTATAACATTCAGAAAAGCGAAGATTTAATTATAAAAGCTTTGTATGATGACTTTAAAAAACCAGAGTTTGAGGCTGTTGTTACAGAGACAAGTTATGTTATTTCGGAACTTAAAGATGTTATTAAAAACATTCATAAATGGGCTAAACCTAAGCGCGTTTTTCCTTCTCTTTTAAACTTTCCTTCTACTGATAAAATTTATAAAGAACCTTATGGGAACGTTTTAATAATTGCTCCTTGGAATTACCCTTTTCAATTAGCCTTATGCCCTCTAATTGCCGCTGTAGCTGCCGGAAATAGAGTTACTTTAAAACCATCAGAACTTACTCCGCATACTTCTGCTGTGATTGCGAGAATTATTGAGAAAACATTTCACATCAATCACGTCGAAGTTTTCGAAGGCGGTGTTGAAGTTTCTAATCAATTATTAGCGCAGCGCTGGGATTACATTTTTTTTACCGGAAGTGTTGCTGTTGGAAAAATCGTTGCAAAAGCTGCAGCCGAAAATTTAACCCCAGTAACATTGGAACTAGGCGGAAAAAACCCATGTATTGTCGACGAAACTGCTGATTTAAAACTAGCAGCAAAACGAATTGTATGGGGAAAATTCATTAACGCAGGACAAACCTGCATTGCGCCAGATTATATCATGGTGCAGAAAAACATGAAAGTCAATTTTATTACCTACTTAATGGAAGAAATCATTAAAGCGTACGGAAAAAAAATTGACAAATCGCCAGATTTTGCGCGCATTATCAACATCAAAAACTGGTACAGATTAACCAATATGATCCAGAACGAAAATGTATTGTTTGGAGGTGAAAGTGATGCAAATCAACTTTATATCGCTCCAACTTTACTTGAAGAACCAGATTTGGATAGTCCTGTTATGAAAGAAGAAATCTTTGGCCCTATTTTACCAATTCTTACATATGAAAACGAAAATGACATTGAAAAGGTCGTCAGCCGTTATGAGAAACCTCTTTCATTTTATATTTTTAGTGAAAATAATTCATTTACTAAAAAATTAATTAAAAAATACTCTTTTGGAGGCGGATGCATTAATGATACAGTCGTTCATTTTTCTAATAAAAGACTTCCTTTTGGTGGTGTTGGACACAGCGGAATCGGCGCATATCACGGCCAGCTTAGCTTCGACACATTTTCGCATCACAAAGCCATGGTTAAAAAAGGAAACTGGCTTGATTTACCTATGCGCTACGCACCCTACAAAGAAAAATTAGCTTCAATTAAAAGGATTTTAGACTGGCTTTAAATTAGTTAAAACCTTTCGGAATGTTTTATAGATTTTTATACGGAATTGATTAAAAATATTATATTTACGTCAAGATACTTATCAAATATTACAAGTCTATAAAACAATTTTACACCAAATGAAATCTACACTTGCCCAAATTGAGGACATTAAAAAAAATGGCTATTCCCTTGATTTTGCTACAGTTTTTAATCACGCCTTCGAAAACTATAAAAAAATTGCGCTTTATTCTGGTCTTATTATCTTAGTTTTTTCAATTATAGCTGCGATGGTATTTATGGGAGTAATAATTGCTTATTTTGGAGTGGGAAGTATGACGAAAGATTTTTTTGAAAATCTAGAAAACCAAAAACTTACGGCATTAGAACTTGTAATTCAAACTATTACCGTGTCTGCATTAGCAGGAATTACGGCTCCTTTTGGCGCAGGTTTTCTAAAAATGGCAGATTGTGCAGATAAAGATATCGAGTTTAATGTTTCTACTATTTTCAGCTATTATAAAGGTCCGTATTTTGGACAAATTTTTGTAGCAGCGTTTATTCCAGCTCTTGTAGGAACTGCTCTGTCGAATTTTATTGACAGCTTCGACGTTTTGTATGTTGGAAATGTTATTTCTTTTATGGTCTCTTTCTTTATGTATTTATCAATTCCGTTAATTGTTTTCGGGAATTTGAGTGCAATAGATGCCATAAAATCAAGCATTACTCTTGTTACTAAAAATCCGCTTAACATATTTGCATTTTTCATCATAGGTTTTATTGGTTCGCTGATTGGTATTTTCGCGTGCTGCGTGGGAATTATCTTTACGGTCGTATTTAATAGCTCGATGATTTATGCTACTTATTTTGCCATTTTTGGAATACAAGAAGAAGAGGATTCAATTGATTCAATTGGAAAATCTAATTTAGATTAAAATAGAAATTCTTATTTGTAAAGAACTTAACCACTTCTTTTAAGAATTCTCAAAAGGCTGTTTACTAAACCAATACATCCAAATTCTATGGCGGCTGACTATAGTTTTTTTAATTCGGTTATTTCAGGAATTGCCAGCATTGGTAATACCTTAAAATCAATTATGACAGGATGGTACGTAGTAAACTATGATATTATTTTTTACAATAATCCTAAACTCATTTTATTAGGATTATCACTCTTCGCATTTCTTTCGCTGTTAGTATACCAGTTTTTTAGGATCAAAGCTAAAATTGGATATTTCATCGAAAAAAAGAAAGAACAGGATACGATTAGTAAAGAATATCAGCTTTATATTTTGTTTTTTGGTATTGCAGTAATTGTAATTGAAATCATCAACGAAATTTTTAAAATTAGACCCAAAAGTCTACTTATAGTAAATGTTTCAGTTGGTGTTGGTGTACTTATCATATACGCAATTACAGACAAAATTAAATGGCTGAGAGATCAAATTCAGCAAATCTTTATTTTCTCTTTTTTCATTTATATCGCATACGTAGGATTCAACATCGTAACTCTTGATAATGATGTTGTTCCTATTATCGTTTTCCTCATCTCTTTTTTCTTTTCGTACAGTATCCTTAAACCGATCAAAATTTATTGGCTCTTTGTTGGTTTAACTTTTACTTTTTTAATTACGACGATTATATTTCAATTAATTCCAATTAAATCCTCTATTTTACTGCTTAATTTCTGTATTCTAATTTTCATTATTAATCAAGTAAAATATGCTGTTTTATTAAACAATCGTGACAATTTTAGATTTGCCAGCGAAATTGTTCATAAAGGAAATTCTCTAACAATTGCTTATAACCAAAAAGGGGAAATCTTATTTTGCAGCGAAACCGTAACTGCTATTTTAGGTTATGAACCCGAAGATGTAATGGGATTAAAGTTTTGGGAATTGACACAAGATTCAGAATTCATAGAAAAATCAAATCCCGTTAAAAATCATGAAGACAAACTTTACATTAGAAAACTAAAAAGTGAAAATGGCGAGTTTAAATATATTCAATGGAAAGATAAAAAATTCTCTGACGATTTAATTATCAGTATTGGGCAGGATGTTACAGAGCAGATTATTGTTCAAGATCAATATAAAAACCTAATTCAGACAGCAACTGATATTATTTTTGAAAT
Source organism: Flavobacterium sp. S87F.05.LMB.W.Kidney.N (assembly GCF_004366435.1). Lineage (NCBI taxonomy): Bacteria > Pseudomonadati > Bacteroidota > Flavobacteriia > Flavobacteriales > Flavobacteriaceae > Flavobacterium > Flavobacterium sp. S87F.05.LMB.W.Kidney.N. Next base: position 382,919 of record NZ_SODX01000002.1, on the reverse strand, counting down.
TGATGCCGAAGGACATTTTACTTTTTTAAATGAATTTGGTTTCTCTATTCTGGGATATCCTGAAAATGAAATTATCTCGAAACATTATTCTAATTTCATTCACGAAAATTATATTAAAAGTGCGGTTGACTTTTACGAAAATTTAGTGCTTAATGAAAACAATTATCCGATAATTGAAATCCCGATTTTAACGAAAAATGGAGAAGAAATATGGATTTCACAAAAAATTATTGTTCGCAGAAATGACTTCGGATTAACAACAGGATTCTCTGGAATTGCAAGAGATATTACAGAGAAAAAGAATATAGAAAACGAGAAAAAAAGACGTCTCAAAAAAATTGAAGCCTATAATAATTCGACCAAAAAATTATCAACGACTGATTTCAGTAAATACGACAAACTAAATACTGTAATTGATTTAATTCTACAAGAGGCTGCAACAATAAGCAATGCTAATCGTGTGAGCTTCTGGAAATATCATAAAGATTTAATTATTTGTAAAAATCTTTTCAGTCTTGACAATCAAAATCTAACTGACAAAAACATTTTAAATAAAGAATCGTATCCAATTTATTTTGAAACTTTAAATAATAAAGCGATTATAAATGCGCCGGATGTATTTAATAAATTAGAAACATCTGAATTTCAAAAATTATATTTTACAAAGAATAACATCAAATCAATGCTTGATGTGCCTATTTTTTTAACGGGACAATTGGCAGGTGTGGTTTGTTTTGAAAGCACCGAAAAAAAACGCGAATGGGACAACGAAGACATCAATTATGCGAGAACAATATCTGATGTCATTTCGCTGGCTATTTCGTCTCAAATGCGCTTGGAAGCAGAAAGAAGATTAGAATTCAAAAGCCATCTTTTATCTGCCCTTTCCTTATGCACCGAGAAATTTCTGCTGAGTAAAACCACACAGCAAATGTTTCAAGAAACGTATGATATTATTGGAAAAGCTGCCAAAGTGGATCATATGTACTATTATGAAAAAGATCCAATTTACAATACCGTCAGCCAAAAATACAAATGGTCCCGCGAAGGAATCGAGCATCAAATTACACCTTTGCGTCACATGACCGAAGAAAATTTAAAGGAAATTTACGAAGCAGCCACACAGAAAAAAATTCTAAACACACTCACCAGAAAACTTGACGAAGGATTTTTCAAAACCCTTTTGATTAATAATGAAATCAAATCTATTTTAATATTGCCTCTTTATATTAACGATATATTTACTGGTTTTATAGGTTTTGACGATTGTACGAAAGAAAAGAAATGGTCTGATGAAGAAATTTACATCTTTCAGGTTTTAGCAAATAACATTTCTTCTGCATTGGAGAGAAATCGAAATGAAACTAAAATTCTTGAAAGCGAAGAAAAATTCAAATTAATAGCAAACAATATTCCTGGCACAGTTTATCTATCCAAATTTGATGCTTTCTCAACTAAAATATTTCTTAATGATGAAGTTTTAAATTTAACTGGATATTCTAAATCAGAATTTATAGAAAATAATTTATCGTTTCTTTCTTTAATTCATCATGATGATAAAGAAGAAGTGATAAACAGCCAAATCGACAATCTGCAAAAGGGAATGCCTCTGCATAATGTATATCGCATTAAACGTAAAACTGGAGAATATATTTGGATTGAAGAATTTGGAGACGTAATTAAAAGAGATGACGAAATTGAGTTTGTCGGCGGTATTTATTTTGATATCACCAATAAAAAAGAAATCGAAGACGCTATAAAAGCCAAGCAATTAGCCGAAGCAGCCAATAAATCGAAGTCGGATTTTCTGGCCAATATGTCGCACGAAATTAGAACGCCTCTTAACGGAATTATAGGTTTTACACATTTACTAATGAAAACTGATCTTGAAGAAATTCAGGAAAAATACATGACAACTATCAATCAATCGGCACATTCACTGCTTGAAATTATAAATGACATTTTGGATTTCTCTAAAATTGAAGCTGGAAAATTAGAACTCTTTATTGACCTTTATGATATCAAAAAAGTTCTGGGCCAAGTTTTCGATTTAATTGTTTACGAATCCAATCAGAAAAATTTGGAACTCGAATTAAATATCGATCCTGATGTTCCCAAATACATCTGGACAGATATTGTGAGAATAAAGCAGATTTTGATCAATCTTCTGTCAAATGCAGTAAAATTCACGACTGAAGGTTCAATAAAATTAAATGTGTCAGTTTTAGAAAAAAAGAAAAACAATAATTGTGTGATTCGCTTTTCGGTAATCGATACCGGAATTGGTATTCTTGAAAAGAATCAGAAGAAAATTTTCAAAGCTTTTTCGCAGGAGGATAGTTCTACAACGAGAAAATTTGGAGGAACGGGATTAGGTTTAACCATTTCAAACCAATTACTTGCATTAATGGAAAGCCGTTTACAGCTTGAAAGTAAAATTAACGAAGGAAGCAATTTTTACTTTGATTTAAACCTAAAAACAAGCAATCAAAGTATTAGTGACCGATACAATGCTGAACTGAAAAGTCTCAATATCGAATTGGATCCTGAAGAAATCGAACGGAACGATAATGAAATTACATTTCTAATTGTTGAAGACAACAAAGTAAACATGCTTCTACTTAAAACAATTATTAAAAATCTCTACAACAATGCATACATCCATGAATGCGAAAATGGATATGAAGCGATACAGCAATTTGAAAAAATAAATCCAACAATCGTTTTTATGGATATTCAGATGCCAATTATGAACGGTTATGAAACTGCAAGAGCCATTAGAAACACCAAAAAAGGCCGTGATATTCCGATAATTGCGGTTACAGCTGGTGCAGAAAAAGACGAAAGAAACAAATGCCTTTCTGCTGGAATGGATGACTACATTTCAAAACCAATCATGAAAGGAAGTGTCGAAGAGACATTAATCAAATGGCTTACCTAATTTTAAATGTATCAAAAAATAAGTATATTATTTCTGTACATTTTTTAAACATTCATCTTTCGAATGTGAAATTTATCATAAAAAATATATAAATTCGTACAATCAATTTGATAATAAGTTTAAAAAGAATTCAATATGAAATGGCTCGGTAGAAGACAAAGTGATAATGTAGAAGACAGAAGAGGTTTATCTGGCGGAAAAGTAATCGCTGGAGGTGGTGTTATTGGTATTATAGTTTTACTACTTAATGTATTTGGAGGAGAAACCGGCCAGCAGATAGCACCAATCCTAGAACAAATGCAAGGCGGGCAATCACAAACTGAAACTGCAGTTCCCTTAAGCAAAGAAGATGAAGAAATGGGGAATTTTGTAAAAGTTGTTTTAGCTGATAACGAAGACATCTGGAGCAAAATTTTTGCCGAAAACGGAATGACATACGAAAAACCAAAATTAGTACTTTTTAGAGGCTCTGTACAAACAGCATGTGGCGGTGCATCATCTGCTTCTGGTCCGTTTTATTGTCCTGGCGATCGTAAAGTCTATATGGATTTAGCTTTTTTTGAAGAATTAAAAAACAAATTTGGTGCTAAAGGCGGAGATTTTGCCATTGCTTATGTAATTGCACACGAAATAGGTCATCATATTCAAACCCTATTAGGAACATCTGCAAAAATGCGTCAGGAACAGGAAGGAAAAAGCGAAGCACAAGCCAATAAATTATCTGTTGCGTTAGAATTGCAAGCAGATTTTTACGCTGGGGTTTGGGCACATTATAATCAGGAAAATTTAGATACGGGCGATATTGACGAAGCATTAAGTGCTGCAAATGCAGTTGGTGACGATGCAATTCAAAGTAAAATGCAGGGCCAAATTGTTCCAGATTCTTTCACACACGGAACATCTGAACAAAGAATGTATTGGTTTAAAAAAGGTTTTAAAACCGGTGATATTAAACAAGGAACTACATTTGAAGAAATTCGATAATACATAAACCAAATATATTAACCACCAGAAAGCACAACCTAAAAGTTGTGCTTTTTTTTTTATCGAACACAATACATTCCATAGGATTGTCTCGTCGGTAGAATTAACAAGAAGAAAAACAATAGTGTGTTTTAATCGATCACATACATTCCATAGGAATGTCTCATTGGTAGAATCAAATTTAGATAGTCGGTTATACGCTCCATAGGAGCGTTTGATGGGAAGAAGATGTATTATTTTTCGATAAATCAAGTGTCCTTACAGGACACAATGAAAAACAACACCATTTTTTTTCTACCGATGAAATATTCCTATGGAATATAAAATTGGTTTCGGAATTTTGGCGTTTGAAATTTGGGATTTGAAATTTGGGATTTGAAATTTGGGATTTGAAATTTGGGATTTGGAATTTGGGATTTGGAATTTTGAATTTTGAATTTTGAATTTTGAATTTTGGAATTTTGAATTTTGGAATTTCAAAAAACTGAAATTTCAAAAAATTGGAATTTTACTTTTTTTGTTTTGGGCAGAAAACAAAAAAAGCCTTGAATTTCTTCAAGGCTTTGAATCTGGGTGGCTGACCGGGTTCGAACCGGCGACCCGCGGCACCACAAACCGCTACTCTAACCAGCTGAGCTACAACCACCATTTTTGCTTAGCGAGTGCAAATATATAACAAAGGTTTACTTCTACAAAGAAAAAAATGAAAAATTTACAACAAATTTTCTAAGCTATTGACTGCCAAACATCTTTCAACAGTAAAACCTTCGGCAAAATCTTTCCCAACTAATCTTCCTAAGTCCTGCGCGCGGTAATTTAAACTTTCAAAGAAGTTTTTACTAGTAATAGGCGTAGCAGGTTCTTTCGAATTCGGATCGTAAAATTGTGTTTTATATGCCGAGATCGCTTCTACTTTTTTATTCTCAAAACCTGTAATATCCACTACAAAATCTGGAGTGATATTTTTCCACTGAATGTAGTGGTATACCACTTTAGGTCTCCAAGCTTCTTGTTTCTCGCCATCAATTGACGTTTCAATTTTCATCAAACCTGATAAAAAGCAAGAATCAGAAACCAACTTACTTCCTTTTCCGTGATCAATATGGCGGTCATCGATTGCATTACACAATACAATTTCGGGTTTATACTTACGAATCATTTTAATGACTTCTAATTGATGTTTTTCGTCATTCACAAAAAAGCCATCACGCATTGCTAAATTTTCACGCACAGCGACACCTAAAATCTTTGCGGCATCTTTTGCTTCCTGATCTCTAATTTCTGCAGTTCCACGGGTTCCTAATTCGCCGCGTGTTAAATCTACAATACCCACTTTTTTTCCAAGTGATACTTCTTTTAAAATTGTTCCCGCACATCCCAATTCTACATCATCTGGATGCGCACCAAAGGCTAATATGTCTAATTTCATTTGTTTTTTTGTTTGTTTTGTTTCAAGTTTCAGGTTTCAGGTTACGTACAGAACGTGAAACTTGAAACTTGAAACCTGAAACTATTTTTTCAATACTCTCTTCATCGTCATCGATTTGTTGACGCTTTCCTCCCATTCTTTTTCTGGAATACTTTCTTTGGTAATACCGCATCCCATATACAAAATGGCTTTGTTTTCCTGAATCTGCATGCTTCGTAAATTTACAAATAAATCAGAACTTGCATTATTTCCAGCAAAACTGCTGTTTAATTCTCCTAAAAAACCTGTGTAGAAAGTTCTATCATAGTTTTCATTTTCAATAATAAACGCTTTTGCTTTTTTCTTTGGCAGACCACAAACGGCAGGCGTTGGATGCAATGTATCAATAACCTCCTCTAAAGTGGAGTTATCATTTAAAACTCCTGAAATATCGGTTTTTATATGCCAGATCGATCCTGCTTTAAGACTGTAAGGTTCAGAAACTACAACCGAAGCCGCAAATTCGCGAAGTCTTTTTACAATAAAATCGGTTACATACTGCTGTTCGTCTTTTTCTTTTTGCTGCCAGACAATTTCAGTTTCCAAATTATCTTTCTGCGTTCCAGCCAGAGCCATAGTTTCAAAAACATTTCCATTTGCTTTTAAAAGCTTTTCGGGTGTTGCTCCCATCCAAAGTCCAATTTTTGGATGAAAAAAGCAATAACAAAAAGTCGCTGGATACAATTGAACCAAATGCTGAAAGGTTTCAACAAAATCAAATTCCGTTAACGGAACTTCTTCGAATCTTGATAAAACTACTTTTTTGAATTCTCCATTTTTAATGGCATTGATTCCTTGGGCAACTAAATATTCATATTGAAACTTCGCTTCAGGATCAAAATTTAAATCATCAATTTTAATGGGCTCAAATGCTGTAACTTCTTTTTCGGAAGTAATAATTTCCGATTCGTTTTCTGGAATTAAAATCAATTGCTTTTCATCAAAAGAAGCAAAAACAAATCCTTTTTCGCTGTAATCCGAAACGGTGTGCAAAGTATTATTTTGCTGTAAAATCCCAATAAGATCAGTAGTATTGGGTTTAGAATAAAGTACAAATGGTAAATTTTGCTCTTTATGATTTTTAATTTTTAAGAAAAATGGATTCATAATTTATTCACTTTTCTTTCTATCCAAAACCATATTCGTCAATTTGCAAAGCGAAATCAAATTTCCAGCTTCATCTGTAATTTTAATTTCCCACAAATGAACCGTTCTTCCTTTGTGAATAATTCTGGCTGTACCAAAAACATAACCTTCACGAATACTTTTTAGGTGATTTGCCGAAATTTCGATACCTCTTACCTCCTGCTCTTTCGGATTGATAAAAAAGAAAGAAGCTGCACTTCCTACACTTTCTGCTAAAGCTACAGAAGCTCCGCCGTGCAACAATCCCATTGGCTGGTGAACACTTGGATTTACAGGCATTTTTGCAGTTAAAAAATCTTCTCCGGCGTCGATATATTCTATTTTCAGCGTTTCCATCAATGTATTTTTAGAAAACTCATTGCATCGCGCTAAAATCTGCTCTTTTGTATGATTCATTAAAATAAACTTTAAAAACGTAAAATTAAAGAAAGATAAGACACAAATCGAAAAATCGGATTCTAAATTGAAAATCATTTATGAACTTGTCAGTTTTTTGCTATTTTTACAAAAACTATCAATATACATCTGAGGCTGAAATGCAATGTTTTTTTGCCACAGATTTCACAGATTTAAAGGATTTTAAAAACATAGCCACTAATTGCACGAATTTCCGCGAATTAAATTTGTGAAAATTCGAGAAATTCGTGGCGAAAAAAAATTCTTTTCTGGCAAAAAAAACATAGAAATGCGTCAATACTTTACAATCTTAATTCTGAGTTTAATTCTAGCTTTTAGTTCCTGTCGAACTGATTTTGATACTGTTGCCAGCACTGGAGATTTAAAGTTTTCAAAAGACACTGTTTATTTAGATACTGTTTTTAAAAATATTGGTTCGAGTACTTACCAGCTGAAAGTTTACAACCGAAGTAAAAACGACATTTCGATTCCAATTGTTCAATTCAAAAAAGGTTTAAGCTCTAAATACCGCATGACCGTTGACGGAATGACCGGCACTAACGGCAAGATTTTTAAAGATGTTACGCTTTTAGCGAAAGACAGTTTGTATATTTTTATAGAAACAACGGCTGATATTACAGACGCCAACCCTACTGATTTTTTATATACTGATGAAATTCAGTTCGACAGCGGGGCTAATCTTCAGGAAGTAGCTTTAGTTACTTTGATCCAAGATGCTGTTTTCTTATATCCTAACCAAAATCCTGATGGAACAAAAGAAAAAATACAAATTGACGGCAAAGATGTTGATGGATTTTATTTGAGTGAAGATGATGCCGTAAACGGAAATGAATTGATTTTCACCAAACAAAAACCCTACGTAATTTACGGATATGCAGGAGTTCCAGAGAACAAAACAGTAACTTTTGAAGCCGGCGCAAGAGTCCATTTTCATGCTAATTCTGGTTTATATGTTGGTAAAAATGCTTCATTGCAGATTAACGGAACTATCTCAAAAACCGATCAATTAGAAAATGAAGTTATCTTTGAAGGAGATCGTTTAGAATCTTTGTATTCTGATATTCCTGGACAGTGGAAATCGGTTATTTTTTCTAATGGAAGTGCCAATCATTCTATCAATCATTTAACTTTAAAAAATGCGGTTACTGGGTTAGACTTTAAAAATCCATCTAATACGGTTGAAATTAAAAACACCCAAATTTACAATTGTGTTGAATACGGAATTTTAGCTGAAAACACTCATATCATTGGCGAAAACATCGTAATCAATTATGCTGGTATAGCAAGTTTATCTTGCGTTTACGGCGGCAATTATAGTTTCACACATTGTACTTTTAATAACAATTGGTCAAACCCTTCGCATTTCGCAGTTACTTTAAGCAATAGTTTAACTGGCAAAACTCCTGAAGCAAATTCGTTGACAAATGCAACTTTCAACAACTGCATTATTTACGGTTCTAATTTTAACGAATTGAATTTGAGTAAAAATGCAAATGCAGCTTTTGTATATCATCTCAATAATTGTTTATTGAAATTCGGAAATACCACAAATCCTGATTATCAATTTAAAACCGATACAGAGCATTATAACAACATTATTCTAAATGAAAATCCGAAGTTTTATAATGCTGCTCAGAATAAATTCAATATTGACAAAACTTCTGCCGCTTTCGCGAAAGGGAATCCGGCATATATAATTTCGTTAGATATTTTAGGAATTACGAGAACTTCTCCACCAGATTTAGGTGCTTATCAGAGTCAAGATTTTCCGAAGTAACTTTTTTAAACCATATAAGTCATATAAGAAATTTAAGTTTTTTCTATTTAAAGTATATCACTAATACTTTTAAATGAACTTACATAACTTATATGATTAAAAAACAAATCGTAAGAAAATGTATCTAAAATTAAACATCGCTTAACGTATCGCATTCATAAAAGTAGTAGATTTGTTACAATACATTTTTAAACTTCTAAAAATCAGATTTTTAAAATGCATTTATTAACCCAAATCTTAACTATTAATTTATGAAAAAAAACTACTTTTTATTCTTATTGATGTTTACCGCTGTTGGTTTTGCTCAAATTCCATCCGGCTACTACAACACGGCAACTGGCACAGGTTATACCTTAAAAACTCAATTGTACAACATTATCAAAGGACATACTGATAACGGTTATGCAGGTTTATACACAACCTACCAAACATCTGATGTTGACAATTTTTACGAAAACGACGGAACAGTTTTAGATATGTATTCTGAAAATCCATCAGGAACAGATCCTTACAGCTACAGTACTGGAAGCACGCAAAGATGCGGCAGCTATTCTGTAGAAGGCGATTGTTATAACAGAGAACACATTATTCCGCAATCTGTTTTTAATGAGCAGTCTCCAATGGTAGCCGATGCGCATTTTATTACTCCTACAGATGGAAAAGTAAATGGAATACGTTCTAATTACCCGCACGGAACGGTAAGCTCTGTGACGTACACTTCTCAAAACGGAAGTAAATTAGGATCAAGTTCAGTATCTGGATATTCAGGGACTGTATTTGAACCTATCAATGCCTTTAAAGGTGATATTGCTAGAATGTATTTTTACTTTGCAACAAGATATGAAAATACAGTTGCAGGTTATTCATATGCTATGTTTGATGGTTCAAGCAATAAAGTTTTTACAACTGCTTTTCTAAATACTTTATTAGCCTGGCATGCTCAAGATCCTGTTAGTGCAAGAGAAATTGCTAGAAATAATGCTATTTATGCACGTCAAGGCAATAGAAATCCATACATAGACCATCCAGAATATGTAAATCAAATTTGGGGCGGAACATCTTCTACAGATACTCAAGCGCCAACTGCACCTGCGAGTTTGGCTTCAACATCAAAAACTGCAACTTCAATTACACTTGCTTGGAATACCTCTTCAGATAATGTTGGAGTTACAGGTTATGATGTTTACGCCAACAGTGCTTTAAAAACAACTGTTACTGGGTTAACAGCAACAATTACTGGATTAACAGCTTCTACCACTTATTCTATTTATGTAAAAGCAAAAGATGCAGCTGGAAACACTTCTGCTTCAAGCAATACAATTTCAGTTACAACCAACAGCAGCGGAACTGGAACAGCAACCGACTTGCTTTTCTCTGAATACATTGAAGGTTCTGGAAACAACAAAGCGTTGGAAATTGCCAATAATACAGGTAGTTCGGTTAGTTTAGCTGCTTATACAATCAAAAAACAAACTAATGGTGCTGGTTCTTGGAGCACAGGTTTGGCTTTAACGGGAACATTAACAACTGGAAGTAAATTTGTAATTGTAAACAGCTCTATTTCTTCAAGCTGTTTTTCTACAAGTTCAGCCAATATTTCGACAACGGCAACCGAATTGACTTTTAACGGAAATGACGCTGTAGGTTTATTCAAAAACGGAGTACTAATTGATATCATTGGAACTTTTAATGGCGGAACAGCTAATTTTGCTATTGATGTTACTTTAAGAAGAAAATCTACTGTGACTTCTCCAAGTACAACTTTCAATTTAAGCTCACAATGGGATTCTTATACAACCGACACGTGCGGCAACTTAGCAAGCAAACAAGCGCTGCCAATTGAAGAGGAAATTGCTGAAACATCAGAGGATATTGTTATTTTTCCAAATCCTTCAGATGGAAATTTCAATGTTGGTTTAAACAATTTTGAATCTCCTTATTCGATAGAGATTATTTCTTTTACTGGACAAAAAGTGTTTAAAAAACAAAATAGTACAGATGCTGTAATTACCGCAGGGAATCTTCCAAAAGGAATTTATCTAGTTAAAATTGTCAAAGACTCTAAAACTATTATTGAAAAGATAATTATTAACTAAGTCAGAAAACTATATTTTCACGCAGATTTTACAAAATTAAACCTGTTTAATCACTAAAATCTGCGTGAAATAATATACTTCGCAGAACTTTTTCACTTTATAAACTGAAAAAAATCCGCAAAATTTGCAAAATCTACGAAAAACAAAAGGTTTGGTAATTTTGGATTTTTCGCAGCTCAAAAATTGCCGTCATTTTCATAATCTTCTTGAAATAAAAACCTTTGCAAAAGACTTTGATTCAAAAAAAGTTTATGACTTTGCATCCATTGTGGTTAAACGAAATCTGCCAGAAAAAAGCAGTTTTATATTTTTTCTAAAGACTTTGTTATCAAATTTGCGCTTACTATTTATTTAAACTAAATTTGCAGCTCAATACAACAAACTACACATCACAATGATCCATTTCTTTGAAAACCAAAGCAAAACTGTTTTTGCCGTACAAACGCAAAACGAAATTTCAGCTCAAGACATTTCAAAATTAAACTGGCTATTTGCCGACTCGAATAAGATCGAAAAATCCGCATTGACGGGTTTTTTTGTTGGTCCACGCGCCACTATGATCACACCTTGGAGCACAAATGCTGTAGAAATCACTCAAAATATGGGTGTTCCGGGCATTATCAGAATTGAAGAATTTCATCCTGCAACGGAAGATTTTACTGATTTTGATCCGATGCTTTTTCAAAAATTCAATGAATTAGATCAAGAGATTTTTACTATCAACATTCAGCCGGAACCAATTCTGGAAATTGATGATATTGCAGCTTACAACAAAGTTGAAGGTTTAGCTTTAAGCGAAGAAGAAGTAGATTACTTAAATAATCTTGCTTCAAAACTAGGAAGAAAATTAACTGATTCTGAGATTTTTGCTTTCTCTCAAGCCAATTCAGAACACTGCCGCCACAAAATTTTCAACGGAACATTTGTGATTGATGGTGAAGAAAAAGAGACTTCTCTTTTCAAATTAATCAAAAAAACATCTCAGGAAAATCCTAACGATATTGTGTCTGCTTACAAAGACAACGTTGCTTTTGTAAAAGGACCAAAAGTGCAGCAGTTTGCACCAAAATCTGCCGACAAACCTGATTTTTATGAAATAAAAGAATTTGATTCTGTTATCTCATTAAAAGCAGAAACACACAATTTCCCAACAACAGTTGAGCCTTTCAACGGAGCTGCAACAGGTTCTGGAGGAGAAATCCGTGACCGTTTAGCTGGAGGACAAGGTTCATTACCATTAGCAGGAACTGCAGTTTACATGACTTCATATTCTCGTTTGAACGATGACAGAAAATGGGAAAATGCTGTTGAAGAAAGAAAATGGTTGTATCAAACCCCAATGGATATTTTGATCAAAGCTTCAAACGGAGCTTCTGATTTTGGAAATAAATTTGGGCAGCCACTTATTACAGGTTCTGTTTTAACTTTTGAACATTCAGAAAACGACCGTAAAATTGGTTACGATAAAGTAATCATGCAGGCGGGAGGAATTGGATACGGAAAACTGGATCAATCCATTAAAAAGAAACCACAAGAAGGCGATAAAATTGTAATTCTTGGTGGAGAAAATTATAGAATCGGAATGGGTGGTGCTGCGGTTTCATCTGCAGATACTGGCGCTTTTGGTTCAGGAATCGAATTGAATGCGATTCAGCGTTCTAACCCTGAAATGCAAAAACGTGCAGCCAATGCCATTCGTGGTTTAGTAGAAAGCGACAATAACCCAATTGTTTCTATTCACGATCACGGTGCAGGTGGACACTTAAACTGTCTTTCGGAATTGGTTGAAGAAACTGGAGGTTTGATCGATTTAGACAAATTGCCAGTTGGAGATCCAACACTTTCTGCAAAAGAAATTATTGGTAACGAATCTCAGGAAAGAATGGGATTGGTTATTGGTCAAAAAGATATTGATACGTTGCAAAGAATTGCCGACAGAGAGCGTTCGCCAATGTATCAGGTTGGAGATGTAACGGGAGATCACCGTTTTACTTTCCAATCACACTCAAATGGTTCAAAACCGATGGATTATGCTTTAGAAGATTTCTTCGGAAGTTCTCCAAAAACGGTTATGACAGATAAAACTATCGATAGAAAATATGCTGACGTTTCGTATTCAGCAAATGATTTCGAAAGTTATTTAAAAGACGTTTTACGTTTAGAAGCTGTTGCCTCAAAAGACTGGTTAACAAACAAAGTGGACCGTTGTGTGGGCGGAAAAGTGGCTAAACAGCAAAATGCAGGTCCATTACAATTGCCTTTGAATAATGTTGGAGTTATGGCTTTGGATTATTTAGGTAAAGAAGGAATTGCCACTTCTATTGGACACGCTCCTATTGCAGCTTTGATTGATCCGGTTGCGGGTTCTAGAAATGCTATTGCAGAATCGTTATCAAACATTATCTGGGCACCAATTAAAGATGGTTTAAAAGGAATTTCACTTTCTGCAAACTGGATGTGGGCTTGTAAAAACGAAGGTGAAGACGCTCGTTTATATGCCGCTGTTGAAGGTTGTTCAGATTTTGCAATCGAATTGGGAATCAACATTCCGACAGGAAAAGATTCACTTTCGATGAAACAAAAATATCCAAACGACGAAGTAATCGCGCCGGGAACGGTTATTATTTCAGCAGGTGGAAACTGTACAGACATTAGAAAAGTAGTGGAGCCAGTTTTACAGAAAAACGGAGATTCTATTTATTATATCAATTTGTCTCAAGATGATTTCAAATTAGGAGGTTCATCTTTTGCACAAATTAGAAACTCAATCGGAAACGAAACTTCTACTATTAAAGACGCTTCTTTCTTCAAAAATGCATTTAATACCATTCAGGAATTAATCGGCGAAAGCCAGATTTTAGCAGGTCACGATATCGGAAGCGGTGGTTTAATTACTACTTTATTAGAATTGTGTTTTGCTGATGTGAATCTTGGAGCAAAAATTGATTTCTCAGCATTCGCGGAAAAAGACTTATTAAAAATCCTTTTCGCAGAAAACATCGGAATCGTTTTCCAAGCTAAATCAGATGCAGCTGTCGAAGCTAAATTAAACGCGAATAATATCGAATTCTTCAAAATTGGTTCAGTTCAAGAAACTGCCACTTTAGAATTTGCAGATTACAAATTGGATATTCCAACTTACAGAGATGTTTGGTTCGAGACTTCTTATTTATTAGATCAAAAACAATCTAAAAACGGAAGAGCTCAGGCACGTTTTGAAAACTATAAAAATCAGGTTTTAAATTATACTTTCCCTGCACACTTTACAGGAAAAAAACCAGAAATCGACAATTCTAAACCAAGACCAAAAGCAGCAATTATCCGCGAGAAAGGAAGTAATTCTGAGCGTGAAATGGCAAATGCTATGTACTTAGCCGGCTTTGATGTAAAAGACGTTCACATGACTGATTTAATTTCTGGTCGTGAAACTTTAGAAGACATTCAGTTTATTGGTGCAGTTGGAGGATTCTCTAACTCAGATGTTTTAGGTTCTGCTAAAGGCTGGGCTGGAGCTTTCTTATACAACGAAAAAGCAAAAACAGCTTTGGATAATTTCTTCAAAAGAGAAGATACCTTATCTGTCGGAATTTGTAACGGATGCCAGTTGTTTATGGAATTGGAAGTGATTAATCCAGAGCATGAAGTTCACGGAAAAATGCTTCATAACGAAAGCCAGAAACACGAAAGTATCTTTACTTCTGTAAAAGTTCAGGAAAACAATTCGGTTATGTTATCGACATTGGCTGGAAGTACTTTAGGAGTTTGGGTTTCTCACGGAGAAGGTAAATTCAAATTGCCTTATGCAGAAGATCAATACAACATTGTTTCTAAATACGCTTACGAAGGTTATCCTGCAAACCCTAACGGTTCTGATTATAACACCGCAATGATGTGTGACAAAACTGGAAGACATTTGGTTATGATGCCTCATATTGAGCGTTCGACTTTCCAATGGAACTGGGCGCATTATCCAAAAGACAGAAATGACGATGTTTCGCCTTGGCATGAAGCTTTTGTTAATGCCAGAAAATGGATTGAGAAAAACTAAAAAATATATTTTAAAAGCGCCCGAATTTATCGGGCGTTTTTTTTTATAGCCACGAATTACACGAATTTCCACTAATTAATTATTAGTCTAAAAAATAGCAACAGATTAAGGATAGAAGGATTTTTATTCATCGCTCATCCTAATAAATTGAAACTAATTCGTGCAATTCGCGGCAAAAAAACCTCGGCACTATCCCCAAATAAGCCGAAGCATTTCATATTTCATTCCTTAAAAGCTGATGCAATTCCGGTAACAATATTCGCTGTTCCAAAGGCAAATAATCCAGAAGCAATTGCGGCTTGTCCAGAGAAAAATTGACTTTCGCGAATTACAGCACTAAAAATTGTTCCGCCAGCCAGTCCGGCAATTAAACCTAAACCAATTGTCGAAATAATCCACCAAGGTTCTGGTTCAGGAATTGGCGGTTTTTTCAAAAATCTTCTCCACCAGCCCGGATATTTAGTTCCGCACCAGCCCATCGCTAAGAAAAAAGCAGTTTCCATAATATTAGTTTTTATGTGTTGCCTACTCGTTTGCTTTTCGGCTTCCGCATTTTGACGGGATAAAAGTAGGATTAGAAATTTTTAAAAAGTCAATGAAATTTCCTGTTTTTAAAAGGGGAAAAACACCTTTTTTTTAAAATTTGGAGTTTCATTAAGGAACCATTAGTCTATACTAAGACTAACTTAATAATATCTTAAGATGCTTTCTTCTTTGGTATTTCAGTTGATAAATAACTTTGCGGTATGAAAAAATGGAAACAAAATTTAGCTGCCGCAATTATCTTATTTGCCTTAAGCCAATATTCTTTTAGCCAAAAAACAAATGCTATAAATGGAACTATTTCAGATGGAAAAGCTCCAATCGAATTTGTCGACGTAGTTTTAAAACCAGTTACTGATACAACCAAAACTGCAGCTTATGCCGTTACTGATGCTTCTGGAAAATTCATTATTGAAAATATAAATCCTGCCGATTATGTTTTAAAATTTAGATTAATTGGTTTTAAAACAGCTAGTCAGAAAATAAAATATTCAGGTTCTTCTATTGCTCTCGGAAATATCGTTTTACAGGAAGATGCCAATTTATTGAACACAGTTGTTGTAAAATCAGAAAAAAAGCAAATTGAGAAAACGGCCGAAGGTTTTGTATTTAATGCCGTTTCTAATATTTCTCAATCAGGCGGAACTGCAATTGATATGCTAAAAAACATTCCGACTGTGGCTGTTGATGCAGATGATGCTATTTCGTTAAGAGGAAAAACACCATTGATTTTAATTAACGGAAAAAATTCTGCTATTACCAATATGAATCAGATTCCAGCAAGCAGTATCGAAAGTATTGAAATTATTACAAGTCCAACTGCAAAATACGATGCTAGTGCAGAGAGCGGTATTATTAACATAAAACTCAAGAAAAATAATTCAAACGGAATAAACGGTGCAGCGGTTCTAGGAAGCGGTTTTGGTGCAAAAGGCAGAATTAATAGTTCGGTTCTTTTAAATCATAAAACTGATAAATGGAATGTGGGTCTTGCCTATGACAATCGTTTTGCTGGAAGAACTAAAAGAATAAAAGGTGAAAGAACGAATTATTTTATTGATGATGAACATTTTATCAATCAAAATAGAAGCGACCAGCGAACTGAAGGTTTGCAAAATTTAAAGTTTAATGTAGATTTTTCTCCAAATGAAAGAAATACTTTTTCGTTTGAAGCACTCGGAAACATTGAAAATCAAGATAATGATGAAACATTAAGAACAGCTATTTTTAAGAGTTCAAATGAATTTTACTCTAGTAACAAACGTCATTCGTTAGAATTAGAGCGTTCAAAAGTCGCAGAATTTGCTTTTAATTATGATCGAAAATTTTCTGATGATAGAAAAAGTTTAAACGCCAACATTACGACTTCGTTTAATTTTGATAGAGAAAACACCGATATTGATACTGATAATTATGATGAAAATCAGATACAAATTGGCGACACTTTTTGGCAGAGAACTCATAATTACGAAAAAGAAAATATCTCAAATGCCATTTTAAATTACGCATTCCCTATTTCAGAAAAAACTATTATTGAAACTGGGTATAAAGGAACTTTTAGATTCTTTAATTCTGATTTTCAAAGTGCTGATGAAATTAATAACGAATACGTAATTAATCCGCTAGCCAGTAATATTTTTGATTTTAATGAGCAAATAAATGCTGTGTACGGACTTTTAAATTCTTATTCAGGTTCTAAAGAGAATCCGAAATGGAAATACAATTTAGGTTTACGCGCAGAAAATGTTTCAAACAATGGAGCAACACAAAACAATAGTGACCGCTTTAATAATGATTATTTAAAACTTTTTCCTTCGGGATCAATTCAATTAAATTTAAAATCGGATGAGTCTTTAAAATTCGGCTACAGCAAACGTATTAATCGTCCAGATTTAGATGATTTGAATCCGTTTATAGATATTACAGATGCATTGAATCCGCATGGAGGAAATCCGTATTTGAAACCAGAAATTATTCATATTGTCGAATTGCATTATAATAAAGAGTGGAATAATTCTTCTCTTTCTGGAAATGCTTTTTATAGAAATGCCAATAATACGATTAGACAATATGCCATTTTACAAGACAACGGAGTGGTTTTATTACAGCCTCAAAACATAGGAAACACCGTTACTTACGGACTCGAAACGATTTTCAGTTTTAAACCGCTTTCTTTTTATGATGCCAATATTAGTTTAACCGCTTTTGAACAAAATATCAATGCCGATAATTTAGCACAAGTTCAAGATATTGTCAGCAGCGCTTTCAGCTGGTACGGAAAAATGATTAATAATTTTACGCCTTGGAAGGGCGGAAAACTTCAGGTTATTGGCAACTATAATTCTGCCGTTGCAACTCCGCAGGGAAAACGAATTCCGATTTACAATGTAGATATGGGTTTTCAGCAGAAATTAGGAAAAGGAAATGCCAGATTGGGTTTGGTAGTTACTGATATGCTTAACACTTTAGAAAGCGGTTATAAAAACAGCACTTTATTGTTTAGAAACAATAGAACTTCTAAATCTGATACTCGAGCTTTGATGCTGACTTTTGCTTATACTTTTAAATCTGATTTTAAAGAAAAATTACTCGAAAATCAGTTTTCTACAGAGTAAAAAACTGACCAAAAATAAATAATTTCATTCTTGTATTTTTAAGCTTCCATTCTATTAAAAAAATGGATTATATTCGCTCAGAAAAAAATCAGCCGCTAGATTTTTTAAGCCCAAAAACATTAAACCTACATAGAATGAAATTTTTAAAATTACTTTTTATTTTCAGCTTATTTTTTGCTGCCACAACATCACATTCACAAGTTCACGTAGATCAAATTACGCACAATTCTAAAGATCGTTTTATTACTACTACAATCAATTATCCTGTTTCTGGAACTTATGCGCCAATTGGACAAAAGCAGCCTATTACGGTTTTAAATCCAGACGGAACTGGTTTTATTCAGGCTGATGATTTGAGCAAACAAAAGATCAATTGGGGAATTGAGTGCACAGAAGAAGGAGTTCCTGTTTTTAAAGAAGGCTTTAATAGCGCCTCTTACACCTTTTGGTACAGACCAAATGATAGTGAAGAATGGTATTACTCGCAATTCTCGATTCATTTTGCCAAGAAAAAAATGTTCTTAATGGGAGAGCGAGTTAAAGAATATGAAGATTACAATGTTCAATAATCTGTAAAAAATAGTCCTGCTATTAAATTTTTCTTGGTTTTTATGAAAGTTTACTACAAAAAAGAAAACGTTTTCGTTGAATTTTGATAGTCTCTATAAATTTTCCCATAAAATTTCATAAAATAAAAAATTATACCTAAATTTTATTTAATTTGCAGTAAAATTCAATATATTAAACATGGTTTCAATCACACGCCTTTTTGATTTTCCCTATTATCAACAAGAAACTTACAACCTCCCAGTTGCTCTTGCAACCAAAAAAAATGGAGTCTGGGAAAAAACATCTAGCCAGGAATATATTGCAAAAGCAAATGCTGTTTCAAGAGCATTATTGCGCATGGGCGTTAAGAAAGATGATAAAATTGCCTTAATTACTTCAAATAATAGAACCGAGTGGAATATCATGGATATTGGTATTTTGCAGACCGGTGCTCAGAATGTTCCTATTTATCCAACTATTGCTGAGGAAGATTACGAATATATTTTAAACCACAGCGGCAGTATTTACTGCTTTGTTTCTGATGATGAAGTATATCAAAAAGTACAGGCTATTAGAGCGAATGTACCAACTTTAAAAGAGGTTTATTCTTTTAATGAAATTCCAGGCTGCAAACATTGGTCTGATTTATTATTAGCAGGAGAAGACGAAAGCAACCAAAACGAAGTTGAAGCTATAAAAGACAGCATTAAAACAGACGATTTAGCGACTATTATTTATACTTCTGGAACGACAGGAAAACCAAAAGGTGTTATGCTTTCGCACAAAAATATTGTTTCAAATGTTTTAGACAGTGCGCCAAGAATTCCTTTTGATGCCGGAAAAAGCACCGCATTAAGCTTCTTACCAATCTGCCATATTTTTGAAAGAATGATTTTGTACATCTATCAATATTATGGTGTTTCGGTTTATTTTGGCGAATCTATTGATAAAATTAGTGATAACTTAAAAGAAGTTCGTCCAACAGTTATTACAGCTGTTCCAAGACTTTTGGAAAAAGTTTACGATAAAATTTATGCTAAAGGTGCTGAATTAACCGGCATTAAGAAAAAACTATTTTTCTGGGCTATTGATTTAGGTTTAAAATATGAGCCATACGGAGCAAACGGATTTTGGTATGAATTCCAATTAAAAATTGCCCGCAAACTTATTTTCAGTAAATGGAAAGAAGGTTTGGGCGGAAACCTGGATTTAATGGTTTCTGGAAGTGCGGCTTTACAGCCTCGTTTAACAAGAGTTTTTGCTGCAGCAGAAATTCCGGTTATGGAAGGTTACGGTTTATCTGAAACTTCTCCGGTAATTGCTGTAAACGATCAAAGAAACAAAGGTTTTAAAATTGGAACGGTTGGAAAACCAATCCGCAATATAGAAGTTAAAATTGCCGAAGACGGAGAAATTCTTTGCAAAGGACCAAACGTAATGTTAGGCTATTTCAAAGATCCCGAAAAAACGGCTGAAGCTTTACAAGACGGTTATTTCCACACAGGAGATATCGGCGAAATTGACAGCGAAGGTTTCTTAAAAATTACCGATCGTAAGAAAGAAATGTTCAAAACTTCTGGAGGTAAATATATTGCACCGCAAATGATCGAAAATGCCATGAAACAATCTCGTTTCATTGAGCAGATTATGGTTGTTGGTGAAGGCGAAAAAATGCCTGCTGCTTTTATTCAGCCAAACTTTGAATTTGTAAAAGAATGGGCTAAAATTCATAAAATTACTTTAGGAAGCACAGATAAAGAAATCAGCGAAAATCCGGAAGTAATTAAACGTATTGATAGCGAAGTGGAAGAAATCAATAAAAAATTCGGACACTGGGAACAAATCAAACGTTTTGAACTTACACCAGATGTTTGGTCGATCGACGGCGGACAATTGACTCCTACGCTGAAATTAAAACGTAAAATCATTAAAGAGATTTATAAAGATCTGTATGCTAAAATTTATGGTCAGAATTAAATCAGAATAATATAACCAAAAAGAAAACGGCTGTCGATAATTTTGACAGCCGTTTTTAATTTTGAAGACACCAACGCAAAATCTTCGCGATGTTTTTGGCATCATCAATACCGCGGTGGTGGGTTCCTTCCAGCGGAATATTCAGTAATTCAAGTGCACCATTCATTCCGGTTGGTTTTACTAATCCAAACTTTTCGGCAAAATGGGTTTTCACATTAATATGTTCATCAGCCATCGGATACGGCACTCCAAACGATTTACACTGCTTTTTAAGCATATTTAAGTCGTACTGACCGTAACTTGCCCAAGTATATAAATCGGGGCTGTATTGGTCGATTAACTGATTCACGGCTTCCTCAAAAAGAACTCCATTTTTATCCAGCAAATCTTGAGTTATAGTGGTTAATTCTGTACAAAACAGACTCACACTCGAACGCTGGGGCCTAATCAAAATCCCTTGATTCTTCGTAATTTCTCCCGTTTGCGTATCTAAAACCGCTAACCCGATTTCGATAATTTCATTTTCCTGTCCTTGTGGGACTGCACTCTGCCAGCATGTGGCTTCTAAATCGATAATAATAATTTTATCTGTTGTTTTCATTTTTTTAATTTTTAAATAATTGTTTTTTTTAACCGCTAAGAACGCTAAGATTAATTTCACGCAGATTTATCAGATTTTGTATAATCTTTTTAATCCTTTATCCCGATAGCTATCGGGAGTGGCTAGAAACTTAGAAGAACATGCTTTTAAAATCTAGAAAGAAACTTCTTTTCTTAGACTTTTTTTCATGCTTCTCTTTTTTCGCAGCACCTTTCTTTTTCAAAACTTCTTTAGCTTTCTCCATTCGTTTCACTGGTTTTATTTCCTCAGTTTTAGAATTTTCGTAAAACTTTTTGAAAGGACGCGGTTCGAAATCAACCAAAATTGCCGCCATATTTATAGCATCAATGTTTGACGGATCTGTTTCACCTTTAAAGAAAGTCTCGATAGGTCTAAACTTATCTTTCTTCTCCTTAAACTTATTCTTTTTACTATGATCGAAATCTAAGCCCAATAGATTACTGAAAACATTCAAATCATCTTTTGTTGGGTTATTTTCGAAAATCAGCCAGCACAAATCACGAAGTTGTCCACGAGAAGGTTTGTACAAATAATCAAAGTATTTACCTTCTTTTTCGGTCTCGTATTTTTTTCTAATTGCTTTTTTGTATTTTTCTAATGTATTGTTTTGCATGGTATTTTTTTTTTTTGCAATTCTTGGGAATCTCAGGAAATCGAAGGTTTTTCTGGGAAATCCAATATCACAAAAGTTAAAAGCACCCTTGCTCTACCAGAGAAATATCTCTAAATGATATATATAATCTCCCTAAAATTCACCCTTTCATTCCATAGGTTAATCAGTTTCAAATCCATTTTTTTACTTGAGGCATATGACGACTCGCTAAACTCCACTGTTTCTGTTTGATCACTATGATCCGACCTAAGTCCACTTTTTTGATTCATCCTTAAATTTTTATTATTAAACTAAATTTTTTACGTCGCGACGATTTCTTTACGAACAAATATTACAATCGCCCTGCGCATTTATTTTGCGTACTTCTCTAAGTTTCTATCCCGAAGTTTCGGGACTGAGTTGCTAAGTTTTCAAACCTTTGTACCTCTGTACCTTTGAACCTTTGCACCTCAACAAAAAAAAGCACCCAATTAAAGGTGCTTCATAACAAATACGATATAACTATCTTATTGCCTATATTGATGCACCGACATGTAAAAGTATTCACGCTCCGAAGGCGCGGCTACTAATCCCGGGTTTTGTATGTATAAATTAAAACTCATTTTATTTATTTTTTAATTGTTGTTGTTGTTGTTTTTCTGAAACTCATTGTTTCGATTTTGTCTGGCAAAGATATGATGGAAAAAATCATATTTCCAAATATTTTTTAAGATTATTTTTCTGACTATCAATTAGTTACATCAAAAATTAAGACAAAGAAATTCCTGTCCGCAAACTGGTGCAGATCTCTATTTTACATCAAATGACTGTTACTCATCAGATTACTTTCCAAGACTATATCTCTCTATTTTGATTAATCATTAAACATATTGGTTAATTATTTTTTTAGTTTTTTTTAGTTCTGGTTTGTTTTCTTTATCATTTTGTTGTTCTCTTTTATCACACTGAGCTTCCTGAGACTTCGAGAGAAATGCTTTTAAACAAAAAAAGCGTCCCGAATTAGGACGCTTTTTATATTTTATGATGAGTTACACTCTAAAATTACATTTCACTTTCATAAAAATACATATAGCGTCCTGCCATCTCAGCGGGAAAATCTCCTGCTAAAAGTTCAAAACTTGATTTAATTGAAAGTATCATATGTATTTTTCTGTTTATTAATTACAGATACAAATGTAGTATATTTTAGATTAATTTAACAAAATATACTGAAAATATATTTTTTATAACAAAAGACCCCACAAATACCGATTTGCAGAGTTTTGATTTTTATGTTACTATCTATTACTGGTACAAGCCTTATAAATCTGCTTTTCTGAAAATGGCGATAAAGTTTCTGCCAGATTTCGGCTGGTTCTTAAACAGCTCAGTATTTTTTGCCTTAAATTGATGTCGTCGCCAAACTCTGTATGCATTAAAAGCTCGAAGATTTCCTGCAAATACATGGGTTGTTCTTTGTAATCTCCCTCAAACAATTCGTCTGAAAGGAAATTAATTACGGATGGCACTACATCACGATGTGTTGGTTTTTGATTTTCTTTTGTCATTTTCTGAAAATATTAAACGCACGAAACCCTCATCTTCGGTTGTGACAAAACATTCTTATCGAATGAGATTAGGGCTATCACTAGCTCCAGCAACGTGAATGAGGGCCTCGCTTATGTTAACTTATAAAGTTTCAAAGTTCTCGATTGCCGATAAAATGTTTTGTCGAGAACAAAGATATGAGTTTATTTTAAAAGAAAGAAAAAACTTACTTTTTTTATTGTTGTTTAGATTATAATACTGAATCAAAGTTTGAAAACAAAGATAGAAATTACTGATATAATTGTTCTCTAATTTCAATTAAGCTTTGAAGTACCATATCTTGATCTGGTTTATCAGGAAGATTGGAAGTTAGATAATGACTTTCTATTGAAGCAATTAAATTGTCTGCCATTTCAAGTAAATCATCATATTCTTTATTTCCAGCTTTTATATCTAATAAATCAGCCCGATTTGAAACACGAATATTCAATTTTCCTGTGGAAAGAATTTGTTCAGCAGTTTGCAAAAGGCGAATTGTATGCATCATATTTTTACTGTCATAATTCTTTCCGTGCTGCTGATTCGTGTTATAACGATCATCGTTTCTTTTTTCAATCCAGTTCCAATATTCAGTGTATTCTTTGCAATATTTTGAATAACCATCTTGATTGCAAGACAAATAACCAATCAGCTTTTCGTTTTTTGGAATTGATGAAAGTGAAACTTCATTAGAATTTGTTTTCTGAATAATTCCTTTATAACCTAAAGACTTCTTTTCGTCATAAAACATGGCAAACATTCCTCTTGAATTAGGAAGATTTACTAAACCAATCTGTTCCTGATTCCAATTGTTTTCTTGTAGAAACTCTAATAGTGGAATAGTTTCATAACCCTTTAAAACATAACAAAAATCCAAAAGCCTTTTCTTTTCTTTTGGTAACGGATTTACAATTTTTTTGTTCAAACCTCTTGCCTTTTTTATTTGTGTTACAGCATAACCCGCAAAAGAATCTTTACAGAGTTTCGAAAGAAAATCTTCTATCTTTAATTTCTCCATTAAAGGATGTTTGTATAAAATACAATCATCAGGCGAAGCCAAAATCTCCAAGATATTTGGATTATTTTTAAGCAATAATTCTACAAAACGACCAATTTCATAATAAACCTCATCATTAGTCTCGTTACTAATCTGCGGAATATAATTTAATCCAAAGAATTTTTCTTTAGGAAGATAATAAACACCTTTAATATCTGTATCCGATGTTGGCGTATTTAACCCAAAAGACTTGCTTCCTGAAATAACTTCGAAAAGGATAAGGTTTTGAGATTTTATATCTTGGATAATCATAGATTATTTATTATTTTATTCAGTTAAGCTCAAAATGTAAAGAATTGATTTAGGATAATCATTATAGGTCTTCAAAACAACATAGTACCATTTATTTTCAGGAATATCGACTTCAAACAGATCATTTTTTTTATGATTTTTAATTGCATCTTCAAAAGTCTTATGCATAATTCCTTCATTAAACCATCCTAAATCACCTTTATTAATATTACCATCCATATTGTAAATAACAGCTAGTTCTCCAAACGATTTGCCGTTTTTATACGATTTGATAATCTCTTGCCTTTTTTTATTAATAACATTAACATTTAACTTACTGCCATCTAAATAAATATAACTCACTCTCATTGAAACAATAGATTCTGTTTTTACAATTCGATCTTTATGTATCATATCTTTTTCTAGAAATCTATTTTTATAATAATCGAGACTATCAGTACTAATTTCGAAAGTAGTAATTTCAGCTTTTGGATTCAATTTAACAAAATTCTCTGCCTCTTCAATAGAATTTATTTCTTTTAAACTTTGAGAAGAAACAGTTGTTAAACAAAGAAAACTAATTGGTAATAGTAAATACTTTAACATAACACAATGGATATTTAAAAACAATGATTTTAATTTAAAATTTCTCTTCTAAAAAACAAATCTAACTCCTCACTCAATTTATTTCCACTTCGTAGTTTATATGCATTTTCTTGATTAAATTTTACCGTTTCCAATAAAAAATCAGTAATCAAGTTTTCTTTTCGATGTAGATATTTTTCATCGTGAGTGACTTTTATTTCTTGCAGTTCCAATATTTTTTCTTGTATATTTTTCGGTGCAATTGGCAATAAATCTGTAAAAACTATTGGCGGAAAAGTATTATTTTCTATAATCCATTTTCCAGCTAAAGCAGTTCTTAAAGCGTAAAAATAACTTTTAAGTTTTACTTCGTGAATTTCGCATACTTCCATAAAGTTTTTTGTCGTTCCTAAATAGTGATGTAAAACCGCTATTGGCGAGAAACATTCTAAAGCCAATTTCTGCATTTGTTTTACAAAATCATCATTTTGGAAATACACTATTGGTGAAAACAACCACTCGATCAAAGGTGCATTAGATTTTGCTAATAACTTTACAGATTTCCGTAAGTCCCAGCCAGAGCCGTCAAGATCATCTTCAGTCATAAACTCTATTACATCAGGTTTTTCCCAAAGTGATAAATAATATTCAGGTTTGTGTTTGTATATAAAACGGATATCATAATCGCTGTCCGGAGAAGCAAATCCCCATGCACGACTTCCTGATTCTACAGCAAAAAGTATTTCTACATTTTTCTGTATTTCTATTTCTTTTAATTTTTGAAGTATTTTTTCTTTCATGATTGTTATCAAATATAAATTAAAAGCCTTTAAACTCAGTAAATATACCTGATTTAAAAGCCAACTTTTTTGCCGCTAAGGCACTAGGATACAAAGTTTTTTTTACTTTTAACATTGTGCCTTTGTATCTTCGTGGCAAAAATGCTAAATCTTAAAAAAATCCTTAGCATTCCTAGTCGTTTCCTCCGCAACTTTATCCAAAGCAATTCCTTTGAACTGCGCAATTGTTCCGGCAACATACGGCAGAAAAGCAGGTTCGCAACGGCGTTCGTGGTATTTTTTCAAAAGGCTGTTAGGCACATTTTTAGGAAGCATAAACGGTGCATCGGTTTCAATCATCATTCGGTCGAGCGGTACGTACTGAATGACTTCTTTTAAATGACTGAAACGTTTAGCATCTGAAATCGCTCCCGTAAAACCGAGATAAAATCCGTTATCGAGATAGGTTTTTGCTTCTTGCAACGTTCCAGTAAAACAATGCACAACGGCTTTTGGCAATTGCGGTAAATAGTCTTTGGTGATATTCATAAAGCTTTCAAAAGCGGCTCTTTCATGCAAAAACAAAGGTTTCTGAACTTCGATCGCCAATTCTAATTGGGCTTTATAACATTCTTCCTGTTTCTTTCTGGGCGAAAAATCACGATCAAAATCGAGTCCGCATTCCCCTACCGAAACGACTTGTTTCTGTTTTAATAAATTCCGCAGTCGTGAAATGCTTTTTTCATCAAAACTCTTCGCATCATGCGGATGAATTCCAGCCGTCGAATATAATATTCCCGGATATTGTTTTGCGATTTCTAATGAAGCTTCGCTGTTTCGTACGCTTGTGCCCGTGAGTATCATCTGCGATACGTCGGCGTCGAGCGCGTCTTGTACGACATCGTCTATGTCGTTTTGGAATTGTTTGTTGGTTAAATTAATTCCGATATCTATGTATGTTTTCATTTCTTTTTTGTTTTTGCCACGAAGGCGCTAAGGCACAAAGTTTTTTTCATTCTTTGGTGTGGTTATTATTATTTTTTAAGCGTAATATTTGTCATTTCGACGAAGGAGAAATCTCCACAAGTAGCTCCGCAACGTGAGTTTAATCTTTGTAGAGTTTCTCGTGGAGATTTCTCTCCCGAAGCCTCGGGATCGAAATGACATAAAATGAGAGAAATCGCTGTGATGAGAAAACTTAGAATCTTAGCATCTTAGAACCTCAGTATCTCAAAAATACTAGTCCTCACGACTCCCATCATCTGCCATTCTTACCAACTTCGGCGTGAACTTTGCCACAACATCAACTAAATCCTGTTGTGCTTCCATCACTTGGTTGATATCTTTATACGCCATTGGGGCTTCGTCCAGACCTGCACCAATAAGCGTAACGCCATGATCTTGCAGGATGGATTTCATCTCCGTTTTCGTAATGTTTTTTATGGCTTGAGTTCGGCTCATTTGTCGTCCTGCTCCGTGTGAAGCCGAATTAATGGCGTTCTCCTCGCCTTTTCCTCTCACCAAAAATCCTGGTGCAGTCATACTTCCCGGAATGATTCCCATAACGCCTTTTCCGGCTGGAGTTGCTCCTTTTCTATGCACGATCACTTCTTCGCCTTTCCAGATTTCTTTCCACGCAAAATTATGGTGGTTTTCGACTTTGGCTAAAATCGTCGCACCTAGAGCGCGTTCCATTTTGTTATGAATAATCTCGTGACAAGCCGAAGCGTAATCCCCCGCCAAATTCATCGCCATCCAGTATTCCTGACCCAATTGTGAGTTCATATCCAGATACGCTAAGTTTTTGGCCACTTCTGGAAGTTTACATTCGTCTTTCGCAATTTTAGTGTAATGTCCCGCAATTGTGGCACCCATTCCGCGTGAACCAGAATGCGTTAACAAAGCGACATATTTTCCTTTTGGGATTTTCAAAACCGCATCGTCTTGCGCAAATTCCATGATTCCGAATTCCACAAAGTGATTTCCACCACCAGAAGATCCTAATTGCGACCAGGCTTTATCTTTCAAATTCTTCACAAACGGATTCATATTAAATGTATCGTTCTCCAAAACCGCATGATCTGATTTGTACTGACCGTGAAATCCGTGACCCGCTCCAAAAATCGAATTAGCAATTAACTCTCTTTTGAATTTGGCTTCGTTTTCAAAGTAAAAAGCTTCAGGAATATCATAAACTGATAACGCCATTCTACACCCAATATCAACCCCGACACCATACGGAATAATGGAATTTTTTGTGGCTAAAACTCCGCCAATCGGCAGTCCGTAACCTTGGTGCGCGTCTGGCATTAAAGCTCCTGCAACTGTCACTGGCAATTTCATGGCAACTTCCATTTGTTTTCTGGCTCCGTCTTCGATATGATCTAATCCATAAGCCGAATACGCATTCGGATTCTGATTTAAAGCGATAAAATCTTCTGGTTTTTCATTTGATTTTTCGATTAAAGCGACAGCCAGTTTGCTGAAGATTTTATCGTCTATATAATTCTCCGGAGTTTCTAAGACGTTTTTGAAATTGGCAATCATTTCGTCTCTTGTAAATCCGTTTCTTTTACTGTTTATTTTTAAGGCAATCCCAATTATTTTTCCTTCTGGAAAGCCTAATTCTAATATATCTGTACCGTTTATTTGTGTTTTCATTGTTTATTATTTTTTAAGGGACAAAGGTCCAGAGGTTCATAGGTGCAAAGGTTTTATATAAGTGCGCAGTTATTTTGCGTAGTTTTTTTTTTTAAAGGGACAAAGTTGCAAGGGGACAAAGGAACAAAGGTTTAGTTACCCATAGATTAAACGATTAAAATGATTTTTTTGTCATTTTTTGTCATTTCGATCCCGAGGCTTCGGGAGAGAAATCTTCGCAAGCAACTCCGCAACGTGAGTCCAATCTTTGTCGAGCTTCTTGTGGAGATTTCTCTCCCGAAGCCTCGGGATCGAAATGACAAACTCTGCGCCTCTGCGAGATTAAATTTACCAATCTTTGCGGAGACGCACTGCAGTGCGCCTCTATAAAACCTTTGTCCCTCTGAACCTCTGCCTCTTTGTACCTAATTAAACCTAATCCACTAATAATTGCGTCACAACCGCTGGATTCATTGCCCATTGCGCTGTATACACCTCATCGGCATTTTGATCTTCGGTGATTGTTAAGCCTTGAGCTTCCGCTTTAAGCTGTAACAAACTACCAATATTTAATTTGCTGTTTAATTTTGACAACAACGCCTGAACGCCTTTGAAATCCAAACCGCCTACAACCTGACCTCCGAAAGTCATCTCTAACCAAACGATTTCTCTTTTGGCTACATCCAAAACTCCAAAAACCAAACCTTTGGCAACATTCTGCGTCACACGAACCTGATGATCTACACACGACGGATCGTATGCTACACCGGTTTTCTCTGAAATTTTCATCGGGTATTTACTGTTCATCCAACCAACAATTAAATTTGGCGTAATACTTCCGTTGCTGTAAGCATTACAGGTAAAAGTTACAAATTTTGCTTTGGCTTTCGCCAATTCGTCAATGTTGATGTTGATATATTCGGCCGTTCCAATTTTATTCGGAATACTTCGGATATCACCGCTATGCTGACAACCAGTTGTAGTCAATCGGCTGAAAGAACAAATATCTGAACTGTTTTCGTATGCGATATGACAGCTCAAATCCATATCTAAATGCTGTGCTGGCAAATCTTTACCCCATTGCATAAACAATCGCACTTCGTTTCCTTCAACTGGGAAACGTGTTCCCATTAAAGCAACCGGCAAATCTTGAACGGTTTCGCTTCGATCTCCTATAGAAACCGGAATATTAAACAACTGCGGATCGATATAGATTGTTTTGTTAGTGTTCGCCATTTTTGCAAATCGTTTTTTCATGGCCAAAAGACACAATTCTTCGATCTGGTTTTTCATTGCTTCCAACTGAACATCATCATACAATTTCAATAAACCGTTTGGTTCGATTCTTTTGTTTGTGCCACCCAAAGGTTTCACACTTCTTTGTATGTTTTTATCAAAGTAATTTTGAGCATACATATTTAAAGTAAACACCAATCGAGCCGGAACTTTATCGATGATTTCTTCAAAATGGGCAATCGTTTCTTCTGCACCAAACCATAACATATTCGAAAATAACGAACGTGCAAACAATCCTGGACGCTGTTTTAATAACGCAAATGTTTTATCGGCATCAAATTTCAATCTTGAAGCATTCACTTCACTTTGCCAAACATCATAAACCTTATTGTAAAATACATCCATTAAAGCAATTAATTTCTCAAATCCTTTTCTTTTGCTGTATTCGGCCAAACGAAGCGCTCGTATAAAACGAACCCACATTCCTCTTTTTGGATGCATAATTTCGCACATGGTCTCAACATCCATATCCATATTGTTTAACCAGTTTGCCACCATTAAACATTCTTTTCTTGAATATTTAAGTTTCAAATCTTTTTGAGATGCAATTCTAGCCTGCGCACTTGTATCCAAAGAATTATGAAAATGCTGGCCATTTTTAGTCGCTCTTTTCACAATCGTTTTTGGTTCGATAATCTGCAGCATTCCAGTATTTTTATACCATAAATATCTTAAGATATCAGTTGGTGTTTTTAAAAATTGAGATGCTTCAGCTTCTTTACCGTTTTCAATCAAAAGATCGATAACCAGCATTAAAGTTTCCTTAATTGCAACATCCACTTTTGGCAAAGGCAAATTTTGCATCGCCATTTTTAAACTATCTACCTGAGTAGCGTCTAAAGCCGTTTTTGATTGCAATAATGAGATATAGAAATCGTTTAAATCTTTTTCTGTCCACAATTCAAGCACTTTCAATTTGCTTCCCTGACCAAATTTTTCGATTTTACCAAATTCAAGCGGAGTTCCACAGAACGGGCAACCGTTGTATCTTTCTAATGGAAAAGTATTATCTGGGATAATATGACCGCATTGTAAAGTTGTTCCGTTTTTGGTTTTAAAAACATTTCCAAAATACGTGATAATATGATCTACAACAGATTCTCCCGTTGGGATATTCCATTCTTTCACTAAAGGCATCCAGTTTTTATCTGTCCCTAAGACTTCTCTCAGCACTTCTAAAACTTCTACTTTATAATTTGGGTTTACGTTGTTTAAAGCGTGTAATAACGATTCAGAAAATGTAAATCCGAGTTTAGAAACATTGGCTAACAAAACTGAAGTAGTTCCTGATAAATTTTTAATATCATTCGAAATCATTTCTGATGGAATGAAAATGGCATTTTGACGTAAACTGATTTTTAATAATGCTGTTGATTTCATTTTTTTTAATTTTTAAAATTTAGATAATTGCGTTTCTGAGTTCTACCTAAAAGATTTTGAAGTAAGAAACACTTGACCTGAAATTGGAGTGTAATGGATTAACTAACAAATTATCGGATTGGAAGAAGTAAGTTAATCTTGACCCTCTATTTTTATTAATGATGATTTTAAAACTTGCCGGACTCGAACCGGAGTACCAATTTTCTGAAGTAAGTTTTAATTGACCATTAATAGTGGAACAGGTGGGATTCGAACCCACGACCCGGACATTAAAAGTGTACGAAGTAAGTTTTGGTTGACCTTTGAATGATAATTTCAAAACTACCTGCTCTAACCGCTGAGCTACTGTCCCAATATAATAGTAGAATAAAAAGGTAATGGTTGAAGTGTGTACGTGGAAAGTGTTTCGAAGTAACTCAAACTTGACCTGTTTTATTCTTTCTTTATTTCTATGAACGTTTGTTTTTATTTCTGAACAAAGATTTTAAAATTAGTGCGCAGTTATTTTGCGTAGTAAAAATTTTGTTTTAATTGTTGAGAAATAGTATTCGTTTTATTTCTTGAACAAAGATTTCAAAACCACTACGCAATTATTTTGCGCAGTAAAAAAAGAATTTTAAATTTGAGTAAAAAACAACATGAATTTAGAGAAAATATATTCTGAATTACTCTCAAATATTGGCTTTTCAGCAAATGAAATTCAGCAGAACTGGACGGATTTAGAAAAGGCATATTCCAAGAAATCAAGGCATTATCATAATCTCACACATTTAAAAGAAATGATAGAAAGCTTTGAAAAATATTCTAATCGGCTTCAAAATCCGAATGAAATATTATTTTCTATTTTTTATCATGATTTTGTTTATTCGGCTTCCAAAAAAGACAACGAACTCAAAAGTGCCGAATATGGTTTGGCAATTTTACCTCAAAATGTCAACTTAAATAAACAATTGGTTTTTGATGCCATCTGCGCTACACAACAACATCAGCATAATAAAATTGAAGATATCAATTGGTTAATCGATTTTGATTTGAAAATCCTTGCGAAAGATTGGGACGATTATAAAATCTATTTTGAACAGATTAGAAAAGAATACAGCATTTATCCTGATCTTCTATACAAACCAGGACGTGCAAAAGCTTTGAAACATTTTCTGGAAAATGAGTTTATTTTTCAAACTGAGGAATTCAGGAATTTGCATGAAGAGAAAGCGAGACAAAATATCGAAAAGGAAATTTCAATATTAACATAAAGTATATCTGTAGAGACGCACCGCAGTGCGTCTACGCAACGAATATCCACAATACGTTAGACGCACTGCGGTGAGTCTCTACAATACAAACCGAAAAACAAACATTTTTATGTCACAAAACAAAAACGCCTTAATACGTTATAAAACCATTGACAAATGCCTCCAAAATAAATACAGACAATGGACTTTAGAAGATTTAATCGAAGAATGTTCTGAAGCATTATTTGAATACGAAGGACGCCAAAATCCAATCAGCAAGCGAACTATTCAAATGGATATTCAGCTGATGCGAAGTGAAAAACTGGGTTATAATGCGCCAATTGTCGTTTACGATAAAAAGTATTATAAATATGAAGATGATGATTTTTCGATAACCGATATTCCGCTTACGGAAACGGATATGAATGTTTTGACTGAAACCGTTTCGATGTTGAAACAGTTTAAAGATTTCTCCCTTTTTAATGATGTATCCGATATTTTACAGCGTTTAGAGGATAAAATCTATTCTGAAAAATCACATACCAAGCCCGTAATTTATCTGGATAAAAATGAGAATCTAAAAGGGCTGCATTATCTGGATGAAATATATCAGGCTATCATAAAGAAAATGGTTCTGATAATTACGTACAAATCTTTTAAATCTGCAGAAGAAACAAAATTTCATTTTCATCCTTTTATATTAAAAGAATTCAATAACCGCTGGTTTTTAATCGGAAAGAAAAAAGCATCACAGCCTATTACCAATTTGGCTTTGGACAGAATCATTGCAATTGATTATGATTTTAATCATCCTTACCTAGACGAAGATTTTGATGCCGATATGTATTATAAAGATGTAATTGGAGTTACGGTTAATTCGGGATTAAAAGCCAGGCGAATTGAACTTTGGGTAGATGCGTCAAATGCACCTTATGTATTGACAAAACCTTTACACAATTCTCAGCGGTTAATTAAGGAAAATGAAGACGGAAGCATTATTGTCCATTTATATGTGATACCAAATTATGAAATGGAAAGACTTCTTCTAGGTTTTGGAAGTTGTATGGAGATTTTAAGACCAGAAAGTCTGAGAAATCGTATGAAAAAGATACTTCAAGATGCCATTTCTCGCTACGATTCTGAAAATTCAACTGAAATAAATGCATAATTTTTTAAAGAATATCGAATTAAATCCGATTTAAAAACCAAAAAGACATTTTTACAGCATGGAAAATGTTAAAATCTAAAAAAAGAATAGTATATTTCCCTATAAATAAACCACCAAATCACACTAAATCAGTGATATTTTTTAACTAACCAAAAATTTATTAAAAAATTATATGCATGCATAGTATTTTTTAATTATATTTGAAATCGATATAGTTACCTATGAAAGACAAAACGATAGATTATATTTTGAGAGCGACGTGGCAGGCTGTTTCAAGAATGTATAATGAAGAGGCTGCCAAATATGATGCTACAATGGCAACAGGATTTGCTCTTTTAAGTATGGACAAGGAAGAAGGAACTCCATCAACCGCTTTAGGCCCGAGAATGGGCATGGAAGCAACCAGCTTAACAAGAACACTTAAATCTATGGAAGAGAAAGGTTTAATTGTTCGCAAAAAAAATCCAAGCGACGGCAGAGGTGTTTTAATATACCTAACCGAATTTGGAAAAGAAAAAAGAGATTTATCTAAAAATACAGTTCTGAAATTTAATGAAACCGTTAGAAAACATGTCTCAGACGAAAAGCTGCAGCATTTTATAGAAGTTTCTGAAATTATCAACGAATTAATTCAGGACAAAAATATTTTCAATCATACAGAAAACTCAGAAAATGAATAATCTCCTTTAAAGAGAAAATTCAAATTCTACCCAAAAAAACAAATTTTACAAATATGAAACGCACAATTAAAAAAGTTGCTGTAATTGGATCCGGAATTATGGGTTCAGGTATAGCTTGTCATTTTGCTAACATTGGTGTTGAAGTTTTACTTCTTGACATTATCCCGCGCGAACTGACAGAAGCTGAAGCTAAAAAAGGATTAACACTTGAAAGTAAAGCCGTTCGCAACCGTGTGGTAAACGAACATTTGGCGAATTCATTAAAATCGAAACCCTCTCCTATTTACAGTCAAAAATTCGCAAACCGAATCACAACTGGAAATACGACTGATGATATGGCAAAAATTGCCAATGTTGACTGGATTATCGAAGTTGTAGTAGAACGTTTGGATATCAAAAAATTAGTTTTTGAACAAATTGAGAAATTCCGCAAGCCTGGAACTTTAGTCACTTCTAACACTTCTGGTATTCCAATTCACTTTATGAGTGAAGGAAGAAGCGAAGATTTTCAACAACACTTCTGCGGAACTCACTTTTTTAACCCTGCGCGTTACTTAAAATTATTTGAAATTATTCCTGGTCCGAAAACTTCAACTGAAGTGTTGGATTTCTTAAACGAATACGGATCTAAATTTTTAGGAAAAACTTCGGTTGTTGCTAAAGATACTCCAGCTTTTATTGGAAACAGAATTGGTATTTACGGAATCCAGAGTTTATTCCATTTGGTAAAAGAAATGGGATTAACGATTGAAGAAGTTGATAAATTGACTGGTCCGGTAATTGGTCGTCCAAAATCAGCTACTTTCCGTACGGTTGACGTTGTTGGATTGGATACTTTGGTACATGTTGCTAATGGTATTTATGAAAACTGCCCAAAAGATGAACAACACGAATTGTTCAAACTTCCAGAATTTGTTACCAAAATGATGGAAAACAATTGGCTGGGAAGCAAAACAGGACAAGGTTTTTATAAAAAAGTAGATAAAGATATTCTTTCTTTAGATTTAGATACATTAGAATACCGCGCTGCGAAAAAAGCAAATTTTGCTACGCTTGAACTGACAAAAACTATCGATAAACCGATCAATCGTTTTAAAGTTTTAGTAAAAGGTACTGATAAAGCGGGAGAATTCTACCGTAAGAGTTTCGCGGGAATGTTTGCTTATGTATCAAACAGAATTCCTGAAATCTCAGACGAATTATATAAAATTGACGACGCCATGAAAGCTGGTTTTGGATGGGAAAATGGTCCATTCGAAATCTGGGATGCCATTGGTGTTGCCAAAGGAATCGAAATCATGAAAGCCGAAGGCTTAGAGCCTGCTTCATGGGTTACTGAAATGCTGGCTTCTGGAAGTGAAAGTTTTTATACTGTAAAAGAAGGAGCAACTTATTTCTATAACATTCCAACAAAATCACAAGTAAAAGTTCCTGGACAAGATTCATTCATTATTCTGAACAACATCCGCGAAAGCAAAAAAGTTTGGAGCAACAGCGGTGCAATCATTCAGGATTTAGGAGACGGAATTTTGAATTTAGAATTCCAATCTAAAATGAATACAATTGGTGGAGATGTACTTCAAGCCATCAATAAAGCAATCGACTTATCTGAAAAGGAATATCAAGGTTTAGTTATTGGAAACCAAGCAGCGAATTTCTCTGTTGGAGCTAATATCGGAATGATTTTCATGATGGCAGTTGAGCAGGAATATGACGAATTAAACATGGCGATCAAATTGTTCCAAGACACGATGATGCGCGTTCGTTATTCTTCTATTCCAGTTGTTGTAGCGCCTCACGGAATGACTTTCGGCGGTGGATGCGAAATGAGCTTACACGCTGATAAAGTGGTAGCCGCTGCAGAAACTTACATGGGATTAGTTGAATTTGGTGTTGGAGTTATCCCTGGTGGTGGTGGTTCTAAAGAAATGACTTTAAGAGCTTCAGATTTATTCCGTAAAAATGATGTGGAATTAAATGTTCTTCAGGAATATTTCTTGACAATCGCAATGGCAAAAGTTTCGACTTCTGGTTATGAAGCTTTCGACACTGGACTTCTTCAACATGGTAAAGATGTTATCGTAGTAAACAAAGATCGTCAGATTGCTGAAGCTAAAAAACATGCATTGTTATTAGCAGAAGCAGGTTATACACAGCCTATAAGAAGAACTGATGTGAAAGTATTAGGAAAACAAGCACTTGGAATGTTCTTAGTTGGAACCGATCAAATGGAAGCTGGAAAATACATTTCTGAACACGACAAGAAAATCGCTA
The DNA here is from genome assembly GCF_004366435.1 of Flavobacterium sp. S87F.05.LMB.W.Kidney.N. NCBI lineage: Bacteria > Pseudomonadati > Bacteroidota > Flavobacteriia > Flavobacteriales > Flavobacteriaceae > Flavobacterium > Flavobacterium sp. S87F.05.LMB.W.Kidney.N. The sequence continues at coordinate 346,235 of NZ_SODX01000002.1, read as the reverse complement.
ACAAACTGGCTTATGTAATGGCTGGTGGTGATTTGTCTGAAGCGACTTTAGTATCTGAACAATATTTATTAGATATCGAACGTGAAGCTTTCTTGAGTTTATGTACAGAGAGAAAGACATTAGAGAGAATTCAATATATGTTAACTAAAGGAAAACCGCTTCGTAATTAGAGAATAGATGCAAGAAACAAGATGCAAGACTTTAGAAAATCTTGCATCTTGCCTCTTTCTTCTAATAAATCTTAAAAAAACAAAAACAAATGAAAACAGCATATATAGTAAAAGCATATAGAACAGCAGTTGGAAAAGCTCCAAAAGGTGTTTTTAGATTTAAAAGACCTGACGAATTAGCTGCAGAAACCATTCAGTTTATGATGGACGAACTGCCTAATTTCGATAAAAAGCGTATCGACGACGTTATGGTAGGAAATGCCATGCCGGAAGCAGAACAAGGTTTGAACGTTGGACGTTTGATTTCTCTAATGGGATTAAAAGTTGAAGATGTTCCTGGTGTAACCGTAAACCGTTACTGCGCATCTGGATTAGAAACTATCGGAATGGCGACTGCTAAAATCCAATCAGGAATGGCAGATTGTATCATTGCAGGTGGTGCAGAAAGCATGAGTTTTATTCCGATGGGAGGTTACAAACCAACTCCGGATTATAAAGTTGCTGCTGCAGGTCACGAAGATTACTACTGGGGAATGGGTTTAACTGCTGAAGCCGTTGCCAATCAATATAAAATTTCAAGAGAAGATCAAGATGAGTTTGCATACAACTCACACATGAAAGCTTTGAAAGCTCAGGCAGAAGGAAAATTCGACAAACAAATCGTTCCAATTACTGTTGAGCAGACTTTCATCAATGAAAATGGTAAAAAAGAAACTAAATCATACGTTGTAAAACAAGACGAAGGACCGAGAGCTGGAACTTCTATCGCTGCGTTATCTGGATTAAAACCTGTTTTTGCTGCTGACGGAAGTGTAACTGCAGGTAACTCTTCTCAAATGAGCGACGGTGCTGCATTCGTTTTAATCATGAGCGAAGAAATGGTAAAAGAATTAAACCTTGAGCCAATTGCACGTTTGGTAAACTTCGCTTCTTCTGGTGTTGAACCAAGAATTATGGGTATTGGTCCAGTAAAAGCAATTCCAAAAGCCTTAAAACAAGCTGGTTTAGAATTAAAAGATATTGACTTAGTTGAATTAAACGAAGCTTTTGCTTCTCAGTCTTTGGCTGTAATTCGAGAATTAGGTCTAAATCCAGATATCGTAAACGTAAACGGTGGAGCTATTGCTTTAGGACACCCTCTAGGTTGTACAGGAGCAAAACTTTCTGTTCAGTTATTTGATGAAATGAAACGCAGAGGTAATAAATACGGAATCGTTTCTATGTGTGTGGGGACTGGGCAAGGAAGTGCTGGGATTTACGAAGTGTTGTAGTTTTTAAGAGGAAAGAAGCAAGAAGCAAGACTTGATTTTTGGAATGAAAATATTCTGAGAGTAAACATTTTAAAAAGTAGTAAAAAACCTACATTTAATTTTTCTTCTTATCTTGCCTCAAAAAAACATGAGACACAATTTTAAGAATTTGAAAATTTGGATTTTAGCTATGGAAATTACAAATGACATCTATAGACTAACCGCCACTTTTCCCAAATCAGAAATTTATAGTTTGGTAAATCAAATGAATAGATGTTCTGTTTCCATGCCTTCTAATATTGCTGAGGGCTCAAACAGAGGCAATAAACATTTTCAACATTATTTGAATATTAGTTTAGGTTCGTCATTTGAATTGCAAACACAATTGTTAATAGCTTGTCAAAATGACTATGTAACAAAGGAAAAAACAGAAAAATTAGAAAACAAAATAATTGAATTTCAAAAGATGACCACAGGCTTTATTAGCAAGTTAAATTAAAATCTTGCTTATTGCTTCTTTCATCTTTTACCTAAAAACATAAGCAATGGCAGATACAATCGAAAAAAACGTGACTCGTGGTGGTCAGTTTTTAGTTAAAGAAACAAAATGCGAGGACATCTTTACTCCAGAAGATTTCTCGGAAGAGCAGTTAATGATGCGCGACTCTGTAAAAGAGTTCGTTGACAAAGAATTATGGGCGCATAAAGATCGTTTTGAGAAAAAAGATTACGCTTATACAGAAGCTTCTATGCGTAAAGCTGGTGAACTAGGACTTCTTGGAGTTGCAGTACCTGAAGAATACGGCGGATTAGGAATGGGATTTGTTTCTACAATGTTGGTTTGTGACTACATTTCTGGAGCAACTGGTTCTTTCTCAACTGCTTTTGGTGCGCATACTGGAATTGGAACAATGCCAATTACACTTTACGGATCTGAAGAGCAAAAGAAAAAATACGTTCCTAAATTGGCTTCTGGAGAATGGTTTGGAGCTTACTGCTTAACTGAGCCAGGCGCTGGATCTGATGCTAACTCAGGAAAAACTAAAGCAGTTTTATCAGAAGACGGAACACATTATAAAATTACAGGACAAAAAATGTGGATTTCGAATGCAGGTTTCTGCAGCGTTTTCATCGTTTTTGCTCGTATTGGAGATGATAAAAATATTACAGGTTTCATCGTAGAAAATGATCCGTCAAACGGAATTTCTATGAATGAAGAAGAGCATAAATTAGGAATTCGTGCTTCTTCTACTCGTCAGGTTTTCTTCAACGAAACAAAAGTTCCGGTTGAAAACATGTTGTCTGAAAGAGGAAACGGTTTCAAAATTGCGATGAATGCTTTGAACGTTGGTCGTATTAAATTGGCTGCTGCATGTTTAGATGCTCAAAGAAGAGTAACAACTGGAGCTGTAAAATATGCTAACGAAAGAATTCAGTTCAATACTCCTATTTCATCTTTTGGAGCTATCCGTTCTAAATTAGCTGAAATGGCAACTAGCGCTTACGCGGGAGAAAGTGCTTCTTACCGTGCTGCAAAAGACATCGAAGACAGAATTGCTGCTCGTGAAGCGGAAGGAACTTCTCATCAGGAAGCTGAATTGAAAGGTGTTGAAGAATATGCTATCGAGTGTTCGATCTTGAAAGTAGCGGTTTCTGAAGACGTTCAAAACTGTTCTGACGAAGGAATTCAGGTTTTTGGCGGAATGGGATTCTCTGAAGATACTCCAATGGAAAGTGCTTGGAGAGATGCTCGTATCGCACGTATCTACGAAGGAACTAACGAAATCAACAGAATGCTTTCTGTAGGTATGCTGATCAAAAAAGCAATGAAAGGGCACGTTGATTTACTTGGACCAGCAATGAAAGTTCAAGAAGAATTAATGGGAATTCCTTCTTTTGATACTCCGGATTTCTCTGAATTATTTGCAGAAGAAAAAACAATCGTAGCTAACTTGAAAAAAGTTTTCTTGATGGTTGCTGGAAGCGCTGTTCAAAAATATGGTCCAGAATTAGATTCTCACCAACAATTATTAATGGCTGCTGCAGATATCTTAATCGAAATTTATATGGCTGAAAGTACAATTCTTAGAACTGAGAAATTAGCTAAAAAAGAAGGTGAAGATAAAGTTCAAGAGCAAATTGCTATGGCAAAATTATACTTGTACAAAGCTGTAGATATTGTAAACTTAAGAGGAAAAGAAGGAATTGCTTCTTTCTCTGAAGGTGACGAACAGCGTATGATGTTGATGGGATTGAAACGTTTTACAAAATACACTAATCTGCCAAATGTTGTGGCGTTGAGAGAAAAAATTGCAGAAAAATTAGTTGCAGAAAATTCATACTGCTTCTAATATTACAATAGTTTTTAGCTTTTAATTTGTTTAAACCCGCGCAAGTCCGAAACTGCGCGGGTTTATTTTTGTTATTTTCCAGATCTTTCTTCGCAATATTTTTGCAACGATTTGCAAAATTTTCGTTAAAATTAACTTTCAAAGTGAATTACAATAGTTAAATATCCAATGTATTACTTTATATTTAACGTTCTAAAAACGCTAAAAACAAAATAATGAAACAAATTACTCTAATCGCTTCTTTTTTGTTGTGCTTTGGTATCACGACGACCTTTGCTCAAAAGAACAAAAAAATGGACATAATCGCTTATTACACTGGCGATTCAAAACTTATTGATGAATACGAAGTTGGCAAATTAAATCAAATTATTTTCAGTTTCTGCCATTTAAAAGATGGAAAATTAAGTGTTGATTCTCCTAAAGATTCAACTACAATCAAACACTTAGTTTCTCTAAAAGCAAAAAATCCGCAGCTAAAAATTATTTTATCACTTGGCGGCTGGGGTGGCTGCGAACCTTGTTCTGCTGCTTTCTCTACTCCAGAAGGTCGTTTAAAGTTTGCTAAATCTGTAAAAGAAATAAGCGATTCTTATAAAGTTGACGGTTTAGATCTAGATTGGGAATATCCAGCAATCGAAGGACTTCCAGGTCATTTGTATCAGGCTGTTGACAAACCTAACTTTACTGAACTGGTAAAAATATTACGTTCTACATTAGGTAAAAAATACGAATTGAGTTTCGCTGCAGGAGGTTTCCAAAAATATTTAGACGAATCTATTGACTGGAAAGCTGTAACTCCGTTGGTAAACCGCATCAATATTATGAGTTATGATTTAGTAAACGGGTATTCTAAAGTTACTGGTCATCATTCTCCATTATACAGTACAAATGCTAATGAAGAATCTACGAATAGAGCTGTTGAATTTTTATTGAAACAAGGCGTTCCTGCAGAGAAACTAGTTATTGGCGGTGCTTTTTACTCAAGAACTTGGAAAAATGTAGAAAACGTAAATAATGGTCTTTATCAAGCTGGAGAACATATTCAAGGCATCGATTTTAAAAACTTTGCTACAACTTATACTGAAGCAAATGGATGGAAATACTTTTGGGATGATAAAGCAAAAGCACCATATTGGTATAACGCTTCAACCAAAACTTTTGCAACATCTGATGATCTTAAATCTATAAAAGCAAAAGCAGAATACGTAAAAGCGAAGAAATTAGGAGGAATTATGTTTTGGGAACTTACGTTAGATAGTTTCCGTGACGGAATGGTAAATGAAATTTACAAAGTAAAAACAGCAAAATAATTTTGTTTAAAAGAATAAAAAAAGGCAGTTATCTAAATAACTGCCTTTTTGTTTTATAGTTACAAAAACCTTATTGAACTTTTGATTTATCCAATTCTCCGATAAAAGGAATAGATTCTAAAATTTCACTGCGAATAATCGTTTGCAGATACACTTCCAACTGAATAAATTTAGCCGCATTTATAGCTCCAATCGCTTTTTTGGCTTGACTATAGGTTTTAGAGTAAAGTTTTTCATAATCAATATGATTTTTTAAAGTACCTTTTGCTAATTCATCGGCTTTGGCATCTGTCAAAGTTTCATAATTAGCTGCATAATCATTTATTAATTGAAATTTGGTTTGACCAAGCGCTTTACGTTTTGTTTCGTACTCATCATACACCTTTGTAAAAGCTGCTGCTTGAGCATCTGACAAGTTCATGTATTGTTTTACTAAATCACTTTTAGATTTCCCGTAAACACTTTGCAAAACATCTACATCTTCTTTAAAAGAAGATTGTGCATAAGATGAAAATGAGGCAACAGCCAGAATAAGAATAAGACTTAATTTTTTCATAGTTTCAATTTTAAATTTGTTTTTAAAAATAATATGCATAGTAAAATATACTGATTATTAAAACTTTAAAACCCAAAACAGTATATCTATATCTTAAATAGGTAAAACTATTATTTATTCACCGATGTCTTTGGAGCACTAATTATTCCATCATAACTAATTGGCGCTCTATTGTTACTATTTACATTAAGCGTAGCTGTTCCATTAGAAAAAATACTAAACATTAGATCATAAACATCGTTTTTTCCTCGAACTGTTGCTTTTAAAATGGTATTTTTCTTTTTCTTTTCAATTTTGATATTCTCAGGTTTTCCTTCAAATTTAATTCCGCCGTCACCATTATACGCAACATTAAATCCGCGTCCAAAAAAAGGAAGATCGCAAGTTGTGTTTTCTGTATTAAAGTTCAAGAAATAAGTATTGTAATCCAGCTGAATTAATCTTCCACCTTGCGGTGTAACCTTTTGTGCTTCAAAAACAAAATTCTTGGCATCTAAAAGTGCTTGAATTTCATTTTGCTTTTTTAGTTCTCTTTCTTCTTTTAATTCTTTTTTTGTTTTTTCCTGTGCCGAAACTGAAAAGCTTAAGAGTGAAAAAATCAGGAACATAACAGATATTTTAGCTTTCATAGCATTATTTTTTAGTAAAACGCATCATTGCAATATCTCCAGAAATAAAATTTAAAGTTTTACCATCATCCGTAATATCGTATGAAGTAATTTTTTGCAGTGTAGACATATAAGTTTGTTCACCTTGTTGTCCGTCCAGACACATCATTTTGGTAACTGCCATTGGCTGGGTAAAATCAATTTTATTTCCATTTACAACCAATTTTCCCGTATAAGAATTACAGCTGTTATTGCCCGAAACTTGGTTTTCTTTTGTATTGAAAATTATTGTAGGTTTCTTATTTGGGTATAGACCATCAAAAGTAATCTTTGGACCAGTGATATAATTCAGTTCCCAAGTTCCGTCGAGTTTTGAAACTGCATCACTTTTTTTACATTTAAAAATATTGCAGGAAAGCAATATTGAACTAAGAAAAACGAGAGTAAAAATCTTTTTAATCATAATAGTTAAGAATTAAATATGAGCGAATTAGAGCAGGATTATCTCAGAAATTATTCGTTAAAACCATACGAAATTACGCAATATTTCCGTGTTATGTGCTCAATCGATATTAAATTATAACGAATAGTTTGACTTTTTTTTAACTTTTAGAGTTAAGCCATTCCGTTATTTTATGTTAAATTTACTTAATATTTAACTAAAATGCCCATATATATGAAAAAACTAATCGTTTCTTTCGCTATAATTACAGCCGTAATCATTGGCTGTAAGACAAATACAAAATCAAGTGATGCAAAAACATTAACAGTTGCATTAGAACCAAAAAGCAACAGTAAGGTTACTGGAACTGCTGTTTTTACAGAGAAAAATGGAAAAGTTACTTTTACTGCAAAAATGACTGGATTAGAACCAGGAGTTCACGCTATACATATCCATGAAAAAGCAGATTGTAGTGCTGCAGACGGAAGCTCTGCTGGAGGACACTGGAATCCAACTTTTAAAAAACACGGAAAATGGGGAGTTGGCGAATATCATAAAGGTGATATCGGAAACTTTACTGCAGATGCAAAAGGTAATGGATCGATCACTTTAACTACTGACGAATGGTGCGTTGGATGTGGAGATTCTAACAAAGATGTTCTTGGCAAAGGTTTAATCGTTCATGCAGGAACAGATGATTTTACAACCCAGCCTACAGGAAATGCCGGCGGAAGAGTTGCTTGTGCAGGAATCATCAAATAAGAAAATACAATAACCACTATTTTTAACAAAATCTAGTGGTTATTTCATTTTAAAATGAATCCTAAAACAAGAAAAAGACATAGCTTTGCATTAGCAAAATTAAGTCAATGATTAACCCATCAGCACACGGCTGGATAGATAAGTTTTTTAGTGAACAGAAGTTTTCAGAAGCAATTCCTTTTGAAACAGTAGAATCGTTTTACTATAAAGTAAGAGAAACGGGATTTATTTATGGTCATATTATTGCTATAGATTCTCAGATTCCGATTCCGATAAAAGGCTGGTTTAAAACCGAAATTTCTAAAGTAGCTTTACTTAATACACTCTATCATGTTTTTTGTTTAGAGAAAAGAAACTCGGAACCTAAAAATTTCATCTCAGAAGTTTTAAAGTTTTACAAACAAATGAATCCAGAAGGATTTAACTTGTTTAAAATTTTACTTCCAAAAGATACTCCTTCCCTCTCTCTGGAAAGCATTATTGACCAAAGGGTTCAGACGAATGACAGCATCATCAGCAAAAACTTTTCGCATTTGGTAACCAATGCTTTATTGTTTATTGATGTTTTAGCTTTTAGACAATATTTGGCTCATGGCGAAATTCCAGAAAAATATCTAAAACGTATTGAAGAAACAGTTCTTGGTATTGTGGGTTTAGCGCTAAAAACTAAAACGGTAAAATCACAGCACGATGATTTATTGATTAAATTATTCGAAGCTTCTATTCGTTATTCTAAATTCTCTAAAGTTACTGTAGATACTTTAGAAACCTTGCAGTTAGATTATTTCAGCAACAAATTAGAGCAATATTATTTAATTGATATGGCTGGAATGGCACTTTGGAGTGATGGTGTTGTTGAAAATGAAGAAGCTTATTTTTTATATTCTTTAGGATCAATGATGGGTGTTACAGATGAATTTACAGCCCAAAGTATTGCAACAACAAACGCTTTTATCACAACTCATAAAAGTAAAATTCCGTATTTTAATTACTCGAACCCTGTTAAGCATTTTTACGATCAAATGACGCACAGCGTTATAAAATTGATCACAAGAAACAAAAACCGATTGGTAAGAGAAATTATGCAGAGTAAAGAACTCGTTGTTTTATTAGCTTATTCTACAACAAGAGATTTGGATGCAAAGGAAAAAAAGAAAGTCAAAAAACAGCTTTTGGACATTTGTAAAACAATTCCATCGCTTACGATATTTTTACTTCCAGGAGGAAGTTTGTTATTACCAATATTAATCAAGTTTATCCCAACAATGCTTCCATCTGCATTTAACGAAAACTTAGATGAAAATGAATAAAAAAAAATCGCCCTCAAAAAGGGCGATTTTTTAATCTATTAAAGATCTAATTGATAAACTTCGTCTAGTTCATCATTCGACGCGATATTTACATTTAAATCGGTTACAAAACCTGAATTTAATCCGTAAACCCATCCGTGAAGCATTAAATCCTGACCATTTTTCCATGCATTTTGTACAATAGAAGTCTTAGCTAAATTGTAAACCTGCTCTTTTGCATTGATTTCAACAAAAGCATTAAAACGTTCTGTTTCGTCCTCAATTGAGTTTAAGTATTTATCGTGTAGACGGTATTCATCTTTTATGTGACGCAGCCAGTTATCAATAATTCCAACAGATTGGTGTCCCATTGCAGCTTTTACACCTCCGCACCCATAATGTCCGCATACGATAACGTGTTTTACTTTTAATACATTTACAGCATAATCTAGAACACTAAGCATATTCATATCAGAATGCACAACCATATTTGCGATATTACGGTGAACAAAAACTTCACCTGGTTTTGCACCAACAATTTCGTTTGCAGGAACACGGCTGTCAGAACATCCAATCCATAATAATGGCGGCGACTGACCTTTTGCTAAATCAGCAAAATAATTTGGATCTAATGCCAATGAATTCTCTACCCACTTTTTATTGTTTTCTAATAACTGCTCATAAAACTTTCTCATTTTTTTATTTTTTTTGTGGTAATTTTTAAGTTATAATCTTCTCAAAAAAGAACTTGAGGTAAAGTTACCTAAATTTTAAGATTTCTTCCTCCTTAAAAACACCTTATTTTAATTATTCTCCTTTAACAACTTCTTTTTTAACCACTTCCCTTTTTGCTACATCATAATAATGTTCAATAGTAACGTGATTGTTATTATCTGGTGTATTTTCTAATTCGTATGCTTCTTTAAAGCCTTTAAGTTTGACTTTAATGTTATCATCAATTGCCCTTGTTTCTTTAAATTCACGAATCAAATCTAAAACATCATGTGCAATATACTCTGTATCATGAGCATTGATAATTACTTTTGAATTTTCAGGAATTTCATTCAGCGTTTGTTTGATCGCAGCTTTGTTTAAAAATGAAACTTCCTGCGCTAAATCGATGTGAATGATATCACCGTCTTCATATTCTTCTTTTTTGAAGATATAAGCTCTTTTTAAGTTTCCTCTTAAAACAAAAATGATACTAATAATAATTCCCAACGCAACACCTTTTAGCAAATCTGTCGCAACGACAAAGACCAAAGTTGCAATAAAAGGGACAAACTGGTATTTCCCCTTTTCCCAGAAATGCATAAAAGTTGCTGGTTTTGCTAATTTATAACCCACTAAAATTAAAACTGTTGCCAATGTTGCCAACGGAATTTTGTTTAAAATTGCTGGAATCGATAATACACTTATTAACAAAAGTACACCATGAATAATAGTAGACATTTTAGATTTTGCACCAGCATTATTATTAGCTGACGAACGCACTACAACAGATGTCATAGGAAGTCCTCCTAAAAGAGAACTTATTATATTGCCCAGACCTTGCGCTTTTAATTCAACATTTGTGTTTGTGTATCGTTTTTGAGCATCCATTCTATCTGAGGCTTCAATACATAAAAGTGTTTCAATAGAAGCAACAATGGCAATTGTAACAGCAACTACCCAAACCTGCGGATTTGAAACAGCAGCAAAGTTTGGCGTAATTATAATTGATTTAAATTCATCAAAAGATTTTGGAACTGGCAAAGAAACCAAATGTTCTTTTCCAATTGCCAAAGCGCTTCCTGTTGATACAAATATTTCGTTTAAAACAACCCCAGCAATAACTGCAACTAGTGCTCCTGGAACTAATTTTATTCTTTTTAGAAATGGTACTTTCTCCCACGAAAGCAAGATTACCAGTGAGACTAAAGAAACTACTACGGCTCCTAATTGAATGTGATTTAAAAGATCAAACAAAAACGAAAAAGAATTACTTCCATCATTTTGTATAAAGGCTTGATCCCCTTCAAAATCAGCATCATAACCAAAAGCATGAGGGATTTGTTTTAAGATGATGATGATTCCTATACCAGCTAACATTCCTTCAATTACATTTGTTGGGAAATAGTTGGATATACTTCCGGCTTTTAAAAATCCTAATGCTAATTGAATTAATCCTGCAATAAAAACAGACATTAAAAATACATCGAAAGCTCCAAAATCGGTAATTGCGGTTAAAATAATAGCTGTCAACCCAGCAGCTGGACCCGATACACTAATATGTGACTGGCTTAAATAACCTACCACAATACCGCCTACAACACCAGCAATAATTCCAGAAAATAACGGCGCCCCAGAAGCCATTGCAATACCTAAACACAATGGAAGAGCCACCAAGAAAACCACTAAACCTGACGCAAAATCAGACTTAAGGTTGGCAAAAAGATTGATTTTTTTTGTCATAATACAATACTAAAAAAATTATTCATTAAAGATTTACCCCATTTGCTTAAATTCAAATGCGGCTAAAGATCAAATAATCGGAAGTATTATACTAAATTGGGAGGTGGAGCAAATATGCTCGGAGAAATATTGTCAAGTTTTACAATATTTTCAGATATGATTGTTTTTTTCTCGATGTAAACCGGAATTATAACTTCATGCTCCAAAATTGATGGATGATGCATAACATTTTTCAGCTCTTTATGTACTTCTTCTTCAGCTATACTAAAAGATACAACTGTATTATTCCCTTTCTTTATCGCCTGAACAATTGTCGGGGTCGATAAGAAGGCAATAAAAATGAATAATAATATGCGAGCAACTAATTTCATTGAAGCAAAAATAGCGTTAAACAAATAAAATCAAAGAGATTTTTATAGAAATTTAACATAAACAAAAAAGCAGAACGCAATTTTTATGCTGTTCTGCTTTTAAATCGTTAACAAACAATATTTTAAAGAGTTTCTTCTAACCAAGCATTCATCATCCAAATTGTTTTTTCCTGCTCAGCAATAAAGTCACTCATCATAGAATTAGTACCTTCATCGTTAATTTCGTCAGATTTGTTTAATATCTCTCTTTCAATTTTTAACAAATCTGATAACGAATGAACAATTAACTGAACAGCTTTTTCATCATTAGAAATATTTTTTCCAACAGTTAATTTGTTATTTTTAATATAGTCATCAAAAGTATGCAGCGGAGTTCCCCCAATTGTCAAAACTCTTTCGGCTATCATATCAATTTTTAATTGTGCATCTGTATATAATTCTTCAAATTTTACGTGTAAATCAAAAAAACGTTTTCCTCGAATGTTCCAGTGAATCCCTCTCAAGTTTTGATAATATACCTGAAAGTTTGATAATAATACATTCAACTCTTTTACTAATTCTTCTGATTCTTTTACAGGTAATCCTAAAATATTTGTTTTCATAATTTAATTTTTACACTAATTTACTACAAATTTAAAGTAAGTTTCATGAATTTTATATAAATAAAAATTATATTTTCTTATTTTTGCATCAAAATTTACTATCAATATGACTATAACTCAATTACAATATGTGTTAGCAGTTGCTGAGCATAAAAATTTCACTCTAGCTGCTGAAAAATGCTTTGTAACTCAGCCAACCTTGAGTATGCAGATACAAAAGATTGAAGAAGAACTTAATATATTAATTTTCGACAGAAGCAAAAAACCTATTCAACTTACTGACATTGGTCAAAAAATAGTGAACCAGGCAAAAAACATTGTAAACGAAGCCGATCGAATAAAAGACATTGTAGAGCAGCAAAAAGGTTTTATAGGAGGAGAATTCCGCTTAGGAATAATTCCAACCATTATGCCGACGCTTTTACCGATGTTTTTAAATAATTTCATTAAAAAATATCCAAAGGTAAAACTCTTAATTGAAGAGCTTAACACAGACGAAATTATTGTAAAGTTAAAAAATGGACATTTGGACGCCGCGATTGCCGCAACGCCGCTGGAAGATGAAAAAATCAAAGAAATAGTTTTATACTTCGAACCATTTGTGGCTTATATTCCTGAGCATCATGCTAGTTTTCAAAAGCAGGAAATAGAAGTTTCTGATTTAAATTTAAATGAAATCCTTCTTTTACAAGACGGACACTGCTTTAGAGACGGAATTCTTAATTTATGCAAAAATGGTTCCGACATCGATCAGACTAATTTTCAGATTCAAAGCGGCAGTTTTGAAACCCTGATTAAATTAGCAGACGAAGGCCTTGGCACAACGTTACTTCCGTACTTGCACACCTTAGACTTAAAAGATTCCGACAAACTGAAACTACGTAATTTTAAGGAACCAAAACCTGCTCGTGAGGTAAGTTTAATTTACCCAAAAAGCGAATTAAAAATGCAAATCATTGATGCGATCAGATCTACAATTGCCGGCGTTGTAAAAGGAGCAATTGTTTTTCAGAATGTTCAAATCATTAGTCCTTTACAAAAGAAAGCATAAAAAAAGGAGCCTATTTTGGCTCCTTTTCTCTTATACTTTAATTAGCTGTAGACTCTGTTTTAATTCTGGTTTTTCAATAATGAAATTTAATAACCATTCTTGCAATTGTTCCATTTCGTAAGGTAACAGTGTTTTGATAGCTTTTTCTAACTCCTTGCAGAAAAGTACCGGGTCGAAACTTACTCTTTCAAGTATTGATTTCGTGTAATCAAACATCATTTTTGACATAATAAAATAAGATTTTCGGGGGTTATCTATTTTTTTAAACTCGAGCAAATTTAATCAAATATCCAACATAAATACTACTTTTAACTTATTTTTTTAAAAAATTTAGCAACGAATACGTTTTCTTAAAACATATAAATCAATCTAGAATAATTCTAAATAGTTCATTTAAACCTTTTTAAAAGCTCGAAACATTTCTCTTTTCCCTGGAGGGCCTGCCAATTTTTCTACTGTAAACCCAACTTCGATCATACTTCTTTTAACAACTCCGCGCGCTGCATAAGTTACAAGAACACCGTTTGGCTTTAAACTATTGTACATTTTCTGAAAAATTTCTGTACTCCAAAGCTCCGGTTGTACTCTATATCCGAAGGCATCAAAGTAAATCAAATCAAAAATTTCAAAGTCATTTATTTCGTGAAAAAATTGTTTCCTTTTGGTTAACGAGAACAGATCGCAAATTTCTACCTTTTTATCCCATTCAGTTTTATGCATTTTTTCAAAAATGTTCTCAAATTCCAATGCTTCCAGCTCTTCGGCATAATTCATCTCCAGAATTTCATTTGCATCAACGGGATAAGCTTCTACTCCAACGTAATCAATATTCTGTTTTTTACGGACAGCTTCTAAAAAAGTAATAAAGGCATTTAAACCTGTTCCAAAACCTATTTCTAATATACTTATTGGCTGTTCAAATAAATCAAGTCCGTTTTTAATAAATACATGTTTAGCTTCTTGAATTGCACCATGCTTCGAATGGTAACATTCATCCCATTCTGGCAAACGAATTGTAGTTGAGCCGTCTAGCGTTTTAATTATTTCCCTTTTCATTTTTTCGAAATTTGTAATAGCTTTTTATTGATTTTCAAGCCATTTTAATATTCAAAATTAGTCAAAACTAATGCGTAAAGCCTTAAAAATCGATAGTTTTTTCATAAAATCTTTATAAAAACGAATTAAATATTTGAGTTTATTATAGGATAAATAAATCTCAATCAAAAGCAGTAAATAATGAATTTTCACTAAGCTTTTTACATTATTTTACTTAATTTTGCATTCAATAAATTCTATTTTACATGATATCATCACGTTAGATTCTCGACCGTGAAATATCTCACAAAAAACTTACATAACTATGAGTACAACTCAAACAAGCAAAATTGAAATCATAAAAGCTACTTCTACAAAAATAAACGAAGTAGATTTTGACAACTTAAGTTTTGGTGCTGTATTTACAGACCATTTATTCGAATGCGATTTTAAAAACGGACAATGGCAAAATCCTGTCATTAAACCTTATGCTCCTATTTTGATGGATCCATCTTCAAAAGTCTTCCATTATGGTCAAGCTATTTTTGAAGGAATGAAAGCTTATAAAGATGACAATAATGATGTTTGGTTGTTTAGACCGGATGAAAACTACAAACGTTTTAATAGTTCTGCAGTAAGAATGGCAATGCCAGAAATTCCAGAATCTATTTTTATGGATGGTTTAAATGAATTATTGAAATTAGACAAAGACTGGATTCAGAGAGGAAACGGAGCAAGTATGTATATCCGTCCGTTTATGATTGCTACAGGACCTGGAGTTATCGCCAATCCTTCTGACGAATATAAATTCATGATTTTACTTTCTCCTGCAAAAGCTTATTACGGAGGTGAAGTAAAAGTAATTATTGCTGAACATTACAGTAGAGCTGCAAATGGCGGAATTGGTGCCGCGAAAGCTGCTGGAAATTACGCTGCGCAATTTTACCCAACTAACTTGGCAAACAAAGATGGTTTTCAACAAGTTATCTGGACTGATGATGCAACGCACACAAAATTAGAAGAAGCTGGAACAATGAATGTTTTCTTCAGAATCAACGATACTTTATTGACTGCTCCAACAAGCGAAAGAATTTTGGATGGTGTTACTAGAAAAAGTTTGATCGCAATGGCTGAAAAAGAAGGTCCTAAAGTAGAAGTTCGTCCAGTAATTGTTTCAGAATTAGTTGAAGCTGCTAAAAACGGATCTTTAAAAGAAATTTTTGGAGCTGGAACTGCTGCAGTTATCAGCGTAATTAAAGGCTTCTCTTATCAAGATGAATATTATGAAATGGCTCCAATCGAGAATTCATACGCTTCTTTCTTAAAAGAAAAACTAACAAGTCTTCAAAACAAACTTTCTGAAGACACTTACGGATGGACAGTTAAAGTTCAATAATCAAAAGATATTTATAAAAACAAACCCGACAAATTTTAAAAAATCTGTCGGGTTTTGTATTTTACTCTATTATCGTATAACTATTTAAACACAATATTGTCATTTCGACGAAGGAGAAATCCCCGCAAGTAACTCCACAACGAGAATTCAATCTTTATCGAGCTTCTCGCTGGGATTTCTCCTTCGTCGAAATGACAACCTATACTCAAATAGCAGGGCATTTTTTTTTACAAAAGCTTCGAAAAATCAGGTTTAAAATAATTTGGCCCCTTCATTACTTTTCCATCCTCACGGTAAATTGGTTTTCCATCTTCGCCAAGCTTACTCATATTACTACGCTGAATTTCATCAAAAACAGCTTCAATTTTATCTTGTAGACCATGTTCTATAATTGTACCGCACAAAATATACATCATGTCTCCAAGTGCGTCTGCAATTTCAACTAAATCATTATTTTGAACTGCCTCATAATATTCTTCATTTTCCTCTTTCATTAAATTGTAACGAAGTAATTTTTTCTCAGCTCCAACATCGGCAATTGGTGTTGCGCTGTGGCCAATTTTAAAAGCGGTGTGAAATTCTGTTACGGCGTCAAGTTGTTTTTTCATATAGTTGTTTCTTTTTTTTTGCTAATTTAAACTACTTCGATATAAATCTAGCAATAAAACTGAATTAAATCAAAAGGCAATTTAGCAGCAAATCGTCTGCAATTCTCTAAATTTGCCAAAAATAATTTTAAAGCTATGTTTAGTCAAGGACAATTAATATTTGGGGTGTGTTTTTTTATTGCTTTTGTAATCGTAATGATATTTGCTTATCGAAAAGATTTAGCATTACATAAAATCTTTTACAAAGGAAATTATAAAGTATTACTTGTTTTTTTACTATTCATCACAATTTTATTTTTGATTAAAATTTTCTTTAAAAGATAATTATCCTCAAAGTTAAAAGGGTCTTTTTTCGATAAAAAAGTACATCGCAGCAAAATAAAACCTAATAATTATTGGTTATTAGTAAGACTCACAATAAAATTTATAACTTTACGAAACCAAACAATCTACCAATGAAAATTCTTAAGTATTTATTTCTTTTTGCGTTATTAAGTCTTGTTGCCCTTACCGTTTTTGTTGCTACACAAAAAGGAATTTTTGATGTAGAAAGAAGCAAAGTAATCAATTCGCCTCGTGCAACGGTTTACAATTATCTTAATGATTTTAGAAATTACGAAGATTTTGAATCTTGGTCGGTTGAAGATCCTTCAATACAAATGACTTTTCCGAACAAAACAAGCGGAAGCGGGGCTTCTTTTTATTGGGACGGAGTTGAAGGAAAAGGAAATGCAATCATACTTAAAACAAAAGATGGTGAAAGCATTGAGCAAAAAATGAAATATGAAGGTACAGAAGCAGATGTGAGCTGGACTTTAAAAGATACCTTGAACGGAAAAACTAAAGTTACCTGGAAAGGAAAAGGAACTATGAGTTTTCTTTTCAAAATCTACACTGCATTACATGGAGGTTCTGACAGAGTTATTGGTACTATTTATGAAAAAAGTTTAGCCAATATTGATAAAAACCTTGATTACGAAACAAAAACTTATGCTGTTAAAGTTGATGGATTGGTTAAAAAAACTGAAACTCCATATATAAAACAAACTTTTACAAGTGAGATAGAAAAAGTAAACAAAAATGCCCGAATTGTAATTCCGAAGCTTATTCACTTTAGCGAAACAAACGGATTATCTGCAAGCGGAAAGCCTTTTATTATTTATCATACGTACGACACTAAAACAGGTTTAGCTAAAATCTCTATCTGTTTACCTATTAATAAAGAAATTTCTATTAGTTCTGGAAGTGACATTCTTTCTGGAAAACTTAACGGATTCGATGCTGTAAAAACTACGCTTACTGGAGATTACTCTCATAGAAATGAAGCTATTGCCAAAACAACAGCCTTTATAAACAAAGAAAAGATTACTCCAGAATTAAGCTGGTCGCATCTTGAAATTTGGACACTAAGTAAATTGGATGTTAAAGGCTCGTCTAAATTAGTTACTGAAATTTATTTCCCAGTTAAACCTAAAGTAGAAGAACCTATAGTAACTACACCAGTTTATTCACCAGAAACCCAAGCGGAACCAGCACAGAAAAAACCTGCTGCTACTCCAGCCCCAGCTGCAACAACTCCTGCTAAAGAAGAAGAACAGTCAGAATTCTAAACTTAAAGGTGTTGATTAAACCTTTTGTTTTAAATTCAGTCTAAGTTATATTAAGAAGGTTTACAAAACAAAAAGTTTGATAGACGAGAAGGAATTTATAAAACAATTATTAAACCCTGAAACGCAAAATGCAGCGTTTCAAAAACTCCTATCTGATTATCAGAGACCTTTGTATTCTCATATTCGAAACATTGTTTTGAATCATGATGATGCCGATGATGTCTTGCAGAATACTTTTGTAAAAGTCTTTCAATATCTTAAAAACTTTAAAGGTGAAAGTAAACTTTTTTCATGGATGTATCGTATTGCTACAAACGAAGCTTTGACTTTTTTATCTCAAAAAGCAAAATTAAGCGGTATTTCATCCGAAGATCTGCAGAATAAAACAATTGACAACCTAAAAGCAGATCTTTATTTTGATGGGGATGAAATTCAAATCAAACTTCAAAAAGCAATTGTAACACTTCCAGAAAAACAACAGCTGGTTTTCAAAATGAAATATTTTGAAGAATTAAAATACGAAGAAATCGCAGAAATCTTAGGTACTTCTGTGGGAGCTTTGAAGGCGTCTTATCATCATGCAGTAAAAAAAATCGAATTATATGTTACATCAAATTAAACCTTTTGTAACTAAAACTATCTTATAGGTATTATGAAAACATTTAAATTAGAAAACGAACCAAAAATAAAATCTGGATTTAAAACTCCAGAGCATTATTTTGATGATTTTTCAGAGAAAGTTTTACAGCAATTAAACGAAAAAGAAGTAAAAGTAATTCCTTTTTACAAACGTAAAAAAACATTCTCTCTAGTAGCGGCAGCGGTAGTAGGTTTTGCCTTAATGATTCCAATTGTGAACAATTATAGAGCAACATCAAATGATCTTGACGAAGCTACTTTAGAAACCTATTTATCGTATCAATCTAATTTGAATCAATACGATTTAATTCAAAAATTAGATGACAGCGATATCGAAAAAATAAACAATGACATTACTTTAGAAGATGAAACCATAGAAGATATTTTATCGACCAGTCCGAACATAGAACATTTAATTTCAGAACAAAACTAAATTAAACTTAACTCAACTTAACTTAACAATGAAAATAAAAAATATTTTACCGCTTCTGCTCTTTCTGACCAGTTTTTCATTTTTTGCACAAAATGGAAAAATTGACGAAAAGCGTGAAAAAATTAAAGCTTTTAAAGTTTCTTTTTTAACAACAGAATTAGAACTGACTTCTACAGAAGCCGAAAAATTCTGGCCAATTTACAATGCTTACGACGACAAGCAATTCGACTTAAAGCATTTGAAAATGAAAACTTATCTGCGAAAATTAAATGATGACAACATCAATAATCTTTCGGACAAAGATGCAGTAACATTATTATCTCAAATAGAAAGTACAGATAAGGAATTGTATGTACTTCGAGAAAAATATATGACAAGCTTAAAGAAAGTGCTTTCAGCAAAAAAAATACTAAAGCTTAAAAAATCTGAAGACGACTTTAATCGAAAATTACTACAGCAATATAGAGATAAAGCTGGTAAAGATTAAATTCAAATACGAGACAACAGTGATAGGAACCCTATATAATAATACTTACTTTATTATTTAGGGTTCTTATTTTTTTATTTAAAGTTAAGTCGAACTACTTTATTGTGTCCCGCAGCAATTGCAGTATTACGATTGACAAATCGGATGGTAAAAAGTTTTGAATCTGTAGAAAGCTGTGTCCAGTTTTCACCTCCATTTTGAGAATATTGTATTCCTTCAGAACCTACACAAATAATTTCTCTGCCGCTTCCTCCTGGAACATATTGCACACATGATGCATAGCCAAATCCTAGATTCTGGCCAATTAATTCCCAAGTTTTTCCTCCGTCTTTTGTAAAAGCTTTATTATCTAGTTTTTTATTCGGAAATTCATAATCTCCACCAGCAATAAATCCTTGTTTAGAATCGTAAAAATCGGCCGTAAAAATTCCTGTCATTTCCTTTCCCTGCACAATTGGAGTTTCAATTACTTTCCATGTTTTTGCTTTATCTGGCGAATAGAAAACACGTGATTTTTTTCCTCCAGAAACCAGCCAAGTATCATTTCCTTTTATTACAATATTCGTATTACTGGCAGCAAAAGCAGCTTCTCCGGTAGCATTTGTTGGTAATTTATCAGATAATAATTTAGTCCAAGTTTCTCCTCCATCGCGAGTAACAATAACAGAAAAAGTATCTTCTGTTGGGTCACCAATTGCAATTCCTTCTTTATCGTTCCAAAACTGCATGCTATCATAAAAAACTTTGGGATTAACTTCTTTATAAACCAATTTAACTTTACGATCTTTTTTTGATACAGAATAAAGTAAAGCTGGATTTGCGACGCTCAGTAGAAATATATCTTTAGAAGTTTGAGCAATACTTCTAAATTCTAATTTAAGCGTATCTCGGTAAATATGCTCTTCAAATTTCTCTTTCTTATCTAGGTCATAATATCCAAAACGCGAATTATCAGCACCATACCAAACTTTATTTTTATCAATTAGAATTGCTCTTATACTAATTCTATCTTTAAATAAGGTATCTACAGTCATTGATGTAAAACCGCCGCTGTAGCAAACTTTAGTTTTATAATTAAATGTTTTAAAAGACATCAATAAAATAAAAATACCACAAAATAAAGCGAGTTTTTTCATAAGAATTCAAAATTTGGTTAATGCTAAAATACGATTATTTCTAACAATTCAAATGATTTTTTCTGGCATAATAATTGAAGTATATTTCTTACAATTGTAAAAATAAAATATGAGAATTATAATTTTAACTGGAATCTTACTATTATTTATGAATTCAGCTCATTCACAAAAAGTTAACGTATATCCTAACAGTTCTTACGTACAAGAAAATTTAGATTTAAATGCTGTAGGCTTACTATTTGAAGAATCTGCAGATCTCGCAGACTTTGAGAAAAAAATAAATTATCCCCAAGATCGAATTTCAAATCTTGATTTAAATGATGATGGAAAAGTTGATTACTTAAAAGTTTCAGATAAAATCGAGAACAACATTCAAATAATAAAAATTCAATCTGAAATAAGTCCCAATATATATCAAGATGTAGCATCTATCAATATTATATTAAAGAATCAAAATAGAAGTGCAAACTCGGCTATCCGCACAGATCGTCAAAATATAAATCCAAACAGGAATGCAGATAGAGAACGAAGTTCATATTATAATGACTCAGGTTTACGTGCTAAAGACATCATACTTCCGTTTATGTACACAGCACTAAATATCTATTTAACTATTAGAAGATAAAGCACCCAATAAAATCACACTCATTATCAACAACATAAAATCTAAAAGCAATAAAATTATTTTGTGGCACAGTAATTGGATATCTACTAATACAAATAATTTAATATGATTTAGTCATGAAAGCGAAATTACTTATAATAGCCCTATTTGCATTAGCAATCAGTTCATGTCAAGCACAAGCTGGAGCTACTGTATACGCCAAAAATTCAGATATAAGCGATAATTTAGATTTAAGAGCAGTAGCTTCTATGTTTGGAGAATCTGCAAATCTTCAAGATTTTGAAAGAAGATTAAACGATCCTAAATATCAAATTTCTAACCTTGATTTAAATGGCGACGACCAAGTTGATTACCTGCGTGTAATTGAATCTGTAGAAGACAGAACCCATGTTGTAATTATTCAAGCTGTTTTGGATCGTGATGTTTACCAAGACGTTGCTACTATCGATGTTGAAAGAGATAATTATAATAAAGTAAGTGTTCAGGTTGTTGGAAACTCTTATTTATATGGCGACAACTATATTTATGAGCCTGTTTACAGTGTTGTTCCAGTAATTTATACTTCTTTCTGGGTTACTAACTACAGACCATACTATTCAACATGGTATTGGGGTTATTATCCAACATACTATTCTGCATGGAGACCTTATCCTGTGTATAGATACAGAAATAACATAAATGTATGTATCAATGTTCACAACAGCTACAACTACGTAAACACTAGAAGAAGTTACAGAGCTCCAGCTATTTATGAAACAAGACGTACATATGGTTACGAAAGAATGAAACCAAATTACAGCTTTGCTCAAAGACATTCTAATGTCAGCAACAGATACGATTTAGATCAAAGAAGAATTGCAAGCAGAGAATCTAATAGAAATTCAAACACTTACAACACTAACAGATCGAATACTGGAAGAGTTTATTCAGAAAACAGAAGTACGAATACAAATTATAACACTAACAGAACAGCTTCTGATAGAGGTTACAACACAAATCGTACAGCAAATACTAACAGAGACAATACTGCAACAGTAAACGCACCTGTAAGAACTGAAAATACTCAAAGATCAGATTATGGCAGAAATAATTCGGCTACTACTCCTGCTGCAAGAGGAAATTCAGAAAATAGAGGTTATAGTAACAGACAATCTTCACAAACAAGTGATGCTCCTAGAAATTATTCTGAAAACAGAGCAAGTTCAAATCGAGTGAATACTCAGTCTGCTCCAGTTCAAAGAACCGAGCCTTCAAGAAACTATTCTGAAAGCAGATCAAACACTGCAAGACCTCAAAACACTCAGCGTTCTGAGTCTCCAAGAGTTAGTCAAGAATCAAGAGGAGGACAGACACAGAGAGAAAGCGGCTCAAATTCAAGAGGCGGCGGAAGAAGAGGTTAACAATATTTCAATTTATCATTAAAATAGAAGCACAATTTTACGATTGTGCTTTTTTTTATCTTTTTAATTTTAATTGCTTCTAATTTGTTTTAAAACAGTAAATTTGCAACCGTCTTTTATAAAAATATACATGAGCGCATCGCATAAAAACTTACATAGTAAGTTGTCTATTGGGGGTTTATTGATTACTTTAGGGATTATTTATGGAGATATTGGAACATCTCCATTGTACGTAATGAAGGCTATTCTGGGCGATCACACGATTAATGCCGATATTGTTTTAGGAGGTATTTCTTGTGTGTTTTGGACCTTGACATTACAAACTACAATTAAATATGTACTTATTACCTTAAGTGCAGACAATCATGGTGAAGGTGGAATCTTTGCGTTATACGCATTAGTCAAGAAAACAAAAATTCAATGGCTCATTGTGCCCGCCATCATTGGAGGAAGTGCCCTTCTTGCAGACGGAATTATAACACCGCCGATCTCAATCTCATCTGCTGTAGAAGGAATTAGGGCATTTTATCCAACAATGGAAACACAAACCATTGTCTATATTGTTATTTCGATCTTATTTGTTTTATTTACGATTCAGCAATTCGGAACTAAACTCGTTGGTAAATTTTTTGCACCAATGATGTTAATATGGTTTGCGATGCTGGGAACTTTAGGAGCTATACAAGTTATTAATTTTCCAGAAGTAATTAAAGCCATTAATCCATATTATGCTTACCATTTATTATCGATTCATCCTGATGGTTTCTTTGTTCTTGGTTTTGTATTTTTATGTACAACTGGAGCTGAAGCTTTATACTCTGACATGGGACACTGTGGAAGAAAAAACATCAGAATCAGCTGGATTTTTGTAAAAACAACTTTAGTTTTAAACTACTTCGGACAAGCAGCTTATTTAATTCACCATGAAGGAAGTACGTTGCAGCAACTAGGTGGAGAAAACGGGAATCCGTTTTACTTAATTATGCCGCATTGGTTTTTACCATTCGGAATTGTAGTAGCAACATTAGCAGCTGTAATTGCTTCTCAAGCGCTTATCAGCGGATCATTTACTTTGATAAATGAAGCTATGCGTTTGAATTTCTGGCCTAAAGTAAAAATCAAATATCCAACAGAAGTAAAAGGTCAATTATACATTCCGTCAATCAACTGGTTATTGTTTTTTGGTTGTGTTGGAATCGTTTTACATTTTGAAAAATCTGGAAACATGGAGCATGCGTATGGTCTAGCCATTATTTTATGTATGATCATGACCACGATTTTGTTGAATTATTACTTAATCATGAAACGTGTGAAATTATATTTCATGGTTCCATTGATCACGATTTATCTTTTGATTGAATTTAGTTTCCTTTTTGCTAATATCACGAAATTCGCTGAAGGTGGTTATGTAACATTGATTATTGCAAGTATGCTGATCTCTGTAATGACTATTTGGTACCTAGCTAAGAAAATTAATAAAAACTACACTAAAGTAGTTAAAATTGATGACTACAAACGTGTATTAGTAGAACTAAGCCAAGATTTATCTATTCCGAAATATGCGACACACTTAGTTTACATGACCAATGCAAATCGAGTTGACGAATTGGAGGAAAAAGTAATTTATTCTATTCTGCAAAAACGTCCAAAAAGAGCTGATATTTATTGGTTTGTTCACGTTAATATCTTGACAGAACCTTATAAAACACAGTATAAAGTAACAGAAATCGCTAAAGACGATATTTATAGAATTGACTTTAATTTAGGTTTTAGAGAACCTACTAAAATCAATTTGATGTTTAGAGAAGTTATCAAAGACATGGTGAAACGCGGCGAAGTGGATATAACAAGCCGTTACGAATCTTTAAACAAAAACAATATTATTGGAGACTTTAAATTTGTTTTATCTGAGAAATTCCTGTCAAATGACAACGATTTAAGATGGCATGAAAACATTATCATGAATTCTTACTTCTTTATTAAAAAACTGAGTTTGTCTGAAGAAAGAGCTTTTGGACTAGACAGCAGTTCTGTAAAAATAGAGAAATTCCCAATGGTGCTTCATGCGCCAGAAAATATTGGATTAACGCGTATAATTAAATAAACGCTTTTAAATAATTCAAAAAAACACTCTATCTTTTAGAGTGTTTTTTCTTTTAATGAGAACCTGAATTAAGATTCAGTATTAAAAATTTAACTTTCAATCAATTAATAGTACCTTTGCAACTCAAATATTAGAAATGAGATTACACAGAAATTTAGTTTATACTACCATCGACTCTTTAAACGCAATTTTCAATGAGGGAGAGTATGCAGACAAAGTGGTAGCCAGAGCATTAAAAAAAGACAAACGTTGGGGAAGTTCTGACAGGAAGTTTGTTGCTGAAACGATATACGAAATTGTTCGTTGGAAAAGATTGTACGCAGAAATTGCAGATGTTAAGGAACCTTATGACAGAGATAATTTATGGAGGATGTTTGCCGTTTGGGCTGTTCTTCGCGGTTATCCAATTCCTGATTGGAGACAATTGGAAGGAACTCCTGAAAGAAAAATAAAAGGTCGTTTTGACGAATTATCTAAAAATAGAGCTTTAAAAGAATCTATTCCAGATTGGATGGACGAATTAGGAGTTAAAGAATTGGGTGAAAAAGTGTGGGCAAAAGAAATTGCCGCACAAAATCAGCCGGCAAAAGTTATTCTTAGAACCAATACTTTAAAAGGTACTAAAGAAAACCTTAGAAATACTCTGATGGATTTAAATATTGAAACAGAATATTTAAAAGATCAGCCAGAAGCTCTTGTTTTAAAAGAAAGAGCAAACGTATTTTTAACAGATGCTTTTAAACAAGGTCTTTTTGAAGTTCAAGATGCCAATTCGCAATTAGTTGCAGGATTTTTGGATGTAAAACCTGGAATGCGTGTTGTTGACACTTGTGCTGGAGCTGGAGGAAAAACATTGCATATGGCTTCTTTAATGGAAAATAAAGGTCAGTTGATTGCAATGGACTTATACGAAAGCAAATTAAAACAACTAAAGCTAAGAGCTAAAAGAAACGGCGCTTTTAATATTGAGTACCGTATTATCGACAGCACAAAAGTGATTAAAAAACTACACGAGAAAGCAGACCGTGTTTTAATTGATGCACCTTGCAGCGGTTTAGGAGTTTTAAAGAGAAATCCAGATTCTAAATGGAAATTACAGCCTGAATTTATTGACAATATTCGTAAAGTACAGAGTGAAGTTTTAGAAAACTATTCTAAAATTGTAAAACCAGGCGGTAAATTAGTTTACGCAACTTGTTCTATATTACCATCAGAAAATCAGGAGCAGGTAGAGAAATTCTTAAAAACAGAAATCGGACAACAATTTACTTTTGTTGAAGACCGTAAAATGCTGGCTTCAGAATCTGGTTTTGACGGATTCTACATGGCACTTTTGGAACGTAAAGCTTAATTTAAATTCCAATATTTTTAAATTCCAAATTCCAATTATTTACGGAATAACTCAATATTTAAAAATCCAAATTCCAATCTTAAACTTGGAATTTGGATTTTTTTAATTTCTGACATTGGTACTTCGTTGTCTAATTTTGACAAAGTTTAAAACTTGACAAAATTCTAAACTCAAAGTATTGAAATTTGGAATTTTTAATTTGGAATTTCTTCAAGATTGCAAGGTCGGCTTTCGCAGTAACTTTCCGTTTTCGTTTTCTTTAAATTTTGAAACAAACACAATTTCTTTCGGTTTTTCATATTTTCCCAAAACATCAAAGAAATCGGCTGGAAAGTCTTGTTTTTCCCCTTCAATAACCAAAACTAATTTCTCTCCTAAAACAGTATCAGGAAGTCCAGTTACAAAAAATCTGTTATTTATTTTGCCGATCAATTTAGCTTCAATCTGTTCTGGAATCAGCTTCACTCCTCCACTATTAATTACATTATCAATTCTTCCTAGAAAAATAAATTGCTGTTCATTTACTAATTCTACCAGATCATTAGTGACAATCGGTTCATCAGAAATTGTAGAAACATTAATTACTAGACATTGACGTTCGTCTTGAGATATTTTTACGTTTGGCAGAATTGAAAAAACAGAATCTCCAAGACGTTTTGCTGCAATATGAGTAATTGTCTCCGTCATTCCATAAGTTTCGTAGATTTCGGTTTTAAGCGGTAAAAGTTGTTCCTCAAGAGAAGAATCCATTTTTGCACCACCGATTATCAGCTTACGAACTTTTGAGAGTTCTTTTATCGAATTTTGAACCTGAAGCGGAACCATCGCAACAAAATCATAAGTTTTAGAATTTAAAGCCAGCGGATGAAGACTTGGCGAAACTACGTCAAGTTCTAATCCTAAAATTAGGCTGCGCACCAGCATCATCTTTCCCGCAATAAATTGAGTTGGAAGACACAATAAAGCTTTATCTCCAGGTTTTAAGTCGAAGAAATCACCTGTTGCTAGAGCAGAATGAATCATTGCCTGTTTTTGCAGTCGAACTAATTTAGGAAGACCAGTGGTTCCTGAAGTTGTCATTTCGATATATTCTTTTTTATCAAACCAATCCAAAAAGAACTCTCCTATTGATTGTTCGTAAGCATCTCCTTCTTTGATAAAACTATAAGCGACACGACACAAATCTTTTGCGTTTAAATGATAACCATTTAACTTAAAATAATTGTGAACATTTTTATGGGTTAAATTTGACATGATTTTAATTTATTACTTCAATTTTATTAATATCTCCTGTTAATCTTTCTTTCCAATTTGTCCAGCCGTACTTTTTACTGAAAATAAAAAGCAGAATAGGATAAATAACTACAACAGGCAAAATAACATCAATTCCTGCTGAAGGCTCCGAAAGATCTTTAAATATAGAATGTGTTTGAAAAACCGACCAATCTGAAGTAACCAATAATGCTCCTACGAGATTATTAGCAGCATGAAACCCAAGAGCCAGCTCCATGCCTTCATCCATTAAGGTGATAATTCCTAAGAAAAGTCCTGTTCCTATGTAATAGATCATTATAACATTTCCCATTTTAGCCACTTCTGGATTTGCCCAATGCATTGATCCAAAAATAACTGAGGTCATAAGCAGCGGAAACCATCTATTTCGAGCCAGATTAGCAAATCCCTGCATCAAATATCCACGAAAAACATATTCTTCTGTACTAGTCTGAATAGGAATTAAAATAGAACCCAAAACAACTAAAATCAGAAATGGAATTAATTTAAAATTCAATACAAACTGTTCTGGTGCTCTTAGATAAACAAATAAAAAACTCAATAAAGAAAAGAATGTCCACAAGAAAAAAGAAAAATAAATTCGGCTCCAATCTACTTTTGGCCTTGAAGTTGTTACTGACAATAATGTTTGGTGGTGAATATATTTTACAACAAAATAAATTCCAGCAAAAGCAAAAATAAACGAGATCATTACCAAAAAAAGCGTTGTATTGGACTCAAACATTTTCATAACTCCTTCATTGGTCGTTGGAAAAGCTTTTTTCTCTGAAAAAGTTTTATAAAACACCGCGGCCGTAATTGGAATTTGTCCGACGAAAGAAGCTGCAATAATAAAAACAGATCCTACAAGATATTTCCAAAACTTATTTTCAGGTTTAATTCCTTGCTCTAAAAACATAAATTTTAAATTTTAAAAAATGAGAATTCAAATTCGATAAGTTAATCTTACTTTTGGTATAGCTAAAATACCTCTTTTTTATTTTACGAATATTGAAACGTTTAAATATAACAAAATGATACAAATCTACCACAATCCGAGATGCGGAAAATCACGAAACTGCCTTGCATTTATAGAACAATCCAACCAAGAATTTGAAATCATACCTTATTTAACACAAACTCCATCCTTTGATGAACTTAAAACTTTACTGAAACAACTTAATCTTGAGCCTATTCAATTAATTAGAACCAAAGAAAAAATCTGGATCGAAAATTTTAAAGGCAATACTTTAAGCGATGATCAAATTATTAACGCAATGGTAGAAAATCCAATTTTGATAGAAAGACCAATTGTTGTAAAAGACGGAAAAGCTATCATTGGCAGGGATCCAGACCTTGTAGCTTCTTTTTTAGATTGATTCTAAAATACCTTATTAACATTTTTTTGTGAGTTCTTGCTTTAAACCAAAAACTACATTTGCCGTCTAAAGAGAAAAAGAAACCAAAAAAAATGAAAAAAATCAAATTTGCCGTATTACTTGTATTCTTACTTACAAGTTTTTACAATTACTCTCAGCAAGGTCCGGGTGGCAAAAACAAAGTTAAAGTCACAGGAAAAGTTTATGAAAAAGTAAGCAAACAACCTTTGGAGTATGCTACAATTTCTATTACTGCCCCAAATGACACTAAAGTTATTGCTGGTGGTATTACAAATCCAAAAGGAGAATTTGAGGTTGCTGTTGCGCCTGGAACTTACGACATAAAAGTGGAATTTATTTCTTTTAAATCAACAGAGATCAAGCAGAAGAGTATTCAAGACGACACAAATTTGGGCGTAGTAAATTTATCTGAAGATGCAGCACAATTAAATGAAGTTGTAGTTCGTGCAGAAAAATCATCTGTAGAAATAAAATTAGATAAAAAAGTCTACAACGTTGGTCAAGATATGATTGTAAAAGGTGGAAGCGTAAGCGATGTTTTAGACAATGTTCCATCTGTTTCTGTTGATACAGAAGGAAATGTAAGTTTAAGAGGAAGCGACAACATTCGTATTTTAATTGACGGAAGACCTTCTCAAGCTATAAATATGGCAGAAGCCCTAAGACAGCTTCCTGCTGATGCAATTGATAAAGTTGAAGTAATCACTAATCCATCAGCTCGTTATGATGCCGAAGGCGGATCTGGAATTATCAATATTATTCTTAAAAAAGGGAAAAATCAAGGTTTTAACGGAACTTTAATTGCTTCTACAGGTTTACCAGAAACTTATGGTTTAAGTGCCAATGTGAATTATAAAACTGAAAAACTAAACTACTTCACAACTGCGGGGTACAACTACAGAACAAACGAAGGAGCTGGTAAAACAAATTCAGAATACCTTAATCCAGACGGAACAACAAAAAGTTTCTTGGATGAAGATCGTGATACTAAACGTACCCGAAACGGATTTAACGGAAGAGCTGGATTTGAATGGACAGTTACTCCAACGACTTTCTGGACAAACGCCATTAATTATCAAAAGAACACTGGTGACGATCGAGATTTGATTAATTATTATAATTATGATGCCGGCCGTAATTTTACAGGAACAACTTATCGTTTAAACAACGCAGATACTGGGAGCGAAAATATTGAGTTTACTTCAAACTTAATTAAAAATTTTAACGATAAAGGACACAAACTTACTGCAGATCTTTCTGTTTCAAGAAATACAGATGACAGTAATAGTACTATTACTGATTCACCAAATTTTGACACAACATTAAACAACCAAGTACAAAAACAAGTTTTATTTCAGGCAGATTATGTATTGCCATTAGGCGAAGGCAGTCAATTTGAAGCAGGTTATAAAGGAAGTTTTGGTGATTTGAACAACGTTTATGATGTTACAAATGGTACAGTTCCAAATCCTAATTTATCAAACACATTAGAGTATAAAGAAAACATTAATGCCCTTTATACGCAATATGGTTTCAAAGTAAATAAATTCTCTTATTTATTTGGTCTAAGATGGGAAGACACTAATATTGAGGTTAACTTATTAGATAACAGCGATTTTAACACTAAAAAATACAACAATTTATTTCCAAGCGCTTTTGTTAGTTACGAAATTTCAGACCAAAGTAATTTCTCTGCAAGTTACAGCAAACGTTTATCCAGACCAAGAGGACGTTTTATGAATCCAGCTGTAAATTACGCAAGTAACATTAACATATTTCAAGGAAATCCAGATTTAGATCCTTCTTTAACAGATAAATATGACATAGGTTATATCAAAAGATGGGATAAAGTAACATTTAACACCTCAGCGTATTTTGAAAGCACAAAAGACGTTTTTAGTTTTGTAAGATCTCCTACTGGTGACGTTGTAACTCCAGACGGTGAAGTGGTAACCCCTGCACCAGGTGAAACAGTTATTGGTACTCCCGTAATCAAAAGTTCTCCTATCAACTTAGGAAGAGAACAAAAATTTGGTTTCGAATTTACATTTAACTATACTCCATTCAAATGGTGGAAATTAAACAGTAATTTCAACTTTTTCAACGTAAAAACAACTGGAGAAAACAGTTATACCGATACACAAGGAAACGAAATTGTTCAAAATTTAGACAATCAGGCTAATTCTTGGTTTGCAAGAATCAACTCTAAAATAACGCTTCCATACAAAATTGACTGGCAATTGACAGCTATGTACAATGGCGAACAAAAAACAGCTCAAGGTAAAAATTTAGGAATGTTCGGAATGAATACTGCTTTAAGCAAAGATGTATTAAAAGATAAAGCTACAATTGCATTCAATATCAGCGACATCTTTAATTCTAGAAAAATGAGATCTTATACGTATTTGGATAATGTAAATTCATACAGCGAATTCCAATTTCGTAAACGTCAATTTAATTTGTCATTCACTTACCGTTTCAACAAAGCAAAAGGTGAAAGAGATAAAAATATACCAAAAAACAATGAAGGCGGTGGAGAAGGCGGTGGAGAATTTCCTGGATAACATTAGTTAAATTCCAAAATTTAAATTCCAAATTCCAATCTCTTTGAGATAAATTATAATAGTAAAAATCCCAAATTCCAATTTATAAGATTGGGATTTGGGATTTTTTTTATTTAACCTTTTATATTTGGAATTTAGAATTTCAAGAATTGGAATTTTCCAAATGAAATTGGAAGTTGGATTTTTTAGTATTGGAATTTATTTTTTTTGTGCAACAAAAAAAAAGAACCCAAAAGGGTTCTTTTCTTATGACATCAATCTAGTATTTAATAGATTGTTCTTCTTGTCTTTTTTTAGCTCTCTTTTCTTTGAACATTTCCCAGCTTGCTCCCGTAACCCAATAAGATACGAAACCAACTAAGAAAAACATTAACCAAAACCCTATAGTTAGTATGGTTAAGAAAAGTAAAAAGCCTAAGTACTGTGAAAATTCAAACATGTTTTCCGGAATTTTTGAATGTTACGACAAATGTAGGGTATATATTTTTTCTCAGCAATAAAATCTAAATCAATTTTCGTTAAATAACATTTATCCGTATATTTATACTCATTTTAAATAAGCTTTTTTTTGAACGTGAAACCTTTTAAATAAAGAGTTCATTTCAAATCATAATAATTTTCAGGAGCTGTATCCTGCTGTCCGCTGTATCTTTTTGTTTTTAAAGAAAAAACAAAAAGGATGCCGCTTCCATCAGGGCTAGGTCACTCATTTTCAAAAGAAGTTTCAATTTTATAAATAACATTTCACATTTTTCAAATAACATTTTACAAACAAAAAAATGAAATACAGAATAGAAAAAGACACCATGGGCGAAGTTCAAGTCCCAGCTGATAAATATTGGGGTGCACAAACAGAACGTTCTAGAAACAATTTTAAAATCGGACCATCGGCATCTATGCCAAAAGAAATTATAGAAGGGTTTGCTTATCTTAAAAAAGCTGCAGCTTATGCCAACTACGATTTAGGAGTTCTGCCAATAGAAAAAAGAGACGCCATTGCTGCTGTCTGTGATGAAATTCTAGAAGGAAAACTGGATGATCAATTTCCTCTGGTAATCTGGCAGACAGGTTCTGGAACGCAAAGTAACATGAACGTTAATGAAGTCATTGCAAATCGCGCACAAGTTCTCAAAGGTTTTGAAATTGGCGAAGGCGAACAATTCATAAAAGCTAACGACGATGTAAATAAATCACAATCATCCAATGATACTTTCCCAACCGGAATGCATATCGCAGCCTATAAAATGGTTGTAGAAACAACCATTCCTGGTGTAGAAAAACTGCATGCTACTTTAGCTAAAAAAGCAGCAGAATTTGCAGATGTTGTAAAAATTGGCCGTACACATTTAATGGATGCAACACCATTAACCTTAGGCCAGGAAATTTCTGGTTACGCCGCGCAATTAGCTTTTGGCTTAAAAGCTCTAAAAAATACTTTATCGCACTTATCTGAAATCGCATTGGGCGGAACTGCGGTTGGAACAGGACTAAACACACCAAAAGGCTACGATGTAAAAGTTGCAGAATACATTGCAAAATTTACGAATCATCCGTTTGTAACAGCAGAAAACAAATTTGAAGCTCTTGCTGCACACGATGCAATTGTTGAAACTCACGGAGCTTTAAAACAATTAGCCGTTTCTTTAAATAAAATTGCGAATGATATAAGAATGTTAGCTTCTGGTCCACGTTCTGGAATTGGAGAAATCCATATCCCTGAAAATGAGCCAGGTTCTTCTATTATGCCCGGAAAAGTAAATCCTACGCAATGTGAAGCTCTTACAATGGTTTGCGCACAAGTTATCGGAAATGATATGGCAATTGCCGTTGGAGGAATGCAGGGACATTATGAATTGAACGTTTTCAAACCTGTTATGGCAGCTAACTTTTTACAATCGGCACAATTATTAGGCGACGCTTGTGTTTCTTTTGACGAACATTGTGCACAAGGTATCGAACCGAATCACAAACGCATTAAAGAATTAGTAGACAATTCATTGATGCTGGTTACGGCCTTAAATACTAAAATCGGTTACTACAAAGCTGCCGAAATCGCACAAACCGCACACAAAAACGGAACTACTCTAAAAGATGAAGCAGTTCGTTTAGGCTACGTAACTCCAGAAGATTTTGATGCTTGGGTGAAACCTGAGGAGATGGTTTAAATTTTTGATG
>NZ_SODX01000002.1:0-312688 GCF_004366435.1 Flavobacterium sp. S87F.05.LMB.W.Kidney.N | reverse complement strand
TATGGTTGATGGTTGATGGTTGATGGTTGATGGTTGATGGTTGATGGTTGATGGTTGATGGTTGATGGTTGATGGTTGATGGTTGATGGTTGATGGTTGATGGTAACTATTATAAAAAAAAGGATTTCTCAGATTGAGAAATCCTTTTTTTTATAACCTTTTATAATTCACAATTAACCATTAATCATTCACAATTCACAATTCACAATTAAAAAATCATTTTCCGTCTACATAATCTTGTAAATAACTGAATCTCTCTGTTAATTTACCGTTTTCTGTGATTTTGGCTCTTTTTAGAATTCCGTCTTTATCACCGTTGAAGAAAGCTGGAATTACGTGTTCCATAAATTGTTCTCCAAAACCTTCGCTGGCATCTTTTGGAATTTCGCA
This sequence comes from Flavobacterium sp. S87F.05.LMB.W.Kidney.N, assembly GCF_004366435.1. Taxonomy (NCBI): domain Bacteria; kingdom Pseudomonadati; phylum Bacteroidota; class Flavobacteriia; order Flavobacteriales; family Flavobacteriaceae; genus Flavobacterium; species Flavobacterium sp. S87F.05.LMB.W.Kidney.N. The sequence continues at coordinate 312,298 of NZ_SODX01000002.1, read as the reverse complement.
TGGAAGATTATCTACTGCCATAACAGCAACTGCTGCGGGATGGAAGAAATCAACTTCTTTATCTTCTAAAGGAAAATATCCGTACAAAGGCTCTGCAATTGTCGAAGAACGAACTGTACTCGCAATCGGTCCATTTACATCGCAGGAAATATCTGCCACGACTTTTAACTTACAATCGCTGGCATTCAGCATTTCTTTAGTTAAAATCATTGGTGCATTACTGGCATAAAAATGTCCTGCAAAGTAAATATCAGACACTTTGGTGAATCTTTCAAAATCAGATTCATATTCTTCTGGATGATTTACAAAATCATTAAAATCTAAAACCTGTCCGTCTTTTCTTTTGTTATACTCCAAAACATCAAGTTGCACATAAACTGCCTGCGCATATTTTTTCGTCAAATAATTATCAACCGTAATTTCTTTTACTTTTATAGCATCCAAAATTTCTTTAGCTCCGCTCCCAACCTTTCCAGTCCCAGTAATTACAAATTTTAAGGCCGGCATTGTAATGCGTTTTAAGTGCATTATCAGAGCTTCTTTTCCTGAAAGTGTTTCAGCTTTTGGTAACTTAAATAACTCGAATTTAATTCCGAAAGCACGAATTCCGTTATAAACACCAACCATTCCAGCATAACGTCCAAAACCAATTAAACGGCGGTCATGTTCGTCAACAATGGTTTCGTGGTCATACAAATCAATATTTTTTTCTAAGATTGCCTGCAATAATTTTCTATTGTGAGGCTGTTTTTTAATCGTATGAGAAAAAAAGAAATAGGCTTTGTTTGGAATCAAATCTTCGACAGGAACTTCTTTCACACCAAATAAAACGTCACAATCTGAAACATCTTCAGTAACGGTGATTCCCATATTTTTATAATCCTCATCAGAAAATATTCTAATATCCGAACTTTCTACTTTTACAGAAGCATCATGATAAAGCTGTTTTAATCTTGTGAGTTCATTTGGAGCAAATACAACTCTTCTATCTGGTGGATTTTTTCTTTCTTTTATGATTCCAAACTTCATTTATAAATGATTTTAATATTCAATAATATAACTTTTTATATTGTATTTGTTTCAAATATAACAAATTTAGTTAAATTTTTCTTTCCAAAATACTATTTAGAATGCTTCAAAAACGTTACAAGCTGAAAAACAAACAAATAAAATTTACAACTCTTAAAATTATGTTAAAAAGAGTAAATTAAACTGTATAAATTGAGAAAACAACAAAATTGAATTCGATATATTTGTTTTTAAAGAACGATGCAAATGATTTTCCTTAAAAAAACAAAGATACCACAAATACTTTTCTCAATTCTAGTTTTGAGTTCATGTGGTAAAAACAAAAATACACAAACAGATACTACTCCTACAGTCGAAGATACATTACCTAAAATGAAGCCGTTAGGTCCTGAAAAGAAAATTTCACAGGCCTATAAAAATTCGGTTGTTGGTAGAATCAATCATTTTTACAATAAAAACTGGCCTAATAATACTATGAATGGCAGTTTTTTAGTGGCAAGAAACGGCCAGATTATTTTTGAAAAATATAATGGGTTTGCTAATAAAAATGAAGGCACTAAAATAACACCTGAAACGCCTGTCCAAATTGCTTCTGTCAGTAAAGTTTTGACAGCTACAGCGGTTTTAAAACTCGTAAATGCAGGTAAAATTGATTTGGACCAGAAGGTAAATACTATTTTAAAGACATTTCCATACGAAGACTGCACAATCAGGATGCTTTTAAGTCATCGTACTGGAATGCGTAATTATGCTTATTTTACAGATAGGGATAAATCTGTTTGGGATAGACATAATCAATTAACAAACAAAGACATTCTGAATATTTTAGCAACAAAAGACATTGGTTTGGAATCTAAAACTGGAACACGTTTTAGTTATTGCAATACCAATTATGCAATGCTGGCTCTTATTATTGAGAAAATTACTGGTTTAAGTTATAAAGAGGCGATGTCTCAGATGATTTTTAAACCATTAGGAATGACGCATACTTATGTTTTTGACGATGATAAGGACAGAAAGAAAATTGTTCCTTCTTACAAAGGAAACGGTGTAGAAATTGGTTTCGATTATTTGGATAATGTGTACGGAGACAAAAATGTATTTTCAACGGCACGAGATCTTTTAAAATTTGACCGCGCGAGACAATCACCTGACTTTTTAAAACCTGAATTATTGAAACAAGTTTATACAGGCTATAGCAACGAACGTAAAGGGACTAAAAATTACGGTCTTGGAATTAGAATGATTAATTGGGAAACTGGTCAGAATTTTTACTTTCATAATGGCTGGTGGCATGGCAATACTTCGTCGTATATTACTTTAATGAAAGAAGGAGTTACCATAATTGCGCTTTCGAATAAGATGACAAGAAACACTTATGCAGTTCGAAAATTAGCGCCGATTTTTGGAGATTATCCTTTTAATTTTAAAGACGAAGAATAAGAAAATTTTTCTGAAAATTTTAGCATAAAGTAATTTCAAATAGCATAAATTTGCAATCCTATTTTTTGGGGTCGACTGGTTTTGACAGCAAGTCGAATTGAACAGTAAGCACGTCGAGCATTGAGACCTTGCTCGTAAATATAAGATCTCGAACTTTTACACGGCGAAAATAATTACGCTTTAGCTGCATAATCCGAATCATAGTAAGATTGCGCCACGTCTCTACAAGGTAGAGAAGCTGGATTCTCCTGGAAAGCCTTGGTTTGTGGCGTTCCGTCAAGGAGAACCGTAAAAATAAACCTAGATACCCATGAGCTTCGGGTGGGTTTCGAAAATTAAGAAGATAAGTGTTCGGTGGCTGTTTCTGGCCTAGCTTAACATCGAAAATCTAATCAGGAAATAAGCGTGTAGAAAGCTCTTTAGTTGCTTGTTTGGACCCGGGTTCGATTCCCGGCGACTCCACAAAAAAGCCTGTAAACTATTTGTTTACAGGCTTTTTTTATGTACTTAATTAAACCGCTTTTTACTAATTCACGTTATTTAAAAAAATAACCAATCGTTATTTGGAAAACTCTATTCTTCATGTCATTATTGATAACATAACTGACATCACTTTCTTTAAAAACATTAGAATATGATAGATTATATCGTAGGTCTGTGTAAAACTTATCTTTATATTGATAACCCAATCCAAAGTTTACAGAAGTATCAATACCTGTTGAGTATTTTTTCAAATCTAAATTTTCATGATTGTCGTAACCTAAAAAATTATCGTGATATTCATTATTAGCTTTTAGAAGTATTCCTATTTGAGGTCCTGCCTGCACACTTAATCCTTTTAGCACATAATATTTTAGCATTACAGGAATATTCAAATAGTTTAAGTCTATTGTGCTTTTATAATTGGAATTGGTTACATCCTGATCAGAAAAGGAGATTTTTGTTCCCTGCTGGCTGTACAATAATTCTGGTTGAATTGAAAAGTTTTTCGCCACTGGAATTTCGACCATTAATCCTGCAGTAAATCCCGTTTTGCTTGATGAATTCAATTCACTTTCATCAAAAGTAAGATTTGCTAAATTTAAACCCGCTTTTACACCGAGCTTGACTTTTTCAGTTTGAGCCATAACAGTCACACCTAAAAAGAGTGTGCATATAAGCATATATTTTTTCATAGATAATATTTGTTTGAGAATGGCAGCTCTCAAAAAGGAAAGCTGCCGTATTTCTATCTTAATTTGTTATTTTTTAATAACCTTAGCTGTGTATTTCTTGCCTTGTACAGCGCACTCTAAAACATAAACTCCAGAAGTTAATCCGCTTAGATTTACGTTTGATGGAATACTTGAATACGTTTTACTCCATACAGCTTTACCATCCATTGCATACATTTTGATTTCTGCCTGCCCATCAATCTTTTCAGCTAAAAATAGGTTTACATTATCAACAGCTGGATTAGGGAATACTCTAAAAGGGTTTGTTATTTTTCCAACAAGCATACCTTTTGAGTCAAATGGTGCTGACATACTATTACATCCATTATTATTTGTTACTTGAAGGCTGTAATTTCCTTCCCAAATTGTAATTATAGATTTTTCAGTTGCATTTGGTATTGGTCTTTCATTTAAAAACCATTGGTAAGATGTTCCTTCAACCGAAGTTGTTAATTTCTTCTCTCCCACAACCTGAATTTCTGGTACAATGTTGTTCTCCAAAATTGAAATCGTAGTACTAAAAGTTTTACCAATTCCATTTTCATTATAAACCGTTACAAAATAATCGCCGCTTTCTGTTGTCTTGTAAGTTGGCTCTGTTGAACCATCAAACCATTCGTATGATTTATAATTTCCAGGATTTAAAACAACTTCTGGACCGCAGACAGCTCCACTAACTAAGTCAGATTCGAAAGTATCAAATGTTGCCGTAATCTTTTCTGTAAGCGTACATCCGTTTTTGGTTGTTATCGTTACAGAGTAATCTCCAGCTTTATTTATTTCGATACCATTAGTACTTTCACCTGTACTCCATTTGTATGAAGCAACTTTTAATTTATCTGAATTAAAATTAGTTTGGGCATCAATATATAAGCTTTTGCCTGCATATCCATGAATTACTGGATTATCAAATATTTTAAAATCTGATGTTGTACCTTGATAAAGATAATTTTCGACTTTATTGTTTTGTGCAATACCGTCATTTTCCAATTTGGCAGTAACATTAAACACATGAGAATCTCCGCTGTTATCAAGTTTAGGCTGTTTCTTTAAAATATATTCTACGCTTTCGCCAACTAGAATTCCAGCTTCAATAGCTTCTGAAATAGTTTCATTTGTGTTGATATATTCCACATCTAATTGAATACTATTTGCAGGAATTGCAATTTGTCCTTCATTTGTCAGCTTTACTTTAAATTCAGAACCGCCGCATATATCTTTTGGTGACATTATTTGCACAGATACATCTAAAACAGGTTCGCTGATTATTTTTAAATCATCTAAAACCATATAAGAATATCCGCCTTCTTTAGCATGTCTAAGTCGAAGCATTACAGATTTTCCTGCATATTTACTTACGTTTACTGCTCCTCTTTGCCATTCAGTATCTGAATAAGTTCCTTGTTTAGCGTCTTTCCATATTTCTGTCCATTCACCACCTTGCGTTTTAATATCTATGCTGAATGAGTTCCTATAATTACATTGCATTGCATAGTAAAATTCTAAAGAAGTTGCATTTTCAGATAACTTATACATTGGCGAAACCATTTCTCCATTAATTGCATAATATTCAAGCTGATTGTAAAGCATTGTTCCTAAAGTATCTCCTGTATGATCTTTTTTCGGCAGTGTCAGATTTGTATTATCTGGCTTTGGAACAGCTCTCCACGGATAATTATCATCACTTTGATTTGAAGTGTAACCATTTGTTCCAAATATTGAACCCTGAGCTACACTTGAAAAAGTTTCAATATCTAGATTTGGTGCCTTAGCCACAACCTGAAAAGATTTTGTAAGAGTCGCAGCTTCAGCTTTTGGCTGGCCGTTTGTAATTACTTTTACATTGATTTCATAATTTCCTGGTTCTAACTTAGGAAGACCATCTAATGTGTAAACAATAGTTTGATACTGTAAGATTTGATCATTTCGTTCTAAAACAATTGGCTCTCCCACAGCTTTACCATTTTGGGTAATTTGATATTCTATCGAAGCTTTTTCTACTTTTTTATAAAATACATTTCTTGCCCCTATAAAAAATTGGTGAGAAGGTGCATCTTCGTAAACAATTTCAGGTACACTTAAATCAGATAACTGTACATATTCTGATTTCTCTGTAATCTTAATATTATCTACTGCAAAACCATTAGCAAATAACCCATTATCATAGTGCTGGAATGCTACAATAACACAAGGTTTTCCTGCATACGGAGTTAAATCTACGTGATATTCAATCCAGTTATTAATGTAATACATTTTAAATGCCTGTTCCCAGGTTTTACCACCATCTGTACTTACTTTTACATATCCGTCAGAAATTCCAGCGCCATCTCCAAAGGCATCAAATGTCAAGTGTGCTTCTTTGTAATTGCTCAAATCCAGCACAGGAGAAGTCAACATATCATTTGCAGCGTCGCAGTTACAAATATCATCGTTACTGGCCATAAATTTTGTATGCTCTGTTAGGTAAAAACTTGGAGATCTTAAATCTAAGTATGTTCCGAGTTTCCAGCCTGCAGCACCTTTGTTTTCAAAAGTTCTCCATCCTTTATATCCAGCTGCATCTTCAAAATCCATTGTATAAGGCAGCACAGCTATTTTCTCATCTTCATTGTTCCAATTATCGTAATCAAAAGTGTAAGTATTATTTTCTGGCTTGATATCCTGAGTCATATCATCAGGAAATACAGAAACTTTAATGGTATTAGTACCAATGCTTTTTAAATCAATATTCGGAATAGCGTACGTTATGGTATCTCTAAACTTAGTAAATGCCAATGCCACTTTTTCTGTTTTTGAATAAACTTCATTTTGTAAATTATGAAGAATTTTTACGGCAACATTTACCTGCTCTGCTTTTGTCGCAAAATTATTGATGATTTTAGTAGTTATTGTTGTATTAGTATTGTCAATTTTACAACTTCCAGCATCTATTTTTGCATCTAAAAGCACTAAGTCATAAGGTGCATTATCTACATGAATATTATCTATAAAGGCTCCTAAGAATCCGTCATTATAATCATCTGTAGCAACACGAAAACGAATCGCTCCTTTTTTACCTGCAAGTTCACTTAAGCGAATACCAATTGGCTTTTTACTAAAATCATTATTAATTCCAGTAAACCATGGGCCTGACAATACACCATCGTCATAAATATGTAAAGTTGAAGGATAATCGATACCGGTAACTTTTTTCCAGTTTTGATTATCTTCAGAATATTCTACTACTAATCCATCATATCCATTGTGAAACAATGAAATAATATCAAACTCAACATACGGAGAGGCAACATTACTAAAATCGAATACTGGCGATTGTAATGTAAAATCAGCATTCAAAGCCATTCTTTCAGAAGCATTTGCAAGGTTTTCAGTAGCCCACAAATATTTCGATTTTGTATCTCTAAATGAATAAGAAGATGCCTGCCAAATAAATTTTTGATTGGTAGCCAGTGATTTTGAATACCAGCCTCCCGGTGTTCTTTCAAAATTTTGATTGTAAGGAAACTGAGTAATAATACCGCTGTACGAAGCACTTATAGCACTATTATTAGCCGCTACAGGATCTTGGCTGTATGATACAAAAGCTTCATAAGTATGCAGACCTGCTGCTGATAAATCAATTGTGCCATCAAAAGGAATTGTCATTTCTGTATTTCCTTTAAATGCAGTGCCTAACGTTATATCTTTCCAGATGGTTTCGCTTCCTGGAGCTGTATCTGCATAACCCACTTTTAATTGAGATCCTGCTGGTATATCTTTACAGCCCACATTATAGATCGTTGCTGTTAGTGCATGATTTGCTGACAGCGAAGTGCCGGTATATTCCGGAAGATTTAATCCTACTACTTTAAGATCAAAATCTTTTTGCTCTGGAACAACCATAAAACTTGTAGTAAAAGAAATTCCATCTTTTGCGCCAAATTCTGTAACTGGAGCAAAATCAAATTTAACTTCTACATAGTTTAATTTAGTCGTGCTTATTAAGTAAGGAAGTTTTTCCTGAATTTTTACAATCGTTTCTTCACCAGATGCCAAATCTTTATCAAAATTAATAACGCCATTACTGCCGTAAATTTCATTCAATCTGCCGCCAAAACCTGGCACCATTAATCTCAACTTATAATTTAAAACCTCATTTGCTTTAATTACAGTTGAGCCTGTATTTTTAAATTTAATATAAAAAGGCTCATCTCCTTTTAAAGAACCACAGGATGCCACAGGATTTTCAACAGAAACAAGTGCTATTTGTTTATCTGCATAAGCAGTTCCAATACCAATTGCGTACCAGGCATTACTAACTTGTTTGTATTCTTCAGAACCTATTCCGTATAAATCTTCTGTAACCATTAAGGTTGCCTGACGCATATCGCTAAAGTTTGAAGAAGGCGACAAATACTCTGTAAGTGTTATATAGGCAATTTTCTCTGCTTTAGTCAGACCAATAGCTTTAACATCATAACTATTATTAAGGTCATTTACACCCTGACCGCCTTCGCTTAAAAGGTAAAACCAATAATTCGTGATACCGCTGTTAATGTGCACGCCGCCATTATCGTAACTAACATTTGTTGGACTTACCCAATTTATTCCTCCATAAGTATCAGGCTGACCCTGCGCTTTTGGGTTACCCATATTTCTCATACTGCCATGAGTGTACAGTTCACTTCCAAGCATCCAAATATCTTCTTTTTTGTCTTTTCCAACATAAAATTCAACACACGTACCAAAGATATCACTGAAAGATTCATTCATCGCTCCCGATTCTCCTTGATAAATTAAGTCGGCGGTTAAACCTGTTACACCGTGAGTTAATTCGTGGGCTGTAATTCCTAAACCAACATACGGCGTACCATAACCATCTCCAAATTGTGCCCATCCGCCAGTCCATGAAGCATTTTCGACATTAGTGCCTAAATGCGCAAGACCAATAATGGTCATTCCTTTATCATCGATACTATTTCGATTAAACCTTTCACCATAATATTCGATGGTTTTCTGCATACCCCAATGAATATCCATAGCAACCTCATCGTGATCTTTGTTATGCAGTTCATTCCAAATATTATCTTCATCAACAAATTCTGTGATTACCTCATCTGCAGCATGCTCGGCATGGTTCATATTCCAAGTAACCATTGGTACTTTATATTTACCTTGCAGACCTTCTAGTCTGTATCCGTCAGCGTATTGCTTGGTATTAAAAACTACTTCTCCAGCATATCTTGATTTACCTTTTCCTAGACTCTGATCGCCAAAAGCAGCATCACGGCTTAAATCAAGGTTTAAAACTATTTTTCCTGTATTTGCATCTACATAAATGGTATGACTTGATTGCGGATTTGTCGCATAAATATTAAATTTCCAAGCCAGGTAATATTCTTTTAATTCAGAAGAAAAATTAGGTCCAACATAAACCAGCTCCCCCTGTGGTTTTGTGCTAATGTTTTTATTAACCAATGAACCTAACTTTTTACTCTCCCAAATATATTGCTGTGCATTTACCGCTTTAAGCGCATTGTCTAAAGCTGTCGCTGCATTTATTTTATAATTGCTGCTTACGGTTAATTTCTTAGCCGTAGCACCAAATGCATCAATTTTAGTTTTATTTTCTCTAACCTTATAAATTGCTCCTTCGACAGGAACCGAGTTATGCATTTGCTGATACGTAACTACTGTTCTCCCATGAGTATCAGAAACTGATTTTACCTGCATTTTATCTGACGCAGCTAAATCAAAATCGCCTTTTTTAACCTCAAATATATTTTTAGCCGTTACGTTTGCAGTTTTTGCAAAAGACTTAACCTTTGTACTTACTGAATCCTGCGGATTTGTTTTTTGTACCGTACTACTTAGATTTTGTCCGTATAATTTTTGGCTTTCCTGTTCCTTCTTCTTTACTGCTTCACTTTCAGCATCAGAAAGTTCTATTCCGTTTATTTTTTCTTCTTTTTGAGTGAGAAGATTTGCAGTATCATTATTCTGACTTGAATATGAATCACTGGCATTTTTAGAAACCTTATCTTTTGTCCTGCTCAAAGTTGGTGATCCTAATGCCATTACTGCATTGCCCTTTAGTTTGTTGGGAACAGGTGACTGAGCCATTCCTACGGAACAGACAAAGAAACCTAACAAAACAAACAAATACTTGGTTTTAAAGTAAATTTGGTTCATTCGTTTTAAATTTAAAAATTAATAATATAGTATGCTTGGTTAATAAATATTGTGCTTCGATGGCTCATAGCAAAACCATAAAAGCAGTTTTTAAAAATCACTTCGGAGTTTGATCTTTAGGATTTTCTTTTGTTATTTTTTCTAGAATTTTTAAAAGGGTTTTCTTTTTTGTTTCTGTTTCTTCTAAGAGTTGTTCTAAACTTTTAGGAGGGATATCTTTTTTCTTCCTATTCATTCTAATTTATTTACTTCGATCTGCGCGCTAATCGATTTGGTAAATGTAGAATGGAGATTATGTGTTTATGCAAAAAAGGACTATTGCAAAAACACTCTGAGGCAGAAAAGTTCCACCCAGAAAGCACTCAAAAAAAAAATAAACCAAACTAAATCAGATCATTAGCTTGGTTTATTTTATGATATTAAATACGTTAAATTGTATTGAGATAAGTGGAGAGATTTACCTTTTCGTTGGTTAAATCAAACTTTTTACGCAGTCTCGTTCGGGCATTTTCGATAGATTTAAAGGATTGTCCTGTAATTTGAGAGATTTCTTTTGTGGTTAAATCCAGATATAAAAGTGCACACAATCTTCGATCTTTTGGAGTAAGAGAAGGATAATCCTCCGTTAATTTGTCGAAAAAAGATTTATGAACCTGCTCAAAACTTATTTCAAATTCTTTCCAGATGTCTGTATTCAAATTCTTCTCAAGACGCTTTAAAACTATATCAATAGCCTGTTGCATTTCTTTATTAACAGTTTTGAGTTTAATCTGTTTAAGATCCGTCAGGATTTCATTAATGCTGTCTGTACGATGTATTTCTGCCATTGCCTTTCCTATTAGAACCTTTTTTTTGGCTTCCAAACTTTCGTTTAAGGCTTGCATTTTTGTCTTTAATTTCTCTTTTTCGAGCTGATTTTTAATATTCTTGTTGCGGTATTTTATCAGTAAAATAATTAAAATCAATATCCCGATAACCAATATCAACCCTACTACATAATATTTAAATCGCTTTTTTTGCTCAATAAGCATCTTTATCTGGGTTCTGGCTTTGTAATCCTGTTCCAGCTTTATTCTTTCAATGTTTACTGTCTTTTCTTCAATATTTATACTGTCTTTAATGGCATTATATTTCTGAAAATAATAAACAGCATTTTTATAATCCTTCTTAATTACATAAACTTCATAAAGCATTTTATTGAGGTCTAAACCAGAAGAACTATATACATTTTCGCTGCATAATTCTAAACCTTTCTTTGCGTTTACAATTACGGTATCATAGTTTTTTTCTTTTAAATTATATTCAGAAAAAGACTGATATACAAAAGCCTGCAGTAAATTATCAACACGATTGCTCAATAAAGAAAAAGCTTTGTCAAAATACTCATCAGCTTGTGTCTTATTTTTTTTCAAAACATATGCTCTTGCAAGATTAGTGTATACGTAAACCTTTAGATCATCATTTTTTAAACTTTTATTTAGTCCTTCAGCTTTATGAAAATAATGCAATGAAGAATCTAAATTTCGACTGAGATATAAAGTCCCTATATTATTTAAAATTTTGACCAGCTTTACAGCATCATTTTTTGACTTTTGAAAACGATATACGTTTAAGAAACATTGCAGTGCTTTTTCTTTATTTTTCCCTTGTGCATAGATAATCGCAAGATTGTTTTCTAATTTGGATGCTTCTTCAAGGTTGCCATTTTTTTTGTAGATATCATAGGCTTTTAAATAATACTGAAGGGCAACATCTAATACCTCTCTCGCAGAATACATTTTGCCTGATGTAATATAAACACCAGCCAGAGTAAGTTCAGATTCTTTTGTTTTTTTAGCTTCAGTCTCAGCCAGTTCTATGTATTTTATAGCTCTTTCCCAATCTGTTTTTTGTAATCTTAAAGCAATTTTGCGACACAGTTCTACTTTTTTCTGATGATTGTTAGTAGTATTTACACTATCTATCAGTTCTTGTGTTGACTGTGAATAAATAGTAAGGGGAAGCAAAAAAAGCCATAAAAAAAATAATCGTGGTATCATTTTTAAAAATTCTATTGGGAATTCCAAATTTAAACAATATAGAAAGCTAAATCCTAAATAAAACTCTTAAAAAGCATTCTGCTGCCGAAAACTTAAATATCTAGGAAATGTTTTTTATAAAATTTTTAAAAAGTATATGTAAAAAATTGATTGAAATAGAGTCTCAATTTTTAAGATTCATCTGTGCTTCTTATCATAAAAAACAATATTTCTTCTTCTAGTTCTTTTGATAAATTTTCACATTCCAGCTTACGTCGAAAATTTTTTTCAAACCGTTTCTTATAAACCTGTGCATTGACAACATTACTGCAATAATCATCACAGATGGTTCTAAACTTATCATTTGTTAAGTAAAGAACTTTCATAGATTCAAAATATTCCGCAAATTTGATATTATATAATTCTTCAGGCACAGTCATAATTTAGAATTTAAAATATAAATTTTTACACTTTTAATCTATGATTAACAGTCTCTAAGAGAAGAAAATAATTCCATAAAATTTCTTTTAGGAACTAAGCAGTAAATTATTTCTATACTAAATTATAAATTTAAAACGCCATTTGTTTTACAAAGATGTTGCAAGTTATAATTTGCAACAATATTAAATTTGAAGATTGTTTTTTGCAACAATATAAACTCAAAGTAATAATAAATAAAAACTGATCAAGATTATCTTTAAAATCTATTATTCTTCAGGAAGTAAATTATCTAAATCTGATAAAGTGTAAAATTTAAGTCCGTTAAGTTTCATGTACTTACAGACAAATTCTAAAGTTTCGATTTTGGTCTGATAATTTTCGGTTACATTTTTAACTGGTTTGTGACTGCATAAAATCAAAATTTTATCATTTTTCTTGGCGTAATCTAATAACTCCAAAAGATATGGAATACTAAAATGAATATGGCTGTTATCTATATCAAACGCAAATACAATTTTTGAATTATTAAAATAACTGTCCTGCTTTTCAGGAACTTCACCTCCAAATGCCCTGCCTCTAATAATTTTAAATTTGCTCGACAAAGCCTTATCAAGTTCTTGAGACCTTTCGCCGTAAGGATAGGCAAAAGAAGTAACATTAAAAGATTTCTTTTTCATCGAAGCAATCATTGGTTCTATTTCCTGCTTCATATACTCGTCTATTCCATTTTTTTGTACAAATTTCACAGCATTATAATGATGATAACCGTGGCCGGCAATTTCATGCCCTTCTTTCTGCATTTGAAGAAGCTTTTTAATTTGAGGCTCTCCGATAGAATCTATTCTGCAGACATTAAAAGTTGCTTTCCAAGAATATTTTTTCAAAGCGGCATCAGCTTCAGCCCACTCATCTACGTACGCATCATCAAAAGACAAAATCACACCAGCTTTATAAGGCTTTAGCTCAGGTTTTTCGTTTTTTGTATTACAGGAAAAAAAAGTTACGAACATTAAAAACAGCATTGTCTTGAGAAAAAATAGCTTCATACAGAGTTGAATTAAATTGAAATTTTAAATGTTCTTTAAAGAATAGAATCATTCAAATATAAACACTTTTTGAGATATTTTACTTACACGCTGCAACAAACGAAAACATATTTTCCTCTACTGATCTTCTTAGAATACTATACTTCTAATTACTTTTATAATATCTAACACTAAAGCTAACAGGTTTTAAAAAAACTTGTTAGCTTTAATCTGTGATAGTAATAGAATATCTTATTCCAGTTTAAACCATTCATTTACTTCTTCTGAAATTGTTTCTTTTATTTCTGGATTTTCAAATTCATTTGAAACCGAATTATAGACATAATCTTTCTTCCATTTTTTATAATGCAAAGCGATCTGCTCAATTGCATCGCATATAAATGTAACCTCATCGTTTGTCATAATCGGATGCAGTGACAAACGAACCCATCCTGGTTTATTGGTCTGGTTTCTTTCTAATAATTCATTAGTAAGTTCTGCCGATTTTTTTTCATTTATATTGAAAAGATAATGCGCATATGTACTCGCACAAGACCACCCGCCGCGAACCTGAATTCCGAAACGGTCATTTAAAAGTCTTACGATTAAGTTGTAGTGAATATCTTCGATGACAAAAGAAACACAGCCAATTCGTTCTGTCGTAAGGTCTCCTAGAATGGACAAACCCTTTATTTTTTGAAGTCTTGAAAAACAAAGATCAAGGAGTTCTTTTTCTCTGTTTTTAATGTTTGAAACTCCCATTTTATCTTTTAATTCTAAAGCTAAGGCAGTTCTTATTACTTGTAGAAAGCCTGGCGTTCCGCCATCTTCTCTAACTTCTATGACCTCGCTATAACAATATTTACCCAGCGGATTGGTCCATTTTACATTTCCTCCGCCCGGATTATCTGGAAATTCAGATTTGTATAATTTTTCATTAAAAACCAAAATACCGCATGTTCCTGGTCCGCCAAGAAATTTATGAGGCGAAAAGAAAACAGCATCTAACTGTTGCTCTGGATCTTTTGGATGCATGTTGATTTTAACATAAGGTGCCGAAGCTGCGAAATCTACAAAGCAAAGTCCGCCGTTTTGATGCATGATTTTAGCCAATTCATGGTAAGGTGTAATAATTCCAGTAACGTTTGAGCATGCTGTGAACGAACCAATTTTTAAACTTCTGCCGGCATATTTTTTAATTTCTTCCGAAAGAATTTTAGGATCAACCAAATTATTTTCATCGGCAGGAAGAATCACAACTTCGGCATTCGTTTCGTACCAAGAAACCTGATTCGAATGATGTTCCATGTGTGTGATGAAAACTACTGGTTTATCTGCTTCATTACTGGTTCGCAGTCCCATAATTCTTTGCAGCTTCGATAAAGCAGCAGTCATTCCGGTTCCTGTTGTGATTAAAACATCAGATTCATTTGCGTTAACCGACTTCTTAATAATATCTCTGGCATATTGATACGCGTAAGTAGACGTTTTTCCAGTCTGACTTGAAAGCGAATGCGTATTGGCAATCATCGGGCCCATTTTATTAAGCATAATATCTTCGATCGGATTGTATAATCTTCCGCTGGCAACCCAGTCGGCGTAAAGCAGATTCTGCTTTCCATATACCGATTTATAAATATGATTTATACCTACTGTATTTTCTCTAAATTTAGAGAAGTAACATTCTAATTCAATTGGCTGTGTTTCTGTCTCAATAGCATTCATTTCCTGATCATTTTAAATTAACTAAATTTTTTATTGATGAACTTTAATTTTTTGGTGAGCAAAGCATTTTGACTTGACTCTACGTTTTTAAAACGTTCATATTTTTTTCTCTAAAAGCGATTTAAGTGTCGACTGTAATTCTTCGCCTTGAAGATTTTTGGCTACGATTATTCCGTTCGAATCCACTAAATAATTTCCAGGAATCGCTCTTATTCCATATAATTTCGCAACGGCGCTGTTCCAAAAAAGTAAATCGGAAACGTGCAGCCAGGTTAGATTATCATCCTGAATTCCTTTGATCCAGTTTTCTTTCTTTTTATCCAAAGAGATTCCAACAATATTGAATCCTTTATCGTGAAATTCTTTATAAGCGGCTACGATATTTGGATTTTCTCTTCGGCATGGACCGCACCACGAAGCCCAAAAATCGACTAAAGTGTAACCTTTTAAATTTTCATAAAAACGGATTGGTTTTCCCTCAGGATCATTTGCAGTAAAATCTGGAGCTTTTTTCCCGACTGCTAATCCGTCCAAAACAAGGGCAAGATCTTTTAGTTCTTTCACGTAAGTAGTATTTTGCTGGGTTTTATCAAGCAAGGCAATATTTTGTCTAATTTGTTCTGGTGATAATCTATAAGACCAATTTCTATACAATACATAAGCAGAAACAATTGAATTAGGATTTTCTGTAATGAATTTACTGATTTCTACATCTTTTGATTTTTTGTAAGTTTCAAATAAATCTTGAGAAGCAGAACCTTCGACTACAGAATTGCTGTAATATTTCTTCGGACTTAATTTTACTGTAATCGGGCTTTTTTCAAGAAAAATATACAAAGGACTGCTTTCTGTATTCACACTTAAACCATATAGTTCTGGCGTTTTCACTTTAGTTTTAAAACTAAAATTTCCGTCTTTTACTTTTACCGAATCAATTGTGGTAAACATTTTATTATGAAACTTTTGCAGATAAACATAATTGACAACTGTATCAACAACAGTTCCTTTTAGTTGTAAATTATTTTCCTGTGCCTGAGTTTGCGTAAAGCCAAAAAGTAGCGTAAAGCCTAATAGTATTTTTTTCATTTTATTTTGATTTTTAGTTTAAGATTGGACAAAAGAATTCTAGGCCAAAGTCACAAAGGCTTCTAGAAAATGCTGTTTAATAAAAAATATTGGGGAGAATTTAATGTCTTCACATTCGGAAAAAAGCAAGACTATTTTCTTCGAAAATTAAATTCAAAAGTTCGTAACCTGAGTATAAGATTGATTCGGTTTTCATTTTAAAAAAATAAAGTTTAAAAATATGACCTTATTCAGATTTGGAGGAAATCTTTCTTATCTGTCCACCATAGTGGAAGGATTTAGCACCTTATTCGGTAACAGGTTGCTAAGACGTCAATGGGCCTATTCCCTCGGTCTTTCTGGATAAGTATCATTCAGAAATTTTCTGTGATACAAATATACATACTAATTCTATCAAATTAGTAGTATTTAATAATATTTTTTAAAATTTTATTTTAAGAGTTGCTCAAAACCCTTTAAAACACTCTGAAAAACAATTATTTAATCCTAAAATAAATTTCAATTAATTTTTATTTTTAGAACAGTAATTCCTAATACAATAGCTTTAAATTCTTTACTCCATAAAAAAACTCATTTCGTTTTGAAATGAGTTTTTAACTTTTCTGACCGAATAAATTATTTATTCTTTCTTTTTTTAGCACTTTCCGTCTGCAGTTTAACACTGTCTTTTTGCACTCCTTTTGAAGGCGTGTAGGTAGACCCATCTTGTGCACTTTCTCCTGGCCCGCTTCCTCTGCCGGCTGTACTTAAAGAATCTGTATTACCATTTGCAGATGTTGGCGTTTGAGTAGTTACAATATTGGTTGATGTAGTTGCAGTATCAGAAACTTGTTCTGTATTTGTTGTATCAAGTGGAACACTGGAAGTTTCTATTTGATCGCTGTAGCCGTCATTCTTTTTACAAGAAAACAGCAATCCAATTACAACTACATAAAATATGACTTTTAATTTTAATAAAGCTTTCATAATAAACGTTTTAATATTTACAAAAGCTAAGTAACTACTTATAAAGCAGTTTATTTTACAATATTTCTATTGAATTTTATATAACCGCAATTGGTTTGATTAGCAATAAAAAAGCCTGTAAATTTCGATTTACAGGCTTTTAAAACTAAAAAGTAACCAATTTTACTCCCAAAGTAAACCATCTTGAAGGCAGAGGCACCGCTCCTACTTCATAATAAGTAGCATTAAATATATTCTGCGCATCTAAAAAGATTGTAAGTTTTTGAATAGATTGACTTATTCTAAAATCATTTACCCAATAAGAAGGTCCAGTAATTCTTTCGTCAAAGCGTGTTGCAAACAATACGGAAAAATCTCTGTATTGATAATCGATCGTATTTGTTATTTGATGTTTCAACGAAGAAATAAGATACTTAGAATATACTTCGGTACGAGAACTTTCAAATTGAGAATCTAAATAAGTATAAGCTAAAAGAATATTTAATCTTGAATCTTTAGAAAAATCAAATCTGTAATTACCTCGCAAATTAATTCCGTTTGTTTTTAAATCGCCGGTGTTTTGACTCTGCCAAGGCTGAGTAGTTAAGTTACGCATCCAATCGATGTAATTGTTTATTTTTCTGTAAAAATAATTGGCATTGAAACTTAAAGCTCTTTTATTGTATTTAAAACCAATTTCACTTTGAAAAGCATTCTCTGAATCTAAATCGGCGTTACCAATATTTCCTGTCTGCTTTAAATATAAATCTGTAAACGATGGAATTCTCTGGCTTGTTCCCACATTTCCAATGATTTTAAATGCATCTGTAATGGCATAACTAGCATCAATTCCAGGATAAACCTGCCATTTATAATCAGAATTATAATTTAAATAAGTTCCTAAATTTACGTCTAGTTTTTCTGTAAAACTTGTTCTGTATTCGGCATAGATTCCAACATTCTCACGGTCGTGATCGCCAATATTAGTAGAATGAATATTTTCATTTCTAAATTCTGCGCCAAAACCAATTTCGCCTTTAGACAATTTAACTGTCGAATTCAATTCTCCAGCGATAGAATTAGTATAATGCTGACTTCTTCCAACATTCAAATTTGAGTTTCCTAAGTAACGGTAATCATCATAATTATAGCGGTAAGTTACTCTCGGCATAATTTTCCAATTTTCTGTAATAGCATGTTTCGACTGGATATTGGCAAATGTAGTCTGCACTATTTCGGTAGAATTGCGATCTCCAGGCGCTGCATAAAATCCGTTTGCTCCAAAGCCGTTTTTGATGTAACCTGCCGAACCTAAAATTTCATTAGAATCATTGATCTGTACATTTCCTTGGTAGAAAATTTTATTGTTTTCAAATGCGGTATTATAACGGTAACCGTTACTTTTATCGTGCGAAGCAAAAATTAAATGCTGTTGTTTTTCTTTACCTAAAACAGCTCCTGCCTGAACACCTGTTCCGTAAAAAGTGTCTCCTGTATCTTGAGTATCTTTTTCAAAATTAGAACCCGCATAAGTACTTACCAAAAATCCAGAATCTGTTGGTTTTTTAGTTACAATATTAATTGCTCCCGTTAAACTGTTAATTCCAAAAACTCTCGCAGCTGGTCCACGCACTACTTCTATTCTTTCGATTGCTTCTACCGGAAGAGGCAGATTTAGCATATTATGAGCGGTTTGCGAATCGATTACTTTTGCTCCATTTAGCAAAACAACCGTCTGTTCAAAACTTCCGCCATCTACACTAATATCGGCTTGAGTTCCAAACGGACCTCTTTGTCTAATGTCAACTCCGTTAGCATATTGTAATACTTCCTGAAGCGTTCTTCCTGGAAGTTTTTTAATGGTTTCACTTGTTATAACATACACATTTCTATTTTGTTTAGAAATTGGGGTAGTAAAACGGTTTTCATTAATTATAACTTCCTCCATATTATTGATGGAATCTTTTTTGGTCTGCGCGTAAAAATTGGTACAAATTACTGTAAAAACAGCAAAATAGATTTTTTTCATTTGGTTAACGTTTTTTTGGCAAAAGTAGTATCTTGCCGTACTAATCAAGTATACCAGTTTTGTAATTATGGATAGTCCGGTTGAAATTCCTTTTAAAAGCTTTATTCAGCTCAAACCAGAAGAAAATACAGCGCTTTATCTTCAGATTGTTTTTGAATTTATCAAAGCCATACAAACTGGTTTTCTTCCCGAAGGAACAAAACTTCCCGGCACAAGAATACTCTGCAAAGTATTGGCTGTCAATCGCAATACATTAATTAAAGCTTTTCAGGATCTGGAATCGCAGGGATGGATTGAAACGCTTCCGAATAAAGGAACATTTATTTTATCACAGCAAAAACAAAAAAAACAAATTGAATATACTGTTGTAAAAGACCAAAATCAATCTGAATTAAATACTGGTTTTACATTTCAGCGTTCTACGATTCTTGAAAATCCAACAGAAATTAGTAATCTGCCTTATCAATTTAATGACGGGATGCCCGATTTGCGATTGGTGCAAACAGATGTTCTGGCAAGACTTTATGTTTCTAAATTAAAGAGACGAAAAACTTCTAAAACATACGAACAAATCGAGCTGCGATCACATTTAAATTTTAAAACCCATTTTTCCAATTATTTAAATCTTACGAGAGGAATTCGTATTTCGACTTCAAACCTGCTTACAACCAGCAGTCACGAAATAAGCTTGTATCTGGTTACAAAAGTGCTCATAAGTCCTGGCGATAAAGTTGTGGTGGCTTCTCCCGGCTATTACATGTCCAATATGACTTTGACCAATACTGGAGCTCACATTATTTCTATTCCAGTAAATGAAGACGGAATTGACACCAAACGATTAAAAGAAATCTGTGAAACTTCTACCATCAGAGTTTTGTATCTTACTTCCAATTATCATTATCCGACGACAATTTTACTGAGTGCTAAAAAGAGAATTGAAGTTTTGGAATTGGCGAATCAGTATGGATTTGTGATTCTCGAAGATGATTATGACTTTGATTTTCATTATGATAACAATCCTGTTTTACCGTTGGCAGCATTTGATTCTAACCAGCGTGTGGTTTATATAGGATCTTTTGGAAAATCACTACCTTCGGGATTTAGCTATGGTTTTGTTGCTGCACCATCTGAATTTATTAAAGAACTGGAAAAACATCAAAACATTCTCGAACCCGGAATTGATGTTATTAAAGAACAGGTTTTAACCGATTGGATTACTGAAGGAGAAGTGCATCGGCTTTCTAAAAAAAATAAAAAAATCTACAAAGAACGCAGAGACTATTTTGTTTCATTACTTAATGAAAAACTAAAAGGCAAAATTAAATTTAAAGTACCGCCGAGAGGTTTAGCCATTTGGGTAGAATGGCTTCCTGATTTTAACCTTATAAAATTTCAGAAAGAATGCTCTACAAACGGATTATTCCTTCCTAAAACCATTTTGTACCAAACCAAAGATCTTACTGCAACCCGTTTAGGGTTTGGAAATTTGGAGCCAGAAGAAATGGAAAAAGCCTTAACAATATTAAGCACAAGTCTGGAAGCTACAGTTTCTTCCCACAACTAATTTGAACAAGTATCTCATATACTGACAATTATGTAATTTGTAATTCTAATCCTATAAGCAGAAAAGGTATTTGGAAACTAACTTTGGTATCAATTAGTCTCTAAATCACCTATATCATGCTTTATACTATTTTACAACTATTATTAGTATCTATTGCGGCAACATCTGCCATGACATGGTTTAGTTATGCAATGTCTAAAAATTTCAGGGAATTGTATAAAGAGCCGGTACTCTTGAGTTACGCTATTGACAAAATGAAAATTGAACTTTCAACACAAGCAAAAATAAATTGGGGATGGATATTGCATTATGCAATTGGTTTTTTGTTTGTAGTTGGATATCACATCATTTGGGTAAAGAATATTGCACCAATTACACCGTTAACTGCTCTTATCTTAGGCGCTATAAGCGGTATAATTGGCATAATCAGCTGGATAATCATTTTTAAAATGACCCATCATCAACCCCCAATTGATTTTAGAGGTTATTATATTCAGCTGTTCTTTGCCCATATAATTTTTGCTGTTGTTGCGACTGCACTTTATGCTATTATGTTAACCCTGATAATCTAAGAAAACTTATGTCACTGTCTAAATACAACCAAAAAAGGGATTTTAAACAAACACGTGAGCCCAAAGGAGAAATCGAAAAATCGGCTGACAAGTTAATTTTTGTGGTGCAGAAACACGCCGCATCACATTTGCATTATGATTTTAGGTTAGAAATGAATGGTGTTTTAAAAAGCTGGGCTGTTCCAAAAGGACCTTCAATGGATCCTGAAGTAAAACGTCTTGCTATGATGGTTGAAGATCATCCTTATAGTTATAAAGATTTTGAAGGCACTATTCCTGAAGGAAATTATGGGGCAGGAAATGTGATTGTATGGGATAATGGAACTTATACTTCTGATGAAAAAACAGCATCTGATGAAAAACAATTACTGGCCGATCTTAAAAAAGGGCGTTTGAGTTTTATCCTAAAAGGAAAAAAACTTAAAGGCGAATTTTCTCTGGTAAAACTTCATGGAAAGCAGGAAAATGCCTGGCTGTTGATTAAAAAACACGACAAATACGCTTCTGATTCTGATGTTTTAGAAAACGATAAATCGGTTATTTCTAAAAGAACTTTGGATGAATTAGAAAAGAGATCTGAAAAGTTAATTTCCAAAACTGAAGAAAAAAGTGAAACTAAAAGTGCCGTAAAAAAAAAGCCTAAAGCAAAAACTGCCGAAGCAGGATTCTTAAAACCTATGCTTGCCAATATAACTGAAAAACCTTTTGACGATGAAGAGTGGATTTTCGAAAACAAATATGACGGTTATCGTACAATTGCTGTAGTTAATCCACCAAGTGTAGAATTATTTAGTAGAAATAAAATTTCGTTTGACTCTAATTTTAAACCAATTGCAGAAGAATTAAAAAAAATAGATCATACTGTTATTCTCGATGGCGAAGTTGTAGTTGAAAATGATGCTGGACGTGCAGACTTTCAAATGCTTCAAAATTATCTTAAAACCGGCGTTGGCAACTTAAAATATTATGTTTTTGATTTATTGAATTTAGACGGAAATTCAATAACCGATTTATCTCTTCTTGACCGAAAAGAACTGCTTAAAATCTTATTTAATAAATATGATTTTTCGAATATTTTTTATTCTGAACATACAATCGGAGATGGAATAAAACAATTTGAAAATGCCCGAAAAAGTAACAGCGAAGGCATTATCGCTAAAAAAGCAGACAGCTCATATTCCGTAGGAAATAGAAGTAATAATTGGCTGAAAATTAAAATTTCTAACGAAGAAGAAGCTATCATTATTGGAGTTACTGAACCTAAAAATTCCAGAAAATATTTTGGTGCAATTCTGCTGGGGCAGTACAACGGAAAAGAACTGCAATTTATTGGAAAATGCGGTACTGGTTTTACAGAATCTGTTTTGAAAGAACTTTATACCAAATTACAGCCTCTTTTTATTGATAAGTCACCACTTAAGGAAAAAGTGCTTTTACGCGACAAAATTCAATGGGTTAAACCCAAAGTAGTTTGTCAGGTAAAATATTCTGAATGGACGCAGGACAAAAATTTAAGACATCCGGTTTATTTAGGATTGAGAATAGACAAAAAAGCCAGCGAAGTAAATTTCATTGGCAATATCAAAGAGAATAAAAAAACCAATGATAATACAACTGCAATGGAAGATTTAAAAGAACATAAAACTGAAAATGATTATGATTTGAAAATTGGTAAAACGACTTTGCATTTAACCAACCAAAATAAAATCTATTTTCCTAAAGACGGAATCACAAAAGGCGATGTCGTTCAATATTATAATGAAGTGGCACCGCTTATGCTGCCATATTTAAAAGACCGACCAGAATCTATGAATCGTTTTCCAAACGGAATTGATTCTCCTAGTTTTTATCAAAAAGATATTGATTTGGATAAAACACCAAAATGGCTGAAAACCAAAAAAATATTCTCTGAATCGAATGATGCCGATGTGAATTATTTGATTTGTAATGATAAAGAAACCTTACTTTATATGGCAAATCTTGGCTGTATAGAAATGAATCCGTGGAACTCAACTATAAAGCATATTCAAAATCCAGACTGGCTGGTAATTGATTTAGATCCTGCTACAGAAAATGATTTCCCATTAGTAGTACAAACAGCATTAGTGGTAAAAGAAGTGATGGATGAATTGGAAACGGAATGTCTCTGCAAAACTTCTGGCGCCACTGGACTTCATATTTATATTCCGCTTGGAGCGCAGTACGATTATGATTCAATTAAAATTTTAGCCGAATTAATTGCGAAAGAAGTTCATGCAAGACTTCCTAAAATTACTTCTATTGAAAGAAGCATCAAGAAAAGAAAAAACAAATTATATATAGATTTTCTGCAAAACCGCCGCGGGCAAACTTTGGCTGCGCCGTATTCTGTCCGTCCAAAACCTGGCGCTACAGTTTCTACACCTTTAGAATGGAGTGAAGTCACAGAAAAACTGCATCCTTCACAATTTACTATTAAAAATGTATTAGGCCGTTTTGAGAAAAAAGGTGATTTATGGCAGCCTATTTTATCAAAAGGAGCCAATATTAAAAAGATTATTTTAAAGCTGGAAGAAAAACAAAACAGCTAAGATGATTTTTTCTTTTTAGTTTCCAGACTTGCTTTTAGCATTTCCATTAAGTCGTCACTTTGTTTGTGTACGACTTTAAGTTTTGGAGAAGCTTTTTGTGGTTTTCCTTTGGCTTTCTTTTTAATAATGTCCAAAAGTTTGGCAGTATATTCGTCTTTAAATCCTGTAATATCAAATTTCTCAGTAAGCTGATCGATTAGTTTTTCGGCCATATCCATTTCTTTTGTAGATTTTTTCGACATTGGCGGTAATTTTAATTCACTTGTACTTCTAATTTCCTGTTCAAACCGAATTCGATTTAAAACAATTACATCTTTATAAGGTTTTAAAATCGCAAGGCTTTCTTTATTTCTTAAAACAAAACGTGTTACCCCGACTTTTCCTGAAGCCTGAAGCGCGTCACGAAGCAGTCCGTAAGCATTCATTGCACCTTTGTCTGGTTCAAGATAATACGGCTGTTCATAGTAAATACTTTGAATTTCTTTTTCGAGAACAAAACTTTCAATGTCAATAGTTTTCGTTTTGATGGCGTCTGCAGCTTCAAAGTCTGAATCGTCTAAAATGACATATTTATCGTCAATTTTATATCCTTTGACAATATTAGCAAAATCGACTTCTTTACCCGTGCTTTCATTCACACGCTTAAACTTGATATTTGCATGGTCTTTTTTATCCAGCATATCCATATCAAGACTGCTTTCCTCAACCGCCGAAAACATTTTAATTGGAATATTAATTAAACCAAAACTTACCGAACCTGTCCAAATTGATCTCATGATTATTGTTTTAGAAATATCTCCCTAAATTAAATAAGGAATAATCTATAAACGTTACAAAATCAACCCGTTATTTTATAAAGTTATGAGTTATGCTATAAATTATGAGTTATGGGCGAAATCATAATTCATAATTCATAATTAATAATTCATAATTAACAATTAATTACCAGCCTTTAACAGCTCCACCTTTAAATTCTTGCTCAGCAGCTTTTTCTACTTCAGCAGATTGAAATGCTTGTAAAAACTGTTTTACTTTTTCTTCGTTTTTATTGTCTTCACGGCTTACTACCAAATTCACATAAGGAGAATCTTTATCTTCAACAAATAAAGCATCGTGGGAAGGAACTAATCCTGCTGCAGAAGCAAAAGTATTATTGATAATAGCGATAGAAACATTTTCGTCGTCTAAGGCACGAGGTAATTGCGGTGCTTCTAATTCTAAAATTTTCAAATTTTTAGGATTACTAACAATGTCTGTAACTTTAGGAAGTAAACCAACGCCGTCTTTTAATTTCAATAAACCGTTTTTCTGCAAAAGCAATAAAGAACGCCCGCCGTTTGTTGGATCATTCGGAATAATGATTGTGCTTTCGTTTTTCAATTCCGAAAGACTTTTTATTTTTTTAGAATAAGCTGCAATTGGGTAAACAAATGTTTTTCCGATAATTGCCAATTTGTAACCGCGTTGTTTCGATTGTTCGTCTAAATATGGTTTGTGCTGAAATGCATTCGCATCAATATCTCCTTGGCTTAAAGCTTCGTTTGGAATCACATAATCGTTAAAAGAAACCAATTCCACTTCTAAGCCGTATTTTTCTTTTGCTACTTTTTTAGCTGCTTCGGCTACTTTTAATTCTGGGCCAGAAGCTACTCCAACTTTTATAAAATGCGGATCATTATTTTTACTTTTTCCGCAATTTGCTACAACAAGTGCTAAAGCTAAAATTCCGGCTGTTTTCAAGAAATTTATTTTCATGACAATTCTATTTTTAAATTTTTAATTCTAATTTTTTAATTGATAATTATCTGTGATCAAATCGTTTTGATAATCTGTCTCCTGCAAACTGAATCAGGAATACTAAAATTACCAATAATGCCAGAACCGAATTCATTGTAACAGCATCATAACCAATATATCCGTACTGATAGCCCACTTGTCCAAGTCCGCCCGCACCAACAGCGCCGCCCATTGCAGAATAACCTACAAGCGTAATTAAGGTAATTGATGCAGCGTTTATTAATGAAGGTAAAGCCTCTGGAAGTAATACTTTGTAAACTATTTGAAGTGGAGTTGCTCCTAAAGCTCGTGCCGCTTCAATTAATCCTGAAGGAAGACTTAACAAACTGTTTTCGACTAATCTGGCGATAAATGGAGCCGCTCCTATACTTAACGGTACTAATGCCGCACTGACACCAATTGAAGTTCCTACAAGGGCGCGTGTAAACGGAATCATCCAAACGATTAAAATAATGAATGGAATCGAACGAAAAATATTTACTAAAACAGATAATGTCCTGTTTAAAGCAGGCTGTTCTAAAATTTGATTTTTACGAGTAAGAAAAAGTAAAATTCCTGTTGGAAGCCCCAGTAAAAAACCGAAAAATCCCGATACAAAAGTCATAACAATGGTTTCCCATGTTCCTTTTAACAATAATTCTATAATGGAATCAGACATAACCTATAATTTCTGTTTTAATATGTTTTGAATTAAAATATTGAATCGCGGCACTATAATTTTCACGCTTTCCTGATAATTCAATCAGCATTACACCAAAATTTACATCGCCTGCCTGATCCATTTGTGCACTGACAATTTTAAAATCAGTATCAAAAAGTCTTGAAACTTCAGAAATAACAGGTTCATTTACAGATTTCCCAGTCATTTCTAATTTCAATAACGGATTCAAAGTTCCGTCATCTTCTTGTTTTAATTTTTCCTGATAAACGGATGGGATATCAATATGTAAAGAAGATGAAATAAACTCTCTAGTCAAATCATGTTTCGGATCGGCAAAGATTTCGCCTACACTTCCCTGCTCTATTAGTTTTCCGTGACTTATTACCGCAACTTCATCACAAATAGATTTTACAACTTCCATTTGGTGCGTTATCAATAAAACAGTAATATTCAGACGTTTGTTAATGTCTTTCAATAAATTTAAAATAGATCTGGTAGTTGCAGGATCCAGCGCGCTTGTAGCTTCATCACACAAAAGAACTTTCGGATTATTGGCTAAAGTTCTTGCAATTGCAACTCTTTGTTTCTGGCCTCCCGAAAGACTTGCAGGATAATCATTTTCTTTTTCTGCTAAACCAACTAATTGAAGCAGTTCTAAAACACGCGTTTTAATTTCCGTTTTTGAAGTTCCAGCTAATTCCAGCGGAAAGGCAACATTTTCAAAAACAGTTCGTGAAGAAAGCAGATTAAAATGCTGAAAAATCATTCCGATTTGTCTTCTTTCAATCGCCAGTTCCGAATTTGATAACTGCATAAGCGCTTTGCCGTCTACAATAATTTCTCCTGAAGTTGGTCTCTCCAATAAATTCACACAGCGAATTAAAGTACTTTTTCCAGCACCAGAAGTTCCAATTACACCAAAAATCTTCCCTGGAGGAACTCTAAGCGAGACATCAGATAAAGCAGCCACAATTCTGTCTTTCTGATGAAATGTTTTGGTAACATTTTTTAATTCAATCATTCTTTAATTACGTTTTAAAATCAAAAAGCCTTTCAAATAGTTATGAAAGGCTTTTGGAAATAAATTTTATCATTTTATATATTAAGCCAGATCAATAAATACCATTACAACAGCACAGCACATCATGCTGCAATGATAATAATTATTCATTTTCTGGTTACATTTCTTCATAGCGAGTGCAAATTTAAATAGTTATTTCCAATTTTTAGCTATAAATTCTTAAAACTTTTATTAACCTATCAATTTAATAGACTTTTTGATTTCAAATAAAAAATCCTTAGGAGAAACTCCAAATAAAAAATTCCAAACTCCAATTGATTATGGAATTTGGAATTTGTTTTTTTTATTTTGGAATTTAAATACTAATTATTCTGTTCTGCAATAGTAGATTTATTCAGTTTTATAATTCTGATTTTTTTATTGGTATTGTCCGATAAAAAAATAAAATCATTAAGCTGTGCCGTTCCCACAATAGTTCCGAATGAATTCTGTCCCAAAATATCTGAAGCGTTTACAACTGCTTTGTAATTTTGTTTGATAAAATCTTCTTTTGGGTATAATCTTAAATAAGAAGCACTTCCAACATTTTCTGAAGTCACTGCCCAATCTTTGCTGAAAGAAACAGCAATTGGTTTTATATCTACAAATTGTGTTTTCTGAGGCTCGATTGGAGTTGTTAAAGATGCCGCAGCATTTGCTTTAATATTGGCAATATTATAGTACAAATAGCTTTTTGCATCTCTTCCTGCTACCACAAGATTACCGCCATACACATCCATTGAATATACTTCTGTATAACCATTTAATGTGTTTAATTTTGCCAGAGGCTGTAAATCCCAATCGCTTGTTTCTGTAATCTGAGAGGTTTCAAATACTTTTATAGACTTTTCTTTTTCTTTTACGAATACCAATCCATCTTTTACAACTACGCCAAAAACGTGTACAAAAGTCTTCCACCATTGTCCGTTTCCAACAGTACTGATTCCCGCATTTGTGGTCTCATCAAAAACAAATAATCTGGATTCGGTGCTTCCAACATAAATACGGCCATTGTCAACCGCAACAGAAGTCAAACTCGTTAGCGGGATTGTAGTTGTTCCTTTTACATATTCTTTAATGGTTTTGATATGAGTAAAAGTAAGAGCATCAAAAACTTCCAAAACGTTTCCATTAACAACGTATAATTTATCTTTTGAAACGGCTATTCCTTTAGGATCAAATGCTTCTGTGCTTCCAGGAATATTTTCTGCGGTTAGAGTCGCTTGTTCTGTTGGATAATAGTAATCGTAATTTTTAGATTCAATATCGTCTTTGCTGCAATTGGTAAAAAAGCAAAGTACAAGAATTAAGGTCAAAATATGTTTCATATCTATTTTATATTTTAATTCCATTTTCCTTCGCCTTTATATTTCAGCAAAAATGGATTCTTTGGATTAATGGTAAATACTGGTTTTTTGTATGTTCCGTTAAGGTATTTTGTCTTTGTATAAGTTTGTAAAACCTCTGGATCTGTAAAAGGAAGGTCATTTAAATAAATCAAATATTTATAAAAATGAGTCAGCATTTCCTGCTGTCCGCCGCCTTCGCCGCTATTAGCTAAATTACTGCTGTGGCTAAAACCAATATGATGCGAATACTCATGCGACCAAACTGACATTTCTCCTAACCAATGTCCGGTAACATATCCAGATT
Organism: Flavobacterium sp. S87F.05.LMB.W.Kidney.N; assembly: GCF_004366435.1. Classification (NCBI taxonomy): domain Bacteria; kingdom Pseudomonadati; phylum Bacteroidota; class Flavobacteriia; order Flavobacteriales; family Flavobacteriaceae; genus Flavobacterium; species Flavobacterium sp. S87F.05.LMB.W.Kidney.N. The sequence goes on along the minus strand of NZ_SODX01000002.1, from coordinate 283,295 downwards.
CCCATTGTGATGCCAGATTTCCTCCGCCCCAGGCTGAATCACCTCCAACCATTGCTATCCAAAGCGTTCTTTTATCTAGATAATTCCAATATATTTTTTCAATTTCTTCTTTTGAAATATAATCGTAAACTCCGTCAACGTCATCAGCATTTCCGTGCCAATTCAATGCCCCATTTACAGCAGTTCCTGCCAAAGCAGCCTGCTCTTGCTTGTATTTATCAAAATTGGTAAAAGTGCTGTAATATAACGGATGGCTTAAGGCGTAAGAATAATTGATAATCATTGTTATTGCTTCTTTTGCCAAAGCCGGATTCATTGGAAGGTATTTACCTAAATCGTTAATATGATACGAATCATTAAACTGCACTAAATGATTGGATTTGATTTTTTTGATTTTTTGAAATAATGGATCTTCAGATTCAACAGAGAATTCAATTGCACCAGAAGAGAATCCTTCGATTTTGTCAATTGTTACCGTATTTCCTGTTTCTAACAAATAATCATTTTTCTGATCTGTTAAAGGTATTTTATGAAACGAGCGGTGAAAAGCAGGAATTTTTGAAAAACTGTAAATCAAAAATCGCTTATCGTAATTCGGCAGTTTTGCATAAATTTTTACATCGTTAAGTCCAACAGGCGAATAAAGCGAAATTTGTACAGAATCTTTTCCTTTTTGAATAACCTGCAGCGGCTCATTTACTCTAAACCATCGATCTGTTTTATCGTACATTCTTGCTGGATCTTCGTCATCAGCAAACATGGTCATTGGATGATTTTCTGCGGGTAAAGCTGTAGCATCAATGCTCGGAAGGTAATTTGGTTTGTACGAATCTCCATCGTCACTGCAGCCAAAAATTATACTTGAAAGTAACGCAAGTACAATGTAGTGAGTTTTTTTTCTCATTTTAAGTAAGTAGGTTTGGGGGTTAAATATGCACACAAAACTATCAATATGCTTTTTAAAAACAAACAGATTGAAAGAAAAGTATGAAATTAAATTGTACTAAAAGTAAAATTATCCAGTCACTACAGTACTTAAAAGTTATATTTTAAGATTTAAAAAATTGTATTTTACGTTAAATCTAACGTTTCGATTGTAGATAAATCAGCATTGAATTTTACAAAAGATGCAGGAAATCCAGCTTTAATTTTTCCGATTTTATCTTGCAGACCAATTGCTGCTGCAACTCTTGAAGCCGCCATTTTTACTGCTTCATCTGCAGAAACTTCAAGATGATTATAGGCGTTTTGTACTGCTTCTGCCACTGATATTGAAGCTCCTGCCAAATTACCGTCTTCATTTCTGTAAAAACCATTTTCTAAATGAGCATCAAAATTGTCCCATTTAAAATTGGATACTTTTCGGCCTAAAAACGTTGCGTCGCTGATTAGAAAGAATTTGTCTTTTTTTAGTTTATAAGCCACTTTGGCCGCGGCATAATCACAATGTACGCCGTCCAGAATAACTGGAGAATAAACTTCTTCATTTTCAAAAACTGCCCCAACCAATCCTGGTTCACGATGTCCAAACTGTGTCATGGCATTAAATAAGTGCGTTACCAGATTTATTCCTTTAGCAAAATAAGGTTGCGCTTCTTTATGGGTTATGGTCGAATGCCCGATTGAAATGGTAATTCCGCTTTCAATCAACATATTTAATTGTTCTTCTGTAAAACATTCTGGAGCAATTGTAATTACTTTAATAACATCTTTTCCTTTTTCGATAATTTCCCTAAGTTCTTCATTTGTTGGTTTTCGCACCTGATCGATACTGTGGGCGCCCCGTCTTAAGGGATTTAAAAATGGCCCTTCTAAATGCATTCCGAAAACACCATTGTTATGCTTTTTCATGTAATTGCGAACGGCTTGAATTCCTTCTAAAATGGTTTCTCTTGAAGAAGAAATCAAACACGGTAAAACATGTGTTGTGCCGTATTTCAAGCTCGAATCGTAAATATCCTGAATGGTTTCTTCGTTTGGAGTCTGACTGAAATAATACTTTTCGCCGCCATTGATTTGAATATCTATAAAACCAGCTGCGAGATGATTGCCGCCTAAATCAATTTTTTCAATATCACTTGGAATTTCACTTTGCACCGAAATAATAATTCCGTTTTCTATGATAACGACACCGTTTTCAATTATTTCTTCACCAGTATGCACAACAGCGTTTACAATTGCTTGTTTCATGTTTAATTTATTTCTTTTAATTTTAATTCAGAAATGAAAAGAGAAAGGTCGTATTATTTCTCTAAATAAAAAAGCTTCAGAAAAAATCTGAAGCTTTTTTGAATTTAAATTCTGAAAATTAATATACTACAGTCATTGCAAACTGCATATTTGATTTGTTTTAATCTGGATTTGCCAATATTTTGTACAACTCGGCATTAGAAAGATAAAACTGATTTTCTAAACTAATTTGAGATAATTTGGCACTTACTAGATTATTTTCTCTAGAATTAATTAAGAAAATGGAACTTTCTCCAAATGAAAACAGTTTCTCTTCTGAATTCAGCATTGTCATATAATCGTTAACAAGATTATCAATTACGGTTTTCTGTCTTCGTAAAGAAGCGATTTCTGTCTGCTGTGCTTTTATTTTATTTTTAAGTTCCAATCGCTGCTGCCCAATGTCGAACTGCAGATCCTGAATTTTAATTTTAGCCATTTTTAAATTCCCTCTTTCTTTTCTTAAGAAAATAGGAAAACTAAAATCGATATTAAATTTATAGTCATCGGCATTAAAAGTGTTCCAATATTGCGGTTCTGAAATATAATTGTAACCAACATTTACTTTAGGAAGCAGTGAATTTGCCTTTAACTGCCTGTTCACTTCCAAAATAGACATTTTAGTTTCTAACGATTGTATTTTCGGATGAGAATCCAGCGATTCAACATCGACCATCATGGCATCTGTTCTTAAAGTTTCTTCAATCGTCTGACCTAAATTCTGCTCTGGTTTTACAAAATCTCCTAATTCAACCGGGATATTTTCAATCCACAAATAATTAGCCAGATTAAGTCTTGCTTTAGCTAGTTTCAAATTTGCATTTTCTACATTTAATTCTCTGTTTCTTACCGTAATTCTAGCTTCAACGCTGTCAATTGCAGGCGAATCTCCAGATTCAATTAATTTTTTAACACCAGAAAAACGCGTACTTGCAAAGCCTAAGTAATTCTTATACAATTCGGCTTCGTTGTAGCTTTTTCTCCATTCGAAATAAGCTTCACTTGCTTTGTACAAAACGGCGATAGCTTTCAGTTTTCTTTCGGCATCACTTAATTTTACCTGAAGTTTTCCTTCTCTCACATCAGCCATTCGCTGATTGATAAACATTCCCTGCCCTAAAGCCACGCTGATTCCGAGCGATGTTAAACCCGCTTCTGGTGTGCGATTCTGCGGATTGTAATATTGTCCGTCTGTATCATCAAAACCAGCTTTTACTTCAATTCCGTACCAAGTCGGAATTTTGAAACTGCTGTTTAATATAGAATAATATTCGGTTCCTTTAAATTCTTTCTTATTGTAATCTACTTCAATTTTTGGATCAAAGCCCCCACGCGCCGCCATTAATCTCGCCTGTGCATTGGTTACTTCAAGATTGGCTTGTTTGACGAGCGGATGGTATTTTTTGACATATCCCAAAAACTCGCTGAAACTCAGCTCTTCTTCATTAAAGTTCTGACTTTGAAGCGAAGAAAAACTCAGCAGAAATAAGAAAGAAAGCAATTTTACAAGATTTCTCATTTTATTTTTTCTCCTTTCCTTTTTCTTCTTTATCACCAGAATTATAGTAGTTTGGCGGGAAACCATTCAAGTTTCGCCAAATTTCATACCCTACAGAAACCGTTTCGAGCAAAGCAATACTTTGTGCTCCGGCACCAATACTTAATTCTTTTGGCCAGTGACGATCTTCTCCATCTGGCGATACCAAAATTCTATATTTCCCATTCGGACTAATAAAGTTTTCTATCGCAACGACTTTACCTCCATAAGTTCCATATGATAATCCTGGCCATCCAGAAAATACGATTCTAGGCCATCCGTCAAACCAGACACGAACTTTTGCACCGCGGTGAACAAGCGGTAAATCGATAGGATCTACGTAAGTTTCTACAGCAATATCATATTTAGACGGCATAATGCTTACAACTGGAGTTCCTTCTTTAATAGTTTCTCCAAGACCAGCCAGCAAAGCACGATTGACATAACCGCTCTGAGGTGCTGTAATGTAATATAAACCGTTTCTCAATTTATAATTGGTGTATTGATTTTCCAGCTTATTTACCTGAGCCTCTGTATCGTACTGTGTACTTAACGCTGTAAATTTATCACTTCTTGATTTTGATATTTTTTCAGCATATTCGGCCGTAATTCTATTGATTTCAACTTTGGCGTTTATCAGTTCATTTCTGCTGCTCAAAAGTTTATTTTCCTGTGTAATAATATAAGCTTCAGACTCTTGCAGTTTTAATCTTTTCTGCTCGACATCTGTCATTGGTTTTAAACCTTCTTTGTTTAATGCTGTAGAACGATCAAATTGTGTTTTTGCAATTCGCAATTGTGTTCTTACCGCAACAAGATCCATACTGTCACTTTTTATTTTCAGCTGTGCCTGACGAATTTTATTCTGCGCCTGCTGCAATTTCAATTGTCTTTCTGTTGTAAGCGACTGTGCCTGAACATCAAGAGAACCTACTTTATCACTATACGATTCTGCAGCCATTTTTTTGGCATCAACTTGTTCTTTGGTATTTGCAACCAAATTTGGATCCAGGTAATCTTCTTTAATCTCTGAAATAAAAAGAATAGTATCTCCTTTTTTTACATAATCTCCTTCTTTCACAAACCATTTTTCAATACGTCCAGCAATAGCATTATGCACGGTCTGCGGTCTTTGATCTGGTTTTAAAGTCGTTACAGAACCGCTTCCAGATATATTCTGTGTCCAAGGCAGAAAAAGACAGCAGATAAGAAAAATCAAGAATCCGATTATGACTTTATTTAAAATTTTATAATGTGGCCTGCGGGCAACGCTTGTAATCGATTTGTATTTGCCCGGCGTTATAAGTACGTTATTATCTTTAGATATATTGAGCATGATTAAAGCTTTATGTCGTTAATAATTTTTCCGTCATCAATCGTGATCATACGGCTGCACTTGCTTTTCCAAATGTCACTTTTAGAAGTTACAATTACAGTCCAGTCGTTTTCATCAGAAAGTAAAAAATCAACAATTTTGTTCGAAGTTAATTCGTCCATTTTATCAACCGGATCTTCTAAGAATAAAATATTCGGTTTCCCGACAATACTTCTGGCCAAAAGAATCTTTTGAACATCTGAAGCAGAAAGTTCGCGCCCGCCTGGATGAATTTGATTCTCGAGTCCGTTCTCAAAAGTTTTAATATAGGGTGTCAAACCAACATTATCTAAAGCCCATTTTAAATCATCACTGTTTAATGTTTCGTTTCCGAAAACAATATTCTCGCGTATTGTACCTGCAAAAAGTGTATCACCTTGCAAAAAAGTTCCTGCCTGAGCTCTGTAAGTGTCTTCGTTAAGACGGTTCATATAATTATCGGTAACATACATGGCACCGCTTTCTGGCTCCAAAACTCCGGAAAGAAGTCTTAACAAAGTACTTTTTCCAGCTCCGTTTGTTCCGGTTAGAATAATTTTTTCGCCCTGAGAGATTTTTAAATTAATATTCTTAAGCGATTTTTTGGTATGTTCTGGATAATTATAACTGATGCTTTCCGTTTCTATATTAATTCCTTTTTCTGTTTTATCAGAAGTCTGCGGAATGCATGAAATTTCCATATCCGTAATCTGTCCAATTTTTTCAAGGGAAGTCAAAACATCATAGAAAGATTCTAATCCGAAAATAATTTTCTCAACTGAGTTAATCAATAATACAATTACAATTTCAGCTGCTACGAACTGCCCTATGTTCATTTGGTGGTGAATTACCAGAAAACCACCGATCGACAATAAGGCAGCGGTAACAATTACTTTAAAAATAGTCAGCTGTATATATTGTTTTTTCATTACCTGAAAGTGTTTTTCACGGTAGTTAACATATTGACTCACATAGCCGTCATTTCTGTCTAAAGCGTATTCAAAAGCACCTTTTCTACGGAAACTTTCTCGATTGCGGGCAATTTCCTGAAGCCATGCGGCTACTTTATATTTAAACTTCGACTCGTTCAAACTGGTTTCTAGACCATCTTTGTAAGAAAATTTAAAAATGACATATAAAATAACAATGAAAAGAAGTCCGATAACCATAAAGAAAGAATGGTAAAGAACCAGTAAAATAATACCCAGACCCACTTGAAGAAATGCTGTACAGAAATCAAGCAGTAATTTTGCCGTTCCTTTCTGCACCGTTAAGGTATCAAAAAAACGATTGGCTTTTTCGGGCGCATATTCAGAATACATTTCTTTAAATTTAATTAAAGGCATTCTGTATGCAAATTCAAATGAAGAACGAACGAAAATTCGCTGCTGCAGGTTTTCGACTATACGAAGCTGTAAGATTGTTAAAACACCGCCAAAACCAACTCCAATTGTAACTAAAACTACGAGAACAATCCAAGAAACGCTGAGCTGTCCGCTTTGAATAAAATTAATAATAGCCTGGATTCCCAAAGGCAGTGAAAGGTTTACTAACCCTCCAAAAGCAGCATAGAAGATAATTTGATATACATCGCGCTTATCGAGCTGCAATAAGGTATAAAAACGTTTTAATGGTGTCATGAATGTAAGTATAAATACGAGATTATTACATAGAATAAATATACGGCAAAAACCGTATTCGAGATCAAGATTTTTCTTCCAATCCCTAAAAAACAAGTATTTATGAGTTCATTCGAGGAGGCGGTAAATGTATCTTACCATGAAATCCAAACGAAAACATTGGATTATTGATGTAGTTTTTTCCTTTGGTTTCTATGTGAAAATAAAAATTAGGCATTGATGATTCTATCGAAATCAAATATTCCATTGCTGGAATTCCTTTGGCTAATTTCGCTGTTTTCGTGTCTTTTGTTTCGTAATCATCCAACTCTTCTGGAATTCCGTCGCATTTAAAAACTTTCTTTAGAAAATTGCATGCAATACCTTTTACAGTATAAGTTTCGGCATTGTCACTTATAATTCTGCCAAAACTATTGGAGATATTTAAACTGCTGATTAAAAAATAACCGACTAGTAACACCTGGAGGCATTTGCAAAAAAAGCTATTTTTAATTTTATTCAACATTTTCTAAAAAATAAAAGTTACATCACCAATAAAATCCCTGAAAGACTTTAACCACAAAACAGTTTAATATTTCCTAAGTCTTTTTTGCCTCTAAATTTACTTTTCAGTCTAAAAATCACATTCGATTTTGTTCAAAACCTCAGTGATTTAGAGCAGTGATCCTAATTTTTAGGAGCGCGCAATTTAGCGCCATTTTTTTTGCAGAACATTAAAATAACATTAGAATTTAGCTCTTTTTAAAACTTTAAAAATAAATTAACAGGACATTCCTACACTTAAAGATTATCGAAATTATATAACACCACGCTATAATTCTATAACTCCCAAATAGATAGGAATTCTACTTTTGATAATCGAAAATTTCGATAAAATATAATAAAAGATTAAACAAGTGTTACCGATTAAACAAACCCGATTTATAAACCATTTAATATATAATCAAGAGATGATCTACGCAAAAAATGATTTGACCCGATTTTTAGATGCACAAAATAAACTTTATCTGACTGCTCTTTCTGAGATTAAAAAAGGAAAAAAAGAAACACACTGGATGTGGTTTATTTTTCCGCAGATAAAAGGATTGGGAAAAAGCGCGCTCTCTGATTATTATGCGGTTGCAGATCTTAAAGAAGCAACTGAATTTTTAAATCATCCGATTTTAGCAAAACATTTAATTGAAATCTCAAAATTGCTTTTGACTTTAAAGAAAAAGTCAGCAGAAGGTATTTTGGGCGAACTTGGCGCAAGAAAACTGCATTCGTCAATGAGTTTATTTGTTCAGGTAGAAAATGCAGATCCTGTTTTTCAAGAAGTTCTGGATACTTTTTTCTACGGACATTTAGATCAAATGACTTTAAACTTTACTAAAAAAGCCGTTAAACAGCCAGAAGCTGTTCTTTCTTAATACTCTCTCTTAGGATTCTAAAAAAAGCGGTTATCTCAAAATTGAGATAACCGCTTTTTTTTACGTTTATATAGCTAACGTCATTCCGTAAGAATGTTTCATTGGTAGACAAAATAATGCCCCGTCATATTCACGTCCGTAGGACGTTTGAAATTGGTAAATTGTTAAAAAACAATGTCAAAATGAAACGTTCCTATGGAACGATGAATATGCTAACAATAATTTTCTACCGATGAAATGTTCCTACGGAACAAAAAATATAAAAAAAAGACTATCACTTTTAGATAGTCTCTTTCATCAACAATATAATTACAAATTAAAGATAAAAATCTCTTTATGAACTTTTCTCAAAATTAGAAACGCCTTTTTGCAGCCAGTTCAAATATTCTTCAATATTTGGATTGTAGGCTGAAGTTTCATTGAGCTTTTCTCCGTTATGATTTACCAAAACATAAAAAGGCTGTGCATTGGTTTTGTAAGTTAGTGTTTGAAATTCACTCCATTTTTGACCAATATATTTTAACTTTTTCCCTGTCAGCTTAGAGGTAATCTGCTCGTTTTGCGTCAATTCTCTCTTGTCGTCAACGTATAAAGAAATCAAGACTACATCGCCTTTTAGAATTTTCTGTACTTTTTCGTCAGACCAGACATTGTCTTCCATTTTTCGGCAGTTTACGCAGGCGTGGCCGGTAAAGTCGATCATAACTGGTTTTCCTATTTTTTTGGCGTACTGCATTCCTAAATCGTAATCGGTAAAGGCCATAATGTTATGGGGCCCAAGCTCTGCTCCTTCTGGAAGATTCTGTATTATTTGCGACGAACTTGAATTATTCAATCCATTTGGAATTTCGCTGTAATGCATTGGCGGCGGAAAACCGCTGATCATTTTTAGCGGAGCACCCCAAATTCCGGGAATTAAATAAATGGTAAAAGCCAGGACTACAACACCAAGTCCAAGTCTTCCAACGCTGATATTTGAACTCGGCGTATCATGCGGTAACTGAATTTTTCCGAATAAATAAAAAGTCAGCGTTCCGAAAATGGCAATCCAAATGGCTAAAAAAGCTTCTCTTTCCAGCCAATGCAGCTGCAGAACCAAATCGGCGTTTGATAAAAATTTGAACGCTAGAGCCATTTCTAAAAATCCTAAAAACACTTTTACCGAATTTAACCATCCACCAGATTTTGGAAGTGAATTCAGCCAGCCGGGAAAAGCAGCAAATAGTGTAAAGGGTAAAGCCAAAGCCAAAGAAAAACCAAACATTCCCACAAAAGGTGCAATTCCTCCGCGTGAAGCGGCTTCCACCAATAACGTTCCAACAATTGGCCCAGTACACGAAAAGGAAACAATTGCCAAGGCCAAAGCCATAAATAATATCCCGACGATTCCGCCTTTGTCTGCTTGCGTATCAACTTTATTTGCCCATGAATTCGGCAGCATAATTTCGAATGCACCCAAAAATGAAAAGGCAAATACCATTAACAGCACAAAAAAGATCAGATTGAACCAGACATTTGTGGAAAGCGCATTTAATGAATCTGCTCCAAAAACCCAAGTTACAACGGCACCTAGAAAAATATAAATGGCAATAATCGAAATTCCGTAAAAAATGGCTTTTCTAATTCCCTGCGATTTGGTTTTGCTTTGTTTGGTAAAAAAACTGACCGTCATTGGGATCATCGGGAAAACGCAAGGCGTCAGCAATGCAGCAAATCCAGAGAAAAATGATAAAAGAAAAATAGTCCACAAGCTTCTTGATGCTGTTTTGGGCTGGATTTTTTTTACTGCTGCTTTTGGCGTTTCAACTATTTCTTTTGAAACTATTGATGCTTTTTCTTTTAATTCTAAAACCGAAGAATCAAAAACAATTGGTTTATTATTTTCTTTTACGGTTGTTTCTATTAAAGTTTTCGCTTTCGCGGAAGGACTAATATTAAATTCTAATTCATCAGAACTTGGCGGCAGACAATTTTCATCATTACAAACCATAAACTCCACTTGAGCTTTAATTTTGAAAGGTTTGGACGAAAGTATTTTAATGCGTTGTGTAAAAGCTGCTTCTTTTTCAAAAAACTTGATCTGCATTTTAAAAACGGGATCATTAATGTTTTTTCCTTTTTCTTCTTTTACATTATCAACTAATTGAAAATCTGAAGTTTTGCTAAAACTAAAAGTTGTAGGCAACGGACCTCCGTCTGCAACTTCCTGACTGTATAAATGCCAGCCCGATTCTATAATGGCTTTTGCCTGCAATTCATATTCAGTATCAGAAATTTTCGCAATACTGGTTTTCCATTTTATTGGGTTATATATCTGAGCTTTTACTAATATGGAAAACAGCAGGAAAAAGCCCAGTAAAAAAATATTCTTTTTCATGGGTAAAAACTTTAGAAAGAGGGTTGAATAGCAAAACAACCCTCTATTAAATCCGCTATTCAAACTAAATTGCTTACTAATTCAAAATAATTGATTGATAGGGAAATACAAATTAAACTCTAGTAATAAAAACTCTTCAGATTATTGTAGTGGTTTGAAAACGATTTCATATGAATCGGCTTTGTATAAAAACGAATTCGCAAAGTCCTGAATATCTTTTGCTGTAATACCTTTTATAATATTTTCGTAATTATTAGGATCATTCATATTCTTGCCATCTATAAAATAACTGTAAAGCAAATAACTGCTATACATATTAAAATTTTTGCTGTCTTCTTTCTCCTTTAAATAGTTTGTTTTTGTTTTTTCTAAATCCTCAGCTACAATATCTCCTTTTTTAATTTTATCAATTTCTTGATAAACAATTGGAAGTAAATGCTCTACTTTATTAGCATCGCAGTCAAAGTTAATTTCTAGACTAGCTTTTGAAATTGGTAATTTGTCAATTCCTGAATCCACACCTGCGCCATAAGTTCCACCTTCTTTTTCACGAAGACTTTCTGTGTAACGCAAAGTCAATATATCTCCTAAGAAAGAAGCTAAAATTCTGTTTCGCTGAGTATAAGCATAGTCCTTTACAAATGTGATTCGAACAGAACTTTTTGCAGTTTCCATTTTTATGAAAACATCTCTATCAATTTTATTCGACGTCCATTTTGGAATCTCGGTATTAAATTTTTCCTTTCGTTTAATCCCATTTATACTTGCGATGTATTTTTCTAGTAATGGTTTTAAAACTTCTGCTGTAACATCCCCAACAATAAAAAAATCAAAATTTGAAACATCTGCAAAGCGATCCGTATAAATCGCTTTCATTTTATCAAAAGATAAATCATCGATATATTTTTGATCTAATGGACGAATTTTAGGGTTATTTTTTCCGTAAACAATGTTAGACAGACTATCCTGCATCTTAGCATTAATGTCGTTTTCTCTATTTTTTAAAGAGTTTTGAAGTCTCTGCTTTAAAAGTTCGTACATTTTAGTATCAAATCTTGGCTGTACAAAACGCAGATGCACTAGCTGCATCATCGTTTCGATATCTTTAACATTTGCAGAACCCGAAACTGTTTCCTTTATAGAATTTAAACTTACAGATGAATTTGCAATTTTTCCTTTTAAAACCTTTTCTAAATCAACATTAGAAAGTTCACCAACGCCAGACATCATTGCCAGACTTGTAGAACGATATGCTGAAGGCATGTCTTCAGATTTATACATGGATATACCACCCAAACTTTCTGCTTGCAGGTTTATCTGTTTTTTGTTTTTATCTGCAAACTTATAATGCACTTTTACACCGTTACTTAGTACAAAAGTTGTGGCATCGATTGCGGTTTCTTTTTTCTCAGAAACAATTTTTCCTGGATTAATTTTCAGATTTCCTAAAAGTGTTTTTCCTTCAAAAGTATCTACATACGCCTGTAGCGAAGTGTCATTTTCAGCTTTCTCAATAATATCAAAAGCTTTTTCTTGTGTTAGGTTTTCTTCTTTTTCAACGCCTGTTACGGTTACTACACGATTTTCTTTTGTGTATAATTTAGTGATTTCGTCCTGAAGCGTTTTAGTATCAATATTCTTCAAAATGCTTTTCGTCATTTCAAATTCTGCTTTAGGATCTGCAATTACTTCGTGGTTCAAATAATCATCTTTTACCATTCCGATTACTTGTTTGTGCGAAATCTCGTTTAGTTTGTCTAAATAATTCTCATATCTAGAAATCGTTTCTGTAACTGCTCTTTCGATTTCTCCTTTTGAAAAACCAAATTTATAAGCTCGAACCCATTCGTTCATTACTGCTGTTAAAGCTTCGGCTTGTTTATCTGGTTTTGGCGTTATGCTTACTACAAAAACATCGTTCAAACGGGAATATTTTTGATATCCAATTTGTGCTCCTTTAAAAGGACATTCTTGTTTTTGAGCCATTTCGCTCAAACGATTGTTTATAATTCCAAACGCAATGCTTCGTTGTGTAGATTTTTCTAAATCGGCATAAGTTCCAGTTGCTTTCTCAGCTTTATGACGAATCATAAAATTGATATTCGATGCTGAAATTTCTTTGTCTAGAGCCAGTTTAAAAGTAGGTTCTGCTTTTTCTGGAATAGCAACTTCAAATCTTTTTTTCGGATTTACGGGTGTTGGAATATCTGCAAAAAGTTTTTTGATTTTTGCCTCACTTTCATCTGCATTAATATCTCCAACAATTGCGATTGCCTGTAAATCCGGACGGTACCAATCTTTATAAAAATCTTTTAAAACTTGATATTTGAAGTTTTTAACGATTTCCATATCGCCAATCGGCATACGGTCTGCGTAAAGCGAATTGTTGTAATAATAAGGTGCTAACTGATTGTAAATTCTAGCACGTGCGTTTTGTCTCGTACGCCATTCTTCGGTAATTACACCGCGCTCGGCATCGATTTCTTCATTCGTCAGCGATAAAAAATTAGACCAATCGTGCAGAACCAATAAACAAGTATCGACTACTCCTCCATCTTTTGACGGAATATTGTCTAAATTATAAACTGTTTCGTCTGTGCTGGTATACGCATTGATATTTTTTCCGAAAACAGCACCTTGTTTTTGAAGCGTATTCAGGATTCCTTTTCCTTCAAAATTTTTGGTTCCGTTAAAGGCCATATGTTCCAGAAAATGCGCCAAACCTTTCTGCTGGTCGTTTTCTAAAATCGAACCTACATTTTGAATGATGTAATAACTTGCTGTATTTTTATTGACCTCAGTAGGATAAATATAGTACGTCATTCCATTTGGCAGCACTCCTTTTTTTATTTTTTGGTTGACCGCAATTGGATCGTTTGCTTTATAATGCTGCGCTTGCGCGAATGACAAACATCCAACGAAGAGCAGTAAGATCGCTATTTTTTTGCTGTATTTCATAAAGCTGGTTTATTAACTTTTCAATAATTTGTCAAGCTGTTCTCTTAGTTCAGGATTTGAAGGACGAAACGCATCTGCATTGATAATGTTTCCTTTTGGATCAAACAATAAGAATCTCGGAATGGCATTTACCTCGTAATTTTTAGCCACATCTGAACCAAAATCTTTATCTGCCATTAACTGAATTCCTTTTAATTGTTCTTTAATAACGTAATCTTTCCATTTTTGTGCATCTTTTGGTTTATCTAATGAAAGGCTTACAAAAACAATATTTTTTCCGTGATAATCTTCTTCGATTTTTTTCATGTGAGGAATCTCGGCCTTACATGGTCCGCACCAAGTTGCCCATAAATCGATGTAAACAAATTTACCTTTAAAATCTGAAAACGAAACCGGTTTATCATTAATGTCTTTATACGTAAAATCTAATCCTTTTTGACCTACGCTTTTATGCAATACTTTTTCGTATTCTACTAAAAATGTTTTACTTGCATCAGAAATCATAAAAGGTTTTATACTTGGTGCAATTTTTTCATATTCTTCAATTTTCATTCTTGATGTTGCAACTGCATCACGAAGATAAACATCTTTTAAAACTGGATCTGTAATGTGAGTAATTGCTTCTGCTAAATCCAGACGTTTTGGCCCGCCACCAGAATTCATTGTTACATAAAAGAAATAATGTGACATTAATGAAACGCCATTTTGCAATTTTAATAAATCTGGATCTGTAAACTTTTTATTGGTCTGCCAAGTTTTGATTACCGCAGGACGATCATCTTTATCTGGAAATGCACTTCTAGGCATTCTGAAAAAAGTATACGTCAATTCTTCAACATCTGTTGCAACGGCTAATTTTAATAACTTATTAAAGCTAGCATCTTTCGTTTTTATTGAATTCGAAAATTCTTCTGCTTTAGCCACACCTTTATCTATGAAAGGATAAAACTCCACATAAGTTACATTTCCTCCAAGTCTAGCGAAAGGCGCAAATTCGTTATAAATTTCATTGGCTTTTTGAACCAAGGCATTTTGTCCGATATTTTTTCCGCTTAAAACGTAACTTTCTTTATTGATAACAAGATTGATATCCAATTTAGGTTCTAAATACAAACGAATTAATTGGTTTCTGCTTTTAAATTGTCCGTAATCGACATAATAAAAGCCAGCAGCTGAAACTGGTGTCATAAAGCCAAACTCCCCCAGCGAATTAACTTTTGCGGTAGCTGCAACGACTGGCTTTCCTTCTTCGACATTGTAAAGTGTAACTTCTTTTACTTTACTATCTGGAATCGAAATCGTTCCTTTAATTACTGCATATTCAGATAGGTTTGCAGCAAAACTCATTTGAACCGTAATGAAGGTTAAAATGAAATAAAAAATGTGTTTTTTCATAATAGTATATTTGTTTTTTGTTTGATAGATTAAATTGAAATTCGCATCGATTGATCGTCTTGTTCTATAATAATATCTTTGCTTTCTTTAGTTTCTTTCAGCTTTTTAAGATTTTCTGGTTTTGCTAAATCTTTGGCCTCGAAATCGTTTATCTGAGTAACTTTTGCTCCAACTTTTACTTTCTTTAAATCTTCATTTTGCTGATCTAAAACTCTTTTTACCAAAAGATGCTGCTTTTCATCAAAATCTAAATCGAGTCCGCTCAAATAAAAAGAAGGTGTTTTATTGAAATTTTTATTGGGTTCTAAATACACGGTTTTGTGTAATAAATCGATTGTAAAATTGAAACGTTTTATTAAATCAATTCCCAAAGACCCATCGGCGAAAGCCCAGTTTTTATTGGCTTCGTCATACTCTTGAAGTGCCACGGTTACATTTGAAAAATTGTTTCCGTTAATAGAAATATTCGGAATGGCGCCGCCAACAATTTTAGTTTGTTTTCCTAAACTGTAATTGACAGATGTGTACTCGGTTTTTAAACTTGCTTCGAGATTATTTTTATGATTAAAAGGTCCGTAAGCAATAAGATCATAACCTGCTCCAGTATCAAAAGTGAAACTGCCTTCTACTGTTTTTTTATCTTCAAAAGTCAGATTCATTTTTACTACCGGAAGTCCCGATTTATAATCAAAAACCAACGGCTTTGCTTTTCCCCAATAATTAAAATTTCCGAAGTTGTACAAATCAATTGTCATGGTATCAAAATTGACAGAAGTGATATAATTTCGAAGCAAATTGGCACCAAATAAGCCGTCATAAACGCCGTGCTTTGGAAAAATTACCAATCCTTGATTTTTTAGAACCTGATCGCCAATATAAATCGTATTATCCGCAGAATATTTCACTTCCTGACTTCCGCCAACTACAGAAGCCGATTTGGTTTTCGTCAGAACAACTCCCGCTTTGTACGCGCTGTCGGGATTTAAAGCCATTCCGTCGGCGCCTGTATCAAAAAGCATTAAAAACTCGCGATCTGCTTTATTTAGTTTTATTTTAATTGCAATTCCGTTTTCGACAATTTGAAACGGAATACTTGCCAGTTTTTTGACTTCTGCATTTCGATCTACTCGATATAAGCCATCGAAAAAAGTAACATAAACCATTTTATTCTCTGAATTGAAAACAATCTCAGACGGCTTCTTTTCTTTTCCTGTAAAGAAAAAATTAACCGCTGTTTTGGTTTGGTTCTTCTCCACTTTTGATTTTCCAACTTGTATTGAATCTAAGTTTGGATATGCTTTAAAAATAGTATTGAAATAAAATTCATTCGAAGATGAATCTCCAGAACCCACAGTAAATTCTGGCGCTATTAGGTTTTTAATTGCACTGTAATCTTTATCCTTAAAGGCTTTTTCGAAAGTTTCAATAGATTTCTGAATGCTGTTTTGAGCATAAATGGAGCATCCAAAAATCAGGGTTGAAAACAAGAATATATTTTTCATTTCGATTTACTTTTGTACAGAATACGGATTCACAACCACTTTTTCTACTCCAAAATCTTTCAGTAAAATACCCGAGTATTTGGCAAATTCTTCTGGCGTGTATAGTTCTTTAGCATCATTTACTAATTCTTTAAAACCTTTCAAATCTTTCTTTTTTTCAAATTCTTTTTTCTTGCGCTGTAAAATTGTAAATACATGACTGTTAACACTCCATTTTCCGTAATCACTCGCTAATTTTTTACTCGTCAAAAGAAATGGATCATCATATTGTTTACCCACTCTTAATCCGGTAATAATCACAAAAGAAACCTCTTCAGAAGCATCTTTGGATTTTAAATACGTATCGATAACCTCAAACGGAACATTTCTTTTTCCATCTAAATAAGCTTGTTTGTAAAAATCAGGATAATCTTTTTCCTGGATTTCTGGACTATACTTTTTGAAGATTCCTTTTTTAGCTGCTTCTTTTGCATTTTGAAGCAAGGCTGTAAATTGCTCAACGTTTTGAAATCCGCCTGCAATATCAATTACTTTTCCATCTGCATTCATAAATAAAAATGTTGGAAAACCAGTTACGCCGTATTTCATGCATAATTTTTTACCAATTTCTTCTTTTAAAATATCAGACTTGAAAGTGACGAAATCGGCATTTAAAACAGTAGCAACTTTTGGATCTGGAAATACTTCTTTGTCCATTTGTGCACACGGCGCACAGCCCGTAAAATACAAATCGACAAAGATTAATTTCTTCTCCGTTTGCGCTTGTTTTTTGGCCTGCGCCCAGCTTTCTTCGGTAGATTGAGCCTGTGCTTTTAAGGCAATAGATGGACAGGCAAGCAGCAAAACTGCGCTTGCGATTCTAATAAATCGTTTCATAAAGTGTGATTGTTAAGAACCGAATGAAGAATGAATTTCATGCTTCATCCGGTTTTTTTTAGTTTAAAATTATCTTCGGCGGTATGCAACATCGACGATTTTGCATAAGCCTTCATATTTGTCAGTTAATACTAAATCGCCGTTTACCGGAGGAACTGTATAAAGCTCTAATGTGCCTGAAGTTCCATAACTGCCCACAATTAATTTTTTGTCAGCATTTTTTGCTAGAGAATTAAAAGCGATATAAGTTATTTCTTCAGCACCTTTATTAATCATCAATTTAGCCGATTGTGTTCCGTTGTCATATTCATACACTTTACCACCAACTGCATAAAATAAATACCCTGAATCTGGGCTTACAGCAAATTTTGTTGCTTTGTCAAATTCTGGCGCATTCAAAATTTCTTTGTAATAACTTTGAATCAAACCTCGAGAAAAACGCAGTAAATAGTATTTTCCTGTTGATCGATTTTTTAGAACAGCAAAATTTTCATAACCATTAAATCCAGAAGTAGTCATGTAGATTAAATCGGAGTTCGTATTATTCCAATCTAAAGTTGATGCAGTTCCAGTGACAGGTGGCATCGCCGAACAATTTCCTTTTGAATAATTAAAACGAACAAAACTGCTAGTCTCATTATTAAAGAAAACCGGCGCTGCACTTGAGCCATTATTAGAAGCTATAAAAGGCGCTGCATAAAAAGTTTTTGTAGCTGTCTCTAATATGTTTTGAGGCAAACCGTATTTTATATTAAAAGCGCGGTAATAATAATATATATCGCCTTTGCTGTAAATAAAATTTTCGCCTCCGGCACCAGGAGTTTCCATAAAATCAACCCCAAAATTGGTAGGAAATGAACCTCCCAAAGTTTCATAAGCCAAATTTTGTGATTGAGTCCACGCAAAAGAATCTGGATCAAGTCTTGCGGTACCATTTTCTGTAGTAGTTACATAAATCCCATAAGCCGAAGTAGTAGAAACGGCGCTTCCAAAACAAGAAACCTCTACAGCTTTGCCAGTTAATTTTAAAGCAGAACCTGAAGCATCTAAAACATCTGTAATAATTCTTGGTTGTGCAACACCTGGCACAATTGAAACCATATCGAGACGTGCTTTATCGTTTACATTTCCTATCACCATCCAGCCTTCATAAATAGCCGAAACTACATTTAGCTTAAAAGGTTCTTGCTGCCAAGTAACGCCTGTAACTTTATCTTTTACAAAATAGTAGATATTATAACTTCCTGGTGCTAACTTTATGACTCCATCCAAATTTTTGGTAGTTGCAAGCAATGTTCGTGATTCTAATAAAAGTTTAGCAGGATTTAGCGCTACCCATTCGTAGCTGTAACGATCTGTACTGTTGACGTCAATTAAAGTTTCATTCAAATCAGGCGTAATTTTAAAATTATCACCCGTATAAACCGTATACGCTTCTTCAATACCAGTCGCGTGTATTTCATTTATTGCACTATAATTGTAATTTCCTTCATCCTCAGCACAGCTATAAGTTAAAACCAGCAACAGCGACAAAAGAAATTGAATCTTTATATTTTTTAACATAATGTTCTATTTTTAAAATTTACTAAATGATTTTTAAGGAAAGACCATTTCTTTCCCATCCTCTTCATAAACAGTATTGCCAGATGCTTTTTGGTCAGCCAGATAACGTTTCATAAAAGCTTGATAATACATAATATCAGAAATAGCAAGTCCTACTGAACCTAATTTCTGATTGAACATTGCTGGCTCTAAATGAATCAAGTCGCACATCAAGAAGAATTTCTTTGCCGAAAAAACACCTAAATATGGTGCATACCATCCGATAGGCTGCGTTAATTTATCATCAAAAGAAAGTTTGAAAGTAATAAAGCTGATTTTTTTATTCGTCAGATTATTTATTACTTTACTTTTCATATTCGTATTAAACGATTCGTTTTCCTCTAAATTTAAAATCAGCAAAAAACCATTTTTCTTCATGTCTGCAGTTCTGAAAACAGTTACTGGCAGATCATTCACTACCGTTCCTGCAGGAATTACAAAATTTTCAGGAATTTTAAAATGAGTTCCTGATACGGCAGTACTTTTGGGATCTATGGTAATTTTTACTTTTCGGTCCACATCACTGC
The DNA here is from genome assembly GCF_004366435.1 of Flavobacterium sp. S87F.05.LMB.W.Kidney.N. Classification (NCBI taxonomy): domain Bacteria; kingdom Pseudomonadati; phylum Bacteroidota; class Flavobacteriia; order Flavobacteriales; family Flavobacteriaceae; genus Flavobacterium; species Flavobacterium sp. S87F.05.LMB.W.Kidney.N. The sequence continues at coordinate 263,889 of NZ_SODX01000002.1, read as the reverse complement.
TTTTTCCTTGCACTCGAACTGGAATATTATAAATTCTACCAGCAATTTCAGCCTTGTCTAAAGCGAAAGTAATCCCTGTGCTATCTGTTACTGTTATAGTTGCACCGTCAGAAATTCCATAAACAGAAGGTGCAAAATAAATGCTGTCACTTCCACTATATGTTTCTATTCCTTCCTGATCGCATGAAGCAAGTCCTAAAAATGATAAAAACAATATGCTTAAAATCAATATTTTTTTCATGATACTTTGTTTAAAATTATTGGAAATTAACTTCAATGTCTGGCAATGGCACAACATATTGAAGTGCTCCCATAGTTATGTTTCCAGAAGCTGCTGAGCCATTAGGAACTGTAGCACTATTTATTCTTTTATAGTAAAAGAATAGCTGTCCCTCGCCAATAAATTCTTTTTTATACTCTTTTGTAACTTCTGTAGTAACATTTGCCGTTGCAGCCAAATTTGTCAAACCGCGATTAAAACGAAGTGTATTTAAAAAAGCAATTCCGTCGGCTGGTACTGGTGCGGTTTCTGCAGCTATCAAGTACATTTCTGAAAGTCTTATCATAGGAATCTGCAGACGAAATAGCTTTGTTTTTGTCTCTACATCTTCATATTTGTAAAAAGTTTTTTGCGTTTTTCCACCAACAGCAGGAACTTTCCAGCTTGGCAGGCTTCTGTAATCATTATCATTTGATTCAAAAACAGCTGTTAATCTGCTCAATAAAGGCGAATAAATAGCTTCATTGGATAGATTATAATCAAATAAAGCTTTTTGTTTTGTATATAATCTGTAATCACTTAAAGCGAAAAAGTTTTCAGAAGAAAAAATTCGATCTGGATTTGAAGCATTTGTGGCTTCTAAAAATGGAGTCCATGGAAAAAACGTCGTCGATTTAGTAAAGTTAATTACTTCATTTGCTACTGCAGAAGCCCCCGTTTTGTCTCCAGAATATAATAATACACGTGCTTTAAGACATTTTACAGCCAAATAATTCATTCGTAAACCTCTATTTGCAGAATAATACGGATTAGCATCAAAATCAGTAGTAGCATTATATTTTCCTGAAGTCAAAATTGGATCTTTTTTTAATAATTCTAAGGCTTTATCCAAATCAGCCAGAATCTTAGCCACAACATCTTTTGCAGAAATCAAAGGCTGATTTGCAGTAACGGCAGTGTCATAATAAGGTATTGCAGGAAGCGAAGGATCAACTTTATAGATTGGTCCATATAAACGAAGAAGATCAAAATGAAGCATTGCTCTAATCCCGATTGTTTCTCCTTTTAAAAGATCGGCTTTTTCCTTTGAAACAATTCCTGCATGTTCATCCATGCTTTCTAAAAATTTATTTGCATACAAAATAGTTTTATATCCTGTTTCCCAGATATTAGAGAACACTGCTTTAGGATGACTTTCTGTATAAGAATATGATGCTATTTTACTTTTAGAAGTATTGTTTGTCATATTATATTGTTGCCCTAAAATTTCTACGGCATCCATTGTCAGCTGTCTTCCGTAAAGGTCATCAGATACCAGACTTAAATAAAGTCCGTTATGCACATTCTGCATTCCAGCTTCATTTTCAAATATTTGATTTTCTAAAATTTTATCCTGAGGCGTTACATCCAAGAAATCACTGCAGCCTGTCGCTAACAATGCAATCAAGATGATTAATGCTATTTTATTAAAATACTGTTTCATAATTTCTGTATTAAAATGATACGTTTATGCTTAAAGAATAAATTCTTGAAAAAGGATATTCAATTCCTCGCTCAGCTTTTATAGTCGAAACTCTAAAAAACTCATTTGCATAAGCATTGAATGCTAAACCAGCTAATCCTGATTTATTAAGCCAAGCTTTGTTGGTTACGCGATATCCTAAACGAAGCGATTCTCCTGATATATAATCTGCTTTTTGAATAAATCGAGACGAAATCGGTGTTTCGTTTGTTAAGCTGATAGCCTTAAATTGTGCGATTTGTCCTGGAGTTGTCCATCGGTCTGTAAACGCTCTGGCATCTTGATTATCAAAAATATTACTTGAGCTGATATTTTCGACTTTGTCATATAAAGCAGTGTTGAATTGATCTGCTCCAAAACTGTAACGGATGAATACTCCTAAACTGAAGCTTTGGTAATTAACACTTGTAGAAAAAACACCTGTTGCAATTTCTCTTGAATTACCCATGATTCTTTCATCATTTTTATCTAAAATAAATGTAGTTTCTCCATTTTTCTTCAAGAAAACTTCTCTTCCTGTAGCAGGATCAATTCCTAATGAAGGCACTGCCCAAAGATCATTTGTGCTGGCTCCATCATAAAATCTTGTCAGACTGGTTGTTTTTTTGGCCGCATCATTTAATGAAGCCAAAGCATTATTAAAGCCTCCTAATTCATTTTCATTTGTAGTCGCGGTTAATCCTACTCCCCAATAAAAATCAGATTTAGCATTATTAATAATAGTATAATTGGCTTTAAGCTCTAAACCTTGAGTAGTGATATAACCAATATTTAAAGGATAAGCGGTAACTCCAGTTGAAGCCGCAAGATCGATTTCAACAATTTGTGGAGAAGTTCTACGTCTGTAAGCTCCCAAAGTTGCCGTCAATCTGTTTCTAAACATTGCCAAGTCTAATCCTAAAGACAAATCTTTTGTTTTTTGTGGCTCTAAATTGATGTTTGCCAATTGCGAAACGTTTAATCCGGCGCCAAAAATATTAGTATTAGGATCATAAGTATAAATATCATGTGAAGCAAAACCAACAAGATTTTGATTTCCTGTCTGACCAAAATTTGCACGAAGTTTTAAGATATTCACGACATCCACATTCATGTTAAATTCATAGTTCATATTCCATCCAATACCGATACCATAGTAAGGTGAATATTTTTTATTTGTTCCAAAATTGGTTGCTCCGGAAATTGTCTGAGTTAAATCAAGCAAATATTTTCTATTGTAAGCATAATTCAGCTGATTGGTTAAATCAACGCTTCGCACCATTTCATTGTAATTTCCAGGTTTTGAATCTTTCTCAAATCCAAAAGCAAAGCTAGGATTGCCTTCAACTCCTAATGGGAATCCTCTTAAAATAGAACTATAAGATCCATATCTTGTTTCTAAAGCCGAAGCTCGCAACGTGTACGTAACAGAGTGAACATTATTAAAAACATTTGAATATGTCCCTCCAATATTTCCATTCCATTTATTAGTCAGATAATCTTTTCTCTCATAACTTCCTTTTTCTGTTGGAATATCTGAAATGAATTGCGTGTTATCTGGCGAAACGAATTTTGTAGATGTAGTCTGCAATCTAGAAACCGATAGTGCTGCAGTTGTTTTTATATGAGGATTAATGTCATAATTAATAGCAAAGTTGTTTGTGAAATTAAAATCTACACTCTTGTCAAAGCTGTTTAAACGAACATTATATAAAGGATTCTCTGCCTGATTTACATAATCGTTTACAATTGGATTTCCCACAGGAATATTAGTTCCATCTAAATAACGTGTTGGAACTCCATTTTCATTATATTTTTCATAATACGGACTTGCTTTTGCCCAAGTAGCAAATGAGCCATAAGGAGATTCCTGATTATTACCTCCTGAAATAAAGAAGTTATTATTGAAACTTACTTTTTTCTTTTTATAAATCAAGTTGGCATTGTATCCCCAAGTATTATGCTCAGAGCCTTTCATTGTTCCTGATAAAGATTTGTAATTTCCGGCAAGATTGAATCTAAATTCGTCTGATCCTCCGCCAATTGACAAACTGTGTCCCGAAGTAATTCCCATTTGAATAGGCTCATTCAGCCAGTAAGTATCAACACCACGACGCACATTTGCCAGACGCTGGTTATAAATTTCATCCCACTTAAATTGTGTAGCATAGTCGCCAAGACGCTTTATTACATAAGCGCCAGAAAGTCTTTCGAATTCTAATTTCTGCTCCGCATTCATTAAATTATAAACACTTAAATCTGCCAATTCATAAGATGAATTATAGACATAAGAAATTTGTAATTTTCCAGGAATTGGTTTATTGGTCTCGATAACAACAACTCCGTTTGCAGACCGTGAACCATATAATGCCGTAGAAGCAGCATCTTTAAGAAGCGTAATATTGGCAATTCTATTAATATCTAAATCAACAACTTGCTGTAATGTAGTCGGGAATCCGTCTAAGATAAACAAAGGTTGATTTGGATCTTCTTTAAAACGATCATTTACTTGATTTACAGATAAACTGGTCTGTCCTCTCACTTCGATTACTGGCAAAACATTTGGGTTTGAACCTGCAATGTTATTGTTTAAAACCATAAACGAAGGATCTAACGTTTTTAAGGCCTGAACAACGTTTTGAGTCGAAACTTGTCGTAATTCCTCACCTTTATAAGTAGAGACTGCTCCTGTAATTAATTCTTTTTTACGAACCGTAACCCCTGTATTTACGACAACACCTTCTAATTGTTTGGTCTCTTCGGTAAGCGAAACATTGATTACCTTTCTGTTATTTACGGCAACAATCTCGGCTCTGTGTCCAATATAAGTAAATAATAAGATTCCATCATTTGGCGCTGTAATTTTAAATTTCCCGTCAAAATCTGTTTGGGCAGCTGCATTTGTACCTTTAACTTTTACGTTAACCCCTGGCAGCGGTTCTTTTTTCTGATTGGTTACAACACCAGAAATTTCTATATTTTTAGACTGCTGTACTACAACTCTTTCTGGACGAACCTCTTTTACAACAATCGTATTTCCATTTGTAAAACTAAAGTCAAAATCTTTACTTGTAAAAGTCGCTTTTAAAAGATCATTTACCCTAATTTTTCCCTTTTTTAATTGTACTCTCGGTAATTTTTTAAATAAATCTTCCTGATAAATAAAAGTATAATTTGTTTGCTGCTTGATAATGTCAAAAACTTCGTCAACAGACACCATTTTATCAGCGGCAATTACAACTTTTGTGTTTTGTGAAAATAGATTTACGGGAGAAAAACCAAAAATTGTAGTACAAAACAAGAAGATAAAAGTTCTCATAATGTTAATAATTAGCCTCTTTCTCAAATAGAAATAGGCACTGGTTAATTTAAATTTCATAAATTTACATGTTAATTGGTTGGTTGGTTGTTAAAACTGATTAATTGATTAATACACAGAAAGGGATGAAGTGCAGTACGGTGAGAGGTCTAAACTTTAATCCCTTTTCTTTTTATTTTATAATAATCTTATTGTCTTTTTTCTCATAGGCATTAATAAAATTGATGTTTTTGATGGTCGTTAATATGTCTTCTAATTTTTGATTTTTATTTAAAACTCCATTAAATTTTACGTTTCCAAGAGCTGGATCAGCAAACACAATATCAGCATCGTACCATCTAGAAAGTACTCTTGCAATATCTTTTAGAGGCATTCCTTTAAACACAAATAATCCTTTTCTCCACGAAATTTCGTTGTAAACATCCACATCCGAAACGGCAATATTTCCGTTATAATCAGTTATTCTAGATTGTTCGTTTGGCGCTAAAATTTGTTTTTTACTAGCATTACTTACCGCAACTATCCCTTTTACCAATGTGGTATAAATAGTAGTTTCGTCTTTGTAGGCTTTAATATTAAATTCTGTTCCAATTACCTCTACATTTTGACTTTGAGTTTTTACTTTAAATCTTGAACCTTTGTGTTTGGTGCTTGGCGAAACTTCAAAATAGGCTTCTCCATAAACCAACTCTACTTGTCTGGTTTCGCCATCGATAAATGCAACTGGATATTTTAGCTGAGATTCAGAGTTAAGCCAGACTTTAGTACTGTCGGCTAATTGAACAAAAAATTGTCCGCCTCTCGGAATCGTTAAGTAATTGTTTGCAATTGCGGCAGGTTTAGCATCTTTTGAATTGTAAATCAATTTTTCTCCGTTACTAGAAGCATTCCCCTGCGTATACGATTTTCCTTTTTCTAAAGCAATTACAGAACCGTCTTCTAATGTCAGAGTAGCTTTATCGCTGCCAATTAGAATTTCTTTGTGGGCAACTGCCGGTGTTTCTATTTTAAGCGGATTTGTTTTACTAATGAATAATGAAATCGAAATCAACAATAATAGTGATGCTGCCATCGCCATTAGTTTAAAAGTCGTTTTAGTATAAAAAGGCTGAAGAGGAATAATTTTATTTTCTTCAGATTGAAGTGCATTTTGAAGACGCGTTCTCATTTTGAGTTCCATTTCTTCTTTAGAACCCAATGCATCGTCCCAATCTTGTGCGGTTTGAAAACTCTCGTAATAATTCAATAATTTATTATTCTCCTCGAGAGTGGTATCACCGGAAAGATATCTATTTAGCAGCACTAAAAAATCCTCTTTTTTCATTTTTTTTATATTAATTCTGGGAGTTATTAAGTAAGTATCCAAAAAGACACATACCCCCTAGTCCAAATCGTATTTTTTTTGATTTTTTTTGAAAGACAACTAAAAAAGAAGAAAAACCACGCATCAACAATCTAATCACTGCATTATTTTTTTGCTAAAAGATATTTTTTGAAAGCCATAAAATCATCGCCATACTCATACTCTCGCCCATAGAAGATCTTATAGTATGCAGGGCTTTTGTAATATGGTTTTCGACGGTTTTTGTAGAAATATTAAGTCGTTCGGCAATTTCTTTATGACTCAGTTGTTCTTCACGGCTTAATTTATAAACCGCCTGACATTTTTCGGGAAGCGATTCGATAATTAAATTGAGCTGCTGAACCAATTCGTCGTGCATTAACTGCGTTTCGGGAGTAGTTGTTAGAAATCGTTTTTCAACATCATCAAAAAGTTCGACATGTATTTTGTCTTTATTTTTTCTTAAATGATTAAAAACCTGATATCTGGCGCACGCGTACATGTAGCCTTTTAAAGAAATATGAATTTCAATTTTTTCTCGATTGTGCCAGATATTCATGAAAATATCCTGAATAATATCTTCGCACAATTCTTTGTCTTTGATGACATTATAAGCAGACATAAAAAGCGCCTGCCAAAATTTATTATACAATTCTGTCAAAGCCGATTCATCGCCGTCACGAAGACGATCAATTAAAATTTGATCTTGATTTAAGGTAAGAGTCGACAAATGAATGATGGTTTTTGAAATTGAATAATTCGCAACAAACATAATAAATTTAGCCAATAATCCTAATTTGTTCTCGACAACACAATTTTATATTTGCTATAATTCTTAATTTTAAAAACAACTAAACGTTAAAAAATGTTTAATCTAAAACACAAAATACATTCTTTTTTTCAACTTAAATGAATTCTTCAATTAAAATAAAATGGATTTTACAAAATATTAAATTCAAACCATTATTAAGTTAAAATTGTATTTTTATTAAATTTCAAAAAAATGCCGTAGCCAATTTCTTTAAATCTAAAATTGAAATTTTTTATCTTATTTTTTCAATTGAACTCTGCTTAAGCTTTAGAAATAAAAAAAATCTGCTGCAGAAGAATCCACAGCAGATTTTTTATCTGTTCAAATTTTAGAAAAGAATTAAAACGTAATGATTTTATTTATTTCAAAGGATTTTCTTTAACATCCTTATTCGTTAGAACAAAACAGAATAAACCTTAATTTTGCAGCAAAATAAACAGCAGATGAACCTGAATGATCTTACCGTAATCGATACCGAAAAAATTGCTTTAGATGATTTATTCTTTAGTAATGAAAACAAATCTGCACTGCTTCAGATTATTAAAGAGCATCAATATCTTGAGGAATTAAAGAAATACAATCTTAAAGTTGACAATAAAATTTTATTGCATGGAAGTTCAGGCTGCGGTAAAACTACGACGGCAAAAGCAATTGCATATACTTTAAACAAAAAGATTATAATTGTCAACCTCAGCACTATAATCGACTCTCGAATTGGTGAAACTTCTAAAAACTTAAAGGCAATTTTTGATAAAGCGATTCGCGAAAGAGCTGTTTTATTTTTAGATGAATTTGACCAAATTGGTAAAAGTCGCGACAGCGACGATAAAGATGTCGGCGAAATGAGACGATTGGTGAATACTATAATTCAGCTTTTTGATTATTTCCCTTCTGATAGTTTACTGATTTGTGCCACGAATCATTACGAAATAATCGACAGCGCTTTATTAAGAAGATTTCAGCTTCGTTTGAAATATGAAATGCCATCTGAAAACCAGCTGAATATTTATTACGATAAAATTTTAGACACTTTTCCAGAGCATTTTCAGAATATAGAAAGACGTTATGCTATTTCCTATGCTGAAGCTTTAGATTACATTAATACTGCGATGAAAAAGCAGATTATTGCTGCTTTAGAATCAAAATAAAAACAAATAAAAATTCTCAAATTTTATTTGTTGCGAGGAACATTTCATCGGCAGCAAATTCTAAATTGGAATTATTTTTTAAAGTTCCATAGAAACGTTTGATTTTAATATCCTTTTTAATCATCAGACGTAACAAACGTTCCTACGGAACGTATTTTTAATGACTGCTATATTTTTTCTACCAATGAAACGTTCCGAAGGAACGTATGCCACCATAACAAATTTTAATTTATATACAGACATTCAGAATGAATTGGCATATAATTAAAAAACCCGCTGTAAAAATACAGCGGGCTCTTTCACTTGGGTGGAGTTTTTATAGTGATATAAATAGTGTACGAAATATTACAATCCTCTTGTTAACCATCCTCTTTTGCTAGCAGTTGCTATTGCATAAGGCGCAATCCAGAACAAACTGAAAGTGTAAAAAAGGCTGTATGAATATGCCCAGAAAGATTCTGCAAGCGTATATCTTTTTGCATAAAATAGCATTGTGAAACTAGAGAAAATCAAAATTGCCATTAAGGTCGAGCTTAAAAATAATACTGGGTGTACCGCAATAAAGAAGAACATAAATAATAGGAACGGATATGTCATTAAAATTTTGAAAGACTGATTTAAAAAGAAAAGTCTTGCTCCAAATTTTGATTCTTTTCTAAAATCTTTAAAAGCATATTTAGCCATCATCAAATTTTCACGAACATTGCTTCTGCTCCATCTGATAAACATTTTGTACAATCCTTTATAGTCTTCTGGAACATTAGTCAACACAACTGCATTTCTTTGAAACAATACATGAAAACCTTGTTTCAAGATCATATTTGTCATAGCACGATCTTCTCCAATATCTGAAGGCTGTCCCATAAAAGTTTGGTTGATCCATTCTGGCAGACAATTAAATACTGCATCTCTTCTATAGGCTGCTAAAGCTCCAGGAGTACATAATACTGCACCTGCTTCACTTTCTGCAGAACGTTGAAATTCAAAACTCATTACGAAGCTTACATTCAGCATTTTTGGTAAAATAGCTTTTTTATTATTCAAAACCTGAACGTTTCCAGCAACAGCACCGCACTTTTTATTTACTACAAACGGACTTACTAAGTTTCTTAAAGTATCTTTTTTAACGATAGAATCACTATCTACTGTTACAAAAATTTCACCTGTTCCTAATTTAAATCCTCTGTATAAAGCATGGCGTTTACCTGCATTTTTAGGTTGTTGGAAAATAGTTACACGATCTCCTAATTTTGCTTTTGCTTCCTGCATCCAATACCAAGTATCATCTTTACTTCCATCGTCAATTGCTAAAAGCTGTAATTTTTCTGCTGGATAATCGCTTTCTGCAAGACTCATTAAAGTATCCCAAACTAATTTTCCTTCATTATAAGCTGGAACGATAATCGTACAAGTTGGCAATAAATCGTCTGATACAGATGGAATTGCTTTATATCTTAAATACAAATAAGAACTGTACAAGAAAACTCCTGTTTGGTATAAGAATAAAATGGTAGTTATGATTAAAAATGGCAGTCCCCAAGTTGAAGCAATTCTTTCAAAGTGGAATTGTTCAAAATCGTCTTGTAATTGAACTACCAAATACACACCTGCAATCATTAATAAAAATGTTGCAATAAGAACTGCTAATCCAAAAGGACTTGTTGGCCTTTCTACGTGTATTTTTTGTGATTTTTCTTTAGTTCCAAAAAAAGAACTGTTTAATGCTTTTTCGCTGATAACCGAACTGCTGTTCGAGTAAAATTGTTCTGAGATAATTGTTTCGCTTTCCATGCTTATACTCCTGTTTGATTTCTTTAATATGGCTTTTAGTAAAATCTTTTCTTCTCCTTTTATTTGTTTCTCGTATGGAGAGAAATAATAAAAAACAAACGCATCAAAGATTTTGACATAAACACAATTTGCAAGCGTCGTGCCAATAAGGTTTAAAACTGATGTAGAGGCTTTTAGCGAAATCAGGCCAAAAAAGAGTGTATAATTATTTTACACTTTGTGCATATAGTATACAGAAAAACGGAAAATTTCAGAGTTTAAAGTCAGATTTAAAAAGGGTCTTGAAGAGTATTATTGCTCCCTTTTAACAGGATTTCTTTTTAGGATTAATTAAGAAATCAAAACTCAAAATAATGTAGAGTGAAAAACATCTAACAATAATTAATAACGTAAAATTTAAAATAAAATTGCAGGAGCTATTTTTTTTCTCTTTTCAAAAAACATTCTTCACAAAAAAACAGGAATTCTTACTTAAAAAAGTTAAATTTAGCCAAATAAAAAATTAATAATAAATTTTAGGAGACTAAAAGCAATGAATATAAAGCATTACAATCTTTTATTAGCTGATGATGATGAAGATGACTGCGATTTTTTTAAGGAAGCCCTCGATGAGATTCCCATTGAGACCGCTCTTTCCACAGTTAATGACGGTGTGCAGCTGATGGATTATTTAAAAACTAACGCTTTAAACCTTCCAGATGTTCTTTTTCTTGATTTGAATATGCCTCGAAAAAACGGTTTGGAATGTTTAGCAGAAATAAAAGGAGACGAAAAACTGAAAGATCTGCCCATAATAATTTTCTCAACCTCCTTGGATACTGAAATTGTAAACAACTTATATAAAAAAGGAGCATCATTTTATATTAGGAAACCAGGTGATTTTTCTAAATTAAAAAAAGTTATCGAAAACGCACTGACGAACGCATCAGAGAACAATTTTAAACAGCCCGAAAGAGCAAATTTTATATTGCAACCCTAAATCTTCTTTGGAAATGAACCGAAAAAAAAAGGAACATTATTTTCTGTCCGAAGGAGGAGAAATGGGCAGTTTGATACGTTCTAAGGATTGGAGCAAAACGCCTTTGGGCGATCCTGAAAAATGGCCGCAAAGTTTAAAAACTATGACGGCAATGATGCTTAATAATCCTTTTGGGATGTACATTGCTTGGGGAAAAAATTATACTCAATTATATAATGATGCTTTTCTGCCAATTTTGGGCGCAACCAAACATCCAGAAGCATTAGGTGGAAGTCCTCAAGTAACTTTTGCCGAAATCTGGGATATTACCGGTCCTATGTTCGCCGATGTAATGAAAGGAAAAGCAGTAAGCTATCCCGATTTTAAAGTATTTCTATCTAGAAATGGGTATACAGAAGAATGCTTCTTTGATTTTTCATACAGTCCAATAAAAATAGAAGACGGATCTATTGGCGGTATTTTAGTTACCGTAGTCGAAACTACAGACAAGAAAATTGTTGCAGATGCTTTACAGCAAAGCAATGCTCGATTTGTAAACAATATTATGCAGGCTCCAATTGCAATGTGCATTTTTAGAGGCGATAATTATGTGGTTGAAATTGCCAATGAGCAAATGATCGAACTCTGGGGAGCAAATGCAGAAAAAATAATCAATCGACCTATTTTTGAAACTTTTCCTGAATTTAAAGAGCAAGGTCTCGATGAAATTCTTCAAAACGTTTATCAAAACGGAAAAAAAATCACGACTAATGAACGTTCTGTTCAATTAAATAGAAATGGTCAAACCGAAAACACTTATATCAATTTTGTATATGAAGCGCTTAGGGAAAGTGACGGCACTATTTCTGGTGTTGTGGCAATTGCTACCGAAGTAACGGCTCAGGTTTTGGCTCGTTCAAAAGTCGAAGAAAGTGAACAAAAGATAAGACAATTGGTCGAAAATGCTCCTTTTCCTATTGCAGTATATGTTGGTAAGGAAATGCGCATTGAACTTGCCAATGAATCAATTATAAAAATTTGGGGAAAAGGTAACGACGTAATCGGTAAAACGTACAAAGAAATTCTTCCGGAGCTGCATAATCAATCTGTATTTGAACAAGTCGCAATGGTTTATGAAACCGGACAATCTTTCCATTCTAAAAATACACGAATCGATATTGTAATAGATAATGTATTGCAGCCATTCTACTTCAATTATAGTTTTACACCACTGTACGATACAAATGGTAAAATTTATGCGGTAATGAATACTGCTGCAGAATTGACAGATTTGTATTTGGCCAAACAAATAATTGAAGAAAACGAACAAAATTTAAGCAGCATGGTGCATCAAGCACCAATTGGCATTTGTTTACTTGATGCTGATACTTTGATAAGCGAAATTGTAAATGACAGTTTTGTAGAAGTCGCTGGAAAAACTTACGATGAAATTGCTGGAAAATATTACTGGGATGCTTTTGCAGAAGTTAAACCTTTTTATGAAAAAGAACTGCAGAAAGTAATTATAGAAGGAATTCCTTTTCATGCCAATGAAGTGGAAATGGTATTAATCAGGCATGGCAAAAAAGAAAAAATATACGTAACTTTTGTTTACTCTCCACTAAAAAACATAGAAGGCAAAGTAACTAAAATCGCAATTTGGGTTCTAGACAACACAGCGCAAGTCACTGCCAGACAAGAAATTGAAGAAGCAGATAAACGCTTTAGAAACACCGTTAAACAAGCTCCTGTAGGAATTACAATTTTACGCGGACCTCAGCATGTGGTAGAAATGGCGAATGAGTCTTATCTAAAATTGGTTGCACGCGAAGAAAGTACTTTTGTGGGCAGACCTCTGTTTGATTCGTTACCTGAAGTAAAAGATACTGTTGGCTCTCTTTTAGATAATGTTTTTACTACTGGAATTCCTTATTATGGAAACGAAATGCCTATTCCATTAAACCGATATGGAAAACAAGAAATTTGCTATTTTGATTTTCTTTATCATCCGCTAAGAGAAGAAAATGGAGAAATTACGGGTATTATCGTAACCGTAACTGAAGTTAGTGAAAAAGTAGAAACCCGTAAAAAAATTGAACATAACGAAGATCGGCTTAAAATTGTTGTTGAAGCCAGTGAACTTGGAACTTGGGAATTAAATGTCAAAACTAGAGTTCCTGCTTATTCTCAACGTTATCTTGAAGTTATTGGTGGTTACAAAGAAGATGTTTCTTTAACGCATGAAGAATTATTGGCACATCTTCATCCAGATGATATGCATATTCGAAACAAAGCATTTAAAGATGCTTTAACTAATGGTTTGCTGCATTATGAAGCTCGCGTAATCTGGATCGATCAATCGATACATTGGGTTGAGGGAAAAGGCAAACTTTTTTATGATGAAAATAATGAACCCGAAAAACTAATTGGAACGGTTAGAGATATAACGGAAGAGAAAAAATACCAGCAGAAAATTGAAGATAGCGAAAAAAAATTACGCAATCTTATTATGCAGTCTCCAGTTCCTAAAGCCATTTTAAGAGGAAATAATTTTGTAATCGAAATGGCCAATTTTGCTCTTCTAAATAATATTTGGAAAAAAGGAGAAGCTGATGTTCAGGGAAAAAATATTTTAGAATTATTTCCAGAACTTAAAGAACAGAAATACGCCGAATTACTAAAGAAAGTTTACGAATCTGGAGAAACTTATTCTGAATATGAATCGCTGCTTTTTATTAATGATCTAAATTCTGTTAATCAGTTTTATGTTGATTTTGAATTTGCACCGCTCCGCGAAAGCGATAATTCTATTTCTGGAATTAGAATGACACTTATTGATGTTACAGAAAAAGTAGAAGCCCGAAAAAAAATCGAAGAAAGCGAGAAAAGATTCCGTTCTCTAACCGAAAGTATTCCGCAGCTAATATGGGAAACAGATGCAGAAGGTAATTCTTTGTTTACTTCTGGAAGATGGCAGGAATATACTGGTATTCACCCAGATCTCGACGACTCGTGGCAGTCTATGGTACATCCAGATGATTTTGAAGAAAATATCAAAATCTGGAAACATTCGCTTGCAACAGGAGAATTATATCGATGCGATGTTAGAATGCGAAGAAAAGATGGAAGTTATAGATGGCATACAGCTATTGGAGAACCAATTTACGATTTAGATAATAAAATTATAAAATGGGTGGGAGCCTTTACAGATATTCATACTGAAAAAGCATTTACACATGAACTTGAGCAGCAAGTTACGGCTAGAACAAGAGAATTAATTCAGATCAACGAATCGCTTCAAAAAAGTGAAGAACGTTATCATTTAATGGTTGAAGAAGTTCAGGAATATTCTATTTTATATTTAAATCCAGAAGGAATTGTTGAAAATTGGAATGTTGGGGCTGAAAAGATAAAAGGTTACAAAGCAGAAGAAATTGTTGGTAAATATTTTGCCATTTTTTATACCAAAGAAGATCAAGAAAATCACCTTCCAGAAAAACTTTTACAAATCGCGAGAGAAAAAGGAAAAGCAATTCATGAAGGCTGGCGTGCACGAAAAAATGGAAATTTATTTTGGGCAAGCGTTGTGATCACAGCGGTTCATAATAAACAAGGTGAGGTTATTGGTTTTTCGAAAGTGACGCATGATTTAACAGAGAAAAAAAGAGCTGATGATACATTAAAAATGAATGCTTTGGAATTGGAGCAAAAAAACAATGAACTGGAAGAAATGAATAAAGAACTTCAGTCATTTGCATATATTTCAAGTCATGATTTACAGGAACCGCTTCGTAAAATCCAGACTTTTGCTTCTCAGATTATGGAAAAAGAATCTGAAAATTTATCTGAAAGTGGAAAAGATAAATTTAGAAGAATGCAAAATGCTGCGCAGCGAATGCAGACTTTAATTAATGATTTACTAGCTTATTCTAGAACTAATGTTCAAGAACGTGTATTTGAAAAAACAGAACTTTCTAAGATAATCAACGAAGTAAAAGAGGATTTAAAAGAAGAATTGGAACAAAAAAGTGCCATTATCGAAATGGGACAAACATCAGAAGTTGATATTATTCCGTTTCAATTCAAACAATTGTTGTACAATTTGATAAGTAATTCATTAAAGTTTTCAAATCCAGAAATTCCAACTGTCATTAAAATTAACAGCGAAATTAAAACTGGAAAAGAATTTAAAAATGAGAAACTCATTCCAGCTAAAAACTATTGCCATATTAAAGTGTCAGACAACGGAATTGGTTTTGACTCTCAATACAATAAAAAAATATTTGAAGTTTTCCAGCGACTACATGGCCGAGACCATTATAACGGAACTGGAATTGGCTTAGCAATTGTGAAGAAAATCGTAGAAAACCATAACGGATTTATCTCAGCTTCTGGCATACAAAACGAAGGAGCTTCTTTCGATATTTATATTCCGGTAAGCTAAAACTTTTAATTTCAATTCATAAAAAAAACGGAAATAACTTTAAAAGTTATTTCCGTTTTTATTTTTTTAAAAGAAAACTAATTATCTAGTATAAACAGTAATTACACCAGTTGCTTTATCTTTTAATTTAAGTTCTTTGTTTGTAAGGTTCATAATATCACTAGTTGTAGTAATACCACCAATAGTAACAGTTAAATCATTATGAGATCTTACATAAGTTCCTGTAGTTTCTACCAATGCACAATTACTTCCATTATAATCACCATACACTGCTGCATTACTTAATCTTAAATCTAAATAATCTCTGTTGCATCCTGGTGCGTTTGCTGCGGCATCAACCAATACTTCTTCAGTACCAACAAGTGTACCTGTTTTGCTTAAGTTGTATTTTCCTTGTAATGGAACAATTGTTTCTCCTTCGTTATCATCGCTGCTGCAAGACGTTGCAAACATTCCTAAGCCTAAAGCCATTGCAAATAATATGTTTCTACTTTTCATGTTGATTTGTTTTTTTTATTGAATTAATTTAATAATGCTAAATTACAGGGATACACTTACAAAAAATTCTATGATTTCAACAAAATCTTACATAAATCGCATTTTAACGAAATTTTATTTTTTTACATACTTTGATATAATATACTTTGTAACAGGCTTTAAAGGACGATTATTCTCTGGATGCCTTCCATGACCATTAAAAAAGTCGACTCCATTTTCAGTTTTTGCATACCAAATTATTGCATCTCCGTTTTTGCAAAAAAATATCATTTCAATGAAAATTGTCGAGGTTTAAGTTCCTGCAGTCATGGAATGGTCAAAAAAACGCTTAAACAGGCACAAGGTCTTGGATTGACAATTTGTGGATGGGAAAATTAATCTATCTTCCCATTTTTTTTATTTAATTATTTGATAATAATCACTTTACAATAAATTCACATTAGTTTTATTAATTTGATATAAAACTAATCGTTATGAAATTCTTTAACCTAAAATTCCTGGTATCATTCAAAGAATGGCTTTTTTTAAGAGCTATGCAATCTTCTTTCCTTCATTAATAAATCATTTAAAAATAAAGGAAAGTACCATTGAATGAATAAAGTTGAAAACTCATTTTTGAACAAAAACCAATTTGGTGAAGATTTCTTGTGGGGTGTTTCTACCGCCGCTTTCCAAATTGAAGGAGCACATGATTCTGACGGAAAAGGTTCTTCTATCTGGGACGTTTTTACTTCTCAAAAAGGGAAAATAAAAAACGGACATCATGCCCTAACCGCCTGCGATTTTTATAACTCTTATCAAGATGATATTAATCTGATTAAGGAATTAAATATTCCGAATTTTAGGTTTTCGATCAGCTGGCCGAGAATTATGCCAACTGGAATTCATCCTGTAAATCAAGCTGGAATAGATTACTACAATAAAATTATCGATTCGTTACTTGCATCTGGAATCGAACCGTGGATTACACTTTACCACTGGGATTTACCGCACGCTCTCGAAGTAAAAGGAGGCTGGACAAACCGCGAATCGGTTTCTTGGTTTTCAGAATATGTTGAAGTGTGCGCACAATATTTTGGCGATCGTGTAAAAAACTGGATGGTAATTAACGAGCCTTCGGTTTTTACTGGAGCGGGTTATTTTTTAGGAATTCACGCACCAGGAAAAAAAGGAATTACAAATTATCTAAAAGCGATGCATCACGTTACTTTGGCAACGGCTGCAGGAGCGAAGACCTTACGAAATAGAGTTCCTGATGCGAACATCGGAACTACATTTTCATGCACCCATATTGAACCTGCAACGGAAAGTTCTAAAGATATCGAAGCCGCAAAACGTGTCGATACTTTACTAAACAGAACTTTTATAGAACCTATCTTAGGATTAGGATATCCGCAGAAAGATCTTCCTGTGCTAAAAAAACTCAACAATTATATTCTTGAAGACGATTTAAACAATCTCGATTTCGATTTTGATTTCATCGGACTGCAATGCTATACCCGAGAAGTCGTAAAATCAGCCATGCTGATTCCGTATATTGGTGCCGAATTGGTCAGCGCCGAGAAAAGAAATGTGATTTCGACCGAAATGGGCTGGGAAGTTTATCCGCCTGCATTGTATCATGTTTTGAAGAAATTTAGCGAGTACGAAGGAATTAGAAAAATTATTATTACTGAAAACGGTGCCGCTTTTCCAGATACAGTTACAAACGGAAAAGTATTTGATATCAAACGAACACATTACATTCAAGATCATTTAGAACAGATTTTAAAAGCTAAAAGTGAAGGTTTGAATGTTGAAGGTTACTTTGTGTGGAGTTTAACGGATAACTTTGAATGGGCTGAAGGTTACAATGCCAGATTCGGATTAATTCACGTTGATTTCGAAACACAAAAACGGACTATTAAAAACTCAGGTTTATGGTTTAAAGATTTTTTATCTTAACCCCTAATCTTAAAAAACACAAAAGCCTTTCGCAATTAAACTGTGAAAGGCTTTTTTTGATTTAAATATGATCGAATTAATCAACGCAATCTATATTTATAATTTTGTTTTAAGATTCCGATATGAATCTTACCATTCTGTTTTAAGTGAGCCGTTACAAGAATATATTTTTCCTCAGGGTAATTTATATCATAGCTAAAGGTTGTGTCTTTTACTTTTATTTGAAGCAGATGTTTTCCATCATCAGATACTGATAATGACGCTGTCTCATAAGTAGGCATTGCATCTGATGCTTTTAAAGTGATGTCTTTAACTTTCTGCTTATCAAGAAGTACTTCCAGCTTTAAGTTATCAAGTTTCATATTTGTGGGCTGTTCAAACGAGACAACATATTTTTTACAACCGAATGTGCAAAAAACAATTAATAGTATAAGAAGCTTTTTCATAAAAGATATTTTTTAAATGATAATTACTAGAATTAAATCTAATGTAATGTTTTATAAATATAAATAATTTTATCACAATTCAGTTATAAGAAAAAGGCAAGTTTAAGTGTCTCAAAAATTCATAATTGACGACTAAAAAAGTCAAGAAAAAAAACATGATTTTGAGCAAAAAAAATCGTTATTTTATTGATAATCATTAGGTTTATCGGTATTTTTTTCTTATCTTTAAGCTATAAATAACAGATAATATATGCCAAAAAACAAACTTTTTCAACGCCTTAATTATTCCCTTAAAAATTATTTTTTTTATCTCTTTTCGCATTTTATTTTTAAAAATGCTTTCCAACTTCATTTAGAAATTTTGTTTTCTAATCTTTTTTCTGCACCAAGCATAAAAGTGCAGAATATACCGAAGCGACCGCTTCACTTTCTTTCTTAATTATTTTAGAATTGACAATTTAAAAGATTTCCTCTTTAGGATATTCTTTCGACTCCTCATTTTCATTTCCCAAAAACCAAACGTAATTCTATGATTTATTTCTTGTTTTGCAACGATTTTACTTGTTCAACTATCAATCTCAATTTATTGATTTCTTCAATACTCTATTTTCTATCTTTTTTTAATCATTCAAGGCAACTTTTTCAGGACTTTTTGCATCTATTATAATATAGGTCAGATTGGTTTTATATTGAAATAACATGTTCTAACGAACCTAAATTACTATGCCTTGTATTTTGATTTAAGGAATTCTCGGGAATCTCTGGGAAATGCGGGAATTCTGGGAATACCTTATCTACAGTGGCCTACAAACGCCTTTACTTTGCCATAGAAATTAGTTCAAGTTTTGTCTGCAGACTAAAACAAATGTATAAACTAGTTCTAATTAGCAGTGTGGAAAAACCGTAAGATCGAGTCTATTCGGGAAGTATAAATAACATCTTACAGTCCTACACGCTCTACTTCCCAAAATCAATTTGGTATTGTCATAAATAGACTCTGGATAATTCTGGACAGCAATACCTATGTCTAATTTCTAAATTAAATTAAAATGAAAAAACTAATACTGTTTATCGCTTTTGCGTTAATATTCACGATATTTTCTTGTACTCCTGATGAATACGAGACTCAAACAGAAAAGAAAATTGAAAAGGTTACTAAACCTTTACAAGCTGGTGATGCAGATCCTGATGGTCCTGGTGAAGTACCTAGACCTCCAGTAAAGCCATAAGCTTAATAAATTATATTTTTAGTGTCTAATTTATTACTATTTTCGGGGAAAGTAAATTTATATGTTACGGTCCCCGTTTTTTTATTTTGTTATCTTCCTTTCTTTTTTTTCTTGTAAAGAAAAAAAGCCTGCCAACCCTAACACTGAATCGGTACGGAAAGAGGCACTTCGTTTAAGAGATAAGGCAGATGAGGATTATCAAAAACAAAACTTCAACACCGCTTTTTATGATTTTAATAAATCAAAATTACTTTTTGAAACTTTAAAAGACAGCGCCAATATCTCATTTATACTTATTCAAATGGCTGCTATTCAGCAAATCAATGGTGACTATTATGGCAGTAAAGAAACAGTAACAGAGGCATTACCTTATGCTATAAAAAATAAAAACCATGTAAGCTGCATAAATAATACATTGGGGATCGCAGACAAAGAACTTTCTCTATATGATGATGCCATTTTTTACTATAAAGAATCAATAAAAGATTCTAAAGATATGGAGGAAAAACTAATCCCACTAAATAATATTGCAGCACTTTATATACACCAAAAAAAATATGATAAAGCAATTAATCTTCTAGAATCAATTTTAGAAAAACTTTTAGAGAATAAATCTGAAGGATATCTAAAAGGCAGGATGCAAGACAATTTAGGATATGCTTATTCAAAAAAAGGATTGGATGAAAAAGGACTTCGTTTAATGAATGAAGGTCTCCATCTAAAAAACGAAATTAAAGATACTTACGGAAGCATTGAAAGTTATCTACATCTTGCGGATTACTATTCTAAAAAAGACCTTCAAAAATCAGATGAAAATGCTCTTGCTGCTTACAATATTGCCACAAAACTAAACAGCGTTGACGAAAGACTCGAAGCGCTTCAAATTCTAATTTCAAATAATCATAGTTCTCAAGATACTAAATATGTGCAAAAATATTTTACACTAAACGACAGTATTATTAAGATTAGAAATAACTTTAAAAATAAGTTTGCTAAAATTAAATACGATTCTAAAAAAGAAAAAGATGAAAACGAAAAACTTCGTTTAGAAAAAGCAGAAAACTTATTATTTCTTCAAAGAGCCAAATACATGCGAATTGTATTTGTTATCGTTTTTGTTTTTTTACTGATTTTAATAGCAATTTTAATTCGTTATTATAAAAATAAAAACAAGGCTATAGAATTTAAAACTTCATACAATACCGAAACTAGAATTGCCAAAAAAATCCACGACGAATTGGCAAATGATGTATTTCATGTAATTGCTTTTGCCGAATCTCAACCCTTATCTCAAGAAAATACTAAAGAAAATCTATTACAAAAACTAGATGATATCTACGGGCGCGTGAGAGGAATTTCAAAAGAAAACAATAAAATTGATACCGGGGTAGATTTTACCAGAAGTATAAAAGAAATGCTTTCTACTTATAATACCAGAGAAAGGAATATCATGGTTACTAATTTAGAAAGTGTAAACTGGGAAACTATAGATGATGTAAAAAAGATCGCTATCAGCCGAATTTTACAGGAATTGATGGTCAATATGAAAAAACACAGTGAGGCAAACCTTGTGGTAATAAAATTTGACAGTGACCCAAAATCAGTCTTAATAAACTATACCGATAATGGTAAAGGCTGTGAAAAAACTAAGATGATAAAAAATGGTCTCCAAAACATGGAAAGCCGCATTCAGGCTGTTAAAGGAACTATAGATTTTGATACAGAACCGGGTAAAGGTTTTAAAGCAAAGATTTCAATGCCAAAATAAATTAAAATTAGAAATGTAAATAGATTCAAATTTAATTTAAAGAAAAAGGCCTTTCAGAATTTTACTTCCAAAAGGCCTTTTTTCTACAAATTAATTGGCAATATTATTTCCAACCGCCGCCTAAGTCTCTATAAACATGGACAGCAGCATTCAATTGTTCTTTTTTAGTATCAACCAATTCTAGTTTTGCTTCTAATGCATCTCTTTGTGTCATCAAAACTTCGAAATAATCAACTCTTGCAGATTTAAATAAATCGTTAGAAACGTCAATAGAAGTATTTAAAGCTTCTACTTGTTTCGATTTAAGATCATATCCTTTTTGAAGATTATCAATTTTAGACAATTGATTTGAAACTTCTAAATAAGCGTTTAAAACAGTACGATCGTAATTATATAATGCTTGAAGTTGTCTTGCATTTGCACTTGCAAACTCCGCTTTAATTGCATTTCTATTAATCAATGGTGCAACAAGATCTCCCGCTAAAGAATATAAAAGAGATTCGGGCATTGTAAGCAAATAAGATGGTTTAAAAGCTTGTACACCTATTGCAGCAGAAATATCCAAAGATGGATAAAACTCAGCACGCGCTACTTTTACATCTAATTTTGCAGCTACTAACTCCAATTCTGCTTGTTTCACATCTGGGCGATTAGCTAATAATTGAGATGGAATTCCAGAACTTACAGCAGCTGGAAGCAAACTTAAGAAATTAGTATTGCTTGTTCTTTTAATCTCCTGTGGATATCTTCCCAATAAAAAGTTGATTTTGTTTTCAGCTTCTTTTATCTGCTGCAAAATATCAAACTCCATACTCTGTGAAGTTAAAACCTCTGCTTCAAACTTCTTAACTCCTAGTTCTGTTGCTCTTGCAGCCTGCTTCTGAACTTTTACAATTTCTAAAGCGTTAGTCTGCAATTTGATCGTTTGTTTTACAATATCCAACTGATTGTCTAAAGCTATTAATTCATAATAAGAATCTGCAACTTCTGCAATAAGGTTTGTAATAACAAAGTTTCTACCTTCAACAGTAGCTAAATATCTGTTTAAAGCTGCTTTTTTAGAATTACGAAGTTTTTTCCAGATATCTACTTCCCAATTTGCATAAGCAGAAATCGTAAAATCTCCCAGCGGATCTGGTGTTTCTACACCTGGTTTAATTTCTGTTGTAGCATCACCGGCACCCTGGCTGGTATATCTACCTACTTTTTCTATTCCAGCGCCGGCGCGAACACCAACTGTTGGTAATAAAAGTCCTTTTCTTACTCGAATGTCATTCTTAGCAATTTCAATTTCTTGTAAAGTGATATTCAGCTCCTGATTATTTTTCAGGGCAATATCAATTAAATCAATAAGATTTTGATCTTTAAAGTAATCTTTCCAATTTAACGCTGCCGTATTATTGTTTGCATCCTGAGCTTGAGCCGTTGTACCAAATGACTCAGGAACTGGTGTGCTTGTGGTAATTGCTGCCTCAGGTGCAGGGGCTTTACACCCTGCAACCGTAAGACATATTCCTAATGCAATACCATATTGATATGATTTGAATTTATACATGATTGTTATCAATTTCTTCTGTTAATGGATTTTCTTCTTCATGTTTTACTAGTTTGTGTTTCTCAGCAATCTTAGCGAATATGAAATACAATCCAGGAATCACGAATACACCACAAATAGTTCCTATAAGCATACCTCCTGCAGCTGCTGTACCAATAGTTCTGTTACCAATTTTACCTGGACCAGTTGCAAAAGCAAGCGGTAATAAACCTGCAATAAAGGCAAACGAAGTCATCAAGATTGGACGGAACCTTGCTTTAGCTCCTTCCATTGATGCTTGTAAAACTGATAATCCTGCTGCGTGTCGCTGAATCGCAAACTCTACAATTAATACCGCATTTTTACCCAATAAACCAATAAGCATTACCATTGCAACCTGAGCATAAATGTTGTTTTCTAATCCTGTTAATTTTAACAGAAGGAAAGCTCCAAAAATACCCGCTGGCAAAGAAAGAATTACCGATAATGGAAGGATAAAACTTTCGTATTGAGCAGCTAATACTAAGTAAACGAATCCTAAACAGATCAAGAATACCCAAATTGCCTGATTTCCCTGAGCTACCTCATCGGCAGAAATACCTGCCCAGTCAATGTCATATCCTCTTGGTAATTTTTCGGCCGCAATTTTCTGAATAACTTTAATCGCTGTACCAGAACTATAACCCGCAGCTGGTGAACCACTGATTTGTGTTGAGGTATACATATTATGACGTGTAATTTCAGAAAGACCATACACTTTTTCTAGTTTCATAAAAGCAGAAAAAGGTACCATTTCATCACGATCATTTTTTACATACAATTTTAAGATATCATCTGGCTGTGCACGATATTCTGGCGAAGCCTGAACGATTACTTTATAGTTGATACCAAATTTGATAAAACTGATTTCGTAGTTACTTCCCACAAGAGTTGACAAAGTATTCATGGCATTTTCGATAGAAACACCTTTTTGCTGTGCCAAGTCATTATCGACTTTCATCATGTATTGAGGGAAGCTAGAACTGTAAAAGCTAAATACGTTTGATAATTCCGGTTGTTTATTCAATTCAGCAACAAAATCGTTATTTACTTGTTCCATTCTCTTATAATCAACAGAACCTGTTTTATCTAACAAACGAAGCTCAAACCCTCCGGCAGCACCATATCCTGGTACAGCAGGCGGTTGGAAAAATTCGATATTCGCTCCTGTAATATCTTTACATTTTTCCTCCATTTCATGCATAATCTCAACAACAGATTCTTTTCTGTCACTCCAGTCTTTCAAGTTAACCAAACAAGTTCCAGAGTTGGCCCCTGTACCTTCAGACAAAATCTCATAACCTGCTAAAGAAGAAACAGATTTTACTCCATCAATATCTTCGGCAATTTTTTGAACTCTCTCTGCAATATTATTAGTTCTTTCTAAAGACGAACCTGGAGGAGTCTGAATTACGGCATAAAACATTCCCTGATCCTCATTCGGAATAAATCCTGAAGGAACAGAACTGCTTATCAACCATGTTCCAGCACAGAAACCTAAAAGTGCCACAATAGTAACCACTCTTCTGTCAACAATTTTACCTAATAGATTTTGATATTTACCTTGCGCTAAATTGAATTTATCGTTAAACGCATCTATAAATCTATTTGCAGGGGTTTTCTTTTTAGGCTGACCATGATTGTTTTTTAACATCATCGCACAAAGTGCCGGTGTCAATGTCAAAGCCACAATACCAGAAAGGATAATTGCAGTTGCCATAGTTACAGAGAACTGTCTGTAAAATACTCCAACAGGACCAGACATAAAAGCAACAGGAATGAATACCGCAGCCATTAAGAATGTAATTGCGATAATTGCTCCTGCAATCTCGTGCATGGCTTTTTTGGTTGCTTTAAATGGAGAAAGATGTTCTTCTTCCATTTTGGCGTGAACGGCCTCGATAACTACAATCGCATCATCGACGACGACTCCAATTGCCAATACCAAAGCAAATAATGTAATCAAGTTCAACGAAATATCGAAGAATGTCATGAACACAAAGGTTCCTACCAAAGATACTGGTACCGCAATTGCAGGAATAACTGTCGAACGCCAGTCTCCTAAGAAAAGGAAAACTACCAAACCTACCAGAATAAATGCTTCAACCAAAGTATGGATTACTTTTTCGATAGAAGCATCAAGGAATTTAGAAACGTCATACGAAATTTCATAATCCATTCCTTTAGGAAATCTTTGCTTGATTTTTTCCAGTTTAGCTTTAACTTCTTCAATAACCTGATTCGCGTTACTTCCAAAAGATTGTTTCAATACAATAGCCGCAGATGGTCTTCCATTCAAATTAGAATAGATATCGTACATCGAGCTTCCAAATTCTACTTTAGCAACATCTTTTAATCTCAAAAGCTCTCCGTTTGGATTTGCTTTTACTACAATGTTCTCGTATTGCTCTTTTGTTGTAAAACGTCCAGAATATTTCAATACATATTCAAATGCCTGAGAACGTTTACCAGAGCTTTCCCCCGTTTTACCTGGGGAAGCCTCCAAACTCTGACTGGATAATGCTTCCATTACCTCATCAGCAGAAATTTTATAAGCCAGCATACGGTCTGGTTTCAACCAGATACGCATTGCATATTCACGTGTTCCTAAGATATCTCCAGAACCAATACCATTTACCCTTTTCAATTCTGAAAGAACGTTGATATCGGCATAGTTATACAAGAACTTCATGTCGGTATTTTTGTCTGTACTGTAAAGGTTCACGTACATCAACATACTTGGTACTTCTCGTGTAATTTTGATACCTTCTCTAATTACTAATGGAGGTAATTTATTAGTAACCGAAGCCACACGGTTCTGAACGTTAATAGCTGCCTGATTCGGATCTGTTCCTAAGTTAAACACCACTTTAATTGTAGCTTCACCATCATTTCCTGCGTCAGAAGCCATATATTTCATTCCTGGAACTCCATTTAAGGCTCTTTCTAAAGGAATAACAACAGCTTTTACCATCAATTCACCGTTAGATCCCGGGTAATCTGCGGTAACGTTCACCATTGGCGGTGAAATGGTAGGGAATTGTGTAATTGGTAAATTCAATACAGACAAAATCCCTAAAAAGACAATTATCAACGATATCACTATCGACAATACTGGTCTTTGAATAAATTTATTAAACATTTTTATTTTTTTTAATGATTAAACTAAAAGGAAATCAATAAGTTACTTGCAAATTTTAGTACTTTCAAAATAAACTGAATACTTAAAACTGCGACTGAACACTAATTTACTCTGCTTTTAAGCGCAGGTTATTGATAACCTTTTTAGGAGATTCAAATTCGTATTTAATTTTATCATTCTCTTTTACTTTCTGAACACCTTCAAGTAAAATTTTATCATTTTCATTAAGTCCGCTTTTAATCACATATAAATCAGGGATTTCACCTGTAATAGTGATTTCTCTAGAGCTTACCTTATCATTTTTATCCACAACAAAAACATATTTTTTATCCTGAATTTCGTAAGTCGCTTTTTGCGGAATTACAATTGCATTTTTAAGAGGAACCAGCATTTGTACTTGTCCTGTTTCACCGTTTCTAAGTAATTTACCAGAATTTGGGAATCTTGCTCTAAAAGCAATATTTCCTGTTTCATTGTTAAACTCACTTTCGATAACTTCAACATTTCCTTTTTCTTTAAAAATGTCTCCGTTAGCCAAAACTAAATTCACTTTATTATCTGCACGATCTTTTACATTTGTTTCATAGCTGATATATTCTGGCTCAGAAACGTTGAAATAAGCAAACATCTGACTGTTGTCTGAAAGACTTGTCAGCAATTCGCCTTCATCAATTAAACTTCCTAATTTTAATGGAATTCTATCGATTGTTCCATCAAATGGAGCTCTGATTTCTGTAAATGATAAATGAAGTTTTGCAAGAGCAACTTCAGCTTTTGCAGACTGCAATTTTGCCTGAGCTACACTTAATTCGTTTTTAGAAACGATATTTTTATCTGCCAATAGTTTTGAATTTTGTAATTCAATTTCTACTGATTTTTGTTCTGCCTGAGCTTTAAGCAATTCAGACTGATACATGTTTGGCATAATTTTAAACAACAGCTGTCCTTTTTTTACAAACTGTCCTTCATCAACATAAATGTTTTGTAAAAACCCTTTTTCCTGGGCGCGGATTTCAATGTTTCGTACAGATTTGATCTGCGAAACATATTCTTTTGTAAATGAAGTGTCAAGTTTTACGGGATTAGTTACTGTAAACTTTTCCGCTTCTTCTTTTTCTTCTTTTTTTGCTGTACAACTGGTTAAGCACACCGCGGCCATAAAGCCCGCGAACAAGATGATTCTTTTCATGATTTTTAAATGGAAATTAAGCGATTGAATGCTTGGAATACAAGATTCCTTAAAGATGGATAAAACATCAGTAAGCCTTGGTCTGACCTTAATTGTCATATAAGCGGAAGTAAGAGAAAAATATACAGCAGCAAGATATGCAGGATCGCAACTTAGGCAACCAATGTATATTTTAAAATCAAATTCTTAATACTCTCTGAGTAATATATATAGGATTTGAATGCCCTAAGTTAGGCGTAGAAATTTTTAAACGATTGGAATCATTTGCAGCAGATTGATCTGACAAAGCCAGATACAAGTCGTCTACTAAACTGTAAGACGATGCAAAAAATTTATTCGTAAGTCCATCAACATCATCATTTCCTAGAAATTCCTCTTCAATATCAATATCTGCGGCATCTTCAATAGTTGAAGATCCACGATCTTGATTAGTGAATTTAACTCGGTGTTTCTTTTCAAGATTATGGTGCTGAGGTAAGCCAAAAGTATTAGCATTAAGATATTGGCCTCCGCCGAACAGAAGCATATTCATGAATACTAAAAATACTATTAACTTTCTCATTTGGGTGCGAAAGTAATAAAAGATTGGAATAAAAAAAATAAAATAAGAAAGTCTTAACATGTAATCGTAAACGAAAACGTTTTCACTTTAAAATAAAATCAAAATGGACATATTTAGACAACAAAAACACAGTCAAAACACTACAAACCAATCACTTAAAAGACGATCTGCATAATTACAAATTCCTGTCCTGCCTTTGTGAAAAGCTCTCCAGTATCAACCATACCGAATTTTTCATAAAATTGTTTTTTTTCTGCCCTTGCATTGCACCAAACTTTTTTTATTTCCTTTTCTCTCGCTGCCGTAAAAATGTGGTTCAATAATGCCGATGCAATTCCTCTGCCTTGATATTCGGCTAAAGTGGCTAATTTTCGAAACTGCATCTCTTCTCCCGTAATAAAACAAGACACTATTGAAAGTAATTTATCATTCTCGTAAGCACCATAATGCAATCCTAAATTATCTTCTTCGAGCTGCACAAATTCAAAAGGCTGGTCTGGCCACATCACCTCATGTCTGATCTGCCACGTATCGAATGCATTTATTGTTTTAATTTCCATTTTAGTCCATTAGAAGTTGACCAAAAGTAATGCATTTTATCATGAATTTGAAAAATCAAAAAAGAGATGAATGTTAATATTCTTTCAAAAATTAAACAAAAATAAACCAGACAAATCGTTCAATTTAAATCAATTATCATTATTTTTATAGTACCAACATCAAATATCTTCCGTTATGAAAAATTTCTTTTTAGCTGCTTTTTTATGTATTTGTGTCAACGGATTTGCGCAATTAATACAAATCGGACCTCAGATTTCAACTAATATAACTTCTGTAAATGCAAAAAATTTTAGTTCAGATCACACCAACACAGGAATTGGTTTTGCTGCATTTGCCCGAGTAAATCTTTTACTTTTTTATGGTCAGGGCGAATTTGGTTATTCGAAATCAAATTTCAGTGTTTATCAAGATGGCATTGGTGAAACCGAATTTAAACTAGCTGGGACAGACGCTTCGTTAATTGCCGGGTACAAGCTTGTACCACTGGGTAAAGTTGGAAATGTGAGGCTTTTTGTTGGGTATAACTGGAAAAATTATTCGGATATTAGTAAAAATAATAACCTCAATTCTATAGCATTAGAAAAGAACAATCATAGTATAATTGGCGGAGTTGGAGTTGATGTATGGAAATTGACTTTTGACGTACGATATCTTGCTGGCTTAACAGATATCGATTCTTCTGATGGTGAAATTAAAACAGGAATTACAAATTTTTCGCTTGGCTTTAAATTCTTGTAAAAAATAAAAGGGAATCAATTGATTCCCTTTCTATTATATCTTAACGTAGTAACTTTCCAAGTTATCCTCATTTATCTTTTCGATACCTTCTTCTGTTTTAACAGCTACGTTGATTACATGCAATACATTTGATTTTTCGTTAATACTGCAATTCCAAATCGTTCCGTCTGAAAGTATGATTTCTGAATATAATGATACGGTATTCTTCTGATCATTATAAACTAAATTCTCAGTTTTTAGAATTTTCTTTTGTTTGGTTTTTCTATCAATTTCGAAAAACAAAATTTCATTTTCATTAATTTCAAGAAATTCATCAAAATCAGTCTGATTATCGAAACCAGCAGATGTAGTTGCCCAAACTGGATGACTTCCAGTTTTCTTCCAAGTTCCTATTGCATGGTCTAAGATATTTTTTCTTAAAACATCACGTAAGGTGTCCACTTTTTTAATAGCTTCTTCCGCTATTTCATTGTCAGGTTTAATTTTTGCGACTAAAGAAAATAAATCAATAGCTTTTGCAAAATCAGCTTTTTTATAATACGAAAGGGCTAATTCGTATTTATTCTTTTGAAATGTGGTTTTTTGATCATTCTGCCCGAAAAACTGACAAGTCTTCAACAAAACAATTAGAATAAAGGTCTTTTTCATTAAATTAGTAGGTTTATTTTTTGCAAACCTAATTTATTTTAAAGAAACTTTCTTACACTTTCTGTTTTTTTTTCATTGTCTTAAATAATTCAATAATAAAAAACGCCTCTTTTCTATTGAAAAGAGGCGTTGTAATATATTTAAAAAACGTTTAATTATTTGATCTGCAAAATGTTATTTTCTGGAGTTGCATCCATAAAAATACCTCCGTCAAGTTGTACCTGCTTAATTTTTTTTGTACTTTTTAAAATAATTTTAGCTGTTTTTTGATTCTTTTCCCAAACTGAAGGAGTCTGATGCAATACTGCTTTTGAATTATCCGCATAAGTAATAATTGCATCAAAAGGAATAGCAAAACCTCCAATGTTTTCTACTGTAATTATTTTATTATCCGAAGAAATATTCTTTACTGCAATATCAAGGTAATTATTAGTGAAGAACCAATTGTTGAAGAACCAGTTTAGATTTTTCCCTGTTGCAGTATTAAATGAATTAAAATAATCCCACGGAATAGGGTGTTTTCCATTCCAAGTATCCATATAAGCGTGCAACGCCTTTTTGAACAATTCATCGCCCAGCATATCTTTTAAAGCTAAATATGAAAGTGATGCTTTTCCATAAGAGTTATTTCCGTAACCTGCTCCAGAAACTTGTGTAGACATTGAAATTATCGGCTGATCTTCTTCCGTAGATCGATCATTTATGTATCCTTTTACTCTAAAGTCCTGATAAAATTTGTCTGCTGCTTCTTTACCATGTTCTGCAATTCCAATTAAATATTCAAAAGTTGTTGCCCAGCCTTCGTCCATAAAAGCATAACGTGTTTCGTTGATCCCCATATAAAACGGGAAATATGTGTGTGCAACTTCATGATCTTGTACCAATTGTGCAAAAACAGGATCTCCCATTTGCGAATCGTTACACATCATTGGGTATTCCATATCTGCGAAACCTTGAAAGGCTGTCATTTTAGAAAACGGATATGGAACTCCAGGCCAGTTATTTGAAAACCAATCTAAAGCATATTGATTGTTTTTTACTGAATTTACGAAATCTGTTCCTTTAATATCGTAAGCTGCCTGAACACTTGCGCGGCGATTCGTTTTTTTATCCACTACAACACTGCCGGCATCCCATAAGTAATGATCGCTTAATCCAAAAGTTACATCTGAAATATTTTTGGCTTCAAACTTCCAAACATTCCAATCGTATTGTTTGGTTACAATACCGCTTTTCATTTCTTGTTCATTGGCAATATGCAGAATTTCATCTGTCGTGTAGGATTTTTTTAATCGAGCGGCAAATTCTGGCTGTAAAACCTCATCTGGATTTAGTAAATCTCCAGTTGCGTAGACTACATAGTTTTTTGGAGCTTTTACAGAGAAAACGTAATCATTAAAATCGTTGTAAAATTCTTGGCGGTCTGTATGTGGTAACCTATCCCAGCCATTATAATCGTCATAAACCGAAACACGAGGATAGCTGTAGGCTACAAAAAATGTAGTTTCGTCAATCTGTCCTTCTCTTCCGCTTTCTTTAGACAAAGGATAATTCCATTGAATATTTAGGATGGTTTTTGAATGTGGCAAAATTGCCTTTTTCAATTTTACATTTCCAACTGTTCCCCAGTTTCTTGCATCTTCTTTGTAAACTTCATTTTCTATTTTTAATGAAGTGATAGTCAAGCCGTCGCTTAAAAAATCGTCGCTTACAGAGCTTCCGCGAGGTGCAGATGGCTTATGAAGGTTGTTTACAAAACGAATAGCCAAGTTTTTTAAAGTGTCTTTACTATTGTTCTCGTAAATAATTGTTTCTGTTCCGCTTACAATTTTAGTTTTCGGATCAACTGAAATTTCCATATTGTATTTTCCGTGATTCTGCCAATAGTTTTTTCCTGGTTTTCCGTCTTTAGAACGAGTTCCTTCTGCGTAAGCTTTTTTTATGTTTCTTGGCATATAAAGCTCTTGGGCAAAGCTGTTTTGGGCAAAAAAGACAAATGCTATTACTGCAAATTGCAATATTTTCTTTTCCATAAGTTATTCTTAGATCTTTTAAATTAATTTTTGATAACAGATTAGTGGTGTCTTTTCTGCGAATGTTACAAATTTAATTATTAATTGTTAATGGTGAAATGTTAGATGTGAGATGTGAGATTTGAGATGTTAGATGTTAGATGTGAAAAGACTGCTCTAACATCTCAAATCTCACATCTAACATCTAACATTTTACATTTTACATTTTACATTAAAAAAAAAACCGTCTATCCCTAAAAGAAACAGACGGTATCTACAATTAATATATAACCTTTATTACTACAAAATATAGTCGGTGTTAATAAAATTTGATTCTTTGCTGTTTAGCAATTCCTGCAGAATTTCATTATTATAATCGATATCTTTTGAAGCTACAAACGTACGAATTGAGAAAGAACGCAAAGCATCTGGAATACTTAATGTTCCTACAGCCGAATCTTTACGACCTGTGAATGGAAATGCATCTGGTCCTCTTTGGCAAGAACTGTTGAGGTTTACTCTGCAAACTAAATTTACCAGGGAATCAATAAGCGGTGCAAGTGTTTTTATGTCTTTACCAAACAAACTCACCTGCTGCCCGTAGTTAGATTCCGCCATATCAATTAAAGGCTCTTTAATATCTTTAAATGAAAGAACCGGCACAACTGGTCCAAATTGCTCTTCATGATACACGCGCATTTCCTTGTTCACTGGAAATAAAACCGCTGGAAAAATATAATTATCAGTATGCTTTCCTCCTTTTTCATTAATGATTTTCGCTCCTTTACTAGTTGCATCATCTATTAATCCCTGAATGTAACTTGGTTTTTCGGTTTCTGGAAGCGGTGTTAAAGAAACTCCTTTTTCCCAAGGATTTCCAAAAATTAAACTATCTACTTTTTCAGAAAAGCGTTTATTGAATTCTTCTCTAACAGATTCGTGAACATATAATACTTTTAAAGCCGTACAGCGTTGTCCGTTAAAAGATAAAGTTCCCGCAATACATTCTTGGATTGCCAAATCTAAGTCGGCATCTGGTAAAATAATCGCTGGATTTTTAGCTTCTAAACCTAAAATCAAACGTAGTCTATTTTTGTTTGGATGCTGATCTTGTAATGCAATCGCCGATTTACTATTTCCAATTAATGCCAAAACATCAATTTTTCCAGATTTCATAATTGGAGAAGCCACTTCACGTCCTCTGCCATAAACAATATTAATTACCCCTTTTGGGAAACTGCTTCTAAACGCTTCTAATAATGGTGTAATACATAAAACACCATGTTTCGCAGGTTTAAAAATCACTGTATTTCCCATGATTAAAGCTGGGATCAACAATGAAAAAGTTTCATTAAGAGGATAATTGTAAGGTCCAAGACACAATACAACTCCAAGAGGTCCGCGGCGAATCATGGCGTTTACACCCTGTACTTTTTCGAAGTGCGAACTGCGTCCATTTAATTCTTTATAACTGGCAATAGTATCGTAAATATATTCTACCGTTCTGTCGAATTCTTTTTGTGAATCTCCAAGATTTTTTCCAATTTCCCACATCAAAAGTTTAACCACTTCTTCGCGGGTTTCCTTCATTTGTTTCACAAAATTTTCCATGCACTTAATGCGATCTGCTACTTTCATAGTCGGCCATAAGCCCTGACCCATATCGTATGCATTGGTTGCAGCTTCGACAACTTCCGCCGCTTCTTTTTCTCCCATAAAAGGAATAGATCCTAATAAAGTCGGCGAATATTTTTCTGTTGAAGAAATAGTAGAAAACACAGGTGTGGTTTGCCCTGTCCATTGTTTCAATTCTCCGTTTACAAGATAAGTATCTTGATTTATCAGCGTATTAATCTGATATTCTTCTGGTATAAAACTCATAATTTGGTTTGTTTAATGGTCTGGTAATTCTATTTTCAAAAGAAAAAAGAGGCCTTTATATGCCTCTTCTTCTTTTATGGTTGTACTGTTTCGCCTTCCCAATCCAGGATTCCGCCAAGCAGATTGTAGGCATTTTCGATACCTAGTTCGTTCATGATCTGACATGCTTTTGCACTTCTAGCTCCAGAACGGCAGTATACATAGTAATTTTTATTTTTGTCTAATTCTTCGATTTCGTAAATGAACCCCTGACCCTTATTGATGTCAATGTTTAAAGCATTTTCAATATAGCCGTCATTAAATTCGTCTTCAGTTCTTACGTCAAGTATAACTGCATTTTCGTCAGCTTCTAACTGAGCAACCCAATCTTCTTGTGATAAATTCATAATAAAATGTGTTTTTGTAAAATTACGACGTTTCTATTTATAAAAAACGTACCAAATGCGATTTCGATTATTATTCTCAGAAAACGTTTTAGAGAAAGTATTATAATCAGTGATTTACAAATTTACTTACTATTTTTAAAAATTCAGTCTACAAAATCGGTAGAAAATAGGATTTTTTCATTTCCGCTAAATACATCTTAAATCTAATTTTATGACAATGAATCCCAAATCAAACTATTATCTTTGCAAACAATTACAATTTTTAATCTCTTTTTGATAAAAATTTAGAAACCAAAAGTATCATCTGTCAGTTTGAGCAGAGTCGAAAACCGCAAACATCTCGACTCCGATCGAGGTGCCAAAATTATTATAGCAATGCAAAATTCCTTAAAAACCATATTTCCCAATTTCTCCAACGAACTTATCGCTACTATAGAAGAAAACGGAAGCCTGCAGGATTTTGAAGCTGGAACAATATTAATGCGTATGGGGCAGTATATCAAAAATACCGCTTTAATAACCAAAGGAAAAATAAAGATTTATCGTCAAGGCGAAGATGGCGGCGAATTCCTAATGTATTATTTACAACCTGGCCAAGCCTGCGCCATTTCTATGATCTGCACCGCAAAAAGTGAGAAAAGCCAGATTATGGCGAAAGTTGTAGAAGACGTTTCTGTAATGATGATTCCGCTGCAGTTAATGGACAAATGGATGATGGAACACAGAAGCTGGTACGAATTTGTAATTGAAACCTATAGAAGCCGTTTTGAAGAAGTGCTGGAAGTGGTTGATAATATCGCTTTCCGTTCTATGGACGAACGTTTGGAGTTCTACCTAAAAAGACATTCTGATGCCTGCGGCTGTTCTGAAGTCAATCTTTCACACCAAGAAATCGCAACCGAATTAAATACTTCGCGTGAAGTGATTTCTCGATTATTAAAAAAAATGGAACAACGCGGTCTGGTGAAACTAAACCGAAACCAGATTGAGTTATTAAACCCTAATTTCACGAATTAACACTAATTCCAATAATTTATTTCTTAAAACGATTGTCAGTTCGAGCATCCCGAGGCTTCGGGAGAGATTGCACATCGCATTTCGACTTCACTCAATGTGACAAAATATTTTATTATTATTAAACACATAGAAACATAGCTTTAGTAATTTTAAAAAAAGGTTTTTCACTTTCATTACTGCACATAGGATTTAAAATTTATGCAGACAGAATAATCCGTGAAAATTTGTGAAATTGCGTCTTTAAAATTCCTTCTGTGATAAATGTTACTGTAGGATTCTAATTTCCGAAGCAACTTTGCATTAAAAGAAATGCAATGGAATATTTAGGCTATTTTGCTTCAATCATAATCGGAATTTCGCTTGGCTTAATTGGCGGCGGCGGTTCTATTTTGACTATTCCTATTCTCGTTTATTTATTTCAAGTAAATCCAGATCAGGCAACTTCATATTCCCTATTTATTGTCGGATTAACGGCTTTATCAGGAAGTTTCAGCCATTACAAAATGGGAAATCTCAAACTGAAATCGGCGTTTTATTTTGCAGTTCCCTCTGTAATTTCCATATTAATTATCCGCGAAGTAATTTTTCCTCAAATTGCTGCGACATTATTTTCTGTAGCCTCTTATACGGTTTCAAAAGATTTTCTGATCATGATAATCTTTTCCATATTAATGATTACGGCAGCAATTTCGATGATTAAAAAAAATCAGCCTGAAATAAAAACAACAGAAACCAATTATTTGCAGCTTAGTTTAATTGGCTTTTTAGTGGGAATCGTCACGGGATTTCTTGGCGCTGGCGGTGGATTTTTAATTATTCCTGCGCTTCTTTTCTTTGCCAACTTACCAATGAAGCAGGCAGTCGGCACTTCATTATTAATTATCACAATTAATTCATCAATAGGCTTTGCAGGCGATTTATATATCGGAACACCAATCAATTATACTTTTCTATTAAGCGTTTCGGCAATGGCTTTAATCGGAATGATTATTGGAAGCCAGCTTTCTAAAAAAATCGATGGTGCAAAACTCAAACCTCTTTTTGGATGGTTTGTACTTGTAATGGGAATTTACATTATTGCAAAAGAAGTTTGTTTTAACTTTTAAAATTTAAAACGGATTGCCAATCTGTTTAGATTTTTATTTAAATATTTTGAATTTAGTTTTACTTGTAGAGTAATCTTTGTCAAAGTTATACACTTTGACAAAGATGAAACTAAAAAGTGTATTTCTTAAATCTCTCCAAACCTCTCTTTATAGCGCTCAAGCTCATGTTCTGTTCGGTTGAGAAGTTTTTCCAGAAGTTTGATTTTATCTTCGTAAAGCTCTTTTAAAACCGAAGAATTATCAGCATTTATCAAAATGCTTCCGTTGTTGTTTCCTGTTATTTTATTAAAATTGTTAAAGTATTTATCGTAATCAAAACTAATTATATCCTCTACACTGACATCTAAAATTCTTCCAATTTCAACCAATTTCTCGTAACTCAAAGAAGTCTTCCCTTTTTCAATTTTACTGTAACCTGCTTGTGTTACACCTAATCTTTCTGCCATATATTCCTGAGTATAATTCTTTAACTCTCTAATGTTTTTAATTTTGTTTTTAATTGTTGCGGCCATAATTTTTCTGATTTGGGGTCATGTATAGTTAAAACAGCCAGCCGTTGGTTAAACAGCGTAACTATACTTATTTTTGGGTATTCTAGTATTGCTTCATACTACTAATTTATGAAGCATTGTTTTTTCGTTAATTTTTCCTTTTTGCAATAAATAACTACACATCAAAGCTCCCATTATGAAAACAAAATCATAATGGAAAACATCAAATACAAACATCCTTGAATTTTAAATTTAAGCGGTTCTTCCAATACTTCGCTCAAACTGAAGATCTAAAAAATGATCTATTTGTCTACTTATCAAAACCCGATCCTCTGCCTTGATTTTGGTTCTTATTTTATTTTTGTAAACATCCTTTACAAACACAAAATAGTTAAACTCCGTTTTTTCTCTAAACCAAGCGATTATAACAAGACTGTAACACAAAACTGCGGGAATAATGTAATACACATCTATTATATCAGAGAAAATCATGCAATAATAAGTAACAGCTGTAACGGCAATAAAAACACTATTTTCTAAAAAGTATTTTTTCTTTTTTTTCAGCAGTCCAATCTCTTTTATTTCATCAAATTGATACTGCCAATTTTTAGATTTGTAATGAAATCTAATCTTGTCGCGAAAAATTGTTAAAGACATAATTAATTAGTAGGTAAAAATAGATTTAAAAGTTATAGTAGAAATCATTTTTAAAGAATATTAGGGGAATAATTCTTAGATACGCAATATTAAGCATTAACTTCTTTTTTTTCCTACAATAGAAAATTATAGAATATAACTATAAGTTGTAATTAAATCTTTAATAATAATTTACCCCTTTTATTACTTATAAAATGTCCTGATTTAGGAGATTTATATTTTGGGCGTTTCCTCCGGCCGGGCTATCCGCTTGTATCTTTTCCTTGTTAAAGAAACAAGAAAAAGGATACCGCTCCTATCCCTAACGCAGACTTGATTGAATGATTTTTTTTGGTTTTAAAGATTCTTAACAATTGTCTCCATCTGGAGATAAACAAATTTGAGTCTAGGTTTTAGCCAAACTTTTTATTTGGCTAAAGCCATCTCACCTTTCAATAAAAAAACCTCCAGTTAAAACTGGAGGCAATTCATATAATCAAATAATTAAAATTCGTGAATCCGTATTTATAAAAATCAATGCTCTCCATACCCAATATCATCCATCTTTCCGCTGAAAACACGATATTGAATAACAAAATAAACAATCACTAAAAATAGAGCGATAAAAAACCAGCTCAAACCAGCATTTAATCCGTATTCGTGAGCGGCAGTGTTATAAATCGTTAAGGACGGATTTACTTTGTTGGTTGAAGGCAGCACATTTGGGAAAATAGAAACCGCTGTTGAAGCAAATCCGCCGACTAAAAACAAAGTCGAAAACAGAAATCCGTGACCATCTTTTTTAAACGAACGAACTTTGAATAATCCTAAAATTCCAACAAAAGTCATTAAAGGAAAAAACCATAAAATCGGATTTTCAACAAAATTATGAAATGGTTTAGGCTCGATAAAATGCCAAATCTGCAATGAAATACAAACTAAAACCAGCAAAACAATATTCAAGGCAAAAACTACTTTTTTCAATTTCGGATTCAGAGATGAATTTGTTTTATAAATAATCCAGTTTGCCCCGTGAATAGTTAAAGCTACAGTACTTACAATTCCTAAGAAAAGCGTAAACCAATCAATAATTCCCAGCTCATTGGCCTGCGGACTAAAAGTTGGATTCCACAAAGGCAGAAAGAAAAAATGTGCTTCTTGTGTAGAAACGCCATTCTGCACCATTCCAAGATTGACCCCGCGAACGATATTTCCTAAAGCAATTCCAAAAAACAAAGCCAAAAGCAAACTGGCAATTCCGAAAGCTTTATCCCAAATACTTTCCCACATGGGATGATGCACCTGTCCGCGCATTTCTAACCCAATTGCACGAAAAATCAAGAGCCATAAAATCATAATCAAAGGCAGATAAAATCCACTGAAAGATGATGCGTAAAGTGTTGGAAAAGCAAAAAACAAAACACCTCCAGCCGCAATCAGCCAAACTTCATTAGCATCCCAAAACGGTCCAATTGAGTTTGTAATTACTTTTTTATCTCGCTCTGTATCTGCAAAAAATAAATGAATAATTCCTGCACCAAAATCGTAGCCGTCTAAAACCAGATAAACAGCCAGAATTCCCATTAAAACTACGTACCAAAAAAATTCCATACTTATATTTTTTCTGTTGAAAGTTCCACATGATGCGGTCCTTTATTGATAATTTTTCCAATTAGAAGTAAAAACAACATTCCGAGCAATAAATACAATCCTATAAATCCAAGCAATGTAAACAAAGTATTTCCAGAAGAAACAGTTGGCGAAGCTCCCGCTGTTGTTCTCAGTAAATTATAAACCAGCCAAGGCTGTCTTCCTAATTCAGCCGTGTACCATCCTGTTGTGTTTGCTATATAGGGAAATGGCATCATGAACATTAAGGACCATAAAATCCATTTGGTTTGAAATAATTTTCCTCTAACCAATTGAAAAAGAGAAATTACCATTAAACCGATAAAAACTGTTCCAAGTCCAACCATAATATGATAGGCATAATACAATCCTGAAATATTTGTTGGATGCAGATCTTCTTCAAACTGATCTAAACCTTTAATTTCCTGATCCCAATTTCCGTAAGTCAGGAAACTCAAAATATTAGGAACCGCAATTTTATTATCTAGTTTTTTATCTTTTACGTCGGGCTGACCAATTAAGACAATTTCAGAACCTCTTTTCTCGGTATGAAAAATTCCTTCCATTCCTGCAAAAGTCACCGGCTGGTATTTTACCACATTTTTTGCCAGTAAATCTCCAGTTGGCACAGCCACAATAATACTCGAAATCAATCCGAAAATTACTCCTGTTTTCAAGAACAATTTCCCAAAAGAAACATTCTTTTTACTCAAAATATAAAAAGCCCCGATTCCAGCCACAACAAAAGAACTTGTAACCAAAGAAGCGGCTTGATTATGCAGATAAGACGGCCAAAGCCAAGGATTTAAAAATAAAGCTTTGAAATTGGTTAATACAAATTTTCCGTTTTCTAGAATTTCATAACCCACAGGGTTCTGCATCCAAGAATGTGTGGCAATAATAAGATAACCACTTGCCCAAGAACCAATCATGATTAATACTCCAGTTACAAAATGCCATTTATGTCCGAGGAGTTTTTCTCCAAATAAAAATATTCCGAGAAATGAAGATTCGAGAAAGAAAGAAAACATTCCTTCCATCGCGAGCGTCTGACCAATAATTCCGCCCGTTAATTCAGAGAATTTTGCCCAGTTGGTTCCAAATTGAAACTCCATCGGAATTCCCGTTACAACGCCCATTGCAAAATTCAAGGCGAAGATTTTCATCCAGAAATGGGTGGCGTGATTGTATTGTTCGTTATTGGTTTTTAAGTATTTCCATTTGAAGTAAACAATGATGAGCGAAAGACCCATTGTAAGCTGTGGAAAAAGATAATGAAAAGTAATGGTGAAGGCAAATTGCATTCGATCATAAAAGAGCATTTCTTCCATAATAGGTAATTTGTTTATGAAGTTCCACAAATTTACCCATTAAAACCCGAATTACCCCCTAAAACAAGAGTTTATTTCTAAATTTTTGAACCATATAAGTGATATAAGTTTGATTTAGTTTTTGCGGTAAATTTTTTTAAACTCATAAGTAAAACGCAGCATCTTTGTCAAAGTTTTTCCCTTCAATTTATATTACTTATATCACTTATATGGTTTTAAAAAAATCATTTCTTCAAAATCCCTTTTTCTACACTATCGTTAATCAAACCTTCAGCATAATTCCACAATGATTTTGAACCATTTTTAATTACGCTCTTTTTCTCATAAACCTTATCATACTTCACATCAAATTCTCTCCAAGTTCCGCCATTGTTAGAGGTATTTTGCAATAAAGGTTCTAGACGATCCATCGATTTTGCAAATTTAGCTTCATTGGTTTCACCAGCTTCAAATTCTTCCCAAATAGCAATAAATTCTTCAGCTTGGTTTTTAGGCAGTAAACCAAAGATTCGATTAGCAGCTAATCGTTCTTCATCTGTATTTAAATGATTTTTTACGGTGTCGTACATAAAAACGTCTCCAGCATCAATTTCGACAATGTCATGAATGAGAACCATTTTAACGACTTTTAAAACATCAATCGGCTCATCTGAATGTTCTGCCAAAACAATTGCCATCAATGCCAAATGCCAGCTGTGTTCAGCATCATTTTCGCATCGGTCGCTGTTAAATAACTTTGTTTTACGCTGAATATATTTTACTTTATCAATTTCTTTTATAAAAGCAATTTGATCTAATAAGTCTTTTGTGTTCATAGTAACTGAATATTTTTTTTCTTAAAATGACATTCGTAATATGCAAAATTAGAAGTAAAAGCTTAATTACTCAACTTTAAATCACTTTATATAACCTGTATGATAAAATCAATATTATTTTTTAACAGAAATCAAATTTCTGTAACATTAGTCACCTATTTTCTGAGAAAACAGCAGTACATTTGTATCCCACATATTTTAGATTTCATATCATGAAAATAGAACAAATTTACACCGGATGTCTAGCACAAGGTGCTTATTATATTACTTCAGATGGCGAAGCGGCCATTATCGATCCGCTTAGAGAAATACAGCCTTACTTAGATCGTTTAGAACGCGATGCCGTAAAATTGAAATACATTTTTGAAACACATTTTCACGCCGATTTCGTTTCGGGCCACGTCGATTTAAGTAAAGAAACTGGAGCTCCAATCGTTTACGGACCAAACGCGGCCTGCGAATTTGACTGCATTTCTGCAAAAGACGGACAAGAATTTAAAATCGGAAAAGTGACTATTAAGGTATTGCACACTCCTGGGCATACTATGGAAAGCACCACTTTTTTATTGATTGATGAAAACGGAAAAGATCACGCAATTTTCTCTGGAGATACTTTATTTATTGGAGATGTAGGCCGTCCAGATTTAGCACAAAAAGCTGCGGGAATGACACAAGATCAATTGGCTGGAATTTTATTTCATTCTTTAAGAAATAAAATTATGACTCTGGCTGATGATGTAATTGTTTATCCTGCACATGGCGCTGGAAGTGCCTGCGGAAAAAACATGAGTAAAGAAACTGTTTCGACAATCGGGAACCAAAAAGCAACAAATTATGCTTTGCGTGCCAATATGACCGAAGCTGAATTTATTGAAGAAGTAACGGATGGATTATTGCCTCCTCCTGCCTATTTCAGCATGAACGTTGCCATGAACAAGCAAGGTTACGAAAGTTTTGAATCGGTTTTAAACAACGGAATGAAAGCTATAAATGTAAAAGATTTTGAAGCTGTTGCAGAAGAAACTGGCGCTTTAATTTTGGATACCAGAAGTGCTGCCGATTTTAGCAAAGGATTTATTCCGCAGTCTATTAATATTGGAATCAACGGTGATTTTGCGCCGTGGGTTGGAACTTTAATTGCTAATGTAAAGCAGCCAATCGTATTGGTTACAGCTAATGGAATGGAAGAAGAAACCGTAACACGTTTAAGCCGTGTAGGTTTTGACACGATTATTGGACATTTAGAAGGTGGATTTGAAGCTTGGCAAAATGCAGGTTTTGAAACAGATACCGTAAACCGAATTACAGCTGAACAGTTTGCAAACGAAGTAAATATCGAGACAGATAAAATAATCGATATTCGTAAAGAAACAGAATACGCAGCCGAACATATTGAAGATGCTTACAGCAAACCTTTGGCTTATATTAATGACTGGGTAAAAGACATTAATCCCAATGAGCATTTTTATCTGCATTGCGCCGGCGGTTACCGCAGTATGATTGCTGCTTCTATTTTACAGGCACGCGGATTTAGAAATTTTTCTGAAGTTGAAGGCGGTTTTGGAGCCATTTCAAAAACAAATCTTCCAAAATCAGATTTTGTTTGTCAGAGTAAAGTATTAAAATAATTTAAGATGCTGAGCTACTAAGATTCTAAGGTTCTAAGATTTTCAACCTTTAACTTAGTACCTTAGAATCTTAGCAACTTAGAACCTAAAAAAATGTTAGAAATCATCAAAGAACCATGGCCTTGGTATGTTGCAGGGCCATTGATTGGATTGACTGTTCCAATTTTATTAATTATCGGAAATAAATCTTTCGGGATTAGTTCTTCTCTTCGTCATA
Organism: Flavobacterium sp. S87F.05.LMB.W.Kidney.N; assembly: GCF_004366435.1. Lineage (NCBI taxonomy): Bacteria > Pseudomonadati > Bacteroidota > Flavobacteriia > Flavobacteriales > Flavobacteriaceae > Flavobacterium > Flavobacterium sp. S87F.05.LMB.W.Kidney.N. Next base: position 220,908 of record NZ_SODX01000002.1, on the reverse strand, counting down.
TTTGCGCGGCTTGTATTCCGTCAAATATTTCGTTTTTTAAGTATGACTGGAAAAAAGAAAGCTGGAATTTATTTTTTGTTTTCGGAATATTTCTTGGCGGTGTAATTGCAGCTTACTTTTTATCGAATCCGAATGCGGTTGTAATTACTCCAGAGCTTTCAGAACAATTGGCAGGTTATGGAATTACAGATCATACTGGTCTAGTTCCTTCGCAATTATTTTCTTGGGAGAGTTTATTAACGCTTCGCGGATTTATTATGATTGTCGTAGGTGGATTTTTAGTTGGTTTCGGAACTCGTTATGCGGGCGGATGTACGAGCGGACACGCAATTATGGGATTATCAAACTTACAATGGCCTTCACTGGTAGCCACAATCTGTTTTATGATTGGCGGCTTTGTAATGTCTCTTTTGATTTTACCTTATATTCTTTCACTTTAAAATTTCAAAAATGAATAATTTAGAAAATAAAAATATAGATAGCGAAGGAATCAACGCAAGTCAGAAAAAAGAAAGCGGTCTATCAAACCTTAAATATTTAATCGTCGGAATCTTTTTCGGGATTGTATTTGTAAAAGCAGAGATTATCAGCTGGTTTCGTATTCAGGAAATGTTTCATCTGCAGTCTTTCTTTATGTATGGCGTAATTGGAAGCGCGGTTGCAGTAGGCGTTGTTTCTGTTTTCATCATTAAAAAATTCAATATCAAAACGCTTCAAGGCGAAAAAATCGAGATTCAGCCTAAAATTTTCAACAAAGGACAAATCTACGGCGGACTTATGTTCGGCTTTGGATGGGCGATTACTGGCGCTTGCCCAGGTCCTCTTTTCGCTCAGATTGGAACTGGCGCAACTGTAATCATCGTTACTTTATTAAGTGCTATTGCAGGAACTTGGTTTTATGGTTTGATTAAAGATAAATTGCCTCATTAAGATTTTGTTTTTTTTTCAGGTTTCATGTTTCAAGTTTCAAGTTTCAAGTTAACTTAACATAACACAAACCCGACAGGTTTTAAAAACCTGTCGGGTTTATTCTTTAAGAAAAGATTCATTCCGTAGGAATGTCTCGTTGATAGAAAATTAAATGTGATTGCTATTTCACGTTCCGTAGGAACGTTTGATACGTTATTTCAAATGCATTATTTTCATAAATCATGTGTCCCTACAGGACACAATGCAAAACCATATTATCATTTGTTACCGACGAAATATTCCTACGGAATAAAAAGATTCGTTTCTTCATAGAACTTCCCATTTCGTTATAGCTTTCACTATCACGCGAAACTTGAAACTTGAAAACCTGAAACCTGAAACTTAAAACTTGAAACCCGAAACAAATAAAAACCAAAAAACTTTTCTTCATCGATTATTAATTTCATTTCGTTAAGTTTGCTTTCGAACAACATTTCCTAGAAAATAAAAACATGAATCGTTCCGAACAGTTATCTCAATTACAAAATACACAAAAATGGGACGTAATCATAATTGGCGGTGGAGCTAGCGGTTTAGGAACTGCAATTGATGCTGCCAGCCGAGGTTATAAAACAATTTTATTAGAAGCTGTAGATTTTGCAAAAGGAACTTCAAGCAGAAGTACAAAACTGGTTCATGGCGGGGTGCGTTATTTGGAACAGGGAAATATTCATTTGGTAAGAGAAGCTTTAAAGGAAAGAGGTTTAATGCTTCAAAATGCCAATCATTTGGTCAAAAATCAATCTTTTGTTATTCCAAATTACCATTGGTTTGGCGGATATTTTTACACTTTCGGTTTAAAAATTTACGATTTATTATCGGGGCGCCTGAGTTTAGGAGGTTCTAAATATCTTTCGAAAAAGAAAACAATTGAATTGCTTCCAAACGTCGAAGAAATCGGATTGAAAAATGGTGTTATTTATCACGATGGTCAATTTGATGATTCTCGTCTAGCAGTTAACATGGCTCAGACTGCTGTGGAGAATGGAGCCTGCGTTTTAAATTATGTAAAAGTTGTCAATTTACTAAAGGACGATAAAAATCAAATAATTGGTGTTCAAGCTCAAGATCTAGAAACCGGAATTAAATATAGTCTCAAAGGTGCTGCCATTATAAACGCAACTGGAGTTTTTACAAACGCTATCATGAAACTCAATGATACAGTTTACAAAAAATATATTGTTCCAAGTCAGGGAATCCATTTAGTATTTGATAAATCTTTCTTGCCAGGTGAAAATGCCTTAATGATTCCGAAAACAAAAGATGGACGAGTTTTGTTTGCTGTTCCGTGGCACAATCATGTTGTTGTGGGAACGACGGATACTTTAATAAAAAAACAAAGTTTAGAACCAATTGCTTTAGAAACTGAAATTCAATTTGTTTTAGAAACAGCACAACGATTCTTAGCCAAAAAACCAACACGAACAGATGTATTATCGGTTTTTGCAGGTTTGCGCCCGTTGGCCGCCCTAAAAGAAGAAGGAAAAAGCACCAAAGAAGTTTCTAGAAGCCATAAAATAATTGTTTCTGAAACTGGGCTTATTACCATTACTGGAGGAAAATGGACAACTTACAGAAAAATTGCCGAAGACCTAATAGACAAAGCTATTAAAACGGGAAAATTAACAAAAAAGGAATGCGTTACTGAGTATCTTTCTATTCACGGAAATAAACCTACAACGTCTCTCGATAGAGAAAATCACCTTTATATATATGGTTCTGATATTCCAAAAATACTCGAATTACAAGAAAACGAGCTGGAGTTAAAAGAAAAACTGCATCCTGATTACGAATTTACAATGGCAGAAGTCGTTTGGGCGATTCGCTATGAAATGGCAAGAACTACTGATGATATATTGGCAAGACGAGTACGATTATTATTCTTAGATGCCAGAGCTGCAATTGAAGCTGCAGAAAAAACGGCAAGAATAATTGCCAAAGAACTTGGTCATGATGAAACTTGGATTACGACAGAAATTGCTAATTTCAAACAAATTGCAAAAGGTTTTCTTTTGTCTGAATTCCAATAAATCGTAAACTCTGATGAATTTGAAAATCTGCTTGCTTAAAAACTATCTTACAAAAGATTATTTGATGTTTTTTCGAGCCATAATTACTTTTTGATTTTAAAAAATCATTAAACAACATTATATCAATAGTTTACACTAAAAAATTATAGTACTTTTATTCTCTGAAAATTATACAATACGTTCTTCGAAAACCGCATTTAAACACATTAACAAAAAATTAACACAACATTTGTATATACAACTATTAAAAGTTCTACATTTGTATATACAAATTATACACTTACGACTATGACAATTGAAGAGGTTATTAAGAGTACGGTTAAGATGGATAATGCGAAAAAAGTTATTCTGAATATCATGTACACGCAGAATGTGATTCAGGATCATTTCAACGAGTTAATTAAACCGTATGATTTATCTGGAGAACAATATAATGTGTTACGTATATTAAGAGGGCAAAAAGGAAAACCTGCCAATATGTGCGTAATACAAGAGCGAATGCTTGCTAAAACAAGCAACACAACGCGGCTGGTAGACAAATTATTATTGAAAGAGTTTGTAACTAGAAATGTTTGTCCGGATAATCGAAGAAAAATTGAAGTTTTGATTACTCAAAAAGGATTAGATGTTTTAAAAGAATTAGATCCGAAAGTAGACGAACATGAGAAAACGTTTGCTGACAATTTAAAGCCAGAGGAATTAACTTTCTTAAATCAATTATTAGAAAAATACAGAACCAATAAATAAATTAATACTATGAGCAATTTCTTAGAAAATCAAAATTGGCGTTATGCAACAAAACAATTTGATGCTTCAAAAAAAATATCATCTGATGATTTAAACACCCTGAAAGAAGCAGTTAGATTAAGCGCTTCTTCTTACGGATTACAACCTTACAAAGTAATTATCGTTGAAAATCCAGAATTAAGAGAGCAATTAAAAGGCGCAGCTTACGGGCAGGCACAAATTACTGATGCTTCTCACCTATTTATTTTTGCTAACGATTTAAACCTTGATGCAGCTTCTGTTGACAAATATATCAACACTATCAGCGAAACAAGAGGTGTTCCTGCAGATGCATTAGGAGGATTCAGCGATATGATGAAAGGTGTAATCTCAAATTTACCTGTAGAAGCAAAACATATTTGGACAGCAAAACAAACGTATTTAGCTTTAGGAAACTTATTAAATGCTGCTGCTGAATTAAAAATTGATGCTACTCCAATGGAAGGTTTCAATGCTGCTAAATTCAACGAAATTTTAGGTTTCGATAAATTAGGTTTAAACGCTTCTGTAATTGCAACTGTAGGTTACAGACACGAAGAAGACAATACACAGCACTTTAAAAAAGTTAGAAAATCTCACGAAGAATTATTTATCACACTATAATTATTTATTAATCAAATTCAAATTTTAATTTTAAAAAACATGAAAAATTTAAAAACTATTGCAATAGCATTATTCGTAGCAGCAGCTGGTATTTCAGTAAACGCTCAAACTAAAAAAATCGACGTAAAAGCGTCTACTATTAAATGGGTAGGTAAAAAAGTAACTGGAGAGCACTCTGGAACTGTAAACTTCAAAGATGGAGCTGTAGTTTTCAAAGGAAAAAAATTAGTTGGTGGTAGTTTTACTGTTGACATGACTTCATTAACTTCAACAGATTTAACTGGAGAATACCAAGGAAAATTAAACGGTCACTTAAAAGCTGATGATTTCTTCGGAACTGAAAAATTCCCAACTTCAAAATTAGTTTTCAAAACTATTGGTGCTAAATCTACTGACGTTTACACTGTAACGGCAGATTTAACTATCAAAGGAATCACTAAACCAGTAACTTTTGATATTACTGTAAAAGGAAACACTGCTACAACTGCTTTCAAAGTTGACAGAACTAAATACGACATTAAATACGGTTCAGGTAGTTTCTTCGAAGGTTTAGGAGACAAAACTATCAATGACGAATTTGAATTGACTGTAGCTTTAAAATTCTAATATTTTAAAACTTACTAATTCAAAAATTGTAATAAACCCCAGCAGTTTGATACTGCTGGGGTTTCTTTTTTCTTTTCAAAATCTTAACGTTCTTAATGGTATAATAACGCTTTCGTAATAAGTATCAGGACTTTGATTAACATTTGGCTTCTAATTTTGGGGAAATTAAAAAAATCAACAACTAGAAATTTAAATCATAGTTATGAAAACAAAATTACGTATTGCCTGTATTCTATTCACTATCAGCTTTTTCGCACAAGCGCAGCAACAGCCAAAAGGAATTATCGGAAATACAAACTGGATGAACAATTGGACGAACTTTAAACCTGCTGCTAACGACTACAATGAAGCTACTAATATAATCGCTGGAAACATTGATAAAGACACCAAATTATTAAAGCGTAATACTTACCATTTAGTAGGTGTGGTTTACGTTACCAATAATGCAACTTTGACAATTGAACCTGGAACTGTAATTCGAGGCGACGACAAAACCTGCGGGACTCTTGTTATTACAACTGGTTCAAAAATTATCGCAGAAGGTCTGGAAACAGATCCCATTATTTTTACATCAGAAAAAGAAATAAACAATAGAAAACCAGGAGATTGGGGCGGAATCATTGTATTAGGAAAAGCTCCAATAAATTCTTTAGGAGGCATGCATACTCTGCCTTTTGATCTAGAAGCAAATTTGAATCATTATGGAGGTACCGATGCTGAAGATAATTCTGGAATTTTAAAATATGTGAGAATCGAATATGCGGGAAGAAAACTGAGTGCTTCAAAAGAATTAAACGGACTTTCTCTTGCAGGTGTTGGAAGAAAAACAATTGTTAGTAATATACAAATTAGTTTTTCAAACGATGATTCTTTCGAATGTTATGGCGGTGATTTGAATATGAGCAATTTAATTTCATACAGAACGACTGATGATGATTTTGATTTTACACAAGGTGCTCAAATTAATATCAGCAATAGTATTGCAATTCGTCATCCGTTTTCTTCGGATATTTCAGGTTCAAGATGTTTTGAGGTAGATTCTTATGAGAAGGTCGCTAATACTGATATGACTAAGAAAATGACCAAAATTAATGCAACCAACATTACATTGGTTAATTTAGAAGAAAACAATCAAGGCTTGGTAAGAGAATCTGCATACATTAAAGAAAATACATTTTTTAATTTAACCAATAGTGTCATTTCTGGATTTTCCCCTTTTGTTTTATTGGAAGGAAATATCGGAAATGGGGAAGCTAATTTGGCTAAAATTACTTTTAAAAATGTTGTTGCTAATAATTGTACTGGTGAAATTGAAAGTGAATCTACAAGTAACAATTCTGGCATAAAAAGCTATTACAGCAATCCTGCAAACGGAATTGAATTTACTAAAATTAAGCTTAATGACTTATTTGCGCTTCCTAATATCAAAGGAAATCCAGATTTTAGGTTAAATGTAAACAACACAATAGCAATTGGGAATTAAAGAGTTACCATAGTATATTTGATCAAAATTTAACAAAATTTGCATTTTCGAAAAGATTTTTTTCAAATTTTATGTACTTCAATTCAAATTACATTTATATCTTTGTCACAACAAAAACAGAAATGAGAACAATATTAAACAATACTTGGTGGTGGAACAATTTACGTCAGACGTCGTGAACAAAGCTTCCTATGGTATTGTAAAACTATAAAATATAAAAGGCTTGTCATCACGACAAGCCTTTTTTTTTGGTCAAAATTTAAAATAAAAAAACAACGAACTAAATAAAACTATACATTTTGAAACCTTTTATTCTTAATACACATTACAAACAAATTCTGGCAGATACGGTTACTCCAGTAAGTATTTATTTTAAAATTAGAGATAAATTCCCGAACAGTTTACTATTGGAAAGTAGTGATTATCACGGAAATGACAACAGTTTCTCTTACATCTGCTGTAATCCGATTGCTACTATAAAAATTGAAAACGAAGTTATCTCTAAAACTTTTCCTGACGGAACTTCAGAAAAAATCAATATTGATGCTTCTACAAATATTCCGCAGGTCATTCAGGAATTTTCAAGTCAGTTTAAATCTGAAAAAAACGATTTTAAATTCATCAACAATGGTTTATTTGGATACATTTCTTATGATGCTGTTCGTTATTTTGAAAAGGTTTCTATTGCGAAAAAAGACAATGCAACTGCAATTCCAGATATTTTTTATGCCGTTTATCAAAACATCATTGCGATCAACCACTTTAAAAATGAAGCATATATTTTCTGCCACAGTTTAGACGGGAAAAATAACATTGCCGAAATCGAACAATTATTACAATCTAGAAATATTGCTTCATACAAATTTGCAAAAGAAGGCGAAGGATTTTCAAATTTAACTGATGAAGAATTTAAAGAAAATGTTGCTTTAGCAAAAAAGCACTGTTACAGAGGTGATGTATTTCAATTGGTTTTATCTCGCCGATTTACACAAGGTTTTAAAGGTGATGAATTCAACGTTTACAGAGCTTTAAGAAGCATTAACCCTTCTCCATATTTATTTTTCTTTGACTATGGAGATTTCAAAATATTCGGTTCTTCGCCAGAAGCACAGATTATCGTAAAAGACAGAAAAGCTGAGATTCATCCAATCGCTGGAACTTTCAAAAGAACGGGAGATGATGAACGTGATGCTCTTTTGGCCAAAGAACTTTCTGAAGATAAAAAAGAAAACAGCGAACACGTAATGTTAGTCGATTTGGCTAGAAATGATTTAAGCCGAAACGGACACGACGTAAATGTTGAAAAATATAGAGAAGTTCAGTTCTTCTCGCATGTAATTCACTTAGTTTCAAAAGTTACTGGACATTTACACGACAAAGCAACAACAATGCAGGTCGTTGCTGATACTTTTCCAGCAGGAACATTAAGCGGTGCTCCAAAACACAGAGCTATGCAGTTAATTGAAGACTGCGAAAAAACCAATCGTAATTTTTACGGAGGCGCAATAGGTGTTATGGATTTTGACGGAAATTTTAACCACGCAATTATGATTAGAACTTTCCTTTCTAAAAATCACCAACTGCATTGTCAAGCTGGTGCTGGAATTGTGGCAAGTTCAGACGAAGAAAGTGAAATGCAGGAAGTTTATAATAAATTAAGAGCTTTAAATACGGCGTTGGAAATGGCAGAGAAAATTTAGTCATCAGTGTTCAGTTTTCAGTCGCAGAACTTGAAACCTGAAACTTTAAACAATTAACAACAAACCACAAACCATAAACTATCAATAATCCATGAAAAAAGTAATTTCAATTTTAATTTTAATCATTAGCATTACAGCTTGTAATTCCGAAAAAAAGCAAAATTCTATTGAAGGAACCTGGCGTCTTATTTCTGCTGAAACGACAGAGAAAGATTCTACTTTTTCGACTTTCAATGCAAACACAAAAATGATTAAAATTATAAATGACAGTCATTTTGCTTTTTTAAATCATGATTTGAAAAACGGAAAAGATTCTACAACAGCCGTATATTTTGCAGGAGGAGGAAAATATACTTTGAAAGACAGTATTTATACCGAAAACCTAGAATATTTTAATAACCGTGATTGGGAAAATGGCAAATTTGAATTTGTAGTAAAAATTCAAAACGACACTTTAATACAAAAAGGTGTTGAGAAAGTAGAAAAATTAGGAATCAATCGAATTATTACAGAAAAATACGTTCGAGAAAAATAAAATTGGTTTCAAGTTTCAGGTTTCAAGTTTCAAGTTATTGGAACGTGAAACTTGAAACATAGAAAACCTGAAACAAAAAAGACATGAAAAAAATACTAGTTATAGACAATTACGATAGTTTCACTTACAATTTAGTGCACTATTTAGAAGATTTAAACTGCGAAGTAACGGTTTACAGAAACGACGAATTTGATATTGATGAAATCGCATCTTTTGATAAAATTTTACTTTCTCCAGGACCTGGAATTCCAGATGAAGCGGGTTTACTAAAAGCTGTAATCGAAAAATACAGTCCAACGAAAAGTATCCTTGGCGTTTGTTTAGGACAACAGGCAATTGGAGAAGTATTTGGCGGAACACTTTCAAATCTTGACAAAGTATATCACGGCGTTGCAACAAATGTAAAAACAGTCGTTTCAGACGAAATTTTGTTTGAAGGTTTAGGTAACGAATTTGAAGTAGGAAGATATCATTCTTGGGTTGTAGACAGCAATTTACCAGAAGATTTAGAAGCAACTTCAGTAGACGAAAATGGACAAATTATGTCTCTTAGACACAAAAACTATGATGTAAGAGGTGTTCAGTTTCATCCAGAGAGTGTTTTAACACCAAACGGAAAAAGGATTTTAGAGAATTGGATTAAGAGTTAGTTTTTCAGCCTCAGTATTCAGTCCCAGTTTACAACGTAGAACCTTAATCCCTTAGCAACTTAGAATCTTAAAAAAAATGAAAACTATATTAAACAAATTAATCAATCATGAAGTGCTTTCTAAAGAAGAAGCAAAAAACGTATTGATTAATATCTCAAGCGGTCAATACAATCCAAGCCAGATTTCGGCATTTTTGACAGTTTTTATGATGCGAAGCATAACAATCGATGAGCTTTCAGGCTTTCGTGAAGCTTTATTAGAATTATGTATTCGTGTCGATTTATCAGCCTATAATACAATAGATTTATGCGGAACGGGCGGTGACGGAAAAGACACTTTCAACATTTCAACTCTAGCCTCTTTTGTTTCTGCTGGAGCTGGAATTAAAATTGCCAAACACGGAAATTACGGAGTTTCATCGATCTCAGGATCAAGCAATGTGATGGAAAAAATGGGAATTAAATTCAGCAACGATCCTTCGTTTTTAGAGAAATGTATCGATCAAGCCGGAATTTGTGTTTTGCACGCTCCCCTATTTCACCCAGCGATGAAAAATGTTGGACCAATTAGAAAAGAACTGGCCGTAAAAACATTTTTTAATATGCTAGGGCCAATGGTAAATCCTTCATTTCCAAAAAATCAATTGGTTGGGGTTTTCAATTTAGAGCTGGCAAGAATGTATGCATATTTATATCAAAACACCGATGTGAATTTTACGATTCTGCATTCCCTTGACGGATATGATGAAATCTCCTTAACTGGCCCTACCAAAACCATTTCTAACCACATGGAAGGAATGCTGAAACCAGAAGATTTTGGTGTTCACCTTTTATCACAAAGTGAAATTGAAGGCGGAAAAACCATCGAGGAATCAGCTGATATGTTTATCAATATCATTTCAGGAAAAGGAACTGAAGCACAAAACAATGTAGTTTTAGCGAATGCTGCAATGGCAATCGCAACGGTTACAAAATGCTCTCCAAAAGAAGGTTTTGAACTGGCAAAAGAAAGTTTGTTATCCGGAAAAGGACATCAAGCTCTTAAAAAATTACAACAACTATCTCTTTAAAAAACTTAGCATCTTTAAAAATGAACATTTTAGATAAAATAATAGTAGACAAAAAAAGAGAAGTCATTCTAAAAAAATCAATCATACCAGTTTCTCAATTGGAAGCTTCTGTATTTTTTGGAAAACAAACTATTTCTCTGAGTCAGAAATTAAAAGAAAGCAATTCTGGAATTATTGCCGAACACAAACGCCGTTCTCCTTCAAAATCAATCATTAACAATAATTTTACTGTTGAAGAAGTAGTAAAAGGCTACGAAAATGCAGGCGCTTGCGGAATTTCAGTTTTAACAGACGGAAAATACTTTGGTGGTTCTCTAGACGATTTGCTTTTGGCTAGAGCATCGGTAAGTATTCCGCTTTTGCGAAAAGAATTTATTGTAGACGAATATCAGATTTTAGAAGCAAAAGCTCACGGGGCAGATTTAATTCTTTTGATCGCTGCTGTTTTAACCAGAGAAGAAATCAAATCATTATCTGAATTTGCCAAAAAATTAGATTTAGAAGTTTTACTAGAAGTTCACAATCAAGAAGAACTGGAAAAATCGATTATGCCAACTTTAGACATGATTGGTGTAAATAACCGAAATCTAAAAACATTTGAAGTAAGTTTAGATTTCAGTAAAGAATTGGCATCGCAAATTCCAAACGATTTTGTAAAAGTTTCAGAAAGCGGTATTTCATCAATCGAAGCCATCCAAGAATTAAAGCCTTATGGCTACAAAGGTTTTTTAATTGGAGAAAACTTCATGAAAACCGACAACGCTGGAGTGGCTGCAACAGAATTTATTAAACAATTAAATATATGAAGGTTTGCCACAAATTATACTAATTAGCACGAATTTTATTAGTGAAAATTCGTGTAATTCGTGGCAAAAAATAATAAAAAGCCTTTGCGAACTTATCGCTTTAAGCATAATCAAAATTAAAAAACCTTAGCGCACTTTGCGGTAAAAAACACACAACTGTAATGAAACTCAAAATATGCGGCATGAAATACCCCGAAAACATCCTCGAAGTAGGCGCACTCCTACCCGATTATATGGGATTTATTTTCTGGGAAAAATCCGCACGATACTTTAACGGAGAAATTCCGGAACTGATAAAAACAATTAAAAAAGTAGGCGTTTTTGTCAATCAAAGCCAAGAAGAAATTCTGGAAAAAGTAACAAAATACAATTTACAAGCCGTTCAATTACACGGAAATGAATCTGTTGAATTTTTATCAGAATTAAAAAAACAACTGCCAAAAAAAATCGAAATTATAAAAGTATTTTCGGCTGATGAAAACTTTGATTTTGAAATTATTAAACCTTTTGAAAGTGTCTGCGATTATTTTCTTTTTGATACCAAAGGCAAATTACCAGGCGGCAACGGCACCACTTTCGACTGGACTATATTAAAAAAATACAATTCTGATAAACCTTTCTTTTTGAGTGGCGGAATTGGAATTAACGAATTAAAAGCCATTGAAGAAATTTCAAAAAGTAAATTACCTATTTATGCTGTTGATGTAAATAGTAAATTTGAAATCGAACCAGGGCTGAAAAACAGAAATCTATTTAGCAACTTCAAACGCAAATTTGATATTGCCAACTTTTAAACTTTAAATAAAATGAGTTTTAACGTCAACGAAAAAGGATATTACGGAGAATTTGGAGGAGCCTATATTCCTGAAATGCTCTATCCAAATGTAGAAGAATTACGTCAAAAATACCTTAGTATAATGGACGAACCGGATTTTAAAGCCGAATTCAACCAATTGCTAAAAGATTATGTTGGGAGACCAAGTCCGTTGTATTTTGCAAAACGTTTATCTGAAAAATACAACACCAAAGTCTACTTAAAAAGAGAAGATTTAAATCATACCGGAGCACACAAAGTCAACAATACAATCGGGCAGATTTTACTGGCAAAACGTTTGGGCAAAAAAAGAATTATTGCCGAAACTGGTGCTGGCCAGCACGGTGTAGCAACAGCAACTGTTTGTGCCTTAATGGGAATTGAATGTATCGTTTATATGGGTGAAATTGACATTGCGCGCCAGGCACCAAACGTTGCCCGTATGAAAATGTTAGGCGCTGAAGTTCGCCCAGCACTTTCGGGCTCAAGAACACTTAAAGACGCTACAAACGAAGCCATTCGTGACTGGATCAATAATCCTGTAGATACACATTATATTATCGGATCTGCGATTGGACCTCATCCTTATCCAGATATGGTAACGCGTTTTCAGAGTATTATCTCAGAAGAAATTAAATGGCAGTTAAAAGAAAAAGAAGGCCGCGAAAACCCTGATTACGTAGTAGCTTGTATTGGCGGCGGAAGTAACGCAGCGGGAACGTATTATCACTTTTTACACGAACCAGAAGTTGGCATTATTGCTGTTGAAGCTGCTGGGAAAGGTGTTGACAGCGGACATAGCGCTGCAACGAGTAAATTAGGAAAAGTAGGCGTTATTCACGGCTGTAAAACTTTGCTAATGCAGACTGCAGACGGACAAATTACTGAACCTTATTCTATTTCAGCAGGATTAGATTATCCTGGAGTGGGGCCAATGCATGCACACTTAGCCAAAAGCGGACGTGGTGAATTTTTCTCGGTAACCGATGATGATGCGATGAATGCAGGTTTACAACTGACAAAATTAGAGGGAATTATTCCGGCAATCGAAAGTGCGCATGCCTTTGCAGTTTTAGATCAGAAAAAATTTAAACCTACAGATATTGTGGTTATCAGCCTTTCTGGACGTGGTGACAAAGATTTAGATAATTATATAGATTACTTTAAATTGTAATAAAAATTGTAATTTGGACGTTCCAATCCGATATCCAAACTCAAACAAATAAAGAGAAAAATCATAATTATGGAACTATTATTCTCATACGGAACATTAAGATCGAAACAAATTCAAATGCAGATTTTCAATAAAGTTTTAAACGGAACTCAAGATCAAATACTGGGTTTCAAATTAAAAAGTTTGCAGATAGAAGAAGAATTTGGAATGGCAGATTATGTCGTTGCAGTGCCAAGTGAAAATCTGGAAGACATTATCCATGGTGCTGTCTTTGAGGTTACTAATACAGAATTATTAAAAGTTGATCAATTCGAATCTAATTCATATAAAAGAGTCCAAGTCAAACTAAAGTCAGGAAGAATGGCATGGGTTTATACAGAAAATAAATAATCGATAAATATTACGATAAAAAATACGTAACCGGTTTTTTGCAAACCTGTTAGGACAAAAACACACACTAATGAACAGAATAAATCAGAAATTACAAGAAGATAAAAAAATACTCTCGATCTATTTTTCTGCAGGATATCCGAACTTAAATGATACCGTGCAGATTATTGAAGATTTAGAAAAAAATGGAGTTGACTTAATTGAAATTGGACTTCCCTTCAGTGATCCTTTGGCAGATGGACCAACCATTCAGGCAAGTTCTACACAGGCTCTTCATAACGGAATGACTACTCAAATTCTATTCGATCAGCTGAAAAACATCCGCGAAAGCGTAAAAATTCCATTGATTATTATGGGATATTTTAATCCTATGTTACAATATGGTGTTGAAGCTTTTTGTAAAAAATGTGCTGAAATTGGAATAGATGGTTTAATTATTCCAGATCTTCCAGTAGATGTTTATGCAGATGAATACAAAGCTATTTTTGAAAAATACGGATTAATTAATGTGTTTTTAATTACGCCTCAGACTTCAGATGAACGCATTCGTTTTATTGACAGTGTTTCGAACGGATTTATTTATATGGTAAGTTCTGCAAGCGTTACAGGATCACAATCTGGTTTTGGAAATGTTCAGGAAGATTATTTCGAAAGAATCGCAAATCTAAATTTGAAAAACCCTCAAATTGTAGGTTTCGGAATTTCAAATAAAGAAACTTTTAATCAGGCCACAAAATATGCAAAAGGCGCTATTATTGGAAGTGCTTTTATTAAACATCTGAGTGAAAAAGGTAGTGGGAAAATTGAAGATTTTGTTGGAGCGATTCGATAATTATCTAAACTAAAAATTCTGTTTGTCATTCCGATGAAGGAGTAATTTCATTAGAAATTCCAGTTCTAAAGTCGCCAATTTTTGTCACATTACGAGTAAGATTCCTCCATCGGCAGAATGAAAAATAAAACTAATACAGCTGAAATACTTGGTATTTCAGCTTTTTTTTTTGCTCAAATTTATCGAAACCGTTTTATGTTAATGTTATGTTAAAATAAAATTAAACAAGCGTTTAAATTAAACAACTGTTTAATTTTGCATCCGATTAGAAACAATATCATGTCACAGATCGAATTAAACGATAAAAAAATTCAGATTCTTAATGTTGCTGAAAAGCTATTTTCTGAGAAAGGATTTGAGGGGACATCAATACGGGATATTTCCAAAGAGGCAAAAATTAATATTGCCATGGTTTCGTATTATTTTGGTTCAAAAGAAAGACTTCTAGAAGCTTTGATTTTTTACAAAACTGTTGATTTAAAATTACAACTCGAAAATTTATTACAGGAAAACCTTGAACCTCTTGAAAAAGTCAATAAATTAATCGAAATTTACATTAACAGAATTTGCCTTAACAAAGGGATTTACAGAGTTTTACATTTTGAACTTAATAATAAAAAAAGAGAAAAGAGCCTAAATGCGTTTACAGAACTTAAAAAAGGAAATTTAAAATCTGTTGAAAGTATTATCAAACAGGGTCAGACTCAGGGTGTTTTTAGAAAAGATATTAATATTCAACTAATTACACCAACTATTATTGGAACCTTCTTTCACTTCCATATGAACCGATCTTTCTTCGAAGAATTATTGGATTTAAAAACAGAAGAAATGTTTAACAATTACATTAAAAACGATCTCACAAAGCACATTCAACAAACTATAAAAGCGCTACTTGTTTATGAAAATTAGTCAATTAATGCTCTTTGGAGTTTTCTTTATAGGAATATCTTCAATTGAAGCACAAGAAAAAACAAGTTTAACCTTAGACGAAGCCGTGAAAATGGCCTGGGAAAAGAGTAACGAAGTTACGCTTGCCAATACTAAGGTAAACACAAAAAAGTATGAATTACAAACGGTTAAGAATAACCAATATCCAGATTTAAAAATTTCTGGGCAATATCAACGTCTTACAAAAGCTTCGATTGATTTGCCAAATCAAGGTGAAGGTGCTTCTTTGGCTTCTCCAGACCGCGCAATGATAGGAATGGCGAATTTAAGCTTACCTCTTTTTGCTGGATTTAAAATTCAAAACAGCATTGAAGCTTACGATAAATTGTACGAAGCTGAAAGTGCTAACGCTGAGAAAACAAAAGAAGATGTTGCTTTAAGGGTTATTACCTATTATACTGCTCTATACAAAGCACAAAAAACTTTAGATGCTCTAAATGAGAATCAAAAAAGCGCTAAACAACGTGTTACTGATTTCATTGAATTGGAAAAAAACGGAATTATTCCGAGAAATGATTTATTGAAAGCGCAATTATTAGTTTCAAAGACACAATTATCAATCGATGAAGCTAATAATAATATCACTAACATTAATTATTATTTAACGACAATACTTAAATTAGATCCATCTGTAAAGATTGAGGTAAATGAAGAAGATTTCTTCAACTTGAAAACAACCAACGCACCTACATCTGATGCTATGGCTCTTGAAAACAGAAAAGATCTTGAAGCAATTCGTTTACAGCAAAAAGCTTCAGAAGCTAATATCAAGATTGCAAAAGCAGCTTATTACCCAACTCTTTCATTGTTGGGAGGTTATACCGCTTTAGATCTTAAAGATATTATAACTGTAAAATATGCTATGAATTTTGGTTTAGGTTTATCTTATGATTTATCTGGAATTCTAAAAAACAGCGCACATGTTAAAGAAGCAGAAAGCAGAGCTTTAGAAGTTAAAAATACCGAAGCTATTATGACGGATCGCATTAAAGTTGAAGTTCAAAAATCTCTTGAAGACTATGACTTGGCAATCAATCAAAGTGTAGTTTATGACGAAGCACTTCAACAAGCAGCTGAAAATTACAGACTTGTAAAAGATAAATTCGATAATGGGTTGGCAGATACCAATGACTTGGTAGAAGCTGATGTTGAGCAATTAAGCGCAAAAATAAATACAGCTGTATCAAAAGCGACAATTATTCAAAAATATTACGAACTACTTTCAGTATCAGGACAATTATCACAATCATTCAATCTTTCTAAAATATAATCGATATCTCTCATGGAAAAGAAAAAGACAAATAAAAAATTCATCATCATACTAACCGTTTTGGTTTTAGTGGGAGGAACTTACGGAATATCAAAATACATGCACTCATTGGCTCACGAAGAAACAGATGATGCTCAAATTGAGAAAAAAATGAACCCGATTATCCCAAGAGTTTCTGGGTATATCAGCAAAGTATATGTGAAAGATAATGATTATGTAAAAAAAGGAGATACTTTATTTACTATCGACAAGAGAGATTATCAGTTAAAAATTGATGAAGCTAATGCTGCTTTATTAGGTGCTGAAGGTCAATACGAAGCTGCAAAAGCTGATATCGGAAGTGCATACGCAAGTATTTCAGTTTCTGATGCTCAAATGAGATCTGCAGGTGGTTCTATCGAAAGTGCAAAAATTAGATTGAGACAGCTTACAAACGATTACAACCGTTACAATAACTTGTACAAAACTCATACTATTACAAAACAACAATATGAGCAGGCTTTAACTGCAAAAGAAGAGGCTGAAAACCAAGTACGTGTTTTAGAACAACAACAAAGAGCAAGTTCTTACCAAAAATCAGTTATTCAGTCAAAATCTAAAGTTTCTGACAAACAAACAGAAGTTGCGGCAGCAAACATCAAAAAAGCTAAAACAATGTTAGATGTTGCTCACTTAAATCTTTCTTATACAGTGGTAACTGCAGCTATTGATGGTCAAGTTTCTAAAGTTGATATCCAGCCAGGACAATTGGTTCAGCCAGGACAATCTTTATTCTACATTATCAATAATAATGAAGCTTGGGTTGTAGCTAATTTTAAAGAAACACAATTAAACAAAATGGTTGTGGGACAAAAAGTAAGCTTAAAAGTTGATGCGTATCCAAATTATGAGTTTAAAGGAACTGTAACTTCATTCTCTCCTGCTACAGGATCTCGTTTTTCATTGTTACCTCCTGATAATGCAACAGGAAACTTCGTAAAAACAATTCAAAGATTACCAGTAAAAATTAGTTTAGACCAATCAAACGATCCTGAGAAAGTAAAACTTTTAAGACCAGGAATGAATGTTGATGTAGACGTACATTTAAAATAAATAAATGGCAACAGCAATACAAGCAGACGACGATTTAGTAGAATACGGCTTCAGACGTGTTGTAATTACAATTACAGCTGTACTTTGTGCATTGCTGGAAATTGTTGATACCACGATCGTAAACGTAGCTCTAACAGACATGCGCGGAAGTCTTGGTGCTACCTTGACCGATGTGGCGTGGGTAATTACAGCATACGCAATTGCGAATGTTATTGTAATTCCGATGACGAGCTGGCTATCACAGCAATTTGGAAGACGTAATTATTTTGTGGCTTCCATCATAATATTTACGGTCTGTTCTTTTTTGTGTGGTAATGCCACAAATATTTGGGAACTTGTAGCCTTTCGATTCGTACAAGGTATGGGTGGTGGAGCGCTTCTGGTAACAGCCCAAACAATTATTACAGAAAGTTACCCAGTTGCAAAACGTGGAATGGCGCAGGCTATTTACGGAATGGGTGTAATTGTTGGTCCAACTTTAGGTCCGCCTTTAGGAGGATATTTAGTAGATAATTATTCTTGGCCGTACATTTTCTATATCAACATTCCGTTAGGAATTATTGCAACTATCTTGGCTTTAACTTTTGTTAGAAGTCCAAAATATGGAGAAAAATTAAAAGCAAATCAGGTTGACTGGTGGGGAATTGTTTTGTTGAGCACCTTTATTGGTTCTTTACAATTCGTACTAGAACACGGTCAGCAGGACGATTGGTTTAACGACTCACTTATTGTAACTCTAAGTGTCATAACTGTTTTAGGATTAGTTCTTTTTATTTGGAGAGAGCTGACCTACAAATATCCAATTGTAAACTTGAGTGTTTTAAAAGATGGAAATTTACGAATCGGAACTATTATGTGTTTCATACTTGGTTTCGGTTTATATGGCTCGACATTAATTATCCCAATTTATACACAATCCATTTTAGGGTGGACCGCAACTGATGCTGGATTATTATTAATTCCAGGATCTATCACAACGGCGATTATGATGCCATTTGTTGGAAATATGATTCAGAAAGGTGTGCCTCAAGGATATATGGTTGGAGTAGGATTTTTAGTTTTCTTCTTCTTCACATTCATGATGTACAGCCGTATGACACCTGATACAGGAGTTGAACATATGTACTGGCCTTTAATTTTAAGAGGAATTGGTCTTGGATTACTTTTCGTACCTATTACCACCCTTTCGCTTTCTACATTAAAAGGAAAACAAATTGGTGAAGGTGCAGCTTTTACAGGAATGATGCGTCAGTTAGGAGGATCATTTGGTATTGCGATTATTACCACTTTCATCACACGTTTCAGCCAGTCACACCGAGTAGATTTAATTAATAACCTAGATCCTGCCAAATTTGAAGTGCAGCAGCGAATTGCAGGAATGCAGCACGCCTTTATGTCAAAAGGATATAGTGCAGATGTTGCTTTGAAAAAAGCATATCAGGCAATAGAAGGTTCAGTCATGAAACAAAGTACAGTAATGGCTTACATGGATATTTTCATGTACTTAGGAATTATGTTTTTATGTTGTATACCGATTATTCTCTTTATCAAAAAAGGGAAGAATAAAATTAATCCCGCAGATGCGATGCATTAATGTTAATAATTATTTATAATACGAAAAAGCCGAGTTCACTTTCCTGTAACTCGGCTTTTTATTTTACTATTATTTCTTTTCTAAGAGGATAATTTTATTGAATTTTTTAAATAATTCTGTAAAAAACTTAGAACCTCAGCTACTTAGAATCTTAGCATCTTAAAAATTATCTTGTAAAAACCAAATGATTTCCTTTTGAAAGATTAGCATCAAACTGATATCCATCATAATTAAATCCTTTTAAATCATCTACCGTTTCAGCATTGGTATCGATGATATAACGAACCATCATACCTCTCGCCTTTTTGGCAAAAAAACTGATCATTTTTAATTTTCCGTCTTTATAATCTTTAAAGTCTGGAGTAATGACAGGAACTTTTAAAGCTTTCACATCAACAGCAGAAAAATATTCGTTACTGGCTAAATTCACGAATAATTCGCCTTTTTTCAATTCTTTATTTAGCGCTTTTGTAACTGTTGGTTTCCAAAATTCGTGAAGGTTTTTATATTCACCAACTGGCATTTTGGTTCCCATTTCTAAACGATATGCCTGCATTAAATCAAGCGGTTTCAAAAGACCATAAAGACCAGATAAAATTCTTAATTTATCTTGAAGCGCTTCTAATTTCTCTAACGGAATAGTATATGCGTCCAAGCCTGTATAAACATCACCATCAAAAGTATAAACTGCTGGACGTGCATTCTGAGGCGTAAAAGGAGTTTTCCAATCTTGATTTCTTTTCCAGTTTAAATCTGCCAATTTATCTGAGATTGACATTAATTCAGATAATTCAGATGGCTTTTTTTGTTTAACCACTTTATGAACCACTCTTGCTTCTTTTAAAAATGAAGGCTCTGTATGTTTTGTAGTTGGTAATTCTTTTTCGAAATTTAAAGACTTTGCTGGCGATATAACTATTTTCATTTGTGCTTTTTTCTATGACTCAAAAATACAAATTGCATTTTTAAAAACAGATTATCCTAATTGATTTGTTTTATTGCTCTATAGTTTTTTCTTCCGCCACAAATTACACAAATTAGCACGAATTTTTCTTTCAAGCAGGTTGCGAAGATTTTTTGCCTCAGATTAAAAAATTCATACAGATTTTTAATCCTTTTAATCCTGTAATCTGCGGCTATTCTCTTTTCGTCTCGAATTACACAAATTTTCAATAATTTTTGTTTTACTCTGATTGTTTCCATTTTTTTTCACAGACTTAAAAGATTTACACAGATTTTTTAATCCTTTTAATCCTGTAATCTGTGGCAGAAAAAAATAAATTCGTGGTAATTTGTATAATTCGTGGCAAACCTTTTTCTCAATTCATAAAAATCGATATCAAAAACTATTAATTTCTTCAAAAAAGTGAGCTGTAGATTATAATAGGCATTTTCTATGTTGTAAATTTGCATGCATTTTTATTCTATTTTAATAGAAACTATTTCTATTAAAATATAAAATGCATTTTACTCAAAAATCACTGAATTCGTGGCTACACAAACAAATTATAAAACTGCTTTACAAAACAAAATTTTCGATATAATTTCGAAAGCATCAAAAGAACTTAATGTTGACAGTTACGTTATTGGCGGATTTGTTCGCGATTTGCTTTTAAACCGAGGTTCTAAAAAGGATATTGATGTTGTAGCAGTTGGAAGCGGTATTGAACTGGCTTTGAAAGTGTCTGAACTACTTCCTAAAAAACCAAAGGTTCAGGTTTTTAAAACTTACGGAACAGCAATGCTGCGTTTTGAAGATACGGATATCGAATTTGTTGGAGCCCGAAAAGAATCTTATAATTTTGACAGCCGAAATCCGATTGTAGAAAACGGAACACTTCAAGACGATCAAAACCGTCGTGATTTTACCATAAATGCTTTGGCTTTATCGTTAAACGAAAGTAATTTTGGAGATCTTTTAGATCCGTTTGATGGTTTGGCAGATTTAGAAAACAAAACAATAAAAACGCCTTTGGATCCAGATATTACCTATTCTGATGATCCTTTGCGAATGCTGCGCGCGATTCGTTTTGCCACACAATTAAATTTTGAGATTGAAGAAAATTCATTAAATGCTATCACAAAAAATGCTGAACGCATTAAAATAATTTCTGGGGAAAGAATAGTAGACGAATTAAATAAAATTCTTTCTACAGATAAACCTTCAGTCGGATTTTTACTTTTATACAAAACTGGACTTTTGGATATTATTTTACCTGAATTAACAGCGTTGAATCAGGTAGAGGAAATTGAAGGTCATACGCATAAAAACAACTTTTACCACACGCTTGAAGTTGTCGATAATATTTGCCCAAATACAGATGATGTTTGGTTACGCTGGTCGGCTTTATTGCATGATATTGGAAAAGCGCCAACAAAACGTTTCACTAAAAAACAAGGATGGACTTTTCATGGACATGAATTTCTAGGCGGAAAAATGGCTAAGAAAATATTCGAACGTTTACACATGCCTTTGAACCACAAAATGAAATTTGTGCAGAAAATGGTTATTATGAGTTCGCGCCCGATTGTTTTGGCGCAGGATATTGTGACCGATAGCGCAGTTCGTCGTTTGGTTTTTGATGCTGGTGAAGATGTCGAAAATTTAATGACTTTGTGTGAGGCAGATATTACAACCAAAAATCCATCGAAATTCAAAAAATATCACAAGAACTTTGAAATCGTCCGCAAGAAAATTGTTGAAGTTGAAGAACGCGATCATGTTCGTAATTTTCAGCCGCCAATTTCTGGCGAAGAAATTATGGAAATGTTTGATTTAAAACCTTCAAGAGAAATCGGAATTTTAAAAGAAGCAGTGAAAGAAGCCATTTTAGAAGGAGATATTCCGAATGAATATCAGGCAGCTTATGATTTTGTAATTAAAAGGGCAGCTAAATTGGGCTTAAAAAAAGTAGAGAAATAAGTACTATTTATAAAATGAAAAAAGAGAATAAATCAGTAATCATTTGGTTACTATCGGGCTGTGTTTTATTGTTTTTAATGGTTGTCGTGGGCGGAATCACACGTTTGACCAATTCAGGTTTATCAATGACTGACTGGCATTTGGTAACCGATACATTTCCACCTTTAACTGAAGCCAAATGGCAGGCCGCATTTGATGAATATAAAAAGTTTCCTGAGTATCAAAAAATCAATATTCATAACGATTTTCAATTAGCAGATTATAAATTCATTTATTTCTGGGAATGGTTTCACCGTTTCATCGGTCGTATTATTGGATTGGTTTTCTTTGTCCCATTTGTTTATTTCTTAATTAGAAAAAAACTGGATCGCGCAACCATCAAAAAATGTGTTATTCTTTTGGCGATGGGAGGTTTCCAAGGATTTTTAGGATGGTTTATGGTGAGAAGCGGTTTGATTGATAATCCAGATGTGAGTCATTTTAGACTTTCATTACACTTAACTTTTGCTTTCATCACTTTTGCTTATACACTTTGGGTCGCTTTAGATTTAATCTATACTGAAAAAAACAGCAGAATCAATATTCCGCTAAGAAACATTGGACGATTTGCTTTAGTGGCTTTACTAATCCAAATTATTTATGGCGGATTTGTTGCAGGATTAAATGCCGGATTAATTCACAATCACTGGCCCTTAATGAGCGACGGGCAATTTATTCATGATTCGGTTTACATCGAACAGCCAACATTAATTAAAAATCTTATTGAAGGAAAAAGCGGTGTTCAGTTTGTGCATAGAACTTTTGCTTATATAGTAGTAGCTTTTATTTTGTTCTTATATTACAGAAGTACCAAAATTTCGCTGACAAACACACAATCTAACGGAATCAAAACTCTTGTAGTTTTTGTTTTCATCCAATTTTTACTTGGAGTTTTCACATTATTATACAGCGTTCCATTGGCTTTAGGATTAATTCACCAGATTATGGCATTTTTCCTTTTAAGCGCTATGACTTTTACGCTGCACCGACTGAGCAAATAACTCATTTTATGTAAACTAAAAAGAGCCGAATTTACGGCTCTCTTTTATGGAATAGATTTAATTCGAACGAATTATAATCTGTTGAAATCTATTTTAAAGTAAAAGTTTTATGCCAGCCAAGATTTAAAATCCTGCACTTTTTCTCGGCTTACAATAACCTCATCTTCTCTGTAAGTTGGTAAAATAACTTTTAGACGAGAATTGGTATACACCTGAATTTCTTTAATAGCTTTTAACGGCACAATAAATTTTCTGCTTACGCGAAAGAAATCTTTCTTGTCTAATTCCTGCTCCAGGATTTCTAAAGTCGAATCGATTAAATAATCACGATTTTCGTAAGTATGAATGTATGTTCCTTTATTTTCACTAAAAAAGCATTCTATTTCTTCTGTAGTAATGACTTTTAAATGCTGTCCAATTTTAACTGTAAACCTCTTTTTGTACGTTTTCTCAAAAGGATTGGAAAGCATTTGGCGAATCTGCTCAAAATCTAATTGCAGATTTGAAGTTTCTGCTGCTTTTGGCATACGGGTTTTAAACTTCGAAACGGCCACTTCAAGATCATCTTCATCAATTGGTTTTAAAAGATAATCAATGCTGTTTAATTTAAAAGCCTTTAAAGCATATTCATCATATGCAGTAGTAAAAATAATAGCACTTTTGATGTCAATTTTTTCAAAAATTTCAAAAGACAAACCATCTGATAATTGGATATCCAGAAAAATTAAATCTGGATGAGGGTTATTTTCAAACCATTCAACTGATTCTTCAACCGAATGAAGCATCGTTTCTACTTTTACATCTAACTTTTCAAGTTTTCTTTGCAGTAATCTTGCCGCTGGTTTTTCGTCTTCTATAATTAATGTGATCATTTACTATAATGTAAAATTTGAAAAAAATTAATTCAAAGTTACTCCCATTTTTTTTTATTCGCAGCGTCTTCTTCCATGTATTTTCGAATTTTCTTTTCCTCCCAGTTATCACTAAAAAAATAATCGCCGCTAAAAACAAGGAAAGCGTGAATTAAAAGTGCTATTCCCCATGAAAATGCTGTTGAGTAAGTATGCCACTCAAATAGACCACTTTGTCTAAATTCGCTGCCTATAAAATTTTTATTCAAACTTAAAAATATAATAATTACATTAACAATAATGTAAACTTTTAAATGTGAGTAAAAGCCTTTGATTTTCTTTACTTTCCTATACGCCTTATTATAACGCTCATCAGTGTTAAAATCCTGCCCGTATTCTTCGTACATATGTCTTCTTAATCGTCCCATTTTTTTTATCTTTTAATATTATTTCCACTTATTTTTGTTCTGTTTTTCCTTCTCCATAAATTCTTTGATTTTTCTTTCTTCCCATTCTTTTCCTAAAGTTGGGAAAACTTCAAAAACTTTCAATCCGTGAAAAACAACCCCTACTCCCCACCATAATAAAGGCCAGAAAAACCATAAATACTGGGGTGATGTATATAAATTGATGAAAATCAGAATCGCATTTACCAATACATAGGCAACAAGATTTCCATAAAATCCTTTGATATTCTCAACTTTTTTTCTTGCTTGAATATATCTTTCTTCTTCGTTATAATTCATTTCCATGACTACTCCCATTTTTGTTTTTTATTTCTTCTCTCTAAAATACTTTTTACTTTACGTGCTTCCCAATCTTCATCAAAAATCTTAAAAGAAGCAAATACATCTATTGCTGAGCCAATGACTACCGCAGCCCACAAAATCATAATTACACCATTTAACAAATTAATCGGGAATACATTTAGCGGCAGTTTGGTGTATTCTTTTAAAAGGTAAAGTATTAGAATGATGGTGTAAATAAATAACTGTTTGTAAAAGGATTTAAGTTTAATAACTTTCCGACTTGCTAATTTCTGTAATTCAGATTGTTCTTTATCAAAATCAAATTTTGTTTCCATATTACTCCCAAGTTTTTCTAATTTTTTCTTTCTCTAGAATTTCTCTAATTTTTCTTTCTTCCCATTTTTTATTGAAAAAAGGCGGCAGGCTGAAAACTTTTAATCCGTGCATAATAAGAGCCATTCCCCATCCCATCAAGCACCATAAAAACCACAAATATCCTGGAGAAGTCATCAGATTTACCACAATCACAATTGGATTAGTTAGAAGATAAACTGTCAAATGCTCGTAAAACTCTTTTATTTCTTTTACTCTTTTCTGAGCATCATAATAACGTTCTGCTTCTGTAAAATCTTTTTCCATGATTATTTCCATGTTTTTTGTTTGTTTTCTCTTTCTAGAATCTCTCTAATTTTTCTTTCCTCCCAATCTGAACTATAACCAAATACCTTAAAAGCGTGCATCGTAATTCCAAATCCCCAGCCTAAAGCAGAAAACCAAAACCATTGAAATCCAGGTGAAAATCTTAGATTGATAAAAACTAAAAGCGGAATCACACAACAGTATGAAATTATATTTGCATAAAATCCCTTTAATTCCTCAACTCTTTTTTTGGCTCTATAATAAGCTTTCGCTTCATCATTATAATCTGCATTTGTTTCCATAACACTAACTTGTTTTGTTAAAATTGGAATCTTAACCGTAAAATTTTTCTCGTCCTGCTCCACCTTCACTTTCCTATCGGTTATAATTCCGTAACGGTTTACGATATTCTGCAGTCCAACACCTTGTCTGTCCTGCAGCACTTCTTTCTTCTGAAGATCATTTTGAATAGCCAAATAATCTTTATCAATAAATATTCTAATATGAAGTGGTTTCTGTTCGCTTACCACATTATGCTTAACTGTATTTTCAAGCAAAAGCTGTAAGGAAAGCGGCACCACTTTAGCATCTGGATTTATGTCTTCTGTTGGCAATTCGTAAAACAAGCTGTTTTCGAAACGCATTTTCAACAAATTCATATAGGTTTTCGCAAATGATAATTCGTCTTCAACCGAAACCAATTCTTTATCTTTTTGTTCTAAAACATATCTGTAAATTTTAGATAAAGAAGTGGTAAACCGCTGTGCATTATCTGGATTTTCTTCGATCAATGAACTTAAAACATTCAAGCTGTTAAAAAGAAAATGCGGATCAATTTGATTTTTTAAGCTTTCGAATTTAGCATTTGCTGTTCCTGCAATGATTTTCTGTTGTGTTATTTCAAATTTTGAAGCCCTTTTCCATTTTACCATAAAACTTCTGGCCTGCATAAAAGTCGAAACTCCTAATGATAAAATGATGTAGAAAAGATGCACCCATAACATTCTTGCTCCAAAAAACACATCTAAAGTTACATGTTGCACGACAACGAAAATAAAATAGTTTATTCCTAAAACAACTGGAACCGTATATAAAACGGTTATTAAGATTCCGTAATAAACTCTCAGATTGGTTTGTTCCAGCCAATCCCATTTTTTATCTAGAAAAACATTGATAAATCCGTTACCGAAACCCAATCCAAAAGAATAAAGACAGCTTATAAAAAAGGTTAAAAGAACGTTTCTAATATTTAGATCATCTCCTAAACAAGCTGAAAATATTATCGCAAATACCATTGCAATCTTGAAACATGCTATAGTTCCACCTTTTAAATCAGAAAAAACAGTTCCATCATCTTTCATATAATCAGCTTAGTTTAATATTTTTATTATTTACAAGTTTTTTGAACTTCAAGAGCTCTTTCTAATCCCCATTTTGGAGAAAAAGGAGTTTCTGGTTTAAAAGTACCAAAAAGTTCAATAGCTTTATCAACTTGTACACATAAAGGTTTTGTGTCAACTCCTGTCCATTTTGCGCCTCCTAATTGATAGTCAGCTTCTCCAAAAACTGCTCTTGGATTATTTGGGTTAAGTGCTTTAGCTTTCGCGTAAGCTTCCATAACTTTTCCAGAATATTTCATTCCGTTTGTCATTGGGTCTGCTACAACATATCCTGTATAAATTAGCGCTTGCAATACATATAATTCTGAGTTACTTTGATCTTTTATCAATTCAATATCTAATGCATCCTGAGCTTTGGTTAATAACAAATCGATTTTTGTTTTATCTTTTTCTGTAAAAACAGATAATGTGTTTACCAAACCTACATAGTAATTAGGAAGCCAGCTTGTTTTTTCAGCCGCTGCGATTCTTTCAAACATTGCAGAAGCATCTGCATTTTTTCCTTCTTTCCAAAGCCCGAAAGCTTTAGTCATTCCTTGTTCAAATTGTGTTTGTGCAGATAATAAACTGCAGATAAATAATGTAATAACGGTGATAATTTTGGTCATGATTTCTTTTTTTTAAAGTTTATAAGTTATTAAGATTCTGGTATTCTAAGGTTTTTTTATTGATGATTAAAACTCTTTTTTTTAAGGTTCAAAGGTTTTGAGTTGCAAAGGGACAAAGGTTTGTTTTTTTATATTGTTACTATTTTTAAAACTTTGAACCTTTGTCACTTTGCTTCTTTGGTCCTTTCTAATTTATACTTCAAAAGTATTACGCTTTTTACTCTTTTAAAATTAAATGATACTGAGTTGTTGATTTTTGATGATGAATTGTTTTTTTGGAGATTCTGAGGTTCTAAGTGACTAAGATTCTAAGTTTTTCTCAGCAACTTAGAATCTCAGAACTTTAGAATCTTTTAAAGATTCTTCAACTGATTCTCATTTTTATTCTGGCTGATTGTCCAGAAGAAACCAACGAAGAAAAATCTATCTGCGGTTGGTGTTACAGCTTGTCTTTGATAAACTCCGCTTGGATCTGCTGTTTTGGCATAATCATATCCAAAAACATTTTGTGTTCCTAAAATATTCGAAACAGAGAAGTAAAGAATTTTTTGTGTGGTTAATAAATAGGCCCAGTTGAAACTTAAACTATTGTAAGATTTTGTTTTTCCGCTCATAAATTGCGTTTGGTTCGGATCATTGTAAGGACGTCCTGAGCTGTAGCTATTTGTAAAACCTACTTGCGATTTCCAGTCTGTAATAAAATATTTGGTTACAACAGACAAACTATGATTAGCAATAAAACTTGGAGTAGCCATGTTTGGAAAGTTTTTATATTGTCTTTCTGAATCGATGTATGAATATGAAATCCAATATTCTAAGTTTTTGTACAAATTGCTGTCTCTCCAAAGTACATCCAATCCTTTTGCATAACCCGATCCGTTATTATTGAAAACCGAATTGTACTGAATATCTCTTGTATCGTATTGAACTAAATTGCTGTAATCTTTATAATATAATTCTGTTCTAAGCAGTTGTCCAGGTTTTGTAAACGTATAATTTAAGATATAATGTCTGGCTTTTTCACTCTCAAACTGATGGTATTTTGAATATTTAATATAATCTACAACAGGCGTTTGAGAAAAATCTCCGTAAGCAAACGAGAACTGGCTGCTTTTTGAAACTTTATAACCTAATGAAGCTCTTGGAGCAAAATTATTTTCGTTTAACAAACTGTTATTTGAATATCTCAAACCAACTTTTAAAGCTAGATTTTTAGAGATCGAAAGATCTGCTTCTGTGTAAGCTGCAAAAATATTAGAATCGTAGCCATTTGAACCGTTAATAGAAACATTATCATCGAAATTTTCGTTGTATTTGGTAATGAAATAATCTGTACCAAAAGACAATCTAAAATGGTTGGAAACCTTTTTGGCAAGTTTCAATTTCAACTGTGCTGCATTTTCGTTGCTGTCAACATCTGTGATATTATATTTCAATTTATTTTTACTGTAACCGTAACTAATTCCTGAAGTTAACTGCCATCCTGTTCCAAAACTTCCTTTGTATGAAGAATTCAAATAAAAGTTATTATTGTTCATATCGGTTCTGATCGGATTTTCGAAATTGATATTTTTCTGATTCAAATCGAATTTCTCTGAGTCGAAAGAAGCGTATAATTTAAAGATTCCATTTGTGAATTTATATCGGTAAACCGTTTCACCTCCAAGAGATTGATAGGGATTATTCCAATCTACATTTTGTGGAATTACTGCTTGATAAGGCGCCAAATTAATATAAGCCATATTGACACTTAAAGAACTTTTTTCCCATTTTTGAGTATTTCCTACACTCAAACCAACTGTCATTAATCCGATATCTGTTTTTTCGTGATCTTCTTCGTCTTGCGTGTTTAAAAGTAAAACACTAGATAGAGCTTCGCCATATTCAGCAGAATAACCTCCAGTAGAAAATGCAATTCCGCTGAACAAGAAAGGAGAAAATCTGCTTCGAGTTGGTAAGTTATTGGTTGTCGCTCCGTAAGGCTGCGCAACTCTAATTCCGTCAATAAAAGTCTGTGTTTCATTGGCCTCACCTCCACGAACAAACAAACGTCCGTCTTCGCCAACAGTTTGTGTGCCAGGTAAAGTTTGTAAAGCTGCCACGATATTTCCTGCAGAACCCGCAGTTGTTACAATATCTAATGGTTTTAAAACAGAAACCCTTGCTTTGTCTCCAGACTCTAAGGTTCCAGCTGTAATTACAACGGCATCAAGAGCATTTACGTTTTCTCTTAATTTTACCGTTTGATTTTTATAATTAGTAACATCAATTTCGGTTTTAAAAGTTTCGAAAAGTAAAAAACTAACTACTATAAATTGATTTGCTTCAGCAGTTGTTTCAAAAGAAAAATCTCCGGTTTCAGAGCTTGTTGCTCCGTCATAAGTGCCGTCAATATAAATATTAGCACCGGCAACTGGTTTTCCTTTTTGATCTACAACTTTTCCAGAAATAGTATTTTGTGCAAAAATTAAAGCTGTAAAAAATAAAAAGCTAATGGTAAAAAATAATTTGGTTTTCATATCATCTTTGGTTTTGATGAAGCAAATGTATTTTAACATTTTCTGTTAAAAAATATATAATAACCCAATTGTAGAATTTCGAGGATGAGTTGTAAATTACTAATTTGTATCTTAGCTATGAAATCCAAAATCATCATTTTATGTCAGAAAGTAAACGAATTTCAAATCTATATCAATCCATTTATAATGGTAATCCTTGGCTGGAAGTAAATCTTGCCGATACTTTACAAAATGTAACAGCAGAGCAGGCTTACAAAAAAGCAAATCCAAATCTTAACACGATTTGGGAAATTGTGAATCATTTAATACAATGGAGAAGAAACATTTTAGAACGCATGCAGGGAGAAGTAATTATAACTCCTGACCATAATTATTTTGTACCTGTTTTAGACCCTTCAGAAGCTGCTTGGGAACAATCGCTTCAAACATTGGCAAAATCTCAAGAATCATGGAATACTTTTTTCGAAGATTTTAATGACGAAGATTTGGCTAAAATTTACGTAAATAATGGCCATACCTATTACGAACACATTCACGGAATTATTCAGCATGATGTGTATCATTTAGGTCAGATCGTTATTTTGAAGAAATTGGTTTAATTTAATTCATAAAGAATTAACGAAAAATAAAAAACGAAATCTAACATATGTTCATATGAAAAAATCAACACTATTATTATTTTTTTTATTTATGAATGTAATCGGTTTTTCGCAGGAAACTGAAGCCAAATACGATGAAAATCTTGCAAAATCTCTTCATGCCGACGAATACGGAATGAAAAAATATGTTTTTTGTCTTTTAAAATCTGGAACCAATACAACAGCTTCAAAAGAAGAAACCAAAAAACTTTTTGAGGGACATATGGCCAACATCAATAAATTAGCAAAAGAAGGAAAACTGGTTGTTGCTGGCCCTTTTATGAAAAACGACAGAAATTATAGGGGCATTTATATTTTTAATGTAGAAACTATAGAAGAAGCAAAGGCGCTTGTTGCAACAGATCCTGCCATAAAAGCCAATTTACTGGAAGCCGAATTAACGCCTTGGTATGCCACTGCCGCTTTATTGGAAACTTTAAAAATACATGAAAAAATCGCCAAGACGAAAATGTAATAAATGAAAACAGAAAAAGAAAAAATGATCTCTGGCGAATACTATAATGCGTTTGATCCAGAACTTGTAAAAGGACGTAGAACAGCCAAAAATCTTTTGCATACTCTTAATGTAAAAGAATATAGAGTAACCAAAAAAGCAAAAGAAATTCTAAAAGAACTTATTCCAAATACTGGAGATGGTTTTTACATAGAGCCTCCCTTTCACTGCGATTACGGATATAATATCTTTTGCGGCGACAACGTTTATTTCAATGTGAATTGTGTCGTTCTAGACTGTGCTCCTGTAAATATCGGATCAAATGTATTTATTGCACCAAATGTTCAAATCTACACAGCTTCGCATCCGCTTGACGCTGAATTAAGAAAAACGCTTGAAAATGCTTACCCAGTTACCATTGGAGACGATTGCTGGATTGGCGGAAATTCAGTTATTTGTCCAGGTGTTACAATTGGAAAAGGCTGTGTTATTGGCGCCGGATCGGTTGTGACAAAAGATATTCCAGACAATTCATTAGCGGTTGGAAACCCAGCAAAAGTGATTAGAAAATTAAATCAAGAACCTGAATCAAAAAAATAATGCTTACCCTTAATAAAGTTCATCATATTGCCATTTTATGCTCAAATTACGAAAAATCTAAATACTTCTATACCCAGATTTTAGGGTTAACAATTATTCGAGAAATTTATCGCGAAGAGCGTCAATCTTATAAATTAGATTTGGCTTTAAATGGTTCCTATGTTGTTGAATTGTTTTCATTCCCGAATCCGCCGCAAAGACCTTCAAGACCTGAAGCTGTGGGTTTAAGACATTTAGCATTTGAAGTAATTAATTTAGAGGAAACTATTGCTTTTTTAACTTCAAAAAATATCGAATCAGAACCAATCAGAATCGATGAAACCACCGATAAACGTTTTACTTTTATTGCAGATCCTGATTTATTGCCGATCGAGTTTTATGAGAGATAGATAATGAGAGGTGCAAAGGCTCAAAGTTGCAAAGTTTCAGAGGTTTTTCTTTTAGAATACACCTTCAATTTGTCATTTCGATCCCGAGGCTACGAAATGACATAAATGCGAGAACTTTCCAAATAAAGCAAACAAAAACTTTGCGCCTTGTCGACTTTGTGGCAACATGTTTAACCGAACGAATTTTCTTGTTTATATCGGTTTTAACACACTAAATTGATTATTTCTTATAAAAAACCAATTTTGATGCTTAATTTTGTGATCCGCATAAAAAAAATGCGATTTCAAATTTACTTCTGATGAACAAAACGGCGCAAATCAAAAAAAATCATCAATTTATAAAATTCCGAAAATTAGTTATTGTTTCTATTTTAATTGGCTTCCTTTCTGCCTTTCTTGGAATTTCTCTAAAAAAAATAACCGAATATTACGAAGAAATCTTCTTTCACCAAGTATCGGTTCATCCTCTATTTTACATTGTATTTCCAGTTTTCGGATTATCTGTAATTTATTTCCTGAGACAATATCTTTTTAAGAAAAAAGAAAACAAAGGAATCAAAGAGGTTTTTGAAAGCACAAAAACTGAAAAAAATCTTCCTTCATATAAAATTCCATCTCACTTCATAAACGGATTATTAACTGTAATTTTTGG
The DNA here is from genome assembly GCF_004366435.1 of Flavobacterium sp. S87F.05.LMB.W.Kidney.N. NCBI lineage: Bacteria > Pseudomonadati > Bacteroidota > Flavobacteriia > Flavobacteriales > Flavobacteriaceae > Flavobacterium > Flavobacterium sp. S87F.05.LMB.W.Kidney.N. The sequence continues at coordinate 188,095 of NZ_SODX01000002.1, read as the reverse complement.
AGGTTCAACAGGAATAGAAGTTTCTACAGTTGTAGCCACAGCAACAATTGGTTCTGTTGCACACGAAAAAGAAAATGTTTTCCGCCAATACAAAACAGAGTTAATCTGCGCCGGAGTTGCTGCTGGTGTAACGGCACTTTTCAGCAGTCCGATTGCGGGAATATTGTTTGCTTTTGAAGTTATTTCCAGAAAAGTAACACGTGCATTTATAATTTCAAATGTAATTGCTGTTTCAATTGCTTTTGGCTTACTTAATATTTTAAAAGAAGAACCTCTATTTGCTGTATCTATTACAACCTGGCATTTAAAAGCGATTCCGTATTTTATTCTTTTAGGAATTTTAGCTGGAATGAATTCTGTTTATTTGACTAAATGCGTTTTATTTTTCAAATCTCAATTCGGAAAAATAAATACCCATTATTATAAAATTATTATCGGATCTGCTGTTTTGAGTATCTCACTTTTTATTTTCCCTCAATTATACGGAGAAGGATATCATGCTATAAAAGGGATTTTTAGCACCAGCCAGCTTCCGCTAACCATAACTTTAGCGCTGACATTTATCGGAATATTGATTTTAAAACCAATTGTAACTTCTGTGACTCTTGCCTCTGGAGGTGACGGCGGCGTATTTGCTCCAAGTTTATTTATTGGTGCATTTTTAGGATTGTTATTAGCATCAATATTAAACAGCTTTTTTCATGTAAATGTAATTCCAGTAAATTTCATGATCATCGGAATGGCAGCTGTTTTAAGCGCCAGTATTCATGCTCCGTTTACAGCAATATTTTTAGTCTGCGGATTAACAAACGATTATACTCTCTTTTTACCAATTCTTATAGTTTGCTTAATTTCAAAATACACTGCGAAAACAATATATCCATACACTGTATATAGTTACGCGCCAAGCTTGACTAAATAAATTATTTAGCCACAGATTTCACAGATTAAAACGATTAAAAAATCTTTATGAATCGTTGAAATCTATTGCAAAAAATATCAAAGTTTTACAATAAATACCACATAAATGCCCACTCAAAAAATTAGAAGAAGCTACAGAAAAACACGTTACATTCTTTATAAAGAAACTTTAATTGATTATAAAGAACATTTTTGGTCCTTTTTAGGTTCATTTGTTGGTATCGGAATTCTAGCTTATCTTGAATCTTCTCATTTTTCGGGGAGTGATGTTGTGTATTTAATTGGTTCTTTTGGTGCCTCGAGTGTTTTGATTTACGGAATTATTCAAAGTCCATTTTCGCAGCCGAGAAATTTAGTTGGCGGTCATGTTATTTCGGCTTTTATAGGTGTCACTATAAATAAGCTTGTACCCGATATTGTTTGGATCTCTGCTCCTCTGGCAGTTTCACTCTCTATCATTTTCATGCAGATTACAAAAACGCTTCATCCGCCGGGAGGTGCTACTGCTTTGATTGCAGTTACAGGTTCAACACAAATAAAAGCTTTAGGATATATGTATGTGATTTCGCCAGTTTTAGTTGGTGTGCTTATTTTACTTTTAACGGCTTTAGTTTTTAATAATTTGACTTCCAGCAGAAGTTATCCTAGTCATAGTACTTATCATAAACATTATCATAAAATTAGAAAAAGATTGACTGGAAGGTAATTCTCATTCCTATTCCTGCAAGGTTTTCAAAACCTTGTAGGTATAGCTTTAATACGATTACAAACCTATAAGGTTTTGAAAACCTTGCAGGAGCGCCAACTAAATAAACTACCGTAAATCAAAACATTAAAATCTTTTCAACAAATCTCAATTCACAATTCGTATTTCGTTTTTTATATTTTACCTTTGACCTCTCAATAAAAACAAATGTTATGGTTTATAAATTTAGAGTAATTCTAGACGCCGAAGAAGATATTTTTAGAGACATTGCAATTCTTGAAGATGATACTCTTGAGGATTTACATAATGCAATCTTCAACGCTTTTGGCTTTGACGGATCAGAAGTCGCTTCATTTTATACTTGTGATGAAACTTGGAATCAAGAAGATGAAATTCCGCTTTTTGATACTGGAGATGTTCCTGGCGAAATAAGAACCATGAATGATTATCCCTTGTCTAGTATCTTAGATCGTGAAAACACTAAAATTATCTACGTTTATGATTTCATCAGTATGTGGACTTTCTTAGTTGAATTAGCAGCTATCGAAGAGGAAGCCGTTGGAGCTGTTTATCCTGAAACTTTGTTCTCTCACGGTGAAATGCCAGACGAGGCTGTCGAAAAAAACTTTGAAGCTGATATGCACGACGATATCTACGGAGAATTTGAAGACGACCTAGACGAAGACGATCTTGACATGTTCGAAGGCGACGACAGCTTCGAAGATTATGGATTTGAGGAGAATTGGAATTAATTTGAGGTTCTAAGATTCTGAGAGGCTAAGGTTCTGAGGTTTTTATTTTGAAAGTTTTTTCTTATTTTTAATTCTTTGAATTAAAAAATATAAATATGAGTAATTTTAGAAGTCTCCTTATATGGCAGAAATCAATGGCCTTGACAACCAAAATTTATTTTTCAACAAACAATTTTCCAAAAGAAGAAATTTTCGGATTAACTTCACAAATTAGACGCTGTTCAATTTCTATCCCTAGTAATATTGCAGAAGGATTTGGAAGAGAAAGCGATAAAGATCTTTTACGTTTTTTAAACATTTCAGTCGGATCATTATTCGAAATGCAGACGCAGTTAGAAATTGCAAAAAATATATCTTATCTAAAAGAACAAGATTTTAACAACTTATATGAGGACAGCCGCGAAGTAGAAAGAATGTTAGTTTCTTTTATTAAAAAAATAAAAGACAGAAACTAAACCTTAGTAACTTAGCATCTTAGAACCTCAGCAACTCAAAAAAAATGATCAACCTATTCAACACCCACATCGAGACGCTTTCTATACACCGTGTAGGAAACAAAAGCCGTAACGAAGCGATTTTTTTATCAGAGCAGCCATTTAATTTAAATGATGAAATTGTGCCTCTTATAAAAGAATTCTTTTTTAAGCCTTTTAGAGAAAAAGAAGAAAACTATTATCAGTTTGCACACGAAGTGGACTTGGACTACAACGATATGTTTAAATATGCAACTGAGATTTTTGCTAATCCGGCAAATGTGCATGAGGTTTCTAAAAACATCACAAAGCATTTGTACGAGCAGTCAAATCATCCGCATATTAAAAACGGAGAGGTTTATGTGACGTATTTGACTAATCTTAGTATCGATAACAATGTTGTTGATGCAATTGGGATTTTTAAAAGCGAATTGCAGGCAGACTTTTTACAGTTTGAAGAAAAAAACAGCAATCTTGAAATGATTTTACAGCAGGGAATCAACTTGAATAAATTGGATAAAGGCTGTTTGATTTTCAATTATAAAAAAGAAGAAGGTTATAAAATTCTAACTGTCGACAGTAACCGTTATGATGCTCGTTACTGGTTAGAGCACTTTTTATCTGTTGATGCTTTTGAAGATGAAAATTTCATCACTAAAAAATATTTAAAATTCTGTCAAAACTTCGCAAAAGATGTGGTTTTGCCAGCAGAAGATAAGAAAGAGGAAGTAATGTTTATGAACCGATCTGTGAATTATTTCGCTAAAAATGATCAGTTTGAAGAGCAGAATTTCTTGAATGAAGTATTAGATAATCCAGACTTAATTCCTGAATTCAAAAATTATAAAGTTGATAAAGGAGAAAAATACAGCATCGAAGATGTAACCTCATTCCCAATTGCCAACGCAGCAGTTTCTGACGCAAGAAAATCGATTAAAAACGTTATTAATTTGGATACTCATATTCAGATTAAAATGGATTTTATTAATCCTGAAAGCGCAGAAAAATTTGTTGAAAAAGGATGGGATGAAGAAAAACAAATGTATTACTACTTAGTTTACTTCAACAAAGAAGAAAAAAGCTAAGAAGTTTTCATTTTCTATTACTTACTGATAAAAAACCTCAAAGCTTTGGCTTTGAGGTTTTTTTGCTTAAAGATAAATTTTATACTTTCATAGACGAAAGAAATCATAAAATGTCGATCATTCTTAATTTATCATTAATTTTGCATTAAAAATAAACTAAGATGGATATTCAGTTTTTTAAAGAAAGTCCCTTCACTACCATTATATCATTTCATAAGCTGATTGAATCTTTTGAAGAAATTGCTTTATCAGACGTTGATTACAGATCGAATTACGCAAAAGCTATTTTAAAACAAATTGAATCTATCCCGGAATTAAGAACTGGGATTCAAGATTATTCGGTTATTAAAGATAATGAAGCTTTAATTAAAAATATTTTAGCCGATTTATTCCCAACAGCTTTAACGCAAAACGAAATAAAAGCAGTTACAATTCCATTTCAAAACATCTCCTTCAATTATACAGAACGTTTCAAAAAAATTCTAAAAAACGCTGGAGACGAATTTTATATGGAAATTCGTGATTTCGACGAACATCAATTTTACATTAATAACTGCTGTTTGATTTTGAGCAGTTACTATAAACAGCATATCGATTTCAACAAACCATTTTTCTATGATATTCCAGACGAAAGCGGTGTCGAAAAACATTATCGTATTTTGTACAATGCAGATTTCATGGAAATTATTCCGACTGAAAATGCTATTGCGTTAACTCAGGAAGATATCGATCAGCTGATTGATAATTACGGCGATATTAATTTGTGGAAATCTAAATTCCCAAAAGGAAGCTGGATCTTAAGAGGTTTCGGAATTGTTTCTTTATTTGATGCTACAACAGAAAGTGCCATTTCTACATTGAAAAGTAATTTGTTGAAACCTGGAGCTAAAACAGTTACAACAGATCAGGAAGTTTCTAATATTTTCCAGTCTATTTTTAATCTTCCAAAATTAAAAGTTGGGTTTATTATTTACAATCCTGAAGAAGAAAAATTTATTAGACCTGCAAAATACGAAAACCAGCTTAAAAGCTTTTTACTTTCTGCCGATCAGGAAGTCGATTGTAAAAATGCTTTTTTTGGATGTTCATTTGAAAATTTATTAGATAATAAAGAACCTTTTGTGATTTCTAATGTTACTAAATTTACAGAAGAATCGACCAATAAAAGACTGGGAGAGCATCTTTTATCGCAAAACATTAACAGCTGTATTTTTGCTCCCGTTATTAGAAACGGACATTTACTGGGTGTTGTCGAATTGGTTTCTGAAAATCCAAGAGATTTAAATAGTGTGAATGCTACAAAACTAGAATTAGTACTTCCGTATTTAACTGATACAATTGATCGCTACAATACAGACATGCAGCATCAGGTTGAAGCAATTATTCAACGTGAGTACACTACAATTCACCCAAGTGTTTACTGGAAATTCAAAAAAGAATCGCAGAACTATTTTCAAAATTTAAATCATACAAAAGATTATATTTTTAAAGAGATTGTATTTAAAAATGTGTTTCCGCTTTATGGACAAATTGATATTAAAAGTTCTTCAGAACATCGAAACGAAACGGTAAAAACTGATTTAAAAAGCCAGCTTACAGCTCTTTTAGAAATTTTCGAAAATCAGGATCCGAATTCTAATTTGGTTCTTTTGGAACAAAGAAAATTTGAATTAGAATCCCTTCGAAGTGAACTAGATTTCCCTCTAAAAGCTGATACGGAACAGCATATCCAACGTTATATCGAAGAAGAAATTCACCCGATCCTTAAAAACACAAAAAGCAACGCTAAAAACGAAAAATTAGAAAAACTTTACTTTGAAAGTCTGGACGAAAAAACAGGAATGTTTTATCAGGAAAGAAAGAAATTTGACAATGCAATGTCAATCATTAATAAAAGACTGGCAACGGTTTTAGATAAAAAACAAGTTGAAGCGCAGCAAATTTATCCGCATTATTACGAGCGTTTTAAAACGGATGGTGTGGAACACAATTTGTACATCGGAGCTTCAATTTCGCCCACCAAACCATTTGATATTATGTACCTGCATAATCTTCGTTTGTGGCAGTTGCAGACTTTATGCGAAATGGAATTGGAGCATCATGAACTTAAGGAATCACTTCCTTATGAATTAGATGTGACGTCATTGATTCTGGTTTTCAGTTCTCCGCTTTCAATTCGTTTTAGGATGGATGAAAAACGCTTTGATGTGGACGGGACTTATAATGCAAGATATGAAGTCGTAAAAAAACGAATTGACAAATCGAACATTAAAGGAACAAACGAAAGAATTACTGAAAAAGAAAAAATCACAATTGTTTATTCTCAAAACAGCGAAGAAGCAGAATATTTAAAATATATTAAATACTTACAGCACAAGAAAATTCTAGAACCTTCGATAGAACAATTTGAAGTTGAAGATCTTCAAGGTGTTTCTGGTTTGAGAGCTATTCGTGTCAAAGTGATCAATAACAATTCAAATCCAGGAGTAAAAAAGATTACTTATCAAGATTTATTAGATGAGCTCAACTAAAAGTTGAGCTTTTTTTTGCAATACAGATGAAACTGATTCGCTATGGCGAAAACGCTGATGGACGCAGATTGATTTTTTAGGTTAAATTAAAAATCCGTTTTATCAGCGTTTTCGCGATAGCAAATCCGTAAAATGAGCGTCTATATTTTTAAATTTTAAATAGATTTAAAAGCGATCACAAACGCGATTACCGTGATAATTAATCCGAACATGAAAAAATTGTAGGCAATTCGAAGTAAATTATATTTTCGCTGTAAAACCAATCCGAGATAATACAAATCTTTGATCATTGTAGAATATAAGTAATCTCTATCCTTCATCATTTCGTTCATTGCCCAATCGTAATCTTCAAGAGGCATTTTATAGAAATTTCCAAAGAACATTAAATTCACTTTTTTTGCTTCTACGTCATTACGTGTAAAAAATCCAGAAGTTACTTTTGGACGTGTGGATAGAATCGCAAAAATAATTGTAATAACACTAGACATCAGCATTATAAATGTCGGAATAACCAAATGGGCATTTTTCGGACTATCTAATTTTGGAATTATAGAGGATAATGCAATTGAAATTATAATCGCATTTACAGACAATAAAATATTAGCCTTACTATCGGCGATTCCGCTTAAACGAGTATGATTCCCAAGTGTAACACGAAATAAAGTATCAATACCACGATCTGGTTTTTCTAATTTTTCTTTCTTTTTATTTTCTTCTTCAATCGCCGCTGCCGCCTTCAACTCCTGTTTATTTATTTTTTTCTGAATTAGAAGCAGGTTTTTTTCTTTTAAAGGCTGCCATTTTTTCAATGCATAATCAGTATAAAAGCGGTGCTTATTCAATAAAAAATTCAAATTTTCTCTGGTCCATTCGGCATTAGAAAAATTTACTATTCCAGTATTTTTTAGCTCCAAACGCAATAATTCACAAGTTGTAGCGTATTCTTCTCCCATTAAATGAGCATAATCTGCGTCTCTAATGATCTTTTCTAAATGAGTTTTGGGTACGTACTCTTTAACTGTTGCCAAAATCAAACTCGAAACTAGCGCAATAAAATCCTCTGATTTTCCTTTTTCGCGTAAAAAGTCGGCCGCTATTTTAGCACTCGTTTTTTCATGATTGTCATATCCTTCAACATATCCAGCATCGTGAAACCATGCTGCAACCAGAAGTGCTTCTTTATCATCACCTTCCACATCTTCTTTTTTACACAGTTCTTTTACCGCAGAAACTACGGTGAAAGTATGGTTAAAATTATGATAAGAATATAAATTAGAAAGTTTATCTTTGAGTAAATTACTGACGAAATCTTCGGATTGTTCTATTAGATTCATAAAGAATATTTTTATACCACTAAATTATGAAATTGTTTTTGGATAATCATTTTATTGCTAAGATTAAAAACTATTCATTAGCAATTATTACTATATCATTGATCAATTCTTGTGCTACGCATAAGCCGCAATATGGCAAAAATGTAAGCGCAAACGAAAATGAAAACGCAACAGATACCATAAAAATTGCGCAAACATTTTATCTTGTCGGCGATGCTGGAAATGCCGATGAAGCACAAGCGCAGCAAACGCTTGAACTTTTACACAAAAGGCTGAAGAAAGCTAACAAGAAATCGACCTTACTCTTTTTAGGCGATAACATTTATCCGAAAGGTTTTCCCAGCGATAATAAATCGGGAGACAAAGCTTTAGCAGAAACAAAACTTACCAATCAGTTAAAATTAGCAGATGGTTTTAAGGGAAAAACTATTTTTATTCCTGGAAATCATGATTGGTACAGCGGTATAAAAGGGCTGGAACTTCAGGCTGATTTTGTAACGAAGCATCTCAATGACAAAAAAGCATTTATGCCCAGAAAGTCATGTCCAATTGAAGATGTAAAAATTGACAGTACTACAACGTTAGTAACTATTGACAGCGAATGGTTTCTAGAAGATTGGGATAATCACCCGACAATAAATGATAATTGTGATATTAAAACCAGAGAAGCGTTTTTTGATGAATTGGAAAATATTTTAAATAAAAATCAAGAAAAGACAGTTGTTCTGGCAATTCATCACCCATTGTTAAGCAATGGAACTCACGGCGGACAATTTTCATTAGAAAAACAATTATTTCCGCTGGAGAAAAAAATCCCACTTCCAATAATTGGATCTTTTATTAATTTACTCCGAAAGACATCTGGTGTAAGTCCGCAGGATATTCAGAATAAACAATATACAATTTATGCCAAAAGGATAAAAACGCTTTTGCAAAAGCAGAAAAATGTAATTGTAGTTTCTGGGCATGATCATAACCTTCAATTCATCAGCAAAGAAAATATTCAGCAGATTATTAGTGGTGCTGGCTCAAAATCTGAAGCAGCACGAGCGATAAACGAAAATGATTTTTCTTATGGAGGAAATGGTTATGCAACCTTAACTTTATTTAAAAGCGGCGATGCCAAAGTTTCTTTCTACGGAAATGACAACAATAGAGAAAAACTGCTGTTTGAGCGTGAAATTATAAAGGCAAAAGAAATTAATTGGGCTTCAGATATTCCAAATAGTTACCCTGCAAAAATTACAACTTCTATCTATTCACAGAAAATGACCAATAAAAGTTTGTTTCATAAATTTTTATTTGGGCAGCATTACAGAAAATATTACAGCATGCCAATTGAGGCGAAAGTTGCAACTGTAGACACTTTAATGGGCGGTCTAAAACCTATTCGCGAAGGCGGCGGACATCAATCTGTTTCTTTAAGAATGTCTGATCCTAAAGGTCGTGAATATGTCATGCGAGGCATGAAAAAAAGTGCAACTGTATTTTTACAATCTGTTGCTTTTAAAGATCAATATGTAGTAAATGATTTTGAAGACACATACGCAGAAAATTTCTTGTTTGATTTTTACACCACTTCTCATCCTTACGCTCCGTTTGTAATTGGAAGCATGTCTGATCAAATTGGTCTTTTGCACACTAATCCAGTTTTATATTATATCCCGAGACAGAAAGGTTTAGGTGAATTTAATGCAGGTTTTGGAGATCAACTATATATGGTTGAAGAAAGACCTGCTGATAATCATCTGGATGGAAAAAATTTCGGAAATCCAAGTAATATAATTGGTACAGATGATCTGATGACCAATCTTCATAAGGATGAAAAATATTCGGTTGATGAAAAAGAATATATAAAAGCCCGTTTGTTTGATATGCTTATTGGCGATTGGGACAGACACAGCGATCAATGGCGCTGGGCTGAATATAAAAAAGATGGCAAAGTAATTTACAGACCAATTCCAAGAGATCGTGATCAGGCTTTTGCGAAATATGACGGGACTTTGCTTTCTTTATTAATGAACATTCCTGCGCTTCGACACATGCGTACTTTTAAGTATAAAATTGACAATGTAAAATGGTTAAGCAGGGAACCTTATCCAATGGATCTGGCTTTTTTAAGAACTTCTGGAGAAAAAGAATGGATTGAGCAGGCAAAATTTATTCAGGAAAATTTATCTGACACCGAAATTGAAAATGCTTTCAAAAAAATGCCAAAAGAAGTTCAGGATGGAACTGTTGATGAAATTATAGCCAAACTAAAAAACAGAAAAAGAGATCTTCAAAAATATGCAGCACGTTATTCTGATGTTTTAAGCAAAACAGTTATGATTGCTGGTACTGATAAGAAAGACAAATTTGTATTGAATCACGATGCTAAAAAAAGTATTGAAATTCAAGTTTACAGAGTTAAAAAAGAAGGTGACGAATTACAATATTCGAAAACCGTAACAGATACTAAAACCAAAAATTTATGGATTTATGGTTTAGATGATAATGATATTTTTGAAGTAAAAGGAGATTATAAATCGAAAATTAAAGTTCGTTTAATAGGCGGCCAAAACAATGATACTTATAATATCGAAAACGGAAGAAAGGTTATTGTTTACGATTTTAAATCAAAAGAAAACACTTATAATTTAGATTCAAAAACTCAAACGCAGTTAACTGACGATTATGATGTTAACTTATATAATTATGAAAAACCGAAATATAATGTCGTTTCTGGTCTTCCTAACATTGGTTTTAATCCAGATGACGGTGTAAAAGTGGGTATCAATTTAAATTATACTGTTAACAATTTCAAACAGAATCCTTATACACAAAGACATGTTTTAAATGCTTTTTACTACTTTGCGACAGGCGGTTTAGAATTTAATTATGCAGCACATTTCCCAGGTTTATTAGGAAAATGGGTTATTGATGTTGAATCGTTGTATACAACTCCAAATTTTGCTATGAATTATTTTGGATACGGAAATGAATCGCAATATGATGATGACGTTAGCTTAGATTATAACCGTGTTAGAATCAGAAAATTTAATGCTTCGGGAGCCATAAGACATGTTGGAAGATATGGAAGCGAATTTAGCATACAGCCGATGTTTCAAAGAATGACGGTTGAGCAAACTGAAGATAGATACATTGACATTCCAAATATTGTGAATCCAAATGTTTTTGACACTCAGAATTATGGTGGACTGAAAGTAAAATATCTTTTCAAAAATTCTGATTTTGCAGCGAAACCAACTTTAGGAATGGCTTTTATGGTCGCTGCGACTTGGACCACAAATTTATCTGAAACAAAACAAAATTTTCCAACTATTGAAAGTTTCTTAGGATTCACGCATAAAATTGATCACAACGGAAAATTGGTTTTAGCAACTTATTTCAAAGGAAAAGCAATTTTGAATAATAATTTCGAATTCTATCAAGGTGCTGCTTTAGGCGGTGACACTGATTTACGTGGTTTTAGAAATGAACGCTTTTTAGGAAGTTCGTATTTTTCTCAAAGTTCTGATTTACGTTTAAGTTTGGGCAGAATTAGAAAAACAATTGCTCCATTTACCTACGGAATTTTAGGCGGTTTCGACTACGGAAGAGTTTGGCTGGACGGAGAAGATTCTAAAAAATGGCATCACGATTACGGCGGCGGACTTTGGTTAAATGCCATTAATGTTTTAACTGCCAGAATCTCTTATTTTAAATCTCCAGATGAAATAGGAAGAGTTATTTTTGGCGCGGCATATAGCTTTTAAGATAGGTTCTAAGTTTCTGAGATACTGAGGTTCTAAGATTTTTTTAGCCACGAATTACATTCATTTTCACTGATTTTTTTTAATATTATTCGTGGAAATTGGTGTAATTCGTGGCTAACTTTTTATTATCATTTTTGATTTCTAAGAAAAACTCAGAACCTTAGAATCTTAGCCTCTCAGAACCTTTTATCATTTTAATTTAAACTCATAAACATTCCCTCCTACTTTATTCGTTTTTTCGTCGGCAATAAGTAAGGTGTTGTTGTCTTTAAAAACGATGGCTTCTTTTTGAGAAAAATGGTTTAGGTTTATTTCTGTATGAGTTCCTTTGTGGAATAAATCTCCTTTGAAACCTTTAAATAAAAGAACTTTATCATGGCTCAACAACGCTACTTTTTTTACGTCAGGGCTAATTGTGGCACTCGTTAAAACACAATGATTGTAATTATTGCAAGTTTTAAATTCGCCAATTTTTACTGCTTTTTGAGTTCCAGATGCATTTTTGATTTTGTAAATAAAAGCAGTTCCATCGAAACCTTTGCTTCTGTTTTTTGTAAAAAGATAAAAGTAACCGCCCTGTTCAAAAAAGCCTTCAACATCGTAAAACATTTCTTTTTTCTTTGGAGGAAATTCGGTTTGTTCTGGATACGAAAATGAGATTTTATATTCGGCTTTAGCCAAATCTTTGTTTAATTCGCTTTTAGCAACTTTATAAATACATAAATCTTTACGTTCATTATCATTATTTCCAAAATCACCAATATAAATATTTCCAGTTTTATCTCTTGTGATATCTTCCCAATCGATATTTTCTGCATTAGAGATTGTAATTGTTTTATCTAATTTTCCTTTAGAATTAATCGCATAAATTGCATTTTTATTACCGCTGTCTTCTAAGGTATAAATTGTACTTGTTTCGGGGAAATAAGTTATTCCTGAAACTTCTTTTAATTTTTTCGGAAGCGAATAAAGTGTCTTCAAATCATTCCCTGACTGTTGCTGACAAGCCAATAAAACTAAAGACGCGAATACTAAAAAAGATTTTTTCATAAGATTATATTTTCTTCTTAAACCATATAAGTTATATCAGTCAATTTAAGAGTTGATTTAAGAACTTAAATTGGATGTTAAATTCTAAACTAAGTTTGTGTTTTTAAAATTACGGATAATAAACTCAAATGCCGCGTGCATGATATGTCCCATCGATTTGGCATTTTTAAATTTCATATCATTAGTATATCGGTACAATTCCATTTTTAATTGATTCAGATGTTCTTCTGTCGAAATGGTATCGTGACACATTATATTCAAGAGCTTTTTAATTCGATTTTCTGCTGAATGAATACGTTTGGCCAAAATCGCTCTTTCTTCATCTTTGTACTGAATTATAGAACGCTCTTCCAACTTTTCTTTGATAAGCTGAATCATTGGATAATTTTCTTTGAAAAACTGCGGGCGATATACTTTGAAATTTCCCTCATAACATTGCTGGTCAAAATCGATTGGGCGAATTTTATATACTACTTGATCAAAATCGTGAATTGGGACAATTACATAATTGTACGCACGCATATCACCCAAAAGACGAATCATACAACGTTCGTTAAACTTCACAAATTCTTTTGCAATCTGCGCTTTTTCGGTTTCAGAACAACTATCCAACAAAGTATCCATAAAAACATCACCTGGAATTCCGATAATGTGTTCTTCGATCAAAGTATCTTTATAAACCAAAAAATTGATTTTATCTGGCGAAAGAATATCTTCCAATTCTAAACCATAAATTCGAGAAGCATCTGCTTTTTTAATATAAAAATGAACATAATTATCATTAAGGATATTTCGAACTTTAATTCTAAAAGGTTTCGAATTTCCGAATGTACAATAATCAATCGCATCAATATTCAGGAACTGGATAATCTCGCTGTTACCATCAGAATGAAGAAGAGAATAAATTCTTTTTAGGTTTAAATCAATTTCATTGCGCTCAAATTCGCTGTAATATACACGAATCCAAAGAGTATCATTATCATTTTTATCGTAAACATTTATCGAGCCCGAAAAACGAAGCAAGTCATCATAAAACACAGAAACTTTAGAAATACGTTCGTATCGCTCTAAATAGTTTAAAAGTTGCAGTGTTAAAGGATAGGACGGTTTTTTTAAAACCATTAATGGCTCGCTCATTTTGAATATCTTTATTACAAATTTACGTCAATACGATTAAAGTTTGAATTTAAAGTAACAAAAATCAATTTGGCTCGTCATACTAAAAACTAAAACCAGAAAAATTTGGAAACCATATTAACCATTGAGAATCTGAACAAAAGATACGGCCGAATTCAGGCTTTAAAAAATGTATCTTTTACTATACAAAAAGGCCGTGTTTATGGCATTCTTGGCCCTAACGGAAGCGGAAAATCAACTACATTAGGAATTGTATTGAATGTTGTTAATAAATCTTCTGGTAATTACCGCTGGTTTGACGGCAATGTAGAAACGCATGAAGCTTTAAAAAAAGTTGGCGCAATTATAGAACGACCAAATTTTTATCCTTATATGACTGCTGAGCAAAACCTGAAATTGGTCTGCAAAATCAAAAATATCAATTATTCTAAAGTTAATGAAAAGCTGGAATTGGTTGGTTTGGATGAAAGAAAGGATAGCAAATTCAGTACTTTTTCGTTGGGAATGAAACAGCGTCTGGCCATTGCATCTGCACTTTTAAATGATCCGGAAATTTTAATTTTAGATGAACCAACTAACGGATTAGATCCGCAGGGAATTCATCAGATTCGAGATATTATTAAAAAAATTGCTTCGCAGGGAACTACTATTTTACTGGCATCACATTTATTAGATGAAGTCGAAAAAGTTTGTTCGCAGGTAATTGTTTTAAGAAAAGGCGAAGTTTTATACTCAGGTTCCGTCGATGGAATGTCATCTAATGAAGGTTTCTTTGAAATTTCTTCGAATGATAATGAGCTATTAAAATCCGCTTTAAAAGATCACAATGCCGTAAGTCAAATTAAGGATGAAGACGGAAAAGTTTTAGTGTATTTAAAATCAGATTTGTCTGCTTCAGAATTAAACCAATTTTTATTTTCCAAAAATATAATTTTAAGTCACTTGGTAAAACGTAAAAATAGTTTGGAAGCGCAATTTTTAGAATTAACCAAAAACACTCATCCAAAAAACTAACCAAGCCATGAAAAGACTTATCTCTATAGAATTACAAAAAATCTGGATGAATAAAGCCAGCCGTATATTAACACTAACTTATTTTATATTACTTTCTTTTATAGCACTAATTGCAGCCATAAAATTTGACATTGGCGTTTTTAAATTTCATTTAGCAGAAATGGGAATTTTTAACTTCCCTTTTATCTGGCATTTTAATACCTATGTTGCAGCTATTCTTAAATTTTTCCTGGCTATTGTAATTGTTTCTATGATGGCTAATGAATACAGTTACGGAACTTTAAAACAAAACTTGATTGACGGTTTAAGCAAAAAAGAATTTATTCTGTCTAAATTTTTAACCGTGGTTTTATTTGCTTTCGGTTCGACAGTTTTCGTTTTTATCATGAGTTTAATTCTAGGATTGTTTTTTTCTTCTTATACTGAATTTGATATAATTTTTAGTGATTTAGATTACCTTTTAGCCTTTTTTGTAAAATTAACAGGATTCTTTTCTTTCTGTTTATTTCTTGGAATTCTGGTAAAACGCTCCGCATTTGCATTAGGATTTCTTTTGGTCTGGAGTATAATTGAAGGAATTGCAAAAGGTGTATTGGCTTTTAAAATTTTCCCAGACAGTAATACTGGCGAAAAAGTTATGCAGTTTTTTCCGTTAGAATCTATGTCAAATTTAATTGTTAATCCAGGACCTAGATTATCTGTTATTAAGAATATCGGTTCACAAATGGGAATCGATACAGATATGGATTACAGCGTAAATTACTTTACAGTTTTAATCGTTTTAACATGGACTTTCCTATTTGTATATTTTTCTTACAAACTATTAAAAAATAGAGATTTATAGTATATTTGTTATACTATGAAGCATTTTAAAATCTTAATTGTTTTATTTCTGCTGTCCTGTGTCACGCATAAGACCAGTGCTCAAAATATTACTGTTAATCCAAATATCACGCCTGCAGATTTAGTTCAAAATATTTTAATCAATAGTTCTTGTATTGCTATTGAAAATGTAAGCGCTTCAGGAAATCCGTCTGCAAATGGTCAAAGTTATGCTTCCTTCACCGCAGGAACTAATTTTCCTTTTTCGGGCGGACTTGTTCTAAGTACTTCGCCAAGTCAAAATGCAGAAGGTCCTTACAACCAAGCAGATTCTAAAGGTGTACAAGTACAATCGTGGAACGGTGATAATGACTTAAATAGAGCATTGGGCATAAACAATAGCAGACAAGCAACAGTATTAGAATTTGACTTTACTGCTTTGACGAATTCTATCAGCTTTAATTATCTGTTTGCTTCAAATGAATATCAGTTCAATTATCCATGCATTTATTCAGATGGTTTTGCCTTTTTAATTAAAGAAGTTGGAAGTTCCGAAGATTATAAAAATTTAGCAGTTCTGCCAAATTTAACTACTGCAGTTTCTGCGACAACTGTACATCCTAAAATAAATCCTATTACTACTCCAGATGGAATAGTAAAAGGATGTGATGCTGAAAATGAAACTTATTTTAATGGTTATAATTCTGCAGTAAGTCCAATAAATTATGCGGGGCAAACCGTTGTAATGAATGCTTATACAGATGTAGTTCCTAATAAAAAATATCATCTAAAATTGGTTATTGCAGATGATGAAACCAGACAATATAACTCGGCTGTTTTTATACAAGCCGGAAGTTTTGTAACCCGAATAAATTTTGGACAAGATAGAACGGCTGCTAATAATAATCCTGTATGTTTTGGAGAAAATTTCGTTTTAGACACCAAATTAAGCACTTCTGATTACAATTTTAAATGGTTTAAAAAAGACGATTCTAATAATTATATACAACTATCTGGCGCCATAACTTCTACATATGCTGTAATTACATCGGGAACTTATAAAGTAGAAGCTACATTAAACGGCACAACTTGCGTTTCAGTTGGGGAGATAACAATCGAATTTACGCCAGAAATTGCCTCAACAAATACTTCTTTATTGCAATGTGATGATAATACAGATGGAATTTCAATTTTTAATTTGACGAAGACCGCTAATATTGTGAAAAACAATAATACGCAAATTATCAATCAAGGATACTATGAGAACTTAGCAAATGCACAAACCAAAACAAATCCAATTGTAAATCCAGAGAGTTACACCAATAAAGCTCCAAATCAAATTCTTTATGCAAGAATAGAGAATTCCTTTGGTTGTTATACTACTCCACAAATTGCTTTAAACATTTCTAATTCAATTATTCCCGATCAATCTCCAATTGCAACTTGTGATGGTGACGATACTCAAGACGGTTTGTACCAATTTGATTTAAATTCTGAAGTAACACCCCAAGTTTTGACAGGATTACCAGCAGGATTGATTATCAATTATTATTTGACAGCAAATGAGGCGATAACAGAAACAAACGTACTGCCGAATATTTTTAAAAATACAACACCAAATAGTCAGACAATTTATGCTCGAGCAGCAAATGGTCCTGATTGTTATGATATAGCTCCAATAGAATTAATTGTTCACACTTTTGATCCACCTAATTTTGAAGATGAAACACTGTATTTATGCAAAGGAGATCAGATAACATTAACGGTTGAGGCGGGTTTTCAAAGCTATACTTGGTCAAATGGAAACACTACAAATTCAACACAAATTGACACTGCTGGAGATTATTCTGTTATAGTGACTGATATTAACAATTGTCAAAAAATTAAAAAATTCAAAGTCATTCTATCTGAGCCTGCAGTAATTACAGGAGCCGACGTAAAAGATTTTTCTGGGGTTGATAATACGGTATTAATTCAATATACTGGAGTTGGAAATTATGAATTCTCTCTAGAAGGCTCTGTTTTTCAAGATGATCCAACATTTACACAAGTAACTCCAGGTATTTATAATGCAATTGCCCGAGACAAAAATGGCTGTGGAATATCTAATTCGTTTGTAGTCTATGTATTAGATTATCCTAGATTTTTTACTCCCAATGGCGACGGATATAACGACTTATGGGCAATCAAAAATATTGAAGAAATGCCTGATTATAGTATTTCAATTTTTGACCGTTATGGTAAATTGTTAAAACAAATGACTCAAAAGAGTTTGGGCTGGAACGGAATCTTCAACGGACAACAATTGCCGTCAGATGATTATTGGTTTACCCTTCAATTCATTAATGGAAAAAATGTTAAAGGTCATTTCAGCTTGAAAAGGTAAAGTAGAATTTTAACTAATTCTTTACTAAAAGCTTAAAACAATTTAAAAAGTAAAGCATAAAAAAATACAAAACATCAAATTTATCTTATATTTACTTTAAATTCTTATAAGATGAATTTATGTAAAACTTTACTCTTTCTTTTTTTACTTTCTACAAATATTTATTCGCAAAATGATTGCATCGATGCAATTGTAGTTTGCGGCAATTCTGGTTTTAAAGGTTTAAGTATACAAGGCGCCGGAAACGTTCAAGAAATTACAGGAGAAAACAGCTGTGGTTCTAGAGAAAATAATAGCGTATGGTTAAAAATTTCAATTAAAACTTCTGGAACGTTTGGTTTTATTATAAAACCTGAAAGTTCTGATCTTAACGAAGATTTTGATTTTTTTGTATTTGGTCCAGATGCAAAATGTACTTCATTAACATCTCCCATTCGCTGTTCTACCACAAATCCTAATATGGCAAAACTCACCTACAACCATACGGGAATGACAGCTGATTATTTTGACACCTCTGAAGGTCCTGCTGAACTTGGAGACGGGTACATCAAATGGATTAACGCAAATGCTGGAGAATCTTATTTTATTGTAATTGACAGGCCTGTCGGAATTAGTAATTTTTCTTTAGAATGGCTGGGCACAGCAACATTTGATGACGCACCAAGTATCAGTGTTCCTGTATTAAGTGATTTGAATATTACAAAATCTGACTTTTCTGGACAGGCAAATTCTTCATTAATTTTTGATTTGACAGCAAATTCTCCAAAAATAACAGGATCTCAAACAGGAGTAAAAATTACTTATCATACTTCTGAAAATGATGCTATTATTAATAGCAATCCAATAGCAGATCCAACTGCTTACAGAAACACTACAAGTCCCGAAACTATTTTTGTGAGAGCAACAAACACGATTACACAATGTTATAATACTGCTTCTTTTACAATTAAAATAAATGACAAAGTTGTTTTTCCGAATAACAAGGTTGAAGTTTGTGATGAAAATGATGCAAATCCATTCGATGGAAAAACGAAAATTGATTTTGATCAAGTAACAAAAGTAGTTTTTGATAATGCTGATGTTTCTGGTTTAACTATCAATTATTATTTAACTCAAAGCGATGCTGATAATAACAGCAATCAATTGCCAAATCTTTTTAACAGCATTACACCATTTGAGCAATCGGTATTTATAAAAGCCTTTAATAGCCAGCTCAGCGCATCTGTAGCAGAAGTAAAAATTACTATAAATCCTTTACCGCCAGTAAACAATGTCAGTCTTGTACAATGTGATTCTGGTGAAAATGCTAATGGTTTTGTGTTGTTCAATTTAAAAGAAGCAAATGCAGCTTTGACCAATAATAATCCTGATCTTGAAACTTCTTTTTTTATAAGTAAGACCGATGCTGAAAGCAATACAGATCAATTGTCTACAGAGTATACCAATAGTAGCAATCCTCAAACTGTGTTTGCCAGAATCACTAATTTACAAACTAAATGTAGCAGCATCTCTACCGTAAATTTAAAAACCAATGTAATTTCGGTACAAACTTATCTATTAGATATTGCTTGTGATGATGATGAAAATGAAGATGGTATTAATACCTTTAATTTAACCAACGCAAATATTCCTTTCACAAACACTCAAGAATTAAAATATTACGCTACAGAAAATGATGCTTTATTAGAACAAAATCAGATTCAGATACCTTCACAATATAATAACAAAGTCCCTTACAATGATTTTGCCTATGCAAGGATTGAAGAAGGAAATGAATGTTTTGGAATCAGTAAAATTAAATTAGAAGTCATCCGATTACCCGATATAGAAATTATTGGTACAACAACAAATGTCTGCGATAATGATTCTTCTTATTTTGCCCAATTAGATGCTGGAATAAAAGACATTAATACATTAAGTGACTTTGTATACGTCTGGAAAAAAAACGGTGTTGAAATATTGGACAAAACAACATCAAATATCGAAGCCAATACCAGCGGTATTTATACTGTAACAGTTTTCAATAAAAATAATTGTTCTAAAACAAGAACAATTCAGGTTGTATCTTCAAACATTGCAACTATAGAAAGCGTTGAAGTTGTCGACTTACAAATTGATAATTCTAATAAAATTAAGATAAATGTTTCTGGAAGCGGAGATTATGAATTTAGTTTAAATACTCCAAACGGTCCTTTTCAAGATTCAAATGTATTTGAAAATATAAAATCTGGAATTTATGAAGTCTATATTAATGATAAAAAGAATTGTGGACTGGTCAGTAAAACAGTAGCCGTAATTGGTGTTCCACAATTTTTCACACCCAATAATGATGGTTTTAATGATTATTGGAATATCATTGGATTGAATGGCAATGAATATAAAAATTCCAAAATTTATATTTATGACAGATATGGAAAATTACTAAAACAATTAACCACATTTGACAACGGCTGGGATGGAACATTTCAAGGAATTCCATTACCATCAGATGATTATTGGTATACTTTAAAATTAAGCGACCAGCGAGAAAGTAAAGGTCATTTTTCGTTGAAAAGGTAAATTCCAAGTAACTCAATTTTATAATAAAAAAAGAATCCCAAACTCCATACGGAATTTGGGATTTTTATATTAAAATTGAAAACTAATTAGATTTTATATCTTTTTCTATCAGTTTCACTTAAATAAATCTTTCTTAAACGAAGAGATTTTGGAGTAACTTCAACATACTCATCTTTTTGAATATACTCTAAAGCTTCTTCTAATGAGAATTTGACAGCTGGAATAATTCTAGCTTTATCATCAGCTCCAGAAGAACGTACGTTAGAAAGTTTTTTCGTTTTAGTAACGTTAACAGTCATATCGTCGCTACGAGTGTTTTCTCCAATAACCTGACCTTCATAAATATCTTCGTTAGGATCAACAAAGAATTTACCACGATCTTGTAATTTATCGATAGAGTAAGGAATTGCTTTTCCGTTTTCCATAGAGATTAATGAACCGTTGTTACGTCCAGGAATTTCTCCTTTGTAAGGCTCATATCCAATGAAACGGTGTGCCATGATAGCTTCACCAGCAGTAGCAGTAAGCAATTGATTTCTTAATCCAATGATTCCACGAGATGGAATATTAAATTTAATAATCATACGCTCTCCTTTACCTTCCATAGAAAGCATTTCACCTTTACGGATAGTTACGAATTCAACTGCTCTACCTGAAAGGTTTTCTGGCAAGTCAATAGTTAATTCCTCAATTGGCTCACATTTCACACCATCAACTTCTTTGATGATAACTTGCGGCTGACCAATTTGAAGCTCATACCCTTCTCTTCTCATTGTTTCAATAAGAACAGATAAGTGTAATACACCACGACCAAAAACCATGAATTTATCAGCAGAATCAGTTTCTCCAACTTTCATTGCTAAGTTTTTCTCAAGCTCTTTTGTCAATCTTTCACGAATATGTCTAGAAGTAACAAATTTACCTTCTTTACCAAAGAAAGGAGAATCGTTAATTGTAAACAACATACTCATTGTTGGCTCATCGATAGCGATAGTTTGTAAAGCTTCTGGGTTTTCGAAGTCAGCGATAGTATCACCAATTTCAAATCCTTCAATACCTACAACAGCACAAATATCTCCAGCAATAACTTGATCTACTTTTCTACGGCCTAAACCTTCAAAAGTGTGTAATTCTTTAATTCTAGATTTGATTACTTTACCGTCTCTTTTTACTAAAGAGATTGGCATTCCTTCTTTCAATACACCTCTTTCAAGACGACCAATTGCGATACGTCCTGTAAAAGAAGAGAAATCTAAAGATGTAATCAACATTTGAGGAGTACCTTCAGATACTTTTGGAGCAGGAACATTAGCGATAACCATGTCTAATAATGGTTCAATGTTTTCTGTTTGATTTCTCCAATCATCAGACATCCAGTTGTTCTTAGCAGAACCATAAACCGCTGGGAAATCTAATTGCTCTTCAGTTGCACCTAATTCAAACATTAGATCAAAAACTTTCTCGTGAACTTCTTCTGGAGTACAGTTTTCTTTATCAACTTTATTGATAACTACGCAAGGTTTCAATCCTAAATCGATCGCTTTTTGCAAAACGAAACGAGTTTGAGGCATTGGTCCTTCAAAAGCATCAACTAGCAAACATACACCATCGGCCATGTTCAATACACGTTCTACTTCACCACCAAAATCGGCGTGGCCTGGGGTGTCAATAATATTGATTTTTGTTCCTTTATATTGAACCGATACGTTCTTAGAAGTAATTGTAATACCTCTCTCACGCTCTAAATCGTTATTATCTAGGATTAAATCACCTGTATTTTCGTTTTCACGAAATAATTGACAGTGATACATAATTTTATCAACCAAAGTGGTTTTACCGTGATCGACGTGGGCAATAATTGCAATGTTTCTAATAGATTCCATCTGTGATTTTTAATGGGCGCAAAGGTACACTTTATTTTTTAATAAAAAACGTTTCTGACATAGTTTGCGTATATACAATCAATTAGTTAATATAAAACACCAAAATATCGCCTTCAAAATAATATTAACATATGTTTAGTTATAGTTAATTTAACTATATTTGAGGTAATGAAAAGTAAAACTCTCCAAATTACTCTTATTTATTCAATCATCTCGATAATTATGGCAGTTTTGTGTCATATATTACTCATAAGTTACTTTTCTTCATCAGAATATCAATATTTATCACTTATAAAAGACATTATCTTTATTCTAATTACAGGATTGGTTTTCAGGTTTATACTGGCAAAAAATGAAAAAAGGAGTATTACCATTTTTGAAAAGCTAAACAAAACCAATGAAGAAATAAAGGAATCTAATGAGAAATATGACATCGTAGCAAAAGCAACAAGCGATACTATCTGGGATTGGAAAATTCAAGAGGATAGTATTAATTGGAACAAAGGAATTGAAAGTGTTTTTGGTTACAACCCTGAAGAAGTTGGAAAAACTTCTAAATGGTGGTTTGACAAAATTCACCCAGAAGACAGTATCCGAATGTCAATAAAATTATATTCTTTTATTGAGCAAAAAACAGAAAAATGGCAGGATCAATACCGTTTTAGATGCGCTGACGGGACTTATAAATATGTTTTGGACAGAGGTTTTTTATTGAAAGATGAAAGCGGAAGAGCCATTAGAATGATTGGTGCTATTCAAGACATTACTAAACAAAAAGAAGAAGAACAACGTTTAAAGCTTTTAGAAACTGTAATTACTCAATCTAGAGATTCTATTTTGATCACAGAAGCCAATTCGCCTGACGGAAAAATTCCTAAAATTGTTTATGTTAACCCAGCATTTTCTCAAATGTCCGGATATCAATCCAATGAAATAATTGGAAAGTCACCTAACATCTTTAAGGGGCCGAATTCTGATTCTGAAGAATTAAAGAAACTTTTACGTGCTATAAAAAATGAAGAAGAATGTCTAATTGAAACCATCAGCTATACGAAAAATAAAGAAGAATTTTGGGTGCGCTTTTCCATGATTCCAATTTTCAGCAACGAAGGAGCTATTTCACACTGGATTTCAATACAAAGAGATATTACTGACGAGAAAAAACTGGAAACAGAAAAAGAGCATCTTATTCGAGAATTAACCCAAAACAATAAAGATTTAAAACAATTCTCTTACATTACATCTCATAACCTTAGAGCTCCATTATCTAATTTAATCGGACTTTTAAATTTAATTGAAGACATCCCTGTAGAAAATGAAGAACTTCAGGAAATCCTTACTGGTTTTACAAAATCAACACATTTATTAAACGAAACAATTAATGACTTAGTAAAAGTCATTATCATCAAAGACAATCCTTCGATGCAAAAAGAAGAAGCATCTTTAGAAGAAGTTTTTGAAAATGTATTCAGTCAGCTGTCATTCCAAATAGAATTGCACAAACCTATAATCAAACTTAAGTTCGACAAAGTACCAGAGCTCATTACCAATAAAGCATATATTGAAAGCATTTTATTAAACTTACTAACCAATTCCATAAAATATAAATCGGAAAATAGAAAACTAAAGATATCTATAACTGCAGAAAAAATTGATAACAAAACGATACTAACTTTCAAGGACAACGGAATTGGAATTGATTTAGAAAGAAACCGAGACAAAGTATTTGGTCTTTATCAAAGATTTCACAATTATCCAGATAGCAAAGGATTAGGTCTTTATCTCGTGAAATCGCAGGTAGAAACAATGGGAGGAACTATTTCTATAGACAGCGAAGTTAACAAAGGAACCACATTTACAATAACATTTAAAAATTAATATTATGCTTGAGCAGATCTTATGCGTTGACGATGATCCAATCACATTGATGCTATGCAAAAAGGTAATTTCGAAATCTTCATTTTCACATGAAGTTATTACAGCTCAAAACGGTGAAGAAGCCCTCCATCATTTCAACACCTTAAAATACACAAACGATAAAAATAAAAGAAAACCAGAATTGATTTTCTTAGATTTAAACATGCCAATAATGGGCGGATGGGAGTTTTTAGATCATTTTACTTCTTCAGATTATGACGAATTCAACTCTGCTCCTGTAATTGTATTGTCCTCTACAATTGACCCAGAAGATTTAGCTAAAGCAAAACAATATCCTATTATAATCGATTTTCTTTCTAAACCCATTACACAGCCAATGCTGGAATATCTTAAAAAGAAAATAGATCTTTAAACTTAAAAAATTTCAAATCAAAAAATCCAAATTCCAATCTTTTAAAATTAGAATCTGGATTTTTTGATTTTGATCTAATAAACAAAGCGTTTACTTAAACTTTCATTTTTAGCAGAAACAAAAAAGTCCTCGAATGAGGACTTTTATATATCTTTCAAATTGTATTTAATTACAATTTAGCAACATGTTTAGTTAATTTAGACTTCAAGTTAGAAGCTTTATTATCATGAATGATGTTCTTTTTAGCTAATTTATCAATCATAGAGATTACAGTTGATAATTTTGCAGCAGCATCAGACTTATCAGTAGCTAATCTTAATGCTTTAATTGCATTACGAGTAGTTTTATGTTGATATCTGTTAAGAACTCTTCTTTTTTCGTTACTTCTGATTCTTTTTAATGCTGACTTATGATTTGCCATTTTCTTTAATTTTAGATGTAATAATTTATTATAAATACTAGTTAAAAAAGAAAAACCTCCCACAATTGTAAAACAATCACTTTGGTTTTAACTAATAAAATAAAAACCGAGACACCAATTTTTATTTTACAAAACTTATTTACAACTAATTTGTAGTCCGTAGGGGAATCGAACCCCTGTTACCAGGATGAAAACCTGGCGTCCTAACCCCTAGACGAACGGACCATAATTCTCCTAAGTTTGGAAACTTTTCAATATGTAATATAACTTGTAGTCCGTGGGGGAATCGAACCCCCCTTACCAGGATGAAAACCTGGCGTCCTAACCGATAGACGAACGGACCGTGCTTCTGTATTGCGGATGCAAAGATACATCTATTTTTTAGTTGCACAATAGTTAACACAAAAAAAAATATATTTTTTTAATATGCCTTAGCAAAAAGCACTCTTTTAGAAGAAGGATTCCCAGTAAACACACAGGTTCCCGCCTCTTCAACAGCATCTAAAGGGATACATCTAATTGTTGCTTTTGTCAATTCTTTTATCTTCTCTTCTGTTGCAGCAGTTCCGTCCCAGTGAGCAGACAAAAAGCCTCCTTTACCTTCAAGAACTTCTTTAAACTCCTCAAAATTATTTACTTCTGTAATATGGGTATTGCGGTAGTTTAATGCTCTGTCAAATAAATCTTTTTGAATTTGTTCTAACAAGTCATTAATATATTCAACAATTTTTTCACCTTCAACAACTTCTTTAGTCAAATTATCACGTCTTGCGACCTCAAAAGTTCCGTTTTCTAGATCTTTTGGACCAACAGCAATTCTAACAGGAACACCTTTCAATTCCCATTCAGCAAATTTGAATCCTGGTTTTTGAGTTGTTCTGTCATCGTATTTAACCGAAATCTTAAGCTTTTTCAATTTCGCAGTCAATTCATTAACCGCTGCCGAAATCTGTGCTAATTGTTCGTCTGTTTTATGAATCGGCACAATAACAACTTGTATTGGCGCTAAATTTGGAGGCAGTACTAATCCTTGATCGTCAGAATGCGTCATAATCAAAGCTCCCATCAAACGAGTAGAAACTCCCCATGACGTTCCCCACACATGTTCCTGTTTTCCTTCTGCATTAGCAAACTTAACATCAAAAGCTTTGGCAAAGTTCTGACCTAAAAAGTGAGAAGTACCAGCCTGCAATGCTTTTCCATCCTGCATTAAAGCTTCAATACAATAAGTTTCATCTGCACCTGCAAAACGTTCTGTTTCAGTTTTAAAACCTTTTACTACCGGAATTGCCATAAAACTTTCTGCAAAATCAGCATAAACATTCATCATTTTTTCAGATTCCTCAATAGCTTCTGCTTTAGTAGCATGAGCAGTATGCCCTTCCTGCCATAAAAACTCAGCTGTTCTCAAAAACAAACGCGTACGCATTTCCCATCGAACGACATTAGCCCATTGGTTTATCAACAAAGGCAAATCTCTATATGATTGTACCCATCCCTTATAGGTAGACCAAATAATTGCCTCACTAGTAGGACGAACAATAAGCTCCTCTTCTAACTTTGCATTAGGATCAACCATTAATTTTCCAGGTTTTTCTGGATCGTTTTTTAATCTATAATGTGTTACAACAGCACATTCTTTTGCAAA
This sequence comes from Flavobacterium sp. S87F.05.LMB.W.Kidney.N, assembly GCF_004366435.1. Lineage (NCBI taxonomy): Bacteria > Pseudomonadati > Bacteroidota > Flavobacteriia > Flavobacteriales > Flavobacteriaceae > Flavobacterium > Flavobacterium sp. S87F.05.LMB.W.Kidney.N. The sequence continues at coordinate 161,325 of NZ_SODX01000002.1, read as the reverse complement.
TCCTTCAGCATTCTTCTCCTCAGCCTCAAACATGCTTTTCGGTACGAACAAAGGAAAATACGCGTTTTGATGTCCAGTTTCTTTGAACATGCGATCTAATTCAGCCTGCATTTTTTCCCAAATAGCATATCCGTATGGTTTAATTACCATACAGCCTCTAACTCCTGAATTTTCAGCTAGATCTGCTTTTACAACCAGCTCGTTATACCATTTCGAATAATCTTCTGATCTTGTAGTGAGGTTCTTACTCATATTATATAGTTTGGCACAAATTTTGTTTTAATAATTTTAACTAAATAGTTTGACAAAACTAACTATTTTTGTAATGTGCAACAATAAAAAACACCACAGATATGAAAACTAACATTTCTCTTCGCCAAAACTCTAATCATTTTTACTTAATTGGATTATTGAGTTTATTACTTGCGTCGTGTGGTTCTTACCAAAATTCATCTTATCATGACAATGATGGTGTATACGGTAATTCTTCATCAAACAGATATGTGCAGCAGTCTAATGGCACAAACAATCAATACAAAGATTATTTCAGATCACTGCAAGATGATAACCAACCGACAGAAATTTTTACTGACGTTGACAATTATACCAATTATTCAGAAAATGACAGTACTCAAACAGCTTCTGTAGCTTATCCTGCATGGGGAAGCAGTAGCTCTGACGTTTCTGTAAACTTATACTCAAACCCATCATGGTCATTTGGCTTTGGAATGGGCTATCCTTATTACGGATGGGGCTATGGCGGATACTGGGGCTGGGGATACCCAGGTTACTGGGGAGGCTGGGGTTATCCAGGATACTGGGGACCAGGCTGGGGCTATCCAGGATATTGGGGAGGCGGTTACTACGGCTACAACAACTATAACTATACTTACGGAAGAAGAGGTTCTGCCGCATATTATGGAAACAGAAATTATGCATACAACCGAAGCTATACTTCTAACAGAGGTTTTACAACAAATAGAAACTACACTACTAACAGAGGAAGTTACACAACCAATAGAAACTACACAACAAACAGATCTAATGGTTATACTGACTTTAGAAGATCTAATATGAATGCAGGAACTAGTCCGTCATTTACAAATAGAAGAGCTAATACCAATAGTGTAGATTACAGTAACTCTAGAAGATCTTACAACAATAGTAACACTACGACAAACAGAAGCTATAATTACAACAATAGCAACAACAGCAGTTCATCAAGAAGCTACACTCCTAGCAGTCCATCACGTTCAATGAACAGCGGTGGCGGTGGAAGCATGAGATCTTCTGGCGGCGGCGGTGGCGGCGGTATGAGATCTGGCGGTGGCGGAGGAAGAAGATAATTTTTTCTCACTAAACTAAATTCAAACTAAAACTTATCCAAATGAAAAAAATACTTTTCCTACTTATAACAGGACTAACTGCCAGCGCGTCATATTCTCAAGAAGTTTCAGATGCTTTGCGTTATTCTCAAGACAATCTAACAGGAACTGCAAGATTTAGAGCGATGAGCGGTGCTTTCGGTGCTGTTGGAGGAGATTTATCATCTTTAAGCGTCAACCCAGCTGGTTCTGCAGTTTTTAATACCAATCAAGTCGGAATATCCTTTAGCAATCAAAACATTAAAAATAATTCTGAGTACTTTGGAACTCAAACTTCAGATAAAGAAAACTCTTTTATTTTGAATCAAGCGGGAGGTGTTTTTGTTTTTAAAGATCGTAATCCTAACAACGGTTGGAATAAAATTGCTATTGGAGCGACATACGAGAATACAAATAATTTTAATAATGATATTTTCTCTGCTGGAACAAACCCAACTAATTCTGTAGATGGTTATTTCTTGGAGTTTGCAAATGGAATTCCTTTACAAGATATTGATGGATTAGATTATAGAGACTTAAACTATAGGGAGCAACAAGCTTATATGGGATATTGGGGACATGTTATTGATCCTGTTACCAATACACCAGGAAATACTCAATACATTAGTAATGTTCCTGCCGGAGGAAATTATTATCAAGAAAACGAAATCCATACTAGAGGTTACAACAGTAAAGTAGGTTTTAATATTGCAACTTCATACCGAGATAGACTTTATTTAGGAGCCAACTTAAATGTTCACGTAACTGACTATAGAAGATCCACAAGTTTTTACGAAGACAACAGCAATCCATTACAACCTTATGAAACTATTTCAAATTTACGTTTCAATAATGAATTGTATACTTACGGAAATGGTTTTTCTTTCCAGCTTGGAGCTATAGGAAAAGTAACTGATGCTTTTAGACTAGGGGTTGCTTACGAATCGAATACTTGGTACGAGCTATATGATGAAACTTCACAAAGCATTTACACGACAAGACAAGCAGATGGCGGACAACCTTTAAATGCGAATGTGAATCCTAATATTGTAAATGTATACGAATCATACACTTTACAAACTCCAGACAAATGGACTTTTAGCGCTGCGTATGTTTTTGGAAAATCAGGTTTATTAAGTGTTGATTATGCTGTAAAAAATTACGGAAATGCAAAATTCAAACCTACAAATGATGCTGGTTTCAGAGGAATCAACAGCGATATCAATAATAATCTAACTAGTACAGGAGAGCTTCGTATTGGTGGTGAATATAAAATTAATCAATTAAGTTTACGAGCTGGATATCGTTTCGAAGGAAGTCCGTACAAAAATGGAACTACTGTGGGAGATTTAACCAGCTATTCTGGTGGTTTGGGTTACAATTTTGGAGGCACTAAATTAGATTTAGCTTACTCTTATTTAGAAAGAAAATCGAATCAAGGATTTTTTGCTACAGGTTTTACAGATGGGGCTAACCTGTCTTCAAAACTAAACAATGTAACACTTACTTTATTATTTGAATTGTAATTAAGAATAAATAGATGAATGAAAATTTCCGTTTGGTATTTACTGAACGGATTTTTTTTTACTCCTAATTTAAGATCATTTTTATTTTTAATCTCAAAATAATATCCTAAAAGCAAAATCCGCTTCATAAAAAACACCTAAAACATGTTGAAACTAGTGTGTTTGAATAAAAAAAGTGTAATTTTGCACTCCAATTTATAAAAGTATGAGAACCAAGTCTTTAAAAAAGAACAAAATTAACGTAATCACTCTTGGGTGTTCAAAAAATGTTTATGACAGTGAAGTCCTTATGGGTCAGCTGCGTGCCAATGGAAAAGAAGTTGAACATGAAGCTCCAGCAGAAAAAGAAGGAAACATTATTGTAATCAACACTTGTGGTTTTATTGATAATGCAAAAGCAGAATCGGTAAACATGATTTTGGAATATGCCGATAAAAAAGACAGAGGACTTGTAGATAAAGTTTTCGTTACAGGATGTTTATCTGAACGTTACAGACCAGATTTAGAAAAAGAAATTCCAAATGTGGATCAATATTTTGGAACTACAGAATTACCTCAATTATTAAAAGCTCTAGGAGCAGATTATAAACATGAATTACTTGGAGAGCGTTTGACTACGACTCCAAAAAATTATGCTTACCTAAAAATTGCAGAGGGCTGCGACAGACCGTGTAGTTTTTGTGCAATTCCTTTAATGAGAGGTTCGCACGTTTCTCAGCCAATTGAAAAATTAGTTAAAGAAGCTCAAGGTTTGGCTAAAAACGGCGTTAAAGAGTTAATCTTGATTGCTCAAGATTTAACTTATTACGGACTTGATCTTTATAAAAAAAGAAATCTTGCGGAACTTTTAGAAGAATTAGCAAAAGTTGAAGGCATAGAATGGATTCGTCTTCATTATGCTTATCCAACTGGTTTCCCAATGGATGTTTTGGAATTAATGAAACGCGAACCAAAAATCTGTAATTATATTGATATTCCGTTACAGCATATTTCGGATTCGATTTTAAAATCGATGCGTCGTGGTACTACTCAAGCTAAAACAACTCAGTTGTTAAAAGATTTCCGTGCTGCAGTTCCAGGAATGGCAATTAGAACTACTTTAATTGTTGGTTATCCAGGTGAAACTCAAGAGGATTTTGAAATTTTGAAAGATTTTGTTCAAGAAATGAAATTTGACAGAATGGGATGTTTTGCTTATTCTCACGAAGAAAATACTCATGCTTATTTATTGGAAGACAATGTTCCAGATGATGTAAAACAAGCTAGAGCAAATGAGATTATGGAATTACAGTCTCAAATTTCTTGGGATTTAAACCAAGAAAAAGTAGGAAAGACTTTCAAATGTATTATCGACAGAAAAGAAGGAGCACATTTTGTTGGACGTACAGAGTTTGACAGCCCTGATGTTGACAATGAAGTATTAATTGATGCTTCTAAACATTACGTAAAAACAGGTGAATTTGTTAATATAAAAATAATTGAAGCTACAGAATTTGATTTATACGGAGAACCTGCTTAAATTTACGCTGAACAATAGTTAACATTAGATAAAAGATACTTTTATGAAACCAATTCAAACTTTATTTATTTTAGTTTTAAGCCTATTCTTTTTCGATAGTGCCTCTGCACAATATGGAAACGGATACAACAATGGTTACGGTAATGGCTATGGCAACGGTTACGGAAGAGGCGGCGGAATGGACAGAAGTATGATGGCAGGACAGCAGCAAGGTTCACAAAGTAAACCTAAAGAAATTCCTGTTGAAGAAACGGCTGGTAAAATTGTCGAACAAATGAAACCTGATGTAAATCTTGATGACTTACAAGCGATTGCTATTACAAATGTTTTGACAGACAGTTTAAGAGAACAAGGTATTTTATTGAAAAATGAAAGCAGCAGTCAAGAGCAAAAAATTGAGCAGATAAAAGCTTTAAGAGAAAGTACTGATAAAAAAATTGGCTCTTTTTTAAATCCAGATCAAATAGAGAAGTACAAGACTTTCATGGAGAAACTAAAAGAAGGCAAAACAGGAAAATCTAAAAAGAAAAAAGACAAAGACTCAAAAAAATCTAAAGAAAATACAGAAGTAAAAGAAAACACAGATACGAAAATCGAAGAATAATCGTTTAAAACCATAAACAACGAATTATGACAAAAAAACATTTTTGTTATCTTATTTTAGCTGTTATAATCAGCTCTTGCTCTACAAATCCGTATAAGAATACGGAAAAAGCATATGACCAGCAGTTAAAAACTTTAGAAAACCAGATTACCAACAAAGAAGCAAAACCAATTCCTGCAACTCCTGTTGTAATTGATACTTCTTATGCACAACAATTAGGAATTATAAAAGATACTTTATCTAAAACTGGTTCTACCTATTTAGTAAATGGAATTAATACAGAGTGGATTGGTACCGTAAACTTTAATTTAAGAAAACCAAGTTTCGTTATTATTCACCATACTGCTCAAGATTCGCTTCAGCAGACTATTAATACTTTTACAAAAACAAAAACTCAGGTTAGTGCACATTATGTGATTTCTGAAAATGGAAAAGTAGTACAAATGCTTAACGATTACCTTAGAGCTTGGCATGCCGGAAATTCTACTTGGGGAAAAACAACAGATTTAAACTCCTGCTCTATCGGAATTGAATTAGACAATAATGGTTTCAAACCTTTTACAGAGGCACAAATCAACAGTCTTGTTGCTTTGCTGACTAAGCTGAAAAAAGACTATAACATTCCGACTCAAAACTTTTTAGGTCACGCCGATATTGCTCCAGGGAGAAAACAAGACCCAAGTGCTTTATTTCCTTGGAAAACACTTGCCGAAAAAGGTTTCGGAATCTGGCCGGATGAAATTCTAGAACCTGCACCATTCGATTTTAAAATCGAACCTGCGCTACGAATAATTGGATATAATACTAAAAATTTAACTGCAGCAATTCAGGCATTTAAATTACATTATATTCAAACCGACGCAACCTCAACCTTAGACAGAAAGACAATTGATACTATTTATTCGATTTACAAAAAACAAGTTCAATAAATAAGATTCAATTTTAAAATAAGCAACGCATTTCTAAGTTTTAGAAATGCGTTTTTTTTATTTAAATAGCGAAAGAATATACAAGAAATTGATTTATAAAAAGAAGACACACTGCAGCGCGTCTCTACAAAATATTGTTAGAATAGACCCACTAAGAGCTTTAAGTGACACAACTAACAACTAACAACTAACAACTAACAACTAACAATTCACAGTTCACAATTCACAATTCACAATTTACAATTCACAATTCACAAACCTCTTCCAATAAAAAAGCTGCCAAAACATTAGTATGTTTCGACAGCTCCAAAAAAAAAAAAAAAAATATCAATCTTTATCTCTAGAAAGAGTATGTTGTAGCAATTAAACCATAGAAGCTTCCTCCTGTTGGCAATGCATCTTTATCTAAGAATATATCTTCAGACGCCGCATCGTATCTAAGCTCAGGAATAATTGTAAGCTTTCCAACTTTGTAATTTAAAGAAACTGTGTTTGCAAATACACTAGATCCTGTTAATGTTCCCATACTTGGCGCTGCATCTTTAGCATCAAAATATTCCATTCTGTAAGCTAAAAGCAATGATGGGCTGAATGAATAATTAGCATATCCAACTATTGAAAACCACTCACCATCTAAAGCACTATCAAAATCGTTTGTAGTTTTAGCGTAAGTTGCATTTAACCCAAGACCAAAACTATCACTAATTGTTTTAGAAGCAGTCAAGTCAAACTGAGTTTTATTTTCGTCTGATACTGGAATTACACTTCCTGGTATTGGATTAGTACTTCCTGTTGTAAAATTCAAATAAGCACTTCCTGTATCTCCTATATATCCTACCTGCCCTATGAACGTTTTTTGATAAGAACCCGCATCCATCGCTGATTTAAAATCTGTTGGATTTGTTACTCCTAACATAGCTGTAAATTTACCAGCAGTATATTGCGCTTTAACCCCTGTATTAAAAAATGGCCCATAAGAAAAAGCATAAGACATACTGTAGTTTTTGTTATCTACGGCATCCAAAACTTCATATCCAATATGAGTTCCAAAACTACCTGCTACTACTTTAAATTCATCAGTCAAATTGTATGTAAAGAATAATTGTTTAATTAAAAATTTTGCACTTACATCTTTATCTGGTGTTTCATTATATGAAAACTCTGCTGCTCTTTTTCCGAAACCTAAGTCTACAAAAACAGAAGCTTTTCCAAAAGTATGACCTGCCTCGATCGACGCCATTCCTAGTTCGAATGAATTTTGCGAGTTGGTGAAGCTCGTTAATCCATTCATCTGTTTTGAAAAATCATATTTATAGTACGCATCTGCAGAGCCTCCCCAGGTGGTTGCTGGTGGAGCGGCTGCTTCATCTTCTTGGGCAAAAGCAAAAGAACTTGTTAACATCGCGGCTAAAATGTGAAATACTTTTTTCATGTTTTAAATTGGTTTTTAGTTATTAATTGATTCTGGTTAGTTAATCTTTTATATATCTATTTAATAGTATAAGTCATTTCTAAAACCTATTTCCGCCCTCTAAAACATCATCATTTTCATTAGCGAATTTATTAACTTTTGTATGAGTAGAATAATTCAAAAGTACTTTTTTGACGTTTTAGACGAAGAATTACGGATTACAAAAATTAAATTAACAATAATCGTTATTTGACATTTATCGATATTTTTTTTTGAAAATTCAACAACAGAATTTCAAGTAAAACAATTAAAAAAACAGGGTTTGATTAAAAAACAAAGCTAAAAACTGACATAAAACGATTATAAAATAACCTTAAAACAAAAACAACCCCAAAATAAAAGGGGGTGTTAATCAAAAACAATACAAAAAAGAACAAAAGTCATATTCTCGTATCAATTAAAAAACAGTTAAAAACCAGCGAAACTAATTCTTACAAAAATAAAATCAGGAAAACCACCTTTATCATCACTTTTACAAGCTCAAATGCTTAAATAAAAAGTTCATAAAAACAAAAAAGCCTGCTCAAGTTTGAACAGGCTCTTTTTTAAACAGACAATTATTTTCTAGTCTACCTTATTATACTTTCTTAAATATTCTCGAACTTTAAGTCCAGATTCTTTTAAATCTTCGTCTTGCCATTTCCCTTCAGATTTAGCTGATTTCTTTAGGATTGAACAAGTTTCATCTTTATCAGATACCGACCAAGTAATCCAGCTTATCTTTCTAGATTCCATCCAATCTATATATTCCTGCCAAGCTTGATAGTTTAAAGGTCCATCTCCTGATGCTTCCATTCCTGCTGATTCTGAAACAAAAACGGGGAGTCCGCTTTTGATTGCCGCGTCTGTTCTGTCTCTTAATTCTTTTCCGTGTGTGGCAGCATAAAAATGCATGGTATACATTATATTAGTATAACCTGTAATTGGGTCTTGGGCAGGAAGATCAATATCTTGATCCCAATGCGGACAGCCAACGAGTATAATATTATTAGGATCGTTCTCTCTGATGACTTTAATTACCTCTTCCGCATAATTTTTTACTTCCCACCAAGTTTCATGATCTGGCTCATTAAATACTTCATATATAATATTAGGATACTTAGCATATTTTTTTGACATCTCTTCAAAAAATACTTTCGCCTCTTTTAAGTTGATATTGTGACTGTGCCAATCTATTATTACATAGATATCCGATTTTATGGCGCCATTTACAACTGCTTCTATTTTTTCTTTAGAAAACTGCGGATTATTAATATAGGAAAGATCTCCGAGTTCTACACCCATTGCAGCGCGAACCACATTACAATTAAAATCTTTTTTTAACCAGCTTACTGCTTTTTCATTATAAAATCGAGGCCATAAACTATGCCAGCCAAAACTTAGTCCGCGAAGAACAACAGGATTATTGTTCTTATCTACAAGCTGCGTTCCCTGAACACTTAATTGACCGTGCTTTTTTACGAATTGTGCATTCGAAATACTGCTAAACATTGCAAGAAAAAAAGTGACATACCAAAGCTTCAACTTCATAATATTAGGTTTTAAGGAATTAGTTTTAAAGTTATAACATCATGTGAAGCAATTGCTGCACTAAAAGATTTCTTAGTATTTCCTGCTTCTTTATTTTTCCAAAGATCTTTTATTTTGAATGTCGTCTTATTAAAATCCGCTTCATATCCGAAATCGGCATCTTTGAAATTGTTTTTATTCCAATCAAAATTAACTTTCTTTGAAGTTTCAGTTCTATTGATAAAACTAACTGCCCAAGCTCCATCAGAAAGCGGTTTTACCCAAACTTCTACTCCATCTAAAACAGTGTATTTGAATCCTTGAATTCCAAGCTTATCTTGATTAACAGACAGTAACTCCCTATTGGTCAAAATTGCCAGTGTTTCTTTAGACATTTTTCGATAATCATTTCCTGTAAATAATGGAGACGACAACATACACCACATTGCAAAATGCGATTTATCTTCTATATCATTCATTTCGTTTCCAACTTCCATCATATCAAAATCATTCCAATGATCTGGGCCAGAATATTTACGAATGTCTTTTCGCATATCGGCAATTTTCATAAATCCCCAAGACGACCAATTTTCTGGATGCTTGAATTCGCAGTCGAAACAAGGATAGATATCTCCCGAAATTCTCCACAGGTTTCCAACTGGTTTTCCCCATTCCCAAGGCTGATTATCGCCCCATTCGCAAAGACTAAAAACAATTGGTCTTCCAGCTGTTTTTAATGCATTGCTCATTGTTGTATAGGCTTCTTTAGCGGTAATTCCTTCGGTATTACACCAATCGTATTTTAAGAAATCGATTCCAAGCTTGGCATAAAATCGAGCATCTTGATATTCATAACCTCTTGTTCCTGGATATCCTGCACAGGTTTTTGTTCCTGCACAATTATACAATCCGAATTTTAATCCTTTACCATGCACATAATCAATCAGTGATTTCATTCCGTTTGGAAATTTTTGTGGATCAGGAACTAAATCGCCATTTGCATCACGTTCGTGTGTCATCCAGCCATCGTCTAAGACAATGTAATTGTAACCGGCAGCCGCTAAACCAGAAGAAACCATTATATCAGCAGTTTCTTTTACTAATTTTTCGTCAATATTCGTTGCAAACGTATTCCACGAATTCCAGCCCATTGGCGGAGTCATTGCAAGGCCTTCAAATTTTCCAGCTTGTTGTTTATGTGTATTGCCTTGAGCTAAAGCAAAACTGGAAACACTCAAAGTCAGCATTAAAATTATTTTCTTCATTCTCAATGAATTAAAAGATATACAAAAAAGATATTCCCTAATTGAAAATTAGGGAATATCACAAAACTAACTCAAAAAACAGAAATGTTTATTTTAATACAAATCCTAAATCGTCAAACAATACAGTATTACCACCGTCATTATTAGACTCTTGGAATGTAATCATTGTAACACTTGATGGATTTCCTAATTTATCCAGCGGAATTTCCATATAAACCCAACTTGTTGTAACTGGAATTACATAGTTTGGCCCTCCATTTAAATTAAAGTTCACTTGTCCATTTTTAGCTCCTTTTACAGCAATTCTAAAGGCTTTATATGGCGTCATATCAAAATTAAAGCCCCAGTTTCCACCGTCCCAGCCAGCAAATTCCCACTGCCAAGATTTTTCTCCTTGATAGGAATCTCCTCCAAAATCAAAATTAACTCCTTTGCCTGCCCAAGGTCCACCCCATTGCATTCCATATAGTTTATCATCATACAGCGCTGTGCCAATTGCTTCTTTTGAAACTGCTGTTCCTGAAATATTGGTTACAGCCAAATATCTATGATCTGCATTGGCAGGAATTTTAACTACTACCTGCTCTAAAGTTGATGATATTACTTCAACTGGAACAGCAGGCTGTGTTGGAGTTGCTGAAAGCGTAACAATAGGATCTAGAAAATACTTACCTTTTATAATTACTTCGTCACCTTCTGCACAATTTATATAATTAAAACCGCTAAATGTTGGCACTGGAGGCGCAACCATTAAATCAAACTCTGCTGTTCCATTTTTTGTAACAACTTTTAGTTTATTCGAAGCATTCGCAAAAGGAGTCGCTTCATCTACCAAAACAATTATGTCAGTATCGGTTACAAAAGTTGGTCTAAAATAAGTATCAAAATCATTAAAATATACTTTTGTAGTACCCAAAAGTCCTTTTCCGTGAATAACATAATAGTTTTTCGGATCTACTAATGTTACTGGCTCTAGCGGCTTAAGAGTTCCGTCAAGATTATATCCCGAAGGCATTACTGATTCTATTACAGGTCCTCCGCTGGAAGCATCTGCATTATCATCGTTAGAGCATGAAGTAAAAAGCAATAATGATATTATTAATGCGAGGCATGCTGCTAATGAAACAATTTTTAAATTTTTCATGTTTTATATTTTTAAAATTATTTAAAAGTATATGGTACTACTTCTGTCAATTTTGGATTTTTAGTCAAGTCGTCAGCTGGATAAGGTAATAAAAGATTTGTTGCCGAGATTGTAATATGTTTTTCAGCTTCTCTGTTTCCTCTATTTTGTGCTTCTAGAATCGCTTTTGCTTTTTCAAAAGGTAAACGACCTAAATCAAAATAATAATCTCCTTCGCACGCCAGCTCAGCACGTCTTTCTTTAAAAATATCATCGAATGTTATAACTGATTTTGGTGCAAGCCCTGCTCTTTTACGAACTGCATTATAAGATTGAAGAGCTTGTGCATCTGATGTACTGCCTGTTTGTCCGCCCAAAATTGCTTCAGCATGAATTAATAGTAATTCTGCATAACGCATCATGTAGCTGTTCATGCTGCTTTCTCCATTATTTACAGGATTAAACGCTCCCGTTATTGGGAGATTTTCTTTCCCTATAACATATTTTTTCAATCCTGCACCAGATTTTTGAGCTTCGTACTGAAGTTCAAAAGTATAACCCAGAATTTTTGGAGCACCTAGATCAAGTGTTTTGGCGTAAGTCAAATTTGGATAGAAATCTCCAGGAAGCATAAAAGTCTCAATTCTTCTTCTGTCTCCATTTTCAAAAACATTTTTAATTAAATCTTGAGATGGTGCAATTTGTCCTGAATACGTTGTTTCTACCAATCTGTTTTCTGGAGCAAATAATGTATTGGTGAAATTACCATCAAAATACCCTCCAGTTCCTGTCCATTGCCAAGCAAAAATAGATTCTTCGTTATTATTGTTTTTTTGTAAAAACAAGTCGGCAAAAGACTTAGTCGGTAATTCATCACCTCCTAATAATTTAAATTCACCACTGTTAATTACTTCCTGAGCCATTTGTCTCGCCAAGTCATATTTCTTTTGGTATAAATAAACTTTTGCAAGCATTGCTTTTGCAGAACCGCTTGATACATGCGCATTCGCAGCATAATCTGAACCTCTGTTTTTTGTTCTTAAATTAGCAATCGCAAATTTTAAATCATTTTCGATGAATTTGTAAACATCTTCAGTTGGATTACTCGGAATAACGTAGTTTTTAGAATAGTCTGCATTATTTTCGATAATAGGCACATTTCCCCATAATCTTACCAAGAAGAAATAAGAAAATGCTCTAATAAAATGGCATTCTCCTAATGTATTATTCAAAGCCTCCTTACTAACATTTGGACCAACACTCTGCGGTAAATTACTGATATAAGCATTAGAATTTGCAATAGCTCCAAAACAAGATCTCCAAGAATCTGAAATATATCTTGATGTATTTGTAAAACTCAAATCTGTAAATTTTCCAAAGTCATTATAAATATCGGCATACATATTACCAGAGATGACATCTGTAATACCGTAAAAACCCTCTTTATTCATATTAAACCAAACTAAACCATAAAGTCCGTTGGTCGCATTGTCTAGTTTTTCGTCAGAATCATAGTAACTTCCTATTGTAGGATTTCCTTCTGCAGGAACATCTATAAAATCTTGAGAGCAAGAGGATGAGAACAACATCAATAACGCCATAAAACCTACGCTGCCTCTTTTATATATATTTTTCATATTATTTTTTATTAAAATTCAACATTAAAACCAAAAGAAATTAGTCTTGGCACAGGATAACGTCCGTTATCAATTCCAGACATTAATGCATCTTGATTATAAGCACCCACCTCAGGATCATAACCTTTGTATTTTGTAAAAGTGAATAAGTTTTGTCCAGAAGCATAAATTCTCAATCTTGTTAGTTTGATTTTTGAAATTATATCCGATGGCAACGAATATCCTAAAGTTACGTTCTGAATTCTTAAATAAGAACCATTTTCTATCATACGGGTAGAAACGGCATTATTGATATGATCGTAACTAGAAGGTTTCGGAAGCGAAGCATCTAAGTTATTCGCAGAATAGAAATCGGCAGCTTCTGTTAAATAATTAGTTCCCAAGTTACTATTCATCGTTCCCGATGCACGAGTTAAATTCAGCAATTTATTTCCTGCAGTTCCTTGAAGGAAAATCGATAAATCGACATTTTTATATTTAAAGTTATTTGTAAAACCGTAAGTGAATTTTGGATTTGGATTTCCAATATTCGTTAAATCGTTTTGATCGATTTTACCATCATTATTTAAATCTTTATAAATAACATCACCTTTTACAAAGTCTGGCAGTAAAGAGTTTGTTCCGTTTTTTAAGACTACTCTATTTCCTGAACCATCAACATGTCCGTATTTTAATAAATCTTCATCAGTTCTGTAAATCCCTACAGCTTCATATCCTAAAAACGAACCTATTGGCAGACCTTCCTGCGTTCTTGAAACACTTACAGTACTATAAGCAAGTGTATTTGTTGTTTTTATAATATTTAAACCTGCCATGTCTGTAACTTTATTTTCATACTTGGTAAAGTTCAAACTAGAATCCCAAGAGAAGTTTTCTGAGAATTTATTATGATAGCCAAGAGTTACCTCGATACCTTTATTCTGCATACTTCCAAGGTTAAAATATGGAGGATTTACACCACCTTCATAATCACCGCCTCCAGAAAGATAATTTGGCAACGGAACCTGATACAAGAAATTTTTAGACACTTTTTTATAAACATCAACCGATGCTGTAAATTTGGATTGAAACAAAGTAAAATCTAAACCTAAGTTCGTTTGATCCTGCGTCTCCCATTTCAAATCTTTATTTGGAGTATTTGAAGGAAGATAAGAAGTTCCCATAGAACTTACCACTACGTGAAGATTAGAATCGTATAAGTTATTTCCGATTTGATTGTTTCCAGTTTGTCCCCATCCAAATCTTAACTTGATATTATCAACATATTTTCTAGTGCTTTCCATGAAAGATTCATTCGAAATTTTCCAAGAACCGCTGGCAGAACTAAAAACACCCCATTTATTTCCTACGAAAAATTTAGAAGATCCATCTGTTCTTACTGCAGCAGAAATACCATATTTATCTGCGTAATCATAAACCACCCTTCCTAAATAAGATGATAAAGTTTGAGTTCCAGAATAAGTACTTTTAAGGACTGCTTTTGCTAAATCACCGCCGGCAAGCGTCTGGTTACTATTATCTTTATAACCATTTCCTTCCATAGAATATCCTTCCCAATGTGCTCTGTTTGACTCTTGAACAGCTAAAATTGTAAAATTGTGTTTATCAATCGTTTTTCTGTACGTAAGCATGTTTTTTAAGTTCCATGAATTACCAGAAGACGGATTATAATATAGATTAGCGTAATTTTTCACCGCATTACCCAAAGAATACATTGGATCAAATCGTTGTCCTAAGTTGTCGTAGATATATCCTCCCGCTTCAAAACGATATTCTAAACCTTTAAGAATATCAACCTGAGTATAAAAATTTCCAGAATAATTTTTTCTTACTAATGTATTTGAACCTAATAAAGAGGTTGCAACAGGATTAACAAATGAAATACCACTTGTTGGTCCAGCAAATGCACCATCCAATTCTCTTACTGCCACATCTGGAGTCGCCAAAAGAGAAGTAGCTACAACTCCATTAAACTGTCCGTTCAGTGTAAGTTTTTCATCTGTAATTGCACCACTTACATTGATACCAACTTTAATAAAGCTGTTTACCTTAGCATCGATATTAGCTCTAACATTGTATCTTTTAAATCCAGATTCGATTACGATACCTTCTTGATTCAAAACACCTCCAGAGATATAATAGTTAATCCCTTCTTTTCCGCCTGAAAAAGACAACTGATTAGAACTCATTAATCCTGTTTCATAAATAGCATCCTGCCAGTCTGTACCTTTTCCTAATAGTTCAGGATGAGCAAATTCTGGACGTTTTGATGACGGATCATAAACATCTGCCAAAGCATTTTGATGAGTAGCATATTGCTGCAAATTCATAGAATGCAGTTTCTTAGGAAGATTACTGATTGAATATGAATTTTCAAAAGACAATTTCCCAGTACCTTTTTTCCCTGATTTAGTAGTTACAATGATAACTCCATTTGCTCCGCGTGAACCATAAATTGCAGTAGCAGAAGCATCTTTCAAGATATCAATAGACTCAATATCGCTTGGGTTAATAAGCGCTAATGGACTTACAGTAATATTTCCGTTGTTTGAAAAGTTAGAATCTCCAGCTGCATTTCTTCCAGAAGTAGAAGAGTTTCTCGCATCACCAGAAATAGGCACACCATCAATTACATACAAAGGTTCATTAGTACCTGTTAAAGAAGAAACTCCACGAATCCTTACAGAAACATTACTTCCCGGCTCTCCAGAGTTACTATTTACAACTACCCCCGCAGCTTTACCCTGAAGCATTTGGTCAAATGAGGCTACTTTTAGGTTCTCAATATCTTTTGCCGCAACACTAGAAATAGCACTATTTACATCTTTTCTCCTTTGAGTACCGTAACCAATTACAACTACATCTTTTAAATCTTCAGCATTTGATTTTAAAATTACATTTATAGTCGATTTACCATCTACAGCAACCTTCTGCGTAGCAAATCCAATAAAAGAAAATAATAAAGTTGAATTTGCAGGAACATCGATAGAATATTTACCGTCAAAATCAGTTGAAACCGTTGCTTTAGAACCTGCAACTGATACGTTTGCCCCTGGGATAGATAATCCCTTTTCATCAGATACCGTCCCCGAAACCTTTACCTGCGCAGTAATAAAATTACTGGTCAGTAACAAAAATAATATCAAAGGAACAGCTCTGTGGTCGGCCTTCCAATGAATGAAGCTAGTCATTAGTTTTTTCATAATAAGTGTTTGGTTAGTTTAAATTTGTTTTATTGCCAATCTAAGAGATCAAAAAGCCTGGTATATCAAACTCTTAAATTATTTAACAAATCTATAACAGAGAGAATTATCAAATCGATAATATTATATCATTTAATGATAATATTTTTACTTTAAGCGATTAAAAAAACACATATGAAAATAAAACCATATAAAAATTAAATTATTCGCAACAACAATCCTCAAAAAGAACCTAACACCTATATAAAAATCAACAAAAAGCGTAAAATCAAACGATTTCGTTAAAAATAATATTTAGTAGTGACAAAAAAGTATCACTATAAAATACGTTTCAATCCAGAAAAATCTTCTCTGTATTGACTCGGAGTACAATTTTTTGTCGCTTTAAAACTGCGGTTAAAATTGGCAATATTATTAAACCCAGATTTAAACGCAACTTCAGAAACGCTCATATCTTTTTCTACCAGCCAGCGAGCAGCGTAACCAATTCTAATATCATTTATATAATTGACAAAAGTTTTACCTGTACGTTTTTTAATGAATCTATTAAAAGAAATAATAGACATACTCGCTACATTTGCCACGTCTTCTAAAGTAATTTTTTCAGCAAAATGTTTCTGCACATATTCGTAGACCAATTTCATTTTATCGTAGTCATCAAAAGTATCATAGTCAACTGTATAAGTCGAAAGCAGACGCTGATTTCTAGAATTTGCCAGATCATATAATAAAGAGGTAATTTCTAAAAAATAATCCATTCCGTCTAGTTTCGAAAGCCTTACAAGTCTTGGCGTCAATTCTTCTGCTGTTTTTTTCGAAAAAAGAATTCCGTGAATAGATCTGTTAAACATATCTCGTATCGGATTCATAATTCTTCTTGACAATAAGGATTCATGAAATAAATCATTATGAAACTGAATCGTTATTTCATGAATTTTTTTACTGGTACATTTACTCAACTCCCAGCCGTGATATAAATTTGGGCCAATTAAAACGAGTTCGATATTATCAATTTCTTCAATATTATCTCCCACAACTCTCTTGACACCTTTTCCGTTTAAAATAAAATTAATTTCAAATTCCGGATGATAATGAACAGGAAAATCAAAGCTGTCTTTAACTCGGTCAAAAACTAAAAAGCTGTCGCTAGCAGCAAGCGGTGCAATTTCTCTATAAAAATTTTTCGTAGTGCTCATCTCAGAATTATTATCAGTAACTTACTATTTTGTTTTTTGACTGCAATAATATGATATATAATTGATAAAATAATATTAATTCTACTATAATCATCCAATTATCTTTGAAAAAATAAATTATCATTTCTTTAAAAAGAACATTAATAATAAACATTAATCATTTTTAATTGAATATGTTTTTATAGTTTTAATAATTTTAGCAATAAAATCATAATGATTTTACGATAGACAAAACAATACTATTTCCAAACCATAACCACTTGTTTATTTTGCTTTTAGCCGAAAAACAAACTAACTAATCTGCAATGAAAAAACACTTTTTAACACTTTTGACAGTAACAATACTTACCAGTTCATGCATAGCGCAAAAAAGTATAGATAATACTAATTTGTCACTTTCAGATAAAAAAGCAACTACAGAAACTAAGACACTTTATAAAAACCTAAATACTTTATCTCAAAAAGGTTTTCTATTCGGACATCAAGATGATTTGGCTTACGGCGTGAAATGGAAATATGAAGACGGTCGAAGTGATGTAAAAGATGTAGCGGGCGATTATCCAGCTTTATATGGCTGGGATATTGCAGGTTTGGAAAATGAAAAACCTAATAATATTGACGGCGTTCCTTTTGCCAAAATGAAACAATACATTATTGAAGCCAATGCAAGAGGCGGAATTTCAACTATAAGCTGGCATTTTGACAATCCCGCAACAGGAAAAGATGCTTGGGATCACACTCCAAACTCTTTAAAAACAATTTTACCAGGAGCCGAAAACCACAAAAAATTTACTTCTTGGTTAGATAAAGCGGCTACATTTTTTCTGTCATTAAGAGATAAAAACGGCAAAAACATTCCAATACTTTTCAGACCTTTTCATGAACTTACCGGCGGATGGTTTTGGTGGGGAAAAGGAAATTGTACCCCAGAAGAATTTAAAACGGCTTGGAAATTTACCTTTGATTATCTACAAAAGAAAGGTGTCCACAATTTAATTTACGTTTACAATACAGGTGGTTTTGGAAGTGAAGCAGATTTTTTAGCTAACTATCCTGGAGATAATTACGCCGATATTTTAAGTTTTGACTCTTACCAAAATAGCAACGATCCAAATGGAGAAAAATTTATTGCCGAAGTTCAAAATCAGTTTAAAATCTTAAATGAAATCAACATTAAAAAACATAAAATAATAGCTTTGGCCGAAGCTGGTTATGAAGCTGTTCCAGACCCAAAATGGTGGACAGGAACTTTACTAAAAGCAATTGGAGATTATAAAATTTCTTATGTGTTACTTTGGAGAAATCACGGCTGGCAGGAAAAAGAGCAAAAAATGCATTATTACGCACCTTTCTCAGGACAAGTAAGTGAAAAAGATTTTGTCGATTTTTATAATCTAGATCAAACTATATTTGAAAAAGATATTCAAAAAAAATTAAAATAACTGCCCAAATTTAAATTACAACCTTTAAAAAAAATCTAATGCACGACAAAATTAGTTTAAAAGAAAAAATAGGTTACGGTCTTGGAGACGCTGCTTCATCTATGTTCTGGAAAATTTTCAGCATGTATCTGTTGTTTTTCTACACCGATGTTTTCGGATTAGCGCCTGCTATAGTCGGAACCATGTTTTTAATTACCCGAATCTGGGATTCCTGCTTTGACCCAATTGTTGGAATTTTAGCTGATAGAACAAAAAGTAAATGGGGAAAATTCAGACCCTACCTACTTTGGGTCGCCATACCATTTGCCGTGATTGGAGTTTTGACTTTTTATACTCCAGATTTTGACGAAAAAGGAAAAATAATTTACGCCTACGTCACTTATTCTTTAATGATGATGATTTATTCTTTAATCAATGTTCCTTATGCCTCACTTTTGGGGGTAATGTCGTCTGATAGAAAAGAAAGAAACACACTTTCTTCTTATCGAATGGTTTTTGCTTTTGGAGGAAGTCTTTTGGCACTTTGGCTGATTGAACCTTTGGTAAATTATTTTGGAGGAAACTTAAATTCAAAAATAGGCTGGCTGACAACAATTGCCGTTTTCGGATTAATTACAACTATATTCTTCTGGGCCTGTTTTGCATTTACAAAAGAAAGAGTACAACCAATTGGAGACGAACAAAACAATCTAAAAGAGGATTTAAAAGACCTCTTAAAAAATAGACCTTGGTGGATTTTATTGGGAGCTGGAATTGGCGCATTAGTTTTCAATTCAATTCGAGATGGTGCTGCGGTTTACTATTTCAAATATTATGTAAGCAGCAGTATAAACTTCGATTTTTCGCTTTTCGGAACCGATTTTCATATGACTCCAACATCAATATATTTAGTTTTAGGACAAGCCGCCAACATCATCGGAGTGATCGCAGCGACGCCAATTGCAAATAGAATTGGTAAAAAGAAAACCTTTTTTGGTGCAATGGCACTGGCAGCAATTCTTAGTTTGATTTTCTATTTATTCGGAAAAGAAGATATTTTCTTAATCATGATTTTCCAAGTTTTAATAAGTATTTGTGCAGGCTGTATTTTTCCATTAATCTGGTCAATGTACGCAGACAGTGCCGATTATTCTGAATGGAAACAAGGACGAAGAGCTACAGGACTGGTATTTTCTGCATCTTCCATGTCGCAAAAATTTGGATGGACAATTGGCGGTGCTGGAGCTGGATGGCTTTTAGGTTATTACGGTTTTCAGGCAAATGTAGAACAAACTGCAACCGCTCAAAACGGAATTCAATTAATGCTGAGTATACTTCCGGCAATAGCAGCTGGAATATCGGTAGCTTTTATAGCATTTTATCCATTATCTGAAGAAAAACTTCAAACAATTGAACAAGATTTAAACCAAAAACGAGACCAAAAATAAATTAGTACAGATACCGAAATCAATTAATATGACAACGATAACATCTTCAGCCATTTTTCAAGAAAGAAAATCGGCATTAGAAAAAGAACATAAAACACTTCTTGAACAAAAAAATGCACCTCAGGAAGCTGCTGGAAACGGAATTTATGACCGTTACAAAAACCCTGTAGTAACTGCTGCGCACATTCCGTTGAACTGGCGTTTTGATTTTAACGAAAAAACAAATCCTTTCCTGCAAGAAAGAATCGGAATAAATGCTGCTTTTAATGCTGGTGCAATGAAATGGAACGGCAAATATTTATTGGCAGTTCGTGTAGAAGGAATCGACAGAAAATCATTTTTTGCCATTGCCGAAAGTCCAAACGGAATTGACAATTTCAAGTTTTGGGACAAACCCTGCGTAATTCCGCAAACCGAAGAACCAGACACAAATGTATACGATATGCGTTTGATTCATCACGAAGATGGTTATGTGTACGGCATTTTTTGTACTGAAAGAAAAGATCCAAAAGCACCAAAAGGCGACACAAGTTCGGCTGTAGCCAATGCTGGAATAGTCCGTACAAAAGATTTAGTAAACTGGGAAAGGCTTCCGGATTTAATTTCTAATACGGGACAACAGCGAAATGTTGTTTTACATCCAGAATTTGTAAACGGAAAATACGCTTTATACACACGCCCTCAAGATGGTTTCATTGATGTTGGAAGTGGCGGTGGAATTGGTTTAGGTTATGTGGAAGACATGACAAACCCTGTTGTTAAAGAAGAAAAAATCATCTTTGGAAAACAATATCATACTATTTATGAATTGAAAAATGGTCTTGGCCCTGCTCCTATCAAAACATCAAAAGGCTGGCTGCATTTGGCACACGGAGTCCGTAATACTGCTGCAGGTTTACGTTACACTTTGTATATGTTCATGACAGATTTGAATGATATTACAAAAGTCACACACGTTCCTGCCGGACATTTTATGGGACCAGAAGGAACTGAAAGAGTCGGCGACGTTTCGAATGTTTTATTTTCTAACGGATGGATTGAAGATAATGACGGAACTGTTTATGTCTATTATGCCTCTTCAGACACCAGAATGCACGTAGCAGTTTCAACCGTAGAGAAATTAGTTGATTATGTTACCAATGCACCAGCAGACACTTTTATTTCTGCAGGTTCTGTACAGACTATTATTGATCAAATCGAAAGAAACAACGCAATTTAATATATCGTGTCATTACAAAGAAAGCTTTTAAAATCTGAACTCACCTCAGAACTTGATTCCATTTTAAAATATTGGTCAGAACATACTGTTGATGAGCAAAATGGCGGTTTTGCAGGTCAGATCGATTTTAATGATCAAAGAATTGAAAATGCAGAAAAAGGTTCGGTTTTAAACGCCCGAATTCTTTGGACTTTCTCTGCCAGTTATCAAACCACAAAAAACGAAAACCACAAAAAATTGGCAGAAAGAGCATTTGAATTTCTCAGTGCTTATTTTTATGACACAAAATTTGGCGGTCTTTTTTGGAGCATTAATGAGGATAAAACTCCAAAAGACACCAAAAATCAAATTTATGCTTTAGCATTTGCAATCTACGGATTGTCTGAATATTATGTGATTTCAAAAAATGAAAAAGCTTTAGAAATTGCTAAAAATTTATATCTAAAAATTCAAGAACACAGTTACGATCCTGTAAACAAAGGCTATTTTGAAGCTTTTACAAGAGATTGGCAGCCAATTGAAGATTTACGTTTGAGTGCAAAAGATGCGAATGAAAAGAAAACTATGAATACGCATCTTCATATTATTGAAGGTTATGTAAATTTATACAAAGTCTGGAAAGATGAAAAACTGCTTGAAGATATTATTGAATTATTAGAAACAATCGAGAAATATTTCATTAATACTGAAACTGCTCATTTACGTTTATTTTTCAACGAAAATTGGGTCGAAAAACCAGATGTTATTTCATATGGCCACGACATTGAAGCAGCTTGGCTTTTACAGCAGTGTGCGGAAATTTCGGGCAATGAAAAACTGATCGAAAATTATAAAAAATACGCCGTTCAAATTGCTGAAGTTACAAAAGAAGGACTTGATTCTGATGGAGGTTTGTGGTACGAATTTGATCCGGAGAAAAACAAATTAATTGCGGAAAAACATTGGTGGCCGCAAGCGGAGTCTTTAATTGGTTTTTACAACGCTTACCAATTAACTGAAAAAGAAGAATATCTGGAAATTGTTTACAAAAATTGGAAATTCATAAAAAAACATATTCTCGATCAGAAAAACGGAGAATGGGTTTGGGGAATTTACCACGACTATTCTTTAATCGAAAAAGACAAAGCCGGATTCTGGAAATGTCCTTATCATAATGGCCGAGCCTGTTTGGAACTTATACAGCGTATTAAAGAATAACTTTATTGATTTTAACTCTAATTTACAGTCGCTTATGAAACATTTTTTTCTTTTTAGTTTATTATTTATGACCACAATAATAACCGCGCAAACAAATCTTATAAAAAATGCAGGTTTCGAATACGAGTTTGTAAATTGGAGAGGCGAAGAAAATGGTGCTCTTTCTACGTATGATAAAAAATCTGGGAAAAATGGTGCGCTGATTAATCAATATACTGGTGCAGAATGGAGGGCTTTTGATCAAGTTGTTTCAATTCCGCGAAATACTTTTGCAATCGAATGCAGTGCATGGATGAAAACCGACGGTGTAGAAATCCAAAAAGAAGATTACAAAGCTGCCGCAATAATTATCGAATTTACCACTGATGCTGAAAAGAAAATCAGCTCTGAATTAATTGGCAATGCAAAAGGTACCACAAGCTGGATCAATTACAAAAAAGCCATAAAGGTTCCTGCAGATGCTAAAAAGATTAGGATAATGCTCGCTCTTGCCCAAACTAACGGTACTGTATTTTTTGATGATATTAAAATAACAACGCTTTCTGAAGAAGAATTTTTAAAACGAAATCCTTAAACGATATAAATAAAAAGGTCTAAAGTAACGTAAAGTCCTAGCCCTGATAGAAGCGGCATCCTTTTATGGTGGGGTTCACCATAAAAGATACAGCGGATAGCGGGAAACAGCTCCTTAAAATATAAATCATGAAAAACAGATTTCTCAAAACACTTTCTCTAACACTGCTTTTGTCGACAATTGCTTGTCAGGCGCAGGAAAAAATAACGGTAAAAGGCACGCAGTTTTATAAAGGTGATAAACCTTATGCCTACATCGGAACCAATTATTGGTACGGCAGTATGCTTGCTTCTAAAAAAATTGGGGACAGAAAAAGACTTTTACGCGAGTTGGATTTAATGAAGAAAAACGGAATTGATAACCTTCGTGTTTTGGTTGGTGCGGATGGAGGAAAATACGATTTTACGGTTCGCCCGGCTTTGCAATATGAGCAGGGAAAATATGATGAAGATCTTTTGGATGGTTTAGATTTTTTAATCAATGAAATGAGCAAACGTAATATGTATGCCGTTTTGTACTTGACAAATAACTGGGAATGGTCGGGCGGAATGTCGCAATATCTAGAATGGAACGGTAAAGGTGCAATTCCGGTTCCGAATATTCCGCCAAACACTTGGCCTCAATTTATGTCGTATACAGAACAGTTTCACAGCTGCGAACCTTGCATGGAAGCTTTAAATAATCATGTAAAGTTTATTATTGGAAGAACAAATGCTTATTCTAAAAAGAAATACAACGAAGACAACACCATTATGGCATGGCAGGTTGGAAATGAACCAAGACTTTTTACAGTAGAAAATGAAGCTAAATTCACAAAATGGTTAAACAACATTGTGGATTTAATTGATAGTTTAGATAAAAATCACTTGGTTTCTACGGGTTCTGAAGGAAAAAACAGTTCGAACGACAGCATGGAAATTTTCGAAAGAACGCACCAAAATCCGAACATTGATTATTTGACCATGCATATCTGGCCAAAAAACTGGAATTGGTTTAAAGCCGATAATGCCGAAGCTACAATGCCAAAAACAATCGAAAACGCTGGAAAATATATTGACGATCATATTAAAGTGGCAAATAATTTAAAAAGACCAATTATTATAGAAGAATTTGGTCTTCCGAGGGAAAATGAAAACTTAAATGCTGGAGCTTCGTCGATCTACAGAGATAAATTTTACAGTTATATTTTTGGAAGAGTTCTAGAAAGTCATAAAAACGGAGGTCCGTTGCAGGCTGCGAATTTTTGGGGATACGGCGGTGAAGGAAAAGCCGTTAATGAAACGGGAAAATGGAATCCAGGCGAACCACTTACAACAGATCCTCCGCAAGAACCACAAGGATTAAATTCTGTTTTTAACGGCGATAAATCGACTTTAGAAATCGTTAAGAAATACAACCTAGAATTGAAGAATTAAAAAATTATTCAACCCTATTTTCTGTAGAGACGCACCGCAGTGCGTCTTATGTGCAACGAATATATGGAACGTAAACTGGGCGTAGACCCACTGCGGTGCTTCTCTACAGAAAAAACAAATCAAAAATTGATGAAAAACGCTATAACAATATTGCTGCTTTTATTTTTCTTAAACCTATCTTTTTCGCAGAAGAAACAGGATTTTACTGTAAAATCTCCAAACGGAAAAATTGAAGTTAAAATTAATGTTGATGATAAAATCAGCTGGACAATTTTGCATGAAAACGATGTGATTTTGACTCCATCGGAAATGTCTATGACTTTGGAAGGAAATATTGTTTTAGGGAAAAATGCTGTTGTTTTAAATTCAAAAAAGGAAACTGTAAATACTTCATTTGAAACACCTTTATACAAAAAGAAATCAGTTCAAAACAATTACAATCAATTGATTTTAAACTTCAAAAATGATTTCAGCATCGAATATCGCGTTTTTGATGATGGCGCTGCGTACCGATTTAGTACAAAAAACAAAAAAGATATTACTATTAAATCTGAAGAAGTGGTTTTAAACTTTGATCAGGATTACAATACTTTAATGCCTTACGTCCGCGATTTACGAAATCCGAAAGATCCATTTATTTCATCGTTTGAATCGCATTATGAAAACAAAAAAATCAGCGAGTTCAAAAAAGATACTTTAGCCTTTTTACCTTTTTTAATTGATTATAAAAATCATAAAAAAGCCGTTTTTTTAGAAGCAAATCTGGAAGATTACGCGGGACTGTTTGTAACCAATAATAAAAACAATTCTGGTTTTGAATCTCGATTTTCTAAATATCCGTTAAAGGAAACCAACGGCGGATTTAATTACCTCAACAAATTAATTACAGAAAGAGCCGATTATTTGGTAAAAACCAAAGGAACAAGAACTTTTCCGTGGAGAGCAATTGTGATTTCTGAAAATGATGCGGATTTAGCCAATAATGATATGGTTCAGAAATTGGCCGAGCCATCCAAAATAAAAGATGTTTCGTGGATAAAACCCGGAAAAGTAGCGTGGGACTGGTGGAATGATTGGAATATTTACAATGTAGATTTTAAAGCTGGAATTAATACGCAGACTTATAAATATTATATTGATTTTGCTTCTCAAAACAAAGTGGAATATGTGGTTTTAGACGAAGGCTGGAGCGTAGAAACCGATATTATGAAACACAATCCGAATGTCGATCTCGAAGCTTTAATCGCCTACGCGAAAGACAGAAACGTTGGAATTATTTTGTGGGCTTCTTGGATGGCCATACATGATAAAACAGAAGCCGTTTTCGATAATTATGCAAAGCTAGGCATAAAAGGTTTTAAAGTTGATTTTATAGATCGTGACGATGCTAAAATGGTCAGTTCCGTTTACGATATTGCTCAAAGAGCAGCCAATCATAAATTGATTATTGATTTTCACGGAATGTACAAACCAACCGGAATTCAGCGAACTTTTCCAAATATCTTAAATTTTGAAGGTGTAAAAGGTTTGGAAAATAATAAATGGACACCAAATGACGATGTTCCGTTATATGATTGTACGATTCCATTTATCAGAATGATGGCCGGCCCAATGGATTATACGCCTGGCGCAATGCGAAATGCTACAAAAAGCGAATTCAAACCAAGTCATTCCAACCCAATGAGTCAGGGAACAAGATGTCATCAACTGGCACTTTACACCATTTTTGAAGCGCCTTTGCAAATGATGGCAGACAGTCCAACAGCTTTTATGAAAGAGCAGGAAAGTACCGATTTTATTGCTAAAGTTCCAACAACTTTTGATGAAACGGTTTCTTTAAATGGTGAAGTTGGTAAATACATTTCCATTGCCAGAAGAAAAGGCAATACGTGGTATTTAGGCGCCATTACAAACTGGGATTCCAGAGATATTACAATCGATTTTTCTTTCCTTGAAAAAGGCAAAAAATTCCAAGCCGAGATTTTCTCAGACGGTTTAAATGCAGATAAAGCTGCAACGGATTATAAAAGAGAAATCATTACAATTGATTCGGCAACGAAATTAACGTATCGATTAGCAAGCGGTGGTGGATTGGCGATGATTATAAAATAAAAAAAATATAGAAACCTAACAGGTTTTAAAAACCTGTTAGGTTTGATATAGTTAAGATAAAATCTTCTCAATCGCATTTAACTCATCATTCGAAAATTCCGTATTCTGAAGACAATCAATATTATTACACAATTGCTTTACAGAACTAGCTCCAATTAAAACCGATGTAATTCGTTTGTCTTTTTGCAGCCAAGCCAAAGCCATTTGCGCCAGAGATTGATTTCTGCTCTGAGCAATTTCATTCAGCTGAATTAATTTCTGAATTCTTTCTTGTGTAACCTCATCTTCTTTGAGATGTCCGTTCGGATTATGTGCTCTAGAATTTTCAGGAATTCCTTTTAAATATTTGTCTGTTAGAAGTCCTTGTGCCAAAGGCGAAAATGCAATACATCCTACTCCTTTTTCTTCTAAAACATCTAATAAACCATTTTCAACCCAGCGTTCCAGCATTGAATATTTTGCCTGATGAATCAAACATGGTGTTCCCAATTGTTTTAAAACATCAACTGCAACACGAGTCTGCTCTGCCGAATAATTACTAATTCCAACATACAAAGCTTTTCCACTTCTCACGGCGTGATCTAATGCCATCATTGTTTCTTCAATTGGCGTTTCAGGATCTGGACGATGCGAATAAAAGATATCAACATAATCGACTTTCATTCTTTTCAAACTCTGATCTAAGCTTGATAATAAATATTTACGAGAACCCCAATCGCCATAAGGTCCGTCCCACATTGTGTATCCCGCTTTTGTCGAAATAATGATTTCATCACGCAGGTTTCCTTGAAAATTATGCCATAGAATTTTACCAAAATTAGTTTCTGCAGAACCCGGAACTGGTCCATAATTATTGGCTAAATCAAAATGAGTAATCCCTTTGTCAAAAGCCTCTACAGCAATACTTTCAGCATTATCAAAATTATCTACCGAACCGAAGTTGTGCCATAATCCTAAAGAAATTTCAGGTAATAATAACCCGCTTCTTCCGCATCTGTTATATTTCATTATTTTAATTTAAGGGTTGGAGTTTTTATAGGTTTTAAAAATACAAAAAACTCTCGCAGATTTTGCAGATTTAGGAGATAAAAAAATCTGCCGCATCCGCTAAATCTGCGAGAGAAAATCTTATCTGAGTAATTAATCTCGCAGGGTCGCAAAGTTAATTTTAACATCAAGATTAAATAGCATCCAGCTTTAGCTGGATGGAGATATAAACACAAACGAAAGGGCTTTAGCCAAACCTGTTAAGTTTGGCTAAAGCCCTTTAAACTTAAATCTTAAACCTCCAGTTAAAACTGGAGGCTATTCAAAAAACTTTGCGACTCTGCGACTTTGCGAGATTAAAACCTCACATCTTAGAGCCTTATACGGCAAACTTCTATTCTTTAATTTCAAAACCACCCTGTAAACCTTTGTCAGAGCTACCTCCAACCATAATTTTAAAAGTTCCCGGTTCAACTAAATAATTTCCTTCGTTATCATAAAAACCAAGTTCTTTATCCGTTAAAGCAAACTTTACCGTTTTTGTTTCACCTTTTTTAAGACTTACCAATTCAAAACCTTTCAATTCTTTTATTGGGCGAATGATACTTGCAAACTCATCATGAATATACAATTGCACCACTTCTTTTCCATCATAATTTCCTGAATTCGTTACTTCAACACTTACCTCCACTTTTTCTCCTTTTGCGAAAGCAGTTTTGTTCAATTTCAAGTCTTTATAATCAAATTTGGTATAGCTTAATCCAAAACCGAAAGGAAACTGAGGCGTTTTCTCCACATCCATATAATGCGACCAAAAAACATTTTTATCACTGTCAATTGGTCTTCCTGTGCTGTATTTGTTATAATAAATTGGCACTTGCCCTACATTTCTCGGGAAAGAAATTGGCAATTTTCCACTTGGGTTATAATCTCCATATAAAACCTGCGCAACGGCATTTCCTGTCTGTGTTCCTAAATGCCAGGCTTCTACAATTGCCGGAACATTTTCCGCTGCCCACGGAATACTTAAGGGACGACCATTATTTAAAACCAAAACTACATTCGGATTCACTTTATAGATTTCTTCTAATAATTCCTGTTGTAAACCTGGAAGATTCAAATCAGTTCTGCTTCTTCCCTCACCGCTTTGGAAACCATATTCGCCTAAAACCATTACGACAATATCGGCATTTTTTGCCGCTTTTTTCGCTGCTTCAAATCCGCTTTTATCTGTGGTGTTGAAAACCGTTTCCGTTAAGAAAGTTGCTTTTTGTTTTAATAAATCAACTCCTTTTTCAAAAGTCAGCTGATTGTCTTTATATTGCTGCATTCCTTCTAAAACCGAAACTGCTGTATCATCAGAAGCGGCAATTCTCCAGCTTCCCAACGGACTGTTTTTATCATTTGCTAAAGCTCCGATCAAAGCAATTTTCTGCCCTGATTTTTTTAGCGGAAGTAAGTTTTTATCATTCTTCAATAAAACAATAGACTTTTTCGCCATATCCAAAACGTCTTCATTGTTGGCTTTACTTCCCACAACTTCTTTTTCGCGTTTTTCATCACAATATCTGTACGGATCATCAAATAATCCTAATTCAAACTTCACACGTAGAATTCTTCGAACGGCATCATCAACCAAAGCTTCTTTTACCTTTCCAGATTTTACCAAATCAACCAATTTTGCCACGTATAAATACGATTCCATATCCATATCAGAACCAGCGATTACGGCTTTTGCTGTTGCATCAGCTTCATCTTTTGCATATCCGTGCGCGATCATTTCGCGAATCGAAGCATAATCAGAAATTACAAATCCGTCAAACTTCCATTTTCCTTTTAAAATATCTCTTTGCAGAAAAGCATTTCCCGTTGCAGGAACGCCATTTAAGGTATTAAACGAGTTCATAAACGTACGAACTCCCGCTTGAACCGTAGCTTCAAAAGGAGGCAAAACGGAGTTGTACAATTTAGAATTGCTGATATCCACAATATTATATTCCAATCCAGCTTCAACATAACCGTAAGCTGCAAAATGTTTCGCACAAGCTACGATTGTATTTACTTTTTGAAGATCTGCAACCGTTTCTCCCTGAAAACCTTTTACCCTTGCATAACCTACTTTACTGCCTAAATAAGGATCTTCTCCTGCACCTTCCATCACACGTCCCCAACGCGCATCATTTGCGACATCTACGTTTGGTCCAAACGTCCAGTTAATTCCAGATGCCGAAGCTTCATCCGCCGCAATTGCTGCCGATTTTTTTATCGCTTCTAAATCCCAGCTTGCAGCTTCTGCCAACGGAATCGGACTTAACGTTTTATAACCATGTATAACGTCAAAACCAATTATTAACGGAATTCCCAATCTCGTTTCTTCCACCGCAATTTTCTGCACAGCGCGAACTTCTTTCACGCCTCGAACCGTCAGCATCGATCCGACCAATCCTTTTCTTAAGTGTTCATATTTTAATTCGGCTGTTCCGCCTTTTGGTGCTGGTCCCGTTACATCCCAAAAACCGTTATACTGATTCATTTGCCCCACTTTTTCCTCCAAAGTCATCAACGGCAAAAGCAAATCAATTCTTTCCTCAATAGTTTTATTTTTATCCAGATACGGCTTTTTTTGTGCATTCATATTTCCAACAGTAAAAAGGGCAAAAACCCCAATAGTTATTATTTTTTTATTTTTCATATGTGTGGTTTAGTTAGTTTTTTTTTAAGATACTGAGATTCTGAGATTCTAAGGTTCTGAGCTACTAAGTTTTTTGGGCGTGTCCCGCCGAAAAAGGCGGGTCGGGCTATCCGTTTCAAGTCCTCGCTCTTCCTTCGTCAGGCTGTGGGCTTTCCACTACTATCCCTCACGCAAGCATTTTCAAAAGACACAATCTTGTCATTGCGAGGAACGAAGCAACCTCAATAACAATTAGCCACAAACTGGATTTTGCAAATGTGGTTGCTTCGTTCCTCGTAATGACAAACTTTGGGTATTAACTTTGCGAGGCTTCTCCCGAAGCCTTGGGGTCGCTCAGCCTGACAAAAAAATCTAAAATCTAAAATTCCGACGTAAAACAAGAAGCCGGTAAATTCGCTTTATTAAACAAATCTGACTGTATTGTATTTCCCCATGCAAACCTCACTTTTGCAGGATTCACAACTTTTTTACTTGTCAAAATCACTTCGTTATTTTTAATCGAAGCTTCGGCTGGATAGAAAACGCCATCGCCTCCCGCTACTTCAAATTGATTCGATTTTTTATCTTTAAAATACAATCCATCAGCATAATCAAAAGAAACTACCACTTTATTTTTCTCAACTGTAATTACTTTAAATAGCGGTCCGTTAACCAAATTGGAATTGGCTTTGTAGGTTTCAGCCAAAGCCAAATTAGCAAGGCGAATTCCAACATCCTTTTTATTTTTGGGATGAATATCAATCGTATCTGAAATGTCACTGATAACGACCATTCCGGTTTTTGAAACTTCTTTCAATAATTTTCTTTGAGAATCTCTAACCGTAACATTTGAGAAATTATTACTTCCCGTTTTAAAAGGCGCAATTTGAACGTAATAAAACGGAAAGTCATCCTTCCATTCTTTTCTCCATGAGGTAATTAAGGCGCCTAAAGTTTTATCATAAACCAAAGAACCTACATTCGATTCTCCCTGATACCAAAGCGTTCCAGCAATTTTAAATCCGACAATTGGATAAATCATTGCATTATACGCACGGCCAGGCTGTCTTGGTCCGTATTCTTGTTCGTTTAGTTTTTTGGCATTTTCCAGTAAAAGCGGATCATTATTTACAACATCTTCCGGCATCCAGATTTCAGCTGGAGTTCCTCCCCAATTCGAAGAAATTAATCCTATTGGAACATTTTTTAAATCTTCACGAAGACGTTTGGCAAAAAAATAACCAACCGCACTAAAATATTTCATGGTTTCTGGAGTAGATTCTGTCCAGTTTCCTAAAAGATTATTTTGTGGACTTTCTGCAGTCAATTTCGGAACGGTAAAAAATCGAATATTCGGATTCGTTGCATTTTTCATTTCTTCTTCGCCATGGTCAATTCCCCAGCTTGCTGACATTTCCATATTAGACTGTCCCGAACAAAGCCAGACTTCGCCAATCAAAATATTTTTTAGAATAACTTCATTATAGCCTCTTATAGAAATCGTAAAAGGTCCGCCAGCCTCTGGAGTTTTAATCGTTATTTCCCATTTTGCCTGATTATTGGCAACGGTTTTATATTCCTGATTATTCCAGCCAGAAACCAGTTTTATTTCTTCTTTTGGATTTGCCCAACCCCAAATTTTCACTTGAGAATTGCGCTGTAAAACCATATTATCATTAAAAATATTCGGAAGCGAAACGTTTGCCATCATAGTATTGGAAATCAATAGAAAGAAAACAAACTTATAAATATTATTTTTCATGTAATAAGCTTTTTAAAAATGGAGCATATTCATCTGCCAAAACTTTGTGATCTGCCACATCTGGGTGCCCTGAACAACCTTTAGGCGTCATCGGCTTAAATTTGAAAATCTGAATTGCCTTATGCGCTTTATCATTCGCGAAAGCGTTTTTAACTTTATTTAGACAATCTTCAAAAACACCCCCTTTTTCTCCTCCAACCATTGGACTATTTGTAATTACAATCTGCACATTCGGATTATGGTTGTACAACATTTTGATGAAGTTTATGTAGTTCGAAACATACTTTTCTGGATTAAAAGGCAGACGTTCTTTCTTTCCGTCTCCACCAGAAAAATCATTGGTTCCCAAAGCGATACTGATAATATCTGGCTGAAAAGCAAAATCATATTTAGGTTTCGAAGGATCTTTCGTTAAATACAAATTCTGATAAACGTCGGGCATTATCGCTTCGTCTTTGTTTTCATCATTCCAGTTGCGATACATTCCAATTCCAGAAACACAGCTCATTAAATAATCAACACCAATAGCTCTGGAAAGCCTTGGTCCGTATGCATAATAACTGTTGTGATGATCCATATATTCTCCTTTATCACAAGGAATATCAGACGGATCACTTGCAGCGCCACAAGTAATAGAATCGCCGATAAATTCGATTTTCTTTTTCTTTTTAAAAGAAATTGTAGTCAGTTTTGCTGTTGTTCCAGCAAATAAAATATTACCGCTTTGTGCTTCTGTATTTTTATAGATTTCTAAACGATGTTCTTTTTTGTTTGAAGTCACTTTTATTGGAAATGTTTGAACATCACCTTTTTCAATCCTGATTTTTCCAATATATTTTCCATCCAAAACCAACTGAACATAATTATGATGTTCGTAAGAATCTACACTCTGAAGTGCAATTGAACATTCATTTCCAATAAAATTAAACGAAACCGAAGAAGCGGTTCCTATCAAAATGACTTGATCATTTTGAAGTTTATCAATTCGGCCTTGGTATAAAAAAGTTTTACTTGAATTTTGAGTTTGCGAAGTCGAAACGATCGAAATCAGCAAAAACGAAATTAAAAGAGCTATTTTTTTGGGAAACATAATTTATTTGTTAAAATATAAATACGATTCACAAATATATTTGAAATGAACTAGACAGAAAGATACTAAAATGTCAAAATGCAATAAAAAAACACCACATAAACACATCATTTGAAGGATAACGAATGCTATTTGTACTTTTAAAGGGTGTTTTTGTTCTTTTAAAATAAAATAACGGTTTATCTTTAACGTTTCAACTTATATTAGACTAAAAAAATGAGATCAATCCTTTATATTTTTTTACTTGCTCTTTTTTTGCTTTCTTCTTTCACTGTAAAAAGGGAAGAGAAACAAAAAATAACTCAATATCCTAAAATTGAAGCCGAAATTGATCGGGATTCTATTATTGCATATGCCAAACAATATTTAGGAACACCTTACTTGTACGCAGGCAGTAATCCGAAAAAAGGTTTTGACTGCTCTGGTTTTGTAAGTTATGTGTATAGCAATTTTGGATTGACATTGCCTAGAAGTTCTAGCGGTTATAAGAATTTGGGAAAAGCTCTAAAACCTGAAGATTTTAAGGTTGGAGATATTTTAGTTTTTTACGGTTACAAAGACAAAACTATAGTTGGTCATCTTGGAATTATATGCGAAGCCAACGGAATGCATTCTAAATTTATTCACGCCTCATCTGGAAAAGCACAGCAAGTTACGATTACAGCTCTTGATACAGAACATTACACCAAACGTTTTTATAAATGTATTGATGTGTTATCTAAATAGTTTTTGCCACAGATTAAAAGATTAGCACCCATTTTATATAATTCTTTTTAATCCATTAATCTCTGGGTTCGTTTTTTCCCTTCTGAATAAAACAAAATTTAAAAAACCATTTTTGGAATTTGGAATTTATCCAGCTTATTATTGGAATTGGAATTTAAAATTTTATTCTTCCGTCAATAGTTTCAACAGACTTTCATCTCTTTGATAAATGTCTTTATAGAAATTCAACTGCCCTTCGCGGTCTACCCACGCTGTAAAATATCCGATATAAACGGGAACTTTTTTCTTAAGTGTATACCAGCTTTCTTTTCCGGCGTGCATGGCTTTATCGATTCTGGCAGGATTCCACGATGGATCTGTCTTTAATAATTCAATTGCCAATTCACGAGGTTTTGCAACACGCACACAGCCGTGGCTAAAAGCTCTGCTTTCCCTTTCGAACAAACTTTTAGAAGGTGTATCATGCAGATAAATATTGCTTGAATTTGGAAACAAAAACTTCACTAATCCTAAAGAATTATTTTTTCCTGGAAGCTGGCGAACTGCCCCGTTATTCCACTCTAAATTTTTCTTTTGAAGATAGTTTTTATCTTTCGCCATTCCTGGTTTTATCTCTTTTGCAATAATACTCGGCGGCACATTCCAATACGGACTAAAAACAATATTGTTCATCATTCCGCTGAAAATTACGGTTTTTGTCATCGCTTTACCCACAACAACAGGCGAAGTAAAAGCAATTTTTCCATCCTCTATTAAATACAATTTAAATTCAGGAATGTTTACTTCGATGTACTTTTTCCCTTTTTCCAATTCAGGATCAATCCATCTGCAGCGTTCCATATTGGCGATTATGGTTTTTATTCTGTCAGAAACTGGAATATTCAAATCATTTATATGTTCTGCTAAAATGATATTTTTTGGAGCATAACCATGACGCAGTTCGTAGTTTTTCATGGCTTTTATTAAAACCGTATCACAAACTGCACTTTTAGTATCTTCTTTAAGATCTTTGGTTACAAAAAGTCTTTCTCTAATTTGAGCTATAACATTTGAAGAATCGCCTAATTTTAAACTTTTAAAATCGTCTCCCATTTCAATGGTTTTCCAGCCTCCTTTTTTCTCAATTTCTCTGTATTCTTTTAGAGCATCACGAAGTTTATAATATTGGCTGAACATCTTTCTTTTCTTATCGTCTAAAATGGTCGATTTTTTAAAGATAGAATCTGAAAGTACTTGATAATTGAACTTTTTACGAGGTAAAAGCCATTCTAAAGAAATAACCGTTTTTTCATCAAATCCTCCATATACTTTTTCGGCATAATAGTAATAGAGATTAGAAAGAAGTAAATCCGTATCTTCCTTTGATAATTTCTTGGCAGCATTATTATCAAAAACCAAATTCAATTGTTCGCTGTATGGAAAATTTGCTTTTAATCCTTCTTGATCCAGATTTTTGTATTGGTTGAATAAAGTATTACCAAATTCTACAACGCCTTTATTATCCTGCCACAATTGAGTTGATTTATTTTTTTGATATAAAGAAGTTACATCACTTTTAAATTTTGAAAGTTTCGGATAACTTTCATAAAATGCAGCAACGCGAGTACTGTCAATTGTAAGTTTTAATTCTGGAATTTTCTCAACTGTTTTTATCGAATTTTCCTCTTTTTTATCTGCTTTAGAGTTACACGAAAAAACAGTAAAAAGTACAACCGTAATAATAAGCGAATACCAAATTTTCATACCAGAATTTTTTATTAAAAGTAGAAAAAATTCTATTAAATCAAAGTCTTCGCAAATAAATCTTATTTATCTTTTTTTCTGATTTTAAAAGTAATTAAACTGCATAAAAAAAGCCCCAAACAATTACTTGTCTGGAGCTTGCCATATAACCAACCTATTAAAATTCTTA
This sequence comes from Flavobacterium sp. S87F.05.LMB.W.Kidney.N, assembly GCF_004366435.1. NCBI lineage: Bacteria > Pseudomonadati > Bacteroidota > Flavobacteriia > Flavobacteriales > Flavobacteriaceae > Flavobacterium > Flavobacterium sp. S87F.05.LMB.W.Kidney.N. Next base: position 125,445 of record NZ_SODX01000002.1, on the reverse strand, counting down.
GATAACCGTACCTTTTAAAGTAAGGATTTTTGGTGCTGTTTCTGCACTAGTTGTTACAGTAACTGTTTTTGTAAATGCACCTTTGTTTGCAGCATTGTAAGTTGCAGTAACTTTTCCAGATTTTCCAACCTGAATTGGTTCTTTGGTGTAATCTGTAGCCGTACAACCGCAAGATCCTTTAACGTTTGTAATCACAACAGCTGTTTTTCCAGTATTTTTAAATTCGTAAACAATTGCCTTTGGAGTTCCTTGTGGAATTTGTCCAACATCTATTGTTTCTGCTTTCCAAGTAATTGTAGAAGCCGAAGTTTCTGAAATTTTAGTCTCTGAAACTAAAGATTTTACTGGAGCAATCGCCGAAAAAGACATTAGCCCTAAAGCCAAAGCTAACATCGAAATTTTAATCATTTTCATAACGGATATATTTAAAATGGTTTATAGTTCTAATTTGATATTACAAAGGTATTTCAGACAAAACCAAATCGCTGTTAACCACTTTCAAATGTTTGTTAATGACTTGTTAATCGCTTATTTTCAGGGTAAAATTGATTAATATTACACTTTTAAAATTCCTTATTCTTGAAAATTAATAAACTCAACAGCATCATTCTCTTAGGATTGGTAGCCATCATTAGTATTTTGGTGGCACAATTATTATGGACAAAAGAGGCTTTTACAATTGAACAAAAAAAGCTTAGCCAGAAAGCACATATTGCTTTACTGGAAGTGGCAAAAAAGCTCTATGAAGGAACAAATCATGAACTGCCGGTACAGAATCCCGTACAGAAAATATCCAACGATTATTATATTGTAAATGTCGATAATGAATTTGAACCTGAAATTTTAGAGTTTTATCTAAAAACGGAATTCAAAAAAATGAATATCACTACAGATTTTGAATACGCGATGTACAACTGCCAGAGTGATGAAATGATTTATGGTGATTATATTTCGCTTTCAAAGAAAAAAGCAGAATGCAAAAAAACTGTTTATTTCCCTAAGCATAAAAATCTGGTTTATTATTTCGCAGTACGTTTTCCTAATGAAACTACGTATTTATTTAGTTCTATGCGTTTTTGGTTTATCCTTTCAACGGCGTTAATTTTAATTTTACTGATTTATGTTTATTCTATTTTTAAACTTTTACAGCAAAAAAAATACTCTGAATTACAGCGTGATTTCATCAATAACATGACGCATGAGTTTAAAACGCCTCTGGCATCTATTCTTATCGCTTCTAAATATCTAATTGAGCAAAAGCCAATTAAAGATGATAAAAAGTTATATACTTATACCGATATTATTATTAGTCAAGGAAATAAGTTAAATAGCCATATTGAAAAAATTCTAAATGTTGCAAAAGCAGATTATGCTCCTTTAGAACTTAAAAAAGAGAATATCCTAATTGTTCCTATAATTGAAGAAGCAATTTCAAACATCAATTTAAAATATCCAGATGCTGTTTTTACCATTGAAACTTCATCGAATGATTATTCAATAGAAACTGATACTTTTCATTTTGCTAATTTAGTTTATAATTTATTGGATAATGCTGTAAAATACTGCAGCGTAAAGCCAGAAGTAATAATCAAAATTACCGAAGATAAAAATTGTTTAAAACTTGAGTTTATTGATAATGGAATCGGGATTACTCCTAAAAAAATATCTTTTATCTTTGATAAATTTTACCGTGTTCAGAACGAGAAAAGTAATGAAGTCAACGGATTTGGTCTCGGTTTATATTACGTAAAAGAAATCTGCTCACTGCAGAATTGGAAAATAAAAGCCGAAAATAATGTTGAAAAAGGAGTAACAATAACCTTATCAATTCCTTATAAAAAATGAGAAATTTCAAAATACTTTATGCCGAAGACGACGAAACTCTTGCATTTTTAACCAAAGATAATTTGGAGCAGAATAATTATGAAGTAATTCATTGTTCTGACGGAAAAGCGGCGTTGCAAACTTTTGAAGAAGAAGATTTTGATATCTGCATTTTTGATATTATGATGCCAAAAATGGATGGTTTTGATTTGGCAGAAGCTATTAGAAAAATCGATCTTGATATTCCTATCATTTTTCTTTCGGCAAAAACTTTAAAAGAAGACCGAATTAAAGGATTACGTCTGGGAGCCGATGATTATTTGGTAAAACCTTTTAGTATTGAGGAATTACTTTTGAAAATTGAGATTTTTTTAAAACGTTCGCAGAAAAATATTGCGCCTGTAAAAACTATTTATGAAGTTGGGAAATATCAGTTTGACACTAAAAATTTTATTCTTTTTAATGAAGAAGAAAAAGTAGGTCTTACCCAGCGTGAAGCCGAATTATTGAAACTCTTTCTAGATCATAAAAATTCGGTTTTAAAGCGCGAACAAATCTTAACCTCTTTGTGGGGAACAGACGATTATTTTATGGGCAGAAGTCTTGACGTTTTTATTTCGCGTCTTCGCAAAATATTAGCAAATGAACAAGGCATCTCAATTGAAAACCTTCATGGCATTGGGTTTCGATTTTCTATTGGATAACCAGTTTTAAGAAATATAATCGTACAGTATGTCATTCCGACGAAGGAGGAATCTCCGCGACAATATTCCGCAAAGTTATGACCAATCTTTGAGGAGCTACTTGCGGAGATTCCTCCTTCGTCGGAATGACATACAGAATGTTCAAATTTACCTATAAATAAAACTTAACGCAAGGTTTATACACAGTCATGACAAATCTTTGGCGAGTTACTTATGGAGATTCCTCCTTCGTCGGAATGACAAACTAAACTATTAAACCTTTTCTGATCAAATCTCTTCGTAAATTAATAGTTTAAAAAATCTAAGTCAGGATTCATAGTTTTTATTAATGCTATTTTCTTCTCTCTCCTCCATCCTTTAATTTCTTTTTCACGTGCTATTGCTTCCTGAATCCAATTAAATTTTTCATAGTAAAGCAAAAACTCAACTTTATAGTTAGACACAAAAGTTTTATTCTCAAGTAGAATATTTTCTTTATATTTCAACAATCTATTTTTAAGGTTATTTGTAACACCAACATAAAAAACAGATCTCGCTTTATTTGTAAGAATATAAATGAAATAGGTATGAAAACCTTCTTGTAAATACATAAACAAAATGATAACAATTTTGCTAAAAATAAAGAAAAATCTGTAAATAGATTTTCGAAAAACTTTGTATTTTTAATATCTAAATTTCCTTGATATGAAATTACATCATTTGCGAAATGCTACTTTGGTGATTGAAACAGAAAAGCATGTCATTTTAGTGGACCCAATGTTAGGCAAAAGAAAAACAATTCCGCCTTTTACTATTTTTAGATACAAGCCCAAAAGAAATCCGCTGGTGGCACTGCCAAAAAACAGCCGAGAAATATTAAGCCGAGTTACACATTGCTTAATTACTCATTTGCATCCAGATCATATTGATAAAGCCGGCGAAGTATTTTTACGAAGAAAAAGTGTTCCTGTAATCTGCAGTTCAAAGGACGAAAAAGCACTTCTTCAAAGAGGACTGACTGTTATTCAAACTTTAGAATATTGGGAACCTCAAAAATTTTTAGACGGAAAAATAACTGGAATTCCTGCCATTCATGGTTACGGTTTTATCTCTAAACTTATGGGAAATGTAATGGGATTTCTTATCGAATTGGCAGATCAAAAATCAATTTATATAAGCTCTGACACTATTTTTACCGAACATGTCGAAAAAGTTCTAACACAGCTAAAACCAGATATTTCGATTGTCGCCTGCGGTACTGCGCGATTAGATATCGGACAGCCATTATTAATGCGAATGGATGACATTTTGAAATTTGCAACCCTTGCTCCAGGAAAAGTTCTTGCCAATCATTTAGAAGCTTTAAATCATTGCCCAACAACTAGATTTCAATTACGATCTGCTCTTTCAGATCATGGGCTTTTAACAAAAACGTCTATTCCTAAAGATGGTGAATGTTTGGAGTATTAAAGCACTAATAATCCAAATTCACGAAGCGTATTTATAGGTTTAGAATACCAAAATAATTCGAAATCTTCTAATGAAGTTTCGAAATCATTTTTCACTTCTTGAAAGGTATAATTTTTAGCACTTGAAATTGAAATTTTAGACAAGATTGAAATCAGCCACTCCCCTTCTTCTTTGCTGGTTTGAATATTGAAACTTTCTTTTTTATCGTGAAAGGTTAAAGACATCATTTCCCAGCTTCTTCCTTTTTTCGATTTTATAAAAATTTCAGCAGATGGTTTTCCGCCAAGCCAAACCACTTTTGCATTTGGTTTTGTATTGAAATCATTTTGTTCCTGAAGTGCATCAAAAATAAAATCGGGATGAATTTTGGTTTTCGGAATTTTAAAATCAAACCAGTCTTGCAATTCATAATCAAAACAGATTCCGTGCATGAAATTAAAAAGTGATTTCTTTAATCCGAAACTGAATTTATCATGATTAATTCCTGTAGAATCTGTGTAATCAATATCGTTATTGGCAAAAGTTCCAATTGCTTCTGTTTTTTTGGTTACGCCAAATTTTTCAGGATATAATCCGACAGGACTATGAGCTGTTAAAGCAAATTGATGCCAAAATCCAGATTGTAAAACTCCTGCTTCAAACAATTGACGCACCATTTCGAGACTGTCAACTGTTTCCTGAATGGTCTGCGTTGGATATCCGTACATTAAATACGCATGAACCATAATTCCGGCTTCAGTAAAATTTCGAGTCACTTTCGCGACCTGTTCTACAGTTACACCTTTATCAATTAATTTTAATAATCGATCTGAGGCTACTTCCAAACCACCAGAAACAGCAATACAACCAGAAGCTTTTAGCAATAAACATAAATCTTTTGAAAAACTTTTTTCAAAGCGAATATTCGTCCACCAGGTTACGGCCAGTTTTCTTTTTAGAATTTCAAGCGCCAAAGCACGCATTAAAGCCGGCGGTGCAGCTTCATCAACAAAATGGAATCCGTTTTGTCCAGTTTGTTCGATCAATTCTTCCATTCGATCACAAAGCAGACTTGCTGCAACGGGTTCGTAGACTTTTATATAATCTAATGAAATATCGCAGAATGTACATTTTCCCCAATAACAGCCGTGCGCCATTGTAAGCTTATTCCAACGTCCGTCACTCCACATTCTATGCATCGGATTTACAATTTCAATTACTGAAATATATTTATCCAAAGGCAGATCTGAATAATCCGGAGTTCCTACGTAAGCTTGTTTGTAGTCGTGTTTTAGTGAATTATTTTTATAGACAACTTCTCCGTTTTCTAATAAAAATGTTCTTTTGTATCGCTTCTCGACTTCGCTCGAAGTGACAGTATTTGGATTTTGTAAGTTGAAAATTAATTCTTCAATTGGAACTTCTCCATCATCTAGCGTAATAAAATCGAAAAATTCAAAAACGCGTTTATCAGAAAGTGAGCGTAATTCTGTATTTGGGAAACCACCTCCCATCGAAATTTTAATTTCGGGATGATTCTGTTTTACCCATTGTGCGCAACGAAAAGCACTGTATAAATTTCCAGGAAAAGGAACTGAAATTAAAAACAAAGTTGGTTTTACAGCTTCAATTTTTGCTTTCAAAAGCGAAATCAAAATCGAATCAATATAAGTTGGTTTCTGTTGAAGTGCTTCGTACAATTCATCAAAAGAATTTGCACTTCGGCCTAAACGTTCGGCATATCTGCTGAAACCAAAATTATCGTCGACACATTCGACAATAAAATCTGAAATGTCTTCGAGGTATAAAGTTGCTAAGTGTTTGGCTTTATCCTGTGTTCCCATTGTTCCAAAAGCCCAATCGAGTTCTTCTAACTGTGCAAAACGAGAAGCTTCTGGCAGAAAATCTTCCTGACAAATCTGCAATGCCAAAGTTGGATTTTTTCCCTGCAAAAACTGGATTACAGAATCAATCGTCTTGATGTATTCGTCTTGTAAAGCAAAAATTCTTTTGGAATTATCTGAAACTTCAATATTTGTAACTTCAAATCTGAAACTTGAAACTTGAAACAAATCAATTAATCCTTTTTTCGAAAACAATTCTAAAATCACATCAATCCCCAAATCAGCCTGAGCCGATTCGATATTTTTGGTATTTAGAAAACCTTTTATATAAGCCGTTGCCGGATACGGAGTATTCAGTTGGGTAAATGGAGGCGTAATTACAAAAAGTTTTGTTTTCAAGAGGAATTATTTTTTTGCAAAAATACGAGATATTTGGAGACTTTTAAGTTAAAGATTTTTAGCCGCTCTGTTTTAAGTTTCTGATTTTGTATTGTAGGATATTTAACTACATTTGTCGACATCCAAAATAATCAAATGAAACAAACTTTACTTTTATATTTCATATTCTTCACAGCATCAATTACAGCACAAAATATTCAATGGCAAAATACTATTGGTGGTAATGATTATGATTGGTGTGACTTCATAGAAAAAACAAGTGACGGAAATTACATTTCTGGAGGATATTCATACTCAAATATTTCTGGAGATAAAAATGAAAACTCAAGAGGACAAAATGATTTTTGGTTTTTTAAACTTGATGATTTAACTGGTAATTTGTTATGGCAAAAAACTATTGGCGGTACTAGCAACGACCACTTAGTTTCTGCGAAAGAAACCACAGATGGAGGTTACATATTAGGCGGATATAGCTCGTCTGGAATTTCTGGCGAAAAAACTCAAAATACTAAAGGAGGTGACGACTATTGGGTTGTAAAGCTTGATTCTAATAGAAATATCGTTTGGGACAAAACATATGGAGGAACTGGTACAGATAGATTAACATGTATAATTGAAACTGAAGACGGAGGTTATTTAATTGGTGGAGAATCTGATTCTAATATTTCTGGCGATAAAAATGAAAACTCGAAAGGCAGTATTGACATCTGGGTTATCAAGATAGATAATCTAGGGACAATAGTCTGGCAAAAAACAATTGGAGGAAATGCTGCCGATTTAATTTCATCTATCAGTAAAACAAATGATCATAAGTATGTTGTAGTCTCATCTTCAAGTTCTAATATATCTGGTGACAAAACTCAAAATTCCAAAGGAATTTTTGATTACTGGATTTTAAAACTTGATCTTGACGGATCCATCATTTGGCAAAATACTATTGGCGGAAATAATGGAGATTATGCAAAATCAATAATAGCAACAGCTGATGGAAACTATTTTATTGGTGGAGATTCTTCTTCTAAAATATCAGGTGATAAAACAGAAAACACTATAAATAACTCTAATGATGTCTGGCTTGTAAAATTAAATAACAATGGACAATTAATTTGGCAGAAGAATTTTGGAGGCGATGATACTGAAATTTTTTCTAATATGAGATTAACATCTGATAATGGTTTGGTTCTAGGAATAATGTCTTACTCAGGAATTTCTGGAATGAAAACAGAAGCTTCTCAAGGTAACCGCGATTATTGGATTATAAAACTAGATTCAAATAATATATTGGAATGGGATAAGGCTTTTGGAGGTTCTAGTGTTGATCAGACCCAGTCTATAGTTCAATCTAATGATGGTTCTTATGTTATTGCCGGCTGGTCACAATCTGATATTTCTGGAGACAAAACTGAAAACAAAAGTGGTCTGCAAGATTTTTGGATTCTTAAATTTAATGTTTGCAATACCGCAGAACCAATTGCCGATCTCTCACAATCTTTCTGCACACAACAAAATGCAACTTTAAGTGATGTTCAAATTATTGGACAAAATATAAAATGGTACGACACCGGCTTTTCCGCATATTCTTTACCAAGTACAACTGTACTGGAAAACGATAGAACTTATTATGTTTCGCAAACTCTAAACAACTGCGAAAGCGAAAGATTAGCAATTACTGTAAAAATTCAAGATACACCAAATCCAATTGCTAATTCTCCACAGCAATTTTGCATTCAAAAAAATGCTACCATTAATGATATTGAAATTATTGGACAAAATATAAAATGGTATGAAAGTACTTCCTCAAATAATACTTTATCTGAAGAAATATTCCTAGAAAATGGAATTACCTATTATGCTTCTCAAACCATAAGCAATTGCGAAAGTAATAGAATTCCAATTACAATAAATATTTTAGAAGCAACAACTGGTGATTGTATCAATTTAGTTGAGCAACTTCCTTTTCCGAAATTTTTCACTCCAAATGGTGATGGCTTTAATGACCTTTGGACAATTGATCCAGATTATTTAGCACCAAATACAGGAATTAAAATTTTTGACAGATATGGAAAATTCATTAAAGAATTAGCTCCAAGCGCTTCTTGGGACGGAACCTATCTCGGTCATCAAGAACCTGTCGCAGATTATTGGTTTATTGTAAAAAGATTAAATGGAACAGAATTTAGGGGTCATTTTAGTTTAAAAAGATAAATAAACAGAAAGTCCGCAAGGTAAATTAATACGTTGCGGACTTTGCTTAAATCTTATTGTCTAGGTATAAATTAAAATTTATGCTCGTCTTTACTAATTACCAAAAATGAAATTAAAGAAATAAACGCAGCAGCTGTTAAATACAAACCTACGTAACTCACACTGTAAGTTGAAGCCAGCCAAATCGCAATCATAGGTGCGAAAGCAGCGCCTAGAATTCCTGCCATATTAAAAGTTAGTGAAGCACCTGAATAACGAACGTTTGTTGGAAATAACTCAGATAGAAAAGTTCCAAGCGGGCCGTAAGTAAATCCCATTAAAGCCATTCCGATGCAGGCAAATGTGGTCACTAAAACAATATTTCCTGAGCTTAAAAAGTAAGAAAAGAAAAAGCCGAAAATTGCGATTGCCGCCGTCGCAATAATAAGCATTTTACGACGTCCGATTCTATCAGCCACTACAGCCGAAACTGGAATAAAAATAGCAAAAAACAATACCGAAAATAATTGTATTAATAAACCATCTCTTTTTACAATTCCTAAGTCCGAAGTTGCCCAGCTTAATGTAAAAACTGTCATTAAGTAAAAAACTAAAAAGGTTGTAATCGCTGCAAAGGTTCCAAAAATAAGTTGATTTTTGTATGATTTAACTAATTCTAAAAATGGGACTTTTACTTCTTCGTGTTCTTTTTTAGAATTTTCAAAAGAAGGGGTTTCCGTAATTTTGGTTCTAATATAAAACCCTACTATTACCAAAAGCGAACTGGCAATAAACGGAATTCTCCACCCATAATCCATAAAATCCTCATTGCTCATAGAATCCGTTAATAGTAGAAAAGTTCCACCAGAGAGTAACAAACCTATTGGAGCGCCCAATTGTGGAAACATTCCGTACCAAGCACGTTTATTTGGCGGTGCATTCTCAATCGCTAATAAAACAGCTCCTCCCCATTCGCCTCCTAAACCAACGCCCTGCCCGAAACGGCATAGCATCAATAATAATGGAGCGGCAACACCAATACTGGCGTAACTTGGCAAAAATCCGATTGTAACTGTCGAAATTCCCATAGTCAGCAAAGCTGCAACCAAAGTAAATTTACGACCGATTTTATCTCCATAATGTCCAAAAAAAGCAGAACCTAACGGACGGGATAAAAATGCAATTGAAAAAGTAGCTAAAGATTCTAATGTCGCCATTGTAGAATCTGAACTTGGAAAAAATAACTGAGGGAAAACCAACACCGCGGCGTTGGCATAAATATAAAAATCAAAAAATTCGATTGTCGTGCCAATAAGGCTTCCAAAAAGAACATGTTTTAGGGAGTTCTTTTGATTCGGGTTCGTTTTCATGTAAAATAGATATAACTTTTTTTTTGATTACAAAAATATAGTTTCATTACCAATAATTCATCTTTAATAGAATTAGTTTTAGAACACTTATGCTTTTTAACAAATTTCATGTATTTTACATTTTAAAAATAAGCATTTGATCTGTTTTTAAAATCTTGATTACTGGAACTTTAAAAGAAAAATCAAAAATCAAATCTTAAGCAATCGTTAAAAGAGTTTTTAACTGTATATTTTCATTAAATTTACAGCTGTCAAAAATAAATTTAAAATTATGCCTACCGACTGTATCAGCTTTCAATCTTCTGGATATTTTTCTAAATTGATGCAAGATTATTTAGATCAAAAAACAGAATTAAAACCGCTGTACAACAACTTCCCTACACTGGAAAATTTCGAAAAACAGATTGCAGAAAAAGCATCTAATTTTGATAACAATAATAGAACTGCATTAGTTGATACTTTAAAAAAACAATATGAAAATATTGATATTTCAGAATCAACTCAACATAACATCACTCTTTTAGCGTTAGAAAATACGTTTACAATTACAACTGGCCACCAATTAAATCTATTCACTGGCCCGTTGTATTTCTTATATAAAATTATCTCTACTATTAATTTAACTAAAGAATTAAAATCGAAATATCCTTCTTATAATTTTGTGCCTGTTTATTGGATGGCGACTGAAGATCACGATTTTGAAGAAATTAATTATTTTAATTTTAAAGGGAAAAAAATCCGTTGGAATGCCGAAAGCACGGGTCCTGTCGGCAGGTTATCTACAAAAGGACTAGAAGATTTATTTGAAGTTTATTCTAAAGAATTAGGTTCAAGCTCAAATGCAAATACCTTAAAAGATCTATTTGAAGAAGCCTATTTAAAACATGAAAATCTGGCTGATGCTACACGTTTCTTGGCAAATAGTCTTTTTTCAAATTACGGTTTAGTTATTATAGATGCTGACAATACCGATTTAAAGCGTGTTTTTATTCCATATGTAAAAAATGAGTTAGAAAATCAAACGTCATTTAAGGAAGTTCAAAAATCGATTGAAAATCTTTCAGATTATACTGTTCAGGTAAATCCGAGAGAAATTAATTTATTTTATATAGAAGATAAACTCCGCGAACGAATAATTTTTGAAGATGATAAATATTGGGTTAACAACACTAAAATTTCATTCTCTAAAGAAGAAATTCTAAAATTAGTTGACAGCAATCCTGAAAAATTCAGTCCAAATGTAATCATGCGTCCGTTATATCAGGAAATTATTCTGCCAAATCTTTGCTACATTGGCGGAGGCGGTGAAATTGCTTATTGGTTAGAATTAAAAGCATTTTTTGATGCCGTAAACATTACTTTCCCGATCTTATTGGTTCGAAATTCGGTTCTTTTAGCTACAGAAAAACAAGCTAAAAAAGCTGATAATTTAAATTTAAGCTGGAAAGATTTATTTAGTAAATCTGAAGTTTTAATTAATGCTATTACCCGTAAACTATCTCCTTTTCCAATTGATTTAACTGAACAAAAAGAAGCGCTTGAAAAGCAATTTAATTATCTTTTTGAGTTGGCCGAAAAGACCGACAAATCTTTTAGTGGCGCTGTAAAAGCACAAGAAGTAAAGCAGAAAAAAGGTTTAGAAAATCTGGAGAAACGTTTATTAAAAGCTCAGAAGAGAAAACTCCAAGATCAATTACAGCGTGTAACTGATTTGCAATGCGAATTGTTTCCAAATTATAGTCTTCAAGAACGTCAGGCAAACTTCTCTGAATTTTATCTAGAAAATGGAGAACAGCTAATTCCGCTTTTAATTCAGAAATTAAAACCGTTGGAAAATAATTTTAACATCATAATCACCTAAAATAATTATCTTTAAAAAATTAAAGTAAGTATTTCGGAACAAATAACCAGCTCATTTCCGAGATTATTGCTCTCTCAAACCAAATAGAATTATTTTTATAACCTATTAACTAACTAACCAAATGGTAAGAGAACGCCTAATTTCGCTTGATGTCTTTCGCGGACTGACTATTCTATTAATGACTATTGTAAACAATCCCGGTGACTGGGGAAATGTTTATCCGCCGCTTTTACACGCACACTGGAACGGCTGTACACCAACCGATCTTGTATTTCCGTTTTTTATATTTATAATGGGAGTTGCGGTTCCACTTGCAATGCCGGATAAAGTTTACGACGATACTACATTTAATAAAATACTCATTCGTTCTCTAAGAATGTTATGTCTTGGTATATTTTTTAACTTCTTTGGAAAAATTCAATTATTTGGTCTAGACGGAATTCCCCTTCTTATTGGTCGACTAGCGATAACCATTGCAGTAGGATATGCTTTAATGGGAAGTTTTAGTACTAAAGTAAAAAATATTTTAGCTTTTAGTATATTAATCATCTATCTCATTTTAACCTACGGCGGTTTCGAAAACTACCAAGACGTTAGACTTCCAGGAGTTTTACAACGTATTGCAATAGTCTATTTTGTAGTTTCACTTTTATATTTAAAAACATCTAAAAAAACACAAATTATTACTGGAGCTGTTTTACTTCTAGGATATTGGGCAGTGATGACTTTAATCCCCGTTCCTGGAATTGGAGAGGCAAATTTAGAACGAGGAACTAATTTAGCTGCATGGGTTGACAGTATACTTCTAAAAGGACATATGTACCATGAAACTAATACCTGGGATCCTGAAGGGATTTTGAGTACGATTCCTTCAATAGTAAACGGAATTATTGGTTTATTGATCGGACAATTATTACTACAAAATATTTTAAAAACCGAGAAGGCAAAAAAAATGGCAATTGCCGGAATCGCTTTAATTATTGGAGGATTAATTTGGAATTTTGTATTTCCAATTAATAAATCACTTTGGAGCAGCAGTTATGTTTTGTATACTACAGGTTTAGCTTCAACTTGTCTCGCTTTACTGTATTATATAATTGATATTGCCGAATATAAAAAAGGCTTTAAATTATTTGTTATCTGGGGTGTAAATCCAATGATTGTATTCTTTGCTTCACAGATTATTCCGCAGGCATTGACTATGATTCGATTTCAAAATCCGCAAAACCCACAAGAACAAACCAATCTTTTAGATTATTTATACCGCTCCGGAATTGCACCATTTTTCAGCAATCCAATGACAGCATCTCTCGCAGGTGCTTTAACTTATGTAGCAATCTGGACATTTATTTTATGGATTTTCTACAGAAACAAACTGATTTTCAAAGTATAAAACAATTTAACTAGATCTAATATAAAGACATACAAAGTGTATTTTTTATTGTTATAATTATGCTTTTTATATTAAATACATGACAGTATATCGCTAATTATTACTTAAATAGTTCTCAAAAGACATTTTTATTAACCAAAACACCTTACAATCAAGTTTTAATTATGAATTTATTAAAATCAATTGATAAAAAAAGTATACTTTTGCACAAAATTTAATAAAATATAAAATGGCAACAAATAGAACTTTTACAATGATTAAACCAGATGCTGTTGCAAACGGACACATCGGGAATATCTTAGCAATGATTACTAATGGTGGTTTCAAAATCGTTTCATTAAAATTAACTCAACTAACTGTAGCTGATGCAAAAGCATTTTACGCAGTTCACGCAGAAAGACCTTTCTACGGAGAATTAGTTGAATTCATGTCACGCGGACCAATTGTTGCTGCTATTTTAGAAAAAGATAACGCAGTAGAAGATTTCAGAACTTTAATTGGAGCTACAAACCCTGCTGAAGCTGCTGAAGGAACTATTCGTAAAGCATACGCTACTTCAATCGGAGAAAATGCAGTTCACGGATCTGACAGCGACGAAAACGCTGCTATCGAAAGCGCATTCCACTTTGCAGGAAGAGAGCAATTCTAATAAGAATTTTGATTTTCAATCAAATAAAAAACCCGCTTCAATTGAAGCGGGTTTTTATTTTTTAATTATAAATGGATTAAAGGTTATCAGACGTCTTTTTCACCATTTTCTCAATTTTTCCATCTAAATCTTTTAGAAGCTCATCTAATGCACTTTCACACATTGGCAATACTTTATCAAAAGACAAAACAGGTATTCCTCCTACAATTGTTCCAGTTTTCTTAGAATTTGCTCCTTCATTAAATGCAAATACTTTTTTTCCATTTTTGTCATATAAAGCGATTCTTGCATAAGCTCTCATTTTAACGGTTCCAGTTCCGCCAACTGCAAATCCTTTTTGCAAAGCGAAATGAATTTCTGTAAATAAAACTCCGTCAGCCTTCTCACTAAAAATTTTAGCAGATGCTACTTCATTAGTTGAACCATTTATTCCTTCATATATATATTTATATCCTGGATAATTAATGATAGTGCTTCCTGCATCTCCTTCTCTAGCAAATTTTGGAGTAAAATCAATATATTCTTGTTTTTGTGTTACTTCACTTTCTGGAACTAAATCAAACGGAAATTTTTTAGCATAATCATTAAAAAAAGCATTATGATACTTCTCTAAAATAGGCGCTAGGTTAAAATTTGGATTATTTCCTAAATCTGTTACGGCTGCAATGCTATTTAAACCTAAATCTGAAAGATCTATTGTTTTGTCAGTGTAAAAAGAAACTACAGCAACTTTCTTCTTTTGAGAATAAGCAGTTAAGGCAAATAATACGGTTAAAATAAGTAAAAATTTTTTCATTGTTTGTTAAATTGTTGGGTTATTAAAGGGATGTTACTTACAAAAAATAACGCGCAAATGTATCGCAAAAAAAAACACTCCACAATAGAAGTGTTATTTTATTTTAAAAATAATCCTATTAAAAAGAGCTATCTCAAAATTACCGCTTTTACTACCTCGCGTCCTAACTCCTCATTAATCATTTTAACAATTTTAGATTTTCCGTGGCTTAATTCCTCACGCAAAACTGCAGATCCTAATTCTACATAAAGTGTACTGCCTTTTAGGACAACATTTCTTGTATAAGTATTTACGCCACTGCCCATAAGGCTTTTCCAAGCATCACGAACATCGATTTGATCCATTCCAGGCTGTAATTTATTCACCTGAATAATTTGCTGCAAAACTGCACTTATTGTAGACTCGTTATTTATTCTTTTCGCCATCATTCAATAGATTAATTGGTCCCGCTTTTTTATAATGATATTCTATTTTTTGTGGATTTTTAACCACTAACTGCTCATCAGAAAGCGAAATAATTTCTTCACTCCATTTTGCATAATCTGTTTTATAATCTAAAAAGACATGTTCCCCAGCAAAGCGAACTGATACATTTTCAAATGTATCTGTCGTTAAAAATGTCCCGTCAAACTGCGGCATTACCTTCGTTCGAACACCTTTATTATTTTTAATTTGAAAGAAATCAAATGTTTCATTCATTTTATAATCCTTCTGCTCGCCTTTGTCAAAAACTACTTTTTCAATTTCCCAATAACCGTTTAGTTTAGTAATATCCGTCGGTTTTATTTCTTGTTTACAACTTACAAACAAGATTGACAAAACCAAGATCATAAAAGTGTTCTTCATAATTATTATAATATTAAGGAGCTGATACCTGCTGTCCGCTATATCTTTTACTTTTTAAAGAAAAAAGTAAAAGGATGCCGCTTCCATCAGGGCTAGTGCTTCAGTTTTCAAAAGAAATTTTTAGCGAACTACAAAGATAAACTTATAATCATCAAAAGAAATGCTTTATCTCTTAATTTATTGAGCCTATCCAAAACAATCTTTTTAATACCCCTTATAATAATTACCCTATTTTAACAACATAAAAACTTTTCAGGGCAAAAGATATTCACATTTTTAATGAATTTCAAATCCAAATTACTTTTGAAAATCTCTACAAAAAAGATGAAAAAAATATTGATATTACTTTTTAGTCCAATACTAATATTCTCAAAATGCGAAAAGCCAGAAAAAACTAAGAAACAAAGTGTAGAGACAATCACTTCAAACTTAAAAGATACTGACTCAATAAAAAACGATTCTTTAAAAAGTAAAAAAGAAGTTTCACCCATAAAAATTACAGCAGCTACATTATTAAAAAACAACTATTCCAATCACAAAGACCTGAAATTAATTTACAAAAACTCAGGAAAGAAAAATATTAAAGCCATTAAATTTGAATGGTTCTGTAAAAATGCATTTGACAAACCCGCAAATGGCAGATATTTTTATGCCGACGGAAGATTTACTGAAAAGGTAATATCCTTAATAAAATCTGGCGAAAGCAGAACAGAATTCTGGGAAGACTTTTCTACAGATGCTGATAAAATAACTAAAATTAGAGCTTATTATATTGTATTTGTCGATGGTACAAAATGGGGATCTGATGATCAGTAAATTTCCACATAACAAGAAATAAGTTTATTAACATTAAACTATTTTATATATTTTTAGTCAAACCCTAAACCAAAACCAAAAAACATGACTAAAACTATTTGTACAATTCTAGCGGCCTTATCGTTTATAAGCTGTAGTAAAGATTCAACAGAACCAGATTCAACTCCAACAGAAACAATGTATTTCCCTCCTTTAACTGGAAATGCTTGGGAAACAAAATCGCTGACTGATTTAAAATGGAATCAAAATGCAGTTCAACCACTGCTAGATTACTTAGAACTAAAACATTCCAAATCGTTTATGATTTTAGTAAACGGACGAATTGTTTTAGAAAATTATTTCAACAATCATACAGCCACAACAAATTGGTATTGGGCAAGCGCCGGAAAAACTTTAACCTCAACATTAACTGGAATTGCGCAGCAAGAAGGATTACTAAACATTAACAATAAAGTATCCGCCTACATTGGAACTGGCTGGACAAGCGAAACAATTGCTCAAGAAAACCAAATTACCTGCAAAAATTTACTCTCTATGACTTCTGGATTAGATGACAGTACCGATGAAGTTGAACCAGCCAATTTAATTTATAAAGCTGATGCAGGAACAAGATGGGCTTACCATAATGTTTATGTAAAACTACAAGATGTTGTTGCAAAAGCCAGCGGACAAAGCTGGGAGAATTATTTCAACGCCAAATTAAGAGATAAAATAGGCATGAATGGTACTTGGGTACAGATTGGAGTAAACAGCGTTTATACAAGTACCACAAGAAGTATGGCGCGCTTTGGATTATTAATGCTGAATAAAGGAAAATGGGAAAACAATGTAATCTTGAACGAATCTTTTTTTAATGAAGCAACCGCCACATCACAAAATATTAATCTAGGATATGGTTATTTATGGTGGCTAAACGGCAAAAGCTCTTATCATTTACCACAATCGCAGCTTACATTTCAAGGAAGCGTAATTCCGACTGGTCCAAATGACATGTTCATGGCTTTAGGAAAAAACGATCAAAAAATATATGTCGTTCCAAGCAAGAAAATGGTTGTAATTAGAATGGGAGACGCAGCCGACAATGTAAATCTAGCTTTATCAGATTTTGATAAAACTCTATGGGAAAAGATTAATGCTTTATATCAATAAAAAAAATGAGCTTTTAAATATAAAATGTCTTAAAGACACTTTTTATATTTAAAAGCTCAATATTTTTTTTAGAAATAAAATTCTACTAAAAAACTAACGATTAGTTTTTATTCTTTTCAAAATACCTAAAAAGAATAAAATTATACCAGCCACTAGCAAAATATAATAAAAAGAAAGATTGTTATCTCTCAATACATTTGCCAAAACAAAACAAATAACGCTTGCAAAATAAAAAGCAATCGCTGGTATATTTTTTACAGACTCAAAACTCATTTTAAATTATTTAAAGAAACTATCAACAAATTCATACTTATTAAAGACTTGTAAATCTTCAATTCCTTCGCCGACACCAATATATTTTACTGGGATTTGAAATTGATCTGAAATACCAATTACAACGCCGCCTTTTGCAGTTCCGTCCAATTTAGTTACAGCCAATGAAGTAACCTCTGTCGCCGCTGTAAATTGTTTTGCCTGCTCAAAAGCATTTTGTCCTGTAGAACCATCTAAAACCAAAAGCACATCATGAGGTGCATCGGCAACAACTTTCTGCATTACACGTTTTACCTTCGTCAATTCGTTCATTAAATTGATTTTATTATGAAGACGTCCTGCGGTATCTATAATTACAACATCAGCATTTTGAGCAACTGCAGACTGTAAAGTATCAAAAGCTACAGAAGCTGGATCACTTCCCATATTTTGTCTTACAATAGGCACATCAACTCTATCAGCCCAAACTTGTAATTGGTCAATTGCTGCAGCACGAAAAGTATCTGCCGCACCCAAAACAACTTTATGACCTGCTTTTTTAAATTGATAAGCCAGTTTACCAATTGTTGTAGTTTTACCAACACCGTTAACTCCAACAACCATTAAAACGTAAGGCTTTTTATCTTTCGGAATTTCAAATTCAGTTGCTTCACCTGTATTGGTTTCAGATAATAAAGCTCCTATTTCTTCTCTAAGAATTTGATTCAATTCATCTGTTCCTAAATATTTATCTTCAGCAACACGTTTTTCAATTCTTGAAATTACTTTTAAAGTTGTATTTACGCCAACATCTGAAGCTACAAGAATTTCTTCCAGATTATCTAAAACATCATCATCAACTTTAGATTTTCCAGCAATGGCTTTACTTAACTTAGAGAAAAAAGTAGTTTTTGTTTTTTCAAGACCTTTGTCTAAAGTCTCTTTTTTTTCGGTAGAGAATAATTTTTTAAAAAAACTCATTTTTGTAGATTTTTAGATTTATTAGATCTCTTGATTGTTTAGATCAGAAATCCAAATCTTTAAAGAAAGTGCAATCGTTTTTCAATTAACCTTAATTTAAACAGAAATTCATATTAAAAAAAGTCAATTACTGCGTTTCTTTAAATTTATAGACAAATATAGGTAATAAAAAAGCTACTTCCGAAAGAAAGTAGCTTTTCTATATAATGTAATTGTAATTATTTCTTTTTCAAGAATTCATCAACTTCTTCAGGAGCCATAATAGATTCTACGAATGTATATGCACCAGTTTTAGGAGATTTTACCATTTTGATGGCTTTTGATAATCTCTTAGAAGATGTTTGTAACGATGCTACGGTTTTCTTTGCCATGATTCAAATGTTATTTGAAGCTTTTATAAAACTCTCATGGCTAAACCATTCGAGATTTACAAAAATCTCTAATTATTACTTAATTTCTTTATGAACAGTTACTCTTTTTAAGATTGGATTAAATTTCTTAATCTCTAATCTGTCTGGAGTATTTTTTTTGTTCTTAGTTGTAATATATCTAGAAGTTCCTGGAACACCAGAAGTCTTGTGCTCAGTACATTCTAAAATTACTTGGATTCTATTACCTTTCTTTGCCATCTTGCTATATATTTATTTAGGAAAAGATTATTTGATAAATCCTTCTGACTGTGCTTTTTTCAAAACAGCAGTGATTCCATTTTTATTAATTGTTTTTATCGTAGATGCTGCTACTCTAAGAGTAATCCATCTATCTTCTTCTGGAAGATAAAAACGCTTTTTAACTAAGTTTACAGAAAACTTTCTCTTAGTTTTGTTCATAGCGTGAGAAACGTTATTTCCTACCATCGCTCTTTTACCTGTAAGGTCACAAACTCTTGACATTATACTTATCTTTTATCGTTATTCAAAATCAGGGTGCAAAGAAAAGAAAAATAAACCATTGTAGCAAAAAATTATTGCACAAATTTTAAAATTTCTTTCTGCAATATTTCTAAACTCTTAACTGTTGCCCTATCTACCACTTTTTCACGAGGTTGTCCGAAGTTAAATTCTTCTACAATTACTTCGTTCGGCGTCGCCAAAGCAATAAAAACAGTACCGATTTCTGCATCTGAATCACCTTTTGAAGGTCCCGCATTCCCAGTCGTAGCAATACCGTAGTCGGTTTTTAGTAAGTTTTTCACATTCAAAGCCATAGCAGATGCAACTTCTGCACTTACCACAGAATGTTTTTTAATTATTTCTTCTGAAACTCCTAAAACATTTATCTTAGTTTCGGTTGCATAAGAGACCACGCTTCCTTTAAAATAGCTTGAAGCGCCCGGAACAGCCGATAAAAGCGACGCGACTCTTCCACCAGTAAAACTTTCTGCCGTTGAAACTGTTTTATTTTGTTTGGTTAAAATTTTACCAACTACAGATTCTATGGTTTCATTCTCTTCATATCCCACAATAATGTCATGGATAATCAAATCTAACGAACGGACATTTTCCTCTATTGCAGTTTCCAACAGCTCTTTATCTGTTCCTCTTGCGGTCAATCTTAGACGTACGCGCCCTGGATTTGGCAGATAAGCAAGTTTTATAAATTCCGGCAGATTATTTTCCCAATGTTCAATACGTTCTGCAACTAAACTTTCACCTTGACCGTAAGTTAAAATGGTTTTATGAATAATATATGGACGTTTATATTCACGAACTATTTTTGGAATTATTTCTTCTTCAACCAAATATTTCATTTCATAAGGAACACCTGGAAGCGAAATAAAAACGGTATTTTCTTTTTTCATCCACATTCCCGGAGCAGTTCCCACTTTATTATGCAATACTGTGCAAGTTGACGGAACCAAAGCCTGATCTTTATTAAGCTGCGAAATTGGTCTTTTATAAAAACCTTCAATTAATTGCGTTACATGCGCCAAAACCTCTGGATTTACAACCAATTCGTCGTTAAAGTAGTCACAGAATGTTTTTTTCGTAACATCATCTTTTGTTGGCCCTAATCCGCCGGTTACAATTACCACATCCACTTTGTTTTGCAGTAAGGCAAAAGTGTCCAAAATATGCCTTTTATCATCGCTGATCGAAAGCATTTCTATTACTTCAACTCCAATTCTATCAAGCGATTTGGCAATAAAAGCTGAATTTGTATCTACGATTTGGCCAATTAAGATTTCATCTCCAATTGTTATAATTGCTGCTTTCATATCTATGTAAGGAATATTACCTGTAATTACGAACAGGTTTATTATAAGAAGAAGTTATTCGTGATGAACTTTTATAAGATTCATCATATTTAATCCAAATCACAAAAACGAATCTTTTAGATTTAGATAAGAAAACCCAATTCTTTATAAAAACAAGAATTGGGCTGGGTATTATATTTTACAAATCAAAGTCTTTTTTGATCTCTTTGATTGCTTCTTTAACTTGTATTTTAATACTTTTAAAAGTTTCAATTATATCTTTTTTCTTGCCTTCTGCTTTTGTCCAAGCCTCAACTTGCAAAATCTCTTCAAAAGCCACATTTAGTCCCATTAAATCTAAAGTAGGCTTTATTTTGTGCGCATATGAATAGGCATATTTATGATCCTTTTTCTTTATTCCCTCTTTAATTTGTTTCAAATCTTCGGGAACTTCTGTAACAAATAAATTTAAAATTTCGTTTACAAATTCAGGATCGTTGTCTGAAAGCGCATACACTTTCGAAAGGTTGTATTTTAAAGCCATTATTTTACTTGTATTCTGAATAATTTTTTATCTTCTAAAAAGCCTTCTAAAACATCATTTGGTTTTACAGCTGCAACACCTTCTGGGGTTCCTGTAAAAATAATATCTCCAATTTTCAATGTAAAAAATTGAGATACATAAGAAACCAGTTCATCTATTTTCCAAAGCATCATGTTTGAATTTCCTTTTTGAACTGTCTCTGCATTTTTTTTCAATTCAAAATTAAGATTTTCCATAGAAACAAAATTAGTTTTTGGCAAAAAATCGCCAATAACTGCCGAACCGTCAAACGCTTTGGCTTTTTCCCAAGGAAGTCCCTTTTCTTTTAATTTACTCTGCAGATCACGTGCTGTAAAATCGATTCCAACACTAATTTCATCATAATATTTATGAGCAAATTTAGGCTCAATATATTTTCCAACTTTATTAATCTTTACGATTATTTCAAGTTCGTGATGAACATCTTCAGAAAACTCTGGAATTACAAACGGATGCTGTTTCAACAAAACTGCCGAATCTGGCTTCATAAAAACCACTGGCTCTGTTGGACGCTCGTTTTTTAATTCCTCTATATGATTGGCATAATTCCTGCCGACACAGATAATTTTCATTTTTTTTTAGGTTCTAAGATTCTAAGACGGTAAGATTCTAAGAAAAACTACGCAAAAAAACTTAGCGACTTAGAAACTTAGCGTCTTAGAAACTTATTTCGTATTTAATTTTCTTAATTTAATTGCTGTTAATACTTTTTTGGTATATAAAGGAAAATCAGCATTTTGGATCCAGCTGAAATATCCTGGCTCTGCTTCTAAAACTTTTTCAACTTTAGCACCTTTATGTTTTCCAAAAGTAAAAATTTCTTCATCGTCTTTATCAAAAGCGATCATTCCGGCAAAATCTGCTATTTTTTTACGGGTTGTGAATTCAGACAACGATCTCATATCATTTTCCAATTCTGGATAACGATCTAACTGCGCTTTTAAAATTTCATAAGTCGCCATTGTATCTGCTTCTGCCGAGTGTGCATTTTCTAGACTTTTTCCACAATAAAACTTCAAAGCAGCACTTAAAGTACGTTCTTCCATTTTATGAAAAATAGTTTGAACATCTACAGAAACTTTATTTTTCATATCAAAATCTACTCCTGCACGAAGCAATTCTTCTGCGAGAAGCGGAATATCAAAACGATCTGAGTTAAAACCACCCAAATCACTATCTTTTATCATATTATGAACTTGCGGAGCAAGCTCTGCAAAGGTTGGTTCGTTGGCTACTTTTTCATCTGTAATACCATGAACTGCCGTTGTTTGCGGAGGAATTGGAATTGTTGGATTAACCAACCAGGTTTTACTTTCTTTATTTCCGTTAGGAAAAACTTTAAATATTGAAATTTCTACGATTCTATCTTTACCGATATCAATTCCCGTTGTTTCGAGATCAAAAAAGCAAATTGGCTTGTTTAGTTTGAGTTCCATTTCTAATTTTTATAAGTTTACAAATGTAATTTTTAAAGCCGAATTTCCTCGTTTATTCTCATTTTTTTTGTCGAAAAAAGCTTTCAATTCGCAATTTTAACTTTTCAAAAATAGGTCACCTTCTAGTTGACGCTTTGATTTCTAACCTTTTCTTACAAAAGAAAAATCCGATAAGTTTTTATACTTATCGGATTTAAATCTATACTTATAATATATTTTTAGAAATCTCTATCTATATCGAAAGCTTCTAAATATTCTGCTACTCTTTTTACAAAACTTCCTCCTAATGCCCCATCTACAACTCTATGATCGTAAGAGTGTGACAAGAACATTTTTTGACGGATTCCAATAAAATCTCCTTCTGGAGTTTCTATTACTGCAGGAACTTTACGAATCGCTCCAAGCGCCAGAATTCCCACTTGAGGCTGATTGATAATCGGCGTTCCAAAAACACTTCCAAATGTTCCCACATTTGTAACTGTGTAAGTTCCGCCTTGTGTATCGTCTGGTTTCAGTTTTCCAGCTTTCGCACGGTTTCCTAAATCGTTAACCGCTTTTGCCATTCCAACAAGATTTAGTTGATCTGCATTTTTAATTACAGGAACAATTAAATTCCCGTTTGGCAGTGCTGCTGCCATTCCTAAATTGATATTTTTCTTTTTGATGATATAATCGCCATCGACAGAAATATTCATTCCAGGGAAATCTTTCAATGCTTTTGCAACGGCTTCCATCATAATTGGAGTAAAAGTAAGTTTTTCGCCTTCTCTTTTTTCGAAAGCTGTTTTTACTTTATCTCTCCATTTTACAATGTTTGTTACGTCTACTTCAATAAACGATTGTACGTGAGCAGAAGTTTGAACCGAAGCTGTCATGTATCCTGAAATCAGTTTACGCATTCTGTCCATTTCTACAATTTCGTCGCCTCCATTTACAGAAACTGGAACCGCCTGCTGACTTTTTTGTACAACTGGCTCTGGTGTCTGAACTGCTTTTGGCGCTTCAACAATAGGTTTAGGAGCTTCAATCGCTTGTGGCGTTGCTGCAACACCAGATTTACGATCTTCTATATATTTTAAAATATCTTCTTTTGTAACTCGGCCGTCTTTTCCAGATCCAGCCATGTTTTCTAACTCATTTAGAGAGATATTTTCTTCTTTCGCGATGTTTTTTACTAATGGAGAAAAGAATTTTTCTGATCCTGAAAAATCTTCTGCAGTGGTTACAGTTTCTTTTACTGCTTCAATTGTTTTTTCAATTTCAGCCGCCGCTTCAGGAACAGCAGTTTCTTCAACCGAACTTGTTTCTGGAGCTGGTGCCGCAACGGCTTCAGTTTCAATAATAGCAATAGTCTGCCCTACTTGTACCAAATCATCTTTACCAAACAACTGCTCAACTAAAATTCCTGATACTTCGCTAGGTACTTCACTGTCAACCTTATCTGTTGCAATTTCAAGTACTGCTTCATCAGCTTCAATTTTGTCTCCAACTTCTTTCAACCAATTTGTAATAGTTGCTTCAGCGACACTTTCTCCCATTTTTGGAAGCTTTAATTCAAATCTTGCCATATTGTTATTCTAAAGGATGATTTTGATTTTCTGATTGCGAAATTACTGAAAAAATTAAATATAAATTACACTTTGTATAATTTTTACTTAATTTTTCTGATTTCCCCTCTCCCATTTCTTAAATTACTTCCAATAATAAAAGCTGTTCTTTTAGGGAAAATCTTAAAAGTAATGTTCTTATCTTTAAGAGTTTCTATTATATTGATACATTTTTTGAATGAAACATATTGATTATCCAAAATGATCTCTGTCTTTTTACCCTTTAAAATCAGGCACGAATTTACCATTTTTTCTTTTTTCAAATTCAAAAAACTAACTTTATTTTCTAAAATCGAAGCTAGTTTTTCAGATAAATTCGCATTTTCAGAGTACAAAATATAGCATTCTGGCAATGGTTTTTCTTTTACATTTCCCTGAAACATTTTTACAATAGAGAAAAACCAAGTTCCAACTTGAATGAAAAAACTAAAAAACCATGATTTCTTAAAATGTTTCGCATAAAAGAAATTCATAGCTTCCTGAAAACGTTTCATGTATTTTTCGTCTTTTATTGTGCTTTCTCCCTTATAATGCAAAACTGTGGTATCGTGAAAATAAAAGTTGTTTTTCCCTTTCTGAAGCGCACGATATGACAAATCGATATCGTCGGCATACATAAAACAATCTTCATCAAAACCATTTAAATCTTGATATAATTTACTTTCTAAAAACATAAAAGCCCCAACTAGAATATCAACTTTTCCTGTTTCGTTTTCACTTAAATGCTGCGTGTAATATTGATTAAAAAGTTTTGTTTTGGGAAAGATTTTATACAACCCAAAAACTTTAGTAAATGCAACCCAAGGCGTGGGAATACCGCGTTTACTTTCTGGCAGAAAATTTCCTGTCCCGTCAATTAATTTACAGCCTATAATGCCGAGATTGGGCTGCCTTTCGGCGAAAGCCAGAATCTTCGTAAAGGTATCTTCTGCAACAACAGTATCGGGATTTAATATACAGATGTAGTTTCCTTTCGCTTGACGAAAACCAATATTATTCCCTTTCGGGAAACCAAAATTTTCTTTGTTTTGAATCAAAGTAACTTCTGGAAATTTTTCCTGCATCATCAAAACACTTTCGTCTGACGAATTATTATCTACAACAATAATTTCGGCCTCAATTGCTGCAATCGCTTCCTGAACACTTAAAATGCATTGCTCCAGAAAGTAACGGACATTATAATTGAGAATAATAATCGATAACTGCATGAATATTTGATCTGTAAATTTGGGTCGAAAGTTAGAAATTTTCTGATAACCCCAAACGCAATGACCAATCGTTTTTACTAATTCCGTAATCCAGCGCGAGATTGCTGCCGTTTCGTTTGTTCCATTTGATCCGAATTCCTGTTCCCACAGCTGGATTCCATTTTTTAAAATCGTAAGTATCCAACTTAGAAACCGAGGAAATATTGGTAAAAAATACGGCACCAAAAAATCCATTTCGGCTAATATCCGTTCTATATTCGGTTTCAAAATAAATCAAGGCATTACTTCTATATCTGTTTTTGGTAAAACCGCGCCCTGTTTTTCCGTCGCGGTCCCAGCCAATACTTGGAAGATCTAAATAATGTGGTTTTCCGCCAAAGGTTGACCAATAAAAAGCTCTCGATGCCCAGACTCTGTGTTTGGTTGTACTAAATGAATGATATTTTCGAGCATCAATATACAATGACTGCCATTTATCTCCTTCCACTCCGCTGGTGTTAATTCGCAAATCGGCTTCTACATACAATCCTTGTTCTGGATTTATAATATTTTTTCGAGAATCGTATAAACCTTGAACAGCAAAACCAAAAGAACTTTCATCAGAATAATTGCCATTCATATATTTAAAATAATCTGTTTCTTCATCTATATAAGATTCTTCAGAAATATTCTGGTAATTATCAAAAAGAAAACCGACTCCCAAACGATAATTACCAATAATTTTTCTGGTTATGAACTGATAAAAACGCCACTGCTGATAATCGAGAGTTGACATTTCTTTTTTTGACTCATGTTCGCCCAATCCATAAGTAAGCTGCGGATAAATCATATACCGATAATCTCCAATAAAATTCCACTTATCTTCACTGGTATAAACATAAGTCTGAATAGGAAAAACATATTGTTTCGTAAAACTGAAATAAGGGGAAAATGTAACCTGAGACATTTTAGTTTTTTGATGATCTTCGCCTAAATAAAATGTAGTTAAAAAAGAAACCACTAAACCTGTACTGGAATTTACATCTACAGGAACTGGCAGCAAAGAGAATGCTAATTTTTTTTGATTGTCTTTTTTGATTGTATCATTTTTATCAAAAATTCTATGAATAACATCTAGAATGTCCCGATTCCCCATGCTTATACTGTCGTTTTGCGCACTACAAAACGAGACGATCAAGAAAAAAGAGAGTGCTGATACAATTCTTAAACTATTCACTTACAATATTTTAAAAACCACTTCTTACAAATTTAAAACTTTATTAAGAATTATAGTCAAATTTTTAAGTGAATAAAAAAGAATTTTAAAATGAATAGAAAAAGTTACATTTGAATATCTAAACATTTGATTTTAAACTCCGATGCGTTATCTATTTGTGTACTTTTTACTTTTTTCCCTTTTTTGTTTTTCTCAAAATGATCAACAAAAGCAAGATCTTGTAAAGTTGAATAAATGGTTTATCGCCGGTCCTGTTAAAGAAAACGAAAAAACTATAAATTCCATCCGTTTAGAAAAAGGAATCGTTTCGGTTACTGCGAAAGATAATCCAAAAGGCGAAATAGAACTGAATGTAATGATCACAGCATCTGAAACAAATGACGGAATTTCTACAAATCTTTCCAGCGAATCAAAGTATGTTGAAATTACGTATCAATCTACTCAGATTATAAAATTACAAGCCAGAGAAGGAAATCCTGAAGGAACTGGCTGTGTGCACGGTGGTTCTCACCCAAGAGTTAGTCTGCCTGCATCTCCAAACCACTTTAGAACGATAAAAATTCCGTGGTTAAATTTCAAACAAGACGAACTTCCTGATGGAAAAGTTTTAGATATTCACAATTTATGCAAATTCAACTTCGTAAATTATAGTCCAGTTTCTGGAGATGTATTACGGATAAAATCGGTCTTTTTTTAGTTTTCAGTCACAGTGACAGTTTTCAGTTTTTAACACTGAATACTGAGACTGGAAACTGAGACTGAGACTGAATACTAACTAAAGATGCAGCTGAATTTTGTATTTGTTCAAGATTTTCATCACGAAAAGCATAATCGTAGAAAATACCAAAGACCAAATAATCCCAGGAACTCCCTCTCTAAAATATCCCGGAATAATATGAATATTGAATGCTTTACAGAAATAATAAATAACGCCCGGCAAAATATAAATCAATAACGGATTTGCAGCGGCTGGCATAAAAAAGTCACTCCATTTTGTCTGCTTCTTAACTTCCATTAACCAATATAGAAAGTAAAATAAGATTGTGCAAATTCCTGCTGACAGCATTGTCCATGAAGGAGTTCCTTGTATTTTTGAGATCCCGAAATAAGGTCGGAGAGCAAATCCAGTGGCAAAGAACAAAACTATAAAACCAATAACCGGCCAATTGATTTTGTTTTCGATTTTTCGATCAAAAAACAATAACGAAATAATTATTCCTGCAGAGGCTAAAGCAGCATGTGTTAGATGTCCAGCGATGAAACTAAGCCAAGAAATTTTTTGAACAAATGAATTTTCGATAAGATTTAAAGAATTCATAACCACGCAAAAAACTAAAAATCCGATCATTGCCCAAAGATTTCCAGATACTAGCCAATAATAAACTACTGTAAAAAGATATGCCCAGCCTATAAGTCCTAAAATTCCCCACCACTTTGGAGTCATTCCTCTTTCTCCAGTGTCTTGAATGTACAGAAAGTAAAGTGCAATTAAAACCAAAATTCCACCGTATTGAAGTACATTTTTCAGCCAAACAGGAAAATCTTTTGGATATTTATTCCAAATCGGAATTGGCATTGCATACGCTAAAAGACCCCAAAAAGCTGGAGCAATTATCATTTTAGAAGCGTCATAACCATATTCGGCATTCACCATAAAAACACCAATAATTATAAGTGCTAAAGCTCGTTTGAAAGTATGAGTCCAAATTGTTTTTGCAGTATCTCCTTTTATTAGTCTGGCATTAAAAGCAAACGGAATTGACATTCCGACAATAAATAAAAAAGCAGGAAAAACTAAATCTACAAAAGTCATTGCATCTGCATCTGCAGGCATGTGTTTCATCCATTGAGGAACATTTTGAATACTTGCCAGTTCATTTACAAAAATCATTACAAAAATTGTAATTCCACGCAAAGCATCTATAGAAATAATTCTCTGATTAAACAAATTCGTTTTTATTTTCATAATTTTTTACTTTTTTACTAAAAATCAAATATAGTATAATTCTAAAATGTCTTATTACAATTTCTATGTTAATTTTGTCACTTATAAATTGAGTTACATA
Source organism: Flavobacterium sp. S87F.05.LMB.W.Kidney.N (assembly GCF_004366435.1). Lineage (NCBI taxonomy): Bacteria > Pseudomonadati > Bacteroidota > Flavobacteriia > Flavobacteriales > Flavobacteriaceae > Flavobacterium > Flavobacterium sp. S87F.05.LMB.W.Kidney.N. The sequence goes on along the minus strand of NZ_SODX01000002.1, from coordinate 96,636 downwards.
GCTTTACCCCATGTTCACATTCTTTAAATCGAAACCTGCATTAAAAGACTTGCTTGACGGCAGTTTTGTTGACATTCATTCTCACCTTTTACCAGGAATTGATGATGGGGCAAAATCTCTTGTGAAATCTGTTGAGCTTACTAAGTCCTTTCAAGAATTAGGGATTAGCCAAATTATCACAACCCCGCATATCAGTCATTATGTTTGGAATAATTCTTCAGAAATTATACAAGCAAAGCTGCAGGAAACCCAAAATGCATTAGAAGAAAATAAGATTAATACACCTTTTAAGGCTGCTGCTGAATATTTTATGGACGATTGGTTTGAAAGGCACTTTAGAACTGAAAAGCTTTTAACTTTAAAAGATAATTACGTACTGGTAGAAATGTCATACATTAATGCTCCTGTACAGCTTTATAAGATACTTTTTGATTTACAGGTCGCAGGATATATCCCTGTTCTGGCTCATCCTGAGAGATATTTGTTTTATCATAAAAACTTCAATGAATATGATAAATTAAAAAAGGCGGGGTGTAAATTTCAGTTAAACTTACTTTCTGTTGTTGGGTATTATGGAAGTGAGATTAGCAAGACAGCCGAACAGCTTCTAAAAAAAGGAATGTATGATTTTGCAGGAACTGATGTACATCATAATAAGCATATCAGATCTTTTGAACAAAAAGTGAATGTTAGTAGTGTTTCTATTTTGAAAGAAGTAATTGCAAATAATTCTTTTTTTAAGATTTAATACTTTAGAGCTATCAATAAGCATTTTCTTCGCCTTGAACAATATTCATAATTGTTCTAATTATAATTTTAATATCTAATAACAAACTCCAGTTTTCTATATACCAAATATCGCATTCCACTCTATTTTCCATATCAGAGAGCTTTTTTGTTTCTCCTCGATAGCCATTTACTTGGGCCCAACCTGTAATTCCAGGTTTTGCATAATGGCGGACAGAGTAGTTATCTATTAGTTCCCCATATTCTTTAGCTAGATTGACCATATGAGGCCTTGGTCCAACAACAGACATATTTCCTAAAAGAACATTGAAAAATTGAGGCAGCTCATCAATGCTTGTTTTACGCATAAAGGCCCCAAATTTTGTTATACGTGAATCTCCTTTTCCTGCCTGTTTATCGTGTGCCAAATCATTTACGTACATGCTTCTAAATTTAAAACATGAAAATGATTTATTGTCACGACCAGAACGATCTTGTCTGAAAAATATTGGGCCTGGTGATTCTAATTTGATAATTAACATTAGTATTGGGAATAGCCAGGGAAAGATTAAAATTATAACGAGTATCGAGAAACAGAGGTCAAATATTTTTTTTAGGAGTCTGTTAAGTGTTAATTCTAAAGGTTCAGGACGCAGCATTAAAACAGGTGTGTTTTCGTAAAAAGCTACCTCAACCTTACTGGATTTTGTGTACAACTGGAAATCTGGAATAAATTTGATCCTTACCAAATTTTGCTCACATATTTTTGTCAGCTTATTTATTATTTCAATATTGTCTATATGCAGAGCCACATAAACTTCTTCTACTTTTTCTCTAATAATAAACTCTTCTACATCATCGAATCCCCCTGTAATAGGAATAGAATGATTTTCAATTTCATTTTTTTGATCAAAAAAACCTAAAAATTTGTAGCCATAGGTTAAATTTTTAGCTAATATCTTGCGCATCTTTTCCCCAGTTTCATTAGCCCCTACAATGATGATTTTTTTAAAATTATATCCCTTAGCTCTAATATATTTTAAGATCTTCATTAACACATAACGAGAGATCACGAGCAAAGCAAAGAAAAACAGGTAAAAGTACAATAGCCTGAGTCTGGAGATGTCTGTATATTTTAAAAGAACCACAAAAAAGACTATTAACGCAACATGCATAAAAATCTTTTTAATTGTTCTTCTTAAAATTGATTCGATATATTCTATCCTAATAATTCTATGAGAGTCTTTTTGCATTAGTAAAGCTATCCAGATTAGGTTCGCCAATAATGAAATCGTTTTTTCGTCTTTTAAAAAAAGCTTGTCTAAATCCCCAAATCTCGCCATAGCAGATAGATATATAGCAAAATTTAACAATAAAAGATCCCAGCACACAAATAAGAATTTGGAGTAACGCGAAAAACGATAACGTGATAAGTTTTGCAAAAAATTCATCTTCGGCTTATTTCTCTAGATAAGATTTGTTTTTTAGTCTGGATGACGAAAATAGTATTTTAATTATTCTTATATACTATTTTTAAATCAATTCTTGTGAAACTTTAGATTAAGGACATATTATATAATGGCTTGGTCATAAAAAAAAACGGCTCAATATATTTGAGCCGTTTTTTTCCTTTTATAAATTTAGCCGATAAGTTTCTTGAACCATCCTGCTTTCGAACTTTTTTCAACATATCCATAACCGTATTTTTGTTGCGGATTTGTATCATTAAGAACAATACACATATTTGGAAGTTTTTTGTCTCTAAAAAATCCGTTTGCAATTGATATCATTCTTTTTTCTAAAAATCTGGCTCGCATAATATACACAAAAGTATCAGCGTTTTTCGCAACCAGTAAAGTGTCTGTTACAAGACTGGATGGAGCAGTGTCAACAATAATATAATCGTATTCTTTTTTTAGTTTTTCGAATAATTGATCTACTTTTTTATTATCCATTAATAATTCAGCTGGATTTGGAGGAACTACACCTGCCGGCAATATATAAAAATTTTCATACCCAGTATGTTTTACAATATATTGGTCAACATTATGATCATTTGATGATAAATAATTTGTTACCCCTTCGGCAGGAAGATCCATATATTCATTGAGACGTGGACTTCTAATATCCATTCCCATAAGTAAAACTCTTTTTTCCAGTAATGCAAAACTTGCTGCTAAATTCGTTGAAACAAATGTTTTTCCCTCAGAAGCAAAGGTTGAAGTTACAAATATCGTTTTAGCCTTACCTTCTTCTACCTTGTTCAACATAAATCCAAGATTGGTTCTGACAATCCGAAGAGCTTCTGCAGAGCTGCTTCTGCTATTGGATTTAATTAATTCAGAAATATCATTGCAAGAAGGTATTTCGCCAATAAATGGAATTTGTGTTTTTCCTTCCAAATCATTGCTGTTTTTGATTTTGGTATCTAATAAGTCATTCGCATAAATAATCACAAATGGAACTAGCAACCCTAATAAGACTACCGCTAAATAGATAATTTTTTTCTTCGGGTTAACTGGTGTCTGTTCCGCTTTTGCGCTATCAATTACTCTTGCATTAGGCTCTGTTGCAGCAAGTGAAATTGCTGTTTCCTCTCTTTTTTGAAGTAAGTATAAATATAATTCTTCCTTTACTTTCTGCTGCCTTGCTATCCCTCTTAATTGACGTTCCTGAACTGGAATTTTAGCAATTTTATTGTTTAAAATTCCTTCTTGATTTCTGATGTTTTTATTTTGAATCTCGAGATTGGACTGGATTCGATTTAAACTAGCCGTAACACTTGATTTCAAAGAATTAATTTGCTGGTCTAATTTAATTACAGACGGGTTGTCAGTTGTTGCCGATTTTAAAATCCTGTTTCTGTCTAATACCAGTTGATTGTAGGCGCTAATTAAACCTCCTGCATCTCCTTTATCAGTAATAATATTCGAAGGAAGTAAGTCTGAATTAGTACTGTTTTTCATAAAACCTAACAATGAAGAAATAACATTTAGTTGAATTTCAGTTTCTACTCCCTTTTTATCATATTCATTTGATCCTTCGATAAATAGCTTAGCTTCAGAATTTATATCTGTTAATCTATTCGTTTTTTTAAATCCTTCTACGTTTTGTTCTACACCATCAAGTTCTTTTGTTATCAAAGAAAGTCTGTTTGAAATAAACTGAGAGGTGTTTTCAGATATTAGATTTTTATCCTCAGCAGCATCTTCATTATAAATCTGAATCAAATTATCTAAAAATGCTTCTGCCCTATTTGCCACCGGATCTGTAATTGAAACCTCTACAATACTACTTGTTTTACTTATAGGATCAATTTTGAGTCTTTTTTTAAAATCTTCTGCAACCTCATCGAACGGTTTGATTTGAATGGAAATAGATTCAAATTTATCAGTTTTGTTGTTGTCAGACAATTGTGCTTTATCAATAATTAAAGTACCAATCTTTGTTGGTATTTTTTCTCCGTATTTAAACTCTTTTTTAGATGCTAAAATAAAATTGACATTTGCTTCATTTTCTATTTCATTCTTCAATGAAAAAGTTCCAGAACTTAACAAATTACATTTTAGTATAATTTTAGTGTCATCAAATAATTCTGTTCTATTTATAAAATTGACTCGTATTGGCGCATCTTGATAGATATCTTGGTCTACTATATTTCTTTCAGCAAATAATGAAATATTAAGATTTAATTTTTTAATTGTCTTTTCTATTAGGCTTCTTGATTTTAAAATTTCAATTTCATTATCTACATTACTTTTCATGCTTCCACCAAGGCCGATATCTGAAAAGGCTGATAATTCTGAAAGTATGCCTCCTTTTTTCTCATCTTTAACCAATACGGTTGTGTGCGCTTCATATGTTCTTGTTGCATAACATAAATATGTAAAAGCTCCAACTAAACCAATAATAATGCTAAATAAAAACCAATGCCAATGAACTAAGTATTTGTCCAACTGTTCTCTAAAGTTGTCATCTTCAATTTCATCATCGATAAAATCGTTGTAATAATCTCTTTTTTGCATTTGTTTTTATTTAAAAATTAAAACTGCTAGGGAAACTAAAATAGAAACAGCGGATATAATTACAGAAGTATTGGGGCCAACTGCAGATGAATTGACTTTTGTTCTATTTGGTTCAACATAAACAATATCGTTTTGAGCCAAATAATAAAGAGGCGAATTCATAAAGTCAGCTTTTGTTATATCGACTCTATTGTATGTCTTTACACCATTTCTTTCTCTAATAACAAGAATATTATTCCTTTTACCATAAATTGTTAAATCTTTTGCCATGCTTAAAGCTTCTATTAATGTAATTCTTTCGGAAGCTACATTATAAGTTCCCGGCAAATTAACTTCACCCTGCAGCGAAACCTTAAAATTTGTTATACGAAGATTTATAATTGGTTTCTTAATATAATTACCAATCTTATTTTGCAATAATTGAAGGGCTTCTGTACGTGTAAGTCCTCCTATTTTAATACTTCCGACGATTGGAAATTCAATATTGCCTTTAGAATCCACCAAATAAGTCTGAACTGTTTCTTGGCCTCGGGTCACATCAAGTTTGTTATTATTAGAAATACTGTACGTTTTTAAATTAAAAGGTAAAGCTGCTTCAGGATCATCAGCAGAGACGATAATCATAAGTAAATCGTCTGGCTGAATTTTAACTTCATATGAGTTTTCATTTTGCTTTGTTTCCAATGAATCAATATTTTGATAATATATTAGATCTTTTTTTGAAGCACAGGAAAAAAGAATAAGTATGATTGACAAGAAACTGATGTTTCTCATCAAAAAATTAATTTTAGATTTCATTAAACTTGATTTTAAAAAAATTATAGGACAGGAATAGTCTAAATTATTCTGCTAGGATTATATTTTGAATCTATAGAAGTACTAAATCAGTACGCATTTTTTTCTCCATGAAATACATTGAGAACTGTTTTTATGATGATTTTTATATCTAAGAGCAAGCTCCAATTTTCTATGTACCAAATATCAAACTCTACTCTGTTTTCCATTTCGACCAGTTCTTTTGTTTCACCACGATAACCATTTACCTGTGCCCATCCTGTAATTCCAGGTTTTGTATAGTGACGAACCAAATAATTGTTAATTAATTCCTTATACGCTTGGGTGTGATATAACATGTGTGGTCTTGGCCCGACAACTGACATATTACCAAATAGAACATTAAAAAATTGTGGCAATTCATCAATACTTGTCTTTCTCATAAAAGCACCAAATCTTGTAACACGTTTGTCCCCTTTCTCGGCTTGTTTTTTATGGGAACCTTCATTTACACGCATGCTTCTAAACTTTAAACATGAAAATGGTTTATTATCTCTTCCTGATCTTTCTTGTTTAAAAAAAACTGGTCCTGGAGATTCGATTTTTATAATTAACATCAAAATAGGAAACAGCCAAGGAAATAACAGAGCTATTACTAGAAAGGAAAAACACATATCAAAAATCTTTTTTATGATTCGATTTAATGAATTTTCCAAAGGTTCTCTTCTTGACATTAAAACAGGTGTGTTTTCATAAAAAGAGATTTCAACTCGACTAGATTTAGTGTACAATTGAAAGTCTGGAATAAATTTAATTCGTACCATATGCTGTTCGCATATTTGAATTAATTTATTAATTATGTCAATATCATTAATATGAAGTGTGATGTACATTTCATCAACCTGATGCTTACTAATAAAGTTTTGAACATCTTCAAATCCTCCGATAATGTTTTTAGAAATTGAACCAGAAATATTTTCCTTTTCATCAAAAAAACCCAGAAACCTATAACCGTAAGTTAAATTTTTAGCCAGTATTTTGCGAATGCGATTTCCAGTTTCATTGGCTCCTACAATGATAACGTTTCTGAAATTATAGCCTTTCATTCTGATATATTTTAAAACTTTCATCGAAAAAATTCTGGAAAGCATTAAAAATGAAAAGAAAAAAATATAAAAATAAAGCAGTTGAAATCTCGAAATATCGGAGTAATCTAAAAAGACAACAAAAATGGCAACAATTGATCCATGAACAATAACTTTTTTTATTGTTCTTGATAATATAGATTCAATCGTTTCGACTCTGATAATTCTATAGGAATCTTTATATAATAAAAGCCCAAGCCAAATTAAATTTTCTAATAACGATATTGTTTGTACTTCCTTTAAAAAAAGCCTATCCAGACTTTCAAATTTTATTAATCCTGAAATAATTACTGCGGTATTAAGCAATATCACATCCCACAATATGAACAGTATTTGGAAATATCTTGAAAAACTATAGTTAGATAGTTTTTGTAAAATTTTCATAACTAATTATTTTTTTATATATCACTATTGAATGCAAAATAGAAATAACACAATTAAGCAATTGACTTTAAATAAATATGTATATTAATTTTATTAAAAAGGATTACTATAAAATCCCAATTTTTGCTTCAACAAATGATAAAAAAAAACAGGGTCTTCTATAAAATATCTTTTCCATAATCTTTTAGGTTCTTTAGAGAATCTATAAAGCCATTCCAAATAAAATTTTTGAAAAAAGATTGGAGCTCTTTTTATATTTCCTGCTTCAAAATCTATAGTGGCACCTAAAGCCATAAATAAATCAATACTGGGCATTTCATCCTTGTACTTAATGATCCATTTCTCTTGTTTTGGAGCTCCAACTCCAACAACCAAAACATTACAATTTGAATCATTAATCATTTTGATAATTCCCTGACATTCCAAATCATTTTTTTCAAAACCAAATGTTGGAGAATGACACCCTAAAATAATCTCTCTGCCAACTTTTTTGTTAATGTTTAGCATAGCTTGATCAGCAACGCCTGAAGCGGCACCTAATAGAAATATTTTTACGTCAGGATTGTTTTTATGAAAAGTACAATATGAACTAAAAAATGAAGACCCCGGAATAGCTTCTTTAATTGGTCTCCCTAAAAACCTCGATACTAGCAATAGTATTTTGCTATCGCAAATGACCCAATCACTTTTTTGATAAGCATTGTAAAAACTTTTATCCTTTTGCAATTTTACCATATGGTCTAAATTTGGAGTAACTAACACCCCTTTGTTAAGTTTTTTTAATAGTTCTGCTTTTGACAGAGATTGAATGTTTATATTTAATATCTTTATTTTTGGAATCATGGTACAAAGTCTTTCTTAAAATGAGTATTCTCTTAATCAATATTGCTTTATGATCTTAGTTTTCTATTTTTATAAATAAATCCAAAAAAAAATGAAGCATAAAACCATCTTAAAGAAAAAGTAAAGTGAGTTTGCTTAAATTAATAGGAAAAAAAACTGGTTTATTTTCGGTTTTTAATTACTTCTGCAGGAACACCAACTGCGATTGAAAAAGGAGGAATGTTTTTAGTTACTATTGCTCCGGCACCCACAATAGAACCTGTACCTATAATACAACCGGGCATTATAATAACATTTCTACCAATCCATACATCATCCTCAATCGTTACAGGTTCATTTGATGTCATTCCCTGAAGCATAATTGGTATATCAAACCTTTCATGAACATGAGCATTTGATAATATAGATACATTTGGCGCGATTAAAACAAAGTTTCCAATTTTTGCTGCTTGTATAAATACTCCTTCGTTAATATGTGTATGATGACCAATTGAAATTTTATCTTTTCCGGTTGAAATATAAACTCTCTCTTCAAAAATGCATTCTTCACAAGAATCGATTATTTTAAGAATATTTTTTAAGTACCATACTCTTATTTTATTACTCACTTTTAAATACCTAGAATTAGGCAATTTAAAAATGAACATATAATAAATCGCTATCGTAATTTTATTATACATTATTACTCTTTATATGCTTGGTACAACCTATTAAAGATTGAATTATTATCATAGATACCTTTCTTTATAAACTTTTTTCTTAAATCAGAAACGTCAGATCCTAAAGACTTTATAACAGCTTCTGCAAGTTCTCTTGGAGCATACGTTTTGGTTACAAAACAGCCCGGTAAACCTTCAATAACATTAGAAACATCACCAACATTTACTGAGACCACTGGTAAGTTGCATGATAATGCTTCTTTTATGATTTGAGGGGATCCTTCACTAAAGGATGTCATAACCAAACAATCACTGGAACACAACGTGTTTACCACTTCGATCCGTTCTAGATTATGAACAATTTTCATATCCACATTATATGATGGAGCTATTTTTTTAATTTCTTCGAAAACTTCTTTAAAAAGCGAAAAATTTTTAACGGGTCTGGCAGAGTCTCCTGGAAAAACTAAAACTTTATTTATTTTTTTTGCGATGATAAGATCTTCATTTTGCTTAAAATAATCTATATCAACACCACAAGGAAGAATTTCAAAAGGAATTTTTAATTCTGAAAGTATCTCAGCCATTTCTTCATTTAAAATAAATGCCTTATCAACTTTTTTTAATATTCGCCGTGTAAAAAACAGTTGCAGAAATTTTCCTTGTCTAGGAAGAATATCTCCTCCATGCAGCGTAACAAATATCTTGCATTTAGGTCTAAAAAGCAGTAAAAACAAACCCGCTAAACCATAGTGTATATGAATTATTTCAGGTTTAAATTTAGATATAGTCTTCCTTATTTTAAATAATGCTTTTATGTATTCTATTTTTCCATTTTCTAATGCATTTATAAAATATAAAAGTCCTGTAATATCATTTTTTTTCATTAAACCTTCCATTTGTTCCCGCACATGAATACCATAATAAATATGACTTTTGGTAGGAAACATATTTGTAACAAAAAGTATTTTCATATTTTTTTTGCATTATTATTTTCAAGTAATGTACCGTACAACAACCCTCCGATAGCACTAATCAACGAGAATACATAGGATGAATAAATTACATTTTCAAACGCCAAACGAAGCAGTAAAAAAACAACAAACGATGTTAGAATATCAAAATCACTATTAATCGCAGTTTTAAACATCTTAAACAAGAAAAAGAGGAAACACAATAAACCGACTAGACCAAAATCAAGGAAAATTGCAATAAAATCATTATGTGGGGCAAAAGTTGCAAATTGAAAAAAAGACTCAGCACCCGAACCAAACAAAAAATTTAAAATATTTTGGTGAAAAATGTTGTACAAATAAAAAGTATAAGAAAAAATTCTCCACGTAAATGAACCACTGTTTTCGGAATCATTTAGCTCTAGATTTTGATGAATAGATTCCTGATAAAACTCTCTTAAAGATATCTCTCTTCCAAAATAATTAAGTGAACCAAATATTTTTTGATGTAAATCTGGAGAAAATGAATTTGTAATATAATATGAACTGATGCCCGTAATTATTAAAAGAATAGATAAGTATCTAATATTTTTTAATCTGTAATATTTTGAAGGAATAAATGCAGTGAGCTGTGTAACAAATGCACCTGTTGAAAGTGTTAAATACGAGCCTATAATTAAACTGAAAGGTGAACTTTCTATATTACCCCCTTTTTTATTTTTCTCTTTGTAATGAATTAAATAGAAAATAGAAATAAAGACAAGGTAAGTCCCTAAAAGATTTACATGTTCAAAATTATAAAATTCTCTTCTTGAATATCTTCCAGTCAATACTGAAATTGTGAAACTCATTAAAAAACATATAAAACCAACTCTCCATATTAATTTAGCTTTTTTAGAAATTGTATGCAAATTCGACTTATATCCTATAAACAAAAAAACGCAAAAAAGAATAATAGCAACAAAAATCTTGAAAGATTGTGCATTTCCTGATATAAAAATATAAACCAAAAAATAAAACAAAACAAAATTCAATTTGCGCTTAATAATAAAACTCAAAAAATTTCTATCCATTACAACAGGGATTATAATGCATAACTGTAAAACACTATTAAGTTCGCGAAACGGACTAAAAAAATCGAGTATTATTTTAGTAGCAAAAAAAAACGGTAAAACATTAGATTTAGTTATCATTACTATATTACAAATTCAAAGAACCTAGCTTATTTTTAAAATTTAATATGTTTTGAGTTATAAAAATTATACTTTCTTAATATTATAAAACTTTAAAAAATTTTCTTAATTAATTTTATATTTATTATTGAAGGAGTTTTTGTGGCTAAAAAAAAGAGAATTCCAATTTTATTGTAAATACTGCTCCTTTTAAATGATTTTATTGAAACATATGATATTTTGAAATCTTTCCAAAGCAACAAATCACTATAGCCCTCTACGGATATCAAATCATGCTTTTTAATCTTTAAAAAGAAATTACATAAATATAGATCAGTCTTCTTAAGCATCTTAAAATTACATTTCTCACACTGCCCCTGAATTAAATCTAATGCTTCATTATCTATCTCTGCACCATAATTATTCAGAATAGAAATAGTCATTTTTCTAATTCTTTCTTGTTGCTGTTTGCTGTTTGTATTAGTAATACTTTCTGAATTAAGACGATAATACAATAAGGGTTCTGGAATTGTATAACAAACGATATTATTTTCAAATAATCTATTCCATAATTCAAAGTCCTCAAGATGTACAGCATTAGGCTGATCACTATATTTAAAACGTTTTATCACAGAAGTCTTTATCATAACGGCAGGGTGCACAATCATAGTTTGAAAAATAGAAACATACTTTAGCGCTTCATAATTAAGGCTAATATTTGTTCTGTTTTTTCTACTTTTATTTCCATCTTCATTTAACAAAAGACATTGACTATTAACCATATCAATCTTATCTTCAAGAAGAAATTGATCTAATTGTTTTTCAAGTCGGTCTTGCATTGCGATATCATCTGCATCCATTCTGGCAATATACTTGCCTTTAGCCAATTCAATCCCATAGTTCAAAGTTTTGATAAGTTTCAGATTTTTTTGATTTTTCACATAACGAATTCGGTTATCTTTAAATGAAGAAATTATATTTTCTGTCTCATCAGTACTTCCGTCATTTATAATTATAAACTCAAAATTTCTAAACGATTGATTTAAAATACTTATAATAGCCTCTTTAATATATTTTTCGCCATTATACACTGGCATTAAAACCGTTATTACAGGACTTTGAGTATTCATTTGATTTATTTTTGAACTCTTAATTAAATAACTCTATTTTGGAAGAATGGATAAATCTCTTTTCTTTTGGCGGTATTACCATAAAATTGCCATATTCATCCGTGAGATATTGATCAATATTATTGGGTGCATTAAATTCATAATGCTCAAATTTAACTTTGCAGACAGGAAAACAAGTGGTAATTTTATGAGGGGCAAAAAAACCTATACCATAAGCATGTGAGTATCTATTTTCAACCATTTTTCCTACTAATCGTAAGACTGGAAGAATCAATAAAGAAATGTGATAAAAAAAGGAAGATACTCCACTCCATAAAATACCTTTTTTAAATTCAAATCTAAATTTGCTATAAAACGAATCAAAAAGAAGCTTACTTTTTTTTGGTAAACAAATAGACTCAAATGGAAAAACATCTATAAATAATCCATTATATTTATAATTTCTGTGTGAACAATGATCTTCCATAATCAAAGAATTTAAATCTCGTATTTTTGCATAAAAATAAGGATGCCCCTGATCTGTTTTTTGTGTTTGCAGTTTTAAAAAATCCGGTAATTCATTTTCTAAACAATCAAGCAATCTTTGATAATCGTCTCTTTTCACACCTACATCAAAATCATCATCCCACGGAATAAACCCTCCATGTCTGCGTGCTCCCAGTAACGTGCCTGACATTAGCCAATAAGTAATATTGTTTCTCTGACAAATTCTGTCAAATTCAACTGCAATCTCTAGCATGCGCATTTGCGCCCTTCTTAATGTAGAACCTTCCGGGTTATAGGAACTTAAATCTTCCATTTTTAATTTTCAAAAATTAATCGTCTAACTCCATTTGCTCTTAACCCTAAGACAAACAACTCAGTCAAAACAACCAAACTTGCAACAGAATAAACAGTAATTGAATTAATAAATAATAACAGTACTAACATTGCAACGTGAAAAAAAGAGGCAATAATTACAGTACGATTAGTATATCTGGCATGCCCAAAAGCTCCCAATAAAGGATAACCTAAAAGAATTGAAGGAACCGAAATAAGACACACCCCAAAAAGAATTTTTAAAACATTTACACTTTCTATTGCAACATTCTTATAAACCAGTTGCATGATAAAATCAGAATTGTAAATACAAACAGGCAGCACAATACAATTAATTACTAATACAGTAATAAAAATCTTTTTAAACACTACTATATCCCTATTTTTAATCATATACGGATACAAAGCATTATTTAGAGGGCCAAACATACTTTGTAGCGCCAGATATAATTTTTCTGCTGCAGCGTAATAACCAACCGCAACATTCCCCAGCACCAATCCCAATACGAATGTATTGCTTACAGTATATATTGAAACTGAAATTCTTGAAACGAAAAAATCTGAACTATCTTTAAGACATTTTTTTATTGCAGATAATGAAACTTTTGCTAAACACAAATTCACTTCGAAACGAGTTTTAGCTGTATAGAGCGCTATAACTCCTGAGGCCACAGATCCTAATCCATAAAAAAATGGTACTAATAAATAATCTGCATCGGATTTTACAAGAAAAAAAATCGGGATAATCGCCAGTGTTCGAGTTGCAATATTAATTTTGGTTATATATTTCATTTCCTCCATTCCTTGAAAAAACCAGGTTGGTAAAAGCACTGTCCCAAATACTGTTAAATAAGATAATAAGTACAACCATTTATTATGACTAAACTTGTCAAAAATAAAAAGCACTAAGAGTAAAATAATTAAACCTATAAAAAACAAAAACAATTGAGAGATTAATACATTTACAAAAAATGTATCACGTAATTCTTTATTACCTCTATTTGCAGAAATAAACTGAACTCCCGACAAATTAAATCCAAAGTCAGTTAAAATCACAAAATACTGTGCAAATGCTGAAGCAAAATTTATTAAACCAAAAGTATCTACTCCTAATGTTCTAAATAAAAAAGGAATAGTTAGTAATGGAAATATATAATTAGCTCCTTGAAGTATTACTAAAGAAAAAAAATTAGATATTAAAGAAGAACTTAAATTTATCTTTTTAAAAAACATGGTATTAATCTATAAATTAGGACGCAGCATATCCGCCATCAACAACAAGAATTTCTCCATTAACATAACTGTTGTTAATTAAAAACAAATATGCATCTGCTAATTCTGATGGTTCGCAAAAACGCTCCAAGGCAATTTTTTTATTTATACTTATTTTCTGCTCTTTTGGTTTTGCATTCTGCCATTCAGTACTTACAAAGCCTGGGGCGATTGCATTTACTCTAATTTTTCTATCAGACAGAACTTTAACCAAGTTTTTTACTAATGCATGTACTGCAGCCTTTGTTACACCGTAGGACAGAGATAAGGAATGCGGATGAACCCCCATCAATGAACCCGTAAAAGTAATACTTGAGTTATTTTTAAGTCTAGACATTAGTCTTTGTAATAAAAAAGTTGGAAAATTCACATTTACATCAAAAACGTGCTGCCAGTTTTCAACAGAAATTTCAGAAAAAACAGACCTGTCGGTTGCACCAGTATTGAACAAAATCGCATCTAGATAAATATTATTTCTTTTGAGATAATTTTCAATAATAACAATCGAATTTAGATTTCCACAATCAACTCTTAAAACATCGATTTTTAATTGAGGATATATAATCTGCAAATTATATAGTATTTTTTTTGCTGCTTCTTCATCAGACAAATACGTAATAATTACATTCCATCCCTCTTCCAATAAACGCTCAACAACCGATTTACCTATGCCTTTAGTACCACCCGTTATAAATGCCGTTTTCACTTAATTTCTGGATTTGAATGTTTGTCACTAACCTTTTTCAATTCTTTATATTTATGAAAAATCTCTTCTTTTAATTTAGAAGAAGAAATGCCTTCTCCATAGGGAAAATAAAAAACTTGAATGCCTAATTCTCTTAAGTAATCATATTTCCCAACCCAATCATCACCAACTACAAATGAATCTATATTAAGATTTTTAATTAACTCGGTATGATCCAACGATTTTTGCGGTACTACAATATCAGGATATTTTAAAGATTCTAAAATTGCCAAACGCTCCTCAAAAGGAATAATGGGCGCTTTTTTATAAGAGCAAACCAACTCATCTGTACTTACTCCTACAATTAGCACTTCACCTAACCCTCTGGCATATTTAATCATTTTTAAATGATTAGAATGAAACATATCAAATGTTCCAGATGTATAAATAATTTTTCTTTTTGACATTTTAAATAAATTTTAAATGACGAAGATTTAGACTTTTGCCAATTCCCTAACAGCAACTTCTTTTCTTAGTCCACTACTTGAAAAACGATGATCTCGTTTATTAAAGTGAAGTTTAATTCCTTTTTCCTCACAGTAATTTCTTCCAGTAAAGTTTTTATTTTGATATTCCTCACCAATAATTCGAACATCTATTTTATGCGATCTCAGGATATCTTCTAAATCCTGTTCTGTAGCATAAGGAATAATTTCATCTACAAATTTGCATCCCTTAAGTTGAATGTACCTTTCAACAACTGTTTGTGTCGGACTATTTTTTTCAGGGCGATCTAAAGCCGGATCTATTTGTAATCCCACAATTAAATAATCACATTGTCTTTTGGCTTCTTCCAGCATTTTAATATGACCAGCATGTAGTAAATCAAAAGCGCTAAATGTTATTCCTATCGTCATATTTAAAAAATTAGTTATTTATAAGCATAGCTTCGCTTCTCCCACTCACAAAAGTCAGATTCAGATTAAAATTCTATTAAAAAATACTCTTAATAAATCATCTCATTTATCCACGAGTCCTTTTAATTTTTTTGCAAAAGTAGTTTAGTAAAACAGCATCAAAAAACAAAAATGAAAGAAATGTCTTATTTTAATATAAAAAAGACGTATTGTTCCTCTTACAAAAAAGTAGAATAAAAAAATATAGATTTGCATTTAAAATAGTTTAAAGCTGCTTTTTGAACATTAAAAGCTATTTTTGCAATGCCTAAAACGCGACTTTAAATGAAAAAAGTTATAGTATTCTTTTTCTTAATTGTTACTTCGACCTACAGTCAAATCTCGCTCTGTATAGATTCTCGAGCAGAAAATTACAATTCGAATGCTACACAAAATGATGGCAGTTGTACTTATAAATATTTAAAACTTAAACCAGAATATTCGAAAATCTTAAGCGATTCTATAAGAGAAACTTCAGGATTAATTGCTTTCGAAAATTTACTTTGGACGCATAACGACGATCACGATAAAACGATTTACGGATTGGATTCTTTAGGAAGAATCAAAAGAAAAATCATTCTTAATGAAGCAACAAATTACGATTGGGAAGAAATTACCCAAGACAGCTCACATATTTATATAGGTGATTTTGGCAATAATTATTCTGGAAACCGATCTAATCTTAAGATCTTTAAAATTGAAAAAAAATCGTTTTTGGAAGAAAATCTTAAGATTGAAACAATTTCATTTTCTTATGCTGATCAAACGGATTTTTCTGCTTCAAAATCCAATAAAACCGATTTTGACTGTGAAGCTTTTATTGTTTCTAAAGACAGTATTTATTTGTTTACTAAACAATGGAAATCTTCTAAAACCAATATTTACGTCCTCCCCAATCAAACTGGATCGCAGGTTGCAAAACACAAAACTACACTTGATACAAAAGGTTTGGTAACTGGCGCGACTTATGTAGCAAATAAAAACTTGATTGTTTTATGCGGGTATACTAAAGTCGGAAAACCATTTTTATACCTGCTTTACGATTTTAAAAATCAGGATTTTTTGTCTGGAAATAAAAGAAGAATAGATTTAAAACTCCCTTTTCATCAAATTGAAGGAATTACAACTAAAGATGGTCTTCATTATTTTTTAACGAATGAAGCTCTGGTTCGCAAACCTGTGATAAATGTGAAGCAGCAAATTCATTATTTAGATTTGAGTCCAATTTTAAATCAATACATCAATCGGCAACAATAACTTTGTTTTTCGCCCCCATTATTAAGAGCCAAAAACAAGTTCCGATTTCTCCAATGCTTGCCGGAAGTCTTACGTAAGATGATATTCCGAGTTCAGAATAATTAGATAATAATGTGTTGCCCAAGAAATTTATTAAATATCCCAAACAGCCAAGCATTAATAAAATTCCTAAAAATTTTGGAATTACTCCTGATTTAAAAACTAAGTATCCAAAAGGAAACAACCAAAGTCCCCAAAAAATCTGAACAATTAAATTTCCGTAATCATATTGATTGAGGTAAAACATTACGAGATCTTTTTTTTGTTCTCCCGAATTAATAATAGACAAAACCGCAAATTTGTTCAACATATTTACAAAGGAAATTGGCACACTTACAACAGCTAAAACAACCATATATCTGGCATATGTTTTATTAAAAGACCTGAGTAATTTATATAAAACCAAAGGCAAAAACAAAAAGAAGGTATAGCAGATTAAACTGCTGACGATTCCAAGTCTAAAAAGAAATTCAGAATTCACAATATTATTAAAAGTTTCAGATGCATTGTTCCAAACAATTAATTTTGAGGGAACATATCCTAAACTAAAAATTCCGGTTATTACAACAACTAAGTATAACAAACCTGCAATTCTTCCTGTATTAGTAAACGATATTTTTGATTCTTGAGTCATCTTTTATCTTTTTAAAATTAAATATATCTTGGCCATTTAAATGCAAACCAGACAATTATAGCTGTAAGTATACTTTCTATAAATGCCAAAAAAACATAAAAACTCCACCAAGGTTTCATTGTGGTAAAAGCAATTAATAACATTATGAGTGTATAAATAACTCCAAAAACAATATTTAGCAGTCTATTTATTTTTGGTTTTAAAATAACAGAGGCAAAAATCATTAAAGCTGGAATTGTCATTAAAATTGTGGCAAGAAATAATCTTACTGGAGAATCAAGAAGCGTTTCACCATTTATAAAATCTTTTACTTTATTTGGAACATACAATGAAAAATAATCTCCATATATGTAGCAAAACATTACCGAAGTCCACAATGCAGCAAGTTTGATTTTAGTGTTTATTTTAAAATCTTCAAAACTGCCCGATTTTATCTCTTTCTCACTCATATTTAAGAAATTAAGTTTTTAAATATGTCGGAGATAATCTTAAAACGTTACAATCTATTTTTAAAACTGTTTTTAGTGAAGGACTTGTTATAGGTTTACAAAATCAAAGATATAGAGCTTTTAAGTCTGTTTTTTTTCTCTGATGCAAAAGCCTATCTTTGCGCAATATTTAGAATTTTAATTAATAAAAACTGAAATATCAGTTAAAGATCTTCATGAATTACTTATCTGTAGAAAACATATCAAAGTCATTTGGCGAAAGAGTCCTTTTTGACAACATTTCTTTTGGAATCAACAAAGACCAAAAAATTGCTTTTATTGCCAAAAATGGTTCTGGTAAAACCACCATTATGAGCATTATTAATGGTTTGGACGAACCAGATACAGGACAAGTTGTGCTGAGAAAGGGAATCAGAATGGCGTTTCTATCGCAAGACAATAATCTGCAAGATGAATTAACGATTGAAGAAAGCATTTTTGCTTCAGATAACGAAACTCTAAAGATAATTGAGGCTTACGAAAAAGCGCTTGAAAACCCAAATGATGAAGAGGCTTATCAAAAGGCTTTTGACGGAATGGATCAGCATAATGCGTGGGATTTTGAAACGCAGTACAAGCAGATTTTATTCAAATTAAAACTAGAAGATTTTAAACTTAAAGTAAAAAATCTTTCAGGAGGGCAAAAAAAACGTCTTTCATTGGCTATTATATTAATCAATCGACCAGATTTGTTGATTCTAGATGAGCCAACCAACCATTTAGATCTTGAAATGATCGAATGGCTGGAAAGTTATTTTGCTAAAGAAAATATTACGTTGTTTATGGTTACGCACGACCGTTTCTTTTTAGAGCGTGTATGTAACGAAATCATTGAGCTTGATAACGGAAAATTATACCAATACAAAGGAAATTACTCTTATTATTTAGAGAAAAAAGAAGAAAGAATAACTTCTGAAAACTCTAGCATTGATAAAGCTAAAAACTTATTTGTAAAAGAATTAGAATGGATGCGCCGCCAGCCAAAAGCGAGAACAACCAAATCTAAATCTCGTCAGGATGACTTTTATGTAATTAAAGAAAAAGCACAAAGCCGTAGAAAAGAAAACAAGGTAGAACTTGAAATTAATATGGAAAGAATGGGAAGCAAGATTATCGAGCTTCATAAACTTTCTAAAAAATTCAAAGACAAAGTTATTCTAGACAATTTTAGTTTCGATTTTCAGCGTGGCGAAAGAATCGGAATTATTGGTAAAAACGGAACAGGAAAATCTACTTTTCTAAATTTGTTGACAGGAACAATTCCGCCCGACAATGGACGTGTTGTAAAAGGAGATACCATTAAAATTGGTTATTACACACAATCTGGAATCAATCCAAAACCAGGACAGCGTGTTATTGATATCATTAAAGAATACGGCGAATATATTCCGTTGGCAAAAGGAAAAATTATTTCTGCTTCGCAATTGTTAGAACGTTTTCTATTCGATGCAAAAAAACAATACGATTATGTGGAGAAACTGAGCGGTGGAGAATTGAAACGATTGTATTTATGTACCGTTTTAATTCAGAATCCGAACTTTTTGATTCTCGATGAGCCAACAAACGATTTGGATATTGTAACGCTGAATGTTCTTGAAAGTTTCCTTTTAGATTATCCGGGATGTTTATTGGTAGTGTCGCACGACCGTTACTTTATGGATAAAATTGTCGATCACTTATTTGTATTTAGAGGACAGGGTGAAATTGAGAATTTTCCAGGAAACTACTCTGATTTTAGAGCTTATGAAGACAGTGCCGACGTTGCTCAAAAAGAAGAAAACAAAGCCGAAAAGAAAGATTGGAAACAAAACAATCCTACAGGAAATTTAAGCTTTAACGAGCAAAAAGAATATCAAAAAATCGAAAGAGAAATCAAAGATTTAGAAATCGAAAAAACTAAAATTGAACAGTTATTCTCTGACGGAAAAGTTGCCGATGCTGATATTGAAAAGAAAGCAAATGAATTGCAAAATATCATAAAGAAAATAGACGCAAAAGAAGAACGCTGGTTTGAGCTTTCGGCAAAGATTGAAGGGTAATTTTTAGTTTTCAGGTTTCAGGTTTTAAACTGAGACTGAAATCTAATTTTTATATATTTACGACTTTAAAAATAAATACCACATGAAAAAATTATTAACTGCATTATTCACTTTAACACTTTTTGTTTCCTGCTCTAGTTCTGATGACTTGATAAAGCCTAAAGATTTTACGGCTGAAAATGAAAAAGAAATCACAGATTATTTAGCAAAAAATAACTTAACTGCAAAGAGAACAAGTTCAGGATTGTATTATATTGTTAATGAAGAAGGAACAGGAAAACAACCAACAACAGCATCTACAGTTACAGTAGTTTATAAAGGTTATTACACAAGCGGAACTACTTTTGATCAAAGCCCAATTTCTGGATCAACTTTTCCTTTAAATCGTGTAATACTAGGCTGGCAGGAAGGAATTCCATTTTTTAAAGAAGGTGGTAGTGGTGTTTTACTAATACCGTCTCACCTAGGATATGGAAGTTATACTGACAGAGGAATTCCTGGAGGATCTGTACTTGTGTTTGATGTAAAGATTATTGCAGTAAACTAATGCCATTTTAAGAACTATTAGAAAAATAATGCTCTTTCAAATAAAATCTTATCTAAAATTTTTGTGGAATTCTAAAAACGAACATGCGGTTCACTCGCCTTTTGTTTTTAGTTTACTGACAAAATGTTTTTATGATAAGAAACAAAAGCCAGAATATTCAATTCTTAAGAAATATCGAAAATCACTTCTCAGTAATAAAAGTTTCATTGAAGTAACTGATTTTGGAGCAGGCTCTAAAGTTTTTAAATCAAACAAAAGACAAATTTCGAAAATTGCTAAAACAGCGGGAATTTCACCTAAACGTGCCGAATTATTATTTCGAATATCCAATTATTTTCAACCTAAAAATATTCTGGAGATAGGAACATCACTTGGTTTAGCAACTTCTGCTTTAGCTTTAGGAAATCCCAAAGCAAAAGTAATAACTATAGAAGGCTGTCCGAATACAGCAAATATTGCCAAAAATCAACTGAATGAATTCGATTGTACAAATGTTGAAAATATAATTTCTGAATTTGAATCTTTTTTAATTTCCGAAAATCTACAATCAACAACTTACAATCTGATCTATTTTGATGGTAATCATTCAAAAAAAGCGACTTTAAACTATTTTGAACTTTTATTACCAACGATTGACAATGATTCTGTTTGGATTTTTGATGATATTCATTGGTCTCCAGAAATGGAGGAAACCTGGGAGATTATAAAAAATCATCCAAAGGTAAAAGTAACAATAGATACTTTCCAATGGGGATTTGTTTTCTTTAGACGTGAACAGGAAAAAGAACACTTTATAATAAGAGCATAAATAAAAAAAGGCAATCATCTCTGATTGCCTTTTTTTATACTAATTCAAAAAAATATTTTTTATTTTTTTGCTTCTTTATTCTCTTCAGATTTTGCTCCCATTCTGTTAACAGTGTACATTGGTGCAAATTTGATTTTTAAACCAGCAATTTTTCTGTTATCTTCAGACGAAAGTCCTTCTTTTTCAACAGTATTTTTTCTGCTGTCAAGTGCTTCATACAATAATTTAATTTCATCCCAGTCTTCTCTAGAATAACTATCTTTATTGTTTTCAACTGTATGTACAAATTGTTGGTAAACGCTGTGAATATTCTGAGCGTTAACCCAGCTAAAACTCATATCGTCTCCAATTTTTCCTTCACCAAATAAAGCATTTCTCAATTGTTGTTTAGGACTTGGAGCTGGCGGGGCCAAAAGGGTGGTCATTTCATTTTTAAAGTCCTCGTATTTTGCTTTACTTGTATTTATTTTTTCAGTTTGAGCAGCGTTGTCTTTAATATCTGCTAAAGCTAAACTAGCCTCTGCCGCTCTTCTGTCATATTCTGCTTCTACAGCATTCCAATTTTCTTTTAAATCTTCGGCTTTAACATTTTTAACCGAATCTACGTAGGTTACATAAGAGTCAATTGTTCGCTGTGCTTTTTCTTGTTTTTCATCTTTACATGACGTAAAACCTAACGCCATTAATGCAATTACTGCAGTTATTTTAATATTCTTCATAATGTTGATTATTTAATTAATTACATTTCAAAGATACCCAAAACAAAACCCCATAAATTACATTATTACCATATTTTTAATATTAAAAATATATTAAATCTGTAAAAAATAAAAAATAATGACAATTATATAAATTAATACGAAAATTACGTAACAGTTTAAAATATACTATCACTATATAAGAAAAGATCCGTTTGTAACAAAAACCAATTATAAGCTACTTATCTCTTTAATTCAAAAGTGTTTTGTACTTTTAAATCCAAAATTGTAAAAAGAAATGGCTGAACCATTAATTAAGATAACGGACATCAAACGAAATTTTGTTTTAGGTAACGAAATTGTATATGTATTAAAAGGAATAGATCTAGAAATAAAAAAAGGAGAATATGTTGCTTTAATGGGGCCTTCTGGATCTGGAAAATCTACATTAATGAATTTATTAGGCTGCTTAGACACACCTACTTCTGGACATTATATATTAAATGGAAAAGATGTCAGCCAAATGAGAGATGATGAATTAGCCGAAATCAGAAATAAAGAAATTGGTTTTGTATTTCAGACATTTAATTTACTGCCAAGAACAACAGCTCTTGATAATGTTGCACTTCCTATGATTTATGCCGGCTACGGCAAATCTGATCGAATTGCACGAGCAACTGAAGTTTTAAAACAGGTAAATCTAGCCGACAGAATGGATCACCAGCCGAACCAGCTCTCTGGAGGACAGCGCCAGCGTGTTGCTGTTGCCAGAGCTTTAGTCAACAAACCTTCGATTATTTTAGCAGATGAACCTACAGGAAACTTAGACAGTAAAACTTCTGTAGAAATCATGAAATTATTTGGAGATATCCACGAACAGGGAAATACGGTAATTCTAGTAACTCACGAAGAAGATATTGCGGCTTATGCGCATCGTGTAATTCGTCTACGTGACGGACTAATTGAAAGTGATACAACTAAATAATTGTAGATTTCTGATTTTAGATTTTAGATTAGAAAAAAAACTTAATCCCGAAGCTTCGGGATAGCACCTCAGAACCTTAGCATCTCAAAAAAATGAAAGTATACACCAAAACAGGCGATAAAGGAACAACGGCTCTTTTTGGAGGGACTCGTGTACCAAAAGACCACATTCGAATTGACAGCTACGGAACTGTTGATGAATTGAATTCCTATATAGGACTTATTCGCGACCAAGAAATCGACTCAAATTATAAAACAGTTTTAATAGAAATTCAGGATCGTCTTTTTACTGTTGGTGCCATTTTGGCAACGCCGCAAGAAAAAGAAGTTTTGAAGAATGGCGAGCTGAGATTAAAAAATTTAGGAATAATTGATTCTGATATAGAATTATTAGAAAAAGAAATTGATAAAATGGACGAAAGTCTTCCGCCAATGACTCACTTTGTTTTACCAGGCGGTCATCCAACTGTGTCACATTGTCATATTGCACGTTGTATTTGCCGTAGAGCAGAACGTTTAGCTGTTCATTTAAGCCACAATGAACATGTACCAGAAATAGCAATTCAATACTTAAACCGACTTTCTGACTATCTTTTTGTCTTGGCACGGAAGTTGTCGTCTGACTTAAAAGCGGAGGAAGTGAAATGGATACCTAGGAAATAAATTTTCTAAAATTCCAAATTTTTAAATTCCAAATTCCAAAGAAAAAAACAAAATTCTTTGAATTTACAAATGACAAAATTATCATCCAATATTACAATATGGTGATTAAAGAGTAGGCTTTCAAGCCCATTTTTTGGAATTTGAAATTTGTTTTTTGGAATTTAACAAGAGACGTTCTTAAATTTTATTAAAATAAATCAAAATTTACTTGTCTTTTTCAGTAAAAAATTTATTTTTGCACAAACTAAACAGATAACAGATGTATTGGACATTAGAATTAGCATCTTATTTAAGTGATGCGCCATGGCCTGCTAACAAAGATGAACTTATAGACTACGCTATTAGAGCTGGTGCTCCATTAGAGGTGGTAGAAAACCTTCAATCAATAGAAGACGAAGGCGAGATATATGAATCAATGGAAGAAATTTGGCCTGATTATCCAACAGACGAAGATTATCTTTGGAATGAGGATGAATATTAAAAAAATAAACCAAAGGAAAAAGTCTCATCACAGAGGCTTTTTTTTTGGTTCAAATACATATTTAAAACAATAAAGAAATACAATAAATCATGAGTTTCATAAACAGTATTATTAAAGTCTTTGTAGGTGATAAATCACAGAAAGATGTCAAAGCTTTACAACCTTACTTAAACAAAATTAAAACCTTCGAAACTACCTTAATGAGTCTATCTAATGACGAATTAAGAGGGAGAACCGTATATTTTAAAGATAGAATAAAAGAAGCTAGAGCAGAAAAAGATGCTAAAATTGCTGCACTTAAAGCGGAAGTAGAAAACATTGAAGACATCGACAAAAGAGAAGATATTTATGATGCAATAGATGCTCTTGAAAAAGAAGCCTATGAAATCTCTGAGAAAACTTTAATGGAAATTCTTCCGGAAGCTTTTTCTGTTGTTAAAGAAACGGCTCGTCGTTTTAAAGATAATTCACATATTGAAGTTACTGCAACTCCAAGAGACCGCGAATTTTCAGCAACAAAACCATACATTACTATAGATGGTGAAAAAGCAATTTGGGCTAACAAATGGAATGCAGCTGGAAAAGATATCACTTGGGACATGATTCACTATGACGTTCAGTTAATTGGTGGTATGGTATTGCACGAAGGTAAAGTTGCCGAAATGCAGACAGGTGAAGGTAAAACTTTGGTTGCTACACTTCCACTTTACTTAAATGCTTTGACAGGAAACGGAGTTCACTTAGTAACGGTGAATGACTACTTAGCAAAACGTGATAGCACATGGAAAGCACCTTTATTCGAATTTCACGGTTTAACTGTTGACTGTATCGATAATCACCAGCCAAGTACAGAAGCTAGAAAAAAAGCTTACGACGCAGATATTACTTATGGAACCAACAACGAATTTGGTTTTGACTACTTAAGAGATAATATGGCACACTCGCCTAGCGATTTAGTGCAGAGAAAACACAATTACGCAATTGTCGACGAGGTAGATTCTGTATTAATTGATGATGCTAGAACACCGCTTATTATTTCAGGACCAGTTCCGCAGGGAGATCGTCATGAATTTAATGAGTTGAAACCAAAAATCGAAAACTTAGTAAGTCAACAACGTCAGTTAGCAAATGGTTTCTTAGCTGAAGCTAAAAAATTAATTAAAGAAGGAAATACTAAAGAAGGTGGTTTCTTATTATTAAGAGCTTATAGAAGTTTACCTAAAAATAAAGCATTAATTAAATTTTTAAGTGAAGAAGGAATTAAACAATTACTTCAAAAAACTGAAAATCAATATATGCAGGATAACAATCGTGAAATGCATAAAGTTGACGAAGCTTTGTATTTTGTGATTGAAGAAAAAAACAATCAAGTTGAATTAACAGATAATGGTATTAAATACCTTTCTGGAGATACTGATGCAGATTTCTTCGTTTTACCAGACATTGGAACAGAAATTGCTGCTATCGAAAAACAAAAACTTGATAAAGATTCTGAAGCAGAGGCTAAAGAAAGATTATTCCAAGATTTTGGTGTAAAAAGTGAGCGTATTCATACTCTTACTCAGCTTTTAAAAGCATACGCTTTATTTGAAAAAGATGTAGAATATGTTATCATGGACAACAAAATTATGATTGTCGATGAGCAGACAGGTCGTATTATGGATGGACGCCGTTATTCTGACGGTTTACACCAAGCGATCGAAGCTAAAGAAAATGTAAAAATTGAAGCTGCTACACAAACTTTTGCTACAGTTACATTACAGAATTATTTCAGAATGTACAGCAAATTAGGTGGTATGACAGGTACAGCAGTTACAGAAGCTGGTGAGTTATGGCAGATTTATAAATTGGATGTTGTTGAAATTCCAACCAATCGTCCAATTGCTAGACATGACAAAGAAGATTATATCTACAAAACAACACGTGAGAAATTCAACGCTGTTATTGAAGACGTTACTGAATTATCAAACGCTGGAAGACCAGTTTTGATTGGAACAACTTCTGTAGAGATTTCAGAATTATTAAGCCGAATGTTGAAAATGAGAGGCGTTACTCATAACGTTTTGAATGCTAAAATGCACAAACAAGAGGCACAAATAGTTGAAGAAGCTGGTAAAGCCGGAGTTGTAACTATTGCAACAAACATGGCTGGTCGTGGTACCGATATTAAATTATCTCCAGAAGTAAAAGCTGCGGGAGGTTTAGCAATTGTTGGTACAGAGCGTCATGATTCTCGTCGTGTAGACAGACAGTTACGTGGTCGTGCAGGACGTCAGGGAGATCCAGGAAGTTCTCAATTTTATGTTTCTCTTGAAGACAACCTAATGCGTTTATTTGGTTCTGAAAGAGTTGCTAAAGTAATGGACAGAATGGGACTTAAAGAAGGTGAAGTTATTCAGCATTCTATGATGACCAAATCTATCGAACGTGCTCAGAAAAAAGTAGAAGAAAACAACTTTGGTGTTCGTAAACGTTTATTAGAATATGATGACGTTATGAACTCACAGCGTGAAGTAGTTTACAAACGTCGTCGCCACGCTTTATTTGGAGAGCGTTTGAAACTGGATATCGCTAATATGCTTTATGACACTTGCGAATTAATCGTAAGTAATAATAAAGTGGCAAATGATTTTAAAGGATTTGATTTTGATTTAATTCGTTATTTCGGAATTACATCTCCAATTTCAGAAGCAGATTTCTTGAAATCATCTGATATTGAAATCACTGGAAAAGTTTATAAAGAAGCTTTGGCATTCTACACAGAAAAAACTGAAAGAAGCGCTAGAGAAGCTTTCCCAATCATTAAAGGTGTTTATGAAGAACCAAACAATCATTTCGAAAGAATTGTAGTTCCTTTTACAGACGGAATCAAAACTTTGAATGTGGTTACTGACTTGAAAAAAGCGTACGACAGTGAAGGTGCTCAATTAATTGCTGATTTCGAGAAAAACATCACACTTTCTATCGTTGATGAAGCTTGGAAAAAACACTTACGCAAAATGGACGAATTGAAACAATCTGTTCAATTGGCTGTTCACGAACAAAAAGATCCATTGCTTATTTATAAATTAGAAGCTTTTAACTTGTTTAGATCAATGTTAGACAACGTTAATAAAGAAGTTATCTCATTCTTATTCAAAGGTGATTTACCTGCTCAAAACGCTCCTGAAATTCATGAAGCAAGAGAAATTCGTCAAAAAGAAAATTTACAATTAACTAAAGACGAAATTCCAAACAGCGAAAATATTAATCGCGAAGCTGGAGAAACACAACAACGTCAAGTTACTGAAACTATCGTGAGAGATATGCCAAAAATCAATCGTAACGATACTGTAACAGTTCAAGAAGTTGCAACTGGTAAAACAGAAACAATGAAATTCAAAAAAGCAGAAAGTCTTTTAGCTGCTGGAACTTGGGTTATTGTAAATGAATAAATTCTAAGTATTCAGTCGCAGTTTACAGTCTCAGTACTGTTTACAGTTTACACTGATACTTCAAATTCCATAAAAAAAACCGACAGCAAAAACTGTCGGTTTTTTATTTTTTAAGCGTTTATATTTTAAATTAAACATCTCAAAACTGAAGACTGAGACTGTAAACTGCGACTTTTTTATCTCGGATTTTCCAGATAATAACGCGCTTCAATTCGTTTAATATCTTTAATAGAATTTTTAGCCCAATCCAGACGTTTTACTAAAATTTCTTCTTCGGTCAATTTCCAATTAATATCTGATCTTCTTAATCTATTCGTCAAATTTTGAATAACAATAGCTGCCGAAACTGAAATATTTAAACTTTCCGTAAAACCAACCATTGGTATTTTTAAGAAACCATCGGCATTGTCCATTATTTCTTTTGATAGACCTTCTTTTTCTGTTCCAAAAAATAAAGCACTTGGTTTTGTAATATCAAAATCTTCCAGCATGCAGTCGTTTTCGTGAGGTGTAGTAGCAATGATCTGGTAACCTTTGCTTTTTAAATCAGAAAGACATCCTGAAACCGAATCAAACCGATTGATATCTACCCATTTTTGAGCACCCAAAGCAATTTCTTTATCAATTCTTTTTCCGAAACGCTGTTCAATTACGTTCAATTCCTGAATTCCAAAAACTTCGCAGCTTCGCATTACTGCACTTGTATTATGCATCTGGAAAACATCTTCTACCGCAACTGTAAAATGCTTCGTACGGTTTTCTAAAACTTTCAAAAAATTGCTTTTTCTATTATCCGTTAAGATATTTTCTAGAAATGCGAGGTAATCTAAATCAATCATTATTAATATTTTTATTTTCCAATATATTGCGAATTACTTCATATAAAACAAAAGTATTCCAATCTTCTTTATAGGAATAACCACGATTAAAATCTAATGGATTTTCTCGTGAGTAAATAGAAACATACGTAGTATATTTTCTAATTCCTATATCTTTCCAATTAATTAGTTTCTTTTCTTGCTTCAAAAGTTTTGAAATTGTAATTAGTACACCGTCTGAATTAATATCAACATCTCCAATAGTAAACGACTCACCCACTTCAAAAGCTTTAATAAATAAAATTACTTTTTGCTTAAAATATAAATCCCAAACAGTATTAATTATTTCAGCATAGATCTTAGTGTATTCACTTTTTTTAATTCCAAAGTAACTTTTAAAATTAATCTTCAATACTTCATCATTGAAATTTTTGATAAAAATCTGAAAATCACGACCGAAAACAATATCATATTGATACAAGGTTACACCATAACGAAACTCTTTTATTTCATCTGTTTTGAAAGATGTGATTCCACTTCCAACTAAATCTTTGTTTTCAAAGCTAATAAAATCAGGATGAAGATGTAAATCTCTTTTATAATTATCTAAAAAACTTCTTTGAATTTTAATCTTAAGTTCCGTTTTCAAATGTTTTGAATTTAATAGCGCGCTAAAATAACCATTTCATTTGAAAAATTTCTCATTTGATTATCTTTGAATGAGAATCAAAAAATCTCCTTAAAAATGAAAAAGAAACTTGTAGTCTTAACAGGAGCTGGAATCAGCGCAGAAAGCGGCATTAAAACATTTCGTGACAGTGACGGTTTGTGGGAAGGACATGACGTAATGGAAGTTGCAACTCCTGAAGGCTGGTATAAAAATCAGGAATTAGTTTTAGATTTTTACAATAAACGCCGTCAGCAGTTAAAAGAAGTGAATCCAAATTTAGGCCATATTATTCTGGCTGAATTGGAAAAAGATTTTGATGTTTATATTATCACTCAAAATGTTGACGATTTACATGAACGAGCTGGAAGTACAAAAGTGCTTCATTTACATGGCGAATTGCTAAAAGTGAGAAGCATTCAGAATAAAAATCTAATTCTAGATTGGACCGAAGATTTAAATACAGGAGATTTTGATGCAAACGGACATCAGCTCAGACCTCATATTGTTTGGTTTGGCGAAGAAGTTCCTGCTCTCGAAGAAGCTATCGATATAACTGAAACTGCAGATTATTTTGCTGTAATTGGAACTTCCCTTCAGGTTTATCCTGCGGCGGGCTTAATTTCGTATGTTCCAAGTACAACTCCAGTTTTTTATATTGATCCAAAGCCAATTTCAATTCCGAATATTCGCAACAAAGTTGAAACGATTGCAAAATTTGCTTCAGAAGGAGTTGCAGATTTAAGAGAGAAATTAAAATCAATTTAAACACATAATTTATTGACACAAATTTCACTAATTGACATGAATCTTTGCATTATCTATCAAGCAGCCAAAAAATCCGTGTTAATTCGTGAAATTTGTGTTATGTTTTCTTTTCTCCCTTTTTAAATTTATCCAATTGACTTTCTGATTACTTTAAATCCGCAAATTCTGTTTATATTTGCACCTTTCGAAAAACAACATAACAATGACTACTCTAAACGAACTGAATGCTATATCGCCAATTGACGGAAGATATAGAAATAAAACCCAAAATTTAGCCCCTTTTTTCTCTGAAGAAGCTTTAATAAAATATCGTGTATTAGTTGAAGTAGAATACTTCATTGCTTTATGCGAAATTCCTTTACCACAATTAAAAGGTATTGATTCAGGTTTATTTGACAGCTTAAGAAATATTTACAAAAACTTTTCTACAGAAGATGCACTTTGGATTAAGGAAACAGAGAAAGTAACCAACCACGATGTAAAAGCAGTTGAGTACTTTATAAAAGATGCTTTTGAAAAATTAGGTTTATCTCAACACAAAGAGTTCATTCACTTCGGATTAACATCTCAAGATATTAATAATACTGCTATTCCGCTTTCTACAAAAGAAGCGTTTGAGCAGGTTTATATGCCAACTTTAATTGCCGTAATTTCTAAATTAAAGGAATTAAGCGTTGAATGGAAAGACATTCCCATGCTGGCACGCACGCACGGACAACCTGCCTCTCCTACCCGTTTAGGAAAAGAACTTTTGGTTTTTGTAGAACGTTTAGAAGAGCAGATGCGTTTGTTATTCAATATTCCGTTTGCTGCTAAATTTGGCGGTGCGACAGGAAACTTCAATGCGCATCATGTGGCTTACCCGCAGATTGACTGGAAACAATTTGGAAATAAATTTGTTGAGACTAATCTTGGTTTACAGCATTCTTTTCCAACTACTCAAATTGAACATTACGATCATTTCGCTGCTTTCTTTGATGCTTTAAAAAGAATCAACACAATTATCATCGATTTAGACCGCGATATTTGGACGTATGTTTCGATGGATTATTTCAAACAAAAAATCAAAGCTGGAGAAATTGGTTCTTCTGCAATGCCGCACAAAGTAAATCCGATTGATTTTGAAAATTCTGAAGGAAATTTAGGAATCGCAAATGCTATTTTTGAACACTTATCAGCAAAATTACCAATCTCGAGGTTACAGCGTGATTTAACTGACAGTACAGTTTTACGTAATGTCGGAGTTCCGTTTGGACATACAATTATTGCTTTTGAAGCTACTTTGAAAGGTTTAAATAAATTACTTTTAAATGAAAGTAAATTTGCTGAAGATTTAGAGAAAAACTGGGCAGTAGTTGCTGAGGCAATTCAGACAATTTTACGCCGCGAAGCTTACCCAAATCCGTATGAAGCTCTTAAAGGTTTGACTAGAACAAATGAAGCTATTGACAAAAATGCAATTCATAATTTTATTGCTACTTTGGAAGTTTCTGATGCAGTTAGGGCTGAATTAATGCAGATAACACCTAGTAATTACACAGGAATCTAAAGAAAATTTAAAATATTTTACCAAAAAAAGCTATCTTTATCGAGATAGCTTTTTTTATTTAAATCAGAGTTTAGCCCAGATTGAAATGAAAAGCCTTTTGTGAAAAAAGCCATATTTTTTTTGCAGGTACAGAGCGACCAACGGAAGCTCCTGTAACTGTTAAAAAAATAGGCATTTTTGAACAAAAGCTTGTAATGAAAAGCTGGATCAGCTCCTTAAAAAAATACCACATTTTAATATGATTGCATTAAATGCCGCGGCCGAAAGTACACATCACCTACAACCTTTAATTAGTGATTTAGGATTAATCCTTATGACTGCTGGAATTGCCGTTTTATTATTTAAAAAAATGAAACAACCTCTAGTTTTAGGATACCTGATTGCAGGATTCTTAGCTGGAAACCATTTCGATTTTTTTCCATCCATAACCGATATGAAGAGTGTCGAAGTATGGGCAGAAATCGGGGTTATATTTTTACTATTTAGTTTAGGACTCGAATTTAGTTTTAAGAAACTAATGAAAGTTGGAGGAACTTCATCTATCACCGCCATAACCCAGATTATGTTTATGACGCTGATTGGTTACTGTGTTGGCCAGTGGATGGGCTGGGGAAAAATGGACAGTATTTTTCTAGGTGCAACACTTTCGATTTCGTCTACAACTATTATTATCAGGGCTTTTGATGAATTGGGTGTAAAAGGTAAAAAGTTCGTCGGTATTGTATTTGGAGCTTTAATTGTTGAAGATATTGTTGCCATTTTAATGCTTGTTTTGTTATCAACGATTGCGGTAAGCGACCAAGTTTCTGGAGGTGAATTATTACAATCGGTTTTAAAATTGATTTTCTTTTTAATTATATGGTTTTTAGGCGGAATTTTTATTATTCCAACTATCTTTAAAAAAGCCAAACATCTTATGACAGACGAAATGCTCTTGATAATTTCATTGGCACTTTGTTTAATGATGGTTATTTTTGCTGCAAATGTTGGTTTTTCTCCAGCTTTAGGCGCATTTATCATGGGTTCTATTATTGCTGAAACTACAATGGCAGAAAAAATCGAACATTTAATTCAGCCTGTAAAAGATTTATTTGGCGCGGTTTTCTTTGTATCCGTAGGAATGTTGATTAATCCGGGAACTTTAGTGACTTATGCACTTCCTGTGGCTTTAATTACGCTTATAACTATTTTTGGAAAAGCATTTAGTTCTTCTATAGGAGCCTTAATTTCTGGTCAGCCTCTTAAACAATCTGTTCAAACGGGAATGAGTCTGGCGCAAATTGGAGAGTTTTCATTTATTATTGCCACGCTTGGTATGACTTTGAAAGTAACAAGCGATTTCTTGTACCCAATTATTGTGGCAGTATCGGCAGTTACAACTTTTACAACTCCATTCTTAATCAAATATTCTGAAACATTTGCTCAATTTTTAGAATCAAAAATGCCCAAAAAATGGGTTAAAAATATCAACCGCTACAGTGTGAATGCGCAGGCAATTAAGTCTGTCAGTACTTGGCAGATTGTATTGCGGTCTTCAATCACTCAAATTATTCTTCATACTATAATTATTGCAGCTATTATTTTATTGTCATCTCGATTTGTAGCGCCGTTAGTAGCCGATACTAGATTCGGAAATACTTTAGCTGCCTTACTAACATTGGTGATAATTGCGCCGTTTTTATGGGCTCTATCGCTTCGACGCGTTAAAGTGGAAGAAGTAGAAATACTTTGGGAAGAACGAAAATATCGTGGAGCCCTTTTAATGCTGATTTTAATTAGAATGAGCCTTGGATTATTTTTTGTTGGATTTTTATTGAATATTTTCTTCTCTCCCTTAGTAGCATTTGTTGCACTGATTATCGCTATTGCTGCCTATCAAATTTTCCCTAAAAAACTGAACGAGCAGTACCATAGAATTGAAAATCACTTTTTGAAAAATCTTAATGACCGCGAAAACAAAAAAATAGACAGAAGATATGCCAATTTAATGCCATGGGACGGTCACATGTCTTTTTTTGAAATTAAAAAAGAATCTAATTTAGTTGGTAAAACGTTACAGGAATTAAAAATTAGGGAACAATTAGGAATTAATATAGCCTATATCAAAAGAGGCGAAGTTACTATACCAATTCCAACAAAAAATGAACGCCTATTTCCTGGAGATGAAATCTGCGTAATTGGAACAGATGCTCAAATTGTTGAATTCACTAAATTTTTAACTCAGAATGAAACTGAGGCACCTGGAAAAGTGGAAGAAACTAATATTGTACTACGTCAGCTCGAAGTTTCTCAGGAAGAATTCATTCAAAAAAGCATCGGGCAATTTAGAGCAAAAACCGACGGAATGGTTGTGGGAATCGAACGAAACGGAAATCGTATCTTAAATCCAGAATCTAGTTTAATCTTAGAGAAAAACGATATTCTCTGGGTGGTTGGTGACAAAAAAAGGATGACTGATTTATTAGCGGTGAAATAGTTTTTTTTTGAGGGGCTAAGTTTCTGAGATACTAAGATTCTAAGTTTCCTTTTAATATAATTAAGGCGCTAAGATGGTAAGCTTCTACGAGAGAAAAACTTAGCATCTTAGCGCCTTAGTATCTTAGAACCTTTAGGTTACTTATTCGGCTGTGGTGTCAAACGCAGATAAGGTTTAATTGGTGTATGTCCTTTTGGGAATTTCGCTGGAATGTCGCTGTCTGGAATTGCAGGTGCAATAACTACATCTTCGCCATCTTTCCAGTTTGCAGGTGTTGCAACACTATAATTTGCTGTTAACTGCAGACTATCAATAACACGAAGCAATTCGTCAAAATTTCTTCCTGTCGAAGCTGGATACGTTAAAGTCAATTTGATTTTTTTGTCTGGTCCGATAACAAAAACAGAACGTACTGTAAATTTATCACTCGCATTTGGATGAAGCATATCGTATAAATTAGCTACTTTTTTATCTTCATCGGCAATGATAGGGAAATTAACTTCTGTATTTTGAGTCTCGTTGATATCTTTAATCCACTCTTTGTGCGACTCCAAACCATCTACACTCAAAGCAATAACTTTCGTATTTCTTTTAGTAAATTCAGGAACATAATTCGCTACAGTTCCTAATTCAGTTGTACAAACAGGAGTAAAATCTGCTGGATGCGAAAATAATACACCCCAAGAATCTCCCAGCCATTCATGAAAATTAATTGGTCCCTGCGTGGTTTCTGCATGGAAATCTGGAGCTATATCGCCTAATCTTAATGTTGACATAATTTAATTTTTTTAGTTCCTCTAAAATTAACTAAAAAATACATTGAGAAAACAACATAGAATTAAAAAAAAGTTAAAATTCTACTTCCTCGATATAATTACTATTTTAAACTAAATAAAACTTAAAACGAAGTACCAAACAGCAAGAGTTACAAATGAAATTGGAATTCCGAAACCGATCATCATACTGCTTAATTTGGGCTTTAAACCATAAGTTGAAGCTAAAATAGCACCCGTAATCATTGGAGCCATAGCAGTTTCCATTAAAGTGATTTTTATAACTTCAGAGCGTTGATTAAAAATAAAAACATATAGTACAAAGATTATGAAAGGAACTAAAATTAACTTAAAGAAAAGTCCCAGTCTCAAGAATTTCCAATGCTGACTTTTTCGATCAAAAGTTAATTGGAGACCAACAGAAAGCAAAGCTAAAGGCGTTACTAAACTGCCTATTTTCAATAACAGTGATTGAATATTTTCATGTAAATCAAATTGGAAAATGTTCATCAAACATGATATAACAAACATGATAAAAGGCGGAAACAGAATTATTTTTTTCAAAATTCCCAAAGCGTTTGGGCTTCCTTTAGAATAAAAAGCTGCTGTAAAAACACCAAGAGTTGAAACCACAACAAAAGTCCCAGGCTGATCAACCAATACAGCCGTTTCTAAACCTTTTTTTCCAAATAAAGCTTCAATAATCGGATAACCAAGAAAAGAACTGTTGCTTAGTCCTGCTGTCAAAATCAAGCATCCAATTAATTTATTAGACCAGCCATTTCTTCTTCCTAAAAAATGAAAAAACACAAAGGCTAATAAATAAGTAATCCACCCTGCTCCTATTGGAAACAAAAGTTCACTGCTCCATTTTATTTTCGGAATGTGATATAAGGTGATCGCAGGGAGACAGAAATAAATAACAATTTTATTAAGTGTCTTATAGATATGAGTAGGAAATTGTTTTACGTGTTGTAAAACTAAACCTAGGGAAAGAAAGATAAATATCAATATAAAGTTGTTCATATCACGGCTTACGCACAAAAATAGGAATTTATAAATTGCGATGCTGAACAAATTATAGCACTTCTTTAAGTTTTTTGTTACTTTTAATATTTAAAAAAAAGTAATGCAGCAAATACGAGACAATTTGGAACGAATGGTAAAACTTTCTGATGAAGACTGGAATATCTTTTCGTCAAAACTTATCCGTCAGGAATTTTCAAAGAAAACGGCAATTCTTCATACTGGCCACGTTGAAAGTTACCTTTCCTTTATAGAAAAAGGAATCGTTAGGTACTACATTCCTTCAGAAAATAAAGATCTCACTTTTACTTTTGTATTTGATGGCGAATTTACAAGTGGTTACGACTCCTTTATTACCCGATTACCCGTAAATTATACTATTGAAACTCTTGCAGATACTATATTATGGCGTATCTCTTATAATGATCTTCAGTATATTTATGCCAAAACCGAAATCGGTAATACTATCGGCCGTTTGGCAAGCGAAGTATTATTTCTTAAAAAATCAAAAAGAGAATTGTCGTTACTAAATGATTCTGCAGAACAGCGATACCTTAATTTATTTACAGAGCAACCTCAATTAATTCAAAAAATACCTCAAAAATACCTTGCTTCTTATATCGGTATTACTCCACAAGCTTTAAGCCGAATTAGAAAGCGGATTTCTTAACCCAGGTTCATTGTTTTAGGTTTCTTTACTGTGCAACTTTGTATAATAAAAACAAAAAGATATGGAAACCTTAATTGTATTATTTGGTGCTTTTACTGCAACTCTACTTATTATCTGGCTTACAACCAAACGACTTGAACTATCATTCTCAGGAAGGGTTGCCATGGCAATTATGCTAGTATTTACAGCTATAGGTCATTTTGCCTTTACGAAAGGAATGGCAATGATGATTTCTTTTTTACCTTGGGCAAACGTCATTGTACTGGCTACAGGAATTATAGAATTAGTCGCTGCAATTGGACTCCTATTGCCAAGTACCAAAGTGCTTACCGGAAATTTGCTTATTTTATTTTTTAT
The DNA here is from genome assembly GCF_004366435.1 of Flavobacterium sp. S87F.05.LMB.W.Kidney.N. Classification (NCBI taxonomy): domain Bacteria; kingdom Pseudomonadati; phylum Bacteroidota; class Flavobacteriia; order Flavobacteriales; family Flavobacteriaceae; genus Flavobacterium; species Flavobacterium sp. S87F.05.LMB.W.Kidney.N. Next base: position 59,917 of record NZ_SODX01000002.1, on the reverse strand, counting down.
ACTGCTACTTCCGGCTAACATTTATGCGGCTAGTAATAATATCAATTTACAAACTGCAGACCATACAGGCAAAGGCCTTTCCTATTTATGGCTTAGAATACCAATGCAACTTCTTTTTATACTTTGGGTATATTTTTCTTCTATTAGGAATAATCAAAAATCAAAATAGTCAATCAGGAAAATGCGCATCATTCAATTTAATGATGTGCATTTTTTTTAGTTTTAACTGGGTAAGTGACTTTTAACTACCAAAAATTAATTTTTAGTTAAAACTTTTTTTATTTCAAAAAAGCCACTTACATTTGTAATATATTTTATTACAGTATGATTTCAGGTAAATTTGCCATAACGATTCACATTCTTACTTTGCTCCATAAATTCCCAAATGATTTTTTGTCATCTGAGTTTATTGCGGGAAGTATTAATTTAAATCCTGTTTTGGTTCGAAAAGAAATTGCCAACCTAAAAGCTCATCATGTTGTAGAAAGTAAAGAAGGAAAAAATGGCGGAACAAAATTGGCAGTTAATGCTGCTGAACTGACTTTAAAACAAATATTCGAAATGACCTTTGAGACTATTGGTTTAGGTTTTGCTAAAAATCAGCCGAATCCTGATTGTCCTGTTGGAAAAAACATCAATCAGCATTTGGAAGCTTTGTACAGCGAAATGAATCAAAAAGTCAGCAAACAGCTGGAAGGTATTTCATTGGAAGATTTTTCGAATCAATTTTAAAAACTATTTTTTTAACCAAAACTGTAACATTTTTTATTACTAAATAAATTTATATATTATGAAAATCGCACTTATCGGAGCAACAGGATTTGTTGGCTCAGCAATCTTAAACGAATTAGCAGATAGAAAACATGAAATTACTGCAATTGCAAGAACTCCAAAAGATACTGCAAACGCAACTTGGGTTGCTGCAGATATTTTTAATGTAGATGCATTGGCAGAAATTTTAAAAGGCCACGATACAATTATTAACGCATATAATCCAGGTTGGACAAACCCAAACATCTATGATGACTTTTTAGCAGGTTCTAAAGCTATTCAGGAAGCAGTTAAAAAATCAGGAGTTAAACGTTTCATTACTATTGGCGGAGGCGGAAGTTTGTTTGTCGCTCCAGGTTTACAAGCAGTTGATACTCCAGATTTTCCAAAAGAATTTTATGCAGGAGCTACGGCTGCAAGAGATTATTTAAATGTAATTAAGGAAGAAAAAGATTTAGACTGGGCATTCTTCAGTCCTGCTTTTGAAATGCATGGCGGAATTACAACAGGAAGAACAGGAAAATATCGTTTAGGATTAGAAAATCCAGTATTTAACGACGAGCAAAGAAGTATTTTATCTGTAGAAGATTTAGCAGTTGTTATTGCTGATGAAGCAGAAAATCCAAAACATCATCAAGTTAGATTTACAGCTGGTTACTAATTTTTTTTTAGCCACGAATTACACGAATTTTCACGAATTGTTTGTTCCTATTTATAGAAGCTAATTTACTCATGTCATCCTTATCGAAGGCGAAGGACGCACAAGTAACTCACAATTAATATTTTCAATCTTTGTCGAGCTGGTTTAGAGTCCTTCGACTTCGCTCAGGATGACAAAAAAAGCGTTAAAAATTAGAGGAAATTCGAGTAATTCGTGGCAAACCTAACAACACAGTTTCAAAGGAACAATTGTCTTTTGAAACTGTTTTTGTTTTCTGTACTTTTACAATATTAAAAAAGTATTTTGTCAAGTTTTAAAAAACAGTCGAGCAGCATTACTGAAAAAGCTGGAATTTCACCTCCTGAAATCACCAATGTTTCGGCTATCAATCAAATTAAAAATAAACGCAGACAACAACCCTCTTCTCAAGAATTAATTAGTGGTATTTTAGAAGGAAACAGAACATCTTTAAGTCGTGCCATTACTTTAATTGAAAGCACCAATCCAGATCATTTTGAAAAAGCAAGTGCAATTGTTCAAGGCTGTTTACAACATGCGAATAAATCTATTCGTATTGGAATTACTGGCGTTCCTGGAGTTGGAAAAAGTACTTTTATTGAAGCTTTCGGAAAACAACTTACTGCATTAGGCAAAAAAGTCGCAGTTCTTGCTGTTGATCCCAGCAGTTCGCTTTCGCACGGAAGTATTTTAGGCGACAAAACCCGAATGGAAGAATTGGTTAAAGATGAAAATGCTTTTATCAGACCAAGTGCTTCTGGTGAAACTTTGGGCGGTGTAGCCCGCAAAACCCGTGAAACAATTATTCTTTGCGAAGCTGCAGGTTTTGATACTATTATTATTGAAACCGTAGGTGTTGGCCAAAGTGAAACTGCTGTTCACAGTATGGTCGATTTCTTTTTACTTTTAAAAATTTCAGGTGCAGGCGATGAACTCCAAGGCATCAAACGAGGTATTATGGAAATGGCTGATGCGATTGTAATCAACAAAGCAGACGGTGATAATATAAAAAAAGCAAATCAGGCAAAATTAGAGTTTAATCGTGCTTTACATTTGTTTCCACCAAAAAAATCAAATTGGCAGCCAAAAGTAACCACTTGCAGTTCACTGACAAAAGATGGCATTCCTGAAGTTTGGAATACTATTTCTGAATATTTTGAATTAACTAAAGAAAGCGGATTTTTCGACGAAAAAAGAAATGACCAAAATCATTTCTGGATGATGGAAACCATCAACGAACAATTAAAACAAAACTTCTATAATCAGCCAGAAATTATTTCACTTTTAGAAGAAAGCAAAAAAGCAGTGCAAAAAAATGAAATTTCACCTTTTGCAGCTGCTTCTGATTTATTGAAATTATATTTTTCTAAAGATTCTAAGTGACTAAGATACTAAGTTGCTAAGATTTTAATTTAGGAAATTGTCTAGTTTTGTCACATTGAGCAAAGTTGGAATGCTCTGCAGTTCTCTGATCAAACTGACAGTATATAAAAAACTTAGAACCTTAGTATCTTAGAATCTTAGCGCCTTAATTTATACTTACTCTCCTTATATAAATTCCCCGCTGTAATAACATGTGCCAAAGCATCTTTTGCCAATTCCTCGTTTAGTTTTACAGGGATTAAAGTTGTATCATTTTTGATTTCAAACTGCAAAGGTTTTAGATTTGGTTGCATGATTACAACCTGATTTTCTACTCTAAATGCGTTGATGTCATTAAACTGCATAATAGATCTTCCTTGAACTTTAGGATCTAATTTGCTTAAATTTCTTCCTACCATTGGTGTTTCAAACGGAAGCCCTAAGTAACTTAACAATGTAGGCGGAATATCAATTTGGCTTGCTAATCTATCATAAATCGCTCCTTTTGGAACTCCAGGCCCCATAATAAATGCGGGAATATGAAATTTATTTATTGGCACTAAATTCTTTCCATAAGTTCTTGTATTATGGTCAGCAATTACGATGAAAATGGTATTTTTAAAATAATCTTCTTTTTTAGCCATTTCGAAGAATTTTCCAATAGAAAAATCAGCATATTTCATGGCGTTGTTTACCGTGGCCGCTTTTTTATCGTAAGGTTTAATTCTTCCTGCTGGATATTCAAATGGTTCGTGATTTGAAGTCGAGAACATTAAAGAGAAAAACGGTTTGTCTCCTTTTGATTTAAAATACTGATTGGCTTTGGTTACCAAATCTTCATCAGAATAGCCCCAAGTTCCTTTAAAAGCATATTTGTTTCCATCAGATTCAAAATCTTCTTGATCTACAATATCTTGAAAACCATTTCCGTTGAAAAACGAAGCCATATTGTCAAAATTTGCCATTCCTCCATAAATGAAACTCGTATCGTAACCTTTTTGTTTTAAAGCCTCGGCAAGTGTAAAAAAGCCTTGCTGTGAGTTTCCAAGTTTTACAACACTTTCAGAAGGCGAAGGTAAAAACCCTGTTACAACGGCTTCTATTCCGCGAACACTTCTAGTTCCTGTGCAGTATAAATTGGTGAATAATGTTCCTTCTTTAGATAATTTGTCAAATTCTGGTGTCAAAGGTTTTCCGCCTAAGATTCCAACATATTCTGCGCCTAAACTTTCCTGCAGGAAAATCACCAAATTATAAGGTTTTTTCAAAACAGAATCTGGCTGCTGTACATGCAAAAATGGAATTTCAGCATCGTTAAAATCATTTGGACCGGCAACCATGTATTTTTTTACACGTGCAATCGCTTCGGCTTCATCCATTTTACCATACATCTTTGTGTTTCCTTCATTTTTAATAGAATATGCTGCAAAAGCAACGGTATAAAATGAATTTAAACCTAACGTATTAGTTAGTTGATCTGTCGAGAAAACAGCATTACTAGCATTAATCGGACGCTTTGAAGTTAAACTTGAACGTGCTCCAAAAAACAATAAAAAAGCTAGTAATGGAAAAACCATTAATTTGAATTTATACTCTGTACTTGTGGTGTGAAAATATTTTTTCCCTTTTTTGAAGGCAAAATAAATCACAACTCCTAAAATCAGGAAAGTAACGATTATAGAAGTCAGATAACTTTTTAAAAGCATTCCGACAACTTCTTTTGGGTAAATTAAATAATCTAAGAAGATCTTATTTGGGCGCGTATCGTACTGCTTGACAAAATCTGGAGAAGCTAACTCCACAAATAGAATCAGAAACAGAAATAAGAAACTATAGATTACCAAAAACGTATTGGTAAATTTCAGCCATTTATTTGGCAGAAAAGTAATTAAAACAGCAGGCAGAAAAGACAAATAACAAAGTAAAATCAAATCCATTCGTAAACCGATTGGAAAAATGTACCAGAAATTTGGTGTTTGCTCTACTCTTTCTTTAAAAAGAAAAAATAAAAAGATTCGGCTTAAAGTAGTAATCAATAATCCGATTGCTATAAAATTAAATATAGGCTTTAAAAAACTTAATTTTTTCATTAGATAATTTAGATATTTAGCTAAAGTGTTTTGTACGAAGTAAGGGTGTACTTCCCTACTCTTCGTAACGGTTTACTTCACGATCGTAAAAATCATTTGCTTTTTCGATCAAGCTTTCCATTTCTGCATTCAATTCAGCTTCATCTAGATCTTCTGGTTCTTCTAAAAATTCTACCTCATCATCTTTTAAATTGATAATAAATCTTGGGTAATCAAGGTGAATGATAAAGATATCATCTGGAAAATCAGTATTATCTCCAAGTAAAAATTTAGGTAATTCCATATTTATTTTGTTTTATTAATTGTTTATTTATTTTGCTGTCACTGTTTATGGGCAGTCAAATTTAATTATTTGAAACTGAATTATTATTTAATTTTCTAGTTAAGTAATGAAAGCGAATATACAGAAAAAGCGCTGCAGCTGTTAAACCAGCCAAAAGTCCTATCCAAACTCCCTGCGCTTTTAAGTCGGTATGCTCTCCTAAATAATAAGAAATTGGAAAACCAATAACCCAATATGCAACAAACGTAATATACATTGGGATTTTTACATCCTGCAATCCGCGTAAAGCGCCCAAAACCACAACCTGAATTCCGTCAGAAATTTGAAAAACAGCTGCAATTAAAAGCAATTTTGAAGCAATGCTTATTACTTCTTCATTGTCCAAAATCTGCCCTGTGTTTTCCATATTTAAAAAGATATAGGGCAAGTAATTATGAAAAATGATAAAGAATATAGCAAAAACAGTTTCTAAGATAATGGCAAGCAGGAAAATAGATCTCGCTACAACGATAAGTTTTTTATAATCCATTAAACCTCTTTGGTTGCTCACTCGAATCATCGAAGTAACACTTAATCCCATTGCAAACATAAAAGTCATTGATGCAAGACTCAAAGCAATTTGATTGGCCGCCTGACTCGTTTTTCCGATATTACCGCAAAGCCAGATAGAAGCCGTAAACAAAACCACTTCGAAAAGCATCTGCATAGCTGAAGGAAATCCTATACTTATAATTTTTTTAATTGTTGATTTCTTGATTTCGTCGAAACTAAAGTTTTTGAAGAATCGTTTCAAATCATTTCTTCTTGAAAGCATGATATGCATAAACATAACTAGAAAGATCCTTGAAATTACGGTACCAAGTGCTGCGCCGATAATTCCCATTTTTGGAAAAATCCAAATTCCGTAAATCAAAACATAATTAATTCCTACGTGAAGAACGTTTGCCATTACCATTGCATACATCGAATATTTAGTCATCGACATTCCGTCTGCAAACTGTTTATATCCTTGATACATTATTAGTGGAATCAACGAAAAAGCTACCCAGCCTAGATATGGTTTTGCGAGCACAATTACATCTGCAGGCTGTTCCAATAATTCCATAATTGGTTTTGCAAACATAATGACACCAAAAAGAACTAATCCTAAAATAGTACAGAGGAATAAACCGTGGTGAAATGCAGAACGAATTTTGTTGTCATTTTTCTCTGCATCTCCCTCTGCAACAATTGGTGTAATTGCTGTTGAAAATCCAATTCCAAGAGACATCGCGATGAAAATCATACTGTTACCTAGAGAAACCGCGGCAAGTTCTGTACTTCCTAATTTACCCACCATAATATTATCGACTATACCAATTAAAGTATGGCCAACCATTCCCAGAATAATAGGGTATGCTAGTCTCAAATTATACGAAAACTCTCTGGTGTACTGCTTTAAATTCACTTGTAATCAATTTTAGTCGGCAAAGATAATCAGAAGCTTCGAATTCTATCCTATTAATAAAAATATAAGCCTTTATTAAGGGTAAAATAAGCATACCATAATATTATATAACGATTTTTAAAAATTATATAACAAGCTCAAAAGTGCTCTATTTTACTTTTACATCATTAATAATTCAAAATTATAAGCCATGAAAAAATTACAGATTATTTGCCTAGCTGCTTTTGCTTTTTTATTCTCTAACACAACTTTCGCTCAAGAAACAGAAGCAACAAATTACGATCAAGGATTTAGATTAGGATTTGGAGTAAATGGAGGACTTCCAACAGATAACGATTACGACTGGGCTCTTGGTGGAGACGTTCGTTTACAATATGACCTTTCTAAAAAAACATCATTAACCTTAACAACAGGATTTACTAATTTATTTAACGGCAAAAAAGATGCCGCTGGAAATGACATAAAAGATCTAGGATTTATTCCGGCTAAAGCAGGTTTTAAAGCCTTTGTTTTAAAAGATCAATTTTATGTACTAGGAGAACTTGGTGCTGGTTTTGCAGTAACAAATGGTTACAACAACACTACTTTTTTATGGTCGCCAGGAATTGGTTACGCTAATAAATATATCGACTTAAGTGTTCGTTACGAAGATTATCATGATTTTAGAACCAATCAAGTAGCACTGCGTGTTGCTTATGGTTTTAAACTATAAGAAATAGGTTTAATTTATTATTTTGTTTTTGGTAAAAACCCGACAGCCTGCATAGTCTGTCGGGTTTTTTATTTTATAAAATTTATACATACAAAAATTAAACCCAACAGGTTTTAAAAACCTGTCGGGTTTGTACGTTAGAAAAATTATCTAATTGACACATTTCCAAATTATCTAATTTTAACTCTTCTCCAAAGTCTTTTTGTACGTATCAAAATTGTCTTTAATTTCTTTAGCTAATTCTGGAACCTGAATATCGGTATATTGTTTCATTTCTTCCCAAATTATTTTAGCTACAATATAACGCGCCATATCTTTATCATCTGCAGGAATTACATACCAAGGCGCATGTTCTTTCGATGTTTGATTGATGGCTTCTTCATAATATTGCTGATACTCATCCCAATGTTCGCGTTCTTTAAGGTCGCCTGGCGAAAATTTCCAATTATGCTTTCCTTCTTCCAAACGGCGCAGTAAACGATTCTTTTGTTCTTCTTTACTCAAGTGTAGAAAGAACTTCATAACGATAGTTCCGTTTTCTGCAATATGTTTTTCGAAATTATTGATTTGTTCAATTCTGTTTTTCCAAAATTTCGGTTTAATATCATCAACCGAATTAATTCCTGGTAAATTCTCTGCCAAAATAAATTCTGGATGCACTCTCGTTACCAATACATTTTCGTAATGCGTTCTGTTAAAAATTGCAAATTTCCCTTTTTCGGGCAGGGCAATATAATGTCGCCATAAATAATCGTGTTCCAATTCGGTTGAATTTGGTGTTTTAAAACTATGCACCACTACCCCGCGCGGATTAAATTCTTTAAAAACTTCCCGAATCAAACTGTCTTTTCCAGAAGTATCCATTCCCTGCAGACAGATTAAAACCGCATACTTATTGTGCGCATACATAACATCCTGCAAATCACTCAATTTTGCCTGAACTTTATCTAGCTTCTCTTCTTTTTCGTCATCATCCGCATCAACATTTAGTAATGTCGGAAGCTTCTTTAATTTTATTTCATCTGTAACTTTAAAATCTTTTGGGTCTATTGACTTCATATTTTCAAATTTTATATCATAAATATACTACTTTTACGAAGCATATTCCTGCTATTCATTGCAATACTTTTCAATAAATTGCTTTTTTCCAAAGCCATAACAAGAGCTTCCGTTGGTCGCTTTGTTCTGTCAGGAAAAAATGCAATTTCTTTTCAAAGTATTTTCATTGCTATCAGGGCTAGGCAGTTATTTACAAAACAACATTCATGGAAAAATTTACATTAGAAATATTATTTCAAATCATAGGCATCGGTTCGGCATCAGGTTTATTTTATAATAATGATGCACTTTATGTCATTGGCGACAACAGCGGATTCTTATACGAATACAATATGCAGAACCACCAATTAAACCAGCATGCGTTAATTGACAATCCGACACAAAATATTCCGAAAAACTTAAAACCCGATTTTGAATCGCTAACGCATCATAACGATACATTGTATGTCTTTGGTTCTGGTTCAACCGAAAACCGAAACAGAATGATCGAATTTGATTTGAAGTCCAAAACTGTTTTACAAAAAAACAATTTAGTTGATTTGTATGCCGTAATGCAGAATTTCGGTTCAATAAAACCAGAAGATTTCAATTTGGAAGGTGCTATTTTCGATGGCGAAAATTGGTATTTATTCAACCGAGGAAATGGAATTTCTAATAAAAACACCATTTTTACGATTCACGCGAAAAACCTTGGAGAAGAATTTGCCCTAATTTCTGTCAATTACAAACTTCCAAAAATAAAAGGTGTTCGTTCCAGCTTTACCGATGCCGTTTTGGTTGATGATAAAATCTATTTCCTTTCAACAGCAGAAGATACCAAATCAACTTATGATGACGGTGAAATCTTAGGAAGCTTCATTGGCAGAATCGACGTTAAAACGATGAAAATAGATTTCACTCAAAAAATAACCTCAACCAATAAATTTGAAGGTTTAACTTTCTATAAAAAAGAAAACAATAAAATCGAGTTTTTGCTTTGCGAGGATAATGACACGGATCTTTTGGAAACAAAAATATACAAATTGACAATTCCAGCTAAATAATGCAGCGATTTCCTGTTTATTGAGTCTTTGACTATACAACAAACCATCAGTAATAATTATAAACATAAAAAAATAATGATCAGAAAAACCGCTTTCGCTCTTTTAGTTTTTATTACCAGTCAAATATCACAGGCTCAATATCAATATCCTTCAACACCTGAACATCCTGTAGTAGATAATTATTACGGAACAAAAATCACAGATTCTTACCGTTGGCTGGAAGATATGAAAAAACCAGAAGTGCAAAAATGGTTTAAAGATCAAAGCGATTTTACCAATTCTGTCATAAAAAAAATCTCTGGCCGTGATGCTCTTTTCAATAGAATGAAGGAAATTAGTGCATTGGCAGGAGATGATTATACTTACGTAAAACAATTAGGAGACAATTATTATTACACCAAAAAGAAAAAAGGAGAAAGCATTGATAAATTATATATCCGTAAAGGTTTAAACGGAACCGAGGTTTTATTATTAGACCCGAATACTTATAAAAAAGATGCAACAATTACAAATTTCAATATTAGTCCAGACCAGAAAAAATTAGCGGTTACATTATCCCAAGATGGTGCTGAAGTTTGTGATCTCCGAATTATGGATATTGAATCTAAAACTTTTCTTCCAGACAATTTAAATCCAGTCTGGAGTGAATTTAGTTTTGAATTTACCCCTGACAGCAAAGCGATCACTTATACCAAAATGAGTACCAATGATAGTAAAAGTGATGATTTTCTAAAACACATGAAATCTTTACTTCACGTTATTGGCACTAATCCGGAGACCGATAAAATACTGGCATCAAAAGAAAACAATCCCAACTTGAATCTTCTTGCTGAGCAGTTTCCTGATGTTGCATTCTCAGACAATTATTCATACATAATTTTAGAAATCGGATCTACAAAAAGCGAAATATTAGCATTCTATGCTCCTTATTCAGAACTTAATAATCCTAAAATAAATTGGAAACCGCTTATTAAATACGAAGATGAGATCACAAGCTATCAAATAATTGGAGACCAATTTTTCTTTCTTTCGCATAAAAATGCGCCCAATTATAAAATAGGATTAACAGACATTAAAAATCCAAATATTGATAATGCTAAAATTATAATTCCAGAGAGCAATAAAGTATTACGAAGAATGCAGAAATCTAAAAACTTCATTTATTATACTTTAAGTGACGGAATTGTACAGGATAAATATCAAATTAATCCAAAAACATTCGAAACTAAAGTAATCGCTCTTCCAAAAGGTTCAAATGGAGGTTATGCTTTAAATTCTCGTGAAAACGACAATTTCTTGTTTTTTAACAATGGCTGGATCACGCCTTCTACGTCTTATTATTTTGATGGTTCAACTGATCGTTTAGAAAAGTCGAAACAATTTATTGCAAGCGGCAATTATCCTGACTTTTCAAAGCAATATAGTGTAAAAGAAGTTGAAACAGCAAGTCATGATGGCGTAATGGTTCCGTTATCTATTATTTATCCCAAAAACATTAAAATGGACGGCTCTACTCCTTGCTATATTAGTGGTTATGGCGCTTACGGATCAAGCAGAACACCCTATTATATTGGCGATGATTTGATGGCATTGCTTGAGCAAAATACTGTAATTGCTTTTGCACACGTTAGAGGCGGTGGAGAAAAAGGAGCAAATTGGCATAAAGGAGGTCAAAAAGCGACGAAACCTAATACTTGGAAAGATTTTATTGCTTGTTCTGAATATTTAATCAAAGAAAAATATACTTCGGCAGACAAACTTATTGGAAATGGGGCAAGTATGGGCGGTGTCTTAATTGGAAGAGCAATTACAGAACGTCCTGATCTTTTTAAAGCTGCTATTATTGAAGTTGGATGTACCAATACTTTGCGAATGGAAACAACTCCAAACGGTCCAAATCAAATTCCAGAAATTGGTTCTTTAAAAAATGAAGAAGATTTTAAAAATATCCTAGAAATGGATTCGCAAAGCAAAGTTAAAAAGGGAGAAAAATATCCTGCTGTTTTGGTTCATACTGGAATTAACGATGCACGAGTAGCTTCTTGGGAACCTGGAAAATTTGCTGCTGTTTTACAAAATTACAATAGTTCTGACAGACCAATATTATTACATGTAAATTACGCAAACGGACATTTTTCTAACGATTTGGATGTAACTTATAATGATAGTGCTGATATGTTTGCTTTTGCATTGTGGCAGGTTGGAAATTCAAAATTTCAGATGGCGAAGTAATAGAACATATAATTGAATTTGCTAGTTATATTTATGAAAAAAATAATTCTTTCATTAGTATTAGTTTTAATTCTTGTTACCGGTACTTATTTGTTTTATGATTTTAAGACCAAGAAAGCCCAGAAAGAATATTATAAAACTCTATTCATAAAGGATCTGGACCCAGAATCTTTTATTACTATTTGTAAAGACAGGTATAACAAAACTCCTATAAATAGCGTAACAATGACTGGAGAATTTCCTGAAAACTGGGTAAAACCAGATGATGTGCAATACTTAATTTCGATAATCCGTTCACAAGAAAAATGTTGTGGATATATGAATATATTCTCTTCATATCTTTCAACCGAAGATGCTGAGATTGGGGGTTTCGCAATAATATTTTTAAATTCTTATATTTCGAAAAAAAAGATAAATTTGGGTTTGAACTGTTATCCTAAAACTGACAGAGAATCAATTAAAAAAATAGAAATTTGGTATAAAAGTTCTGTACATGCAAATTAAATTCCTTGTGAATCTTTGCGGTAAAATTATTACACAGAGATTCACAAAGAATTACACAGAGAACACAAAGTATTTCGCTTAGCAGATTAAATGTAGAGACACACTGATGTACACGCCTCTACGATAAATATTTCATGAAATCAAAACTCACGAATGAAACAACTTTACAAAATCATCATCCTAATTCTTATCAGCCTTAAAAGCTATTCTCAAACACAAGAAGCTATAATTTATTTTAAAGACGGAGATTCAATTGAAGGTTTTGCTTCATTAAAATTCAATAAAATAAAATTTAAAGTTTCGCAGGATGACAAATCTGACAGCTGGGATGAAGAGTATGTAAAAAAAATTACTTTCCTTGATTTTGGAGCCACAAGAACTTTTGAATATGTAAAGCTGAATTCTTTAGACAAACCAAAATTGGTAGAAATTATTACTAAAGGTGAAGCGACTTTATATAAAAAAGTAGGCTCAGATTTTAGTCTTACAGACATGATTTATAATCCGTACGATGATCGACCTGATAATACCTTAAGCCCAACTTTAAAAACACAATTAGGTCCGCAAGCCCAACAACATTTATCAAATTCTAATGTAAGCGAACCTTCTACATTTTATTACATAAAAAAGCCAAAAGACAAATATCCAACTTGTTTAAACTGCGGTGTTATAAACGCGTGGAGAAAAAACACTTCCAAGTTTTTCGCTGATTGCGATTTTATTGTCAAAAAATTAAAAGGCGATAAATGGGTTTTTGAAGATATTAAAGAAATTGTAGAGTTTTATAATGATATTTGTTTGGGAGAATAAATATTTCACTCCATTAAAAATTACGGATTTACAGGACTTTAGACGCACTGCTGTGCATTTCTACGACAAACCTTTGTAACTTTGAATCTCTGTAACTTTGAACCTTTAAAAAAAAATCATCATCGTCCCAACCTTTTTATCTTTTTATCTCTCTATATAAGAAAGACAACAATTGTGATCAACGAGACTCAAATAGCAAACTGTAAAAAAATGCACCGCGATGCACAGCGTGAGGTGTACGAATACATGGCGCCCAAATTGTATCGCCTTTGCAAACGATACCTAAAAAAGGAAGAGGAAATTGAAGAAGCACTTGCCGATTCTTTCTTTACGATTTTTACCAAACTCGACCAATTAAAAGAAGCGTATGCTTTTGAAGCTTGGGCCAGAAGGATAACCGTAAACCATTGTTTGGCGGCAATTCGAAAAGCAACTAATTTCAACATGTATCTCGACGATGTAAAACTAATTTCTCAACATTCTGTTGATGAATTAAATACATTGGAAGAAGAAGATTTACTCAATTTATTAAACCATATTCCAGACGGCTGTAAAACTGTTTTTAACCTTTTTGCCATTGAAGGTTTCTCCCATAAAGAAATAGCCGAAATGCTGAAGATCTCCGAAGGCACTTCAAAATCACAATTGAACGCCGCTAAGACCAAATTGAAAGAACTGGTTAATAAACTGTATTATCAAAAAGCAAAATAGTCATGGACAATCAAGATAAAATATTCAATAAAATAAAAGAAGCTTCGCAAAATGCGGAATTCAAAGACTTTCCCGCAATGGAAAAAGTCTGGGCACGTGTTGAAGAAAAACTAGACAAAAAAGAAGATAAAAAAACAATTGCTTTATGGAAAAAAATCGCCATTGCAGCTTCTCTTCTTTTACTGATTTCTTTAGCTGTTCAATTTTTACATACAGATAAAAATGCCGTACAAGAAACTCCTAAAGTAGTTATTCAGGAAACTGAAAAAGTAGAATCGCAAGAACCTGCTTTAAATCAAAAAAATCCAGATCCTTCTTCTGATTCAGGAATTATTTCAAACGAAGAAGCCGATAAAATTCTAGAGAATCACACTAAAAAAAATAAAGAAAGAGTAGCTATTCAAGAAATAGTTGCACCAAATACAGAATTGCTACAAGCTGCACCAGCACCAAAAGTTTCAGCAAATGCTCTCGTAATTGCTGCGCCTGCAGCGGAAGAATCAATTGAAGAAGATAATAACATTATTTATAAAAAAGAGCTTTCTTCAGAATCGGATTATTTAAGAAGTCCGCAAAGAGAATCTGCGAAAGTTGCTTTTGCTGAAAAAAGTACTCAAAGAGCTAAAAAAAGTGCACCTCTTGTTATTTTTAACGGAAACGCAATGGCGCATAGCGACGAGGCTAAAAAAGATAAAATGATGCGAAGCGAACTGCCGAATCTAAATCCAGAAAATGTAGATTCGCTCGTTGTTCTAGATGAGCCATTGTACATTATCGATGGCATTTATTATTCTGAAAATGATTTATTTGGGAATAATCCAACGAGTCCTTACGCGCCTCTAGACAAACAAGACATTAAAACTATAACTATTTTACAAGACCTTGAAGCCACTTCAAAATACGGTGAAAAAGGTAAAAAAGGAGTTGTTATTATTACTACAAAAACAGGAAAACCAGCTCCGAAAAAGTAATTCCAAGCTTTGTCAAAGTCTGTAGCTTTGACAAAGCTAAATCCGAACATTAATCTTAAAAATTATTATCATGAAAAGTTTAAAACTTATTTCATCAGCCATTGCTATGCTTGTATGTTTCGTAACCATGGCACAACAAAGAACAATAACTGGAATCGTTTCAGATGAAACAAAACAACCACTTCCAGGTGTAACTATTTACAATCAGACATCAAAAGCAAATGCGGCAACCAATTTTGACGGGCAATACAGTATTCAGGCACAAAAAGGAGATCTCTTAGTTTTTAGTTTTATTGGATATGATACACAAAGACAAAAAATACAAGATTCTAATACAATTAATATACAAATGCGAGCTGCAAATCAAACTTTAAGTGAAGTTGTAGTTGTGGGTTATGGTACAAGTAATTCTGAATATGAAGACCGAAGTTATGCTCGTGCCGAAAGAAGAAAAGAAAAAAGAGATAAATCGGTAGCACCGCAAGGAAAAATGGCGATGCAAGTTGCGAGTAACGCCCTTTATATGCCAAGCCCAAATGTCGTTGTACGCGGTAATGCATCTGTTTCTCCAAAAAATGAACCAATGTACATAATTGACGGAGTTCCTGCAAAAGCCAATCAAATGGCAAAAATTAATCCGAATGATATTGACAATGTTTCGGTTTTAAAAGACCAAGCAGCAACTTCTCTATATGGAACTAAAGGTTCAAATGGCGTTGTGATAGTTTCGACTAAAAATGAACTTTATAAAAATCTTTCAGAAAAAGAATTAGACAAAAAATTAAACATAATGCCAATTCCTACTGAACCAACTCAGGAAGATTATGATGCTTTTGTGGAGAATTCTTTCGAAAGTCCAAAAACAGCACCGCTTTCTACTTTTTCTATTGATGTTGATAATGCTTCGTACACAAATATCAGACGTTTTTTAAACAACGGACAACAAGTCCCAAAAGATGCAGTTCGTGTAGAAGAAATGGTGAACTTTTTCAAATACACTTATCCACAGCCTAAAAATGAAAATCCGTTTTCTATTAACACAGAAGTAAGCGATTCGCCTTGGAACGCAAACAATAAAATCTTGAAAATTGGTTTACAGGGAAAAAATATTCCAACAAACGATTTGCCAGCTTCAAACCTTGTTTTCTTAATTGATGTTTCGGGTTCAATGAGCGATATGAATAAACTTCCGTTATTAAAACAATCTTTAAAAATTTTAGTAAACGAATTACGTGCAAAAGACAAAGTGGCAATCGTAGTGTACGCGGGCGCCGCTGGAATGGTTTTGCCTCCAACTTCAGGCGATGAGAAAAAAACAATAATCGATGCTTTGGATAAATTGCAGTCTGGCGGAAGTACTGCCGGCGGTGCAGGAATCGAACTGGCTTATAAAACAGCTACAGAAAATTTCATCAAAGGCGGAAACAATCGTGTAATCCTGGCAACTGACGGCGATTTTAACGTAGGAAGCACTTCTAACTCTGACATGGAAAAATTAATAGAAGACAAAAGAAAAACAGGCGTTTTCTTGACTTGCTTAGGTTATGGAATGGGGAATTATAAAGACAGCAAAATGGAAATCTTAGCCGATAAAGGAAATGGAAATTACGCTTACATCGATAATATTCAAGAAGCGAATCGTTTTTTAGGAAAAGAATTTAAAGGTTCGATGTTTGCTATCGCGAAAGACGTAAAAATTCAGATTGAATTCAATCCAAAACAAGTTCAGGCGTATCGTTTGATTGGATATGAAAACAGAAAACTTCGCGCGGAAGATTTTAAAAATGATGCCATTGATGCTGGAGAATTAGGAAGTAATCATACCGTAACGGCTTTATATGAAATTATTCCCGTTGGTGTAAAAAGCGATTATTTAAATGTACAGCCAGATGATTTGAAATACACTAAAACCGAAACAAATTCAAGCAATTACAGTAATGAATTGGCAACAATAAAATTCCGTTATAAAAAACCTGACGGTGACAAAAGTATCGAAATGGTTCAGGTTATTGAAAACAAATCGGCTGCCATGGAAAAAGCGAGTGATGATATGAAATTTAGTACTGCAGTTGCTTGGTTCGGATTAAAATTAAGAGATTCAAAATTGATTGCCGACAAGTCTTCTGAAGAGATTGTAAAATTAGCAAAGCAAGGAAATTCAAATGATGCCGAAGGTTACAAAGCTGAATTTATTCGTTTGGTTGAAACTTCTAAACAGTATAATTAATAAATATTGTATTACATTTGGGCTTTATTCAAAACTTTAATTTTTTATACTCGTATGAACCCAATTTTAAGCCAAAATCTATTTTTAGTAAAAGAACATGTTGGAATGTTTAAAGCCGCAAATAATTATGACATATACAATCCAGAAACGAATCAGATAATTATGAACTGCCGAGAAAATAATCTTGGTTTCTTCACAAAAGTACTTCGTTTTACAGATTACAAAAGAGCAACTCCATTTAATGTTGAAATTACAACTGCTTCTGGAGAAAAATTAATTACCGTAAGAAGAGGCGTTGCCATCTTTAGATCGACTGTTGAAGTGTTAGATGAAAAAGATCGTTTGGTTGGAACTTTCAAACAAAAATTCTTTTCTATCGGAGGAAAGTTTGACATCTTAGACAAAAACGAAAAACCTGTTGCAACACTTCAGGGAAAATGGACAGGATGGGATTTTAAATTCTCGCATGAAAACAAACAATTGGCGCAGGTAAGTAAAAAATGGGCTGGATTAGGAAAAGAGTTTTTCACAAGCGCCGACAATTATGTACTTCAAATTGAAGACACTGTAGCAGCCGAAAGTCCGTTGAGACAATTAATTTTAGGAGCTGTAATGTGTATCGATATGGTTTTGAAAGAATAACAAAAAGTTGTTAAACTTAGATTAAGAATATATTTTAAAGCATCATTTTAGTTTGCAAAAGCTTATTTTTGTATTACTTAAAATGATGCTTTCTGCATTTCTAAAAATACAATCATGACCGACTTAAAAAATAAAAATGCACTAATCACTGGTGCTGGAAAAGGAATTGGAAAAGCTGTAGCAATTGCTTTGGCTAAAGAAGGTGTAAACCTTATTTTAGTTTCTAGAACTAAAAGCGATATTGATCAATTGGCAGAAGAAACTGCAAAACTGGGTGTAAAAACTTTGGCTTTATCTGCAGACGTTTCGGATATTAACTCTATAAATACTGCTGTTGAAAAAGCAATTGCCGAATTTAAAAGTATTGACATCTTAATCAATAGTGCCGGAATTGCTTCTTTTGGAAAATTCTTGGAATTGGAGCCAGAAGCTTGGGAAAGAATTATCCAAGTAAATTTAATGGGAACGTATTACACCACACGCGCCGTTATCCCAAATATGATTGAAAGACAAACTGGAGACATTATTAATATTTCATCTACTGCAGGTTTAAACGGAAATGCTCTTACGAGTGCATACAGCGCTTCTAAATTTGCTGTTTTAGGTTTAACCGATTCTTTGATGCAGGAAATGAGAAAACACAACATTCGTGTTACAGCTTTAACGCCAAGTACTGTTGCTACTGACATGGCAAAAGATTTAAATCTGACTGACGGAAATCCAGAAAAAGTGATGCAGTCTGAAGATATGGCAGATTTAATTATTGCGCAGTTAAAATTAAACCGAAGAGTGTTTATTAAAAACAGCAGCATCTGGTCTACTAATCCTTAAAAAATTTAAACTTCAAATTCCAAATTTTTAAATTCCAAATTCCAAGTTTGACTAAATTGGGATTTTAAATATTGGAATTTCAAAAACTAAAATTATGGAACAATATTTAAGACAGTTGGTCGAAATAGAATTTCAGGATAAAAAAGAAATCTTCAGCGGATTTTTAATTGATTATTCTGATGAATGGATTTTACTTCGAAATAATCCTGTAGATTTTGTTTTGGACGGTTTTGTCATTTTGAGAAATAAAAACATCGAAGCTGTAAACCGCGATCATGATCTAGCGTTTACAGAGAAGGTAATTCGATTGAAAGGGTTAAAAATTAATTCTGAAGATATTATTCCGATTAAAGATTTGGCTTCAATCATGAAATTTATTTCTGAGAAATACGGCGTTTTTCAAATTGCAAAAAAATCATCAAAATCTGCTTATTTAGGAAAATTAATAGAATTAAACGACGAAGAATTAACCATTAATTTTTTAGACACACGCGGCCAGTTTGGAGGAGAATTAAGTTTTAATCCAGAAAAAATTCGTGTTATTGAGTTTGATACTGATTATATCAATTCTTTGAAATTGGTGGTTGACGAGAATCAAAAATAAATATCTTCTAAAAAACAAAAACCGCATAATTTTAAAAATTATGCGGTTTTTGTCATTCTGACGAAGGAAGGATCTCCACGAGAAACTCCACTCCTAAAATTGCCAATCTTTGTAGAGTTACTTGTGGAGATTCCTCGTTCCTCGGAATGACAATAGTTATGTAAAAACTTTGTCAAAGTTTGAAACTTTGTCAAAGTTGAAAAATCATAAAATTAAGCTTCCGCCAGTTTATTCAAAAACTCTAAACGAACACTTCCATCTTCATCAATCTTAGTTAAATTGATTTCTTGTAACGTATTTACCAATTCTGGATTCCAAGGTGTTTTTACTTTTACGTAATTTTCTGTAAATCCGTGAATGTATCCTTCTTTATTTTCGCTTTCAAAAAGAACCGTTCTGTTTGTTCCCAATTGGCTTTCGTAAAAAGCTCGGCGTTTTTTAACTGATAATCCACGAAGCATTTTACTGCGTTTTGCTCTTACATTTGAAGGCACAACGCCATCCATATCTGCTGCTTCTGTGTTATCTCTTTCAGAATACGTAAATACATGCAGATACGAAATATCTAAATCATTTAAGAAATGATAGGTTTCTAAAAAGTGCTCGTCTGTTTCTCCAGGAAAACCAACAATTACATCTACACCAATACAAGCATGAGGCATTACTTCGCGAATTTTATTCACGCGATCTGTATAAACTTCACGTAAATAACGGCGTTTCATTAATTTCAAAATATCATTACTTCCCGATTGTAACGGAATATGAAAATGCGGTACAAAAGTTCTGCTTTTAGAAACAAATTCTATCGTTTCGTTTTTCAACAAATTCGGTTCGATTGAAGAAATTCTCAAACGCTCAATTCCTTCTACTTTATCCAAAGCCTGAACTAAATCTAAAAAAGTATGTTCGTGTTTTTTATTTCCGAATTCGCCTTTTCCGTAATCACCAATATTTACTCCCGTTAAAACAATCTCACGGATATTCTGAGCCGAAATTTCTTTAGCGTTTTTAAGTACATTTTCTAAAGCATCACTTCTGGAAATTCCTCTTGCCAGCGGAATTGTACAATACGTACATTTATAATCGCAGCCGTCCTGCACTTTTAAAAATGCTCTTGTACGGTCACCAATAGAATAACTTCCAACATAAAAATCGGCTTCGGCAATTTCGCATGAATGCACTTCGCCCATATCGTTTTTACTCAAATCATGGATATAGTCAGTGATTTTGAATTTTTCTGTTGCTCCCAAAACCAAATCAACGCCGTCTACTGCAGCCAATTCTTCTGGTTTTAATTGTGCATAACAGCCAACAGCAGCAACAAAAGCTTTATCGTTAAGCTTCATTGCTTTTTTAACAACCTGCTTAAACTGCTTATCTGCATTTTCTGTTACAGAGCAAGTATTAATTACATAAATATCTGCTATTTCTTCAAAATCGACGCGGTCAAAACCTTCGTCGTTAAAGTTTCTGGCAATTGTAGAAGTTTCTGAAAAATTCAGTTTACAACCCAGCGTATAAAAGGCAACTTTCTTTCTATTTTCCATAATCTGTCTTAAATTAATGAAATCGTTGTCAAAAAATTTAAGGCTGCAAATTTACAAACAATATTCATCAAAAGAAAGGGATTAATTTACTTCGAATCAATAATTTGCATTCAATGTTAATTTAGAAACATTAAAAATATATTTTGGAGATTTATTTTTTCAGAAGATTATACCTCTTAAACTCTATTTTTTTAACAGTACAATAAGAATAAAATGACAAAATAATCGATCAAATGCAAATTTTATCGATTAAATACATTTTTTCTTGATTTAAATTCAAAATTTCTTACATTTACTTTCATTATGGCTGAGCCTCAAAATAAATCCATAATTAAGAATTTTAGAAAGCTTTAATTAATTTAATAATAATTCGGGCATAACAATTTTGAATTTTACTCGTTATGTTGTTGTTTTGTGTTACAAAATGAAATGGGAAAGCCGAAAACCAAAGAGAGTAGGCAAAATTATAATAATAAATACCACTTTATGAAAGCATTTTTACCCACAATCTGCTTGATGTTCTTAACCATTTTTAGTTCGCAAGCGCAAACTAATGTCCCAGCCGCAAATCCATTTCCTTCTATTAGTACATTAACGACTTGGGCGAGCTTCAATTCACAACAGCAATTTGATGTTGCTATTCGTGCTGTTGGGTTTAAGTTTGAAGTTAAAGAACCAGGTGAAGGATCTACAGCTTATACCTACATTCGTAAAGTAACAGTTAACGAAGTAAACTATACTGATAGAATTGTGTACAGAATTACTAATAATAATTCGGCAAGTATTATCTCATTGGTAACTGCTTCTACTGACTTAGTTAGTTTATATACACCGCAATTGGCAAGTTTTAAAAATAACAACTGTAAAACAGAAATGTCTAAAGACAAAAACACAACTTGCAGCTGTTACGAAAGCGCTAATTTTGCAATCGATCTTTGTGACGAACGTGTAAAATTAACTATGGGTGACGGAAATAAATATTTTGTTTCTGTAGCTAAAAAATAATCATACACTCTGAATTGTTTCCAAATCTTTACTGACTTTTAAGTATGTAAAGATTTGGAATACATTTCTTAGTTTGAGTTTGGATTTTTGAGTTCATACCAAACTTCTATTTCTCCTTGATATTCGAAAGAATTCACAAAATGGAAACCTAGTTTTTCTAAAATCTTTCTAGAATTTTCGTTTCCAGCATCTGCATAAGCGTAAAGGGTTTCCACTTTCATTTCATTAAATGCATAATCGACAAAAGCTTTTCCTGCTTCAGATGCATATCCTTTTCCCCAATGTTTTTCGATAAAACGATAACCTAACTCGTAAAAATTTTTATGATTATTGATTTCGTCAGTAATATATTTTATTCCCGACCATCCAATAAATTCATTGGTTTCTTTTAAAACTACAGCCCAGCGCCCTGTTCCAAAATCTTTGTATTGTTTTTGAACGAATTTGATATAATCAATGCTTTCTTCAATATGTTTTACGGGATTATTTCCTAAAAACAAATGGACATTGGGATTCGAATCCAATTCGAACATTCCTTCTGCATCAGAAAGTGCTAATTCTCGTAAAATCAAACGTTCGGTTTCAATTGAATTCTTCATTTTTATTTTAGTTTAAAATGTAACGTGTTATTACTTCTGCAACACCATCATTATTATTGGATGCTACAATTATATCTGCTTTGTCACGCAATTCAGGCGTTACATTATCTACCCAAACTCCAAGACCAGCATATTCAATCATTGTTAAGTCATTTCCAGCGTTTCCAACTGCGATAATTTCACTTTGAAGGATTCCTAACTTATCTGCCAAAAGTTTCAAACTGGCCGCCTTATCAATTCCTTGCTGCGCTGCTTCTAAGAAAAACGGTTTCGACATAGATACAGTCAAATGCGGCATTGCTTCAATTAAATCTTTTTCAACCGTTTTTAAGTAAGCCGGATCTTCTAATAAAATGCATTTGACAGCAGGCCTGTCCACATAATCTTTAAAACTGGTTACTTTACGATGCACCATTCCAGTTATTTCTTTTTCGACTTCTATGTATTGTGAATCTGTTTCGCTTATAATTTCATTATCCAAATAAGTGATAATATGCGTTTTCATTTTAACACTGTAATCGTATAAATCATGAATCTGCTCTACAGTCAGCTTTTGTTCAAAAAAAACTAAATCGTCTTTTGCCCTGCTGATAATAGCACCATTAAATGAAATAATATAAGAATTGTAAATGTCTAATTGTAATTCTTTTGCATAAGCCGTCATTGCAGATGTAGGTCTTCCCGAAGCCAAGACTACGTAAACACCTTTGGCTTGTGCCTCTAAAATTACTTTTTTATTTAAATCTGAAATTTTATGATCATCTGTCAACAAGGTATCATCCATGTCGAGCACTAGCATTTTGTATTGCATATTTTTTAGTATTCAGTCGCAGTTTTCAGTCGCAGTCTCAGTAACAACTGAAAACTGAGACTGAAAATTGAAAACTTTTAAAGACTCATTCTAAATTCTTCAATAACCGGATTTGCTTTTGCAAAATCGGTTTCTTGAATGAAAACCTCAACAGCCAAATCTGTCTGGCCGAAACCTCCTAAACGAGCCGATTGAATATTATCTTTTTTTACGGTTTCTACTCCCGCAGTTTCTAATCTTTCCTGCAAAGCAATTGCTAATACTTCACTACCCGAAAACACCTTCATTAATCCCATGATATTCTATATTTATTCTAATATTATTTTTAATTGTTTTTGAAAATCTTCATTTTCGTTCATACCAACATGTCCCTGACCTTCCAAAGGATAAAAATAGGCATTTGATTTCAAAAGCTTTTTCAATCTTACTGAATTTTCACAAGGAATTAACTGATCATCAGTTCCATGAAAAATATAAATTGGAGCTTTAATTTTTGGAAGATACAAGTTAGTTTCTAAACTAAACCTCTTCATAAAGTCTGGAAAAAAGGGAACTCTCGAACTTGACAATTCTAAAAAGTTGTAATATGGCGCCTGAAGGATTACTGCTTTTGGTCTATTTTCTAAAGCAAGCTTTGCAGCAAACCCAGAACCGATAGAATATCCAGCAATTATAATTTCATCTTCAGAATATCTCTTAGACAATTGCTTATAAACAATCGAAATATCTTTACTCAATTGTTCTTCATTTTCAATTTCACCTTCACTCTTTCCGAAACTTCTGTAGTCCAAAATAAAAATATCGTAACCCAGTGAAGTATATATTTTAGCAATCTTGCCCCAAGTTTCTAATGTTCCGGCATTTCCATGAAGATAAAAAATTAAGCCTTTGGATTTTTCGGCTTTAAACAACAATCCGTTGAGAATACTTCCATCAAAAGACTTGATATTAATTTCCTCATACTTATGCTGATAATCAAATTTAAAGTCCTTTGGTAATTTTGAACTATGAAAAACTAATTCAACCTGATTGAAATAGACGTAAGATATTATTAAAACATAAACAATTAAAAAAAAGCACAAAAGTACAAATGCTAAAAATTTAAACGTTTTTAATATCTCCATTAATCAGTAATTATTTGTTTGTCGCAATTTTCAGTTTATTAGCCTGTTGACTGAAACTGAAAACTGAGACTATCTATTCTTCTTGAATATCGTCTTCTTCTTCGTCAAGTTCTTCCTCTCCTTCTTCATCCATATCAAATAAAAAAGGTTCAACTAACATTTTGTCAGCCAAAATTTCGATACGCTCTGTCAGGGTTTCAGCAAAAATCAAACGCTGCGTTTTTGCAATACTGCCAGAAATACGCATAATCTTTGTTTCGTGTCTCAACCTTAAAATAGGATCTGCATCATCAAGAATCAGCATTTTTAATCGGTTAACATTGTAACCTGCTGTACTAAACATATCGTTTAATTTTGTTGGTGTTCCAATTAAGACATCGATTCCGGTTGAAATGTAATTTTTATCGTAATCCATGTCGCCTTTTTCATTTACGCCATACACCTCAAGATTGGTGTATTTTCCATATTTTTCAAAAAGCGCCACCATTTCCAATACCTTCGCTTTGTCTTCAACAATAATCAAAGCACGAGGTGATTCTTCATTTTTTCCTGCTAACTGCTGAATGACATTTAAAACAATTGTAGTTGTTTTTCCACTTCCTTTTGGAGAAATAATAACACAATCGGCACCACTTTTTATGGTCGAAAATGTTTCCAGCTGCAATGCATTTGCTTCTGTCAAACCATTTTCGATTAATCCGTCTTGTAATTTCTCGTTTATTTTTTTTAGTTTCATTTTTTTTTATGCTTTAAGCTTTAAGCATTAGGCCATAAGCTAAAATATTATACTTTTTTTTAAAGCCTAAAGCCTAAAGCTTAAAGCCTATTGCGCAAGACATCTACTTGCTTGCAAACAATTTCACATCGGTTTCAGAGATTTCGTTTCCTCCTAAAATAATCAATCTTTCGACTACATTTCTAAGTTCACGAATATTTCCTGTCCAATCGTATTCCTGCAATAATTTTATGGCTTGCGCCGAAAATACTTTTACTGCATTTCCCTGCTCTGATGCAATTTTTTCTGCAAAATGTTTTATCAAAGCCGGAATATCGTCACGTCTTTCATTTAACGGCGGTACTTTAATCAAAATAACAGCCAGACGATGGTATAAATCTTCACGGAAACGGCCTTCGGCAATTTCTGTTTTTAAATCTTTATTTGTTGCAGCTACTACACGAACATCAACTTTAATATCTTTATCGGCACCAACTCTGGTAATCATACTTTCCTGAAGGGCACGTAAAACTTTGGCTTGCGCCGAAAGACTCATATCGCCAATTTCATCCAGGAAAATAGTTCCTTTGTCAGCGGCTTCAAACTTCCCCGCGCGATCTTTCACTGCCGATGTAAAAGCACCTTTTACGTGTCCGAACAATTCACTTTCAATCAATTCACTTGGAATCGCAGCACAGTTAACTTCAATTAAAGGAAAATTAGCACGTTCGCTTTTTTCATGTAATTGATGGGCTACTAATTCTTTTCCAGTTCCGTTTGGACCTGTAATTAAAACTCTGGCTTCGGTTTGAGCTACTTTATCAATCATTAATTTAATATGATTAATTGACTCGCTCTCGCCTATCATTTCGTAATTCTTGCTGACTTTTTTCTTTAAAATTTTATTCTCAACAACTAATTGTTTTTTGTCTAAAGCATTACGAACGGTATTCAATAAACGATTCAAATCTGGCGGTTTTGAAATGTAATCAAAAGCTCCTAAACGCATGGTGTGAATTGCTGTTTCCATATCGCCATGACCCGAAATCATGACCATCGGAATTTCTGGTTTTATCTTTTTTACTTCTTCTAAAACCTCAACACCGTCCATTTTTGGCATTTTGATGTCACACAAAACCAAATCGTAATCGTTGTTTTTTATTTTTTCAAGCCCCGCAGCACCATCCTCAGCTTCTTCAACCTGGTATGAATCATTTTCTTCTGATAAAATTTTTACCAAAACTCTTCTGATTGCTGCTTCGTCTTCTATAATTAGTATTTTACTCATTTTTTTTTTAAGGTTCTGAGGTTCTAAGTCACTAAGGTTCTGAGGTTTTTCTAAAAGACACTAAAAAAATCTTAGCACCTCAGCACCTTAGAACCTTAGTAACTCCAAAAAATTAATATTTAAGCCACTTATACAATTCTTTCCAAGTTGGTTTTTTGCCGTACATTAAAATACCTACGCGGTAAATTTTTGCAGCGAACCAAACAACAAGGAAAAATGTAGCAAACAATAATGATACCGAAATTGCGATTTGCCACCACGGCACACCAAACGGAATGCGCATTAGCATTACAATTGGCGACGTTAATGGAATCATCGAAAAAATTACAGCAACGCTTCCGTGTGGATCATTAACAACTGTAAAAAATCCGATATAGACGCTTAAAATAAGAGGCATTATAATTGGTAGTAAAAACTGCTGTGAATCTGTTTGATTGTCTACTGCGGCTCCGATTGCAGCATAAAATGAACTGTACAGAAAATAACCTCCTATAAAATAAACCACAAAACCGATTATGATACTTGCAATGGGCAGGTTCCATAATTCAGCAATATACATTTGTGCAGATCCTGAAAGTTCGTGCTGTGCCGACTGCATTAATTCTGGTGAAATTCTGGCTGTTGGACCAACGTTAACTCCAAAAAATGCTGACGCTGCAAACATTAATCCCAAACCAATAATTGCCCAGATCATAAATTGTAAAATCCCTGCAAGCGATGTTCCTACAATTTTACCAATCATTAACTGAAATGGTTTTACCGACGAAATAATGATTTCGATAATTCGGTTTGTTTTTTCCTCGATTACACTTCGCATTACCATGTTTCCGTAGATGATAATAAACATCATAATCAAATAACCGAACGCACCGCCAATTCCTATTTTGATTTCATTTAAGCCTTTCAAACTTTCTTCACCAGAAGCTTTTATCAAATGAATATTAACTTTTGACTGTGCTTTTTGAATAGCTAGAGTGTCTAGTTTGGCTTTCTCGAGATTTAGTTTTGTAATTTTTGTTCCGATGACATCCTGTGTACTTTCTACAAAAGAAATACTTGGACTATTATTCGAAATAAATTCTATTTTACTTTCTAAATCTTTTGTGTCATTTGTTTTTGGAATGACAATTAGACCGCTGAAATTTTCTTTTGCAATACTGTCTTTCAACGACTTTACATCAATTTCAGATAAATCGAGATATTTGAACTCAGCTCCTTTTTTATTTTCTTTTAAGAAATCGGAAGCAAAAAGTCCAGTTTCGTCATGAATTGCAATACGCTTTGTATCGGCTTTCATCGAGCTCAAATAGCCAATAAAAACGGCTATTGCCACGAATAAAAGCGGACTCAAAAAAGTCATGACAACAAAAGATTTATTGCGGACTTTGGCAATAAATTCTCTTTTTATAATCAACGAAATGATGCTCATAAATATTTTTAATTTTTAAAACTTCAAATCCCAAATTCCAAGATTTTACAATTGGAATTTAGAATTTCTATTTTGGAATTTTTAAATTTTATTTTCTGTTACTGTTTGAATAAAAATATCGTTTACACTTGGAATTTTTTCAACGAAATGTGTCACTTGTCCACGTTGTGTCAAAATATTCAATAATTCGTTTGGAGTTGCATTTCCTATTTGGATATTTAATTTTAAATCATCATTTAAGGATTTGAAATTTGCCGGTGCAACAGTAAATTTCTGTGTAATATCATACATCAAACCTTCAACGTTATCAGTTAAAATTCCAACTTCAAAACTATTGGTTTTAAACTGACGTTTTACATCGCTTACTTTGCCTTCTATTAATTTATTCGATTTATGGATTAAAGCAATATGATCACAAAGTTCTTCAACACTTTCCATTCTGTGTGTCGAAAAAATAATTGTTGAGCCCTGCTCTTTTAATGCCAAAATTTCATCTTTTATAACATTGGCATTTACAGGATCAAAACCAGAAAAAGGTTCGTCGAAAATCAGCAATTTTGGTTTATGCAAAACGCAGACTACAAACTGAATTTTCTGCGCCATTCCTTTAGAAAGTTCTTGGATTTTTTTGTTCCACCAGCCTTGAATTCCTAAACGATCGAACCAATATTCTAACTGCAGTTTTGCCTCAGCTTTAGAAAGCCCTTTCATTTGTGCTAGATACAAACATTGTTCTCCTACTTTCATAGAAGTATATAAACCTCTTTCCTCAGGAAGGTAACCAATTGTCTGCACGTGTTTTGGCTGTAATTTTTCTCCATCCAAAATTACTTCGCCGCTGTCGGGCATTGTAATTTGATTGATGATTCTAATAAGGGAAGTTTTTCCAGCTCCATTGGGACCTAATAGTCCATATATACTGCCTTTCGGCACATTTAATGAAACTTCGTTAAGCGCTACATAATCGCCGTATTGTTTTACGACTTTATGTACTTCAAGTAAGTTACTCATGCTGTTTTTTAGATTTTCTGCGTCACTTTACCAATTGTGGCTCTGCGACTGTAAAAGTAAATAATTCGAAGCGAACTTGTATTATAATACGCAAAAAACCCATTCTAATTTGAACTAGAATGGGTTTTTGATAATATTACATTTTAGAAAAGTTTAGATTATGAAAACATATCTTTTACTTTCTCAAAAAATGATTTCTCTGATTTCTCTGGACTTGGAACGAAATGATCATCGTTTAAAGCATTTTCAAAGAATTGTTTTTGTTCTTTATTTAAAGTTTTAGGAGTCCAAACATTTACGTGAACTAATAAATCTCCGCTTCCGTAACCGTTTAGACTTGGAATCCCTTTTCCTTTTAATCGTAAGATTTTTCCAGATTGAATTCCTTCTTCCAGTTTAATACGAACTTTTCCGTTGATTGCCTCAATATCTTTTGAAGCTCCCAAAACAGCTTCTGGGAAACTGATATATAAATCGTAGTGAACATTTTCGCCTTCACGTTTTAGGAATTCGTGCTCAATTTCTTCAATCGCAACAATCAAATCACCTGGAATACTATTTCCTGGAGCATCGTTACCTTTGTTAGAAACTTTTAACTGCATTCCGTCAACAACTCCCGCAGGAATTTTGATTGATACTGTTTCGTCTTCCTGAACCATTCCTTGAGCATCTGCCTCAGAAGGTCTTTTATCTAAAATTTGACCAGAACCACCACAAGTAGGACAAGTTGACGCAGATTGCATTCTTCCTAAAATGGTATTAGTTACACGCATTACCTGACCTTGACCATTACAAGTCGTACAAGTTTTATACGTTACACCTTTTGCCTGAACTTTACGTTTTACTTTTACTTTTTTCTCTACTCCATTAGCAATTTCTTCTAAAGTTAATTTCACTTTAATTCGAAGATTGCTTCCTTTTGCACGGCGAGGACCACCGCCTCCGCCTCCGAAACCGCCAAATCCACCTCCAAAAATATCACCAAACTGGCTGAAGATGTCATCCATATTCATACCGCCATGACCACCGCCAAATCCGCCAGAACCATCAAATGCTTGATGTCCGTATTGATCGTATTTTGCTTTTTTCTGCGGATCACTTAAAACTTCATAAGCTTCTGCCGCTAATTTGAAGTTTTCTTCTGCCTCTTTGTCGCCTGGATTTTTATCAGGGTGATATTTCAACGCACTTTTTCTATATGCTTTTTTTATTTCAGCAGCGTCAGCATTTTTTGAAATGCCTAGTATTTCGTAAAAATCTTTTTTCATAATAAAGGTTAAATTCCAAAACCTAAAATTCCAAATTCCAATCTTAAAACTGACTTTTGAAACTTTTGTTTGCTTTTTTTAGTTTCCGATTACTACTTTAGGAAAACGAATAATTTTGTCTCCTAATTTGTATCCTTTTTCAATAACGTCAACAATTTTCCCTTTTAATTTATCAGACGGAGCTGGAATTTGGGTAATTGCTTCAGCAAAATCAGCATCAAAAGCATCACCTGCTTTTACATCCACTTGTTCTAAACCTTTAGTTACCAAAGTACTTTTTAGTTTTTCGTGAATCAATTCAACACCTTTAGTTAAATTCTCATCTTCAGATTTGTTGATCTCTACCATTGCTCTGTCAAAATCATCTAAAACTGGAAGCATTGCTAACAAAACTTCTTGATTTGCAGTTTTAAACAAATCAATACGCTCTTTTGAAGTTCTTTTTTTGTAATTTTCAAATTCGGCAAATAATCTCAAAAACTTATCTTTTTCTTTAGCCAAGTCTTGAGCTAATTGCTCTTCAACACTTAATTCTTCAACAATTAACTGTTCTCCGTTGGCATTGTTCTCTAACGTTACGTCGTCTAATTCCTGATCGAATTCTGTATTTTCCGTAGTCATATTACTTTTATTTTTAAAAATATTTTTAAACTTCATTTTATTTTCTTTCTGTTGGATTGCAAAAGTACTGCCAAATCTTCTAAAATGTCAAATTGTCACTTTATTAATTATGAGTCTTTTAAAAAATGAAACGTAGCAAATAAAATTTAGTATAATTTTAAGACTATTACGTTATAGTTTATTTTATCTTTGAAGCATTAAAACTAAATCATTACCTATCAAAATTGAATTTAAGGGTTGGCCTCGGCCTCAAAATAATTATTAATTCAAATTTACCTTATATTAAAAAAAGCTTCGCCTTAAGAGACGAAGCTTTTTTTTTGCTTTTTGTACTATACTTTTTTACCACAGAGAACACAAAGGTTTTCACAGAGTTTACAGAGATTTAATTTGTACTTATACAATCTAAACACACAAAGTTTTGTGAATTCTGTGATTTTAGAAACTGCACTTAAATAAATCTTTGTGTTTTCTGTGGTTTTAAAAAAAAATCGCAAAGCTTTATATAAATTTAGCTTTGCGAATTGTGTTTTTTAATATTTTGAACAAAAAATCTTTGCTGTAAAAAATATGTATTGCACGGGCGGAGGGATTCGAACCCCCATCAACGGTTTTGGAGACCGCTATTCTACCCTTGAACTACGCCCGTAACTTAAGGTCGGCAAATTAAAAGCTTTTTTTCTTTACTAGCAAGTATTTCACGCACATTACAAAAGATTTCAGCGGATAAAATGCTAACAATTTACTAACCAAATCATATTCAAAGGTTTGCAAATTCCTCCTTTTTTGTCAAAACAAAACTATGCGAAATAACCGCAAAGTTCGCTAAGTTTTTTTTAGAGTGTGGTTTATAAAAAAACACAAAGTTCGCAAAGCGTTGTATTGATTTGGCTTTGCGAACTTTGTGTTTTTTATACAGAAATTAAAATAAATCTTAGCGTACTTTGCGGTTAAACTCTTATGCCAACAAAGCATTTTTCAAACCTTCGAAATCAACTGTAATCTGTTCTCCTGACACTAAATTTTTAAGTGCATAAGAATTCGAGGCAATTTCCTGATCTCCTGCAATTACTGCAAACGGAATCAGACGTTTATCTGCATATTGAAACTGTTTCCCCACTTTTACATTATCTGGGTACAATTCTACTTTTATATTCTCTTGTCTTAATTTTTGAATTGCTTTTGAAGCATACAAAGCTTCTTTATCTCCATAATTGATAAAAATAGCTTTTGAAGTCGCTGCAACAGTTTCTGGAAACAATTGCAATTCTTCCAAAACCAAATAAATTCGATCCAAACCAAAAGAAATTCCGACACCACTCATATTTTTCAAACCAAAAATACCAGTCAAATCGTCGTATCTTCCACCGCCTCCGATAGATCCCATCGAAACTGTTTTTGGAGCCGCAACTTCAAAAATAGCTCCAGTGTAATAATTTAAACCACGTGCCAAAGTCACATCTAAATCTAAAGTTGCTGTTGCCAATCCTAAAACGGCAACGTTGTCACAAATAAATTTCAATTCTTCAACACCTTTCATTCCTTCTTCTGAAGAAGCCAATAATTCTGAAAGCTGATTGATTTTATCTGCAAATGTTCCGCTAAAGCTAAAAAGCGGCTGTACTTTAACTAAAGCTTCTGCAGCAATTCCTTTTTCGATCATTTCCTTTTTTACGCCGTCTTCTCCAATTTTGTCTAGTTTATCTAAAGCAACCGTAAAATCGATCAATTTATCTGAAGCGCCAATAACCTCTGCAATTCCAGATAATATTTTTCTGTTATTAATTTTAATTGTAACGCCTTCCAATCCTAAAGAAGTAAAAACGGTATCATATAACTGAACTAATTCCACTTCCTGCCAAAGTGATTTTGAACCAACAACATCGGCATCACATTGATAAAATTCTCTGTAACGTCCTCTTTGCGGTCTGTCAGCTCTCCAAACGGGCTGAATCTGATATCTTTTAAAAGGAAATTCAATTTCGTTTTGGTGCTGTACAACGTATCTTGCAAACGGGACTGTCAAATCGTAACGTAATGCTTTTTCTGAAATTCTACCAGTAAATTTATTCAATTCGATTCTCTGACTTAAATCTATTGTTTCGGCAGAATTTGACTGAAGTGCTTCGATAGATTCTGGCAATTCAATTTTATTTTTATTGAAGAAAAAATTTCCTGAATTCAATATTTTAAAAATCAAACGATCTCCTTCTTCCCCATATTTCCCCATCAAAGTATCTGAATTTTCAAACGAAGGAGTTTCTATTGGCTGAAAACCAAATTTCTCAAAATTAGTTTTGATTGTCTGAATAATATATTGACGTTTTGACACCTCTGCAGGCGAAAAATCTCTTGTCCCTTGTGGAATACTTGGTTTTGAAGCCATCTTTTTTATTTTAGATTGTTGATTTTAGATTTCAGATTCCTTGAATCCTTACTTCTAAATTCTTTAACATTATTTTCTTTTAATTTTAATCGCCTGCAAATATCTTACTTTTTAAAATAAATAATAGCGCTTCGAAAACAAACTTGTAACAAAAAACGTATTTTCGTGACAAATTGGTCATGATGCTAAAATTATTTAAAGAAAATATTCGAATTGCGTTTGGTTCTATCAAAACACAATTACTGCGTACTATTCTTACCGTTTTAATTATCGCTATTGGTATAACAGCTCTGGTTGGAATTCTAACGGTGGTTTCTGCTTTAGAAAACACAATTTCTACCGATTTTGCGTCAATGGGAGCAAATACATTTAACATCAATCAATACGAAAATAAAGTTCGTAATCGTGGCGGCAACGAACGAGAAGTCATCAATCCGATTATTTCTTATCCTGAAGCTGTTGCTTTCAAAAATAAATACAAATATCCTTTTACGGAAACTTCTTTGTCATTTACTGCAACTTCTACGGCTGAAGTAAAATATTTAGGCGAAAAAACAGATCCTGAAATTACAATTGTTGGAGTTGACGAACATTTTATTACTAATTCTGGTTTGGAAACAAGTTTAGGAAGAAGTTTTAATCAATTTGACGTTGAAAACAATACGTATTCCTGCATTGTTGGTTCTGACTTTGAAAAAGGACTTTTAAAAGATATTAATCCAATTGATAAAATCATCTCAATTCGAGGTGCCCGATTCAAAGTAATTGGTGTTCTTAAAGAAAAAGGTTCAACATTTGGGAACAGTCAGGATTTACGAGTTTTGATTCCAATTCAGGTGGCAAGATCTTTATTCACGGCACCAAATATCAATTATACAATTAGTGTTATGGTTTCTAAAAAAGAAGTTTTAGACCAGGCAATTGACAATGCAACAAGCACAATGCGAAGAGTGCGCAAATTAAGCCCCGTTCGTGACAATAATTTTGGCGTTGTTCGAAGCGATGATTTAATCAATAGAATTCTCGGAATTACTCAATACTTAGGATGGGCAGCGTGGATTATCAGCATCATAACTATCTTGGGATCTTCCATAGCTTTGATGAATATTATGATTGTTTCGGTTACAGAACGTACCCGCGAGATTGGTGTCCGTAAAGCTTTAGGAGCAAAAAGATCAACCGTAGCGTTCCAGTTTTTTATTGAAACTTTATTGATCGGACAAATTGGAGGTTTAGTCGGAATCGTTTTGGGTATCTTGCTTGGTTTTGCTATTGCAGCAACGATGAGCTTCGTATTTGTGATTCCGTGGATGGCAATTTTTGCCGCTTTTGCAACAAGTTTTTGCGTTGCATTGGTTTCTGGTTTATATCCGGCAATTAAAGCTTCTAAATTAGATCCTATTGAGGCTTTGCGATACGAATAGTTTTTTAGTATTCAGTTTCAGTTTTCAGTCTCAGTTTTCAGTCACAGTTTTCAGTCACAGTCACAGTTTTCAGTTATTAGTGTTACCGAAAACCGTGACTGTGACTGAAAACTGTGACTGTGACTGAAAAACTCTAAATATTCCCTTTTATCATTCTGTCGTTATCGTAAATATCTTTTCGCAGTTCTACGTTTTTAAAATCCATATTTTCGAGCAACTCAATCATTTCGTTTCCAAGATATTGATTGATTTCGAAATATAATTTTCCTTTTTCAAAAAGGCGTTTTTGTGCCAGCGAAGCGATTTTTCTATAAAAAATCAAAGCATCATTATCTTCCACGAAAAGTGCTAAATGCGGTTCGTAATCCAATACATTTTTTTTGATTTCTTCTTTTTCTAAATTTCGAACATAGGGCGGATTCGAAACAATAATATCAAAATTACATCTAAGTTCTTCGGTTTCTAAAATATCCAAAAGAACAAAAGTCACATCGACATTATTTTTTACAGCATTTCTTTTTGCTGTTTCTATTGCTTTTTTAGAAACATCGATTCCATAAACCTCAGCATTAGGCAGATTTTTTGCGAGCGAAATAGCAATACAGCCGCTTCCGGTTCCAATATCTAGAATTTTCGTTTTTTTTGATTTATCTGGATTAGAATTTTCATTAATAATCCATTCTACTAATTCCTCAGTTTCTGGCCTTGGAATCAAAACATTTTCATTTACTTCAAAATCCAAACCGTAAAAGTTCGTTTTTCCTAATAAATATTGAATTGGAACTTCTTTTTTGAGCTGTTTTAAAAGCTCGTCCCATATAACAAAATCATTCTCTTCAAAAGTCAATTCATGATTTAATGCCAAATCAATCTGACGAAGCTTATGTTTTTCTTCCAGAATTAAATAAAAAAAACTCTCCGCTTCGTACGCATCGTAAAAAGGCGATAATTCTTTAATAAATTGAGTGCGGTATTGTTTAATTTTCATTTCAATTTTTTGAACATTATGTACCAGTTAAAAACTGATTTTTACAATTCAATAAGTCTCGTTAACACAAAATTGTTACAACTTCTAATTACAAAACTTTCAGCATCCATATTGGACAAGAGCAATGTCCTGTTGACCCTAATGGCGCATCCAGATATTCAAAACCAGATTTTTTATACAACTTTTGTGCTGCATGCATAAAAGGCATTGTTTCTATATAACATTTTTCGAAACCAAAATCCTTTGCTTGCTCTAAACACTTTTCCATCATTTTGGCTCCAATTCCTAAACCGCGGGTTTTGGGCAGAAAATACATTTTCTGCAATTCGCAGATTTTTGGATCCCCATTTTCCAAAGGCGCAATTCCAGCACAGCCTACAATTTCACCTTCACTTTCTACAACAAAATAGGAAGATTTTGCTTTACTATACTCTTCAAACATTAAATCCAAATAAGGATCTTCGTATGCAGTTCCGACTTTTGGAATCTCCATTTCATCAAAAACTGATCTAATTAAACTCGCAACTGATTGATTATCTTCTTTTTCAATTGCGCGTATAAGACAATTTACCATTTTTTTTAATCTAAAATATTATAAACGCAAAATAAAGGTAGTTATTTCTATAGTTTCTTCACTTAGTCATAAACTCAAAAATAACTACTTTTGCACCGTGAATATACATGAAAAATATATAAAACGCTGTATCGAACTGGCACAAAATGGGCTTGGAACTACTTATCCGAACCCAATGGTCGGAAGCGTAATTGTTTACGAAAATCAAATTATTGGTGAAGGCTGGCACAAAAAGGCCGGTGAACCACATGCAGAGGTAAATGCGGTTCGATCTGTGAAGGATAAATCACTGCTAAAAAAAGCTACAATTTATGTAAGTTTAGAGCCTTGCAGTCATTTTGGAAAGACGCCTCCTTGCTGCGACTTAATTATCGCAAATCAAATTCCGAATGTAGTTGTCGGAACGGTTGATCCTAATGAAAAAGTGGCCGGAAAAGGAATTCTAAAATTAATCGAAGCGGGAGCAAATGTTACGGTTGGAGTTTTAGAAGATGAATGCAACGAGTTGAACAAACGTTTTTTTACTTTTCATCAAAAAAAGAGACCCTATATTATTTTAAAATGGGCAGAGAGTCAAGACGGATTTTTAGCTCCTGAAAAAACAATCAGCAAGGATCGTAAACCTATTTGGATTACAAATACTTATTCTCGCCAACTGGTTCACAAATGGAGAACCGAAGAGCAGGCTATTTTAGTTGGGACACAAACTGCTATTGATGACAACCCTAAATTAAACGCCAGAGATTGGAGCGGTAATAATCCTGTGAGGGTTGTGATAGATCGGGAAAATAAAATTGACCAAAACAGTTTTATTTTTGACGACACTGTAAAAACAATTATTTTTTCTAATGAAAACAAAAAAATATCAACAACAAATACGCAGTTTGAAGTAATTGATTTTAGTAAAAACATTATTCCTGAGATTTTGGATGTTTTATATAAAAATCAAATTCAATCGATAATAATTGAAGGCGGAAGACAAACTTTACAATCTTTTATAGATGAAAACGTTTGGGATGAAGCTCGAATTTTTGTTGGAAAACCAAGTTTTGGCAATGGAACAAAAGCTCCAATTATTTCAAGAAAAAACAACAGTAAAATTACTATTTTAAGCGACGAACTAATACAGATTAGAAATTATGATTGATACTATAATTTTTGACTTTGGAGATATTTTCATCAATTTGGACAAACCTGCCACAATTTCTGGTTTGCAAAAATTAGGAATGACAGAATGGAATAATGACTTTGATCAATTAAATTTTTCTTTTGAAACTGGACATATTTCTCCAGAAGATTTTATTGGCGGTTTTCAAAAACAACTCCCGAATGCATCGAAAGAAGAAATCTTAAAAGCTTGGAATGCTGTATTGGCAGATTTTCCTTTATACCGTTTAGAATTTCTAAAAGAATTATCCAAAAAATATCGTTTGTTTTTATTGAGTAATACTGATTCTATTCACATCAACACATTTGAAACAAAAAACGGAACTGCCTTTTATGAAGATTTTTATGGCTGTTTTGAAAAAGTTTATTTCTCCTTTGATATGGGATTAAGAAAACCAGATCCAAAAATTTATCAATTCTTACTTGACAAACATAATCTATTACCAGAGAACACTTTATTTGTTGACGATAAAAAAGAAAACACTGACAGCGCAGCAGCTCTAGGCATAAAAGTCTGGAATCTTCAAGTCGGGAAAGAAGATGTTATTGACCTTTATAATAAAAATATAATTTAGAATACTGCTTTTGGAAATTAACGATACTTATCAAACTATTGCATCTCCATCTGAAGAAATGCTGTTTAAAGAAAAAGGCAGTAAATTCTT
Organism: Flavobacterium sp. S87F.05.LMB.W.Kidney.N; assembly: GCF_004366435.1. Classification (NCBI taxonomy): domain Bacteria; kingdom Pseudomonadati; phylum Bacteroidota; class Flavobacteriia; order Flavobacteriales; family Flavobacteriaceae; genus Flavobacterium; species Flavobacterium sp. S87F.05.LMB.W.Kidney.N. The sequence goes on along the minus strand of NZ_SODX01000002.1, from coordinate 22,317 downwards.
TGGCTATGCATTTCCGATAGATCATGAAGACGAAGTAAAACCAATTATTGAAGACCTTAAAAAACAACATCCGCATGCTGTACATTATTGTTATGCTTATCAACTGGGTGTTGGAAACAAAATTTCATATCGTGCTAATGATGACGGCGAGCCAAGCAATACTGCAGGCGCACCTATTTACGGGCAGATACAATCTTTTGGAGTAACGAACGTTCTTGTTGTGGTTGTTCGAATTTTTGGAGGCGTAAAATTAGGAGTCGGCGGTTTAATTGCTGCTTATCGGACAACAGCTCAAATGACTTTAGAAACTTGCGAGATTATTGAAAAAACAATTGACGAATCATTTTTAATTTCATTTGATTATAAAAACATGAATAAAGTAATGCGTGTGATCAAAGAGAAAAAGTTAGAAATAACTTCTCAAGAAATGGAAATGGATGAAATTTCTGGATTACCGATTGGCAAAATTACGATCAAAACGCGAAAAAAAAATGCCGAAACAGTGTTCAGCATTTTTGATTTAATGTTTGAAATTGATATTAAAATTGTATAAATTAGTAGAAAATCTTTAAGCGATTTAACAATTATTCAAGCGATTTAAATATTTCTAAAATATAATCTGGAGGAGCTGTCGGACGACCTGTTTTTAACGAAATAAATACTAAAATAAACGTCGCAGTTGTTAATAACTCATTTGACTCATTATAGATCTCGCAGTCAAATTCAATCTTGACAGAAGAGTGACTTTTGAAAGTTGTATGAATTGTTAAAAGCTCATCGTATCTCGCCGATTTTTTGTAACTTATGTTCATGTTTACAATTGGCAGACCAATACCGCTTTCTTCCATGCTTTTATACGAAACCCCTTTATTTCTAAGCCATTCCACGCGTCCGATTTCAAAATAAGGAATATAATTTCCGTGATAAACGACTCCCATCTGGTCGGTTTCTGAGTAACGAACTCTTACTTGAGTCTGGTGATTTTTCATTATTTAGAGATTAAAAAAATTCAAATTTAAAAAGCCTACTTACAACTTTTTTTTATAAAATTAGATGTCAAAATATTTTTTTTTACAGAAATTTGTTCACATATTTGTTATCCCGAAATACGGAATAAAATTGCTCCTCATTTATTAGGAGAATCTTTATAACAATAATAAAAATTTATCTGAATCTATGACTAAAACTGCTCAATCGGTATGGGAAAACTGTTTGTCCTTTATAAAGGATAATATTCAAGATCAAGCATACAAAACTTGGTTTGAACCAATCAAATCAGTTGAGCTAACCGATAACGCATTATACATTCAAGTTCCAAGTAAATTTTTCTACGAGTGGCTCGAAGAGCACTATGTAAAATTATTGAAAGTTGCGCTTACCAAAGAACTGGGAAAAAACGCAAAGTTACTCTATAAAATTAAAATGGAGAACACTTATGGTAACAAACAGCCGTTTACCGAGCAGCTGCCAAGTTCCAACAGAGTGCCGATGAAACCGCAAGAGGTTGATGCTCCGTTTAAAAACTTAAATCCTGAACTAAAAAATCCATTTGTAATTCCTGGAATTAGAAATTTAAAAATTGAGTCTCAGTTAAATCCGAACTACAGTTTTGATAATTTCTTAGAAGGAGATTCTAACCGTTTGGCTCGTTCTGCAGGTATGGCTGTGGCCAACAAACCTGGAGGAACTTCATTTAATCCGTTATTGATATTTGGAGGAGTTGGTTTAGGAAAAACACACTTAGCACATGCTATAGGTGTAGAAGTAAAAGATAAATATCCTGAAAAAACAGTTTTATATATTTCTGCTGAGATTTTTACACAGCAGTATATTGATTCGGTAAAAAAGAATAATCGTAATGATTTCATTCACTTTTACCAATTAATAGATGTTTTAATTATTGATGATGTTCAGTTCTTATCTGGAAAATCAGGTACGCAAGACGTGTTTTTCCATATTTTCAACTATTTACATCAAAATGGAAAACAAGTAATTTTAACTTCAGATAAAGCTCCTGTTGATATGCAGGATATTGAACAAAGATTATTGTCTCGTTTCAAATGGGGATTGTCTGCAGAATTGCATCAGCCTGATTACGAAACCCGTATCTCGATCCTAAAAAACATCTTATATCGTGATGGTGTTGAAATGCCAGAAGATATTTTAGAATATGTGGCTCGAAACATTAAAACAAATGTTCGAGAACTAGAAGGCGCCATTATTTCGTTAATTGCTCAATCTTCTTTCAACAAAAAAGAAGTTACAATCGAATTAGCGAAAAGCGTTGTAGAGAAATTTGTTAAAAACGTAAAAAGAGAAATCTCAATCGATTATATCCAAAAAATCGTTTCAGATTATTTCCAGTTAGATATTGAAACACTTCAATCGAAAACCCGAAAGAGGCATGTTGTGCAAGCAAGACAATTAGCAATGTTTTTTGCTAAAAAATTCACCAAAGCTTCTTTAGCCAATATCGGTTCACAAATTGGAGATCGTGATCACGCAACTGTTCTTCACGCTTGTAAAACAGTCGACAACTTAGTTTCTACAGACAAACAATTTAAAAAGTTTGTTGAAGACATCAATAAAAAACTAACGCTTTAAGTCGCATCATGCCTGTAAAAATCCTAATGGTTTGTTTAGGGAATATCTGTAGATCTCCCTTAGCAGAAGGAATTTTAGCTTCTAAATTACCTAAAGATAAATTCTTTGTTGATTCAGCCGGAACAGGTTCTTGGCACGTAGGCCATTGTCCTGACAAACGCTCGATCGAGGTTGCCAGAAAAAACGGTATCAATATCAGCGGACAAAAAGGCCGACAGTTTAAAACCAGTGATTTTGATGAATTTGATTACATCTTTGTAATGGACAATTCAAATTTTAATGATGTAAATCATCTTGCTAAAAATCCTGAACACAAAAAGAAAGTCCATTTGATTCTAAATGAATTATTTCCCAACGAAAATGTAGACGTTCCAGATCCATACTTCGGTGCTACAAACGGATTTGAAAATGTGTATCAAATGCTGGACGAAGTAACAGACTTGATCGCCGAAAAACTAATCAAAAAACACGCTTAATTTAATTCAATTGTTTCAAAAATGAGATAATTGAATTTTTTAATTTTAAACATATACACATGAAACTTCTAGGAAAACTATATTTAATTCCAACTACAATGGGCGAAAGCGATCCGATGGATGTTTTACCTCAAACAGTTAAAAGAAGTATCGAACTTATAGACCACTATATTGTTGAAAACGATAAAACTGCCAGAAAATCAATTAAAGCGGTTTATCCCGAAAAAAAGCAATCCGAATTGGTGCTTTTTACTCTTAATAAACGTACTGAACCAAGTGAACATTTAGACTTTATCAAACCTTTATTAGAAGGGAAAAATATGGGTTTAATGAGCGAAGCAGGATGCCCAGGTGTTGCTGATCCCGGTGCTGTAATTGTAAAACTGGCACACGAAAAAGGAATTCAGGTTGTACCTTTGGTTGGACCATCTTCTATCCTACTGGCTATGATGGCTTCTGGAATGAATGGCCAGAGTTTTACTTTCAACGGATATTTGCCAATTGACAAAGACGAGAAAAAATCGGCATTGAGACATTTTGAGAAATTATCTTTTGATAAAAACCAATCACAGATTTTTATAGAAACTCCTTATAGAAACAACAAATTGGTTGAAGATATTTTACAGATTGTAAGTCCGTCAACACATTTATGTATCGCCACAGATATTACACTGCCGACAGAATTCATTAAAACAATGAAAATTGCCGACTGGAAAAAACTGAAAGTTGATTTACATAATAGACCAACGATTTTTATTATCCATAAAATGTAGACTAACTCAAACCATCATCCATGAAAAAACTTTTATTTCTGATTTTAATTTGTGCTGCCCAAAGTTCATTCTCTCAAGCAACTAAAACTGTTAGTGTTCTTTCTGACGATGAAAATCATGTTTACAATACCGCAGGAATAGATATTAAACCAGAGTTTCCGGGAGGATTAAATGAATTTTATAAATACATAGCTCAGAATTATAAAATCCCACACGAAAAGCCCATTACCGTAAAAGGAAGAATTGTCGCCACTTTTGTTGTTGAAAAAGACGGTTCGTTAAATGAAATAAAAATTGTAAAAGATCTCGGTTTTAATACAGGAAATGAAACAATTAGGGTTTTAAAGCTATCTCCTAAATGGAATTCAGGAAAATTAGAAGGACAAGACGTTAGGGTTTTATTTGCTATCCCTATAACAATCAATTAAATTTTCAATTGGTCTTCCTTTTTATTAAATAAGTTTTTCTCCTAATCAAACTTCAAGCATGAGCAAACTCCCAAATGTAACCACAAGCATTTTCACAGTAATGTCAAAAATGGCAGCCGAATACAATGCGATAAATCTATCGCAGGGATTTCCAAATTTTCCTGTAGATGAAAGATTAACAGATATAGTTGCAAGATTAGCAAAGGAAAACGTTCACCAATATACTCCAATGGCAGGTTATCCTCCGTTGATGAATAAAATTGCCAAACTAATTCAAGATTCTTATAACAGAACAATTAATCCTGATTTAGAACTTTTGGTTACAGCGGGCGCTACGCAGGGAATTTTTACTTCAATTTTAGCTTTAGTAAAAGAAAATGATGAAGTAATTATTCTCGATCCAAGTTATGATTCTTATGAATCTCCTGTTTTACTTTGCAAAGCAAAACCAGTTCGAGTTGCCTTAAACGATGATTATACGCCGAATTGGGAAACGATAGAAAAAGCTTGTTCTGCAAAAAGCAGGATGATGATTATCAATAACCCGCATAATCCGACCGGAAAAATTTTAACTGAAAATGATTTTGTTCAGCTAAAAAACCTTCTCGAAAAATATCCAGATATTATCGTTTTATCTGATGAAGTTTACGAATATATTACTTTCGAAGAAAAACATATTTCTGCTCACACCAAAAATTTCCTTTTACAACGTTGTGTAATGGTTTCCTCTTTCGGAAAATCATTTCATATAACAGGCTGGAAAATTGGTTATACCATTGCTCCAGAACATTTAATGAAAGAAATCAAAAAAGTGCATCAGTTTTTGGTTTTCAGCGTTAATAGTATTTCTCAATTTGCCATCAACGAATATTTAGACGTTGTCGATGTCAATCTTCTTGGAAAATTCTATCAAGAAAAAAGAGATTACTTTCAAAAATTACTTCAAAACAGCCGATTTGAATTAAAGCCCTGCGAAGGAACTTATTTTCAAGTCGCTTCATACGTCAATATTTCAAACGAAGACGATGTGACTTTCTGCAAAAATCTAATCATTAACTATGGCGTTGCAGCAATTCCGATTTCGACTTTTTACTCTGATCATAAAGATCAAAAATTAATTCGGTTTTGTTTCGCCAAAGACGACTTTACACTTGAATCTGCTGCAAAAAAATTATGCGAAATATAAAATTTTTCAAAATTTTATAACATTATTATGCGTGCATCCTATTTTATTTAACTAATATTGCAAAAAAAGAAAAAGTATGAGCTATACAGACAAAATGTTACGTGATGATGCTTTACAAGGCAAAGTCATTGTCGTTACAGGCGGCGGAAGTGGTTTAGGTAAAGCTATGACCAAATATTTTCTCGAATTAGGAGCTCAAGTAGCGATAACTTCTAGAGATCTGGAAAAGTTAAAAACTACAGCTGCCGAACTGGAAAGCCAAACTGGGGGCAAATGTCTTCCTTTGCAATGCGATGTTCGTCATTATGAAGAGGTAGAAAACATGCTTCAAGAAGTTTTAAAGGCTTTTGGAAAAGTGGATGTTCTTTTAAATAATGCAGCAGGAAATTTTATTTCGCCAACAGAAAGGTTGTCTGCTAATGCATTTGATACAGTTATAGATATTGTGTTGAAAGGTTCTAAAAACTGTACACTGGCGTTTGGAAAACACTGGATCGACACGAAACAAACTTCGGCAACGATTTTAAATATAGTAACTACTTATGCTTGGACAGGATCTGCTTACGTTGTACCTAGTGCTACAGCAAAAGCAGGGGTTTTGGCAATGACAAGAAGTCTTGCTGTAGAATGGGCAAAATACGGAATTCGTTCTAATGCAATTGCTCCAGGACCTTTCCCAACAAAAGGAGCTTGGGACAGATTACTGCCTGGAGATTTATCTGAAAAATTTGATATGGCTAAAAAAGTGCCATTGAAAAGAGTTGGTGATCATCAGGAATTAGCCAATTTAGCAGCTTATTTAGTATCTGATTTTTCAGCCTATATCAATGGAGATGTAATCACAATTGATGGAGGCGAGTGGTTGAAAGGCGCAGGCCAATTCAACTTATTAGAAGCAATTCCAGAAGAACTTTGGGATCAGCTTGAAATGATGATTAAAGCAAAAAAGAATAAATAATTACAAGTGCTTACTAAATTCAGAATATTTTTTTAAAACTATACTGATTGCACGAAATCCCGAAGGTTTACTTTCGGGATTTTTTTTAAAATAAAAACAAACATTTTAACCATATAAGTGATATAAGTTCAGTTAAGTACTGTTTTGCTTAAAAAATTTTCCGCTTAAATTTACTTATATTACTTATATGGTTTAAAACAGATAATATGTTTAGCGATTCAGTTAAATTATTATTTTTGCCAAACAAATATCAAACAAAAATTTTATGCTCATTATTGGAATTGCAGGAGGAACAGGAAGTGGAAAAACCACAGTAGTACACCAAATTATGAATGAATTGCCACACACCGAAGTTGGGGTGATTTCTCAAGATTCGTACTATAAGGAAACAACCAATTTGTCTTTTGACGAAAGAGCATTAATTAATTTTGACCACCCGCGCGCTATCGATTTTGAATTGTTAGAAAAACATTTAAAAGCTTTAAAAGCTGGAGAAACAATCGATCAGCCTGTTTATTCTTTTGTACAGCACAATAGAACAGATGACACGGTTTCAACTCATCCTCGAAAAGTGATGATTGTAGAAGGAATTCTTATTTTAACAAATCCAGAATTACGTGAAATGTTCGATATTAAAATCTTCGTTCACGCAGATTCTGATGAAAGATTAATTCGTCGTCTAAAAAGAGATATTTCAGAACGCGGACGTGATATTGACGAAGTTTTAAACCGTTACCAAACGACTTTAAAGCCTATGCACGAGCAATTTATCGAGCCGTCTAAAGCTTTTGCAGACATTATTATCCCTAATGACAAATACAATACAGTAGCAATTGATGTAGTTCGTGCAGTAATTAATCAGCGAATTTCATAATTTTTATCGTAAATTTAAACCATAATAATAAGGAGCTGTTTCCCGCTATTCGTTACAATCTTTTGTGTCTCGCTAAAGAAACGAGACACAAAAGGATTTTCACTGCTATCGGGGCTAAACAACACCAATCATATTCAAAACAATATTCGTTTAAAAATGAAATTAAAAAATCCATATAAAGACAAAAAATGGTTCAAATACCTTGGAAACAAATACGTTTGGGTTTTGCTGTTTTTTATTGTTTGGATGTTATTTTTAGACAATTACTCTTATTTTGATCATCGCTTTTTAGATCAGCAAATAAATGAGCTTCAGGATAATAAAAAATATTATCAGGAAGAAATCAAAAAAGATCAGGAACAGATCAAGCAATTAAAAAATCCAGAACAAATTGAGAAATACGCCCGCGAAAAGTATTTCATGAAAAAAGACAGCGAAGATATCTACATCATACAATTTGAAGGAGACACTATTCCAGAAAAAGAATAATCAAAAAAAATAAAATGGCCACTAACCTATTCGACGATTTTAATCCGATTTCATCCAAACAATGGAAACAAAAAATTCAGTTTGAATTAGATGGAGCCGATTATAATCAAACTGTTATTTGGAATTCTCCAGAAGATATTCAGGTAAAACCTTTTTATCACAGCGATGAATTCACCAAAGCAGTTAATGTAAATACGCAAGCATCAGATTTTAAAATCTGCCAGAATATCTTTGTTTATGATGTCGATAAATCTATCGAACGAGCTCTAAACACATTACAAAGAGGTGCAGAGAGTCTTCGTTTTACTATAGAAAATGACAAAATTGATATTCAAAAATTACTAGAGAATCTTCCTTTAGAAAACAAAATCGTTTACTTTAATTTCAATTTTATCTCAATCGATTTCGTTAAAAAATTAGATACAATTTCAATCCAAAAAAAGGCTTATTTTTATTGCAATTTTGATCCTATTGGACAATTAGCACGCGACGGAAATTGGTTTACAACGTCAGAGAAAAATAATTTTGAAACTTTAGATTTAATATTTAAAAATACAACCAACTTAAATCTCCTAAGCGTAGATCTAGGTTTATATCAAAATTCGGGTGCAAATATTACTCAGCAGATTGTATACAGTCTAGCGCATGCTAACGAATACCTGAATCGTTTTTCTGAATTAACGAAAACAATTGTTTTTCAAATTTCTGTTGGAACCAATTATTTCTTCGAAATTGCAAAACTTCGCGCACTTAGAATGCTTTTCGATTTAATAGCTAAAGAATATAATTCGAAAATAAAATGCCATTTTTTAGTAACGCCTACAAAACGAAACAAAACGATTTACGATTATAATGTTAACATGCTTCGTACAACAACAGAATGCATGTCGGCAATTTTAGGAGGTGCAGATGCAATTGCTAATTTGCCATACGATGCCTTGTATCATAAAGACAATGAATTTGGAGACCGCATCGCCAGAAACCAGCTTTTGATTTTAAAACACGAAAGCTATTTTGACAAAGTAAATAATCCAGCTGATGGAAGTTATTATATCGAAAGTTTAACGGTGCAGCTCGCCGAAAAAGCTTTAACCTTGTTTAAAGATATTGAAGCTAATGGAGGTTTCTTGAAGCTTTTAAATGATGGAACAATCAAAAAGAAAATTCAGGAAAGCGCCAATAAAGAACAGGAATTATTTGATTCTAAAAAGGAAATTCTTTTAGGAACAAATAAATATCCGAACAAAGAAGACAGAATGAAGCATGATTTAGAACTGTTTCCTTTTGTCAAAATCAAACCCAGAAAAACATTAATTACGCCCATAATCGAAAAAAGACTGGCAGAAAAAATGGAGCAGGAAAGATTAGAGCAAGAATAAATGGGATTTTATTTCATTATTTTTTGGATATTATCATTAGTGATGGTAGTAACTTGTCTAATTTTTTTCATAATCGGAATTACATATAAAAACTATAAACAGATTTTGATAGCACTCACAACAATGCTTTTAGCTATATTATTTTACTTCTTACCATATTATTTGATAATGAAAGACGTAATTAAAGCTCTCAAAAGACTTCATTAGTCATACAATACAAAATGAGAAAAGACCTTAAACATATAAAGTTGGAAGTTAAAAGTGAAGAGCTAAGCGAACCAACGCATAACCCAGAAGACTTAGAACAAAACTTCACTACTGCGGAAGGAATTGAGATTAAAAAAACTTATTCTGAAAAGGATATCGAAGATTTAGAATTTCTTGATTTCGGAGCTGGTTTTGCTCCTAATTTACGTGGTCCTTATGCTACCATGTACGTAAGACGCCCGTGGACAATACGTCAATATGCTGGATTTTCTACTGCGGAAGAAAGCAACGCTTTTTACAGAAAGAATTTAGCTGCCGGTCAAAAAGGACTTTCCATAGCATTTGATCTGCCAACACACCGTGGTTACGATTCAGATCATGAACGAGTGGTTGGTGATGTTGGAAAAGCAGGCGTTGCAATAGATTCTGTCGAAGATATGAAAGTGCTTTTCGACCAGATTCCACTTGATGAAATGTCGGTTTCAATGACGATGAATGGAGCCGTTTTACCTATTATGGCTTTTTATATTGTCGCTGCAGAAGAACAAGGGGTTGCTCCAGAAAAATTGGCAGGAACAATTCAAAATGATATTTTGAAAGAGTTTATGGTACGAAACACCTATATCTACCCTCCTGCTCCTTCGATGAAAATAATTGCTGATATTTTTGAATTTACTAGTAAAAAAATGCCAAAATTCAATTCTATCTCTATTTCTGGTTATCACATGCAGGAAGCTGGAGCCACTGCCGATATTGAATTGGCCTATACTTTAGCAGATGGTCTAGAATACATTCGAACAGGATTATCAACAGGAATGACAATTGATGAATTTGCTCCGAGGCTATCTTTCTTTTGGGCAATCGGGATGAATCATTTTATGGAAATTGCCAAAATGAGAGCCGGCCGAATGATCTGGGCAAAATTACTACAGCAGTTTAATCCGAAAAGTGACAAATCTTTGGCTTTAAGAACACACTGTCAAACTAGTGGCTGGAGTTTAACAGAACAAGATCCGTTTAATAATGTTGCCAGAACTTGTATTGAAGCTGCTGCAGCAGTTTTTGGAGGCACACAATCGCTTCATACGAATGCTTTAGATGAGGCAATTGCCCTTCCAACAGATTTCTCCGCAAGAATTGCTCGTAACACGCAAATTTTTCTTCAGGAAGAAACTAAGATTACTAAAACAGTTGATCCGTGGGCCGGAAGTTATTATGTCGAAAGTTTAACCAATAACATCACAGAAAAAACTTGGAAATTAATTGAAGAAGTTGAAGAGTTAGGCGGCATGACTAAGGCAATTGAAGCCGGAATTCCAAAACTTAGAATCGAAGAAGCTGCCGCGAGAAAACAAGCGCGTATCGACAGCGGACAGGATATTATTGTCGGCGTTAACAAATATCGATTGGAAAAAGAAGATCCATTAGATATTTTGGATGTTGATAATCAATTGGTTCGCAAACAGCAGATCGAACGTTTAGAAGAAATAAAAAGAACAAGGAATACAGAAAAAGTAAGTAATTCATTAGAAAAACTAATCCTTTGTGCACAAACAGGACAAGGAAACTTATTAGAAAATGCAATTGAAGCCGCTAGAAACAGAGCAACATTGGGCGAAATTAGTAATGCATTGGAAACTGTTTTTGGTCGTTTTAAAGCACAAATCAAATCTTTTAGCGGTGTGTATAGTGCAGCAATAAAAAATGACGAAAATTTTGAGCGGGCAAAACAACTAGCTGATGTTTTTGCTAAACAAGAAGGTAGACGTCCTAGAATTATGATTGCCAAAATGGGACAAGACGGCCACGACCGAGGTGCAAAAGTAGTCGCAACAGGTTATGCCGATGTTGGTTTTGACGTTGATATTGGTCCGTTATTTCAAACTCCAGCTGAAGCAGCGAAACAAGCTGTAGAAAATGATGTGCATATTTTAGGAGTTTCTTCACTTGCAGCCGGTCATAAAACATTGGTCCCGCAGGTTATCCAAGAATTAAAAAAACATGGCCGTGATGATATTATGGTAATTGTAGGTGGTGTTATTCCGTCTCAAGACTATCAATTTTTATTTGATGCCGGAGCTGCTGCAGTGTTTGGTCCAGGAACTAAAATCAGTGAAGCTGCTATTAAAATCTTGGAAGCCTTGATTGAGTAATATTTTTTAGTCTCAGTCTCAGTCTCAGTCTCGGTTTTCAGTTATTAGGGCTGTGGATGAAAAAAAATCTTAAGATTTTATAGTATTACTTAAGTATGATTGAAGAGATAAAAATAGAAAAAGAGGTTGTTTCAAAATTATGAAACAACCTCTTTTAATTTAGTCGTTAACTGTTGCGTTACTATCTGCTTCTATAAAAGAAAGATCGTAACCTGCAAAATCTCTCATATAACTTTTCAAAGAAGTTCCGAAAGCATCTCTAAAATGTCTGCTTCCTTTGTTTTTGAAAAAATTCTTTACAGAACCTGCACCGCCTAAATGGGCTGCAGCTAAAATTCCAGATTCGGTAATTTCAATACCGCTGATGATTTTGCCTTCATACTTTTCGATTTCATTGCGTAAAATCCATTTGTTTTTGGCCAATAAAGCCATGAAAGCTTTTTCTTGTAGGGCAGGATCTTTTAAAAAGGCTTTATTATCATTAATTCCGATTGCTCTTAAAGCTTTAGAACCAAATTGATATTTACCCATGTAACCAAGAGAATTTACTAATCTGTATTTCCCTTGAGATTCTTTAAAAGCAACTGCTTCTTTAAAACCTATTAGATGATTTCCTGTGTATGGGACGTTGGTGTTTGGATAATCATCCTTTTCTTTAGATGGAAAAATATATTCTGATCCATCTGTTTTTTCAATTGAAAACCAAGGTTTGGTTTCGTGGTTAGAGGGAATAAATCCCAAACTTAAAAATGTAATAATAACGACTAAACTCGCATAAAAATACCATTTCTTTATCATAAATTGTTTTTCTTCAAGACTCTGTCACCCTCTTGAAATTTCTACGGTGCAAAGATAAGGCATTTTAAAAATATGCTATAAATCAACGTTTTAACATTTTTATCAAAAAACTCAAAATTGCTTTCGTCCCAGTTATAATAATGGATTCCAAAAGTTTTATCCAGTGATTTTTTACCTTCAAAAATTGAATTTTAGGCTCAAAAAAAATCAAATTTTATATTAATTTTAAGTAAAAAAGGTTAAAAAGAAAGAAATAGATTACAATTATTTACTCGTTCTTATCCAAATTTTGAAAACTACTTTTTGAATTTTATAAAATTTCCCATTAAAAAATGTTTATTTTTTTATGAAGCTGAACAAAAAAAACTCAAAATAATAATTTGATATTTTTAAGATCGAAATCACTTTTCAACTAAAAATTAGAAACAAAAAAAACCGAAGTAAAATTACTTCGGTTTTGAATAATTTAAAAAAGTAAATTATCTTGTTACGCCCTGACTAGCGATCCAGTCAGAATATTTCTTTGCATTTACATTATGTTCTGCCAATGTTGCCGCAAATTCATGATATCCGAAACGCTCTACACTTGCACAGAAATAAATATAGTCGTTTTTCTCTGGATTTAAAACTGCTTCTAACGCTGTAATATCAGGCATAGCGATTGGTCCTGGAGGAAGTCCTTTATTTACATAAGTATTATACGGAGATCTCATTACCAAATCGTTATAAAAAACTCTTTTAATAACTTGATCAAAATTATTGTCTCTTAATTTCAATGCATAAATAACAGTTGGATCTGCCTGTAATGGCATTTCTAAACGAAGACGATTTAAATAAACACCAGCTATACGCGGTCTTTCATCCTTTTTAACTGATTCTTTATGAACAATTGATGCCAAAATAGTAGCTTGAACAGGAGTTAAACCTTGCGCTTTTGCTTTAGCAATTCTATCAGCTGTCCAGAAATTATTATACTCCTTAATCATTTTATCACGAAACTTCTCTGCCGAAGTATTCCAATAGATTTCATATGTGTTTGGAATAAACATAGCAAAAACATTATCTTCATTAAAACCATTTGCTGCTAAGAAAGCAGAATCTTTTATAGCTTTCATTAATGATAAACTATCTGCTTCTATTTCTGAACCAATTCTTCCGGCAAAATTCTCTAGACGTTCTTGATTATTAAAAACCAATTTCACTGGAATATTAGAACGCATTGCTCGTACTAGATCAATATTGTTCATGTCTTTCTTTAAAAGAAAACGTCCAGATTTTACATTTTCCGGATAATCTCTCTTTTCGGCAACCATTTCAAAATTGTCGAAATTTTTGATGTAAGGCGATAATATCTTTTTTACATCGGCATAAGTTGCATCTGTAGGCACATACACGTACAATTCTTTTTCTTCAAACTTAGTATTAGAACTAAAAATTTTACTGATTAAAATAAAACCATAAATCATTAAGACTGAAATTACGGCTACGGCACTTATTGTGATAATTTTTTTTAGAGTCAAAGCTTAAAATTTAAATTTGTTTATTAATTAATTGAAAAATTGCTTCATCTTGATAGTGGTTATGATACAAGATCCAATCTTTCTTTATTCCGATTTTCTTAAAACCAAATTTAGTAAAAAGTGCAAGACTAGCTACATTTTGTACACCAATATTTGCATACAATTGATGGAGGTTTAAATTATAAAAAGAATATTTTATTAAAAGTTCTAGAGCCTCAGAACCAATATTTATTCCTTGATTTTCTTCTTTCTGAATCACAATCCCAATTCCTGCCCTATTATTTCTAGGATCAAAATCAAATAAATCAATTAATCCAACAGCAGGAAAATCTTCATCCTGACAGATTGCCAAACGAAGTTGTTTTGCTTCATAAATATCTTGATGGGCATTTTCTAAATATTGTTTAATCAAAAAACGGCTGTAAGGAGTTTGCGTATTGCTAACTTCCCAGATATTCTCATCATTTTCTATCGAATAAATGAACTCTAAATCTTGAGGCTCAAGTGCACGCAGATAAATAGAATCTCCTTTTAATGTTATCATTTACAATTTTAGATTTTAGAATGTCGATTGGAATTTGGGATTTAAAAAATTGGTATTTATTATATTAAATCTCGATTGTTCCTTTAAAAACAAATTTTGCAGGTCCGGTTAAGAAAACATTTGTGTAACCATCATTTTCTTTATCAAAAGAAACCACAAGTTTTCCACCTTCAACATTTAAATTAATTGAGGTTTTATCTGTTTCGCCAATTGCATTCATCGCTATTGCAACTGCAGTTGCTCCCGTACCACATGCCAATGTTTCGTCTTCAACACCTCTTTCATACGTTCTCAAAGAAAAAGTATCATTATCAACTTTTTTTACAAAATTGATGTTGCTGCCTTTTTCTCCATATAATTCTCCATAACGAATTGCTGCGCCATTTTCTTTTACATTATAGTGTTCCAAATCATCTACAATTTGAACATGATGTGGCGATCCAGTATTTAAGAACGTATAAGAATCTTTTTTCTGTATTTCGTTGACGTCAATCATCTGCAAGGAAACAATAGAATCATCATTAACAGAAGCATGGTGTAATCCGTCAGTGGCAATAAAAGTTGTTTTGTCATCAATTACTCCCAACTGATTGGCAAAAGCAACAAGACAACGCCCACCATTGCCGCACATGGAGCTTTGATTTCCATCGGAGTTATAATAAACCATTCTAAAATCGGTTTCAGAGTCATTTTCAAGCAGAATTAATCCATCAGCTCCAATCCCGAAACGTCTGTCGCACAAGCGTTCAATAAGTTTAACATCTTCTTTTGGAAAGAAATTTGAACGATTATCAATCATTACAAAATCGTTCCCGGTTCCTTGATATTTATAAAATTCTATTTGCATTTTTTAGTCATTAGAAATACAAAAGTACAAACTATTAATTAATGAAATGTTAATCATTGTTAAAGAGAGTTAAACCGTTTTTACAAATAATTTTTTGAAGTAATTTTACGTTAAATAACATGAACATAAATTCTAATAACTTTAATTACAAATTCTAATATGAAAAGATTTTCAGCCTTATTTTTAGTGTCATTATTAAGTGGTGCTATTACTCTTGGTGCTTACAAGTTATTATTTGAAAGCAACAATTCTTTTTTTGGAAAAGGAAATTCTGTTGTTACTCTTGCCCCCAATTCATTTGGAAAAAATGTTGGTTTAGCAGCTGAAACAGTAGATTTTACCGAAGCCGCAGACAAAACTATCCATACCGTTGTTCACGTAAAAAATGTTTCTAGAAGAACCGTTAGTAATCCGATGCTTGAATTTTTCTATGGTTACGGAGGACAGCAGCAACAAGAACAAGTTGGTACTGGTTCTGGTGTAATTATTTCCGAAGATGGATACATTGTAACCAACAATCACGTTATTAAAGATGCTACGGAAATCGAAATTACTTTAAACAATAAAAAATCATATAAAGCGAAGTTAATCGGTACAGATTCAAAAATGGATATAGCACTTTTGAAAATCAATGCCGATGAAAAGCTTCCTTACACCGCTTTCGCAAATTCAGACAGCGTAAAAGTTGGAGAATGGGTATTGGCAGTTGGAAATCCGTATAACTTAACTTCTACAGTAACTGCTGGTATTGTTTCGGCGAAAGCCAGAAATTTAGATCAAAGCGGCATTCAATCATTTATCCAGACAGATGCGGCAGTTAATCCAGGAAATAGCGGTGGAGCGTTAGTTAATGCGAGAGGCGAACTAATTGGAATTAATACCATGATTTCCTCAATGACTGGTTCTTATGTAGGATATTCTTTTGCTGTACCTTCTAATATCGCTCGAAAAATAATCGAGGATATTATGGAATATGGAAATGTGCAAAGAGGAATTTTAGGAGTTGAAGGTGGTGAACTAAATAGTACCGCATCTAAAGAATTAGGTATTACAGAAACTCAAGGATTCTACATTAATAGAGTAACCAAAAATTCTGGCGCAGAAAAAGCAGGCTTAGGCAAAGGCGATATTATTGTAAAGCTAGATGATCAAAATATTTCTACATATGCAGATTTATCAGGTTACATTAATACCAAACGCCCAAATGATGTAGTAAAAGTAACGTATATTAAAGATGGAAAAACTAAAACTGTTCCAGTAACTTTAAGTAAAAATGAATTTTACAGCGCCGAGTTTAAAGGAATTGAATTAGAAAATATCGATGCTGCAGACAAGAAAAAATTCAGAATTGATTATGGTGTTAAGATTAAAAATATTACAAATGAGAATTTAATGCAGTATCAAAATGAACTACAAGGTAATATCATTTTAAGTATTGATAATGTTAAAGCAACAAATGTTGAAACAGTTTCGAAACTCTTAAGTAAAAAAGACGAAGGCCAAAGTGTTCGAATTGAAATGATCAACAGAAACGGAGAAATTTTTAGAATTATAATTTAAGTCACAGTACTCAGTCCCAGTTTACAGTTTTTACAACTGAACACTGTGACTGAGACTGAAAACTAAAAAAGCCATCTTAGTAAATTTAAGATGGCTTTTTTATTTTTTAAAATAAATGCTAAAATAGTTTACGAAATCGATTGAAATAGATACTTTTGCGCCAAATTATAAAATAAGTGAGCGTTTTATTATTTCAATTTTAATCTATTATGAACAACAAATCTTTGTACCAAAAAGAGGTATCATTACAGGTCGACCGAAGAAGAGCTGGAGTCGAATTAATTAAAATCATAAGTGATTTATGGTATGACAAATCGGTAGAAATGGTTTTATTTAAAAACCAACTGCTAGACAAAAATGTGAGCGATATTATTAACCTTCATCAATATGCGGGTGAATTTGTTGGAAAACCAATCACCATATTTGATTCTGTAGAAATTGCAAAAGTCGTTTTATCTTTAGACCTGCCACCGGCAAAAATAGATCTTGGAAAACTAACCTACGAATATCGCTTAGAGGACGAAAAATATCCAGATGCAAGGTATTTTGTGATGGATAAATTGAAGAAAGCCAAATCATCAAAAGAAATTCAACCGAAAGATGTGGTTTTATATGGCTTCGGAAGAATCGGACGCTTATTAGCAAGAGAATTGATGTCTAAAACTGGGAAAGGAAATCAGCTGCGTCTGCGAGCAATTGTAACCCGTGATAAAAATGATGCCACAAGTTTAGAGAAACGTGCTTCTTTACTGCGTTATGATTCTATCCATGGCGATTTTCACGGATCTGTAATTGCCGATCCAAAAAATAACTCTCTAATTATCAACGGAACTACAGTTCATATCATAACAGCAAATTCTCCTGAAGAAATTGATTATACGCAATATGAAATTAATGATGCTTTACTAATTGACAATACTGGAGCCTTTACTACTGAAGAAACTTTAAAAAGACATTTAAAATCAAATGGGGTTGAAAAAGTTTTACTAACGGCACCAGGAAAAGGAGTTCCAAATATTGTTTACGGAGTAAATCAAAATGAATACAATCCTGATGAAGTGGATATTTTTTCTGCAGCATCTTGTACAACTAACGCCATTACTCCAGTTTTGAAAGTCATTGAAGATAATTTGGGAGTTACTAAAGGCCATTTAGAAACCATTCATGCTTATACAAATGATCAGAATCTAGTTGATAATATGCACAAAAAATACCGTCGCGGAAGAGCTGCTGCGTTAAATATGGTAATTACTGAAACTGGTGCTGGAAGTGCCGTTGCAAAAGCTTTGCCATCTTTAGAAGGAAAATTAACTTCAAATGCGATTAGAGTTCCTGTTCCAAATGGATCTTTGGTTGTTTTAAATTTAGAAGTTAAAAAAGCGACATCAATTGCTGGCATTAACAAAATCATGAAGAAATATGCGCTAGAGGGAGAATTGGTAGAGCAAATTAAATATTCTTTAAATAATGAACTAGTTTCATCTGACATTGTTGGAACTTCTGCCCCTTCCATATATGACAGCAATGCGACAATTGTATCTAAGGATGGAAAAAACATCGTTTTGTATATCTGGTATGATAACGAATATGGATATAGTCATCAAGTGATTCGTTTAGCAAAATATATTGCCAAAGTAAGACGTTATACGTATTATTAATTCAACCAAACTAACTATTTTTTAAAGCCATCAAGATTTCTTGGTGGTTTTTTCTTTAATCAAATTGGCAAAACTGTTGTACTTTTTACTTCAGAAATTACAAAAACAGTATTAATCAAAGAAACTTCAGGCAAAACAGATAATTTTTTTTGATGGAAATGGTGATAACTTTCCATATCTGGAATAATGATTTTAAGCATATAGTCGAAATTTCCAGAAACATAATTACACTCCACAACTTCGGGTAAATTTAAAATCGATTGATTAAACCCTTCAGATGTATCATAAGTCTGTTTAGTAAGTGTGACCTGGCAGTAAACCGTCAAGTTGTTTCCCAACTTTTTCTTGTCTAAAATAGTAACATATTTTTCTATAATACCATCTTTCTCAAGACGTTTCACTCTATCATGAACAGGAGTTAGCGACAAGTTTATTTTGTTTGCAATGTCTTTTAAAGTGTAATGTGCATCTTCTTGAAGAAGACGTAAGATTTTTTTGTCAATTTCATCTAAAGCCATAGCGAAAACGTTTTATTAGATTAATAGTTTTTAGTCTTTTTTTCTTTTTCAAGAATAAAATTGATCCTAAAACAGAATATTTTTCTGTAAAAGTAAAAAATAAAATAATATTTTCTTATTTAACAATCATTAAACCATAATTTCTTCTCTCTCTGTAGATTTGTAAAACAATTTCAATAAAAACAAAAAAATATAACAAAATGATAATAGGTGTTCCAAAAGAAATAAAAAACAACGAAAACAGAGTTGCTTTAACTCCTGCTGGTGTATCAGAAATGAAAAAACACGGGCATACAGTTTATGTTCAAGCTACTGCTGGTTTAGGAAGTGGTTTTAGTGATGATGAATATGCTCAAGCTGGTGCTGTAGTTTTGCCAACTATTGAAGAAGTTTATGCAATTGCAGAAATGATTATCAAAGTTAAGGAACCAATTGCTTCTGAGTATCCTTTGATTAAAAAAGATCAATTACTTTTCACTTACTTTCACTTTGCTTCATCAGAAGAACTAACTCATGCTATGCTTGAGAAAGGAGCTGTTTGTTTAGCCTACGAAACTGTAGAAAAAACAGATCGCAGCTTACCTCTTTTAGTACCAATGTCAGAAGTTGCAGGTCGTATGGCAATTCAACAAGGAGCTAAATATCTTGAAAAACCATTAAAAGGAAGAGGAATTCTTTTAGGTGGTGTTCCAGGTGTACCTCCTGCAAAAGTTTTAGTTTTAGGCGGAGGAATTGTTGGAACTCAAGCTGCAAAAATGGCTGCAGGTTTAGGTGCTCAAGTTACTATCATGGATCTAAGTTTACCTCGTTTGCGTCAATTAGATGATATTATGCCTGCGAATGTAAATACAGAAATGTCTAACCATTATAATATCACTAGAGCAATTAAAGATGCTGACTTAGTTGTTGGAGCGGTTTTAATTCCAGGAGCAAAAGCACCTCACTTAATTACTCGTGATATGCTAAAATTAATGCGTCCAGGAGCCGTTGTTGTTGACGTAGCGGTTGATCAAGGTGGATGTATTGAAACTTGTACTCCTACAACACACGAAAATCCAACTTTTATTATAGATGATATTGTTCACTATTGTGTAGCTAATATGCCAGGTGCTGTACCTTACACATCAACTTTAGCTTTAACTAATGCAACTTTACCATATGCCGTACAACTAGCAAACAAAGGATGGGAGAAAGCTTGTAACGAAAATGAAGAATTGAAAAAAGGTTTAAATGTAGCTAATGGAAAAATCCTTTACAAAGGAGTTGCTGAAGCTTGGAACCTTCCTTTTAACGAAGAGATAGTATTAGCAAACGCATAGTGCTAATACTTAATAAGTGCTTACTAAGTCACTATTATAAAGGCTTTTCTTAATTGAAAAGCCTTTTTTTATGCATAAAAAAACCTGTCTTCATAAAAGACAGGTTTTCTATTTCTAATAATATTAAGATGTTATTTCTTTTCATCTAAAACTTCCTGCAATACTTTTGCTTCAGTTCCATTAGGAAAAGTAACTTTAATTTTTTGAGCAATTGTCGGAGCTATTTCAGTAATTGCTTTTTTATCATAAGATTCCCCTTTTTTGATATGCCACCCGTAAAAAATAGCCGGGACATGAGTATCATAACTGTAGATCGTTCCATGAGATGTACCTGTCGTGCTATATTCAATATCTCCTGGTTTATCAACTATAACTAAATCACCATTTTGCGTAACATCGTATCCTTTAGCCACAAAATTAAGAGCGTAATCGTTTCCGCCATTAGCTAGAATTTCTTCTTCTGTATAAACCTTTTTAACTTGTGGTTGAGAAATCAAGAAATCTTTAAAAGCTTTTTTAACTTTCGATAATTCTAGACCTTTATCTTTAATTATCTTCTTATTCAAGAAAACATTAAAATTCGAATAATTTAAAACCAGATCTACTCCAAAAGTTTTTACTGAGAAATCTTGCATGCTTTTCTTAACTTCTTTTGACGGATAGTTATCTACATTGTATTTACGGTCTTTTAAGTAAATTACATTCTCTGCTCCTGCGTGATCCGCAGTTAGGAACAACAAATAATTACCTTTACCAACAGTTTTATCCAAATAGGTTAAGAAATCAGCAATAGTTTGATCTAGCCTCAAGTAAGTATCCTGAAGTTCTATAGATCTTGGCCCAAGTAAATGACCTACGTAATCAGTTGAAGAAAAACTCACAGTTAGGAAGTCTGTAATATTATCTTTTCCTAATTCTTCTTTTTCAATTGCTCTTTTAGCAAAATCTGCCAAAAGATCGTTTCCATAAGGAGTAGCACGAATAATTCCAGCATCATTTTTCTCATACATAGTTTTCAAATCGTATGGAAAAACTGGAGCAACACTTCCGTACAATTTCCCCTCATAAGGATTATTATCTGGGAGACTTTCATTATAAACTGAAGCTGGTTTATACAAATCCCAGCCTTTATCAATATATTTTAAGTAGTTTTTTTCATTATTGAATTCAGACACCCATTCTGGTAATTTTTCTCCATAAAAACTGCTAGAAATAAACGAACCGGTTTTACTGTACCAAAAAGCCCAATTTGCAAAATGACCAGCTGGTAAAATTGCTCCACGATCTTTAAGACTCATTCCAATAACTTTTCCAGCAAAATTAGTTGACATTCGAACTTCGTCAGTTATTGTAGTACTTTGAAGATTTTTAGGAGACATTGCACCTTCTTCAGCAGTTCCGTCTCCCACAGTTTTCACATCTGCGTCATCTGTGCAGTACATCTCTTTTCCAAGAGTTCTGCTAAACCATTCGTTGCCTACGATTCCGTGTGTAGCAGGAGTTGTACCAGTGTATATAGAAGCATGTCCCGGCGCAGTATAGGTTGGCATATAATTATAATGCATATTCTGAAAAACATATCCATTATTCATTAACTTTTTAAAACCATTCGGGGAAAAATCATCTGAAAAACGATATAAATATTCCATTTTCATTTGATCAACTACTATACCTACAACTAACTTAGGACGTTGTTGTGCACTTAGATTTGTAATTATAAAAAGTGCCAACAGTAAAATACTTTTTCTCATGTTTAAATAATAATTTGAGCACAAAAATACTCATTCAAATTTAAAACTTCTAAAGTATGAATATAGAAGAACAAACAATTGACTATAATTTAACAGTTTGAGCTTTTTAGTAAAAACTAAAATATACAAAACCAATAAAAACGAAAAAACCCTGTTTCGATTAGAAACAGGGTTTTTGAAAAAAAAAGGCGGCGACATACTCTCCCACAATACTGCAGTACCATCTGCGCAGGCGGGCTTAACTACTCTGTTCGGGATGGGAAGAGGTGAGCCCC